>NZ_JBHUII010000001.1:0-386173 GCF_042682825.1 Kiloniella antarctica
CCAAGAACTGTCTCATCAACAGTTAGAACTGGCTCTGTAGTCGCATTTGCCGAAATACTTGGACCATCATCTTCAAACTTAACAACAGATCCTAGATCCAGGCTATCATCTGACTGATCGCCGTCTGCATCTGTAACTGTCGCAATCAGCTGCAAGACGCCAGAATTCATGATCGCAGGGCTTAAATTTTCATCATGATCATTGCTGTCGTTGTGTTCAACAGCACGGGTCTGGGTAACTGTCACATCGCCCGTTGCTGGGTCAGTCGAAACACGGAAGACCTCACCACCAGTTGAAGAAGAACCAACGATGTCGCCACCAGGTTCTTGGGTCAGGATAATCGCTTCATCCGTCTGCGCATCAACCAAACCAGAATTTACCGGCTGCACGCCACCCAGGCTCAAGTTGAATTCAGTCGCTCCTGCCGCAGCAGGGCCATCTGCACCAAACACAGAACTGTTACTGAACAGTACAGAACCAAGAACAGTTACATCAGCAAGCAGACCGCCAACATCTCCGTCATCGCTGTCGTTATCGGTTTCATCAAGGCGGATCTCGGCCCCTTCATTGAATTCGATGTTCGCAACTGGATTATCATCAGCAACCGTTACAGTCAGCGTTGCCCCATCCTGATCACCATCTGCATCTTCCAACACATAATCAAATGTCTCGTCCAGCGTATCAGGCGCTGTAGAAACCTGGGTCACAGCAAAACCTTGACTAGAACTTACAGCCGTCAAGGTAACAGAAGTAATGCCATTACCAGTAATCGTGAAACTGTTTTCACCCGGAGCAGACGTTCCTGCAACAACACCATCAGCCGTCACAGCACTCCAGTTAACAGCAGTACCGGAACTCCCATCAAACTCGAATGATAGATGATCCGTTGCAACAGCACCACCAGCATCAGAGAAGCTGAAAGTTAGGCTTTCTTGAACAGTACCATTGTCTGTATAAGGAGTATCAGTCGTTCCTTGTGGAATATTACTAACACCCAACCCATCAGCAGCCGGTGCAACCAATACATCAACAGGATTTCCACCCTGTGTTCCTGCACCAGTAACCGTAACAGTTACGCCAGTTGCAGGGTTAGTCTGTGTGTAGCTCGCGCCATCAAAACTGCCGCCACCCAGAGCGAAATCTTCGCCCGGATGGGTCGCAGGGCCTTCATAGCTGTAATCACCAAGATTATCACCCGCCATGTCCACGGTCAGTGTGGCACCGGCTTCGGTTGTTATCGTCAGGATACCTGTCGCAGGATCAAAGCTGCCACCACCACTAACGGACTGACCATCAGCAGCAAGTTCATACTTCACACCATCATGGGTGATTTCGCGGATTGTGCCAGGTTGATCAGCACCCGCGCTTTCGCCAGCTTGAAGCAGGTTACCCGTAACAACGTTGCCTGCGGACTCATCCGTTACATTTAGAGCATCATCCAGCGCAACAGGCACATCGTCTTGAACCCGAATGGTAAAGCCATCGTCAATAGTAACACTGTCACCGTCGCCATCGGTAGCTACAAGAACGGAGGAAAGGTCGAGATCTAGGAAGTCTTCAATATCATCAGCAGAAACAACAGGATGGTGATCCAGCTGATCCAAAAGCGTAAAGGTATAATCCCCGTTCGCATCAATTTTTAATGTAAAGACAGCACCCGCTGTCGTTGAAGCTGTCAACGTATCGCCAACAACGGCATAGGTAACTGGCAGTCCATTTGATGTCAGAGCAGGAAGATTACTCAGGTCTGATCCCAGGCTGAACCCACCGCCGATTGCGGCACCATCAGAACCAAAATCCACAAGGCTTGCAACAGAACCTGTCGCAACAGTACTACCTGAAGCGTCTTCATCATTACCATCAACCAGATTGTCTTCTTCAACTGTATTAGAAACAGAAGCAGTATTATTTGCAGGACCATCGTCTTCAATAACGATCGAACCGTTGTTGGCATCAGCAAGTACAACTGTCGCGCTGTCTGTTGCTGTATCACCGTCACCATCGGTCACTGTGGTTGTCAGTGTAAGACCAACAACACCATCACCTGTCGTCAGGAGATTAGCGACACTGTCATGATCATTACTATCATCACCATGATCAATCGCAACATACTGTTCAACCGTTAGATCTGCATCATCTAGACTATTTATATCATCAAGAGAAATACGCAGAGCTGTACCATAAACAGCAGGGATCGTATTCCCGGAACCATCAGTACCTTCTGCTGAAATTAGGAAGCGGCCAATTATCTCACCGCCTTCAAGAACAAGCTCAATAGAAGGGTCTGCATAAGCAGGTCCAGAAGAAGGTTGTGTGACAGAAAGTGTTGTTGCAACAGCGTCACCAGAAAGCGTTAAGCTGAACGTATTAACAACTGATTGCTCACCGTCAGTACCGGCATCTTTATCAATATCGAACAGATCGGAAAGAGCACCACTATCGCTCGCAGTACCAATACGACCAATCGGGTTAGTTCCTGTAGGATCAGAAACTGTATTACCAGCAACATCATCGCTATCAGCGTTCGTATCACCAATATCAGCGCCCGTGGACTCATCAAGGTTATTAAGAGAAAGCGTTACATCATTACCACTAACGTCTTTAACAGACACATCTACAACAGGACCATCATCTTCAATGTTGATTGTTGCTGTAGCAGTAACGCTGTCGCCTTCATCATCAGTCAGTTTGATGGTGAGGTTGAACGAAGCATTTTCATCATGTGAACCTTCTCCGCCATCACCAGCTTGATCATGATCAATAGGGCCATATTGAACGAAGGTTAGATTTCCTGTGTTGCCATCGTTAGTTAATGTTCCATCAATATGAACAGCAAAAACAACGTTACCAGAAGCATCCAAGCCCCACACGACCTGAGAATTTCCAGGGTCCTGATGCAACGTAATTGCAGAGCCGCCTGACGTTAAAAGACTATTAACATTTCCAGACAGATCAAACTCAATCGCCTCAAGATCATCAAAGGCATTACTTGCACCTGTGTCTGTATCCGTTGGGCCATCAGAACCATCTGGCACTTCGTCATTAGAGCCGTCTGACTTCAAATCGTAGGTAAAAGTATTTTGGGCCTGACCAACAGCATCTCCAAGGGTCGCGTTATCGTCCTCTTGTAAAACTTTATATCTTTCGTCGAGTACCGATTGCACATCCGAAGGAACGGCAGGAATATCATTTGAATTCTCATCAACTCCAGTAACAGTATCGCCAGTTAGAGTACGAGCAGTCTCATCGTGGATCAACGTAATGGGTGAAGTGAATTCTGGGATATCTTCGTCAATAGATATCACAACGGATACTGGGTCAGTTACGGCCTGATTATTTTCATCAACAGGCGTTCCATCAGCATCCGCTAGTTCTGAACCGGATCCTTCAGGAACAGTTTCAGTTGCAACAGCATGTACCGTAATCCTTGCAGGTCCCTGATCATCACTTTCACCACCTTCGCCTCCATCACGAGGCGTACCATCGGGTAAGCGGCTGTTGGTCCAATCATTAGGATCAAACGAAATATTTGTCGTTAAACTCCCGGTACCATCATCAGATGTATCTAGTGTGTTACCATTATTTGCTGCATCCACATTTTCGGAAACATCGACGAAATAACGAACATAACCGTCCCCGGCAACTTCATTACCAATAGTTTCCTCAAGAGTATGTAACGCATCAGGATCAGCGACCACACCAGCTGCCAAAGCAATTTGATGCTGTAAAGATGCGGGTAGATCCGAAGTATCCGTAACCAATGTAAGAACGGGGTTTCCTGCACCATCAAAAGTTACTTTATAAACACTATCCCCGTCCATTTGCCAAATTTGTGCACCAGGAATAGGGCGAATTTCCCACCCGACGGGCACACCGTCAATCACAAGCTCATGAGCTTCAGAATCATCTGCAAAATCAGCAAATTCAACAGTAACCGGAATCGTAACCGTTTCTTCTTCATTTCCAGAGTTCACAACCGGACCAGGAGAAGACGTCGAACTTTGAGAATCAGTTGTATTAAAATTACCTGAAAGATCTTGATCTTGACCTATCTGCAAACCTTCCGGCATGTCAGCAACTGCATCAACAATAGCAACCGTAGAATAGCCCAGCGTAGCACTTTCGCCGGAATCCGGATCAGAAATAGTAGCTGTACCCGTAATCGCGATATCTGCATCAGAATGCTGTGGAGGCAAAATATAAATATCAGCAAAATCGGATGGAGATATCGTTACCGGGAAACCACCAGTATATTCGTCAGATTCGTCGCTTCCACCAATGAACAGACGCACGCCTTCTGGCAATTCATTAAGAACGACCGTATCCAAGGTCTCATTATCAGAAGGCACAAAAGTAAGCACCATACGCATCGGAGCAGCGTATTCTTCAAGATCACCATTATTTAAGAAAGGATCGCTATTTTCACCCGCATCACCACCATTCAAATGGTGGTTAGGCAGCCAATCTTCAAAACCACCGCCAAATGAACCTGAAATACCACCATCAGGGCCTTCTTCAATTTCAGTAACGGTCGTTAGAAAGCTTATAAGAAGAGTTCCCTGAGCAGGATCCGTGATCTCGTCAAGACTGCTAAGCAGACCAAATTGCAACTCGGTAGGATCAATAACGCCTTGAGCATTCAGGAGATCAATCGCATTACCGAGATCATCACTATAAGTGCTTCCGCCGCCGCCAGTTGGCCCTGCACCTGCACCTGCTGCCGTTTCAAGCGTATCGCCTTCGACAAGAGCTTGCGCCTGACCGATCAACAGACCAGCTGAAAGTTCCACTCCGCCAATAACAAGAACAGGCGCATCCGCGCCTTGAGATTCTTCAACTAAGTTTTGAAAAACAATTCGACTATCAGCTGATCCGTCGCCGTTTGTGTCAAATGTCAGAATAAAGTCGTTGCCCTCGACCACTGGAGTCGCGGCTGTAGCATCAAAATCTAAAGTAGCCGTCTGCCCTTTAACAAGTGAGATATTGACAACATCACCAGCACTTGGCGCTGAGACTGTAATTGCCTCTGCAGCCTGCCCAACTAGCGTTTCACGTCCAGTCTCACCACTAACATCAATAGCTTCAGTAAGAATTTCATTATCGTTACGGTTTTGGTCATCAGTCATATTAGAATCCCCCTTAAGGTTCCAATTTATCATGCCGCAGTAAGCATACTTTTATTCGGCACATTTATTTAACAGCGCAAATCACGCACAAAACTTTGGATACATACTAAACAGCCGCCAGCACAATTCAAGTATCTTAAACTAAAAAGCGATACCGTTATGTATGAGTCTTTGTAAAATTATTTCATATCAGTATCTATACTATCGGTTGCAACCAACGCTCAATAAGTAGATACCCTTACTTGCTTACCTAATGTTAGAACAAAGCTCCTAATAAAAGACTAAAAAAGCCCTTCCCATTCCGTTACAAAGTTAAACATTTGAAATTTAGGCATAAAAAAAAGCCCCGCCAAATTGGCAGGGCTTTTAAAAGGCATTACTGCCAAATGAAGAAAGTACGATCGATTACAGAACCAAATCAATTTCCACAACGCGGTTACCAGGCTCGCGAATCCCATCTTCAGTTGGAATAAGAGACTGTGTTTCACCGACAGCATCAGGAACGATCCGTCCAACATCAACACCAGAACGACCCATCGCCTCCATGACAACAGACAGACGACGCTGTGAAAGCGCCTGATTATAATCAACAGAACCAGAACGGTCAGCGTGAGCCACAAGACGAACTGTTGTGCCGTCATTTTCTTGAGCAGCAGTAAGAGCTTCTTCAAGTGACAAACGTCCAACATCTGTAGCAACAGTGCTATCGAAATTGAAATACACAAGGAAAGAACTTGCTTGTGGCGCTTCAGCAGCAGCCGGAACTGGAGCTAGATAAGGCTGAAAATCTGTAAGCTTGAAAGTTGCCAAGGCATCAAGACCATTAATAGCAGACTCGAAAGCTTCTTTACACTCTAGACCACGCGTAGATGGTTGATACTGAACAGAACGTCCGGCTTCAGTCGCTTCAATCCAGCAATCGTAGTTTACTTGCGCTTTAGCAGCCAATTGAGGCGCTACAACACGACCACCACGATCAAAAGTTTTGCGCATGCGCATTAGCGCATCAGCAAATTGTGGCTTCTGCTCATCACGCAACCAACGATCATCAGGCTCGTCAGGAAGAACACTTGACCGACGTGCAGCAGTACGCGCTTTGTGATTAAAGTGCTCAGCGTCCACAAGATCCCAGTTATCATCACGCTCTTCTGAAAGCGCAAGATATCCGTCATAAAGTGCATTACTGAACTGAACGCCCTCAACCTCAAGACCCTGTGCAGAGTCAGTATCAAACAAACCACCGAATATAGCATCCAGCGGTCCAGCATTTGCCGGTGCAACTGCGATCACAGCCGCAACAGCCCCGAACAGAAAACTTTTGGTTTTCATTGTCCACCCCTTAATGAGTGCTGCAACCCACAGCAGAAATAAATTCAGAGATACCTATAACGATTCAAACCATTAAGAGCAAGTCATTGAATACGATTTATAGGTCCACATCATTAGATTATCACAAGAATAGTGAAAAATTCAAATTTTGCAACAGCTTTTAAGGGTAAGCACATAAGGATAAACACTTAATGAAGACTATATCTTTAGGTTCTAGAAGTCTTAAGAATCCGTTAAAATAACGAACCCAAAAAGGTCACACCCAATAAAGTAATCTCGCTGTTACATTCTGGCTTCGGAAAATTATAGTACAGAAGTATAGAAAATATGGCCCAGCACTCGCAACTCGTTCAATGCAAAAATATTACCGCTCATGCCTTAACAAAAACTGCTCTCGTAGTATCCTGCCTTATCTTTTTGGCATCGACAGCAACAGTGCAAGCATCCTCTCTTTACAAAACAAAAAGCTCTCATCTTGGAAAGAACGGCAAGAATACGGTATCATCGCCAAAAGGAACAGTTAACGCGAGCACCTACCCCTGGAGCACAATTGGTCGATTAAACATTGGTGGAAAGGCTTATTGCACCGCCGTGATGATTGGCACAAACCACGTCTATACAGAAGCCAACTGTCTATACAACAAAGCCGAAAATCGTTGGTGGAACAATGATGAGCTACATTTTAGGGCAGGATACCAACACGATGAACATATCGCTTCATCAAACATCTCTCGTGTTGAAATATCCGATAGCTTCAATCCAGAAAGCCCCGATAGCCTCGCCTCAATTGCCGGCAATTGGGCTTTGATTACGTTAACCGATCCCCTGGGACAGAAAACAGGTTGGCTTGGAATCAAAGGACTTAATAAAGGAATGAGACAAACCATAAAGTCTGGCGCGGCTAAGATGTTCAATGCAGGTTATCATAATGGTTGGGAGCACGCGGTACGTATATCAAATGGCTGCTCAAATAACATTTCCAGACAAAAAATTCCCGGTGTTGGAACCATTCCCTGCCGTGGACAGAAGGTACATCAACGATCTTTACCAACATTTTATTATCAAAACGGGTCTTATCAGCTGGTATCCTCAGCCGTTTTCAGTCGCAATGATAGCCCAAAACGTAGCGACAGCTGGGTCTTCGCCAGTCTCAAAAATGCAAGAACAACATGGGGAAATAGTCACCGTCCATAAGTCATAACAACAAGCGAGACGGATTTTAAATAACTTCGTTTTCCTTGATGACTTATGGTGCCTTGATGGTTTCGGGTCCCCTGATAATTTCTGGGGGCGTGTAGATCGTTACCTCTGGGATTTCTGACGTATATTTTTCAATTTCTACCAATGTAGAATGCGCAACAGGTCCCTGCCCCAATTCGGAAGACCCAACATCTCTGGTTAACACATTCGGATTCCCGGCTTTATCAAGACTTCCGATAATCCCCGGTTCTACAGGATCGTACCAAGCACCTGTTGGCAATTGCACGACACCAGGCTGTACTTTGTCACTAATGATCAAACCAGCAAGCGTTGCGCCTCGATCATTATAGACTTTTACAACATCGCCCACTGACAACGCTCGGTCATGCGCATCCTGAGGGCTTATTGTCAGCGCCTCTCGGCCTGAAACCTTGGCTCTTTGACTTGTTTGACCGTGGTCAAACTGACTGTGAAGCCTTGTCGCAGGTTGATTGGATATCAAATGCAATGGAAATTTTTGAACAAGTTCAGCGCCCAGCCACTCCTTAGGCTCTAACCACGTCGGGTGCCCCGGACAACTTGCAAGTTCAAAAGAAGCAACACGTTCTGAAAAAATTTCGAGCTTCCCTGACATAGTCCGTAAAGGACTCGCTTCGGGAGACCGACGAAAAGCTTCCAGTAATATTAAGTCTGGCCCTTCTGGAAGCAAATATTCGCCCTGTTCCCAGAAAACATCAAATTCCGGAATCTCAATACCTTGCGCCGCCGCACGTTGCCGATTACGGGCATGTAAAAATTGTAACCATTCTTTTTCGTTTCTGTCTTCTGTGAACTCATCTTTTTTTCCCATAACGTCAGCAATTCCACCAAAAATATCATAATCATTTCTGGCTTCCCCAACGGGAACTACGGCTTGTTTCAGAGCATAGACATAATCATCCCGTTTGGCACAGACGATGTCGTTACGTTCAGCCGTCATTGTTGCAGGCAACACAATGTCTGCATGACGCGAAAGAGCATTCCAGGTTTGCTCATGAACAATAATGCTGTCTGGCTGTTGCCAGGCTTTGAGCAGTCTATTTAAGTCTTGATGATGATGGAAGGGGTTCCCCCCGGCCCAATAAACCACCTTGGTATCTGGATAGGTATAAGATTGGCCATTATACTGAAAAGACTGACCTGGCTTTAAAAGCAGATCGCTAATTCGTGCGACTGGGATAAAATCAGCAACCTTATTCACACCTTGATCAAGCGAGGCCCAAGTAAAATCTCTGAATTGATGACCAACACCGTTAACACCAGCATAACCAAGACCAAACCCTCCTCCCGGCAAGCCAATCTGCCCCAACATCGCAGCCAGAACAACCAGCATCCAGTGCGTTTGCTCTCCATGATCGGCCCGTTGTAGTGACCAACTAGCCGTAACCATTGTTCGTTTTCGGGCCATCTCAACCGCAAGAGAAGAAATAACCGTAGCATCAACGCCCGATATATTTGCTGCCCATTTTGCATCTTTCGGTTGCCCGTCAACTTTCCCCGTCAAATAAGGTTCAAACTTTTCAAAGCCCACACAATACTGTTCGAGAAATGCTTTATCATGAAGCCCCTGCTCATACAGCGTATGTGCCAGCGCCAACATAATCGAAACATCCGTATTGGGTTTAGGTTCATAATGAACGGCTTCCAGCCCTTGATCGACATCATCTCGAACAGGGCTGAAATTTACAAATTTTGTTCCCGCACGCTTACAGGCAAGTAAGCCATCTTTGGCAGAATGACGCCCCACTCCCCCCGCATTTATTTGTCCATTCTTAAGGGCGACACCACCAAACATCACCATCAACTCACAGTGCTTTTCTAGCACTGGCCAAGACGTATGTTGATTTAAAAGCCAGCTCATAGAGCCAACAACATGCGGCAAGATAACTTCAGAGGCGGCGTAACTATAGGTATTTACGGATTTCGTGTAACCACCAATACAGTTCATAAAGCGATGGATCTGACTCGGTGCATGATGGAAACGCCCAGCACTTGCCCAGCCATAAGATCCAGCAAATATCGACTGGTTACCATATTGCTGGCGGACACGATTTAATTCATTCCCAACCAGTTCAAACGCCTGATCCCATTCAATCTCGACAAAGGGTTCCGCACCACGTTTATGTGTAGCAACCCCGGGGCCTTGCTCCAGGTAACTTTTTCGAACGGCAGGTTTTTTGACGCGACATGGATGTTGGATACCATCAAGGAATGACTGTCCAATAGGAGAGGGATCAGGGTCCTCTCTATGGGGTTCTACTGACTTGATTTGACCATCTTCAATAGAAAGATAGTAAGTACCCCAGTGTGAAGCCGTTAGAGCCTTTTCCATCGCATCGTACTCTTGTTATCGCGAGATAAATTATCTTAATTTAAACCAACTAAAGTTTTCTGAGACATCCATCATCAAAACATACATGATCAATGGTCACTTAAAATATTATTTTTTGGGTGCAGCCAACCGCGGATCAGCAAGAGCTTTCACAACCAATGTTGGATCGTTTCTCATTTCCAAATGTTGATTGGCGATAACATCATCAATCAGGAGAATAAAAGCATTCCATTGGAATTCCTTCAAAGCATCTCCGCTCAATTTCTCAACGCCTTTTTTCAAGCCTGCTGAGAATTTTTTGATCGTTGAGCGTAAAATGGCCTTACGGTGAGATCCTTTTATTGAAATCTGGTCTTCAATTTCTTGTTGGATCACTGACTGCTTCAGCGAAACTAAAACCTCAACACCTTGCAGGGTCACAGTCACATCCCAAGAAAATTCATCTTCGTTTACTTCAATATCACTCATAGCTATTCTTTTTCAGAGTTATTGGGGGATAGAGTTCTCTTTGCTCAGTGCCAGTCCAACCCTCGCCCCTTTTAAACAATTTATTTCTTCGTCTTGCTCTCAAGACGGTAGGCTTTAACATAATCTTCCAAAAGATCGGCAACCAGATCAGGATCACCAAGTGAATCCCAAATTGAAAGATCTATTTCATCATCATCCGTATAACGTAGACCAAAGACGATAAGGTCTTCTGCGCCATATTCAACGAGCTCTTCACGAAGGCCCTCTAAAAGTTCATCAGTCTCAGTGTTTTTTTCACTCATTAACAAGTCTTTCGGTAAATCTGTTATTGATAATACTCGCAAACAGCCAGTAATCATTATTCTTAATCGACCTTATGTCAGAGCTTAGGAGATCAGAAAAGAAAAATCCCCAAAGCTACAATCAATCGCACATAACGTCTCACCTTAATTAATATTTCCCACTTTCATTTATACGCCAAAACTCTAAAAGGATGGGATAATATTTATTTGAAAATTTGATAGGCAACACTTTTATGAATGCCCCGCTTCAAGAGTTTGAACAAGCTGTAAAACATCAAGTAGAGCTTCTGGAAGCAGGATACATTCTCCAGGCCCTAGATCTTTATTTCAATGAACAGGGCAAAATGTATGAAAATGACAATCTCTTTGGCAAAAATAGAGCAGAATGCCGATCCAAACAGGAACCTTATATAAATGCAGCCAAAGAGATTTTAGGCAAAATTACGGATCTTAAGATAGTAAATACTGCGCAAATTTGTATATTTCGCAACAAGTCGCGCTTCATAGATCAACAAAATAATTTAATTCAAATAGATGGTGTCCATTGGCAAAAATGGAAGAACGGTAAAATCATCGAAGAACGTTATTACCACGCCCATAAATTAGACGAGATCTTATCCCAAGGTCTGTTGAACAATCCCGAAAGTCTCAAAAAAAATTAGCCCTTATCAAGAGGTAACGGCCTGCGAGAAGACTCGATTCCAAACAATTATGCTTTGGGGAACCGCTTATTACGAACGTCTTCTGCATAGTTATGCGCTGCCTTAGTTATATCCTCATGCACCTCGGCATATCGCTTAACAAATGAAGGAACATAACCCGTGCCCTGGCCTATCATGTCTTCTGTAACAAGAATTTGACCGTCACAATCCACACCAGCCCCGATACCAATCGTCGGAATTGCAATCTCATTTGTAATACGTCTGGAAATGGCAGGCTCTGTACATTCGATCACAGTCGCAAAAGCCCCTGCATTGGCAACAGCGTGTGCATCGGCTAAAATCTTCTCTTCATCCCGCTGTGTCAGGAAGCCGCCGACCTGGTTTGCATGCTGTGGCAATAATCCAACATGGGCCAAAACAGGCACCCCACGTTCTACAAGGAATTTAATGGTTTCAGCCATTTCTTGGCCACCTTCCAATTTCACCCCGGCACACCCTGTCTCCGACATGATACGTGCTGCGTTTTCAAAAGCTTTGGTGGGTGAAGCTTGATAACTCCCAAAAGGCATATCAACGATCACACAGGCTTTTTTACTTCCCCGAACGACTGCCGCACCGTGGGCGATCATCATTTCTAAAGTGACGCCAATCGTGCTTGGTAAACCATAGAGAACCATGCCCATGCTATCCCCGACCAAGAGGAAGTCGACATGCTCATCGAGCAGGCTTGCCAATGGTGCGGTATAAGCTGTCAGGCTAACGATTGGCCGTTGGCCTTTTAGTCTCATTATCTGCGGGATAGTCGTTCGTTTAGCCATGATACCTAAAGCTCTCTGTGACGATTTTTCGACACTATAAACCGAATTATTGTGCGCCGCAACAAGGCTAAGAAACATCATTCCACATTACTTTATTGTCCCCAGACAATAAAGTAATGTCACAAGAAAGTATGGCTCTTAAATCGGCACAAGATAAGCCTTCCTCAATACTAGTCTATAAGAGCACGTTCTTTTGCGGCATAGCCTAACTGATCTCTGAAATCCGGGTGTGCCAATGCAATCAATGCTTTCGCACGTTCGGACAAAGACAGTCCCTTCAAATTAACTATTCCGTATTCTGTCACAACGTAATGAGTATCCATACGCGGATCTGTAGCGGGCCCATCAAGTTGGGAAACAATTCTGGAAACGCTATTTCCTTTAGCTGTAGAGTGAAGAGCCACAAATGATTTCCCTCCACGAGATGCATACGCTCCTCGGACAAAATCCAACTGTCCTCCCGGACCACTAAACTCTCTACCCCTTAAATACTCAGCATTAATCTGTCCCGTCAGATCTACTTGTAAAGCCGAGTTTACAGAAATCATGTTGTCGTTTTGAGAAATTACCGACGGATTATTTATATAAGAAGCGGGATAACCTGCCAGAGAAGGATTATCGTCCATAAATTCATAGAGCTCTTTATTTCCAAGCGCTAAGGTAAAAAGATGCTTTAACCTATGGAGTGTTTTTTGACGCCCTGTAATTACACCATTTTTGATAAGCCGCATAAGGCCTGGGGTCAAAAGTTCAGTATGTAACCCCAGATCATTATGGTCATATAAAGACTTCGAAACTGCATTCGGCACGCCACCAACACCCATCTGGATTGTTGCCCCATCAGGGATCATTTCGACAATCTGTTTGGCAATAAGCTCATCAACAGACTGAGGTGATGCAGGCAGAACTTCCAGCAGGGGACAGTTATTCTCTGTCAGGCATAATACTTCAGATATATGGATCAAAGCTTCACCAAATACTCTGGGCATTGAAGAATTAACTTCGAGTATTAACTTGCCACATTTACGAGCAACTTCTGTTCCATAATCACTGTTCGTCCCCAAACTGAAATATCCGTGAATATCCATAGGAGAGACCGTTGCAATAAATACGTCTGCACCCAGTGTATCCGTCATTAATCTCCCCACCTGATGGAATGTACTTGGAACATATTCCATCCACCTCTGACCAAGATCCGAGCCTTGTTTTTCAATACTTCTGTCGTAACTACTCATAAAAAATGAATGAGGCTTGATAACTTTCACGACTTCTGGGGTAAGGATGCTTTCTGAAGCATGGGCACTGGAATGCATGTAATAGGCATTCAACCTTGTTAATTCCCCGGTAACGGCTCGATCAGCAATCGCTTTTAATAAAGCTGGAGGCATAGATACCCCCATAGAAATCATAAGATTGCTCTTATCAGGAATCATCTTTGCAGCTAGAGAAGCTGAAACCTTTTTTTCATAATACTGTTCACGAAGAGTTTTCATTAGTAGCTCTATTGTTACTGGATGGATCAGAACACTCTGGAATATTACGTCCGCAAATAGCCAACTCTTAAAGATAAACTGTCAGAGCTAAAATCATATCCACACTTTTTCCATTGTGAGCCAAAGGCAGCATTACCCGTTCGATGGATTTGTAATCAGGAATGTGAAACGATGCTGGCCCTATGCGATAGCTTGGTTGTGCATTTTCAGCTAAATTCATATAGTCAGGATAAGTAGAAGAGGCTAAGAAATTGGGATACACCTCATCAATCCACCTCCCGGTATAATCATGTTTCATCGCTTCAACATGGGCAGTCCCAAAAAGTCGAAACTTAAACCGGATCGGATCCTGAAAAATATCGACCAACCATACATTAGGTAAAAGATTTGGAATATCAACAGGATCCAGATGTTGTCGCCCAGGCAAGCTTGTATCTGACGGATGGATAGACAACCAATACTCATAAAGCGCTCGCGTCTTCTCACCCCATTCCTTAAGCCCGTCTTGCGAATACAAACTCAAGTCCGCCCCACCTACCGAATTATCGGTTAAAAATTTATAACAAATGCATAAAGCCCAATTTTATACACTTCTGAGGTCTCAACATAGTTATGATCGGCTTCTGGGACAATACCCTCCAGAAGTCATATTTTTAATAAGTACTGTCGGCAAATAACCACCCCTACCCGGTGTAACGGCAAACCCTTTTTAATTTTATAGGGAAAAGATGTTATTCAACGAGTCTTGCCCCCTCAACCGCATGATAGAACCCGTTTGAAAAAGGTGCAAATGTCACCAGTGCTTCTAATTCACTGTTAGACTTTTCGAGGTCATCATCTCCATCAAGAGTACGGCGATATACTTCTGCAATTTTCACCATGTCTTCGTCATGAGGCCATAATCTGAAATGTGTAACGCCCAGCTCCGATAATTCAGCAATCTCACTCAATAAATTATTAACGGTGTAAGACATCGTGTGCGTCCCGTTCACAGCAAGAAACGGATTACCATCAAGTGTAGAGACATCCATGCCATCGGGATCTTTTTCACAGACATAAAGACAACCGTCTTTGGACAAATTATGTGATCGCGCATGATAACACCGCGCCGATAGCGCCAATGGCAAACGTCCAAAAGCTTGAATTTCGACCTCTCTCCCCTTTGCACTATTGGTGAGCTTGGCAATAGAATCTACCGGTAACTCACAGGGCAATACGATACGGGTAGCCCCATTTTCATAAAAATAGTTTAGAGTTCCTTCGTTGTATAAATTAACGAACGGCCCAACAACATGCGGTTTTCCAGATAGGAGGCTTACCGCTGACAAATCATTTGCCTCTATTTCCCACGGGCATTCAGAAGCAAGATCCGTTAACTCGCTTCTTTCCCGCCCCGACATCACCAACGCCAGCGACGATAAAATCACTTTTTTGCCTGCAGCTTCAAGCCGCTCACAAACATCAGGAATATAAGGCGTAAAAAAGGGTGTTCTCTTGGAACAAGTGACTTCGCCAACATAAACCACGTCAACGGGTGCTTCATCCGCAATGCGAAAGTAAAAATCCCGTTTTTTCTCGGCAGGCCAGTTGTAGAGAACTGGCCCCATCGTCAGTTTTTGATTTTCAGACACGTAAGGCTATCTCCAGTTTTTCTGATAGGCACCAGCGGTAGAACGGGTTCCTTCAGTTATATTTGCCATGTCCACAAAGGGTATGGTTTCTCCTTGCATCGCCGCATCAATAGCCTTGCGATAACCAGAGACCACTTGAGTGACGTAGGCTTTCCCTCTTTGACGCCCTTCAATTTTAAGTGCCTTCACTCCAGATTGAATAAGTTCAGGCAGCATCATCATGACGTTTAGAGAAGTGGGCTCTTCGAAGAGGTAAGACGGATCGCCAGTATGGCCAATAAATCTTCCCTTACAAAGGGTTGGATAGCCCGCAGCTTCTCCATCCGGGAAAGAATTAATCGTGAAATCGCCTAACTTGGATATCAACTTTCCACGACGTTGTTCATATTCCACATGACTTGCGGGCGAGCAAACGCCGTTCATGTTCGGGGATTTACCTGTTGCATAAGAGGACAGGGAACAGCGCCCCTCTGCCATCACACACATGCCACCAAAGGCAAAAACCTCTGTCTCCACATTGATCTCATTTATAAGATCGGCAATTTCTCTCACAGTGAGCACACGGGGAAGAACTACCCGCTGGACATCAAAGGCCTGTTTGTAAAATCGTATGGCCTCGGGGTTCGAGGCAGAAGCTTGCACAGACAAATGACGGCGCAAGTTTGGATGATTTTGCTGCGCATAGTCCAAAAGACCGATGTCAGCCAGAATTACTGCATCAACTCCAATCCTTGCTGCTGTATCCACCGCTTTGTGCCAAGCTGCCAAGTTTCCTGCCTGCGGGTAGGTATTGATGGCGACATATATTTGACGCCCCATTCCATGAGCCAAGATAACAGCTTCCTGAAGCTCTTCCGGGCTAAAGTTCAAACCGGGAAAATTCCGTGCGTTCGTCTCATCTCGAAACCCCACGTAGACAACATCAGCTCCAGCTTCGAGAGCAGCTTTCAAAGAAGAGGGCGTTCCCGCAGGACATACAAGTTCCATGTTTTATGTCCTTGCCGTATTGATTTTATTTCGACGGGAAACTTTGATTTTTTTTATTTCTTTTTCAATCTTTACCATTCGGTCCTCTTGGCGGTCCAGGTCATCATCAATCTGAGAGATCCGAAGCATAAGCGGATCAATAAGAGACTTATGAACTTGCCGAAAATCTTTATGAACTGCCCCATACAACCTTGCGGCCTTAGAAATAGCTCGATCCAATAACGGCTTAAGAAAAGCCACACGACCGACCAAAATTTCCTCAAAAGAAATATCCGCGCTATCAACAGCATTTCTCAAAGTAAGGAGAGCCTCGGTATCGCCTTGAACATTGATTTCTCTGGAGAAAAACAAGGCATCACCATCAACAGAACCTTCTAAAAGCTGGATCAAAGACAACATGCCCCCAGAAATGATCGTATCAGCATCCGGCAGGTTATCTGTTTTTTCAATCACATCCACCGAGACACGCCCCCCTTCCAAAGAGAGTAAAAAACAGATGTAAAGGTCGGTTGGAACAATGAGAAACTGACAAGAAACAAGTGGAGCCAGGCGTTGAAATATTTCGGGGTAAAGCTGTTCTATTCGTTTGAGGATGTGCTGGACCAAGGGCCTAAAAACGGCAACAGGTAAAGGGCGCAGAGCCATGCCTGCAAAAAGCATTGGAGAAAAAATTGGTGAATGAGATAGAGCACCCTGATCTTTCATAACGTTTATTTACCCCACCTCTAAAGCATCAGACCGATATCAAATCGGAAATTCAAAGGGGAGATACTGCGTTTCTCTTGAGCCCCGGACATTGATCTTCATCAAGTACAACACATCTTTAGAGTATTAAATTGTCCACCACTCAGTATTTACTCATAACCCTACCCGTTCAGGAGCAAACTATGACCACCCAGTCCCCTCATAGCAGGAGCGCCCGCATTGGCATTGTCACCATCTCAGATAGAGCTAGCCGCGGCGAATATGAGGATTTGGGAGGTCCCGCAATACACAAAGAGCTCTCAGAAATACTTACATCTCCCTGGGAAGCGGTTCCACGTGTCATCTCTGACGATCAAGCACGTATCGAAAGCACACTGAAACAACTCGCGGATGAAGAAGGCTGTTGCTTGATTGTCACCACTGGCGGCACAGGTCCTGCGCCTCGCGATGTCACCCCAGAAGCAACAGAAGCGGTGAGTGAAAAGCTCATGCCAGGCTTTGGGGAATTGATGAGACAGGTCAGCTTAAAGTATGTCCCAACAGCCATTCTCTCCCGTCAAACCGCCTGTATTCGGGGGAGCAGTTTAATTATCAATCTTCCAGGTAAACCATCTGCAATAAAAGATTGTCTGGAAGCTGTCTTTCCGGCTGTTCCTTATTGCATTGACCTTATCAACGGGCCGTACTTGGAAACAAATGAAAGTATCTGCAAAGCTTTCCGTCCCAAGAACAAATAGCTAAGAATATACCTAGGCCAGAATCATCATCTAGACGAGTCAATCACCCATCAAGTGTGCGACAACCTGTCTGTTATGGGCGGTCTTACGATGTTCAAATAGATATATTCCCTGCCAGGTCCCAAGTGAGATCGAGCCGTGGACGATAGGAATGCTCAATTGAACATCTGTCAGAGCTGATCTGATATGTGCGGGCATGTCATCAGGTCCCTCACAAGTATGGCGATATAACTTGGGATTTTCTTCTACGAATCGACAGAAAAAATTGTTCAAATCAAATTGAACATCTGGATCTGCATTTTCCTGTATCGTTAAAGACGCAGAAGTGTGGCGAATAAAGAGGGTTAGCAACCCACATGTGAGACCTTGCAACCCGACCCAATCACTGACTTCGGGTGAAAATTCATAAAGCCCTTGCCCATGTGTGTGTATTTCAAATATGTTTTGCACCTGTTTCATTCATACCTCCGGCTATGTAAGCCTATTACACGACTATAAGAATGCTCGGTAATACCTCTTTTCAAACAATTACCACATTTTTGCCCACTATTAACCCATGTTCGAATGAAACGTGTTAAACACGGTGGCCGTGCTGCCGATGTCTCTCGTAACTGTAGATCGAACTGAACAATAACAATGGCGAAAACATTCGATATAGTTAAGGTTTTAGAAGTTTCTGAGTTCAACATAAAATCTGTTGCTCAGAACAACCTCTATCGCTATTGGCTCGAACTCAAGGGCAGTAACAACCTTCCTAAATGGCAAGATTTCGACCCCTGTGCAATTCGAGAGTCTCTTCCCGGCATTATGCTGTTTGATGTCCAGAAAACAGGCGAATTTTTTGTTTCTGTTACGGGTGAAAACTGCCGTGAAACATTAGGCATTCCGTCTAAACGTTCAAATCTCGAAGATATCATTCCATCAAATGCACTGGCCGATGTCAAAAGCCGTCTCTCGCACGTTTTAAACACGCAAAAACCGCACCTGGTAACCAAGCGGATGGCTTGGAAAACAGAGGCAAGTCCGGAAGAACAGCACCAATCCTATACAGTTCTTTTCCTTCCCTTCACTTTTGAACATGAAAAAGTGCAGTTAAAAATATTGAACTCTCTTTATTTTCACTAACATCAGTTTGCATCTTTAACTCCAACCAACCGTCGTTTCTAAGTCAGCAGTATTTTCTTAATCGTAAAAGATACAGAATCTTACGACGCTCTTTTCTTGCCCAAACCGGTAATGGAAAGTTATTTTGCATGCCAACAACCTAATTCTTGGAGTACCCGACAAATGAAAACACGTATTAAGTGGATCGAGAACGTCGCTTTTATGGCCGAAAGCGGGTCAGGTCATGCCGTCGTCATGGATGGTGCCGTCGAAGGTGGCGGAAGAAATCTTGGCCCGAGACCAATGGAAATGTTGCTCATGGGTTTGGGCGGGTGTTCCGCTTATGACGTTGTTCATATCCTCAAAAAAGGAAGAGAAAACGTCGAGGACGTAGATGTCGATGTTGAAGCCGAGCGCGCCGATACTGACCCAAAAGTCTTTACCAAAATACATCTACATTTCCGTGTCAAAGGCGCGGGCCTTAATGACAAGAAAGTCAGCCGTGCCGTAGATCTGTCCGCAGATAAATATTGTTCTGCATCAATCATGCTCGGTAAAGCTGCTGAAATAACCCATAGTTACGAGCTAATTGAATAAACGATGAGAGCCGTTTTACAGAGAGTTCGAGAAGCTTCTGTTACAGTAGACAATACTGTTACCGGACGTATTAATCAGGGGCTTTTGATTCTGTTTTGTGCTGAACAAGGCGATACCGATGTCGAAGCAAAATATTTTGCACAAAAAATAAGTAAGATGAGGATTTTCACCGACCAAAACGGGAGAATCAATCTCTCAGTAAAAGAAGTTGGTGGAAAAATTCTGGTCGTAAGTCAGTTTACTCTTGCAGCAAACTGGAAAAAAGGAAATCGACCTGGATTTTCAGCGGCGGCGTCACCACAAGAAGGAGAAAGGCTTTATGAACTTCTTTGCCAATCTTTAGAAAAAGAAGGCCTTACCGTCGAAAAGGGAATCTTTGGTGCTCATATGGATGTGAGACTTCTCAACGATGGCCCCATCACCATCATCATGGACTCAAAAGACAGCGCCTAGTCGTTCACCTGCTAAAAAGAGACCGCGTGCTTCCGAAACTAAACATAAAAGAGTTGCCCTGGCGCTGCCTCTCGCCCCTTTAAACTCGCCAACCGCATAAGATGCCATAGCAGAGCCTGATTGCTGGAAATAACCGGTTTACGAAGAGTTTTTTCCGCCTCAGCTAGAACGCCAAAAGTCCGTAGATTAGTACAAGAAACAAAGACTGCTTCACAGTCATTCGTTTGCCCAATTTTCACAATCGCTTTCAGTGTTGAGTTTTCTGTAATCCGTGAAACAACTCTTTCTTCTTCCTGTTCAAAAGAACCAAACCCAATCACCTCAAGATCATTATTTTCCAACAACTCTCTCATTGCTTTAGATACTTCAGGTACATAAGGCGTTAATACCCCCAGTTTGTTTATCCCCAGAGCCTGACATCCCGCGATCACTGCAGAGATCGGATCAGTAACCGCAACACCAGGATGATGCTCATGAACTTTTGCAGCGACAACCTGTGGTCCAATCACTGTCGCCCCCGAAGTACACGCATAGCCAATAGCATCAAAAGATGTACTCTTGGGAAGCAAGCGTGCTGCAGCGGGAAGATCCTGAGCCATTTGTACCAAAGTTTTTTTTGTCACCTTGGGATGACTTGGAATACGGGTATGATATAGGGAGATATTTTGACTAGTTAGCGCCAAACGAAATTCATTTTCCAAAGTTTCGTCCACTTGCAAAACAATCAAACCAAGATTAACACGCGCTTTATTACCTTCGTCCAATTCAAAATCAAATTTCATTATATATCCTCAGAGAACTGGTAATTCAGATGCCGCACGCTTAGTTAACAAAAGAGGCGCATCTTCGGTAATTAAGATATTTTCTTCATGCACCATCATTTTTCCCTCGGATATTACCATGCTCGGCTCAAGGGTCATCACCATTCCAGGTTCAAGGACCGTCTCATCATGCGTACAAATTGAAGGCCACTCTGTTAGCTGCATCCCCAATCCGTGACCATAACGACCAACATCAGAATTCCCTCCACCAAGCGCATTATGCATTGCCTGAAACAAGGCGCTACAACTCATACCAGCTCGCGCATGGCTCAAACCAACCTCGGTTGCCCGCCAAAGTTTTTCGTAAGTAAATTTGGCCGCATCTTGAACTTGTCCGATGGCAAAGTTACGGTCAAAATCACAGAAATACCCTTGCAATGTTGCTCCCGTGTCCAGCATGAGAACATCCCCATCCATAAGTGGCTGGTTTGTCGGTGGCGATATGACATCTCCATAGCCACCATTCCCTGCAGCTCCAACGAGATACGGCACATCTTCAGCTCCCGCTTGTAACAACGCTATTTTAAAAGTACGGAAAACTTCGTCGAGCGGTTGGCCACAATGGAACAAATCATCGGCGCGCAAAAAAGCAATACTTCCAATTTCACAAATTTGCCGAATGATATCGACTTCGGCACTGGATTTTATCATCCGTAGTGATTTAACGATTGGTGTACAATCAACAAATTCGACGACACAAGAAGCACGTACCTTTTCAAAGTCCAGTAAGGGCATTCGAAGAGATCCTTCTTCGCCCATAGGCATACCAACTCGTGCGTAACTCTTTAAAGCTTGGCACAATAAGCTAACACCATCATCGCTGGGATGAGGAGATGACCATGTGCGAATGTCCTGAACCCAGGTTTTCCCCATAAGCTCAGCCCCAATGCCGGGAATAATGGTTATGGGGTCGCCTTTTTGCGGTAAGATGAGATACCAAGGGCGCGTTGGGCTTTGCCAAAAAAGGGTACGAAAACCCGTAAAATATCGTACTTCTGCTTCCGTACTAAAAAACAACGCATCAATGTTATCTTTACGCATGGCAGTCTGCGCACGCTCAAGGCGAGCTTCAAACTCCGCTTGATTAAAATCATCCATTCGTCATCCCCAAACGATTACTCAGCATGATACATTAGGACCTAAACAGATCCGAATGCGCTCTACTTCCCTCACCGTAAATCCTAAATAAATATCAATTTTGAAACTTTGTTATGAAAAAGATCCTACCCAAGATCATCCAAAGTTCTTTTTGTCTATTTATTTTAAAGATTTATACATGGCTGTATAATCTTTGCCCCCAAACATTGATCCCACGCGTGCGACCTTCTTACACTTTGACTTACCCTTTAAATTCTCATTATTCTTCAACAAGACATACATCTCTTTAATCAAAAATACCTTATTCAATAATTAGTTTTGGTGTGATGCAAACTCGTCGACATTTTCTCAAAAGTTCCGTAATTACAGGTTCAGCCATTCTTGGCGGAGGATCGCTTGGACTTCTGGCCTCTCAAGCCCGTGCCATGCCAAATGTTGTGCTCCAACCCGCTATTACCGAATTTCCCATTATATCAAATCTTCCCGCGCAAAAGATGTTCTCCTACACCCCAGGAGGCCCAGCGCCAATACTTCGGGCAAAACAAGGGGAACCCTTTCACGCCCGACTGGAAAACAAACTTCCAGAAGCCACGACCATACATTGGCACGGCTTGCGCCTGCCCAATGCCATGGACGGGGTGCCCTTTGTAACCCAACCCTATGTCTATGAAAATGAGACATTCGACTACATCTTTACACCGCCGGATGCAGGAACTTACTGGTATCACCCACACTGCAACACACTTGAGCAGATGAGTTACGGCCTGACGGGAATTTTGATTGTCGACGAAAAGGATACGCCTGATTTTGACGATGATGTTTCATTGAACCTACGGGATTGGCGTTTGGGATCTGATGGCCAGTTTATCGACTTATACAAGGCACGAAAAAGCGCACGCGCAGGAACATTTGGTACCGTCAAAACCGCCAATTGGTCACAAAACCCCACCTATGAAGTTCCAAGTGGCGGCATCGTAAGGCTCCGAGCCGTTGTTACGGACGTTACCCGTATATTCAAGCTCACGACCAAAGGGGCCAAAGCCACCGTGATCGCACTGGATGGTTATCCTGTCCCCAATCACTTCGAGCTTGATCATCATGCTGTGGGACCAGGACAGAGAATTGATCTCGCTATTCGCATGCCCGATGAAGAAGGTAGCGCGGTTGAGCTGATCAACACCTCTGCCTCAAAAGCATGGACTGTTGCGACTCTCAAAACCAAGGGCCTCTCTCTCAAACGGGATATCAGAGATTTAAAGCCACTCCCGAAGAACCCGGTTCCGGTCCCCGACTTGCAAAACGCCGAACACATCCCCTTTGAATTCACCGCCACAGCAGAATCAGCCCCCAAGAACGGCTTTTGCGGCACCATCGGTTTTTCCTTCTGGGCGATTAACCGAAAATCCTGGCTTGGGGTTTCTCCCGACCCGATGGAGCCCCTTGCGGAACTTAAACTCGGCAAGAGCTATGTTTTCAGTTTTCGAAACAGAACACCACACACCCACCCCATCCATCTTCATGGGCTGTCGTTCACCCTGCTCAATTCAAACAAAAGGAAGATAGATCCCTTTATCACCGACACAGCACTGGTCTTGCCCGACGAGCGAATGGATGTTGCCTTCGTCGCAGATAACCCCGGCGACTGGCTTTTGCATTGCCACATCATCGAGCATCAAAAAACCGGGATGAGCGGCTTTATTCGGATTACTTAAGATCTATTGAGACTTAGAAAACTTTTACAAAGCAACCTCACCAAATTCTTTGCATACTGCAATTTAGAAATTACCGACCGAGTGCGATATAAGACGACAAACTTCTTCGATATCAGCCCGCATTTTCACTTCGGGATTGCGCACAAGCCAATTACCGCTTGGCATGGCAAGCTCAACGGGAGAGAGACGCACGACTTCTTTTTTTGCCAACGCTATTTTACTCAGAGGGAGTGAGGCCAGAAGAACCCCGACACCAGCTTTGGCAGCATCCAGTGCCGTAATGAAACTATCAAACCGTACCGCCGTTTTTCTAGGGGGAGAGACTTGTGCCTCTATGGCCCATTCTGACCATCCGCTGCGGCGTCCGGCCAGCCTGATGCAGGGTAGTTTTTGCCATTTTCCCTCAACGATTTTTTCAGCCAATTCAGGCGAACAAACCGGAGAAAGAACTTCCGAGAAAAGGTGAGTGGATATTTTTCCCTCCCAGCTCCCAGAACCAAAGCGGATCTCTATATCTGCATTAATGGCATCGTAATCTGCAGGGCGATGAATGGCCGAGATTGAAAGAGAGATATTGGGTCGCGCCTCTCTGATCCACGCCAACCGTGGCACCAGCCAAAGTGAAGCAATGGATGCCGGACAGGCAATGGTTATGACATTGCTTCCCTTTTTGCCAAAAAGATCTTCGGTACTGCGTGCCAAAGCGTTCAGGGAAGATCGGACAGAGGGAACATAGGCATCGCCTTCTGCAGTGAGCTCAACCCCGCGCGCAAGACGATGAAATAAAGTCACTCTGAGATGCGCCTCAAGTTTTCGAATTTGTTGGCTCACAGCGGCCTGTGTTAAGCCAAGCTCCAGGGCAGCTTCGGTGAAATTTTCATGACGGGCGGAGGCTTCGAACGTTCTCAACCAATCCAAAGGTGGTAATATTGCCAATACCTTAACTCCAAGCCATAAATATTATGACGTCTTAGGGGTTATTTATATTGATTGTTCTTATTCCTTTTTACTGGACTAATCTAGTCAATTATAAAAACGTCCATACGGAGAGACGAAATGTTTTTGGAAACCGCAGAAATTCTGGAGAACGGAAAATCACTTAGCGTGCGGTGGAATAATGGCCAGAGTGCCCGCTTTCATGCCATGTGGTTACGAGACAACGCGCTGGACCCCCAAACCCGTGCAGAGGGAAATGCTCAACGTCTCATCACTATTCTCGACATTCCGGCAGAAACCACCCTCAGCTCCGCCACGGTAAACGGCATCGGTGATCTCGTGCTATCCTTCTTTCCGGAAAACAAAGAAGTCGTCTTTCCCAGCAACTGGTTGAGAGAACACAACTATGACATCCCTCACAATGAAAACAAAGGGTGGGTTGGCGATCATATCAAGACTTGGGATAACGCTCTAAACAACTCGATTCCAACGATCGGTTACGCTCAAGCTCAGAAAAAAAATCACGAGTTTGGCTCATGGCTTGGCGCAGTTGAAAGCCATGGCTTTGCGGTCATGACAGGGCTTCCTGTTACAAGCGGTACTCTCATTGATGTTGCAGAATTGTTCGGCTATGTCCGTGAGACCAACTATGGCAAGTTCTTTGAAGTTCGCTCCGAAATCAATCCGGTAAATTTGGCTTACACCGGCCTTGGCCTCCAGGCTCATACGGATAATCCCTACCGCGATCCAGTTCCGACGCTTCAGCTTCTGGCCTGTCTCGAGAATTCTGCGGATGGCGGCGATTCAATCGTTGTTGATGGTTTCAAGGCGGCTGAAATATTACGCGAAGAATCCCCTGAGAGTTTTGACTTGTTGTCTGGTTATCCCGTGCGCTTTGAATATGCCGGAACCGATGGTGTAAGATTGCGCTCAAAACGCCCAACCATTGAACTTGGTCCCGATGGCGAGATGCTTTCCATTCGCTTTAACAACCGTTCATCTGCTCCCTTTACCGATATTCCCTTTGCAGACGTGGATCGCTTCTATAGCGCCTATCGCAAATATGCAGAGATCATAGAGCGCCCGGAAATGAAGGTTAGTTTCATGATGCAGCCAGGGGATCTATTTATCGTCGACAACACCCGCGTCATGCACGCCCGCAAAGGATTTTCCGGGGCAGGCACACGTTGGCTACAAGGCTGTTACGCCGACAAAGACGGCCTGTTATCTACTCTTTCCTCTATTCGCTCTCGCGCCGAAAAATCTCAGGAGGCAGCCCAATGAGTGCCGATCGTTTTGATTCTCTAAACAAAGATAATATTGTCGATTTTATTGGTGATATCTTCCACCGTCGTGGCGCGGACTCCTATCTTGGCGAAGAGGTAACCATGTCAGAACACATGCTCCAGGGCGCTCAATTGGCCGAGCAGGCCAATGGAGGAGATATCCTCATCGCAGCAGCTCTGCTTCATGACATTGGCCACTACACCAATGAATTTCCCGACGATGCGCTCGCCAAAGGCATCAATAACCACCACGACGAAGCTGGTGCTGCCGTTTTGGAGAAGTTTTTCCCGGCTGTCATCACCGAGTGTGTAAGACAACACGTCGCTGCCAAAAGATATCTCTGCGCCACTGACGACAGCTATTTCGCGCGTCTTTCAGATGCATCGGTTCACACTTTGAATTTACAGGGTGGTCCTATGAACGAAGACGAAATCAAAGAGCTTGAGAAAAACCCTTATCTCAAAGAAATCGTGCAAGTCCGTTACTGGGATGATGAAGGTAAAGACCCTACTGTAACAACACCGCCTTATGAGTATTACGCCCCGATCTTGCAGCGGGTCGTTGATGCTCATACAGGAAATTAACTTCTTTTTATTCTCAAGCTCTGATCGCGGACAACACCATGGTAAAAAATAAAGTTATTCTCGTCATCATGGATGGCGTTGGTTATGACACTGCACTTTCTCAATGCGGTTATTTGGAAGGTATGGTCGAACTCGGCCGTGCCCGACGATGGAAAATGCGTACTGCGTTGCCAACAATATCCGCGGCAATGTACGAAACCATCCATAGTGGTTTATCTCCCCTTGATCACGGCGTAAGTGGCAACGAGGCATTGCGCAGATCAAACGTACCCAACGTCTTTGACCAGCTTCATCAAGGAAATTATAAGACCGCAGCCGTGGCTCATTCTTATTTCCATTCCCTTTACAATGGTCCGTACGATCCCATTGAACATGTCGAAGTAGAAGATGAAACCAAGGCCATTCAATATGCTCGCTTCTACTCGATGGAAGGTTATTCAGGAGCAAATATCTGTGCCCCCGCTGAAATTGATCTCTGTGCGCAAGCGACACACCTCATCCGTCGTAATGATCCCGATTACCTTTTGCTTCACACCTCTTCTGTCGACAGTACCGGCCACAAATACACTGCAGACTCATCACAGTATCGCATTCAAACCTGGCACATCGATAATGCCTTGGCTCGAACGATCCCTCTGTGGCTGGATGCGGGATATGATATCTTTGTCACCGCCGACCATGGCATGAATGCCGACGGCCACCACGGTGGTACAGAAGAAATCATGCGGCACGTTCCCTTCTACTACCTTGGGGATGCCTCAATGCCTGAGAAGGGAACTCTCCTCGACCAGCTCGCCATTGCCCCCAGTATTCTCGATCGCATTGGCGTGCAAATTCCTGAGAGCATGAAGGCTCCATCACTTTTCACATAGAACTCGCTAAAGATAGGGGGGATATCGAAAGATCTCCCTCCACCTATTCAACAAATTCAGGACTATAAGGACCACCATCGAGGTACCCAAGGTAGGCATCTTCGTCATACCAATATTGTTGTTCAACAGATGTATCATCACCTTCACCGAACACTGAATAATCTGGCAAATCATAGAACCAATATTCAATACGTTCTTTCGAGGGATAATGGAGATTGAGATCTTCAAACCAACCCTTGAAATGTGCCTTTGGAATTTTTTTCCGCCGCAGACAATAAGCAACATTTTTCGCACCTTTCGCACAGAAAATCATCACCCGCAATAATCGTGCTTTCTCTGCCTTGCCCCCCGTCTTCCTTTTATAAATTTCCAATGCCTCAGAAAAGATTTCAACCGGAGCCCGGATATCTTTCAATGATTTAGAACCAACGCGTACAATCCCCTTATCGGATGGAACAAAATATTCCGGATCGCAAGTAGATAGATACGCTTGGATCAAGCTTGTTCGCTCATACCCACAGCTTGGTACGATATGGTTTTTATACAAAAAATACGCAACATCAGCCAAAGCCTTTGGGTTGGCATTATCGTGCGCCAAGGCTAAAACATCTTCGATTACCTCAGCATAATTGCGGATCTCGATGGTTAATTTATCAGAAGCTTCTAACGTCTTATTTGCGAGGAGATCCTGCCACTGAATTAAGGCCGACAGGCCTTTAGCAGCTTTCCAGTTTTCCTGAACCATCGCCTCATCTAGGTGTGGGCGAATGAGCGAAAACCTCAACAGTTCATTGGCTTCTATCTCAAGACTTTCTTCGAGTTCTTTCGCAGACAGAAAATAACGAGAAAGCTGTTCGTAAAGAACAGCGTCCATAATCACCAACTCCATAGGAACTTTCGCTCCGTCCAGTTTACTTGAACGAACGAATGCTGCGGGTTCATTGTGCTTTAAGCGTGCTTCAAACTGGCGGCTACGCAGCCCCAGCAAGTCCTTGAGAGGTAAATCTGATTTCGTTGCGACTTCCTTAAAGACACTGGTTTCTTCGTCTAACTTTCCTTCCAATAGAAGCGCTTGTGCTTCAAATGCCTTGGCATGTGTGTACAAGGGAGTTTCTGCAAAAACGGACGTATTTGGCATCGTCCCTTTGAGTAAATAAGCACAACTCATTCCAATATAATTAATAAGCTCTTGCGGGGTCTTTTTTGGTAAGTGCCTTACCTGTGCACAAAGACTAGAAATCTCTTTCGATCCGGAAAGTATCGCGGGCAACAAGGTAAAACCATTACCATGTTCTATCGGGTATTCAGAAATTTCAGTAATATTCGCCAATAAGGCATTGATAGAGAGTTCTTCCAAGTCATCCAGTTCAGCAGCCCTGTCATTTAAAACATCCCGACGTGACAGCATTTTAATCAGTTCATTAAAATAACGTTCTCTTTCGTCGTAATGCAGCCATATTCCCACCGACATATCCTCAACATGTTTTCGATATGTCGAGTTGGGAAAATCGCTCACAAAAGCTTCTGTGAAACTGTTAAAGACTGTGGGCAAGAAAACATCATCCTGCCCTTCTCTTCCTTTGTGAAAGAGTGCCAGGATTTCCATGTATCGCGTCGTTTCCACCAGCCAACCCGATGTTCTTTCTGCTTCTGTTTCTTCTCTGGCAATCGTTGCAAAGAGATCTGCCGCCTCAGGGTAAAAACCGTCGTGATAAAAAGCAGCCGCTTCAATATAATCGAACCAACCTTTAGCCTCTCCCGCCTTGATTATTTGAAGATGTTTTTTAGTTTTTTCGCTGCTGATATAAGTATCCGTATCCAAGACGCAATCCTGAACTAACAATAACCTTAGAAAGGCAAGATAGCGCACGGTTTCCCGGTCTAATCCAGATCTAACTATCCCCTGATAATATTGAGCAAGGTTAGAGAAGCTCCCTCCCGCATAACATTGGGGGTGAGAGAAAAACACATCATTCAGGAATTTTTCATCCTGTTTTTCCCCTTCCAAATAACCGAGTTCAGTCCGTGCAAGTGCTGGAATATCGAAGGCGTTAAAAAATCGAGTAACCTCATCAATGTTGTCATTGTCTTCTGACCACATCTCAGAACCAAGGGATAGTTCCGGGCGATAAATTTTAAGAATTTGCTTGAGCAAAACCTTTGCCCGACCCTTTTGCGGGGTCAGCAAATCAATCTCGGTCGATGAACAATAGCGCGAAACAATTGGCTGCTGGCAAGGCTCCCCTCCTCCAGCTTTCGTCTCATGAGAGATCAGGGTCGCCAACACCAATACAACGAGAGAGAAGGAAAATTGCCATTCGAAACGTCTCATTCTTTTTTCTCTCCCTGACAAGAGCTTCCCACCTGTTATCGTCACAGAGAAAAGCATATCTAACGTTATTTACTCTACGAATTGCCGATAATAAATGCTGCGTTATCGGTGTTCGTTCTTGGCGGTAAAACATCAAAGACACTTCATTCACAGATCCAGCAAGCTTAATCGCCTGTTTATGATTGTCTTCAAACCATGTTGGCAGCCCCGTAATACTCAAAGGCATCCCGCCTCTTAAGCGGCTCTTCAACTTTACCAGCCATTGTCTGTATTCCTCGAGGCCAGCCGATGGACTATCATAGTCAATCTCGATCGTGGCGACGGGCCTTTCGGCACGCCGCCAGATATTAATATCACGTTGGATAATTGCCCCAACCTCTTTATCATCAACCAGATTTTCCAACCGATATGAAAGAATAACAAGAGAGCTCTTGTCGAACTGGCGAGGTGAATTGTGTTTTATTGATAAGCTTGCTTTTTCCCCTGTCCAGGATCGAACCAAAACCCTCGGGTTATTGATCCTACAGTGATACTTTTGTTGCTCACATTGAGTTAACACGTGATGTTCACTCTTGGAAATATCCGTATGAGACTGTCCAGCCCAAACCCAATAATCAATATCAACCTCTTGGGCGCGTAGGTTACCAATGACAGGGACACTGGAAAATATGACCCCCCATAGTAATGCTGACCGACATAAAAACCTTATCTCTTCTTTCACACCACTTCCATATCCCTGTCTAGCACGCCTCGTAAAACACCCTATCAAAACGTTACCATAAAAGGATAGCTTTTAGACTTTTTTGAGGCCACCTATGAAGGATATTTCACACAAATATCTCACAGTTCATCCCTGTTTTCTGTGGATATTAGTTATTAAGAAACTGCGGTATGTTTTTCACAAGAAGAGTTTTGATATAGAGTTGGGTTATGGCCCGAAATTTAAGGAGGGCTGTCTGGTAACCCCAATGTCAACGCTTCTTGATCTTTACTAATTTCAGCATGCATCAAAACTTTTGACGTAAATGCCATCGAAGTATCAATCACCCAGCGAACTTCTTTTTCACCAGATTCGTTTTGAGCAGCAACGACCTCTGGCAAGATTTGTTTTTGAAGAAAACCAGCCAAACCTGCGAGTGCCCGCCCGCCCGCTCTGAGTTCGTGGGCTTCAAGGGTAAACTTATCCTGTGTTTCAATTTGACTGGCAATAGAATTGAGAATATCCATCATCAGCCCGACATCATCATTGATTCGCTCTGTTCGATTGGCAATAAAGCGTAAGTGCCCAATGTAGAATGAATATTTAGACATCTATTTTGATCCTTTTCCTGAGCGAACGGCGGATAAAAGTTCGGTTAAATGTCCCCGGAGAGAATTGCTTCAACACTTTCCTGTACAGATAAAGCATGCGCAAAACTTGCCATGGAACAATCCTTACCCTCTTTCCAGGCCAGCATATTATCCAGCGTACGCATATACCCTTCCTGGCGGGCGTCTGCAATATCTACCAACTCTCGTTGCCAGCTCTCACCTGTGGTCGAAAACAACTGATCCCATAGCGTTAGGCGATAGGATTTTTTATCTCCCCAAACAGTGAATTCAACAATATCCGGGCCGACACCCCCAGCACTCGCAGAGAAGGACACAGGCACATTCCCACAGGAAAGTTGAGCTTGAACGTTGGTCTCACAAGAAACATTGTCATCGGGATACAGAGTGCAGGCATTAATGAGTTCAGAAGAGCCAAACAAACGTTCTGTCAGATAGATAAAGTGGGACCCCACCTCGCGCACGAAACCACCTTCAGTCCGTTGAGAAAGCCAACTGGCACTGTGTTGCCATCCCCGCGGCCAAGGGGCAAAGTGCAACCGGATATCAACAGATATAACAGTCCCGAGATTACCAGCATCGACCTCGGCCTTCATCATGTCAGCGGCAGGCGAATTAGCGAGAGGAAAATTCACTGCATTAAGCAGTCCAACATCATCAAAAGCGCTAACAAGATCCCGACTTTGCTCAATATCAATACCTAAAGGCTTTTCACAAAAGACGGCCTTACCCGCCGCCGCCGCCGCCAAGGCATATTCTTTATGGGATGCCGGCGGGCTTGCGATGTAGACCACGTCCACGTTGGAGTGAGCAATCAACTCATTAACGTTTTGGACAATTTGAAGTGAAGAGTATTGTTGTTTTACGGCAGCACCAGTCGCCTGATCTGGATCCCATCCACAGACAAGATCAAATCCACCATGAGCAGACATGTTTGTCAGCATTCTGTTACCCATAATTCCAAGACCGATAAATCCGATACCTAATGCCATCAACATGTCCTCAATTAATTCAATCGCAGAATTTTTATGTTCAATATTCGATAAGTGAGCAGATAATGCGTCAAGAAAATTGGTTTGACCAGTTTTAAATCCCCATTATTCAGCACTACATCGTATCAAGTTTATAAGAAATAAAAAAACCCCAGCTAAAAAGCTGAGGTTTTTTTGAATTGGTAGCGGAGGAGGGACTTGAACCCCCGACACGCGGATTATGATTCCGCTGCTCTAACCAGCTGAGCTACTCCGCCATAAGGCTAAAAAACAAAATAAGCCAAAGATATTCTCTGCTTCCTGATTCGCTCAGGTTTTGTTTCGTGAGACGGGTGATAATGCCATGACACAAAACTGTCAATAGCCGAGTGACACCCTCTTTGGTTTTTTCTTAAATTTCCTCTACCTTATGCCTTCAATATTATCCTAGACGCCAAAGAAACATTAGCTTGAAGAAAGCCTTACACAGAATTACCCTCACCTTACACATAAATAATGGTTGAGAAATACTATGGGCTTCAGGCTCTCCATGAAACGTAATACTTGGGAACACCATTCTCACCCCCTTTCCGTATGGACTCGTATGGCAACTGGATGGCTCATATTTCCTGCTGTATGGAGCCATTCTGCTTGGGGATGGCCTGTCGCTAGCTTCTTAGTGGTCCTCTTTGCTTTCTGGATGTATCTTAATCCCCGTATTTTCCCCAAACCTCGGCATACAGACTCTTGGGCCTCTCAGGTGACTTTTGGTGAGAGGATCTGGCTCAGAGAAGTTTCTTTTGAGGGTTTAGAAGAACTATTGGAAATGCACCGGACACAAACTCAAGTCCTCAGCATTCTGGCTGGGTTAGGTTTTTTCGGCGGACTAATCACAGCTTCCTTCGGTTTGTTTTGGCCAACAATGTTTTTTGGCTTTGCGATGGTTATCGGCAAGATGTGGTTCTGTGATCGAATGGTCTGGCTGTTTAATGATGCGATAGAATATCACCCTGAACTCGGAGAGTGGATTCACTAGAGTTTGTATTTTTATGAAGTAATTAAGAACTAATAGCCTAAATCATATTGATCCTCTCTAAAGGCCATCCTTAAGATATCCGTTTTCATAACGTACGTACTCGACACCTACAAAGCGGCGAACCCGTTCTAATTCAGCTTCAATTGCTTTCATTCGCCCCCTAGAGGCCTTGACCTTTGGTTCAAGCCAAAGTCCTTTCACAACAAGTAATTGCCCTTGGCGTTTCATATCGATACGTCCAATCAACTTCTCACCTTCTAAAAGCGGAAAAACGTAATAGCCATATTGCCGTTTCACCTCAGGAACAAACACTTCAATCCGGTAATAAAAATCAAAAAGTCTTTCCGTACGTTTTCTGTCTCTAATTAAAGGGTCAAAAGGGCTTAAAACACGAACCCGTTTCGGAACAGAAGGTAGATCATCAAGCTTATCCAAAACATTCTCATATGTGTAAACTCTTCGTGGTTTACTGCCATCTGCAGATTGAACTCCAACTTCGACAATCCCTTGACCCAAATGCTTTTCACACCACTTTTTTGATTCAGCAGGTTTTATACCATCCCAAAAAGCCGCAAGTTCTCCCGCTGTTGCAAAGCCAAGACGATCCATAGCTGAGCGACAAGACCAATCGAGATACTGGTCTTCATCAATATCATCAGATTGAAACATTTGCGGTATTACACGATTGGTAACATCGTAAACCTTCTGAAAGCCTTCGCGGCGATCAACACTAAGGGCTCCCGTACGCCATAAGAATTCAAGAGCCGTTTTAGAGGGATGCCAATCCCACCACCCTTGATTTTTTTTCTTCTCCGCAGATTTTTTTTCCGGGGCTTTCATATCCCGAGACATTGTTGGCCCGTTTATTTTGACATGCTCTAGAATAGCTTCAAAACTTTCTTCGAAACCTTCACGCCGCCATTTACGCCAACGCGCAAGCAACTGTTCTTCTGTACGGATAAAGCGATGTTGCCAGAAGGGGTAGAAGGCGGTTGGGATTACTGATGCATCATGCGTCCAATTTTCAAACAGTGTTCGGTCAGTTTCCAATAAACTTGAAAAATTATTTTTCTGATAGGTCTGATTGCGGGAAAAAAGGATCATATGATGGGCTCGCTCCACCGTATTGATACTATCAACCTGAACGAACCCCATCCGCTCAATCAAATTGAGCAAACCGGTTTTATCTTGCTTTACTGCTGGATTATCACAGAGCCCCTGTCGTTGCATAAACAGCTTGCGCGCTTGAGAGTTTGTAATCTGCGGGAGCATGGCAAAGGCTTCTGAATGATTAAGACAGGAAATCGCTCAGAACATAGCAGGAACACTTATTCAAATCCAGAAAGATTTATCTTATCTTAAGCGATACCCAAAGCATTAACATTATCTTCAGAGACATTTTCTGAATGGATATCTGAGGCTTGTTTTTCAGTTGAAACAATCCACCCCCCCCCAAGAACGCGTTCTCCATCATAAAAGACCGCAGCCTGACCTGGAGAAATACCAAAGAGCGGTTCGTGCAAGACAACACGGGCGCCCCCCATTCCAAGTCCCTGCCCTTCAGGATAAACTGTTGCTTTAGTCGGCTTTGAGGCAGAACGAAGCTTTAGTGTAACTTCTCGACCACCATCAGTCATTGGTTCTGCCAGCCAATTTAGTTCGTTCACCATGACAACATCGCGAGAAAGAGCTTCTTTTGGACCGACAATAACCTGCTTTTTCACTGCATCAAGGCGGATAACATATATCGGATCGGCTGTCCCTCCGACACCGATACCTCGACGCTGACCAACGGTATAGTTGATAATACCATCGTGTTGCCCCAAAACTGTCCCATCCATATGGACGATATCACCTTTATCAAGAGCACCTGGGCGCAAGCGTTCTACGACCCTTGCATAAGATCCATCCGGAACAAAACAAATATCCTGACTGTCGGGCTTATCAGCAACAGAAAGCCCCATGCGTTCTGCTATTTTTCGTGTTTCAGTTTTGGGCAGTCCGCCCAAAGGAAAACGAAGAAAATCTAGCTGCGCTTCTGTCGTCGTAAACAGAAAATAGGTCTGATCTTTTGTGTCATCAAAGGCCTTGTGTAGTTCAGGACCATTGGGGCCTTCTTTACGCTGAACATAATGTCCCGTCGCCATAACATCGGCGCCAAGATCTTTTGCCATGGCCAGCATGTCCTTGAATTTTACTTTTTGGTTACATTTAACACAGGGAATAGGAGTTTCACCACGCATATAACTATCAGCAAAGTCTTCCATTACGTCCTGTTTAAACCGAGATTCGTAATCAAGAATATAATGTGGAAAACCATAACGATCTGCAACAGTACGCGCGTCGTAAATATCTTGCCCGGCGCAACAAGCACCTTTTTTCTCAAGCGCAATCCCATGATCATAAAGCTGAAGAGTTACACCAATAACGTCGTAACCTTCCTCTTTCAACATACACGCAACAACAGAGCTATCGACACCACCGGACATGGCGACAACAACACGTGTATCTTTGGGCTCTTTATCTATGCCAAGAGAATTCATGGTTCAGCTATCTCGTATATATTTTCGTCCTTGGTAAAATTACAAAGGAACGTGCATCATCTCGTCTTGATATAACGGCCTATGTAAGTCTATCAGCCGATACAATCAAGCCCTGCATCACTTACTGTGCTATATCCAGATTATAATCAGTTAAAATTTTCACATACGATATCAGATAATCGTATTAATGTTAATGCCCGACAAGACACGGCACCCTTGTGTCCTCTGCATGGTTCTCTTCAAAATTAGTCGATCTTTGTAATTTCTGCCAACCGGCGTAAGACAATGGGATCCCGGATAAGATCAATCAAAAGAGAAAAATGCCCTTTTCCATTTCTTAAAAATCTGTTTTCAGGAGGAACGCGCCAACGATCTGCAAGCTCCAGCCCCCCTTTATACGGCATCAAGTTATCGGCTTGCCCCAACATGAAAATAATTTTATCTGGAGGTACAACAGAATACCCCGACGGCTGAACCAAAGGAGAACAGCGGAGGAAATCTGCCTCCTGCCAGCCTAATTCATCTAATTTTTCTGGTAACCCGACCCCCTCAGTCAAACAGCTTTTACGTAAGACATCCAGGACGTTACCACTGGTTCCTATTAGCAATAAACCATCCGGCTTTAACTTGTCAGGCCAATCCCAGGAAACGCTTGAATAGAGTTGGCTGGTCAAAGCTCCCAAACTTACCCCACCCAGGACGACAGCACCTCCCCTTTGCGTACGTGTCCAATGAACAAGGCTCGCTATATCTGAGATCCATTGTTGAAAAGTATCGACAAGGCCGATTGGTCCCCGAGAAAATATTTCTTCCCCAGCAAACCTGCCAGGCGTTTTCCTAAAACCGTGCCCTGGTTGTTGAATACGTAATACTCGAAAACCTGCTTCCGTCAAAGCACATACAGGATCTTCCCGATCTTGAAAACAATCTTGCTCAACACCGAGACCTTGTAGAAATATCAACGTCGGTGCCGAGGGTTCAAGCCCTCTTAGAGGCTCAAAACAACGAACCCAGTTTTCTCCACCGAAAAACGATTGATAACGAAGCCAATATTCTCGGCCATAGACGCCGTGGATCGAGTGGGACATATGAAACAATGGTATCTTTTTCGGCATAGAATAAATTTTTGCCGGATCATCTGAATGACCATCGTAATGTTGATGAAATTCTTTTGGTGTGGGGAGGTCCCATTTTATCGGTTCAATAAGCTTACGTACATCCTTAAACATCAAGGCAGATTCCAACAACCGCTGCGATGTTTCCTGCCGACGAAGTTCTGCAAAAATTCTCCCTGCAATGCTTAAACCATCGCCAAACATAACGACTTTCCAACGTTCAAAAGCCGATTTTGCCACATAATGCCTGATACATATTTCTGTCAAAGCATCATCACAACTTTTTGGGAGGGCGTGTTTGAGTTCCAATTCATTTTCAAAACCCTCTGCATCTCCTTTACACACAATCGAAGTTTGAAGCGCTCTGTTCAGGGGAAAGAGATAGTTTACAACAAGACGCAAAGCCAAAGCATCAAACCAAGGGCGAGCAAGATACCGACCAACCGTCCCTCTAATCATAGGAAAAGATTGGGGAGAAGGTAAACACTGTGCTGAACTGTGGAAACGTTCTCTATTCACGTCGTTTTTATAAACCTCTATAAAAAGACAGCCTAATTAACTACTTTTACAAGAGTATAGCAGATTTACTCTATTTTACGGCAACACAGCTTCGAGAGGAGTACCAAGTTTCTTTTTATGCCTTATCAATCAAATGGATATAGGAACCAATAACAGACCCGTTTTGACATCCAACCTGCCCGATATCATCATCACTGGCATCCGTAACATCAAAAAGGCGTCGATTTCCCTCGCTGTTCACAACCGTAGAATAATGAAATTCGTGTGCGCGATAGCTCTGCCCTTTTGGGCCAAGCGGACTTTCGACGAGTGTTTTGACTTTTCGATACCCCAGTGATCTTTTTCGAACAAGAAACGACGTCTCCACCGGAAGTAATCCGGCCATTTCGTGATGATCTCCCTGCGCGTCTATTAGCCCTTTTCCCAAGACCATGTACCCACCACATTCACCATAGATCGTAGAGTTTTTATTAGCCGCAGCCCGTAAACCCACCAGGAATCGTAAATTAGCGCCCAATTGTCCCACGTGTAATTCTGGGTATCCTCCGGGAAGGTAAATTGCATCGGATTTGGGGTCTGGCTTTTCATTATCAAGCGGAGAGAAGAAGTTAAGCTCAGCCCCTGCCGAGCGCCATCCCTCAAGCAGAGCCGGATAGATAAATGAAAAAGCAACATCCAGTGCTACGGAAATTCGTTGTCCAATTGGAGGAACAAAAGCAGTGAGTTCTGTGGACGGATGAGATGTAGGTTTCGCCAATGCCAAGAGTTTTTCACAATCAACATCCCATCCAACCTGTTCTGCGGCATTGTCGAGATAGAGATCAATTTCTTTATGCTCTACGGCTTGGACAAGACCAAGATGCCGATTGGGCAACACCATTTCATCCTGTCTTTTGAGATAACCAAGTACTGGTATGCCCAAGGGTTCACACGCTTCTTTCAAAAGAGAAACATGGCGCAGAGAACCAACGCGATTAAAGATCACACCAGCAATGGAGATTTCAGGGTCAAAAGATGAAAACCCGTGCAAAATTGCTGCAGCAGAGGCTGACATCCCTTTCACGTCAATGACCAGAATAATGGGCCAGCCCGTTTTTTTGGCAAGTGCAGCTGTTGACCCTGCACCTCCGGCAGCGCCATCAAAAAGTCCCATAACCCCTTCGGCCAGGATGGCGTCCGCTCCTTGACCTGCATGGGTAATAACAGACGACAAGCTTTCATTACGCATCGCCCAGGGATCTAGATTATAACAAGGTCGGTCCGCGGCGGCAGCATGATAAGCAGGATCGATATAATCCGGTCCAATTTTAACCGGTGCGACCCGTATGTTGTTGTTATTAAAATATCGAAGAAGAGCCAGTGTGAGTGTCGTTTTGCCGCTTCCAGACGATGGAGCCGCAATAATAAGACCCCGAGGGGAATTTTGTGTCACGTCACTGTCTTCGATATTCAAGCGCTCACCACCTTATCCGATTGATCTTTAATATTAAGAGGATCTGATGTTAAAACCCGACCGTCAATGGCCCCCATCCAATCCAATCCTGAACGCAACCGAACGACTTCCCCTACGACAACAAGAGCTGGCGGCTCAATTCCACTTCGAGCGACATCTTCAACACAGGTTCCCAGCGTCGTTTCAAGTACTTGTTGAGCTGGAGTAGATGCCCGGCTGACAATACCAACAGGCTCATCTGCGGAACGACCGTTTATCATTAATTTTTGCGCAATATCACCCAAATGCTTAATCGCCATATAAATAACAATCACGGGAGAACCTTGTGCAAGCCCGGCCCAGTTAATGTTATCTGGGACAATACCGCTGGCATTATGCCCCGTAAGAAATGTCACTGCTGAGTTACAATCGCGGTGTGTTACGGGAATTCCTGCGTAAGCAAGTCCCCCAATACCACTGGAAATGCCTGGAACAACGCGGAACGGAATATTTCCAGCTACGAGAGCAAGCGCTTCCTCCCCCCCTCGGCCAAAAACAAAAGGATCACCACCTTTTAAGCGTAGGACCCGTTTACCTTCTCGGGCGAGTTGGATCAGACGTTGAGAAATATCCGCCTGTTTCGATGACGGTTTACCCCCGCGCTTACCTGCATATTCGAGAACACAGCCCTCTCTCGCAAGCTTAAGGACATCATCACCAACCAAGGCGTCATAAATCAACACGTCAGCTGATCTCAAAGCATGCAAGGCGTAAAGGGTCAACAAACCCGCGTCTCCCGGCCCACCACCAACAAGCCAAACCCAACCGGCTTGAAACTCAGGTAGATCTAGAGGCAGTTTATCCATTTATCACACTGTCCTTCTCGTGTAGCTTCGCTCTTACGGTATAACAAAACTTGTGTTACGGGGTTAATTTGAAAACCCCTAAAGATTAAGCCAAACGAACTTTAAAATAACAATTTAGTATATAGCAATCATGGCTCGAAAACCCGAAGGAAAATTAAAAAGAGGCTGGACCACTGGCGCTTGTGCCACTGCAGCAACGAAGGCAGCCTATACAGCTCTTTTAACCAACCACTTTCCCGATCCTGTTACTATAACTCTGCCAAAAGGAGAGCAACCTGCTTTTCCTCTTTGCAGGGAAGAAATAAACGATACCACAGCCATGGCCGCTATCGTCAAGGATGCAGGTGACGATCCTGATGTCACTCATCGAGCTACTATAATTTCACGGGTCAGTCGTGGCCTGCCTGGAAGCGGCATAGTCTTTCACGCTGGCGAAGGTGTCGGCATGGTGACCAAGCCAGGTCTCCCTATTCCAGCAGGAGAACCTGCAATCAATCCGGTTCCTCGTAGAATGATGGCAGAGGTCATCGCAGAGGTCGCTAAAGAACACAGTGGAACTGGAGATGTCGTTATAGAGATATCGATCCCCGACGGAGAAGCCTTAGCAACCAAGACCTGGAATCCGCGCCTTGGTATTCTCGGTGGACTTTCGATTCTCGGTACAACAGGTGTTGTTGTACCCTTTTCCTGCTCATCCTGGATTCACTCCATCCACCGGGGCATTGATGTCGCCATCGCTACAGGGCGCTCACACGTATCTGGCTGTACAGGTTCGACTTCTGAAAAAGCAGTCATGGATCTCTATGGACTGGAAGACAGTGACATGCTCGACATGGGTGATTTTGCTGGTGGTATGCTCAAATATCTGCGCGAACACCCCGTTCCACGACTGACTATTGGCGGAGGTTTTGGAAAACTAACAAAACTTGCCATGGGACACCGAGATTTGCATTCAGGTCGAAGTCAGGTAGATATGTTCTGGCTTGCAGAACGGTTACAAGAACTCAATGCTCCAACACATGTTGTTGAAGAAGCCAAAACTGCAAACACGGCCAATCAAGTTCTTGTTCGTTGCCTAGAGGAAAACATTCCTCTAGCAGAGAAGATAGCTCACCTTGCAAGAGATGAGGCCTTGAAAATCCTTAACGGCAAGACTCAGGTTGATGTCATAATCATTGACCGTCCCGGTAATATTGTCGCCCGCAGTTCTATCGCAAAATAATGAGCCGTTCTTTGTCAAAAAAAACTATTCTCATCCTGGGCGGCACGACAGAGGCAAACAACCTTGCCGAGTTTCTAGCAAAAGATCCTCATTTTGACATCATCACTTCTCGTGCAGGAGTTACCACCAAGCGTAAACCGGTTTTCGGACAAGAGCGAATAGGTGGCTTTGGAGGTATTGAAGGACTTAAAGAGTATCTGAAAAAAAATCAAATTTCAGCTGTTATTGATGCAACTCATCCCTTTGCCGAAACAATGACCGCCCACGCTTTTAAGGGCTGTCAGGACTTGTATCTCCCCCACATCATTCTGAACCGGTCCGAATGGTTGGAAACCCCAGTAGACAACTGGATCAAAGTACCTAACATAGAAACCGCTCTGGATCATATTCGGAACATAAAACTACCTCTCCACATTTTTCTCACCACAGGGCAAAAAGAACTCCAGAATTTCACAGCTATCTCTCAACATCATTATGTGGCACGGATGATTGAAACCCCTGATATAAACCCGCTCCCCGACAACCTGAAAATCCGATTTGAACGCGGCCCCTTTTCTCTGAAAAATGAAATTAAACTCCTTCGTAATCATTCGATCAATATGATCGTCAGTAAAAATTCCGGAGGCGAAGCAACTGCTGCAAAATTAAAAGCCGCGAGAATTTGCAATATTCCCGTCCTTATGATTTCTCGTCCAGCGCTGCCTCCATCCTCTATCGTTCAGAGCCTTGGCAAAGTTCATGATTGGCTCACTTCTCTAAATATGACAAAACCAAACAGGTAACTGGGAGTAACGACGAAAATAACATTATGTCGTCTCACCCCTGTTTTCATATTATCCTTCTGTCTCTCCACGTTTTGACTGGGCACTCACCGAAGATTGCTTCGCTGATAATTAGTACAAACAAATGGGCTCCTATATAAAAGCGGGAAAATTAAACTTTGTAACTGAATATAAGGATAATTTTCAGAGCATTACGTCTCATTGCCAGAAAGCAAGAAAGCTTAGAATAAGCCTGTTTCTCAAAGATCACGACTTGACAGAATTTATAAAACCTTGTCCCTCCCCTTTAGTCGAGACCAACTCAATGCGCATAAAACTTGATGACGAACGAAAAGCTGAAATCGCCCAAGACCTCGTTAATTTTTTCTATTCAGAGTTTGACGAAAACATGAGTGCGTTCCGCGCTGAGGAAATTGTGAACTTCATGCTCAAGAAGATTGGACCTTCACAATACAATCAAGGTATCGCAGACGCCCAAAAATATATGGCCGAAAAAATAGAAGACCTGGACACCGAATTCCACGAACCCGATGACTAGGCCCCCTTGGAAATATTGGATTACGCCCGCACTTTTTCTTCAAACATTTGTGCATTATTCAAATCGGCAAACGGGGTCAATATTTCAGGATCAAAATCTCTGGGCAACAAGTTCTCGCGGGTTAGGTTCGGCCAGTTGCTGTTTGCGATGGCCCCGCGACCAAGGGAAACAAAATCTGCGCCCCCACTTTCCAGCAAAGCAGCAGCCCGGTTAGCTTCGTGTAACGATCCATTGGCGATAACGGGCAATACTGAAAATCTCTTGGCTAGGGCAGACAGGGTCTCTCCCTTTCCGAAAGCAGGTTGGTCCGCTTCAAATTCAGTGGTGTGGATATAGTCGAGACCAATATCGGACAAAGCGCCAAAAATAATCTTGGCATCATCAATACCCCCAGTCCATTTGTGTTCAAAGTCATTGACCTTGCCCTGAGAAATCCGCAAGCCCACAACAAAATCTGATCCAACTTCCCCGCGAACCGCCACAGCGATCTCCTTGGCCAGTCGCACCCTTGCGGCAACGGAGCCACCATAGCTATCCGTGCGGTTGTTGGTGTAGTTGGTCAAAAATTGATCCAGTAGATAACCATTGGCCCCGTGGATCTCAACGCCATCAAATCCGGCCTCCTTTGCCCGTCGTGCTGACAATACAAAACCCTCGATAGCTTGTTCAATTTCAAACCTTGTGATTTCTTTAGGCAACTTATATTTGCCCAGCCCCCGATAGACAGTCATCTGGGTGCCTTTGGGTAAAACCGCAGAAGGCCCGCAGGTTTCCGTTTTATAGATGTTGCACTGGGACAAGGCACCACCATGCATCAGTTGCATGATGATTTTAGATCCATGAGACTTCACCCCTTCCACCACGGGTCGCCAGCTCTCCTGTTGCGCAACGGATGTGATACCTGGCTGATTAACATAACACTGGCTATAGGCCTGATCGGTATAGGTGCCTTCCGTAATAACCGCCCCAAATCCCCCCTTGGCAAAATTTGTGTAATAGCTCGTCATTAAAGGACCAACACGTCCATCTGCCTCAGCACTGGTCCGGGTTAAGGGAGCCACAAGCAAACGGTTAGAGAGAGTAATTTTTCCCAATTTTTGGGGTTCAAATAGTTTTGTCGGTGTCATCATAACTTCCTTTGTAAATTCAATTCAGAGTCTTGTCCGTATAGATCAAACAATAATTTCTCTTGAGGGAAGTTATGTAGTATTTCCAATTCATATGTATATATGGCAAAATATGTAAACTAATTCAGCAATTCATTTAGGAATAAAAATGACCGGGATCAATATTGTTGAATGCATGCGGATTTTTAAAAAGGTGGTTGAAACCGGCAACTTCACTCGCGCAGCAAAGGAGCTTAGAATATCAGTCGCGTGGACAGCCAAGAACGTTGAAAAGCTTGAGACCTCACTTGGATCAACCCTTTTCATCCGATCAACCAGACATCTTAGGCTAACTGAAGCGGGTCAGATATGTTACGATTCAACCGGAAGGGTGATGGAAGAGCTTCAGGGGTTAAAAGAACGGTTAAGTGACGAGACCCAGATTCCAAACGGTAAAATCAAAATTGCTGTTCCTCAAATTCTGGCGATCTACGGCATGGGGCATATCTTGGCCGAGTTTGGGAAACTTTATCCAAAAATCAAACTTGATGTCGCCGTAAATGATCGTTTTGTTGACTTGCAAAGTGAAGATTTTGACTTTGTCTTCCGCATCACCAAGGATCTGAAAGACAGTCGTATACTCGTTCGAAACCTTGGAACCATACAACGTATTCTCTGCGCCTCTCCAACTTATCTAAAAGAACATGGAACGCCGAATAAGCTGGACGACTTATCAAAACATCAATGTCTGGTTTACAGCTGGTTTTCAGAACCAGATCAATGGAATTTCAAACAGGGCGAGGAAGAGATTAAGGTCCGACCGAACATTCATCTTTCCGTCAATAGTAGTCCCTTGATTAAGGACGCCCTTCTATCTGGCTCAGGTATTGGCTACTTACCAGACTTTATCATTCGTAACGAGATGAGCGAAGGCCTACTTGTTCCTCTTATCCAAGATGCAGAATTTGAGGCTTTCAATCTTTATTTACTGCGTGCGGATGATCGTTATCAACCCACTCGTGCCCGGTTGTTTTCAGAGTTTATAATCACATCCTTGCAAAAACTAATCTCTGCCTGAATTATCAAATTACGTCGAATTAACCACTCATTTCCAAGTATTCGGCCGGTAAAAGGAAATGAAATACAGAGCCTTTTCCAAGAGTACTTTCAACCCAAATTTCGCCGCCATTACGCGCAACCAAATCATAACAAAGCGGAAGCCCTAAACCTGTTCCCTGCTCTCCTGCAGTGCCATCAGTTGATGTTTTTTCATCCAACGCAAAAATTTTAGCCATTCTTTCTGCGCTCATACCAATCCCCGTATCTGACACCATGACCTCAATCATATTCCCCTTGGGTACAGCAAAGATTTCTACCGAACCACCAGAGCGGGAAAACTTTAGTGCATTGGCTATCAGGTTTCGCAAAACTGTTAAGACCATGTTCCTATCGCAAAAAACTTCGAGGTCACCAACCGTATTTATTAATGTGACCCCCTTGTCTAAAGCAATAGGCGCAAGGATATCTAGATTCTCTTGTGTAATTTTTTCCAAAGAGACAATTTCTTTCTCCATGGTATTTTCCATCATCTGCAATCGTGACCACTCCAACAAATTTTGGAGAAGGTCAAAAACTCTATTTCCGGTCTTGTTCACATCTTGCGCATACTCAACCAATTTGTCTTTGTTCATATTCGCTGACATCTGGGCCATCAGATGGGTCATACCAAGTAAAGAAGTGAAGGGACTTTTCAAGTCATGGGAAATAATCGAGAAAAATCGGTTCTTCACGCCAACTTCGTATTTGAGTTGTTTGTTGAGGATAGCGCCCTGCTCGGCTAATTCAGCTAATTCTGATGCTTGTTTTTCCTGCTGCCGTTGAGACATTTTAGCCTCCAAAACCATCATCTCTAGACGTGAGTGGAAGGCTTTCAGCGCATAAAAAACAACAAAAAGAGTAACTAGAATGACTGCGACACCAATAATAGTATTAGTCATTAAGCCATTTCGGATAGCACTCAATGCTTGAGCTTCTTCTTGCTCAACAATAACCCGCCATCCAAGTTCTGGAATGTAACGCGTATTAAGCAACATTACTTCCCCATCACGCTTATACTCATAAACTCCACGTTTATCAGCCATGATGTCAGCCGAAATTTTGGATATGCCACCAGCTGTGACAATACTTTCCTCGGTTATCGTAGCTCCAAGAGAGCGCACAAGTATTTTCCCATTTTCATCAACGAAATATACGTTACGTCCAAAACTTTTTTCATACCGCTCAACTATCCCGGCTACAGTGTCCAGTTTCAAACCAACGCCAATAGCAGCCAAGAATTGATCGTCATAACCAAATATTTTATGGTTGATAAAAATGGTCGTCGTATTCCCCTGAGCTTCATTATGATCCACGTTCAATTCATAAGGCAGCTTGTTCTCTCTAACGCGAAAGAACCATTGATCATTTTCATCTGTTTCGGAAACAGATTGGGTAAGTCCTTTAAAATGATAATAATTTCTTGTTTTTTCAGAAACCAGAAAACTGGTAAAAAGCCCATACTTATTACGAATTTCATCAAGATATTGAGCGATTTTTTCAACATCACGTTCACCGTCAAGCAACCAGTCTTTGACAAATATATCATTGGCCATCAGCGAAGCCACAAAAACAGGCTGCAATAAATCCTGCTGAATCTCAGAATAAATATTATTACTGGTTAAGGGGAGTTCATTGTTAATGAGGGCTTTCCGAAGACTATTTTTTGAGATTTGGTAGCTCAAAATATTGGTAATAAGAAACCCCACCATCAGGATCAAACCAACAGTTACAATAAGGGGTCCGCGGACCGAATGAGGATTTTTCCACCAATGCATTACTTGTTTCGCGCCCTTGCTACCACACTAAAACACCATCATTTCTTGAGGTTTTATCTGCTTCTTCGGCGAAGGACAAGAACTGGCTTTACCAATTAAAAAATGATGTCGACATATTCAGATTTTTCTTCAGATTAAGAGATCTATTTTTAAAGAATAAAAACTTCTAACATCAACCATAAGCTGAATACCCCCCAAGGGCTAACCTATCGACGATTCTCAATTTAAGGAATTTTATATAATTGCTCCCTTATAATACCAGTCAGATAAATTTAGTTATAGATCGTAGTACCAGTAATGAAAAAATACCTCCTTAGCCTCATATTGTTATTTTTCAGTTCAGAAGTTTTTGCTGACAAACTAAAGATAGCCGTTGGTCTTTGGATTCCTCCTTATGTTATAAGGGACGAAGCTCGGGGTATAGAATACGATATTCTTAAGGAAACTCTTGCTTTAGCAGGCCATGAAATGGTCCCGAGATATGTTCCTCTCGCCCGTACTCTTGCAGAACTCCGATCCGGCCAGGTCGATGGCATAATGTCCACTGGCTTAACAGACCTGCCTGGTTGCTATACAAACACTCATATCACCTATTGGAACTATGCCATCACCCTCTCGTCGAATAATATCCAGATCGACAGTATAAAAGATCTGAAGGGTAGAACTATTATGGCGTTCCAAAACGCCCGCAACTATCTTGGCGAAGACTATAGACAGATGACACATGGCAATAAACTTTATAAGGAAATCGGTGACCAGAGTAGTCAGAACAAGCTACTTTTCTCAAAAAGAGTCGAAGTCGTGATCGCAGATCAATTTATCTTTCAATGGTTTAACCGTAGTCCCGAAGTTCTGAAAACAATCAAAAAAGCTCCAGAAGTCACCTATCACGAAATATTTCCTCCCAGCCGGTTTCAATCGGTATTTTTGAGGCAAGATGTTTGCGACAGTTTCAACATTGCTCTGAAAGAATTAAAAAACTCAGGACGTTATGACGAAATTGTAGCATCTTATGGCGTAACGAACGTGTCTGATAGTTTAATAAACTAATCAATTCATTTACCATCCAGATTTTTCAATACCTCATTTTCCTTAAAACTATATATTCCCGAAAAGAGAATGATGTTCTTGGAGACAATACTCGGCTTTATCCTCGCAGCTTTTGCTCTCACGGGAAGCCCTGGGCCGAACACGCTTAGTCTTGCCGCTGTAGGTGCATCCTTTGGGAAACAACGCGGATTACGTTATATGGGTGGGCTCAACATTGGGATGGTATTGGTCATCATCATTACGGGATCAGGCGTATCTGGACTACTTTTAACCATACCCGGTGCTTCACCAATTATTACAGTTATAGCCGGAATTTATTTCTTCTATCTTGCTTACAGAATTTCAACAGCCCCTCCATTAACCAAAGATTCAAATACCGGAAAGGCACCAGAATGGATTGAAGGAACGATCCTCTCATTACTTAACCCCAAGGCATACGCAGCAATTGCAGCTCTATTCTCTAGTTTTGTCCTTGTCACTGACGATCTCTTACTTGATAGCATTTTAAAATCGAGTGTGTTGTTAATCGTTATCTGTACCGTGAATATCAGTTGGCTTTTTATCGGCGCAGCCCTAACGCCCTTATTAAAGCGACCACGCATCAGCCGAAATATAAATATCTCATTTGCTATACTTCTGATTTTATCAGTGTTTTCTGCTGCCGTGATTTAAGCTCAAAATTTTCACATGAGAAAAATCATGCTCAAGTTTATCAATCAGATAGGTATCGGTATCAACTACTCTTAGAATTTTGCAGCCCAGTTATCATTGGCGCTAATAATGTGTTCTTGTTTATCTCTAAGCCAATCACCTCGCACACCTTTTGAAAAATTAAGATAGAGCTTCCCATCTTCAATAGACCAGGCTTCCGGTACGGTTGTAGCAAAGGCATCATAGCTCATGGCAAAAGCACAATACCCCCCATATTGCGGCGCATATTTTTCTGGTGTAGCTAAAAATACTGCACGGTTTTCTTTAGATGAAAAATGCCACGTTGCTTCTTTCCATTGAGCCGAAAACTCTGCCATCCCCTCTACAGGTTTACCATCAGTAAAGTAAGCCACAGGATCAAACCCATTGATCGCAATCCCCGTTGCCGAGTTAGAATAAATCATAGGCTCTGATGCCAAGACGTTCAAAGGAACAATTGCCCTTAAACCAAATAAAGCACCAACAACTAAAAAAAACCTCCGAGTAAGCATCAACAAAACTCCATTTTGAAAATATTTACTGAAAACATGAATTATACTCTTCTCATAACCAACCTGAGTTTATGCACCCACCACTTTGAAGAATATATCGATTTAGTAAAAACAAATTATCACCCCTTCCTTTCACAAAACAGAGAGGTCATAAATATCTACTCAAATCTAAGCGTCAATTGATTTGCAGATGAATGTGATCATCATGCCTAGCTGCCTGGCAACCTTGAAAACGAATGTTCTTCCCTGAATATCCAAGACGTTGCACAAGATGAGGTTCAATAAGAACCTTCGACACACCATGCTTTTTCCCGTGCGTCGACAGCCAGCTCAAAGCTGCTGAGGCTCGGGTTTCATCAAGTCTATAATCCTTGAGAAAAAGCTGAAACCACTCCATACTCCAACGTAAACTCAAGATATCTTTGTGCCTTGCACAAGGTTGAAAAGAGCCCGCACGCGGCTGTTCGAACGCCCAATAGCCAATAGGAGATTTGGTTTTTCCTAAAGCGTATTTACCATTTTCCGTTCGATAATAAAAAGCGATATCCAGCTTGCGCCCATCGTCGTGTGATAAGTGCGGCAACAAAGGAAATCCATCAAAAAACGGAAAATTGGCATCCAGCGCCATTGTCTGCGTGTCTGGGTATTCTGTATTCATGTAGGCGGCCAACGCATTTCCGGTCTCGAACAGCTCCGGGCTGACATACTGCCTGTTCATCGCACAATAAAGCGGCGACTGAACCATAATCTGTGAAGTATCTACACTATGGCAAGGCAGAGCAACCCGGCCAAATTGTGGTGCAACAAATAAAGCCACACTCCACAAGCCAGCATAAAGACCGAGAAAAAGGACTGCCCGATAAATGATACTGCATTTTGCGATCCTTGGAATGAACCGCGTGAGACCTATTGCCCCCATATAGGCCACCCCGCCGATCTGTGTAACCGCCGTAAGTAATAGAATAATAAAAGAGTGCAGGAGAAATCGAAAAATCATATTTCTTTCGTCGGCACCAATTTGTTTATGACATCAAATAGAAACTTTGTATTCCGCCTTTTAATTAAATCATAAAACATTTCTCCATAATTAATCAGGTACATATTAAAAATGACATTATTATGGTTACTGGAAAGCAAAACTCGAAGACCATAAAAAAGGAGAGACGAAATCCAACGTCTCTCCTTTTGGATATAACGATCAGCTTACTTACGTCAGTTAGCTGGTAACGTTCCTTGTAGCTTCATAATCGGTTTGGGTTCAGGTTTCGGATCTACAGGCATGGCTTTTATCTTATTGATTTTCACTTTTTCTGGCGGTTGCGTAAAAGTTCCGACTCCTTTGAATTTAGGTTCTGCTTTACATTTCCAGCTGTAAAAACTTTCATCGGAATTACCATTAGCTGGTTCAACAACTTCTACTTTCCAAGAGCCATGCTTTTTGTCGCTCGCCGCCACTTCGAAATTATTTAAATTCCCAGCTTGTTGTGGATTTTCAATAGCCAACTTACCCAGTTTTCCACCCTTTGGCTCTGAGATGTGTCTTGTAAAGTCAATGGTCTTTAGACCATCGTTATTAAAGCTCACAGTATTGATAGGACCTTTTGCACCCCCTTCATTAACCATCCGGTACTTAACTGTACCCTTGCCCTGTGCCTTAAAAGTTAACCGAAAGCCAAGATCAACAGGACATTGCCCTACATAATTTTTGACGTGCGGTGAAACCTTCGTTTCAGTTAGTGCAAACTTTGCGGCAAAATTATTTTTTGAAACCTGAGCTGGGGAAGGTTTCACCAGATCAGGATCTCCCTTATATTTTATGCTGATCGGAACCATTGTCGTTGCATATCCGCCCTTATGAACAGCCCCTTTACTGCAATAACCAGCAAGGGTTACAAGCCGCGGCACGCTGAATAACTGGTCTTCTCTGAGAAACTCCAACTCGGTTCCTCCCCCCTTTACATAGTCTTCCAACTTCTTGTTGAATTCTTCAACCGGGTCAACGCGCACAGTAGGATGACCGTTTTTTATGTTCGCCAACGGAACCTCAAAAGGTTGATAATTTCCAGCCTCGGCAATCCAGCCACCAAGAAGCCCTGTCCAGCCTTTGAAAGTCGGATGATAGTTATCTTCATAAATCGCGTTAACAGGAACAATTTTGTTCCCCTGCCGATGAGCTGAACCGAAATACATTGTTGCTTTGCTAAAATCGATTTTCTTATCCTTGATGCACTGGACAAAACCTTTCAGGGGAATATTCATAACGCTGTTTACGGGTTGAATATTGGCCTTATTCACTAACTTAGAAGAAGACATGTTTTTCAACTCAATCATATTGAGATTGATCCCGTCCACCGACAAGGTCACATCTTCAATGTAATCGGAGTTATTCCGAGGAGAGTTTGCATAGGCCGCAGGGTTCAAAGCCGCAGCTGTAATTGCCAGAACACTTGTTGTCAGAACAAGATTTTTAATCGTCTTCATTACTGTCACCTCAAGTTAAATCTACTTACAGCAAATTGCTGCTCTTGAAGGATTAGCCGGGGCACAACAGCACAAGGTTCAATTATTTTTTATGTTCACCTTAAGTCTTTATTTTTGTACAAAAAAAAGAGAGGCACAAGGGCCTCTCTTATACTCAGTTCCAAACTTAATCCTGATAATTGTCAGTCGAGGCCGCCGGGAATGTTTGCAACGCGTTCTACTTCGGCGGCTTTTTTCTTGTTTTTGCCGAGACGTAGGACGTGAACGAAATCAGGGTCATAAAGTTTACTGTCGATAAAGTCTTTGTCATCTGCCAGTACGTGCCCAACAAGAATCAAGGCCGTACGAGTAATTTTGGCTTCGCGTGCCTTTTCACGGACGTCTTTCAAGGTACAGCGAATGATTAACTCATCGGGCCAGGTCACGCGGTAAGCTATAACTACAGGACAATCTTCACCGTAATGCGGGATCAGAGTTTCCTGTACGTGTTTCAGGTTACGTACGGAGAGATGGATCGCAAGCGTTGCACCAGATTTTCCGAAGGTATCGAGGTCTTCATTGTTGGGCATACCTGAGGACTTCATAGAGGTCCGGGTCAGGATGATGGACTGGCTGACTTCTGGCAGGGTCAGCTCTTTCTGGATTACAGCTGATGCGGCAGCATAGGCAGAAACACCCGGCACAACTTCGTAATCGATGCCGTGCTGATCAAGGCGACGCATTTGCTCGGCAACCGACCCATAGAGACACGGATCACCAGAGTGAACACGGGCAACGTCTTTGCCTTGCTTGTGAGCTTCGATCATATCATCAATGATCTCGTCCAGATTCATCGGCGCGGTGTCTTTGATCAATGCTCCTTCGGGTGCAAAGTCGATAACACCTTCGGGCACCAAAGATCCGGCATAGAGACAAACAGGGCTTTTCGCGATCAGATCTCGGCCACGGATGGTGATGAGATCAGGCGCGCCAGGTCCGGCACCAATAAAATAAACGGTCATGCTGCGGTTTCCTCGTTAATTTGTTTTACTTCGCCGGTCTCATCGAAATTCTCGTAGAGGTGCGCTTTTTTTTCATAGCCGCGCGGGGTGTAAACCCAGCAGGTGCCGTCTGATTTTTCAATCTTACGAGACGTCGAAGATCCCACTAGAACTACGGTCAACATATCAACCTGATCCGGCGTCAACTCATCAAGACGCAACACCGTCATGCTTTCGCCTTCACGGCCCAAGTTACGACCTAGCATAACAGGCGTATCCGCCGGGCGGTGCTGGAGCAAAATTTCTACGGCTGTTGCCAACTGTTTGGTCCGACGACGGGATACTGGATTATAGAACGCAATAACGAAGTCGCCTTGAGCGGCAGCGTTAAGGCGCTTTTCAATCGCTTCCCAAGGGGTCAGAAGATCAGACAGTGAGATGGTACAGAAATCATGGCCAAGGGGTGCACCAATACGCGCAGATGCACCTTGCAGGGCAGAAATTCCCGGCGTGACTTTGATATCCACCCGGTTCCAGTCCGCGCGTTCACCCCGATCAAGAAGCTCAAAAGTCAACGCCGCCATGGCATAAATACCGGGATCACCGGAGCAAACCAGCGCCACGGAACGACCCTCGGCAGCAAGGTTTAATGCGATACGAACACGCATTTCTTCTTCGCCCAATTCATACCCGTGGCGGTCTTTTCCTTCTGCCAGCGGGCCGAGCAAATCAAGATAGAGATGGTAACCAACGAGATCAGTCACACCGCGGACAACACGATCAACTTCCGGCGCACGCCAACACTGATCACCGGGGCCAAGACCAACAACGAAGAGCTTTCCGCGTGCTTGACCCAAAGTAGATGTTTCAATGACATTCGACGATTGACCAATCGCACAGGTCGCACGTTTGGATTTGTTTTTGGCAACGAGAAGCTTGCCCTCTGAACCAACTGCTGTCAGCGCAGATCCTTCGGACACACCATGACAACCGACTTCTGCAAAGACGATGTCTGATGGTGTTTTTAAACGCGGTGTTTGTTCTTCAAGTTCCGCCGCAGCAAAGAAACGCGCGGGCACATCCAGTTCAGCCGCAAGCGCTTGAACCGCGGTTTCGTCTGCCTTCACATCAATGGAGAAAACGCCCGCAACAGCTTTAGGCGACAGGCCTTCAATCTTCAATGTTTCATGAACCAGTGTTGATAGCTCTTGTGCGTCGGCATTGCGTTCACAACCAACGCCCAGAGAAAGGGTCGCAGGGTGGAGAACAAGTTCGGTCTTGGAACCTGCAACGGCTTTTTCAGTGACCGTAAGGGTCAACGCACCATTATCAGAAATCGGTAGATTACCCGCTTTTACCCATTCGGCTTCGCCGTTCAGTTTGACTGACGCTCCAGCCAATACCGCCGCGATAAAATCTTTGTAATCACCAGGATTACCAAGCTTCCAACCCGCAGGAGGATTATCGAGCGCGATGCCAAAGCGATTATCGGAAGCCGTTGTGATCGAGGCTGATACTTCAAGCTTTTCGCTCAAGACCTTTGCCAAATCATTGGCCCCGTGATGGCCACCCAAAAGAGGCACCACGGCAGAGCCGTTTTCAGCAACAGCAAGAACAGGAGGCTCGGCACGTTTATCAGCTAGTAAAGGTGACAAGCCGCGGATCAAAACACCAGCAGCACAGATACCGACGATCGCGCGACCTTCTCGGAACAAGGATTGGAGATGGGTGATAGTTTCATCAAAGGAGACGTCCACGCCTTCAACACGTCCAGTGCGACCATGAACTTCACCAGCACCAAAGGCGTCACGAAGTCTGGTGGCAAGTTTGGCGCCTTCTGCAGTGAGAGCAACAAAGGCGGGAGAGTGATCAAATTTTTGGGTCATTACAGTGTCCAGGCCTCACCACGTTTGTGGACCAATATCATTGAAAAATAAGGCGCTTTGGCATCGCCAACTTCGCTTAGCGGCATAACTTTCTGATTTTCCATGGTCGCGCGTTCCACATAACGGGCGCAGTCAACCAGATCCAGTTCTTCGAGAATGTTTCGGATTTTCTCAAAATGGCGACCAACCTTGATGATCGCTGCGGCCTGCACGTTGCGCAGGCGTTGCTTCATAATATCGGCGTCAACGGGCCCGGGGATGATGGTCATGACATCATTACGCGCCGCTAAAGGAGCACCAACCATAGCAGAACAGGCCATAAGAGAAGAAACGCCGGGAACGACTTCAACTTCGTAACCTTCCATCATGCGCCCAAACAAGTACATGAAAGAGCCATAGAAGAAGGGATCACCCTCGCAAAGAACAACGACGTCCTGACCCGCATCAAGAAACTCGGCGATATCCTTGGCCGCTTTGTCATAAACATCCTGTGCCGGGAAACGTTCGGTCACCATCGGAATACGGATAGGATATTCAGTCTGCCCGCCGGGAAGATGCTCGGCCACAATGGAACGTGCCAAGCTATCGCCAACATCAGGTGCTGGGTAGGCAAGGACCGGAGCACCTTGGATCAAACGCAGAGCTTTTAAAGTCAAAAGTTCAGGATCACCGGGACCAATCCCGACACCGTATAATTTACCCGTCATATCTTTTCGTCACTACATACTGTGTTACAGGCATGGCTGGCCGCCAGCCATGATAAGGCCCAATAGGAGAAGCATGGCTTACCGAAATCCGGTTCAGCTCTCCACCTACTTTTTTATGCCATTCAGAAAGTTTGCTCTCACCTTCAAGCGTTACAACATTTGCCACAAAGCGACCACCCGGTTTCAAAACTGCCCAACACCGATCAAACAAATCGTCCGATGTTGCGCCACCACCGACAAAAATAGCATCAGGGCGATCGCCTTCTTTTGCGAATTCATCCAAAGCTTCGGGAATGGTTTTCTCTTTGATGGAAAGATACGGCGTCCCGAGTGCTTGCGCATTAGCCGCGATCATCGACACCCGATCTGGTTGGCGCTCTACTGCTATAGCTTTTGCCCCGCGTGCAGAACGCATCCATTCAATCGAGACTGATCCGCAACCAGCGCCAAGATCCCAAAGCATTTGCCCCGGCAAGGGCACAAGCGCTGCCAAAGTAGCACTTCGGATAATCCTCTTGGTCAATTGCCCGTCATGCACAAAGGCATCATCTGGCAAGCCTGGCGTGACGGGGAGAACATCAGCTCTGTGAGTTGGGATACATTCCACCGCAATGGTATTGAGATCAGCGCCAACAGGATGACTCCAGCAATAGGCAACGCCTTCAACGATACGCTCTTTGGTTCCGCCCATATGCTCAAGCACTGTAATCTTGCTATCACCAAAACCACGGTCAGTTAAAAGATCGGCGACCTCATTTGGGGTTTTTGCATTCTCGCTGAGCATCAACAATCGAGCGTCCGGCTGAATGTGACTATGCATCAAACTTAGAGGGCGTCCATGTAACGTGAACAGATCCACATCCATCATCGCCCACCCAAGACGAGCACATGCCAAAGAATAAGATGAAATTCCCGGAACCACATACATTTCTTCGGGTGGCAGCCGCTTCGCAAAAGTCGCCCCTACGCCAAAGCACATGGGATCACCTGAGGCGAGAATACAAATTTTTTCACCGCGACGTGCTAAAATTTTGTCCACCATTGCAGAAAAAGGCGTTCCCCAAACGATCTGTTCGCGTTTATCATCTTTTGAAAAACTAAACATAGAGAGATGACGTTCACCACCTACCAACACAGTCGCTTGATCAAGAAGAGACCGCGCAACAGGCGTCAGACTATCTAGCCCTTCTTCTCCGATACCAAGTATTGTCAGCCAGGCAGTATCACTCATTGGTTATCCTTTGCCACAGCATTTAAAGCCGCCGACGCGATCGCGGAACCACCCCGGCGTCCTCGTAAAGTCATAAAGGGCACACCAATGTCCGCTTCAATCAACGCTTCCTTTGATTCCGCAGCACCGACAAACCCCACCGGAAATCCGAGTATCGCTGCGGGCTTCGGTGCACCGGCATGCAGAACCTCAAGAAGCCTGAACAAAGCCGTGGGCGCGTTACCGATAACAACAACAGCGCCTTCCAGATGCTCTTTCCACAATTCTACAGCGGCGGCAGATCGGGTATTACCAATTTCTTTTGCAATCTCGGGAACACGCGCATCAATCAGTGGGCAGAGGATTTCATTATCGGCGGGCAAACGGTTGCGAATAATACCATCGCGTGCCATCCGACAGTCGACAATAATCTTTGCTCCCGCCTTTAAAGCTTCGCGACCTTTGATAGCAACATCATTACTCCACGCCAATTCATCTACGGCTTCAGGCATACCGCAGGCATGAATAACACGCACAGCAATATCAGCAATATCAGCAGGCATCGACCCAAAATCAGCAGCAGCTTTTATCTGTGCAAAAGATTGGCGGTAGATCTCTTGTGGATCTCGAATGTAATCATATTCAACCGTCATGGAGCATCCCGTCATACTGCTTTTAAGAGTTGGATTCGTCCTTAGCCATCGTTACCGGACCAAGCGGGTGGTCCGCGTGTGGATAAGGATGGTGATGATGATCATCATGCGAATGTCCATGACCATGATCGTGAGAATGGCTGTGGTCATGGCTGTGATCATGGCTGTGGTCATGAGCTTTCGCATCACCTGTACCGATACCTTCAACGTGATGGTGATGGCTTTCTTGTGGTAAGCCAATTTCAGCCTCAAACCCAAGAACCTGCTCCCTGTATTTGCAGAGTTTGCAGTTCATAACATTCTCGCCGTCGAGAATTTCTTGTACCCTATCAGCAAAAGCATCAAGAACCTGAGGGTGATCAGAAAGATAGGGTGCTTTTACAAAATCAATTTCAGGGTGACGTTCAGCAACCACATCGGTGTAATCATAAATTCGTTTCACCAAAATCCCTGTGAACAGGAAATATGGGAAAACGATAATACGCTTATATCCTAGTTTGGATGCATGTTCTAAACCGGGTTCAACCAATGGGAAGGTCACCCCAGAATAACAAACTTCGCCCCAGCCAAAGCCGAAACCTTCCCAAAGAAGGCGCATAACTTTATTCACGTTGGAATTGGCATCCGGATCAGATGCACCGCGACCAACCACCATCAACATGGTTTCGCTAAGTGGCATTTCTCCAATAGTTTTATTGGCAACATCAACAGCTTCTTGAATGCGCGCAGCAGCCGCTTTGATAAGCTTCGTATCAATACCCAACTCACGACCGTACTCAATCTTCATACCTGGATTTTGGGCCTCATAGGTGCGAAGAACAGAAGGAATATCATTTTTGGCATGGCCTGCTGCGAAAAGCATCCCAGGAATCGCCAATACCAAATCGTGACCTGATTCACGGAGATTATCCAACCCTGTACGTATAATCGGGGTCGCAAACTCCAGAAAACCGCTATCAACTTCATATTGAGGCAAGCGCTCACGAATACCACGAGCAACAGAGGCAAACTCATGAACGGCGCCTTCATCACGGCTGCCATGTCCACAAACCATTACACCAATTTTAGGACCATTCTCGGCCATTATACTCACCTCATCCATATATTTTTAGCAACAGAGCGGCGTTACTATGATAGTCTTTATACACAATCTCGCATACGAGTACTTGACCTGTAACAAGAGTACTAACATTCTCGCGCCATGTTGATGTCGTATTTGGTCCAAGAACCGCTTTTTTTACCAATCCTAACGCTGATCACCGCAATTCTTATCGATATTGTGATCGGTGATCCGGCTTGGTTATATCGCTATATCCCTCACCCCGTCGTCGTGATCGGCAAAGCCATAGAGCTTGGTGAAACCTGGTTAAATCGCTCAAAAGACATCCGTATCACGAAGATCTTTCTTGGCGCTGTTTTAACACTTAGCATCATCTCTTTGACCTCTGCTCTCGGTCTTATACTCTCGCGTACGTTGGGGCAAGTCTCTCATGGCTGGATCATCGAATCCATTCTTGCATCCAGCCTGATTGCCTATCGCGGATTGGGCACAGCAGTCGCTAATGTTGCCAAAGAGTTAGCCCATGGCTTAACTGAAGGGCGTGCAGCCATTAGCCACCTCGTTGGCCGCGATCCCGAAAGTTTGAACGAAGCCGGAATTTGCCGTGCTGCTATAGAAAGCATGGCAGAGAACTTTTCAGATGGTGTGGTGGCCCCCGTTTTTTGGTTCACCCTTTTCGGCCTCCCCGGACTTTGTGCCTATAAGGCCATCAATACATTGGATAGCATGATCGGTCATAGAAACGACCGCTATGAAGCCTTTGGAAAATTTGCAGCCCGACTAGATGATCTCGTCAACCTGATCCCCGCTAGGCTGGCTGGATTGTTTTATGTTCTTGCGGCTCTATTTGTACCAGGAGCGTCTTGTATACGAGGTTTAAAAGTCATGCTGCGAGATGCAGGACAACATCGCTCTCCGAATGCTGGCTGGCAAGAAGCCGCCGTAGCAGGCGCCCTCGGCTTTGCCCTCGCAGGACCAAGGACCTATCCAGGATATACAGTGGATGATCCTTGGATGGGTGAAGGCGGACGAAGCGATCTGACCTCAAGAGACGTTTATCAAGCCTTGAAGCTTTACATCTGTGCAGGTATTTGGATGCTCGGAGCTTTGGGAATCTTATTTTTCATTCCAGATGCAGTTCAGCGTTTTATATAAACGACTTCACCAAACCACTGATCGACAACGCCATCAAAAGTGTTAAAACCACGTAACGATAGTGGGTAGCAGAACTACGTTGAAAGATTTTATTGCCGACGTATATGCCAAATATAACAGGGACAATCAAAAGAACCGAACGTGCAAGTGTTACCTGATCCACGAGCCCGGCAAAAAACAATGCGCCTGTGCCATAAGCATCAAGAAACAGAAAATAAAGATTCAATGTTGCCCTAACCGCTTCAGCGGGGAGAGCTGCAGCCATCATGTATATCGCAACAGGTAAGCCACCAAGAGACGCCGCACCATTAGCGACACCAGATATCAGTCCAACAGAAAGATTTTTTGGAGTACTTTCTTTTAATCGAAAATGGCGCCCAAAAAACAGCACCAAACTTGCTGTTAATACTGCAATAGAAATAATAATCCGGAGAGGATCTGCGGGCACAAATTTCAGTAGTAAAACGCCCAGCGGCACACCAATCGCAGCACCGACAAGCAACCATCGCAATAAAGACCAGTGGATCGCCGACCAAGTCATTCTAGCCATAACAAGGCTCGACAACATCTCAAGCAAGAGAGCTATTGGCACAACCTCTTTTGGCAAGAGCACAAGGGTCATGGATGTCACAATCAGAGCAGATAGTCCAAATCCAGCAAAGCCACGGCACAGCCCCGCTATAAGACCACAAACCAACACATAAAATAGGTCGATGCGATCAAGCTGGACCTGTTCAATTAGTAATTCCAAAAATATTTCCCCCAGATCCTCAAATTAACGACGGCGCTTTTCAAGCCGTTGGTCGGACCAGCTGAACCACTTCCTTGACCACTGCATAATCTTGATACCCCAACCGCGCTAATGGCTGCATCTTGGTGGCATCGACCATACCATCGGTTAAATACGCTTCTTCAATGTGTATTCCGAGAACCTCGCCCAACACCAAAGTGTAGTGTTCCCCCGCATCATTCTCAGGAAGATCAACGGTTTTAAAGAGCTTGCACTCAAAGTGGACAGGTGCCCCCTTGACCCGATATGGTTTAATGAAGTTACACGATAACTTTTCCAAGCCAGCAGCCTCAAATTCATCCACGTCAGCCGGCGCAGGTTTCGAGCTTTCATTCATGGCCGTGCGCTGTTCCCAGGACACCAGATTAAAAACAAACTCTTTAGTTTCCAAAATATTCTGTAACGTATCCTTTACACCTTCTTCCCGACTATCAGGGGCAATACCCACCCCGATAATCGCAGGATCATCTGAAAAAGCATTGAAAAAGCTATAGGGAGCGAGATTACATATTCCTTCAGCCGATTGAGTGGAAATCCAGGCGATCGGTCGTGGCAGAACACACGCTTTGAAAGGATTATATGACAAGCCCTGCTCCTGGTGCTTACCGGGAATAATAAACATAAAACAACTCCGAATCTCTTCAAAACACTCGATTTTGAAGGTAATTATGACACTGATAGAATAAGACTTTCAGGCACAAATCTAAAGCTTTGTTTTGAAGAATACTTCATTTGGGGCGCGTCGTTTAAGAAATATGAAAAAGTTAAAGAATTAGCCCTACATTGGGCCTATCGTCATGAAAAAGGTAACCCCGAACCTGTCCTTTAAACAGGTAAAGGGCGGAATAACCGCCCTTTACAATTCTTCACCAAAATTCAGATCTCTTATGCGAAGAACTTAAAATTCAATACCGCGCTGTGCTTTAATATTTTGATCGCGGAAGGGGTGCTTCACCAAAGTCATTTCTGTGACAAGGTCTGCAATTTCGATCATTTCTTCTTTGGCATTACGCCCAGTAACAACGATGTGGAGATCTTCCGGTTTATCCTCGAGGAAATCAATAACCTCCTCAAGATTAAGATGGTCGTACCGTAAAGTAATATTGAGTTCATCCAAAACAATCATATTATATTTGGGGTCATCACCACGGCAAGCATCAATCATTTCTTTTGATTTTGCCCAGGCCTTTTCTGCAGCCGCTATATCTCGGCCGCGATCTTGAGTATCCCAAGTAAAACCTTCCCCGAGAGCATACATATCTACTTGTTCAGGGAATTTTTCGAGAACATATTTTTCACCAGTTTCCCATTTACCTTTCACAAACTGGACAACGCCAATTTTCATGCCGTTACCCACAGCGCGCGTCGCCAAACCAAAAGCCGCTGTCGACTTTCCTTTACCTTTACCGGTATGAACAATAAGCAAGCCTTTTTCATTCACCTTGCTCGACAACATTTTATCACGGGCAGCTTTGCGTTTTCGTGATTTCTCATTCGCCCGATCAAAGTCTGCGGCGGCTTGGTCTTTTTCTGCTTCGCTCATCAATACTCTCCCAAGTCGTATTTAAATTACTTACCTGTTTGCTTAACTTAACCTGTGGCTAACTCTTCCAGTAACGCACGGGCAGAATTTGACCGTGCTTTCCATAAATCTCTATCCTGCGCCTCAATTAAACGTTCCGCCATTTCACGTAACGCCGCAGGGTTATTTTGTTCTAAAAACTCTCGAACCTCAGCATCGTTAAGGTAGGCATCAAAGACGGCATCAAAGTGATGATCTTCAACCACTTTTGCCGTCGCTGCAAAGGCAAAAAGATAATCAACGGTCGCCGCCATCTCAAATGCACCTTTGTAGCCGTGTCGGCGTACCCCATCTATCCATTTAGGATTGACGACCCGTGCCCGAACAACACGAGCGATCTCTTCTTTCAATGTACGGATTTGTGGACTTTCAGGACGAGAGTGATCGTTATGATACACAACAGGTTGATCACCAGATAGATGTCGTACAGCCGCTGTAATACCACCTTCGAATTGATAGTAATCATCCGAATCAAGAAGATCATGCTCGCGGTTATCCTGATTATGAACCACGGCCTCGACATCTCGTAATCTGCTTTCAAACAAGCCGTGTTCTGCTTCCCCACCACTACCGCTGCCATAGGCGTATCCACCCCAGGCAATATAAGCCTTAGCGAGGTCCGCTTCATTTTCCCAACCACGTTCATCGATCAATGCCTGAAGGCCAGCACCATAAGCACCGGGTTTTGAGCCAAAAACACGGTACCCCGCACGTTGAGAGGCCAACTTCTCATCCAAACCTTTTGCTATTAATTCTTGCTTGTCAGCCCTTACGCGCGCAGCCAAGGGGTTCATTTTTTCTATTTCATCATCGAGCGCGGCAACGGCCCGTGCAGCTGAATCAAACAGATCAATTTGAGCCGGAAAAGCATCCCTAAAGAAACCAGAAACCCGAAGGGTCACATCCACACGGGGGCGATCCAGAACAGAGAGCGGCAAGACCTCAAAACCAACCACCCGTCGTGATGTTGGCTCCCATTTAGGTTGTACTCCCATAAGGGCCAAACCTTGAGCAATATCATCACCGCCTGTACGCATATTGGATGTTCCCCAAGCTGAGAGTGCCATACGTTTGGGCCATGCTCCATTTTCCTGACGATACCGTTCAATCATCAAGTTTGCGGATTTCCAACCCAACGTCCAGGCTGCGGGTGTTGGCACCACTCTGGAATCAACCGAGTAAAAATTACGTCCGGTGGGCAAAACATCTGGTCGACCACGCGTTGGCGCTCCTGATGGTCCCGGCTCAACAAACTGTCCATTGAGGCCTCGAAGGGTGCCTTTGATTTCCTCATCCCCGCAAGATTGAACAACAGGCCCCACTTTCTCGTGGATCTCATTAATCACAGCAGCGGTTTCAGGCCACGCGCTACCAACTTCCCGCTCACCTGATACCAGTTTTTGCGCCAGGATTTCGAGACGTTCGACGGTATCCCCCATCGTTCGCCAACTACCTTCGGCAGTTAAAACTTCTGGCTTCGGCCCATCCCACTTATCACCGAAACGGCAATCCAGAGGATCAAAGTCGATTGGAAAATTTAAATCTTTGGCTAGCGAGCGAATCAACGAAGCATCACCGCCCTTCCCCTCGCCACGGGGTAATCTTGTTAGTGCAACAAGTAAATCGTCCAGCAATCGTCCCTCTGGCGCGAGGCCAAAGATATGCAAACCATCCCTGATCTGCATCTCTTTTAATTCACAGAGATAATTATCAAGTTTGGAAAGCGCTGCGTCTTCATCATCATCTTCGATAATGCCGCAATCTTTATCCAGGCCAATGCGCTGAGTTAATTTGAGGATTTCATCGCGCAATACTTTTAAGCGTCTGGGGTCGACACCAGCGGCTTCATAATATTCATCACAAAGCTGTTCCAGATCGGCCAACGGACCGTAGGATTCAGCGCGCGTAAGCGGCGGGGTCAGATGATCTATGATGACGGCTTGGGAACGTCTTTTCGCCTGTGTACCTTCTCCTGGATCATTTACAATGAAGGGATAAAGGTGTGGCATCGGGCCGAAAACCGCTTCGGGAATACACTCTTCGGACAAAGCCAGAGATTTACCCGGCAACCACTCCATGTTTCCATGCTTGCCCATATGAACGATCGCATCGACTTTTTCTTCCTGACGTAACCAGGCATAAAAAGCCAAATAACCGTGTGGCGGCACCAAATCAGGTGAATGGTAGGTATCGACGGGGTTAATGTTATATCCCCGTGCAGGCTGCAAGCCGACAATAACCTTTCCACAATGAAAGGCTGATACAGCAAAAGCCGATTGTTCTGGCATGAAAAAAGGATCGGTTTCCGGTGCACCCCAGCGATCTTCAATGGAGCTCTTAACGGCTTCGGGCAATCCTTCCCAGAACCGCTGATAAGCGTCGCGGGGTATCGTTGACCGTATGATACGTCCATCTACTGCTGCGTTGGTTGGCCCCTCTGCCATTCGTTCGACCAATGCATTACCATCTTCAGGTATATCGGCAACGTCATAGCCCTCACGTGCCATCGCCTTAAGCACCTGAATAGTACCAGCTGGCGTATCCAGCCCCACGCCATTGCCCATCCGACCATCCCGGTTAGGATAGTTGGCCATGATCAAGGCAACTTTTCGCTCAGACGCCTTTGTATTACGTAACTTCAACCACCCCGCCGCAAGCTCCGCAACAAAGTCGATCCGATCCGGCACTTCCTGATAGCTGACAACAGAGCTTTGAGTAACGTCGTCGTACCGTGCTTCAGATTTAAACGACACCGCCCGGGAGAGAACACGCCCGTCCACTTCGGGAAGGGCAACGTTCATGGCGATATCTCGTGCAGATAGACCGTTTAGGCCTTCACGCCACCCCGCTTCGTTCCCCCCGGAAAAGATAACCTGGAGGATCGGCGCATCGACGACATCAAAGGGTGTTTCTTTTCGCGCCGCTCCTGGAGTGGAAATTGCAAACCCCGTCGCGTTAAGAATAACACCCGCATTCGCCCTTGAGAGAAGCGTGCTCACCATTCCTGCCGCAACAGGCTCTTTCAAAGAGGAACAAAATAGCGGAAGAGGATTAATGCCCTTTGCACTTAAGGATTTTATAAGTGCATCTACGGGCGCAAGATTCGCTGATTGCAAAAGAGCACTATAAAAAACAATGGCTGCAACTGGCGCGCCATCGATCCATTCTTTTTTTAAGCATCCGAGATCAGGATTATCCTGTCCGGGCCAATATATACCTGATTTCAAAAGTGGTTTTGGCTCAACCCACTCAAGACTATGCTCAATCAGCGTAGAAATATAACAAAGTAAATTACGAGAATTATCCGGTCCACCATGAATAAAATACTGCCAAATTCGCAGATAGGCCTCGTCCGAAACCGACGAATGTGCTGCGAGTTCTGCGTCAGGCTTGTCATCTCCAGGCAACAGAACCAATGGTATTTTCTTTTGCTGACAAGTCGCCCGAAGTTGTTCAACACCATAAGGCCAATACCCTGCACCGCCAAGTATTCTGGCGACAACGATCTTGGCCTCTGAAATAATATCATCAATATAGAGATCAACGGACATATTGTGAGATAACTGCATCAAATTTGCCAAGCGCAGGCTTGGGTAATCACCCCCGATCACCTGACGTGCTTGAACTAAGCTGGCAAGTTCTGTGTCCGCCGCAGAAACAATGACAATATCGCCTGGTGTCTGCCCAAGATCAATTGCTTCTGAACCATCGGCGATTGCACCCGGTTGTGCTTGTAACAGATGCATGAGGTCTATCTCTTAATTTCTGGCTATTAGCGTTCTAGCCCTTTGATAACTCAAAGGCCGGTGTACGCACACACCGGCCCTTATCCTTCAGTAAATTAAGCTGTAATCGCAGCTCGAATAGCAGCCTCATCCATATCATGATCACCGATCACTACAAGGCGAGTTTTACGCTCAGTATTTTCAGACCATTCCTGATCATAGTAATGTTGGAAACGGCTACCTACCCCTTGAATAACAAGGCGCATATCCTTGTCGGTCACAGCTGCAAATCCTTTCACACGCAAGATATCATGTGCGGCGACAATAGGGAGCAGCTTCGCCACTAAGGCATCTGGATCTGCAATTTCACCGAACTCAACAGCAAAGCTCTCAAAATCATCGTGATCATGTTCATGACCATCATCGTGGTGAGAATGGCGAGAGTCCAAATCATCTTCCGCAGCGGATTCCAGCCCCAACAAAACAGAAGCACTGATTTCACCGTGAGCAATCTTGACTATTTTCACCTGTGGCCGGATTTGCTTGCGAACGGCAGCCAATACCTTATCCATGTCGCCTTCTTCAAGAAGATCGGTTTTGTTGATTACAACCATATCAGCACAGGCAAGTTGTTCTTCAAAAAGCTCTTCGAGAGGACTTTCATGATCCAGATTTTCATCGGCCAAACGATGCTGCTCGATGATTTCTGGATTGGTTGCAAATAAACCGTCAGCAACAGCGCGACCATCGACCAAAGTAATCACACCATCTACAGTTACACGGGTACGGATTTCTGGCCAATTGAAGGCTTTCACCAAAGGCTTTGGCAATGCCAAACCGGAAGTCTCAATGATAATATGATCTGGTGGTGTCTCACGGTTTAGCAGTTTCTCCATCGTCGGTACGAAATCATCCGCGACAGTACAGCAAATACAACCATTTGCGAGTTCCAGGATATCATCGTCCTCACAGCCTTCGATACCACAGCCCTTTACAATATCGCTATCGACACCGAGATCACCAAATTCATTAATGATGAGAGCAAGCCGCTTGCCACCAGCTGTTTTTAAAAGATGCTGAATGGTACTTGTCTTACCCGCACCAAGAAAACCTGTAATCACTGTTGCTGGAATTTTTTTAACTTGAGACATTACGATTTAAATCCTGCGTTATCTTAATTAAATTAGACTCTATTAAATAGACTGTGCGGTCGCAGGTTTGACCTGCATCGGCAACCCTGAAACCATAAATATGACAGATGGAACAGCGGCCGCAATTCGCTGGTGTAAGCGCCCAGCATAATCCCGAAAATCTCTGGACATTTTATCCATGGGCACGATTCCCAATCCAACCTCATTGGAAACTAACACAACGGGACATTCCAGTTCCGACAAAGACGCGACCAATTGTGCACCTTCCACGTCAGGATCTCTTCCCTCCATCATCAAATTAGTCACCCAAAGTGTGAGACAATCCACCAGAATTGTTGCCCCAGGTCGGGCAGCAGTCCTTAAACACTGCACCAATTCAAGAGGTTCTTCGTAGGTACTCCAGCGCCCGTCGCGGCGGCGCTTGTGTTCTACAATTCGATCTTCCATCTCACTATCCCATACCCGCGCAGTGGCTATGTAAAGATAGTCCCCGGGCTGGCTTTCCACCAGTTGTTCGGCATAGCCACTTTTCCCTGAACGCGCTCCGCCAAGAACAAAGCTATTAGTAAGAGGACTAGGGATTTGCGACATGGCTAGATCTTTCACTCTTCAGGCAAGGGCAGTACACCAACTATTCATTGATGTTTTCCCTTTGAACGCAATTTCATGCAAGTCAATTATCAATAAAACAATCGACAGCACTGAGCTTTCCATGCAAATTCACCATGCAAGTTCAAAAAAAACAATAAATGACTAATGGCATCAAGCATAATGAGTAAATCAGAGTCTCCAGATTTCAATGATAACTTTTGCAATAAGCTCACCGAACTTTTGGAGTGGCGTCGAGATGTTCGCAGTTTCAAAACAGATCCCTTGCCAGACGGTATCTTAGATGAACTCCTCGACCTTGCTTGTTTGGCTCCCTCGGTAGGTAACAGCCAACCTTGGCGTTATGTTTTGGTCGAAAGTGCCAAAAACAGAAAAGCCATTCGGGATAATTTTGAAAAAACAAATACCGAAGCTCTCAAAGGATATAACGGAGAACGCGCGCAACTCTACGCCAATCTAAAACTATCCGGGATGGACAAAGCTCCCGTTCAGCTCGCAGTCTTTGCCCATGAAGAAACCGATCAGGGCCACGGTCTTGGTCATCAATCCATGCCGGAAATGCTCCGCTATTCCGCCGTTCTATCTGTTCACACCCTCTGGCTCGCTGCCCGGGCAAAAGGCATTGGCCTTGGTTGGGTGTCCATTATTGATGCCGAAGCCGTAAAAACAACCTTGGAAGTACCAGAAGAATGGGCCCTAGTTGCCTATTGCTGTATCGGTTATCCAGAAGAAGAAAAAAATACCCCAGAGCTTGTCACCTTGGGTTGGCAGGACCGCCTTGGTGATTGCCGTGAAACCCTAATAAAATAACAAAGCCCGTACATTCGCGGGCTTTGTTACAAAATTTTGCTGAGAAGTTTTACTCAGTAATGTATTTATCGAACCTTATCGAGCCAGTGATTTTGAAGCAACTTCAAAGACATCCTTAGATAGATTTTCTGTATCCAGAATTCTCTGTAGCTCTGCTTTCATCATTTTTTGATGATTACCATCCATACGTCGCCACCCACCAAGAGGCGAGAGAAGCCTTGAGGCAACTTGTGGGTTAATACCGTTAAGATGAATTATGCTATCAGCCAGAAACCGATAACCCTCCCCGTTATCCGCGTGGAATTTTGCCGGATTTGCTCCCGTAAATGAGCCAATTAACGCCCGTACTTTATTTGGGTTTTTATAAGAAAAAGCCGGATGTGTCAGAAGATTTTTTACCTGACCAAGCGTATCGGGGATTTTGGATATCGCCTGAACAGCAAACCATTTATCCATGACCAGAGTATCATGAGAGTAGCGTTGTTCAAAAGATTTGAGCGCCTTCTCACCGACCTCTCCCTCCATACTTGCCAAAAGTGTTAGCGCAGCCATACGGTCGGTCATATTATCCGATACTTCGTACTGTCCCACAATCAGATCTAAGCCCTTAGGATCATTCTTAAGAGTACCTAAAAACCCTAGAGCAACATTTCGAATAGCCCGCTTGCCGGCAGAAACCGCGTCTGGGCTATAAGCGGTATTTTCCTTACCGCACATGTAAAGTTCCAGGAATTGTTCGTAGAGTTCTCGCGCAATTCCAGCCTTTAAAAAAGTCCGGGCTTGATCTACAGCGGCAAAGTCCGCAACTTGCATTTGCTCCGCAACATAATCAATCGAAGGCAAACTAAGCATTTGAGCAAGGAAAGCCGGATCCAGTGTTTCATCCGCGATATTACGTGCTAATGCCTGCGCATAGTTGGAATCATACTCAAGCTCAGTCCCCTCTTGAATTGTTTTCACCATCCTCAGCACCAAACGTGTCGCGTAATTTTGAGAAGCATCCCAACGGCTGAAAGCATCGCTGTCATTTTCCATCAGAAAACGCAGGTCATCATCGCTATAGGTTGTTGAAAGTTTTATCGGGCTTGAGAAATTTCTATTGATTGATGGTACAGGACATTGATCAACAGAAATAAAGGTAAAGGATTGCTGTTCTTGGTCAAAGCGCAAGGTTTTGCTTGTTTCGCCTTGCTTCCCCTCCTCACCCTCGAGGATCAAAGGAAGATCCTTGCCATCACGACCAACCAACCCGACTGTCATTGGGATATGCAGGGGACGTTTGCCTTCCTGACCATGAGCAACGGGTGTGTATTGAGTAAGGTTCAGGGTAAAACTTTTATTCACCTCATCATACGACCAGGTCGTGTCCACCTCGGGAGTGCCCGCCTGACTGTACCAAAGTCGAAAATGTTTGAGATCGACATCATTGGCATCTTCCATTGCGACAACAAAATCTTCGCAAGTAACAGCTTGATTGTCGTGGCGTTCGAAATAGAGATCGACACCTTTTCTAAAACCGTCACGACCCAGAATTTCCTGCATCATACGGATGACTTCGGCACCTTTTTCGTAAATGGTCGCTGTATAAAAGTTATTAATTTCAATGTACGTTTCCGGGCGAATGGGGTGTGACAAAGGCCCTGCGTCTTCCGGGAACTGCCGCGCACGAAGGGTGCGAACATCCTGAATACGCTTTACAGGTGCAGAGCGCATGTCAGAGGTAAATTCCTGATCCCTGTAAACTGTCAGGCCCTCTTTCAGGCTCAATTGAAACCAGTCGCGACACGTAACCCGATTACCCGTCCAGTTGTGGAAATATTCGTGAGCAACGATGGCTTCGATACGCTCAAACTCCAGATCCGTCGCCGTATCAGAGCTGGCGAGGACACACTTAGAGTTAAAAATATTGAGGCTTTTGTTTTCCATTGCCCCCATATTGAAATCACTTACCGCCACGATATTGAAAATACTCAGGTCATATTCCAAACCAAAACGTTCTTCATCCCAGCGCATTGACCTTTTAAGCGCATCCATGGCATAGGCACATTTATCTTCATTGCCATGCTCGACAAAGATTTTAAGAGCCACATCCTGGCCAGAGCCCGAGTGATAGCTGTCCTCATAACAAGCAAGGTCGCCAGCAACCAGAGCAAAAAGATAACAAGGCTTTGGAAAAGGATCATGCCAGCGGGCCCAGTGCTTACCATTCTTGCCAACGCCCTGATCGATGAGGTTGCCATTAGAGAGCAATACAGGATGGCTTTTCAGATCAGCATGCATGGTAACGGTGTATGTCGCCATAACATCGGGGCGATCTGGATAAAAGGTTATCCGCCGAAAACCTTCCGCTTCACACTGCGTGCAAAAATTACCCCCAGACAAATACAACCCTTCCAGTTGGGTATTTAGTGCGGGATCAATTTCAGTTTTAATTTCAAGAACGCAAGTATCTGGTAATCCATCAACAGTGAGTGAAGAATTATCTTGCGCGTACTTTGAAGTTTCCAAAAGTTTGCCATCTACCTTGATAGACAGCAATCTTAGTTCATCACCGTCGAGAACTAAAGGCCCACCGACATCTGGATTACGCGTAAGTTTCAACCAAGAGGTTACGATTGTCTTCTTTGGTTCAAGAATAAACTCCAAATCAACATGATTTACCAAAAAAGATGGCGCGATATAGTCTTTCAGATGTATCGCGTTTACCTGTACGTTTTTCATAACCCCTCACTGAGAACATTTATTCACGGCCTGCACCATGCACAAAACAAAGCCAAAACCTAATTTTCCTAACCATATTAGGAACAATCCATAACAGCAACCACTATGACCCTGTTAGAAATCAATTAAGCGCGAACATAAAATAAACGAATAACACAGGAAGGAGTATAAGGAGAAAAACCACAAATTCAGGGAAGAATTCAAAGGTTAAAATGGGCAAGAAAGATGCTGTGTTTTACTCTCGAATATCCGAAGATACGATTGTGAAAATACAAATGAAGTCGAAAAATTATTCGGCGGCCAGATGCTTCATCTTGCCAAAATGCGCAGACATGCTTTTTTCTTCATCAAGCATATTCTTAATGTCACACCCACATTTTCCACACTGGGGAGAGCAATCCATAGACTTATAAACGCCAGCAACCGAAGATGCGCCGAGACCAACAGCGTTCTTAACATCTTTTTCAGTAAAGCCATTACAAATACAAACGTACATTTATCTCTCGCCGTTGAGAATGATTTTCATCCGCTAAACAATACATAGTGTAAATGATAATTGATTGCAAATAGATTAATGTACTAAAATCTATGCCTTCCCATTAGAGCGAATAGAAATAAGGTGAAGTTAAGCCCTATTTGAACTATGACGGTATGAAATCTATTTAGGAGAATCACTTGTCGTTCCTTTTGTCCCGTAAATCCATCGTCACACAATGGATGGTCGAACCCGCCCCGAGTAAAAATGATATTGACTTTATGCTTCAAGCTGCGGTCACTGCACCTGATCACGGATGGTTAAGACCTTGGCGCTTCATCGTTATTGAAGGAGAAGCCCGCAAAAAACTTTCAAACCTTTTTGTCGAAGCCCTTAAGGTACGAAATCCTGATGCAACAACAGAACAACTAGAAAAAGAAGGTAGCCGCCCTTTATTGGCGCCTCTTGTCATCGTTGTTTGCTCTGTTATGACAGATGAGAAACCCGGCGTTCCCCAAAACGAACGGGTCCTTTCTGCCGGAGCTGCAGCTCAGAATATTCTCCTTGCAGCACATGAACGGGATTACGGTGCGATCTGGTTAACCGGGAATGCGGCTTATGATCCAACAGTAAAAGCAGGCCTTGGCCTCGCAGAAAATATGAATGTTGTTGGATTTTTATACATTGGAAGCGTCGAGCGAGAAGTTAAAGAGCGCAAACGCCCAGACCCGGCCGAATACACCATACACTGGGATTGAAGTTAAAAGCTGAAACTTAAAATAAAGTCTAACAAAAACGATGTTATCAGCAGGGAAGATCATAAAACCAATCAAAGGTTTGCACAGATCTTCCCTGTAAGATTATCGCCTATACTTTTACAAGTATTATACGCAAACCATAAAAGCTGCTGTCATCTATAAGCTCTTAAGATACAACAGTGCAAAAACGCCAACGGCAAGTATTCCGACTAACAAAAAAACCATTGTCCAAATACTTGGTTTTTTCTTAGCTGGTTCTTCTTTTTTAGGCCTTTTACGTAGCGAATGACGTTCTGAACGGTCAACCACCTCTTTTTTGGCAACATCAGATTTCTTTTGCTGTGCAGCGCGATTATCTCGATCAGCAACTGTTGTTTCAAAAATTACACGTTCACGACTTGAATTACTCGCATCGTCATATGTTTCCTGCACGACGCGCACAGCAGAAAACCGTTTACTATCATACAATCTCTTTGCAGTAGAGAGCGCCATATCCTTATCATCTAAGACGCACTCTAACACCCACCTATTGTTCTGATATGTATCTACTTCAAATGAAACAGCCTGCGACATCTAGTTTCTTTGCCCTGTTATCCGTTTGTAACTTTACGACAATTTGCGCCACCAAACAGACCGTCGACGAAAACATCATCAGACGAAAGTGGCATCAGTGTGCTGCGATATAAAAGCTTGTCACCGCCATCTTCGCACTCTCCTCCAATACTCACCGGAACTCCCAGTTCAAGAACGCGCGGCATAAAGGCAGTGGCCTGTTTCAACAGCATTCCTTCTGGGCAGCGAGAAACCTCTGTACCTATTAAATTACCCCTCTGGGGGGGCGAAATTAAAGACCCGACATGAGTGAAAGTCGCATTTTCCCCCTCATCACCAAGTGATATTAAAAAGCACCAATCCCAATCGTCAGCGAGTTCTGATGATTGAATATCATCCAAACTTGGCATTTTCCTCCCTTCTTTCTTCCGTTCCCAATAATCGAGAAGCCGGAAGACAAGACGGCGTTCTATACCCGAGTACTCAGCCATGAACCAACCTTTTAAAAATACAAATACGTGTAAAACAAAGTGCACCAAAATGGTAAACAAATTGTCAAGGCAGCCCTAAATACAAGGGAAATAAGGAGATTATAGATCTTCCCTAAACATCTCTTTTGGAAATCAGATTGCCTAGAAAATAAACATACTTTACAAGAATGTAACTTAATTTAACGAAGCAGATGAATTCATGTCCGAGAAACCAAGCATTACAATTATAGGATTAGGTTATGTAGGCCTGCCTCTTGCTGTACATTTGGCGAAACACTTTAAGGTAACTGGTTTTGATATCAATGAAGAACGGATTACAGAGCTTCATAACGGCCACGACAGAACCAGTGAAATCTCTTCACCAGAATTAAGAAACGCAACACTTCACCTCACCACAAGTGTTGAAGATTTAACCGGGCATGATATCCACATTATCACCGTGCCAACCCCGGTCGATAAGAATAATGCCCCCAATCTAGATCCGATCCGAAAAGCATCTGAAATGGTTGGTAAAATCATTCAACCAGGAAATATCATTGTTTACGAAAGTACCGTGTATCCGGGTGTAACAGAAGATATTTGCGGTCCCATACTTGAAGAAAAATCTGGATTGAAATGCGGGAAAGATTTTTATCTCGGTTACTCTCCAGAACGTATAAACCCAGGGGATAGAGAACACACCGTTGATGTTATTACAAAGATTGTGGCAGGACAAAATCAAAGCGTTTCAGAACAATTAACCAACGTTTACGGCACTATGAATGGTGGAAAGATATTTGTCGCCAAAAATATTAAAACTGCCGAAGCAGCCAAAGTTATTGAGAATGCACAACGTGACATCAATATCGCTTTCGTCAACGAAATTGCCATCATTTTCCAAAACCTTGGCATTTCGGTTTATGATGTTCTTGAAGCTGCTGGAACCAAATGGAACTTTTTAAACTTCCAACCAGGTCTTGTTGGTGGACACTGTATTGGTGTTGATCCCTATTATCTCGCACATTGCGCCACAACTTTCGGGCACGAGCCAAAAGTTATTTTATCCGGTCGCTCTACGAACGAATCGATGAGTAACGCTGTAAGTACAGCGATCCACCAAACCCTAAAAGCAAAAAGTCCTGAAACATCCAGACCCAGAACCCTTATTTTAGGCCTCACCTTTAAGGAAGATGTTCCAGACCTGCGCAACACCAAGATTACCGATATTATTGCAGAACTGGAAAACCTTGGTCACATGATCGATGTGCACGACCCCATGGCTGACCCAAAAGAAGCTGAAGCTTTTTTCAAAATCAACCTGAAACACTCCCTCGACACAGAAGAGCCTTATGACTGCATCATTGGCGCAGTCTCACACGAAGGTTACCTTAACCTCACCAACATAAGCATCGAACAATTGGTCAAACCCGGTGGCCTCATAGCCGACATGAAAGGCATGTGGCGTAAAAGAGATTTTGGCGCGCGTTACAGCTATTGGTGCTTATAAACGACACTCATGCCTTCAGGTAAGGGATATCTGGCCTACTCTTCATAAACACCATGGCGAGAAATCTTGATATCCCTGTGAAGCCAAACCGACATTACAATCCCAAGACCCATCATAACCGTCAGCATCACAGTTCCCCCATAAGAGATCAGTGGCAAGGGAACCCCGACAACCGGCACCAATCCCATTATCATTGCAATATTGATGAAGACATAGAGAAACAGGTTAAAAGTTAACCCAATTGCCAAAAGTCTCCCAAATTGATTTCGAGATCTCAGGGATATCGCCAATCCATAGATCATTAATAATATATATAGTCCAAGTAAGACTAAGCCACCCACCATGCCTAATTCTTCGGCAAGCATAGTAAAAATAAAGTCCGTTTGTTTTTCAGGCAAAAAGTTCAAATGGCTTTGCGAGCCTTGTAAAAAACCTTTTCCAAAAACGCCGCCCGACCCAAAAGCAATTTTTGATTGATGAATATGATATCCCGTTCCCAAAGGATCTTGTTCGGGATTCAAAAAGATAAGGACACGGTTTTTCTGATAACTATGTAAAAATTGCCAACCGATCGGAATTGCAGCCAACCCAGCAGCAAGTACAACTGCAAATTTCCAGAGCCGCACTCCGGCACAAAAGAAGACGGCCCCCGAGGCCATAACCAGCATTCCCGTTGTCCCAAGGTCTGGTTGACGCAATACAAGCACGGAAGGTGCCAGAACCATGACTAATGGTACAAACAAAAAGGTAATGCGCCCAATATCTTCTTGAGAAACACCGTGGAAGTATCGCGCTAAGGCAAATACAATTGAAATCTTCATTAACTCAGAAGGTTGTAGCTGAATAAACTTTAAGTCTATCCAGCGCTGGGCTCCCATACCGATACTGCCCATCACCTCTACGCCCACCAATAAAAGCAGCGCACCAAAATAAAAAATATAGCTAAAGCGAAACCAGATCCGAATATCAATCAGAGCAACAATGAGCATAACAACAAAGCCCACGCCGAAACGTATAGCTTGCCTGGAAGCCCATGGATCAAAGCTACCGTTTGCTGCTGAATACAGCATTGCAAACCCAATACTCGCAATCAAACAAATGAGTACGATCATCCCCCAGTTAAGCTGCCAAATTTTTTGACCTAATGTAATTTCTGGATTTTGGCGCCCTAAATACTGTATACGCTGGCTCACCTAGGAATCTCCCGACGTGTTCTTCACGCCATCAACTGTATCAAAAGAGATCGCAGCCGTACGAGCAGGATCACGGCGCTGTGTCTCTCTCAAAATATCTCTGGCAACCGGTGCCGCACTTTTGGAACCTCCACCATGCTCGACAACAACAGCACAGGCATAACGCGGATTATCCACAGGCGCATAAGCAACAAACAAGCCGTGATCCCGACGCCGCCACGGCAAGTCTTCATTTTTAAAAATACCTGCCTGCCGCTCAGCCATTGTAATCCTACGTACTTGCGCAGTACCCGTCTTCCCTGCGAGTTCCCAGCCTTCTTTTCTAATTCGATATTTGTAGGCTGTCCCCCTGGGGTTATTAGAAACGGCATCCATACCTTGATGGACCATACGCATATGTTCTTGTGGGATGCCAAGATCTTCGAACTCACTCTGCCCATAAGCAACAGCCTTACCATCCTCACGATATCCTCGCGTTATTCTCGGTATTACTTTCTTACCACCTGACGCTATACGGGCAACCATAACGGCTAATTGCAGCGGGGTTGTGAGTACAAAACCTTGCCCAATAGATGTGATTAATGTTTCACCCCCTTGCCAAGGTTCACCAATATTTGCAAGTTTCCATGCTTTAGTCGGCATGACCCCAGATCGCTCTCCAGGTAAATCAATATCGACCCGTGCACCCAATCCAAATTTATTCGCCATCTCGGCAATTTTATCGACACCAATTCTACGAGCAACATCATAAAAATATACATCACAGGAGTGCTGCAAACCTTCAATCATATTAACCCGTCCATGCCCACCACGTTTCCAACAGTGAAACCGCGCATTCCCTAGTTTCATAAATCCTGGGCAAAATGCAGTATGGCTGGTCGCACCAATTCCCTCTTTCATCGCAGCAAGTGCGACAATCATTTTAAAGGTAGATCCCGGAGCATAAGTTCCTGCAATGGCTTTATTTGTTAAGGGCGTCAATGGATTGTTGATTAAACTATTCCATTGCTTGTTGCTTAAGCCCAAATTAAAAGCGCTAGGGTCATATGATGGAACAGACCCCATTGCGAGCACATCCCCATTTTTAATATCAATTACGACACTCGCCGCGGACTGTTCGCTCATTAAGCGCTGTTGGACAAAAGTTTGAAGTCCCGCATCGACAGTTAGGATCATTTCCCTACCACTGCCACCTTCATTTCGTGCTAGCTCTCTGATCACACGACCATAGGCATTTACCTCAAACTCGCTTGTCCCAGCTTGCCCGCGCATATCGTTATCATGGTACTTTTCTATACCACTTTTACCAATTCTAAAGCCCGGTAATTCTAAGAGCGGATCTCCGGTCAGCTCTTTCTCTGAAACAGAAGAAACATAACCAAGAATATGTGAAAAATCAGCTCCATAGGGATAAAATCGAGTTTCACCAACTTCAATACTAGCTCCAGGAAGATCTGCGGCGTTCACCTCAATACTACTGACCTGATTCCAGCTTAAATTGTCTTTGACTGTAACAGGGACAAAAGCTCTTTTACGCTTCACATCCCTCAAAATACGTTTGTAATCATGTTCGGAAAGATGAATTAACTTTGACAAGGCATCCAGAGTTGCAACAAGATCAGGCGTCTGCTCGCGCACGACAACAACCCTGAAATTTTGCTGGTTGTTCGCAAGCTCCTGTCCAAAACGATCAAGAATTTTACCGCGCCGAGGAGGCAACAGCCTTAAATTGATACGATTATCTTCTGCAAGTGTCTTGTACTTTTCTGCTTCTACGACCTGAAGATAATACATCCGGGCAACCAAAGCAGAGAGTAACGCTGCCTTACCACAAGTCAGCATCAATACTCTGCGGGTAAACCCCTTATGACGGTCCTGTTCGTCGTGAACCATCGGCATGCTTAAGAGTTCCTAACCTTTAAGAAGAGACCGCTGTATCAGGGCAAAAACCCAAGAAAAAGCAGGATAAACAGCAACTGTGGTTAAATTTTGAAACAACACTGGTCTAAAATCCGGTGTCCCCGTTTCCAACAAATATATCATTATCCATTGCACGGTAAAAGCAAGACTGGAAAGGATAAAGAAACTAATCCAGAGCACCGCAAAAGGTGCTTGTGCCAGAAACTTACGTTGTCCATTTAGTGCTAAACAAAACAGTAGCAGGATAAAAGGCCCTACGCCTAACAGAGTTCCGGCGAGAAGATCATGAATAAAAGCAAGCCCAAACACTGCCCAAATCGGCATTAAATCGGGACGATATAGCGTCCAATAAAACACTGAAATCAAAAGTACGGAAGGTACAACCTCTGATAAATTGGGAATATGCAGAGGTATCAAAAAGAAAATTGTTAACAAAAGCGTGATCGTAAAAGGACAAGCCGAACGCGCTAATCCATCAATTCGTTGCCAAAAAGTAGGATTCACTGCAAGCCCTCGGCCCCACTAACCGAATGTAATACATCTAAGTTTTGCTTCAATGAATAATCTTCAAGTCTTAGAAACTCAAGATCACCCCAGTCTGTATAAGGGCGAATTTTTATGGACTTATCACTTTGGGAATGGACAATTCCAACCGGAAGTCCTGATGCAAACCCACCGCCTTGACCAGATGTATAAACAGTATCACCAAGGTTTACTGTAGCGTCTTGATCTAAATAAAGCAGGGAGGGAGACGGTGAATTATCGCCAACCATTATCGCCCGAGAACGTTCACTACCCACAAATACAGGGACTCTGCTACTGATGTCAGTAAGAAGAACCACCCGTGCAGAATGGCGGCCAACCTCGGCAACACGGCCAGCCAACCCAAGGCCTGTCATTGCAGCTTGCCCTTTTGTAATTCCGTCGAGGCTTCCTGCATTCACAATAACAGAACGAACAAAAGCTCCTCCTTGATCTGAAACTACTCTGGCCGTCGTAATATTAGGATTTATTTCAGAAGACAAGTTCAGCATTCCGCGAAGGGATGCGTTTTCCCCCTCAAGCTTAGCTGCAGTAATCTGCCAGCGGCGTAAATTCTCATTTTGTCGTCTGAGTTCTTCATTTTCAGATTTAAGCGCCACGTAATTTTGCGCCGTTTCGATAGTATCGCTGATAACGACGACAGGTCTATTGGCCACTTCCATCAAAGGAGCAACGCTATCCACGACAGCAGTACGGACACGCTCCACCGCGACATTATCGGTTTTTGCCAATATTATCAAAGTGATAGCTAAAACTAGAAGGAGTGCGTAAGCCGAACCTTGTAGCCACGCCTGAACAGGCGTGGTCATATGACTGATTGCTCCAACCCTCTTATTCACGATCTACTCCAATAATCGCTAACTTACGTACAAACCTTTGAATCTAATATACATAATATGACACAAAAGTTTAAACAAAACCTTTCTAAACACACGATTTGATCGAAATCAAGTCGACGATGTTTAGGTTAATACATCTGAATAAGAACGTGCTGAAGCGTCTTCCAATCTTCCAGGCAGCGTCCTGTCCCCATAGCTACACAACTCAAAGGATCATCAGCAATTGATACAGGTAAACCTGTAGATGCCCGAAGGACGTAATCTAAATTACGAAGCAAACCTCCACCACCGGTCAACACAATCCCTTTATCAACGATATCAGCCGCCAATTCAGGTGCTGTGTGCTCAAGGGCTACTTTCACAGCCTCAACAATACCACCAACAGGTTCAGCTAAAGATTCTGCAATCTGACGTTCAGATATAACGAGTTCTTTTGGAATGCCGTTCATCAAATCACGGCCTTTAATTTCCATCGTCATGCCTTCACCATCTTCTGGTGGACAGGCAGAACCGATTTCTTTTTTAATTCTCTCCGCAGATGCTTCACCAACCAACAGGTTATGGTTACGACGGATATAAGCAATAATTGCTTCATCCATTTTGTCGCCGCCGATACGTACGGAACGTGAATAAACAATGCCACCTAAAGAGAGGACAGCAACCTCGGTCGTGCCACCACCGATATCAACAACCATGGACCCTGTAGGTTCTGTAACAGGAAGACCAGCACCGATTGCGGCTGCCATAGGCTCTTCCACAAGGTGAACTTCGCGCGCACCAGCAGATTCAGCAGATTCCTGAATGGCTCTGCGTTCCACGGCCGTAGAACCAAAAGGCACACAAACAACGATACGCGGGCGGGCAAAAGAACGGCGTCCGTGAACTTTGTGAATGAAGTGCTTTATCATTTCTTCCGCGACATCAAAGTCAGCGATCACCCCGTCACGCAAAGGTCTAATTGCCTGGATGTTGCCTGGAGTACGACCAAGCATGAGCTTGGCTTCGTCGCCAACGGCTAGAACTTGCCGTTTGCCTTTCTTTTCTCCAATTGCAACCACTGAAGGTTCATTGAGCACAATGCCCCGTCCCTTCACATACACCAAAGTGTTGGCTGTACCGAGATCGATGGCCATATCGGTAGAAAACATGCCAAACAAAGAGACCATGAATTAGCTATCCCTAATTTTCAAACGTCATACACATATTATGCAAGGGATACCCCTACAAAACTATTATTGCAAGGCAGTGCCCTGTTATGTCTGGAGAAAGTCACAAAAATCCCCTCGGAACAGACGGTCCCGATGGTCGGGTACAATATCACTTTTCAGCCGTTGTGAAAGCTCGAAAATAGCCGTTTTACTACTCTTTTGCTTTTTAATTGATATTTCACCCGATTTTCTTCCCCCTCAGAAGGATACATGGTGCCGAAAAACAGATTTAAAGTTGGTTAACAAAATTCTTTATTTTTGAATAAGGCTATAATTAAAAAGGATATTTATAACTCAAAACACACAGACACCGATTTTTACGAACGTATACGCCTCGCCAAACACAGCAAAGCCCGCCAAAATGACGGGCTTTGCTTCATATAAGCGTCCAGAAGATACTTAAATTTTGAAAAACTTAGTTCTTTTCTTTATCAACCAGTTTGTTTGCGCCGATCCAAGGCATCATTGCACGCAGACGCGCTCCGACTTCTTCAATTTCGTGCTCAGCATTCAGGCCACGGGTCGCTTTCAATTCTGGCTGACCAGCGTGGTAATCTAGTACGAATTTTTGAACGAAACGACCTGTTTGAATATCAGCAAGAACACGTTTCATTTCTGCTTTAGTTTCAGAAGTGATAATCCGTGGACCAGTTACATAATCGCCAAATTCAGCAGTGTTGGAGATTGAATAACGCATGTTGGCCATACCGCCTTCATACATAAGATCAACGATCAACTTCACTTCATGTAAACATTCAAAGTAGGCCATTTCCGGTGCATAACCAGCTTCGGTCAATGTTTCAAAACCTGCTTTGATCAACTCACAAAGGCCACCACAAAGAACGACTTGTTCGCCAAAGAGATCAGTTTCACACTCTTCGCGGAAAGTGGTTTCGATAACGCCTGAACGACCACCACCAATAGCGGATGCATAAGAAAGAGCAATTTCCTGTGCGTTACCAGAAGCATTCTGATGAACAGCGATCAGACATGGAACACCACCACCTTTGACGTATTCGCTACGCACTGTATGACCAGGACCTTTAGGAGCAATCATGAACACATCAAGATCAGCACGTGGCTCAATCAATTTGAAATGAACGTTCAGGCCGTGAGCAAATACGATTGCAGCACCTTCTTTAAGGTTGTCGACAAGGTCTGCGCTATAAAGCGCAGCCTGATTTTCATCAGGAGTCAAAATCATAACAACGTCTGCCCAAGCAGCCGCTTCAGCAGGGGCCATTACCTGGAAGCCAGCAGCTTCAGCTTTAGCGACAGAGCTAGAAGTAGAACGCAGAGCAACACGTACGTCACTTACGCCACTGTCTTTAAGGTTATTAGCATGGGCGTGACCCTGGCTACCATAACCCACAATTACAACCTTCTTACCTTTAATCAGATTTACATCTGCATCACGGTCATAATAGACGCGCATAGCTTATTCCTTCCTTAGGGCGGCTGTTTCAGCCATATCAAATAGAAAACACGTGAACTGCTATCGCCTAGAGCGCCTTTGGCCCGCGGGAGATGGCAACAACACCAGTACGACTGACATCAATCAGTCCAAGGGGCTGCATTAAATCAACAAAAACATCCAACTTGTCACTTTGGCCTGTCATCTCAAAAACAAAATGATCGTGACTGGAATCCACCACACGGGCACGAAAAATATCCGCGATCCGCAAAGCTTCAACTCGTTTATCACCTGCGCCCGCAACCTTTATAAGAGCAAGTTCTTTTTCAACAGAAGAACCTTCCTTACTCAAATCACGCACGCGGTGAACCGGAACAAGACGGTCCAACTGGGCCTTAATTTGTTCCAAAATTTGTGCCGTACCTGAAGTCACAACAGTAATACGAGAGAGGTTATGTGCAATATCTACCTCTGTCACCGTCAGACTTTCAATATTATAACCTCGCCCAGAAAAGAGGCCGATAACCCGGGCAAGAACACCCGGTTCATTATCTACGAGTACCGCTATTGTGCGGCTTTCGATGTTGGTTTCCATTGGCGCCATGGGACGCAATTCCTGACTTAGTTTCAATCAAATTTTAATCGAATACGTTTTACTCACTATGTATCGATTTCTTGGTTCCGACAAGATCAAACGAGAACCATTCCCTCTTCGGAAATTGGTTTCGCAGCCACGTCTTCTGGGCTCAACAACATTTCATTGTGCCCGGCTCCAGAAGGGATCATCGGATAGCAATTTTCTTCCTTGGCCACCTGACAATCAAAAATAACTGGATGCGGGCAGTCGATCATTTCTTGAATCATACGATCAAGATCTTCGGCCTTCTCACAACGCATACCAACGATACCAAATGACTCGGCAAGCTTCACAAAATCAGGAAGTGCATCAGAATAACTTTCTGAATGACGGTTACCGTGAAGAAGTTGCTGCCACTGCCGAACCATCCCCATCCATTGATTATTAACAATGAAGATTTTTACCGGTAAATTATATTGAGAAATAGTTCCCAACTCTTGCATATTCATCATGAAAGAGGCTTCACCTGAAACATCAATGACCAAATCATCATGATGGGCAATTTGAGCACCAACAGCTGCTGGCAAACCATAACCCATTGTTCCAAGGCCGCCAGATGTCATCCATTTCTTCGGTTCGTCAAAATGGAAATACTGAGCAGCCCACATCTGATGCTGACCAACTTCTGTCGTCACGTAAGGTTTACGATCCTTCGTCAACTCATACAGGCGCTTGATCGCATGCTGCGGCTTGATGATGGAACCTTCTTGAGAGTACCCTAAACAGTCCTTCGAACGCCATTCGTTGATTTCATTCCACCAAACTTTTAACGCTCGGCTCTCAATAGAACGCTTTTCTTCTTTCCAAAGACGGAGCATTTCTTCGACAACCCGTCCAGCATCTCCAACAATAGGGAGATCAACCATCACGTTTTTATTTATAGAGCTCGCATCAATATCAATATGAATTTTCTTAGAGCCAGGAGAGAACTTACTGATAACTCCAGTAATACGATCGTCAAAGCGAGCGCCGATATTAATCATCACATCACAATGGTACATCGCAAGATTTGCTTCGTAAGTACCGTGCATCCCCAACATACCAATGAACTGCTTGTCGGTTCCAGGATAAGCACCAAGGCCCATAAGAGTTGTTGTACAAGGAATCCCAGTCAAACGAACAAGCTCTGTCAGGACCTTAGAAGCATGGTCACCAGAGTTAATAACACCACCACCAACATAAAACAAAGGACGCTTTGCGTTAGCAATTAGCTCAACAGCTTCTTTTATATGCTCCTGTTCGCCATTAACTTTTGGGCGATAACTACGATGCTTGACTTCTTCAGGTGCCAAATAAGTTTCACTTGTTCCTTGTTGAACATCTTTTGGCAGGTCGATAACAACCGGGCCTGGGCGTCCATTTTGAGCAACGAAAAACGCTTCGTGCATCGTCCGGGACAAACCTTCGATATCGCGAACAAGATAATTGTGCTTTGTACAGGGGCGGGTAATACCTGTGGTATCAGCTTCTTGAAAAGCGTCATTACCAATCAGATGTGTTGGAACCTGTCCCGTTAGACAAATTATTGGTATAGAATCAAGCAAAGCATCTGTTAGTCCAGTAACGGCATTAGTTGCGCCTGGGCCAGATGTCACGAGTACGACGCCGACCTTACCGGTAGATCTAGCATATCCCTCGGCCGCGTGCACCGCACCACCTTCTTGTCGAACGAGAATGTGCCTAATATCGTTCTGTTTGAAAATAGCATCATAGATTGGTAGCACTGCGCCGCCAGGATAGCCAAACACGGTGTCGACACCCTGATCTTTCAGGGCTTTGATCACTATTTCCGCGCCGGTATACTGTTCGGTCGCCATTGTATTTATTCCTCTCAACTACTGGCTTTTATCATGGTGAGCATTCCTATCCCCAATGCGTTTAACAAGAAAGAGGCAAAAGACCAACACCTATCGGTCTTTACATTTAGGTTGCGAGCGCGAAAACTAGCCTTTTAGGATCAGAGGGTCAAGCCACTTTGGCGAATAAAAGTAAAAAAATCACCCCTTAACCTTTCCGAATATTTCTCATTTACGACTTTTGCGTCATTATATTGTGTTCTGATCCATGTCATCTGTCTCTTCGCATACCGTCTTGTATTTTGTTGCGCCCGCGAAATAGCCTCATCGAGAGAGAGTTTTCCTGACAAATACTCCGCCAATTCTGGAACCCCGAGCGCCTTCATGACCGGCAGTGATGGATCAAGGCCTAATTGCAACAGATTCTCCACTTCTTTTAATGCTCCTAATTCGAGCATTATCTCAAAGCGCTTGTTACAATTATCATAGAGCTCTTCGCGAGGCGGTATCATAGCAAATCGAACGTAATCAAAATCAGGTACGACGCCATGGGCTTGTCGCTGCCAATCGAGAATAGATTTCCCGGTATGTGTAACGACTTCCCACGCCCGGGTTAAGCGCTGACGGTCACCCGCGTTTAGCTTCTGAGCCATGTCCGGGTCGATCACAGCAAGATTCTCTTTAAACTGTTCGCCCCCAAGTTTTTCCAATAACACATGAGCCTGCGCACGGACTTCATCAGGAATTTCTGGAATATTCGCAATTCCTTTTTCCAACGCCCGTATATACAAACCAGTACCGCCAACAAGAATCGGGATTTTACCTTGATTGTGAACGGCCCTTATTTCTTTAAGGGCAAGGGTTCTCCATTGCTCTGCCGAGCATCTCTTGGCTCCCGGCATTGTCCCATAAAGTCGATGAGACACTTTCGCCAAGTCAGCTTTAGGTGGACGCGCCGTCAGAACGTCAAGCTCTTGGTATATCTGCATGGAATCAGCATTTATAATCTCGCCACCCAAGGCAAGAGCCGCGTCAATTCCTAGCGCGGACTTTCCGCTCGCAGTTGGTCCAGTAATTACAATAATTTTTGGGGCTTTTGACATGACTTCCGGCTTATCGTTGATCACTTGAGATATCTCTGCTTTAACAATGCTAACTTGGTTCCTACTATACCCCAACCTGAAGAGCCACAAAACAATCACGTTTCATGAGGACAACAATCCAATGCGTTTCGTCGCCACCTTGGTTGCCCCCACCGCAAGCTCCCTTCTCGATTACGCAACAGTACAAACCATATCGACTTGCCTTAAAGCCCACGGCGCTACTCTCGGCGCGGAAGATTGGCTCTCCGATAATGAGGCCTGTGACATCTTTTTTTCCGAATTAGAACTGTCCGTTGCCAAAGATCTCATTCACAACGAAATTGCAGGAGCTAAAATAGATTTATCTGTCCAGGAAACCTCCAATCGGCGAAAAAAATTACTGGTTGCCGATATGGAATCGACGATTATTCCTCAAGAGATGATCGATGAACTGGCTGTACGACACGGCATTGGCGATGAAATCGCTTTGATTACCGGAAAATCTATGCGTGGAGAGCTAAATTTTGAAGAATCACTTCGTGAACGTGTTGCTCTACTGAAGGGTATCGAAGAAAAGGAACTTGAATCTCTCTCCAGCATAATGACGCTCAACCCCGGTGCCGACACATTGGTTAAAACCATGCGTGGGCATGGTGCCTATACTGCATTGGTTTCAGGAGGCTTCACATATTTCACTTCACAAATAAAAGACCTTTGTGGCTTCGATGAAGATCGCGCCAACGATCTAAAGATTGAAAATAATAAACTAACGGGCATGGTTGGAGAGCCAATACTGGGGCGCGAAGCCAAACTCGAAGTTACAGAGGCGTTGGTACAACAATTAAGCATCACGCTTTCTGATGTCTGCGCCGTGGGTGATGGGGCAAACGACCTTGCTATGCTATCAGCCGTGGGAATGGGCGTGGGTTACCACGCCAAGCCTATCGTGAAAGAAACAGCTGCCTTTCAAGTTGAACATACAAATCATTTAGCCTTGTTATTTTACCAGGGCTATCGACGAAAAGGCTTTTACTAAAGCCCACAGCCTTATTGATGTAAGTTTACCCAAATTTACTCATGGTTAGACTATACAACAGAACTAACCATCGGACGGGACACTCAAGCAAAAAAGGGGCACTCCCGGTGAGTGCCCCTTTTTTTCATTCTCTATCGTCATGGAAGACATTACACGTTTTATGAATCCAGTTTAATTGCCACCCAAGAATATTCGCCTTGTTTAAAGACCAACAGAGTTACAACCCGGAAACCTGCTTCTTTTGCCTTACCGACAAGAGAAGCTACCTGACCAGGATTAGTAACTTCCTCCTGATCAACCTCAACAATAATATCCCCTGGGCGGAGGCTTTTTTCTGCTGCGCTACTATTGGGAACCACATCTGTAATAACAACACCGTTCACACTATCGCTGATAGAGAACCGCTGACGCGTTTCACTGTCAAGCTCACCAAGATAAAGTCCAAGATCAGCAACCTTGCTGGCTTTCTTCTCTTCTTTTTTGGTTTTAGACGGAGCTGCAGAAGCGACGACATCATCCGGGAGTTGCCCAAGATCAACAGATACTGTTTTCTTTTCACCCTTGCGCCAGACGACAACATCAACTTCACGTCCAATGGAAGTTTCAGCGACCATCCGGGGCAACTTGCGCATTTCCGGCACTTTACGATTATTAAACTCAAGAATAACATCGCCAACTTTGACACCAGCTTTTTCCGCAGGGCCGCCTTTTGTAACAGAAGAAACCAAAGCACCACTTGGCTCATCAAGGCGTAAACCTTCCGCAAGCTCTTCAGTCACGGTTTGGATTTGCACACCCAACCAACCACGTTTGACTTCACCACTTTCGCGCAGTTGCTCGATGATATGTTGCGCCATAACAGATGGAATAGAAAAACCGATACCGACGGATCCACCTGACGGGGAATAGATTGCAGAATTCACGCCAATGACTTTTCCGTCCATATTGAACAAAGGTCCACCAGAGTTTCCACGGTTGATCGCCGCATCTGTTTGAATAAAGCTGTCGTAAGGGCCTGATCCAATATCACGAGAATGGGCTGAGATAATGCCAGCAGATACCGAGCCACCAAGTCCGAAAGGATTACCAATAGCAAGTACCCAGTCACCAATTCGGGATTCATCAGAACTCCCCCAACTTGTCGCAGGCAACTTGATATCAGTTTCTACCTTAAGCAGAGCCAGATCAGTTTTTTCATCGGCACCAATAACCTTGGCTTCAAGAACGGTACCATCTTGCAATCGAACAGCGACTTCATCTGCGCCTTCAATGACGTGATTGTTTGTCACGATCAAACCTGCAGAATCGATAACAAAACCCGACCCCTGTGCGCCACCGCGACGAGGTTGTTCCGGTTGCCGACCACCTCCGCGACGTTCAAAAAAGTCCCGGAAAAATTCTTCGAAATTTTCCCCCTGAGGCACCTGAGGTTGCCCGTCAGTTTCAGTCGTTTCTTCAATTTTTTGTGACGTAATGACATTCACAACAGTCGGAAGTAACTCTTCAGCTAAATCAGCAAAACTATCAGGTGCCGAACGGGCCTTTGCAGTAAAAGCCATAGACATAATGCCGATGACAACCGCTATTCCAATCATCCATTGCTGAAGCCCTTGTTTCGTCAATATCGGTCTTGATACCAAGACTTGAGCCGAAGCCCCAGTGTGACGAAATTTTTGATCCGCTCTATTCTTCATTCGCGTATTCTCCGGTAATCTTCTCGCACAAAGGCGGTCATCTTTAACTTACGTTCTATTCAGTCATGTTCAAGTGAACTTATATATGAAGGTGAGGGACGAAATGGGCGTAATTGTGACTTATAAGTGACATTTCATCTATTTTAATTTGCCTCAGGGGATTAAACCACCCGCAGCACCCAAATCAAAAACACACCAAGACTTGCACAAGCAAGCCCTCCGCCACGTAACGTCGCATGCGGCATTTCTGCCATCATTTCAAGCAACTGCTTCAAGCGATGAGGAAACAGAGAGAGTACAATACCCTCTATGACCAACACCATTGCCAGCCCAGTAAATAATTCGATCACACCCTACTCCAACCACACATAATGTATTGTGTAAAAATAGCACAAAAAAATGACGGTGACACCAATACAGGTATCACCGTCTCCCTAACAAACACTATTTATTATTTAGCAGCTTTGCCTTCTAGGAATTCGTTAGGTCCACTAAAGAATTCAAAGAAATCACTATCAGGAGTCAGAACCATATAGGTTCCTTTTGTTAGTGATGCTTCATAAGCTTGCATGGAACGATAGAATTTAAAGAATTCAGGGTCCTGACCATAAGCTTCATTAAGAATCTTAGTCAAAGCCGCATCACCTTGACCGCGAAGAATCTCTGATTCTTTTTTAGCCTCGGCAGTCAGAACCGTAACTTCTCTGTCCGCTGTCGATTGAATACGTTGCGCCAATTCAAAACCCTGGGCACGGAATTCAGCAGCTTCTCTTTCACGTTCCGTCTTCATACGCGCAAACACTGCTTCGCTGGTTTCTTTTGGTAAATCAGCACGACGAATACGAATATCGAGAATGGCAATACCAAACCGTCCCGCTTGGCCGTTTACATGCTCCAAAACACGTTTCATAAAGATATCGCGCTCAGGAGAAAGAACCGTACTTAATGTCGCTTTACCAAGTTCGACACGAAGACCTGAATTCACGATTGTTCCTAAACGAGCACGAGCCCCTTCTTCAGAACGAACGGTCTTGAAGAACTGAAGTGGATCATCGATTGTGTAGCGCGCAAAACTGTCGACCAACAAAGGTTTTTGGTCAGAAAGAATGATACGCTCTACTGGAGGATCCAGATTAAGCACACGTTTTTCGTATGTTTGAACATCCTGCCATGGAAGCTTAAACTTTAGCCCAGGATCTTTAATGGTCCTCTGAGCTTCACCAAACTGTAGAACTATGGCTTGTTTACGTTGATCAACAGTGAAAAACATACTGCTTGCGAGGAAAGCACCAGCGACGATAATAACGCCAATGATGAGAGTAATTTTATTATTCATAATATTTTTCCCTCCTTATTGGCTATTTTTACGAAGTTGATCAAGCGGAAGATAAGGCACAACACCACTCTGATCAGCTCCGAGAATAACTTTGTCGGTCTTCATGAAAACCTTCTGCATCGTTTCGAGATACATCCGGCGCATAGTAACCTCTGGGTTTTGTTTATATTCTTTGTACACTGACAAGAAACGATCTGCTTCACCTGTTGCTTCGTTTAGAAGACGCTCTTTATAAGCTTCAGCATCCTGAATTTGTCTTTGTGCTTCACCACGTGCACGCGGAATAATATCATTACGATATTTTTCAGCTTCATTACGTGCTCTGTCTTTGTCTTGTAGTGAGCGTTGCACATCATCAAAAGCATCAATTACGGCTGCAGGCGGCTGAACGTTTTGAAGTTGAACCTCTGTAATAAGAATACCTGCTTCATAACCATCAAGAATCGACTGAAGAAGAATTCTTGTGCGACTCTGAATATCATCACGTGCTTCTGTCAGCGCTGGCTGAATATCAATCTGGCCAATGATTTCGCGAAGTGCTGATTCTGCTGCGATTTTAACCGTCGCTTCAGGATCTCTGATATTGAACAAGAATTGTCCTGGTTCAGAAATTTTCCACTGCAAAGTCAGGTTGATATCAATAATATTCTGATCACCAGTAAGCATCAGGCTTTCTTCGACCACAGAACGATTTTGAACTCGACCACTCGCATTCGTGCCACGGAAGCCAATGTTGATTTGGTGAATAGTTGTTACTTCAGGCGTGATAACCGTTTGAATAGGATATGGATAGTGCCAATTCAAACCAGGTTCTGTCGTCGTTATCCATTTACCGAACTGAAGCACTACGCCCTGTTGGTTTGGCTGAACACGATAAAACCCTGAAGCAAGCCAAAGAAGCAGAACAACACCGAGGATAAAAACAAATCCTTTACTGCTGAAGCTTCCACCGCCAGGAATCATTTCTTTTACACGGTCTTGGCTTTTGCGAATCATTTCTTCGATGTCAGGCGGGCGTTGTCCGCCGCCATTGCCGCCGCCACTGCCGCCGCCGCCCCATGGGCCTCCACCGCCGCCAGAACCTTTATTATCCCAAGGCATCTATTTTCCCTGTGTTAAACGTTTAAAAGTACAAAAAATTTTGTATGAATCTGTCACTAAACGCACCTATTTTACAAGCCCCGTTTCACAGATTTTGCATATTCTAAGCTTAGGTGCGTCATAAAACCCTTATCTTTGCCGTAGACCCTACCATATAAAGCAGGCATAACCACTTACTAACCGAGCAGGAACATACCATATAGTACCTGCACATATTGTACAAAACATGGGGATTTCAAGGATGAGTCGCGTTACAGAACAACAAATTCTCGATGCGTTAGCCACTGTAATAGAACCAGAGAGTAAAAAAGACCTTATTAATCTTGGTATGATCTCTGGCCTTATCATAAAAGACGGGAATGTTGGCTTTTCCATTGAAATTGATCCCGCGAAGGCAGATGCTTTTGAGAGTGTACGTAAATCTGCAGAAAAAATCGTTCATGCACTTCCCGGTGTTTTGTCTGTCAGCGCAATTCTCACAGCGGAAAACCAACCTGGTGAAACCAAGCCTACCCCTCCATCACAAGAACAAACTGGCGGCTCCAAAACGGCTCCAGCACCCGGGACAGGAGGAAAAATTCAACTAGATGGCATAAAGCACATAATCGCCATAGCCAGTGGGAAAGGCGGCGTTGGAAAATCAACAACCGCCATAAACCTTGCTCTTTCACTCGCGAAAAAGGGCTTGAAGATCGGCCTAATGGACGCAGATATCTACGGTCCTTCCCAACCAAGGATGATGGGCATTACTGGCCGACCGTCTTCGCCGGATGGAAAGACACTTATGCCAATGGAACGCCACGGGATCAAATGCATGTCTGTCGGCTTCCTTGTCGCTGAAGATACGCCGATGATTTGGCGGGGCCCCATGGTACAAAGTGCGCTGACACAGATGCTCCGTGATGTTGTATGGGGCGAACTGGATCTCTTGATCGTTGACATGCCACCTGGAACAGGTGATGCCCAATTGACAATGGCACAACAGGTTCCACTCGACGGTGCCGTTATCGTGTCGACCCCTCAAGACATCGCCCTTTTGGACGCACGTAAAGGCCTGAACATGTTCCGTAAGGTTGATGTTCCTGTCCTTGGAATCATAGAAAACATGAGTGTTTACATCTGCCCAGAGTGTGGCCACGAAGCACATATCTTTGGTGAACACGGCGCAAGGAACGAAGCTGAGAAATTGGGTTGTCCATTCCTGGGTGAGATGCCTTTGCATATTGACATTAGACTGACCTCTGACGAAGGAGAACCTATTGTCGTCTCATCTCCAGACAGTGAACATGCAAAACGTTATGCTGATATTGCCGATGGCGTTTGGTCAAGCCTAAGTACTTCAGCCAGACAGGCCCCTTCTATTTCCATGAAATAAATTCCGCCTGTCACATCGCCAAACGCGAAGGACACATTGGGATGCAGTTCAGTTTTTAGCTGAAATTTCATAATACAAAAACAGCCTTGGATTTTTTTTCCGGGGCTGTTTCTATTCAGTTCTGAGAAAATGCAAGAAACGATGTAAACTTTATAGATCTAATGCCACGTTAGGATTCTCAGTATGAATAACGCTTGCCTTTTTAACCTTATATTCTCTTGCAAAACACTCGTAATTACTTCGCTATTTCTCGTTTCCTTACATACAGCCCTCTTGTTAGCCCCCACACCAGCCAAAGCAGAACCTATCCTTGTTGATCTGGAACTTGTACTGGCCGTTGATGTTTCCCACAGCGTCGATGACTACGAAGCCAGCTTACAACGACAGGGGTACATAGAAGCACTACGCGATCCTGATGTCATTCAAGCAATAAATTCCGGTCCGATGGGGCGTATAGCCGTGATCTACATCGAATGGGCAGGGCAGCAGCATCAACACATCGTCATAGACTGAACTGTGTTGGAAGGCGCCGATAGCGCATATGCTTTTGCGGAAAAACTATTAACACGCCCGATAAGCACTGCGCCTTCAACATCCATCAGCCAAGCGATCTACTATTCGATCAACCAAATTTATAGTAATAATTTTGTCAGCAAAAGAGCCGTGATCGATATTTCAGGCGACGGCCCCAACAGCGATGGTAGACACGTCACCCAATCAAGAAATGACGCCATTGCTCTCGGAATCACAATTAACGGCCTGCCAATATTATCCTCACGCCCAAACCCGAACGGATTAGGCGCACCCTCTGCCTGGCTAGGTTCGTATTACTTAAAAAATGTCATCGGGGGTAAGAACGCTTTTTTAATAGAAGTGTTCGAATTTGATACCTTTAGCTCAATCCTGAAAGAAAAACTCAAACGCGAGATAACAGGCGCAACAGAAATCTCTCTGAATTTCAATCAAACTCCACCTTTTAAGCGACCACTCGATTAGGGTTCAGAGATTTTTATTCAAAATAACAAAGGCGTAACCCGGCATATTGTTTTCCGGCTCATGGCTTTCACGATATGTTTCTGTCCACTGTTCAGCGTTTGATTTTGGAAAGAAAGCATCAGCTTCTGGTTCAAGATCGACCTCGGTTATATACAAGCGGTCAGCGAATTCTATTGATTGCGTATAAATCTGAGCGCCGCCAATAATCATCAGCTCGTCACCATCCAAACGCTTAACTTCTGCGCGAGCAAGATCCAACGCCGCGTCCAAGCTGTTGCAAGTTGTAACACCTTCCGCGAAATAGCTTTGATCTCGTGTAATCACAATATTTAAACGCCCGGGGAGAGGGCGACCAATGGACTGAAAGGTTTTTCGCCCCATGATCACGGGTTTCCCCAAAGTTTGAGCCTTGAAGAACTTTAAGTCGCCCGGAATATGCCAAGGCATGACGTTATCTTTACCAATCGCACGATTTTTTCCGTGCGCAACAATCAATGAAATCGTCGTCATAATACCATCTACTCAATACTTTTCCATAAGGGGCATTTCTTAAATACGTCAGGAAACTTAATAGGAGTTTTCTCCCTATCTGCCCAGTCGTTATCCAGAAAATAACAATATATTACATAGATGTTGCGATTATTGCAGCAAAGCTTCTGGCCAAAGGTGGATAAAATATCCTAATATACCCAGCAGGCCCGATTGGCAATGACGGCATCATAGTAAGGCAAACATAAAAACGGAAGCCCTAAACCGAATGGCCGAGAAGAATAAAACTGGTGTGTTCAAACGCCAAACCATTACCGAAGCAGTTGCAGAAGCACTTAGAGAAGAGATCCTATCTGGACAACAAAAAGAAGGTGCGCAACTTCGGCAAGATGCCATCGCTTCTCGGTTCAATGTTAGTAGAATTCCTGTAAGAGAAGCTTTGCGGCAGTTAGAGGCAGAAGGTCTTGTTACTTTTTATGCCCACAAAGGCGCTGTTGTGTCTTCTCTCTCTCGTGAAGAAATTCGAGAGCTATTTGATATAAGACGCCTGCTAGAAGGAGATCTTTTTGCACGAGCTATTCCAAAGATGCAAAAAGAGCTTATTCAAGACGCAGAAGACATTCTGAACCGTTATGATACTGCGCTTGAAAATGGTGAAGTCTCTCTTTGGGGAGAGCTTAACGCAGAATTCCACCACATACTCTATATTGCAGCGGATCGCCCTAAAACACTGGCAATCGTTCAAAACCTACACAACAACATTGATCGCTACTTAAGGATTCAGCTTCACAGCGCAGGAGCACGTAAGAATGCCCGCGATGATCACTGGAGTCTGTTGAACTTTTGCAAAGCAGGTGACGTTGAGGCAGCAATAAAGTTGCTCGACAGCCATATCCGAGCTGGTTGTGATAATCTGATAGAGTTTTTGGATGCCCAAGCCGGAAGTTAAAGTTCAAAAAGCTTAAAACGATAATAAAAAGCGACTTGGTCGCTTTTTTATCTGCCAATTCAAATTGTATAAAATATGTTGTAGCCAATCTGGAATATTCATGAAGATAACAACACCTATTAAAACCGTAGAAATGCATACAGGTGGAGAGCCTCTGCGCATTATTACAAAGGGATATCCCCAAATTCCGGGCAAAAGCATTTTGGAAAAACGTCGCTATGTCCGTGATAATCTTGATCACCTCAGACATCTGTTAATGTTTGAACCGCGTGGCCATTTTGATATGTATGGCGCTCTTTTGGTTTCCCCAAGTATTCCAGAAGCTGACCTAGCAGTGCTTTTTCTGCACAACGAGGGTTACAGCACAATGTGTGGCCACGCCATAATTGCTCTCGGTCGTTATGCCGTAGATCAAGAACTGGTTGAAGTTTGTGAGCCTCTAACCACTGTTAAGATCGAATGTCCATGTGGTCTCGTCGTTGCAAGTGTTGAGGTCACCGATGGTAAAAGCGGAAGTGTCTCTTTTTTATCTGTACCGGCTTTCGCCTTCGCAACTGATCAAAAAATCCATGTCGAAGGCTATGGAGACATACAGTTTGATATTGGCTATGGCGGAGCTTTTTATGCCCTTGCATCATCAGAGCAACTTAACCTTAATATTCGCCGTTCTTTGACCCGTGATCTTGTAGATGCAGCAGACGCAATTACAAAAACCATACGCGATAATCTAAAACTGTCTCATCCAGACTCCCATGATCTTGCTTTTCTCTATGGCACCATTCTAACAGATGGCAGAGATCATTTTTCATCAGAGCCAACGGCCAATATTTGTGTCTTTGCTGATCGACAGGTTGATCGAAGCCCTACTGGTTCGGGCGTGACGGCACGCATTGCAGTCCAGCATTACAAACAACAAATAAATATGGGCCAGGTCAGAACTTTTGAAAGTATAACCGGGAGCTTATTTACCGCCCAAGTAAGAAACACACTTATCTGCGGTCCACATCAAGCCGTTCAAGTGATGGTGAGTGGTAAGGCACATTATTTGGGAGAATCGACCTTTTCGCATGAAAATGACGATAAAATAGGAAAAGGTTTTCTTTTAAAATAATCATAAAATCAAATGGTTGCATTTAAATTAGCAAAATTGCATCATTTAAATTTAAAATATTGTATACAATATCCAATTAACAAATATAATGGCAGCAAATACGAATAGCGTCACATTAAGGACGCCTCATTTGCAAAAGGAAAAATCATGAAAGTTACTTGGAATGGTGTATATCCAGCGGTTACGACACAGTTTCACGACGATGACAGCCTCGACTTAAAAACCACAGCCGAACAGATCGATAATTTGATCACAGCAGGCGTGAACGGCTTGATCATGCTGGGCACTGTCGGTGAAAATAACTCCCTCACAAGAGACGAAAAACTTCAGGTTCTCAAGCTTGCACAAGAAGTATCAAATGGCCGTGTACCTGTGATATCTGGGGTTTCAGAATTCACTACCGCTAATGCCTGTTCCTACGCCAAGGATTGTGAAGCACTCGGCATTGATGGTCTTATGGTACTGCCAGCAATGGTTTATAACTCGGACGCACGCGAAACAATTAATCACTTTAAAACCGTTGCCAAAGCCTCAAACCTACCGATCATGTGTTACAATAATCCGGTCGTATACGGTGTTGATATCTCCCCAGAAATGTTTATGGAAATGGCCGATTGCGAAACAATCGTCGCAGTAAAAGAATCATCTGATGACCCCCGTCGAGTTACAGATGTTTTTAATACCTGTGGTAACCGCTTTCTTGTTTTCTGTGGCGTCGATGATCTCGTTATGGAATCAGCCGCTCTTGGCGTTGTTGGTTGGGTTTCAGGACTAACGGATGCTTTCCCGCAAGAATCAGTTCGCCTATGGAAACTTTTAAGCGGTGGCAAGTTTGCGGAAGCCTTACCGCTTTATCGCTGGTTCACACCTGTTCTTCATCTCGATACTCATAGCAAGTTGGTCCAGTACATCAAATTGGCCCAAGCGATGACAGGTGTCGGCTCTGAAAACGTTCGCGCCCCACGTCTAAAATTGGTTGGAGAAGAGCGCGAACGCGTTTCAAAAATCATTCAGGATACAATCGACACGCGCCCCGCAACCTAACAACATTCGCCCCAAAGGAGACATACATTGAATCAGAATTATATTAACGGACGCTTTGTCGAAGGTGCCACTGCACGTGACAACATCAATCCTTCAGATACCTCGGAGGTCGTTGGCGTTTACACTCAGGCAAATGCCGAGCAAACTCGTGAAGCTATTGATGTCGCAGATAAAGCATCCATAGGCTGGGCACAATCCACGCCACAACAGCGATTTGATGTTCTCGATACCATTGGAACAGAACTGCTTGCTCGCAAAGCTGAACTCGGCGAACTCCTTGCCCGTGAAGAAGGCAAAACACTCCCTGAAGGCATTGGTGAAACAGCTCGAGCTGGACAGATTTTCAAATTCTTTGCTGGCGAAGCACTACGTCTTAGTGGCGACAAGCTTGCCTCTGTACGCCCCGGCGTCGAAATTGAAGTCGTCCGTGAAGCATTGGGTGTCATTGGTATTATCACACCATGGAATTTCCCCATTGCAATTCCAGCTTGGAAAATCGCCCCGGCTATTTGCTATGGTAATGCAGTAGTATTCAAACCAGCTGACCTCGTCCCAGGCTGTGGCTGGGCTCTTGCCGACATCATCTCCCGTTCAGGCCTACCCGAAGGCGTCTTTAATTTGGTCATGGGCCGGGGCTCAGTTGTTGGTGAAGAAATCCTGACAAACCCTAAAGTCAAAGGTGTAACCTTCACAGGGTCCGTTGCAACTGGCCAACACGTCGCAGCGACTTGTGCTGGGCGGATGGCTAAGTTTCAGTTGGAAATGGGTGGTAAAAATCCTCTGATCGTTCTCGACGACGCCAATTTGGACATCGCAGTTGAAACCGCCGTTCAAGGTGCTTTTTTCTCTACAGGGCAACGTTGCACAGCCTCTTCTCGCCTAATTGTGACCGAGGGTGTACACGACCAATTTGTTGCAGCCGTTATAAAACGCCTAGAAAGCCTCAAAGTTGATAATGCCCTCTCTGACGGGGTGCATATTGGCCCCGTCGTCGATGAAAGTCAGCTTGCGCAAGATATGGATTATATCCGTATTGGTCAGGAAGAAGGTGCCAAACTTGCTTTTGGTGGCGAACGACTTGAGCGCGCGACCAAAGGATTTTATCTCTCACCGGCTCTCTTTACAGAAACCAATAATTCCATGCGAATTAATCGTGAAGAAATCTTTGGCCCGGTCGCAAGCATCATTCGAGTAAGCGATTATGATGAAGCACTTTCAATAGCAAACGATACCGAGTTCGGATTATCATCAGGCATCTGTACAACATCGTTGAAATACGCATCAGATTTTAAACGTAATGCCAAAGCAGGCATGGCCATGGTTAATCTTCCAACGGCTGGAGTGGATTACCATGTTCCCTTTGGCGGTTCAAAAGGCTCTAGCTATGGCAGCCGTGAGCAAGGAAGTTATGCCGCAGAGTTCTTCACAACCGTAAAAACAGCTTACATTTTACCGTAAGCTACTGAGATTTAGCCATAAGGCTAATACCACACTTTGTTTTTCTGGAGATCCCGGATGGGCGATGGAACAAAAAAGAAAATTCTGATCATAGGGTCAGGCATTATTGGCCTTTGCAGCGGAAGTTATTTACTCAAAGATGGGTATGATGTCACAATTGTTGAGCGCGAACCGCTTGGCGATGGAGCCTCCTGTGGTAACGCAGGTGCAATAGCCGCTACAGAAATTGTTCCCTTTGCCCTTCCGGGTCTTTGGAAGGATGTCCCCGGATGGCTTTTAGATCCTCTCGGCCCTTTAAGTCTTCGGCTTTCCTATTTACCGCAATTTCTTCCCTGGCTTTATCTGTTTTTAAAATCGAGCAACCAGAAAAAAGTCGAAAAATCAACCAAAGCAATGGCTGTCTTTTTAAAGAACGCTTTTGATGATTATAGACCCTTGCTCGGAAACACCGGGCTTGAAAGCCTTCTAAAAAAAGAAGGCTCTATTATGATTTACAAGAGCGAAAAAGGTCGTACCAAAGACAGATATTTTTGGGATCTAAGTCAAAGAAACGGCATTGAATTTCACCATTTAAATCGACGGGAAATTCTTGAACGTGAGCCTGCCCTCGGGGAACAAGCACACTGTGGCGTATACCAACCGAACTGGGGTCACTTCGCGAGCCCCTGCGATCTTGTTATGGGTCTGTCCAATGAATTCCAAAAACAAGGTGGCAACCAGATTTTCGATGAAGTTGAATCTATCGAATTCAAAGATAATAAGCCACGAATAGCCCGGACAAAAGGAGGGCAAGCCCTCGAATTTGACCACCTCGTAATAGCAGCTGGCGCCTGGTCTACACGTTTATCTAAAAAGCTCGGAGATAACTTCATTCTCGATACAGAGCGCGGATACAACACTACGCTTCCGACACCAGATGTAGAGCTCAACAACATGGTCTTATTCGCCGAAGACAAGTTTGTTGCCACCCCAATGAATATGGGATTACGCATTGGTGGTGCTGTCGAATTTGCAGGCGTCGAAGCAAAGCCTAATTACGACCGGTGCGAAACCTTGCTCACCTTGGCAAAAGAATACCTTCCCAATCTCAATGGAAAAGACGGAACCAAGTGGATGGGTCGCAGACCATCCACACCGGACAGCGTACCCGTCATAAGCCCATCGCGTCACCACGACAATGTCCATTATGCCTTTGGCCATGGGCACCTCGGCATAACAGGAGGCGCTGTTACAGGGCGCGCGATTTCAGATATGATTGCGAAACGTCCAACTGAATTGGATCTCGCACCTTTTCATATTAACCGTTTCGATTAGTTTTATTTTTGTCCTAAGGAATCAAGGCCGTGGCAAATCATACTTTTTTCTGTGTTGATGCACATACCTGTGGAAACCCTGTACGCGTTGTCGCAGGGGGAGGTCCACTATTGAACGGCTCCTCAATGCTTGAGAAGCGCGCGCATTTCCTCGAAGAATTCGACTGGATAAGAACAGGCTTGATGTTTGAGCCTCGCGGCCATGACATCATGTCCGGCAGTATCCTCTATCCACCGACCCGAGATGATTGCGACATCGGCATCCTTTTTATCGAAACCAGCGGTTGCCTACCCATGTGCGGTCACGGCACCATAGGCACCGTAACCATTATGATTGAACGTGGCCTGGTTAAACCCAAACACGAAGGTGTCTTACGTCTGGATACACCCGCTGGTCTCGTCATTGCCGAATATAAAATGGATGGCGAATACGTTGATTCCGTGCGCATTAGAAACGTTGCGTCCTTTCTACATTCAACCAATTTGGAAGTTGAGGTTCCTGAGTTTGGTAATTTGCATTTTGATGTTGCCTATGGTGGTAACTTTTATGCCATCATTGAACCTCAGGATAATTACAATGATCTCAGCGATATTAGTCCCGGTGACATCCAGCGCCTTAGCCCACTGATCAGAAACCTTATCAACGATAAGTATGATTTTGTTCACCCGGAAGACAATCGTATTCGCGGCTGCTCCCATCTCCAATGGACCGGCAGAGCAATTCACCCAGAAGCCCACGCAAGAAACGCCGTTTTTTATGGCGATAAAGGCATCGATCGTTCACCTTGTGGCACAGGGACATCAGCCCGCATGGCGCAACTCGCTGCACGCGGCGAGCTTAAAGTTGGTGCAAACTTCGTACATGAAAGTATTATTGGCAGTCTGTTCAAAGGCCGCGTCGAAGGTCACGCAAAAGTAGGTGATTACAAAGCTATTATCCCATCCATTGAGGGGTGGGCCCGAATTCACGGTCTCAACAATATATTCATCAATGACAGAGACCCATACGCAAAAGGTTTCTTGTTAACCTAATAGTATCTTCAAATCAGTGCATAATCTTGAATAGCTACTCAGTTAACGATTTTGAATACAGATTACACTCTGTTTTTCTACTTACTCTACTTGACTCAATTACATCTATATTAATATATTAAACATCAATATAAATTTTTAAAACATTAGTATTAAGTTTTTTCATAGAAAGAAAAAACATGATCACGGCCTCACAACTACGTGCCGCCCGGGCGCTCCTTGGGGTCGATCAAAAGACTCTTGCAAAGCTGGCAGGCCTTTCACTGCCAACGATACAACGTATGGAAGCAAGTGAGGGTAATGTCCGTGGTATTATCTCCACCCTTACTAAAGTGGTGGAGGCCCTCGACAACGCAGGTATAGAACTTATTGGAGATGGCGCCCGAAGCGACAATGGTGGACGTGGAGTTAGACTTAAAACCTCACCCCGCTCATCCAACACACCATATTAAATATTCATCAATTCCCAATATTGAGAATTCAACAAAAAAAACGTGAGATATCATAACTTTAACATTGAGTTATCAAAATGCGTCAGCCTAAAATTCTTACAACCATTAAGACTTACAGTTGGCAGATTTTTGTAAATGATCTGTTGGCAGGAGCAACTGTCGCAATGGTCGCACTCCCTCTTAGTCTCGCGATAGCCATTGCTTCTGGTGCAGATCCAGCAAAAGGGATTGTAACCGCTATCGTTGGGGGCTTCTTAATTTCACTCTTTGGCGGCAGCCGCGTTCAAATCGGTGGACCAACAGGGGCGTTTATCGTCGTCGTGTTCGGCGTGATCGGCCAGCATGGTTATGATGGTCTTGTCTTAGCGACTTTAATGGCTGGAATAATTTTGCTTTTAGGGGGATATTTTCGAGCAGGAAATCTTATTATTTTTATTCCTGAGGCCGTTGTAAATGGATTCACCATTGGTATTGGTATTATTATAGCTACCAGTCAGCTCAAGGATTTTATTGGCCTGTCCATTGATAATGTTCCCGCAGATTTTTTGGAAAAAATTCCCTTATTTTGGGAAGCACGAGAAACTTTCAGCATAGCAAGTTTGATCATTGCACTTGTAACTCTCACTTTGATCGTATTTTTACGACGCGTGAAACCACGTTTCCCCGGCCTCATCGTGGCCATAGGAATTAGCTCAGCTCTCGTGGCCTCCATGTCGCTACCTGTCGATACCCTTGGCTCTCGCTTTGGTGAGCTTCCTAGCCAATTACCGTGCCCTGAATTACCAGACCTTTCAACTTCTCGAATTATTGAACTCCTTCCCTCAGCTTTCATTATTGCTTTCCTAGCTGCTGTTGAATCACTTCTATCTGCTATGGTTGCGGACAAGATGATCGAAGGTAAGCATAGGCCCAATGCAGAATTGTCTGCCCAAGGTATTGCGAATATCGCCTCGGCTATGTTCGCAGGTTTGCCCGTAACAGGGGCGATTGCCAGAACAGCCACAAACATCAAGGCAGGTGGTAAAACCCCTCTAGCCGGAATTATTCATGCTATTGTCATTTTATTAGTGATGTCGCTCGCAGCCCCACTCGCAAGCTATCTGGCAATGCCAGCACTTGCTGCGCTTTTAATAATTACCGCTTGGAATATGACTGAGCCACATAAATGGTGCGAATACGCTCGCGGCAAAAAAAGTGATGTCGGGCTTCTGTTGCTTACATTGGTCTTAACTGTTGTTGTAGATTTAACTGTTGCCATTGGTGTTGGTGTATCCGTTGGCCTTGCTCTAAGCTTGCTACATCGCAAGGTCGAAGAAAGTGATTGGTCCCCGCCGGACAGGTAACCGATCACTTCAGCAGCACTTGATTCTTACAAATTTTCAATGAGAAATTAATAAACGCATCAGGAATAAGACCGTGCCCATCACCCAACTTCACGATATCTAACCCGCTTTAACTGATTTTTTATTTCCCCAAGACCAATAAGCCACAAGCCCTCCAGATAAAAATCCAAAAAGATGTCCTTCAAATGAGATTCCGGACTGAAAGACAAACAAGGTAGAGATAATCCCGCTGTATAATGCCAAAACGACAATAGCTAACAGTATCGAAACAAAGTTTCTCTGCCACCATGCACGTCCGAGTACATAGGCAAACAAGCCATACACTACCCCGCTCGCGCCGATGTGGTTGTATCCTCTTCCCGTCAGCCAGACCAACACACCGCCAATTATTGCGATCGAAATGGCAACAATCCAGAACCGCCACTTCCCCTCAAGCGCGACAAAGCTCCCCATGACCAGCAAAGGAACTGTATTGGAAATAAGGTGGACATAATTTGCATGTAAAAATGGTGAGAGCACAATTCCTGGTAGCCCGTCAATCCGACGAGGTATCAGACCATAAGTGTTCAGATAACCGGAGAAGGCCCAATTAAGGAAAAAGATGCCCCACATCAACCCGACAAAAATGAGTACATCGCGCACTCGTATCAGAGCTGCCATTACCTAAATCCTTATTTTGCGCTTTGATAAAAAGAGATTACCAGCGATTTACGCGATCCCACTTGGCAAGGAGCTCACCCTCGGAACTATGAACTTCATACTGTTCATATCCAGCCACTGTCATACAGGCGTGAATGGGCAAGATCCGCACCCGACTTCCAACAGGAAGCTCTTCGAAAGGCAAATCACCACTCACCGATGCGATCAATCCATGTTCTTGGTGAACGGATTCAACATACAGTTCCTCAAGCACCTTACCCGTGAGGTCGCAAACCAAACCATATCCTGTATGAGAGGAGAATTCACTGGCACTGATATCTTTGGACAACGCCAAACCTCCCGCATCGATGAGGATACGTTTGGCCGCTTTATTATGACCGATAACAGAAGCAAGAACAGAAGCGGCAATTTCATTAGAACGGCAAACCCCAATAAACATTTGATCCACGTCGCCAAACATATACACCCCCGGACGAATATCGGTTAGGCCTTCGTAGCTTTTGGCAAAGACAGCCGTCGGAGTAGACCCAGCACTCACGACCGGACAAGGCAATCCTGCGGCACGAAGTCTATCGGCAGCACTCACGACGGCCAGACGTTCTTGCTCTGCAATAGCCACAATTTCTTCTGGCGTGCTACAGTGATAAGAATGGCCAGCGTGGGTAAGCACTCCCTCCAAACTCAACCGTTTTGAGCTTTTGATTGCCTTCCCGATCGCAATAAGATCATCCGAGTTTGGCAAGACGCCACCGCGCTGCCCACCGCTATCGATCTCGATCAAAACCGGGAACGTTGTTTCCAATCGAAGAGCCTCTTCATCCAACGCCGCCACAACAGAAAAGTTATCAGTGATAAGACTAAGCTTCACACCCTTGTCTTGAATGCGTTGTCCTTGTGCAAGCTTCGAAGGCACAATTCCCACAGCATAGAGAATATCGGTCACACCCCCGTTAGCAAAAAAATCAGCCTCTGAAAGTGTTGACACCGTTATCCCCTCGAACCCGCCTTTGGTCGCCAAATGATAAGCCTCGATAGACTTGGCAGTTTTCATATGAGGGCGAAGTTTAACACCAGCCTCTTGCGCCCTCTCCTGCATAAGATTGCAGTTATTCTCGAGAATATCTTTATTCAATAACAGGGTCGGCGTGCCTAAATTTTCAAATACCATCTCTTGTTCCCCTCATGGCTTTATCCCCAAATCGAGCGCTTAATATCTATACCCTATAATTATACGGAAATTATACGGAGACTTTGCCTGCAATATGAGGATGAGCCTCATACTCAACAATTTCAAAATCCTCAAAACGATAATCAAAAATACTGTCCGGCTTTCGATTTATACGTAAGGTCGGTAAAGGGAACGGTTTGCGTTTAAGCTGAATTTCGGCTTGCTCTAGATGATTGGTATAGAGATGCGTATCCCCAAAAGTATGGACAAAATCTCCGGGCACCAAATCGCACTGGTGAGCAACCATACATGTTAAAAGTGCGTAAGAAGCGATGTTAAAAGGCACACCTAAGAAAATATCCGCGCTTCTTTGATAAAGCTGACAGGATAGCTTGCCATCGGCGACATAAAACTGAAAAAGGCTATGACATGGCGGTAAGGCCATATTATCAACCTCAGCCACATTCCAAGCTGATACGATGTGCCGACGAGAATTCGGATTACTCTTAATCTGATCCATCAATTGCGTGATCTGGTCAATTGTGCTCCCGTCAGGTGCTGGCCAGGACCGCCATTGGTGCCCATAAACAGGACCTAAATCGCCATTCTCATCAGCCCATTCATCCCATATACGAACGCCATTTTCTTTCAGGTACCGAATATTCGTATCCCCGGACAAAAACCAAAGAAGTTCATGGATCATAGACTTGATATGAAGCTTCTTTGTCGTCATCAGCGGAAAGCCATCATCCAGATTAAATCTCATCTGCCGCCCAAAAACACTGATCGTTCCTGTCCCCGTCCGATCTCCCTTTTCAGTACCGTTTTCGAGAACGTCCTTCATGAGATCGAGATATTGATGCATTAATTTTCCTTCACTGTATCCGGAGACTAACAAGTACGATGGGCGAAATATGTGAGAGTAGAATCCAAATTGGATCACACACGGGATCAGTGGGGATCATATCACGGGTACAGAGGTATTAATCAACCTGCGAGATCTTGAATTGAGAAGTTTTTATATAGAGGTTTTATCATCTCCTTTAAAAATTCATTTATGATGCCTTCCCAAGATAACCATTGCGAAGACAAATTCCCGACGACAGCTTATGTGTTACGGCACATGAATATTACAGGGTATTATTGTTCACCATATAGTCAAAGATGAGAGATCTATGCCGGTCCTGAAGATAATCAAGTACACCTTTACAGCTATAGGTGTCGCAATGCTTGTCATCGCCTTTATTTGGGTGGATCTTACTTCTGATTTTATCAAGTCTGCGCAACTCTCAACCGGAGAAGTTATTGAACTCGTGCGAGAAAAATCAACCCGTGGCTCGTCCTCGACGTCTTCCGGGAGTTATGTTTACAGACCCGTCGTTCGCTTCCCTTCGGATTTAGGTGACGTAATTGTATTTTAGTCTTCCGTTGGCTCAAACCCTACCTCATTTTATCAAGGTGAAATTGTTGAAATACTTTATCAGAAAACCAATCCCTATAACGCTCAAATCAACAATTTCTTTCCTCTCTGGTTCGGTCCCTTACTGTTAAGTTTCCTTGGCGGCGCTTTCACATTTATAGGCGGAGGAATAATTTTTCTTCCCATTTAAAGAAAAAACAAGAGCAATATCTGAGAACATACGGCTCTCTCATAACCTCGTCCCTTGCTACAATTGTGGAAAATACTCGAATTACTTACAATAACCGACATCCTTATCAAATCATTACCCAATGGCAGAATCCCAACACAGGTAAGCTCCACATATTTAAGAGCAATAATATCTGGTTCAATCCGACCCCATATGTTCAAGGGAACGATGTTTCGGTTTTTATCGATAAGAACAACCCCAACAAACACTTAGTTGACCTATCATTCCTCCCTGAATTATCAGAATAAACATAAAAAGTTCTTCTCAAGCCGTTTTATGTACGGCGTTTTGTTCTCGTATGAGTAAGAATAGGAAATAAAAATCTTTGTTTTGCAGATCAACCCTTGTGAAGTCCTATGAATAGTCACTATATTCAACGTGTCGGCTTCGGCCGTCTATGGTGCTAAACGGGCTTATGAAATAAGCGTTGTGGACCCGGGGGCGGTACCCGGCGCCTCCACCATTCCCCAGACATTTTATGTATGGGATTATGGGGGCGAAATAGGATCGACACGCGTAGTAAAGATTTGTTCGGTGCCCGGCATGGTTCCGCCGTTATCGGGCCGTTTTGAGTAATTGCAAATGACAATTCTCGTGAGGTTGCTCTCGCTGCTTAATTGCAGTCTGAGCACCGCTTTTAAGTCCTAGACTTTCACAAGCCTAGGCGGGGTTCGGGAGCACCTGGCAACAGAAGCTCCCACTTTTAATGTCTGCTAGCTGGAATTATACTCAGTTAGTTAGATAAAGAATAAACAAACCTCAGGACGACCAAACGTCCGGAATGTCAGCGGTATGTCGGGAAATAACGAGATTTCAGAAAGCGAACTTCGCTACGACCACATGGTCGAAAAAGCCCTCTTGAACGTTGTTCGAGAATCCCTTGAATACGCATCGGAAAACGGGCTCCCTGGAGATCACCATTTTTACATCACCTTTAGAACGGCTCAAGAAGGTGTGACTATTCCAGATCACCTTAAAGCTCGTTACCCTGGTGAGATGACAATTATTCTCCAGTATCAATTCTGGGATTTAGAAGTTGGTAAAGAAGGTTTCAGCATTACTCTCAGTTTCTCGGATGTACCGGAACGTATGAGCATTCCTTACGCTGCGATTGTTGCCTTTGCCGATCCATCCGTGCGCTTTGGCCTTCAATTCGATACCACGAATGGTGATAGTGAAGACTTCGATGAAGAACTAGAAGATCTCGAAGACCTGATTGAAGATTACGAGGAAGGCGGCGATAGTGTTGCCAATGCAGATGCCAGTCCTTCGGAAAGAGCTGCAAAGAAAAAACAGACCGAGAGTGGGGACAATATCGTCACCCTCGATACTTTTCGGAAGAAATAGATTCTAATCAATTTTTGCTTTAGTTAAAGGTCCATTCAGGGCCTTTAATTTTGTCCGCTTTTAGGAAAACTGCGTAAGAACAGGACAGTTGCTTGATCCAGACTACGAACCTAAAAGCTATACTCTAATTCTAAAATTAAACGATAGACCTAAATTTTGGAATAAGAGTATTCCATTTAAATTTTCGGATTAGATTATAAGTGTGAATTTCAGAATCAGCCCTTCTTTGCTGATTTTTTCCCCATGGTTTTCGGGTCCCATTTAACAACTTTTTTTGGTTTTTCCGGAGGAGCAAGGATAGAGTCATTATTCTTGCCAACTTGATTGGCAAACTCTTCAAATCGCCGACGCATTTCCTTACGTTCGTCCCCATCCATCTCTTGAACAGACTTATTCGATAAATCTTTCTGGCGGATATCGCTCATGCTCTGTACCGTGGTTCTGTGCAAAAATTAGTCGTAACTTGTTAAAAATATACACTAAAGGCTTATGACAATCATCCACTTTCTTCATAATGGCCCTGAAAAAGGGAAAGCCACAATCCTCTTCACTCACGGAGCTGGGGCTCCAATGGACACCGAGTTCATGAAAGTGATTGCAGAAGAACTTGGTAATTTGGGTTATTCTATTCATCGCTTTGAATTCCCCTACATGACCGAACGACGATTGACCGGCAAAAAGAGACCTCCAGATAGGGCCCCTCTTTTACGCGAGTTCTGGCAAAAAACCATTGATCATTTTACGGATCGCCCACTGTTTATTATGGGTAAGTCCCTTGGAGGACGTATGGCAACAATGGTTGTCAATGAAGCCGATGTTTCCGGGGTAATATGTCTTGGATATCCGTTCCATCCTCCCGGAAAACCAGAGAAAACACGTACTGAGCATTTAAAGGATTTAAAAACCCCGACCCTAATCATTCAAGGAACAAGAGACCCATTTGGGAAGCCCGAAGAAATAAAAGAGTATGACCTTTCCTCAAGCATCAAAATAGAATGGTCTGAAGACGGAGATCATAGTCTGGTTCCCAGAAAACGCTCGGGCCTGTCATCATTAAACAATTGGAACGTAACAGCACATTCAATTGATCAATTTATTCAAAAGGTGTGCTCATGAAGAAAAAACGACCAAGCTCTGTAGAGGAAACCATCAATTACTGCTTACCACTGGGACCTGTGCGAGTGAAATCCATGTTTGGCGGACATGGCCTTTACTTTGAAGACATCATGTTCGCCCTGGAGGCCAATGGAGATATCTACCTCAAGACGGACAAAGAAACTCTCAACCTCTTTGAGGAAGCGGGCAGTCAGGCCTTTACCTACGAAGGCAAAAATAAACCTATAACAATGTCTTATTCTCTTATCCCCAGTACAGCATGGGACGATCAAGATGATTTCATCCGTTGGGTCAACTTAGCAATCGGCGCGTCGAGACGTGCAAAAGCCACGAAAAAACTGAAAAATAAGTAGAGAAAAGACATTTTTCTATTGTTGCCCTGTTATCGCTGACCTCAAACTGTGTATACTGCGCCGCAACATATACAACTTGACCTCAATCAGGATGAAATCCTCTTTGGTGCCAACAAGGTATTTTGCTGCCAGACTATAATTTAAGGGAAACGAGCATGTCCGACCAAGGTAAAATCCGCGTAGAATCAGATTCCATGGGCGAAATTGACGTCGCTGCAGATCGCTATTGGGGCGCACAGACCCAACGCTCATTGCAGAACTTTAAAATTGGTGGGGAAAAAATGCCCCCAGCGCTCATTAAAGCTTTGGGAACTCAAAAGCTGGCCGCAGCGAAAACGAATATCGAGCTAGGTGTCCTTGATGCAAAGCTTGGCGAAACAATTTGCCAAGCAGCCCAGGAAGTCATCGATGGAAAATTAACCGACCATTTTCCACTCGTTGTATGGCAAACTGGTTCTGGTACCCAGAGCAACATGAACACCAATGAAGTCATTGCGGGCCGCGCGAATGAGTTATTGAGTGGTGAACGTGGTGGTAAATCCCCGGTCCATCCAAATGACCATTGCAACATGGGCCAGTCTTCCAACGATACTTTCCCCTCGGCAATGTCAATTGCAGGGGTGAGACAGCTCAGCGAAGAAACAATCCCGGCCCTTGAACGCTTACATGATTCTCTGGATGCCAAAGCAAAAGCCTTTGACAAGATCATTAAAATTGGCAGAACCCACCTGATGGATGCGACCCCGCTGACGCTTGGGCAAGAATTTTCCGGATATGCCAAACAAATCGAGTATGGCATTGCCCGAATCAAAAATACTCTTCCTCGCCTAGCAGAACTCGCACAAGGGGGGACAGCTGTTGGCACAGGTTTGAATTCGGTTGAAGGCTTCGCAGAGAAATTTGCGGCCCATGTAACAGACATCACCAAACTTCCCTTCACGACAGCACCAAATAAGTTCGAAGCACTTGCAGCCCACGATGCCATCATTGAAGCTTCTGGTGCTCTCAATGTTCTAGCCGCCTCTTTAATGAAAATCGCCAACGACATTCGTATGCTTGGTTCTGGACCACGCTGTGGATTTGGAGAATTGTTACTCCCTGCAAATGAGCCCGGCTCATCCATCATGCCTGGAAAAGTGAACCCTACCCAAGCAGAAGCAATGACAATGGTTTGTGCACAAGTCATGGGGAACCACACCACCATCACTATTTCAGGATCAAATGGCCACTTTGAACTCAATGTTTTCAAACCGGTTATGATTTACAATCTCCTTCAGTCCGCAAAACTGATCGGTGATGCCTGTGATTCCTTCAGGGAAAACTGTGTTGATGGTATCGAAGCAAACGAAGAACGTATCACCAGCCTGATGCAACAATCTCTCATGCTGGTTACCGCTTTAAACCCGCATATTGGCTATGATAATGCTGCGAAAGTTGCGAAGAAAGCTTATGTAGAAAATAGTACGCTTAAAGAAGCAGCTGTTGAGCTTGGTCTTCTAACCGCTGAAGAATTTGATCAAAAAGTGCGCCCAGAAAATATGGTAGGGCCACGTAAAGCCTAATTGCAAGATTATCGAGGTAAAGGGGAAGAGTTTACAAAATACTCAAAAATATTTGTGAATTCTTCCCCTTCCCAAACAACTAAGTCCGAGTTCATGTCAGAAACCATCCGTTCAGAACAAGTAATAAAACGCTCTGTAACGATTGCAGGTCACCGGACAAGCTTTAGTCTTGAAGAAGCCTTCTGGCTGGAAGTAAAAAGGCTCGCAAAAGAACAGGGGTTATCTCTCAATCAATTTATCGAGAAAGTCGACGAAGCTAGGACCGGGAATCTCTCCAGTACACTTCGTATTATGGTATTGAGAGACCTACAGAATCAACTTAGATCTAAGCCTAGTCTTACACCATAATAAAATACCGAAAAGAGATTGAGTGTTACCCACCCAGTCCTTTTAAAATCCCTTTAATAAGCTCTTTGGCCTTTTTCTTCTTTGATTTTTCTTCTACAACAGGTTCCGTTGTCTCGGTCTGTCCAGAAGCTCCATCAACAGGCGCGACAACTGGCGCATTGTCTTCTACAGTACCACCCCCCAGCAATTGTTGTATAGTTTTCGATTTTGACTGAAGGAACAGGCCCTTCACTCTAGGGTTTGGTTTATCCAACGGTCCAGTCAGGTGAACTGTGATATAAGGTTTTGTCGGGTCTTCTCCCGCACGAAACATATCACTTTGGCTATTTATAAGCCAAGCAGGAAGATCTATGGTGGCCGCCGTATACACAGATGCGTTCCGCCCATCTAGCCTCAGATCATTACTTACCAAAACCCCATTCTCAACAACATAAGTACCACCCAAGTTAGCAGGTTGACCAGCAAAGGCCTGAAGTAAAGTGGTCGTTGCTCCCCCAACACCTTGAATGGCTTTTAATTTTGAACCGAGTACACCTAACAAGGCTCCACCCACAATCTCTTCTTGTTTTACTTTGGCTTTGAGAACACCTTTTACGGCCCCCTTACCCGCAAGAGTTTGCACGAGATCAGCTTCAGATCTTCCAGATGATTTTAATTTTCCAGAAACAGAGAGAGGGCCGGAAATTCTTTTAAAATCGGCAGCTGAATGCAGCACGTTATTTATCTCAATATTTTCGGCATTAAAGTCGATATTGAGGTCAAGTTGATCTGTAGCCTTAACGACCCCAACAACTGATATCGGCCCCCCATAAGCTGTTCCTTGAAACTGTGAAACAGTTACCACCCTATCAACAAGTACAGCTTTAGCTTGGACATTTTCGATAGTGGCCACATCTTGTATAATCGCGTCTGAAATAAGAGATATATCCGCGTCCACCAAGCCCAGTGCAGACAAATCAATCGGTTCATGAGACCAGCGCCTGTTCAAGCCAGCCGATGTAAAGCTTCCACCACCGCTCGCCCCACCAGACGCGCCACCTTTCGGATCCGCCGGGAGTAAATTATTAAGATTAAGCGCACCCGTAATGAGATTAACCGTTACTTGCGGCTTATGACCTGTCAGTTTTGTAAGAACACTTCCCTGTACGCTTGTGCCCGCAATACTGCCATCTAATTCTGCAAGCTCCACTTGCCCGAGATCAGCCTTGACCATTGCCTTAGCGGTTAAACGACCCCACTTACCATTAACTCCAGCATCCTTGTTTAGGCTACGCACCAACTGGGCAGCATTTGGGTGATCAATACTGACCAACCCTTCATATATTTTTGTGCCAGTGGGACGAACCTGACCGCGTGCCTGATACGATCCCCCAAGGATCGTTCCAGTTAAATCAACAGCAAGATCTTCACTCGTCCCTTTAAGCTTACCATTGACATCAATAACTCCAAAATCAGGAATGGTATCTTTTTCGATATCTCCCGTCGCGATTAGTAACTTAGATAAATCAGCAATACGCGCTATAATCGTCGCATCCATTTTTGGGTTCTTCACAATTTCTGCAAAGCTTCCAGACAGGGCTGCAGAGCTTCCAATCACATCATCAATCGAAGCATTTCGAACGCTTAGTCCACCCTGTTGCAGGGTTCCATCGAACCGCCCCCCTTTAAAAGGAACCTTTCGATACAAAATTTCTCCGACAGTAAGATCCACATTGGCATCAAAATCATTCAAAATTGCCAATGGATTTTCAGACTTCACGTCCTTAGCGCTCGTAAGGGGTTGATTATTTGTCCCCTTTTCTCCACTAACTGAAGCGCTGTTGGATTGATCTCCTACAGGAGAAGGCGTCTTGTTAGCCTTAGTCTCCACAAGTTTATAAGCATCAAGATCAAGTCGATCGACAACAAGACGAGCACCAATACCTAGGCGATCTCTTAAAGCAACGGTTACGGCCCCATCCAGATGGCTCACATCAAGCGTAAGAGAAATCGGATTTAAAACAACTTGCTCTGGAGTGATTGAAAATTTGGTTTTACTCTCCAGGCGTCGAAGACGATCATTTGGTACAGACGGTACATCCACTTTAAGCCAGTTAAGAAGGCCTCTGAGATCTTCCGTTCGTGCAGTTACCTGACCTGTAATTGTTTTGTCCGTATAGTTACCAAGCATGGATAACTGTCCACCACTTGGGAGAAAAGCACTGAGCTTTTCGAGAGACAACGTGCCGTTATTCAAGTTTGTTACAATAGAGAAATCCCTGATAATTTGACTATTATAGATGATATCAGAAATCTGAAACTGTGCATTTACACTTAGATTTTTTGGTAAATCAGGCCACGTCGCCTTATTGCTGGATTCTTCTGGAGGAATAGGTGTTGAGTTTAATGCCTGTGTTTTCACACTAGGTATTGTATCAATTTTGGTCGGAACAGTAGTACTGTCTCCCTGCTGAGCATCAGCAAGAATTTCATCAAGGTTCACACGCGGACTAGCAAGTACCAACTCGATTTTCGGATTATCTTTCAGGTCCACCTTCACATCACCAGAAAGGTTTTGAAAACCGACCCGAAAATTAATTCCCCCAAGAGAAAGACTTGTTTGATCTCCCTCTAGAGCAGCAGAGAGTTCAAAATCACTATCCGCTTTTGTTTTAATGTTCTTCCCGGATAATTCAGATATCAAAGACCCAAGATCTTTCCCATCACCCTCAAATGTTCCACGGTAAGAAGTACTGTTTACATGCTGAGAAAGGAACCCTGTAAACTTAAGTTTAGCCTGTGAATCCGGCAATCGAACACCAACATTAATTGCCGTTGCCCCTTGATCAACAATCTGTCCAATATCAAGTTCAATTTCAGTATGCTGCCCCTTAAGAACCAGATCGCCAGCCAGGGTAAAGGGCCCATTTAATGATCCCGCAATTACTTCTGCATTAATATTTTTGAATTTTTCTTCGATTTTTTTAGTATGATCAATATAGGTTAGTGTGCCATCAATGACATGAAACTGATCTAAAGAAACACTTTGGAAAAAATCATCCTCTTTTGTGATCTCTTCCTTAGCCACACTGGGGATAGATGTGCTAGTGGGAACCTCGTTGTTCTTTTGCGCTTCTACAGATGTAAATTCCCAATTCCCTTTACCATCCAAAAACTTCTCAGCAAATATCACTGGTTTACGAAGTGTTACCTCTTGAACCCGAACCACCCCACTCAAAAGTGGTAGTATTGCTATTTTAACGCCGAGCTCTTCAAGGCTCAGCATAAAAGGTTGGTTGGAATTCGGTGTATTGGCAAAAGTAACGTCATTGGCAGAAAAGCTTGGTATCGGCAAAATGCGTAAATTTACATCACCGTTGATAACCAGCTCTCTGCCTGTTGAAGAAAAAACCCTATCAGTGATCTCGGTTTTATACTTATTCCAATCTACAAATCCTGGACCAAACAGAACGGCGGAAATAAGCAGTACGACTAAAAGAATTCCAGAAACCGTTAATTTACGCACGAACTCACCTTCAATCATCAAAATTTATATTTGGTTGCGAACCAGAAACACACCTATTAATTGTTAGATACCAAACTAAACAAACTGTCCATTTTATTCAATCACATAGGAATAGAATGAAGCCTTCTCCTTCAAGAGGTTGGTATAGTTGGTGTAAAAAACACAAAAATTATAAACCATAACGGGAAATAAATGCTAGTATACCCCCGTTTAACTCGTTCCTTCTCAAATAAGGTAATTCATTTTGCCCAAGTACTTCTTAATTATTTCACTTTTCTTTTTTATGACAAACGCTCAGGCAGAAACCCAACTTCAAAAAAAACAACTCGATGAACTTTGCTCTTCTGAAGACCGCTGGTACGGAGGCCTATGCAACGGCTATATCACCGGAACAGTAGAAAGCCTGCTTGAAATGAGAGAACAAGGCTTGATTGCTGAAGCCTTTTGCTTTCCACCCGACACTGACCGCGGAAAATATATTGAAACGGTCCGGACTCAACTACCAAAGAATGCCATCCCTACTTCTGCTTTTGAAAGTATCGTCTTAATTTTAAGGGATAAATATCCTTGTGAATAATAAAACTCAGGAACGAACTGGCAATCATAATGCAGAGGTGGAACGCCTCAAATCATTGGTTGCTGTCGTTTCCTGTGTTTCAATTGCTGGTATCAGCATGGGTTTTACACTTCCCCTTATGACTTTGACCTTGGATCGTGATGGCAGCAGTGGACTTCTGATTGGTTTAATCGGCTCTATATTGGGTATAGCGATCGTTGTATATTCACCGATCGTACCAAAATGTATTTCGATGTTAGGTATGAGAAAATACGTCCTAGCTTGCATGATAGCCGAAGCCCTTATGTTTATTTGTTTAAAGTTATTTCCTCTCCCACTCCACTGGATTGTCATCAGGTTTGTTATGGGGATGGCAGTTGCCGGAATTTTTATCGCGACTGAAAGCTGGATAAACCACTTAGCAAGACCCGAGACCAGGGGCCGGGTGTTAGCTATTTTCAATATCTCTTTAGGTGTTGGTTTTGCAGCTGGCCCAATGATTTTAATTTTTACAGGAACAGTTGGATGGCCTCCATTCCTTACAGGGGCTGCGATTACCACAGTCGCACTAATACCACTTTTCTTTATCAAGAGCCCTAAAATGAATTTGGAGGAACCAAGTAAATTTAGCCCCTTCGCGTTCATCTTCATTGCCCCTGCCCTTTGCCTTGCTGTCGTTCTAACAGCAGGGACAGAAACTCTTATGGGAAGCCTTTTTCATTATTATAGTGCACGAATCGGCTACCTCGAAGCCGACATGCATAAAATGTTAAGCCTCTTTTTCATTGGTGGAATTGTCTTCCAATACCCAATTGGTTGGCTAGCTGACCATATCAATATTAGGAAGCTCCTTTTAGCTCTCGGTCTTATTTGCTTCCTTTGTATCTGTATCATCACCCAAACACCCCACAACGCCTTATTGTTAAAAATCACACTTTTTTGTTGGGGAGGAATTGTAACGTCCATTTACACGACGGCCCTTACCGCGGTTGGACAGGAATACGATGGCTCAGAACTGATTGCCGCAAACACTTCCTTTGGACTCTTATGGGGATTGGGTGGCTTCATGCCCCTCATTGGCGGACAAGCAACAGTTTACTTTGGTGGTAACGGGTTACTCTATACAGCTATGTTCTTAACATTATTGTTTATATTTTTGATGGCTTTATCAATACGTCGACCATCATCCAGAAAAACACGTTATCCAAGTTAGATATCTACCTTTCATCCCATTGGACTTTTTTTCGGTAAATTGTCGATGGATTAATATCCAGCATAGCTGCCGCTTTGGGAATTGATCCACCACAAGCCTCAATAGCCAACTCTATCGCTCTCTTTTCGACAAGCCATAGTGGTTCTACATTATGAGCTCTCGGCTTTTTTGGAGTTGTGAATTTTGTAGAATTATGAGTATTCAAAAATTCACGAGAATCCTCTGAAGAAAAATTATCAACACTTCCTTGTTGAAAGGCCATACGACTATTCTTACCAAGAAGCTCTGGAAGCATATCCGCGGTTAAAACCTGACCATCATTTAGTACAATCGAGTTTCTAATCACATTTTGCAGTTGTCGGATGTTACCTGGCCAATCATAACTATTAATAATCTCCGCCGCATCAGAAGAGAAACTCGCAAATTCTTTGCCCTCTTCTTCGGCATAATCCACCAAAAAACTTCTCGCAATTTCGAAAATATCTTCATCTCGATCCCGTAAGGGAGGAAGGTGAATGGGAATAACGTGTAGTCGATAATATAGATCTTCGCGGAAACGGCCCGATTGAACTTCCTGTAATGGTTTTCGATTGGTTGCGCAGACTATACGGATGTTCACCTTCTCTAGCCGGGTACTGCCAACTTTTTGAAAAGTGCCACTTTGAATAAAGCGTAATAACTTAGTCTGTAGATCCAGATCCATTTCACAAATTTCATCAAGGAACAATGTCCCGCCATCTGCCAAGCTTGCCGCACCATCACGATTACTTATCGCACCAGTAAAGGCTCCTTTAACGTGGCCAAAAATTTCTGATTCCATAAGGTCTTTAGGGATTGCACCACAATTCAAGGGAACAAAGGGTTTATCTGACCGAGGACTACATTTGTGTATTGCCTCTGCGCAAACCTCTTTACCCGTACCACTCTCACCCGTGATGAAAACCGTTGCTTTCGAAGCAGAAGCCGAATCAATGGTTCGATAGATCGATTGCATAGCCAGAGAAGAGCCAATGAACCCATAAAAATGTGTTCGCTCCTTAATCGCCTCAACCATCTCGGATAGTTGCATGTGTTTAAGGGCATTGCGCACAGTCACGATCAAACGATCAGCGGAAAAGGGTTTTTCTAAAAAATCATATGCCCCTAATCGCATTGATTCGACAGCAACATTTACAGAAGCATTCGATGTAATAATCACGACAGCAACAGGTAGTTTTTGCTCCTGCACCATACGCAAAATTTCGATACCATCCATATCAGGCAGCTGCAAATCCAGTAAAACCACCCTATACCCTCCTCGATCGAGCTCGATGAGAGCATCGCCACCAGATGCGACTTGGGTAGAATCATAACCAGAACGTTGAAGATAGCTCGTATATACCGCGGAAAGCGATGCAGTATCTTCGACAAGAAGGATAGAAGGAGTATCAGTCATTCAGTACTAACAAAGACGATGATTAATTATCCTAAACCATAGTCTTCTTAGCGCGCCAAACGCAACCATTTACCCAAACACAAATAACATGCGGGCACGGGTATATACCCTCAAAGACCTTTTAAATGAAGAAGTCCTTAATCCTTCAGATAGGCTTTCATTGTGAGCTGACCGATAGTTTTTACATTCCCAGCTAGTTCTAATGCTTTTTTAACTTCGTCTCTTCGGCAACATTCATTTATCTCTGTCATAAGTTGTTGCAGCCGAACAGCGCCAAAAGTGCCACTAACACTTTTTAGAGTATGACTTTCGCGTTCCAGTTGTTCGCCATCAGTATCATTTACGGCACCAACGACCCCATCCAGATGCATTTGAAGATCACACCGAAAACGCTCCACAAGAAAGGGTATCATATCTGCTCCGACCTCATCAGACAGGGCTTGAATTACGCAGTCATCACGAATAGGAAATTCATTACTTCGGCTCGACAGGTCCTGTTCTATCGCTTGGCTAATTGTTCTGTGCTCCCCTTTTAGCGTCGGACATGAAACTTCAGCAACTTTCGGCCACACTATTGCTGTCCTATATTGTCATCCGACTTGGAAGATACGATGTGTATGGGGTAATTTTGGCAACACCCGATAACACAGAGTGACCGTATCAAGGTTTATTATATAAGCTAACTGCTACCAAAACCTTACTGACGATAAAAGAGACAAATGAAACCTTTGATAACTTTTCCTGCCACCGCCGATAATCATGGTGTCCCGATAATCTTGGTGCCTTGAGTAGAAACAAAGTTTCTAAGACGTTGTAACGTCATAGGTAGCGAGAATTTTTCCGGTCACCGCATCTTCACAATAAAGCCCGACATCATAGCCCCAAAGCTGGGCGATACGTTGCATAACCTGCTCAGCTTCTTTTCCGTCAATAGGAACATCATCATGAACCATATGACGTAACGTAATCGCACGATCGCCTTCAAACTCGACATCAGCAACCTGTATATCCAGTGTCATAGCCGATACGGTATAGGACTTTGCTAGGGCGCTTCGAACTTTTCTATACCCACGTTCGTCATGGATGGCCTCAACTTTGAGATGGGGTAAGGCTGAGTTATCATGAATTTGGAACAGCCTGAAGTCCCGGATGATTTTTGGACTCAAAAACTGAAGGATAAAACTTTCGTCTCGATAATTTTCCCAAGCATCCTTGAGAACCTCAATCCCCTTGTTACTCCCGGCAATATCAGGAAACCATGTTTTGTCCTCATCCGTAGGTTCGTGACAAATACGATAGATATCCTGCATCATCGCAAAGCCCAAAGCGTATGGATTAAGTCCATTCCACCTTTGATCATCAAATTCAGGTTGCGCAACAACACGTGTGTGATAATCGATGAACTCCAACATAGAACCTTCTGTAATCAAGCCCTTGTCGTACAGCCTGTTCATAATGAAATAATGACAAAAACAGGCACATCCCTCATTCATAACCTTTGTTTGTTTTTGAGGATAAAAGTATTGGGCAATATTTCGAACGATACGAAGAATTTCTCGTTGCCACTCTTGCAAGATTGGACTGTGTTTTTCAAAAAAATACAGAAGATTTGCTTCCGGTAGATCAAACTTGACCATATTAGCCTCCTGAGAATGGCTTTTTGCCTTCTCGTCTCCCTCACTTTCTGAATCCAGTGGAAGCGTGCTCCAAATATCACGGTAGTCGGTACGCGCATGTTCTTCCCGATCAGCGGCTCTTTGCAACGCCATTTCTTTGGATAATGGCACGGGTCTTGAGTAGTGATTGACCGCATTTTCACGAAGAGCATGCGCGGCATCAAGAATTTCTTCAACGGCTTCAACGCCGTGACGCTCCTCGCACTTGCTAATGTATTCTCTTGCAAAGTGCATATAATCAAGAATAGCTTCGGCATCTGTCCATTGCTGAAACAAGTGATTGTTTTTGAAAAAATGATTATGTCCAAAGGCCGCATGGGCAACGACTAGAGCCTGCATTGTCATGGTGTTTTCTTCCATGACGTAACTAATACAAGGGCTTGAATTAATGACAATCTCATAGGCGAGACCCCGCATACCCTTGCGATAATAAAACTCATCTTGAACAAAGCTTTTACCAAATGACCAATGGTTATACATCAAAGGCATGCCTATTCCCGAATAGGCATCCAGCATTTGCTCGGAAGTAATAACTTCGATCTGATTAGGGTAAACATTTAACCCCAATTCTTTGTTCGCGATTTCCTCTATGGCATCATAAACAGTATCAAGCTTTTCAAAACTCCACTCTGCGCCATCATAAAGGGGCTCTTGTGCTTTGCGCGCCCGTCCCATACGTCCTCCTAACTTCACGCGCCTTTTGCGTGTTCTTTAGAGAATAAATCCTGAAACACAGGAAAAATATCATTAGATTTCACGACGCGACGCATCGCAAAATTATTAAAATCAGGCGTAAGTTGTGCATAAATTTTCCAAAGGTCTGTCATATTTTGCTCGTCTTTGAAAATTTCTAACTCCTGTTCGTCCATTACCTCTATGTAAGAAAAATACTGACAAGCTGGCAAAATGGTTTCTTGCATAATCGATAAGCATTTTTCCCGATCGCTAGCAAAATTATCGCCGTCTGATGCTTGTGCTGCATAGATATTCCACTCCCCGACTGGGTAACGATCAGACAAGACTTTTTGCATTTCTTCCAGTGCAGATGACACAATGGTTCCACCCGTCTCGCGAGAATAGAAAAATGTTTCCTCATCTACCTCCTTGGCCATGTGGGTATGGCGAATAAAAACAAGCTCCACCCGCTCATACTGAGTGGATAAAAAGAGATGAAGAAGCATAAAGAACCGCTTTGCGAGATCTTTCATTCCCTCGCTCATGGACCCAGAGACATCCATCAGGCAAAACATAACGGCACGCGTATTTGGTTTCGGGAATTTAGTATAAGATTTGAAACGTACATCCAAAGGATCAATATAAGGAATAAAACGGCGACGATATTCCAGGGCTTCAAGTTTCTCCTGAAGTTCTTTTAGCTTTTTTGTCTTTTTTCCCTTTGCCTCAAGGGCCAATATTTCCGATCGTAATTCGTCGATATCATTACTTCCAGGACGCTTCATTGAAATGCGACGTGCAAGTGAATGACGCATAGTCCGTTTTAAATCCAAATTACTTGGAGACCCCACCCGGACATAGCCGGCACGCTGTTTTTCAAATTCAACTTCTTCTTTCAAAGATGTTTTCACCAAATCCGGCAATTCAAGATCCTCAAAGAAAACTTCTAAAAATTCTTCCCGAGAAAGAGAAAATTGAAAATTATCTTCACCATCACCATCATCACTCGCTTTCTTTCCACCTTTTCCTTCAGCACTACTTGGGGGTCTTTTTATTTGGTCTCCCGCAGAGAACTCTTTATTACCGGGCAGGACGCGGTCGTGTTTCCCTTTGGTGAAATCATATTTAAACCGAGGCTCGCTGAGCCCTTTAGAAGGGATTGTAATGCGTCCTTTGTGGCCAATATCTGTAATCTTACCCCCGCTTACAGCTTCTTTTACCGCTTTACGGATCTGAGACTGTGCGCGACGCATAAACCGTTGTCGATTTGGTAAACTTTTGCCCTTGGGATTTAGGCGCCTATCGATAAAATGCATCATAATAATGTTTATCCGTTCGGTTGTTCCTCCCTGAGATAACAGTGCAGCTACCCTGCCTTGTTAACGCGCATGTACCAGTCAACAAGCCTGTGCACCTGCCGCTTGCTATAGCCACGATCTACCATCCGGGCGACAAATTCATTGTGCTTTGATTCTGTTTTTTTATCTTTTTTAGAACCAAAGGAAATGACGGGCAGGAGGTCTTCAACTTGAGAGAACATCCGCTTCTCAATAACCTCTCGAAGCTTTTCATAAGAGGTCCAACGCGGATTATGTCCTTTGTTATTTGCCCGAGCCCGCAACGTAAATTTAACAACTTCATTGCGGAAATCTTTGGGGTTAGAAATTCCAGCGGGTTTCTCAATTTTTGAAAGTTCCTGATCCAAGATCCGGGGATCTAATAATTGCCCTGTATCTGGATCTTTAAAGTCATGCCCTTCAATCCAAGCGTCGGCATAAGAGATATAACGGTCAAAAAGATTTTGTCCGAAATCAGAATAAGATTCTAAATAAGCTTTTTGAATTTCATTACCGATGAATTCTGCATAACGAGGGGATAGATACCCCTTGATGAACTCAACATAGCGTTTTTCAACCTCTTCGGCGAATTGCTCACGTTGGATAGCCTGCTCCAGAATATACATCAAATGCACCGGGTCAGCAGCAATCTCGTTCGCATCATAGTTAAAAGTTTCAGCCAAAATCTTAAAGGCAAATCGCGTAGAGACCCCACTCATGCCTTCATTTTGGCCTGCAGCTTCTTTATATTCCTGAATTGGCTTCGCATTGGGATCAACGTCTTTTAAATTATCCCCGTTATACACCCGCATTTTTGAAAATATATTTGAGTTCTCATGTTCTCTCAAGCGGGTCATAACACTAAACTGAGACATCATTTCTAATGTTGCTGGCGCACAATGTGTTTCATTCAGCTCACTGGTACGAATAAGCTTGTGATAAATTTCGGCTTCTTCGATAGCACGCAGACTATATGGCACCTTGGTGACGCAGACACGGTCGATAAAAGCCTCGTTGTTTTTATTGTTTTTAAAGTTTTGCCATTCTGATTCGTTCGAATGTGCTAAAATAATGCCTTGGAAAGGTATAGCCCCCAGATTTTCAGTTCCGACATAATTCCCTTCCTGGGTTGCCGTCAAAAGAGGGTGTAACATCTTGATCGGCGCCTTGAACATTTCCACAAATTCAAGAAGCCCCTGTGTCGCCATATTCAGTCCACCACTATAAGAATAGGCGTCGGAATCGTTCTGGCTATAATATTCTAATTTCCGAATATCAACTTTCCCCACCAACGAGGATATATCCTGGTTATTTTCATCCCCGGGTTCAGTTTTGGTTACACAGATTTGTTTAAGTTTTGAGGGATACATTTTCAGAACGGTAAATTTCGAAATATCACCTTCAAACTCTTCCAGTCTCTTCAAAGCCCAGGGTGAAATTAATCCGGGAAGGCGATGTTTAGAAATTCCATACTTATCTTGAAGAAGATCACCTATTTTGTCGGGATCAAACAATCCCAGCGGAGACTCAAAAATGGGACTGACTTGATCACCGCCTTTAAGAACATATACAGGCCGGTTTTCAATTAAAGTTTTGAGGCGCTCTGCAATCGAAGACTTCCCACCCCCGACAGGCCCAAGCAAATACAGAATTTGTTTTTTCTCTTCCAACCCTTGAGATGCATGTTTGAAGAAACCCACGATCCGCTCAATGGTTTCTTCCATTCCATAAAATTCGCTAAAGCTGGTATAGCGCTTAATGGTACGGTTCATAAAAATCCGCCCCATACGCTCATCTTGGCTGGTATCAAAAAGCTCGGGCTCACCAATCGCATCCAGCATTCGTTCTGCAGTTGAGGCGTACATACCCTTGTCATCGCGACACCCAGACAAGTAATCCCTCAACGACATTTCGCATTCTTGCCGACTATCATACTGCTCCGTATACACGTCGAAAACATCCGTTTTGGGCATTATGGCCTCCTTTATATATCGCCTTTAACTTGTGATACAATTCCCTCTAATCATCAGCCTCAACCTTTGCTCGCCCTACGAACAAAGCTCTACTTGACTGAAAATGCTCTTATATTTTTTACGCAGCGCAAACGAAGCTGGATTAACAATTTAAAAAATAATTGTTCTTTGGAGCTCAAAACAGAAAAAACCCTGCAAAAGACAGCGGGGTTTTGGTAGTCACAGTATATAAAATTTTCTAAGAGTACTTCTGAGCAATCTTCGTAAAATTATCAACATCCTCAATGCGAGAGTTAAAAGATAAAACTAAGCGTACCAAAGTTGGATCATCCGTAGACATTTCATAAAATTCAAATCCAGCAGCTTTTAAATCACAAACCAAGCCCCGTGGCATCCGAATGAATAGGATATTGGCTTCCACAGGATGAACAAAACTTATTGAAGGATTTTTTTGTAAATTTTCTGCTATTCTTGTAGCCATTGCGTTTGCATGGTTTGCATTCCTCAACCACAAATCATTATCGAGGTACGCAGACAATTGAGCTGAAACAAATCGCATTTTTGAGAGAAAATGACCGCCCCGAACTCGCCGATGTTCCAACTCTCGCGTATCAACCTTGTTGAAGAAAACAACAAGTTCAGCCCCCATTGCACCGTTTTTAGTTGCGCCAAAAGAAAGAACGTCGACCCCCGATTTCCAAGTCATCTCTGCTGGCGATACTCCTAATCCGGCAACGGAATTAGCAAAGCGAGCACCATCCATATGCACTTTCAGACCATGATTATGTGCAACAGCTGTAATTTCAGATATTTCATTCAGGCTATATAAAGTGCCCGCTTCAGTAGTTTGGGTAATACTGACCAACGCAGGTTGAGAATGACGGGGAACGCCTTTACCAAAAATACCCGCAGAAAGGCTATCCGCAGTAAACTTTCCATGTACACCAGAAAGTGGGATCAGTTTTGCTCCACCAGTATAAAATTCACTTGCGTTACATTCATCCGTATTGATATGCGCAGTTTCATGGCAATAAATGGCACCATAAGGTGGCGTTAAGAAAGAAATTGGCAGTACATTTGCTGCAGTTCCGCTAATCACCGGGAATACACTGACATCCTTTTCAAAGATGGCTGAAGCTTTTTCATTCAGCCTGTCAGTCCAATTGTCAGCACCATAGCTCATTGCAGCGTGTTCATCATTAGCACGCAAGATCGCGTCCATTATTTCTGGCGCAACCCCGGTAACATTATCAGAAGCAAAATTTGTCATAACCGCTTTCTCTTTACACGAGTATGTCCATATCAAGAGCCGTATCCAATACGATTTCCAACATTGTGGAAACTTTCAGACAAGGTTGATTAAGGATTTGATGCCGAATTTGCCACAAACCATTCCCCAAGTAACGCCCCTGTTTTTGATGAGAAAAGCATTACTTTTTGGCAACCGCGCTCAACAGCACCATCAAATCTCATCAAAACATTGCCAGATTGTAACTCGGCATCAACAAGTCGACATCCTGGAGATATTTTAATCGATGACTTACCAAAAACACTGTATAAATCAGGTTTACTTGTTTCGGCTGAAACCGCTTCGACGGGTGTTTTAACCGAACTTTTTGACAGCGTACCATCGCTTACACGCGTGGAAATAGTGTAAATAACAACACCAAAGCCAACAACGAGTAGTACACTCATAGCTATAACGGCTATCTTAATAGCTTTCATCTTGATCAACCCACGAGTAAAAGGATGCCTTGTAATAGGCGAGCTTTATCGGCACCACAAGTCAGAGATATCTTTTAAGAGGACCATTCATGCCAAATACCGGCCCCGATTTAGGCCCTGATTTAGCCAAAGACAACGGTACGGAACAAGACTACACGTTGGTTGTTGAAGAAACAGAAAAAAAAAACCGCCTCGACAAATTTCTGGCTCTTCGCCTCCCGGATTTATCACGCAGCCGTTTACAAGCTCTGATTAGTCAGAAATGCCTACAGGTTGACGGAACTATTATCGAAACCCCCAATTATCGTTTAAAAATTGGCCAGATTATTGACCTAAAAATCCCAAAAGCGGTTGATCCTGAGCCTGTTGCTCAAGACATTCCGCTCGATGTTGTTTTTGAAGATCCTTATCTCCTTATTATAAACAAACCCTCTGGCCTCGTTGTTCACCCGGCCCCAGGTAATGCTGATGGTACTCTTGTGAATGCTTTACTTTATCATTGCGGTGAAGATTTCAAAGGAATTGGTGGTGTTAAACGTCCTGGGATCGTTCATCGTATAGATAAAGATACAAGCGGATTAATGGTGGTCGCTAAAACCGACGAGTGTCACCAGGGCTTGGTACAGCTGTTTGCTGCACATGATATTGAACGTAGCTATAACGCCGTCGTCTGGGGATATCCCAAACCTGCCACAGGCCGAATTGAAGGGAATATCGGCAGAAGTCCTAAAAACAGAAAGAAAATGGCTGTGGTTCCTCGAGGAGGAAAAACCGCGATCACCCATTACAAAACACTTAAGGTCCTTTCAAATGGCGTCGCAAGTCTTATAGAGTGTCGACTGGAAACAGGAAGAACCCATCAGATCCGGGTTCATATGACACACGCGGGTTACCCTCTACTGGGCGATCCTCTTTATGGAAGCCAAAGCCAGAGCCGATTAAAGAACCTGCCCACTGATGCACAAGAGAAAATGAAATCATTCGAACGGCAGGCTCTACACGCAAAAACATTGGGATTTATTCACCCCATTACAAAAGAAAACTTAATTTTCACCAGTGAACTATCAATAGATTTGAAAGATTTGATAAATAGTTTATAATAATTAAAAATCGCAACCCACAATTTGAATACCCCTTGTGCAGTGCGGCATCTGTCCCCATATAAGCTATTCGTAGAGAAATGCTGTTATGCGCTGAGTGGTATTTAACTTGGCTGCAAGTAACAAGAGGGGATAATAAAATGGTCGCATCACCAAGAATTCCAGCACTAACCCCAGAGGGCAATCTGTCGCGTTATCTACAAGATATCCGCAAATTCCCTATGCTTGAGCAAAATCAAGAATATATGCTCGCGAAAAGTTGGCGTGAAAACGATGATGTAGATGCCGCTCATACTCTTGTTACCAGCCACCTGCGTCTTGTCGCAAAAATTGCCATGGGTTATCGCGGTTATGGTCTTCCTGTTTCAGAACTGATTTCTGAAGGAAACGTCGGAATGATGCAGGCCGTAAAAAGATTTGATCCTGAAAAAGGGTTTCGTCTTGCGACCTATGCGATGTGGTGGATCCGCGCTTCTATTCAAGAGTACGTACTTCATTCCTGGTCCCTTGTTAAAATGGGAACAACCGCGGCTCAGAAAAAACTGTTCTTCAATCTTCGTAAATTGAAAGGACAAATGGAAGCAATTGATGAGGGAGATCTTGCTCCTGATCAAGTTACCCATATTGCAGATACGCTGAAAGTATCAGAGGATGACGTCGTTCAAATGAACAGACGCCTTGCTGGTCCGGACAACTCTCTGAACGCGCCTCTTCGTATTGATGGTGATGGTGAGTGGATGGATTGGCTCGTCGATGAGACTGACAGCCAAGAGACTGTTTATGCAGAATCAGAAGAACTTACAAAACGACGCGTACTTCTCGAAGAAGCTATGAATACTCTGACAGATAGAGAAAAACACATTCTTCAAGAACGCCGATTAAAAGATAATCCGACCACACTCGAAGATCTTTCTCATGTGTACGATATCAGCCGGGAACGTGTTCGACAGATTGAAGTTCGCGCTTTTGAAAAATTGCAAAAAGCAATTAAGAATGCCGCGATAGAGCAAAAGCTCGCTATCTCCTGAATTAAGCCCAAAGCAACACAAAAGCCGACGATTCTTGCGTCGGCTTTTGTGTCTCGCCAAGCAGTTATGTTTCAAAAAACCTATCCTAAACTTACTCAGAACAACAAAACCCAATTTTTTCTGGCTACCTGTCTTTTGAAAAGCTAGGTTCCACACACAGATCTTTATTTGTGTTGGCAGAATCTACAATGACCCCTGAAAATCATATCATAAGCGATAAATTACCTGTTTGGCTGTGGCTCTGGACACCTATAGTATTGGTTCTTGCCCTTCTCCTCACAGGTTTATTCCTGCCAGGCGAGCTCTACAGCCAATGGATTGGAAATGAACGTACAGGTCTTCTTGAAACCTCTCATGCCATCATCCCCGCAGTTTCCTTTTTTGTCGCGATCCGGTTACTTGCACACAAGAATTTGAAAAACTTCACCTGGCTTTGGTTTTGGATTTTGATTGCAGCACTGGGCAGTTTTTATATGTCAGGAGAAGAGGCGAGCTGGGGGCAACACTGGTTTCAATGGAGCACATCCAGCGAATGGGCCGCAATTAATGATCAGGGAGAAACCAACTTTCACAACACAAGCTCTTGGCTTGATCAAAAACCGCGGACAATTCTCGAAATTGGAATTATTTTCGGCGGAATCATCCTCCCCATCCTCCTCCACTACAAACCGGAATTAAGAAAGAGGCCGATTACGTTTATCGTTCCGACATTGGTTCTTCTACCGACAGCAATTATTTCTGAAATCGCCAGAATGACTGAGCGATTACTAGCTGCATTAGATGCCCCTTTTCGAATATTCCAAAGAGCGAGTGAAGTTCAAGAGCTCTTTTTCGCTCTCTTTATTCTTTTATACCTTATCGTTTTTTGGCAACGGCTAAATAATAAGTCAGCGCCTTAGTTAAATCACTTCCTGCTCTTTATCTTCATTGATTTCATCGACCTGTACTGAGGTCGTCTGCTTTACGCCTTCCCCCCAAGCCTCGATAAGAACGTCTTGATATCTTCGAATGGACTTAATTTTCCCTTCCGTGGATATGTTGAGATAACTTCCAACAATAAGGGGGGTTGCAAAAAATATCACCCACCCCATCCCCGCAGCACTGTAGGCAACCATCATATTCCAAGGATCTGCAATCCCATTAAAAGCCCCATCAAATGTTTGGCCCCGTTCCCATAGAGCCGCCAAACCAGGTAATACTCCACAAAAATTTGGTAAACTGACTGTCATGGTTAGATAACGTTGCGGAGTACGATCAACAACGAAAGCGACGATACTCGGCACCATCAACACACACATCAGTATTGCTGAAGGCATGAGGACTGCTGCAAGCAAGAGAACAATTATTAAAAGTGGTAAGCGTCCCATAAAAAACCTTTATAATACCCAAGATAATGTAATGAACACCAATGCCAGACTAGAACAAACTCCAGAGACCACTGCTGACGTCTTATCACTCACCCTACGAACGTTTTCATCCGAAACAAGCCCCCCACTTTCCAACCAAGTGGCTTGTGCTTCCAAATTGGCAAAAATTGCCTGAGCCTGATCAAATCCGGCCTGATCCTGCCCTTGAATTTCAGAATTATCTAAAATGGATTGTAAAGCTATGAGTTTTCCATCTTGCTTCGCGTTATTGACGGCTTCTCTCAACTGTTCACGAAATGTGGTGTTATGAAAGTTTTCAACAGCATCAATTAACAGATCAGCCATATGAGCTGATAGCGCGGGTAATTTTGCTGGTCCGTATTGTTTTTGTAAGTCAGACAAAAACCTTAACGCAGCGCGATTATAAACCTCACGCTGAAAAGGATCTTCAAAGCGTTTCAATAGAGCATCAAAATTACCGCGCATTTGGTTCATGGCAAAGGCGAGAAGATGTCGGTCAACCGGCGCACCTTCTATCCGTCCTGCTGCAACCATGTCTTCTAACGCTGGCAACAAGTCTTTTAAATCGTCCACGTAGTTATCACCGACCAATGGTGACATACACGGCCAACCTTCATTGCCCGAATATACCGTTCTCTCCATTCCATAGCCCGGCACCATGTTTTTAACATTTTGCGACAGAGATTCTATCTGCTTGATAATAGCAACAAACTCGGGTCTGGTACGGGTTTGAGACGTCACCCAAGCCTGAGACAATTTCATCCGGATGATATCCAGTATTTGCTCTACATTATTCGGTTTATTAAAATCTATCGCAAGTGCCTGAGCAACCGCATCTACTCTTGCGGAAACCCCCTTATAGATAATCGGTGCAGAGGGATCTAAAGCCATAATTGAAGCCGACACAGTCCTATCATCGGCTGATCCCGTAACGGCCAAACCACTGGACATGCGTTCGGCAAGGAGAATTAAATCTCCCATCTCATCATTAGACAGTGCACGGCGAACCCAGGAATCCAAATGATCTGACTTAATTAGTTTTTTACTCTCATCCCAGTGCATTCGCATGCTATTAGCAAGCGCCGGAGCAGTAAGATGCTCTTTTCCTGCAAAAGAAATCGATCTGACGGCTTTTTGCGGCAAAGGGACCTGTTTGGGGCTTAAGTGACGTCCATTTGACCACATATCAAGGTCAGGCATGCTCCAACGTTCATTCGCGTCATCACTCAACAACCCCCTGAGTGGCTCCATTAATTTTAATGGAACGCGCGTTTGTCCAAGTAAAGCCCCATATGACCCCAATTTAATTTTGGCTTCAATAATTTGCTCATCACTTTTTCCATTTAGCAATGTCCCCCCCATTGCAAGCTCGGCAAGAAGAACACCCAGGGAATACAAATCATCAAGCACACTCCCGTCCCCTCGCCCAGAAGGATTAGCCATCCCGGAATCAATAGGTTCATAAAGAACAGGCTGTGCATAAGCAGCTGGTGTTGAAAGACATTCACCAAGAACTGCCCGGCCATCAGTGGTCATAAACACATTATCTGACCGAATAGCTCTGTGCATTAAGGTCCTTGTAGAAAGCTCCCTAAAGGCGGGAAGTAAATTATGAATTACCCCCGTAATAATCTCTTCTTCTCCCATTTTTGGTACAGAATCACCACTTAAAGAAATGAGTTTCTTTCCACTGGGCCGTTCAAACACCAAGACGAATCTACGAACATTATCTTCTGGAAAAACAACCGTTCCTGAAGTCACTGGCGTCATCATTGCCGAGCAATTAACCCGCGACATAAGACGAATCATTGAAAATCTTGGTGCCGCCTCCTTTTGACATATCAATGCGAAAAGGGACCGGCTATTATTTTTAACACCGGTGGCGCCAATAGCCATCGTTCCTGGCGACTGGAGATCCGGCAACCGTTCAGCAGGTAATAGTCGATACCGCTCTTCAAGCTCTACAGGCTGTTGAAGATGATCTAACTCGTTAGCTATTTCCCTTAGATAAGCGGGCATACATTCCTCTAGATGAGCACGGGCCCTCTGTGGCCCTCTCAATTTTATTCGTAAATAACTTTAAAGAGCTATAACAGAGAAAGATAAAAAAGATAGTTAACAAAACATATAGAAAGCGAACAAAACGAGACAAGCTTCTCTATCTATCAATCTCTTATGCTATCCATTAATTTCATCATGAAAAATATCAAAATACGAGACAAAAAGGCGCCATCAAATGATGACGCCTTTAAAAAATTTTCTAAACCGTTAATGGTTTAGATTATGATTTAGGATGAAAAGGGTCTTGAACCAAGATTGTATCATCGCGTTCCGGACTAGTGGACAACAGCGCAACAGGAACTTCAATCAGCTCTTCAATGCGACGAATATATTTGATTGCCGTCGCAGGAAGGTCTGCCCATGAACGTGCACCATAGGTGCTATCATCCCACCCTTCCAAAGTTTCGTAAATCGGCTCTACTTTTGCCTGTTTACTCGGAAGAGAAGGAAGGTGGTCGTATTCTTCACCGTCGATACGGTACCCGACACAAACTTTAAGCTCTTTAAATCCATCAAGAACATCAAGCTTGGTCAAAGCAATCCCCGTGATACCACCCACTTTACAGGCTTGACGAACCATCACAGCATCAAACCAACCACAACGACGTTGGCGACCCGTTACGGTGCCAAATTCATGACCGCGTTCGCCCAAACGCTGACCAACTTCATCGAAGAGTTCAGTTGGGAAAGGACCTGATCCGACGCGTGTTGTGTAGGCCTTTGTAATACCTAGTACATAACCAACAAAGCTTGGACCAACACCCGAGCCAGCGGAAGCTTGACCTGAAATTGTATTAGACGATGTTACGAAAGGGTAAGTTCCGTGATCGACATCAAGCATAGCACCCTGCGCACCTTCGAAAAGTACGCGTTTGTCGGTCTTCCTGCATTCATCAAGACGCTGCCAAACAACATCAACGAAAGGAAGAATTTTAGGTGCGATTTCCAAAAGCTGTTCAACCAGACCATCGCCATTGATTTCAGGCTGACCGAGTCCACGAAGTAGAGCGTTGTGATGTAAAAGCAGCCCTTGTACCCGCTCGCGAAGGAAATTTTCGTCAGCCAAATCACAGATGCGAATTGCGCGACGTCCAACTTTGTCTTCGTAAGCAGGGCCGATACCTCGTCCCGTTGTACCAATCTTTGCTTCACCTTTAGCTGCGAGTTCACGCGCACGATCTACTTCACCATGAATTGGCAGGATCAAAGCAGCGTTTTCAGCAACCTTCAGATTTTCTGAAGTAATGGTAACACCTTGTCCTTGCAAACGTTCGATTTCAGAAAGCAAGGCCCAAGGATCAACAACAACACCATTACCAATAATCGACATTTTTCCTTTACGGACGATGCCGGAGGGAAGCAGAGACAATTTATAAACTGCTCCGTCAATTACGAGTGTATGCCCCGCATTGTGACCACCTTGGAAGCGAACGACGACATCAGCCCGTTCAGACAACCAATCTACGATCTTACCTTTACCTTCATCTCCCCATTGGGAGCCGACAACTGCAACATTGGACATATCAGTTATTTCCTAACTCATGTATGTGGCCATTCTCTATGAGATGACTACAGGACAAACGCAGCGCTTCCGCGCGATCATTCTCAACTAGCTCAAGGCCAGAAATTGTAACCCATCCTTGCGCACGCAAGGCATTTCCGTCTTCTCGACGTGTAGCAAATGGAAGGAAAATACGGCGGGCGATTTTTGGTTTTGGTAGTGCGCGAAGTACAGTATCCATAAAGAGCGTGAAGCCTGTTGCAGGCTCCGTTACATTATCAACACTCACAGAATCGTATCGTCCACCGCGTCCAAGTTCGCCTCGAACACCTTTGGCAAAAAAGATAAAGCTCGTTCCCGTATGATATTCAAAACCCCGATGTTCGACCAAATCAAGCGTAATTGTTAATTTAGGTGCGGCCTTTGTTACCAGGTCGACAACGTTAACAAGACGATCAAACTCGCTCTTTGCTATCCCTTTAAATTCAAGACCTTTAGCATAATCCAAAACTTCTTGCGCGGTTCCCGCAGCATTCAAAAGCTTCAAAAAATAAGCCCCATTTTCACCAGCAAGTACTTCTACTTCGGCGGCATCTTTTCTATCTAAAGCAACACGTAACTCTAAAGCGGCTTCCTTATCAATTCCAAGTTCTTGAGCAATAGCAGGTACCAAAGTGGGAAGATTTATATCCACGCTGAGATCTTTAACGCCAACATTTTCAAGTGCGGTCACCGCAGCGAGAATAACCTCCGCGTCAGCAGCATCCTCTGTAACCCCGATCAACTCTCCACCAACCTGAGTGAACTGTCGTTCGGGACGGAGTTGACTACCCGTGACCTGAAGAACATCTCCGCCATAACACAAACGCAACGGACGCGGTGCATTCTGCAGACGTGATGCTGCAATACGTGCAATTTGTGGAGTAATATCAGCCCGTACCCCCATCATCCGATGGCTGGAAGGGTCCATTAGGCGAAAAATTTGATCCGAAAGCGTCTCGCCCGCACCAGATAGCAAGGCGTTTTCAAACTCCAGAAGCGGAGGTTTGATACGGTCATATCCTTCAGAGGAAAAACAATCGATTAAGCGTCGAACGACTTCAGCTTCATGCGCGGCAGCAGGCATTAATAAATCCTGTAAGCCAGCGGGCAATAAGGCCTGGTTCCCATTCTTTTTCATAATCTGTATTCCGGTTGGTTTTTTAAGCTCATTACGATGCGAAAAAACCTACAACGACCGGAAGTCCGAACCTTGGGCTCTTTCGGTGACTGACTACAGGTTTTCCCCCCGCAGAGCAACAGGATTCCCTTATTTATTGCGCGAAAATTCAAAATTAGGAGCTAAACACAAGGTTTTTATTGGATCTTTCCCTCGCAAAAAAGGACCGCGGAATTACCCAGCGGCCCTCTTTTCACATTATCGCTTCAACTAAAATTTAAGTTGAGTGACCTGTTTGGTTTGAGGCAGCTGCTTAACTTTTTCAAGCTGTGCTGCATCAAGCGGGCTATCAAGCTCAATCAACGCAATTGCATCCTGTCCCGGCGCTGTTCGGCCAAGATGGAAGGTGGCAATGTTTACACCCGCCTCGCCTAATTGCATCCCCAAGGCCCCGATGTAACCTGGAGTATCTTCATTGGTGAGATAAAGCATATGTTTGCCTAGCTCAGCTTCAATCTCAATTCCCTTAATGTTCACGATGCGCGGGCGTTTACCGCCAAAGAGAGTACCTGCAACAGAACGCTCCCCTTGTTCAGTAGTAACCGTTAACCGGATCATCGTTTGGAAATCACAATCTCTTTCATGCTTGGCTTCACTGACATCAATGTTGCGTTCGCGCGCAATAACAGGAGCGCTCACAACATTCACAGAATCCATAATTGGCGCCAGAAGACTGGCTACAATTGTTTGCGTCAGTGGGCGGCAATTCAACGATGCAACAGAACCTTCATAATCAATCTTAATTGCTTTAAGGCCTGTACGAGTTAATTGACCAGCAAAACTTCCCAGCTGTTGAGACAGCATCATATAAGGTTGAAGTTTATTTGATTCCTCAGCCGTCAAAGATGGCATGTTAAGCGCGTTGGTCACAGCGCCTGTCAGCAAATAATCAGAAAGTTGCTCAGCAACCTGAAGAGCAACGTTTTCCTGTGCCTCAGCGGTAGAAGCCCCAAGGTGTGGCGTTGCCACAAAATTTGGAACACCGAACAAGACAGAATCCTTGGCTGGCTCAACTTCAAAAACGTCACTCGCAGCACCAGCCACATGACCGCTTTCAAGCGCAACCTTCAAATCGGCTTCGACAACAAGACCGCCGCGCGCGCAGTTAATAATCCGCACACCCTTTTTAGTTTTTGCAATGGCCTCAGCATTGATAATGCCGCGTGTTTGATCGGTTAGAGGAACATGCAAAGTGATAAAGTCGGCCCGGGCAAGAAGCGCGTCCAACTCAACTTTTTCAACACCAAGATCATTAGCCCGTTCCGGAGAAAGGAATGGGTCAAAGGCGATGACCTTCATTTTCAGACCTTGAGCTCGGTCGACAACAATTGCACCAATATTACCGCAACCGATAACACCTAGCGTTTTCGCGTTCAGTTCTGAGCCCATAAAACGGGATTTTTCCCACTTACCAGCCTGAGTTGACGCATTCGCTTCCGGGATTTGACGCGCTGCAGCAAACATCATTGCGATTGCATGCTCTGCTGTCGTGATAGAATTTCCGTGTGGCGTGTTCATAACAACCACACCTTTACCAGATGCCGCGTCGATATTTACGTTATCGACACCGATACCCGCACGGCCAACAACCTTTAAATTTGTCGCCGCTTCCAATACTTCTGGGGTAACTTTTGTCGCGGAACGAATTGCAAGACCGTCATATTCACCAATGATGCTGATCAATTCTTCAGGAGAGAGACCAACTTTGGTATCCACCTCAATGCCACGATTACGAAAGATGTCCGCAGCCTTCGGACTTAGTTTGTCGCTGATTAATACTTTTACCATTTTTCCAACTCTATTCGAATTCTGCACGTACTTCTTCGATCGCCCAATCCAACCAGGGCAAAAGCAACTCGATGTCTGACGTCTCAACCGTTGCACCGCCCCAGATCCTCAGACCTGCAGGAGCATCACGATAAGCACCAATATCAAGAGCGACATTTTCATCTTCCATCTTCGAAGCCAGCGCCTTGGCAGCCTTTGCCTGATCTTCAGAAGACAATGCTTCGAACCAACAGGCTTTAACTTTCAAACAAATTGATGTCGTTGAACAAATTGATGCATCTTCAGCCAGAAATGCGGCCCAGTCGCTTTTAGCAACCCAGTCAGAAATCACGGCTAAATTAGCGTTACATCTTCCAACAAGACCGTCTAGGCCCCCAATGGAATCTGCCCAATTCAACGAATCAATAGCATCTTCGACACACAGCATCGATGGCGTGTTAATTGTCGCGCCTGTAAAGATGGATTCGTTGAGTTTTCCACCTTTGGTCAGACGGAAAATTTTAGGCATCGGCCAGGACGGTTCATAACTCTCCAACCGTTCAACCGCACGCGGGCTCAAAGCAATCATTCCGTGGGCAGCTTCGCCCCCCAGAACTTTTTGCCAAGACCACGTTGTCACATCGAGTTTATCCCAGGGTAGAGGCATCGCGAAAGCTGCTGAGGTCGCATCACAAATAGAAAGTCCCGCACGATCAGAATTGATCCACTCTCCATTTGGCACACGAACACCAGACGTCGTACCATTCCAGGTAAAGACGACATCACGATCCCAGGAAACCTGAGACAAATCAGGAAGCTGGCCGTAGTCAGCTTCAAAAGTACGAACATCATCGAGCTTCAGCTGTTTGATCACATCAGTGACCCAACCTTTGCCGAAACTTTCCCATGACAGCATATCAACTCCCCGCGGGCCCAAGAGAGACCACAGTGCCATTTCAACAGCACCAGTATCGGAAGCTGGGACAATTCCAATACGATAGTCTTCAGGGATACCAAGGATTTTGCGTGACTGCTCGATCACTTGCGCCAGTTTGGCTTTTCCGCCTTTTGCGCGATGAGATCGACCATGCCAGCAAGAGCCTAGTGAATCCACAGACCATCCAGGACGCTTAGCACAAGGTCCGGAAGAGAATCGTGGATTTAAGGGACGTTCACTAGGTTTTTCATTCATGGACACGTAACTCCAGTATGGCAGTTCTTTTGACTGCGCTACAATAACCACCCTTCTTTCAGGGTCGCAAACCGACTTTTTCAGGTCGCAAGCGCATCATAAACATATTGCACCGCAAAATCCTTGCTTATTTTGCACTGTTTTTAATAGAAATGAACATTTTGCATGTGCACAGCATTGTAGTGTGGGACAAAGAAGAATATTTTCAATACACTTAACATGAATAACTTCGCAAAGTTAGGTGGGGATGTATACCGATCAGATTATCGTTTTTGCCATAATTGGCCTCGCATTGATTCTTTTCATATGGGGTAAAATTAGGTACGACGTCGTAGCAATGATGGCTCTTATCGGAGCCGTCATTTTGGGAGTTGTTCCTGCTGACACCGCCTTTTTAGGCTTTGGTCACCCTGCCGTCATTACCGTGGCAGCGGTGCTTATCATCTCACATGCACTCCGCAACTCTGGCGTCGTAGAACTGGCAACACGCTTTCTCCAACCCGCCGCGGGGCACCCAACTCTACACATCTTTGCTCTGACAGCTGTTGTCGCAATTTGCTCAGCCTTTATGAATAACGTCGGTGCTTTGGCTTTAATGCTTCCGATCGCAATCGGAAGTGCTTACAGCAGCAAACGTCCGGCGAGCGAAGTTTTAATGCCCCTTAGCTTTGGCTCTTTGCTGGGTGGATTAACAACACTAATTGGCACTCCCCCAAATATCATCATTTCAAGCTTCCGCCAGGCTGAAACGGGCCAAAGCTTTGCAATGTTTGATTTTATGCCTGTGGGATTAGGCGTTGCAGTCGCGGGCATCCTCTTTATATCACTCATCGGTTGGCGTTTATTACCTAAGCGTTCCGTTAATAATAGCGAGAAAAGTCTTTTTCAGATTGAAGACTATATTGCCGATGTTCGAATCCCGGAAAACTCTCCTTATATAGGCCATCGCCTTGTCGATTTGGAAACTCTGGCACAGGGTAACGTGGCCGTGGTTGCTCTTGTACGCAAAGAAGATCGTATGCTGGCTCCCTCGGGATACATGCGCCTCAAAGAAAACGATATACTCACTCTAGAGGCCGACACTGACATTCTACAAAAGGTCGTCGATGAAGCCAATTTGGAAATCATCGGATCTGCTGGCGATAGTACGCAAGCCTTACAATCGGACCGCGTTGGTATATTAGAGGCCGTCGTAACACCTGGTTCACGGCTTGAAGGCCGTACGGCTCACAACATGCAACTCCATACCCACCATGGCATAAACACTCTCGGCGTGGCCCGTCAGGGGCAACCTGTTAATGAACGAATCGGGAGAGTTCGTTTTGTTGCAGGCGATGTACTACTCATCCAGGGCATTCGAGAAGAAATGCCTGAAGCTCTTGCCTCTCTGGGGCTATTACCTCTAGCGGAAAGAGAACTCTCTCTCACGCCTAAAAAAGGCTCAATTGTTGCCCCCTTGTTATTTGCGGTTGCGATTGCACTAGTTGTTTTCGGTATCCTCCCACCGCAAATATCTTTCCTTGGTGCCGTTGGCACAATGGTTCTCTTAGGCGAACTCAATCTCAGAGATCTTTACGAATCCATAGATTGGTCGATCATCGTTCTTTTGGGGGCGATGATTCCTGTTGGGCTTGCTTTGGAAGCAACTGGTGGCACAGCCCTTATCGCTTCCCCGTTGATTGCTTTAAGTGACATCATTCCGATTTGGGCCATTCTCGCTCTACTGATTTTCATCACCATGATGCTTTCAGATGTTATGAATAATGCAGCTACTGCTGTACTAATGGCCCCTATCGGCATCTCCATTGCTCACGGCCTTGGCGCCAATATCGACACCTTCTTGATTGCCGTGGCAATAGGGAGCTCCTCTACCTACCTCACTCCGATTGGACACCAGTCAAACCTTTTGGTTATGGGGCCGGGTGGATATAAATTTGGTGATTATTGGCGTATGGGGCTGCCCTTGGACATCCTGATACTTATTGTATCTGTCCCCTTGATTCTTTGGATTTGGCCTCTTTGAAGACACAAACCAAAGATTAAAGCGTTTCAAATAAGTGCCAAAAAAGCTTCGACTTTTATAATGCGTATGTCATTTCCAGAGTACTTTTATTTGCTGGTTCTTTTTTGGGTGAAAAACCGAACCTCAAATATAAATCAATCGCGGTATCCATGATACCAGGGACAGTTTCAAGAGTGAGAGAACTTACACCTAAATTGCGCGCAAACTCTATAACGTTCACCAGCAAAGCGCCCCCAACCTTCTGGCCGCGCCCCTTGGGATCAACCCAAAGACGTTTTAGTTCACAGGTCTGATTATCGACAATCCTCACGCCAACAACAGCGATCGCAATTTCTGGCTCTCGATCATCAAAAGCCAACCACAACTGCCCTTGAGGAAGAGAATAGCGCTCAGTAAGCTCTAATAACTCACGTTCAAACCCTTCAAAACAAGGGCAAACTTCCGCCCAGCTCTCATAAGTTTTGAAAAGCGAACGCGCCTGATTAAAATCGTCTGTTGTTACCGCTGTTTTTATAAACATCGTCTATTTAACATATTCTGCTCCACGAAAACCAATGGTGTTTATTTCGCCATTTCTCAAAATTTATATATAAATTGTACCTTTAAGATACAAAACAGCGTATCCGCTCATCAATACACGATCACCTCTATCCTCGACCCAAAGGACTCCCCCTCTTTGGGATACCTGCTTGGCTATCATCTTACTTTTGCCAAGCTGACCTTTCCAGTACGGGGCCATAACAACATGTGCTGACCCTGTCACAGGATCCTCAGGAATACCGCAATGGGGACCGAAATATCGCGCGACATAGTCATAATTTTCACTTCTTGAAGTTACAATCAAACCATCTCCAGGAAGGGCGACAACTTTATCAAAGTCAGGTTCAACAGCCAATACCGCAGCTTCATCCTCAAGAACAGCCATAAGCTTACTTGATTTTAAAGTCACTAGAGGGCGTATACCAATACTGTCTTCCACCATATCCACGCCATCAAAAGGAATGGGAGGGCGTGCCGGAAAATCCAAGGTATAGCGGCCCTCTTCGCAGCAAACTTTGAGCTCCCCGCTTTTAGACAGAAAGCGAATATCTTTTATGCCCGGCGCAAGTTCCGTTGCAATGACATGAGACGTTGCAAGCGTGGCATGCCCACAGAGATCCACCTCAGTCGTCGGTGTAAACCAACGCAACCTGTACCCATCGCCTTCGGGGACAAAAAAAGCAGTTTCCGAGAGGTTATTCTCCGCTGCGATCTTGTAAAGAACCTCGTCTGGCAACCAAGCATCTAGCGGACAGACCGCAGCAGGGTTCCCTTTGAAGACTTCATCCGTAAATGCATCAACCTGATAAAGTCCAATTTCCATGTTCATCTCATTAAAGGGTCCCGGCCCGAAATTATTATTTTTCTAAACTTTTCATCGCATTACCGATCGCCTGTAAAGAAAGATCAATATCTCCCTTACTGATTTTCCAAGAGGAAACTGATAACCGGAACGCATTATGTCCTTTCCAAACTGTTGGACCAAACCAACAGGTGCCTTCTTGCTGTACCGCCTGCATCAAGTTTTCCGTTTTCTCGGCACTATCCCAACACACCACGATCTGATTGACCACCACGTCATTCAACACTGTGAGACCAAGCCTCTCCAAACCTTCTGAGAAATAGATCGCCAAGTCACAGCAGCCAGAAATAAGATCATCAACACCATCGCGCCCTAGGAACTTTAAAGCGGCCCAAATCTCAATCCCTCGGGCGCGTTTAGAAAACTCTGGCATAAAGTTCTGAGCCGCTGTCTCAATTTCTCGTAAATAGGACGCAGATACTGACATCGAATTATATAAAGCTTCCACGTCCCGGCAAATTACAACGCCACAGTCATATGGTGTATTAAGCCATTTATGTCCATCTGTTGCCCATGAATCCGCTTTTTCCGCGCCCTTCGCCAAATACGCCCGGCTTTTTGAAGCTCTCGCCCAAAGACCAAAAGCACCATCAACATGTACCCAAGCACCTGACACTTTAGCTTTTTCACAAATTTCACCGATCGGATCAAAATCTCCGCTGTTCACATTTCCCGCCTGCGTACAAATAATGGTACTGCCATCTAACTCCGGCAAATGTGAAATATCCATAACCCCATTTGCGTCGGTTGGAATTCTGATAACGCGATCCTTTCCCAAGCCAAGCATGGAAAGCGCCTTCAAAGCACTAACGTGAACTTCCTCACTGACAATAACTTTGATTTCTGGCGCACCAAAGAGACCGTTTTCTTCTACGTTCCAACCTTGCCTTTTCAAAAGTTTGTGTCTTGCTGCGGCCAGTGCGGTAAACGTGGCCATCGTTGCACCAGTAACAAACCCAACAGCCGAATGCCGCGGCAAATCGAGGACATCCAATAACCACCCAGAAGTAACTTTTTCGATCTTGTCTGCGACAGGAGATGTTACTGCCGATGATGCAACTTGATCCCAGGCTGTTGCGATCCAATTAGCACCAACCGTAACAGGTAGGCTACCGCCGACGACAAAGCCAAAATAACGACTACCTGCTGAAGCTACTGTGGCAGGGGCACCTAACTCATCCAACATCCGAAGTATATTAGCAGGATCATCCCCTTTTTGAGACAGAGGCTCATCAAACCCGGCCAAAGCCGAAAGAGCTTGCACATCAGGAAAAACCCGACGCTCATCAATCATTGAGAGATAATTATCCCCTCTATTAAAAGCGTCTTTTAGTAAATTTCGTGACATTGTACCCTCCATCAAGTAATTTTACTGAACAGTTAAATGTAACCAACAAAACAACAACCATTTGAATAAAAACAATTTTTACTAAATTTTGCTTTTATAAAACAATTAATCACATTAATTGTCCTATTTAATTATTGATCTTATAGGGGGTCAATGATTACATTGTCACCATGACAAATTGGCTTCCAAAAGTAAAATTCGGCACTGGTCCTCGCTATATGGCCATTGCTGACGCCTTGGCTGAAGATATTCGCAATGGCTTCTTGCAACAGGGCGACCGTTTACCGACACACAGGGATCTGTCCTGGCATCTCGGCGTGACTGTCGGAACCGTTAGTCGTGCTTACGCAGAGGCCGAACGAAGAGGGCTTACTTTTGGGGAAGTTGGCCGAGGTACATTTGTCCATGGCCCCTCTCCTGCTGAACGGCACATGCTCAACCAATCCAGGTTCGCTGATCAAAACCTCATTCCCATGGACTTTGCCTACCCCCCTCCGGGCGGCGTAGAAGAAAAGGAAATGGCCTCCACATTACAAGCAATTTCTGCTGATTCAAAAATATCAACACTACTGAGTTATCAACCGCATTCAGGCCTACCCCACCACCGAGAAGCAGGCGCTCACTGGTTTGAGCTCAACGGCCTTACTGTTGACCCCGATCATGTCATACTGACAGCAGGCGCCCACCATGCCATTGCCGTTACAATGGCAGCAATAGCTCGACCAGGAGACCGTGTTCTTTGTGAAGAAATGACCTATCCGGGTATCCAATCCGTATGCCGGATGCTTGGATTGAGGCTCGACGGATTGGAGATGGACAAACACGGCATAGTGCCCGAAGCTTTTGAAGAAGCTTGCAAAGTTGGAGATGTAAAGTTCCTTTACTGCGTGCCGAACTTTCAAAACCCAACAACACGTCTGCTTCCCATGGATCGTCGCCTTGCTATTGCCGACATCGCCAGACGCTACAAAGTATCCATTATTGAAGATGACGTCTTTGGACTTGTCGTTGAGAACGCCCTTCCTCCGATTACAAATATGGCGCCTGAGCGGTGTTACTACATAAGCTCGCTTGCTAAAACCATCGCGCCAGGCTTACGCGTTGGATACTTAACAGGTCCACAACATAGTATTGCAAACCTTATCGGAGCAGTAAGAGCCACGTGCTGGATGGCCTCACCTATTACAGCAGAAATTGCCACAAGATGGATAATGAGCGGCGCTGCAGACCGGATACTTGAGGCGCGAAAGATAAGCGCGCGGCGCAGAGTAGAAATCGCCCGCAAAATATTTGCTGATTATGAAATGGAGAGCGAAACACTTGGCATATATGTCTGGCTTTATTTACCTGCTCCTTGGCGCTCTAGCCAGTTTACCCATGCCGCTAGCCGTGCAGGTGTGACCATATCAGCGTCTGAAGCCTTCATTGTTGGGCGTAAAGCTCCACCGCATGCCGTACGAATTTGTCTCGGCCAAACCGACACGGATGAAAAACTCATCCGTGGCCTGGAGATTCTAGCTGAGATTCTTAGCAAAGGTCCAGATGTTGGTAATTCCGTATTCTAAGTCAGAAACGAGAAAAATAACTCAAGACGCAGACGTAATCGTGGCTGAAATCTCTGAGACGACAGTCCTCACCAAGTCGGAATCCTCTCCTTCTGCCATCACTCGTATTAAAGGTTCTGTGCCCGATTTACGGATTAAAACTCTTCCCGAACCGTTGAGTTGCGCTTCTCCAGCTAGGATGGCTTCTTTGACGACAGAAAGTCCCAAAACATCATCCAAAGGTACGCCACTCGTAATACGTATATTCTCGAGCAACTGAGGAAGTGGGATGAAACCGCGGACAACTTCACTGGCTGGACGATCGGCCCGAATAAGAGCCGCCAACACCTGAAGCGCTGCAATAAGACCATCCCCTGTAGTAGTGTGATCGCTCATCACCATATGGCCAGATTGTTCGCCGCCTAGATTATATCCCTGCTCGCGCATTGCCTGCACCACATACCGATCCCCCACAGGGGTGCGAATCAAATCTAGGCCAAGGTCCTTAAGATAATTCTCAAGCCCCATATTCGACATAACCGTTGCAACAACCCCTCCGCCTTTCAATAGATCAGCGCTTTGTAATGTCTTCGCAATCAACGCCATGACCTGGTCACCGTCAACAATCTGACCATGCTCATCCGCAAGAATGAGTCGATCAGCATCACCGTCAAGCGCAATACCAATATCTGCGCCATGCGCCACAACAGCTTCTTGCATCAAGGCCGTCGAAGTCGCGCCACAATCTTTATTGATGTTAAATCCATCCGGCGTAACAGCAACAGGGATGACATTCGCGCCAAGTTCATAGAGAACGGTTGGCGCCACTTTATACGCGGCACCATTCGCACAATCGATTACGACTTTCAGGCCATCAAGGCGCAAGTCTTTTGGGAAGGTGTTTTTGACAAACTCGATATAACGCCCAAGAGCATCATCAAGGCGTCTTGCCCGGCCAAGCTTGGCACTTGTTGCGACAGGAATTGAATCAATATCCTGTAAACGGCGTTCAATTTTCATCTCAACCGCATCGGAAAGCTTAAAGCCATCAGGACCAAATAACTTAATACCATTATCTTCATATGGGTTATGTGATGCAGAAATCATCACTCCCATGTCGGCACGCATAGAACGCGTTAGCATTCCAACCGCGGGTGTCGGCATAGGTCCAAGAATAACAACATCCATCCCGACAGACACAAAGCCTGCAGTAAGGGCCGGTTCAAGCAGATAACCAGAGAGCCGTGTATCTTTACCAATCACCACAGTGTGGCGATGACTTCCCCGTAGGAAATGTGCCCCCGCAGCTTTGGCAACAGCCAATGCTATCTCTGCTGTCACTGGGGCTTCATTAGCTTTTCCACGGATACCATCGGTTCCAAAATACTTGCGACTCATCTACTTTAATTCTCCAACGTCGTACTGTTTTTTATCGTACTTTAAACTACATTACAGGGATTGAAATTGCCCGTGCAATCGCAAAGCCTTGCGAAGTTTCTGCCACATCATGCACCCGATACATCTGAATACCTCGTTGCAATCCAGCCAGCGCGCAAGCAAGCGACCCTGCCACACGATCTTTAGGCTCTTCATCACGAGACAGTTTTGCAATAAATCCTTTCCGACTCACTCCCAACAATACAGGGCAACCTGTGCCGTGGAAAAGCGTTAAGGCATCCAAGAGTCTAAGGTTGTGTTCAACTGTTTTACCAAAACCAATGCCCGGATCTATCGCTATCATGTTTTTAGGAATACCTGCAGCAACACAAGCAGCAACACGCTGTTCTAAATAATCATAAATATCGAGTGCCACATCCTGATAGGTGGGATTACTCTGCATCGTCTGCGGTGTTCCTTGCATATGCATCAATATCACAGGAACGTTAGCAGCCGCTGCGGCTTCCAAACTCTCTGCGTCCCCTTCAAGAGCTGTAACATCATTTATGATCCCAGCCCCTGCTGCTACAGCTTCGGTCATAACCTTTGCATGTCGTGTATCAATAGAGATTAGTGCACCTGCTTCAGCCAACTTTCTCACGACCGGAACGACACGGCGAAGCTCTTCATCCAAAGTAACTGGGGCAGCTCCAGGTCTTGTTGACTCTCCACCGATATCCAGAATGGTCGCACCTTGCTCTATCATCCTCAGGCCATCAGCGACCGCTTTCGAAGTATCGAAGCGATCCCCACCATCAGAAAAAGAATCCGGGGTCACATTTAAAACGCCCATGATATGAGGTTTCTGCATATCCAACCCAGCAAAAGAACATCGAGGTTCACTTAATCTATCAAGTAGGCTCGACGCCATTTCCTTAAAATCTGGTTGATTGGCTTCCAGCCAAAACAAAAGCTCACTTGTTGGTAACACGTGTCGCTCAGTGATATCTCCCGCAACAGACCTTATCGTTATTTCCACAGCGGAGAAGCGGTCTAGCGTTCCTAAGAAAGGGACTGCCTTACCAATTGCAGCCGAGGCACTGGAGATCTGTAGTGGACGAATATAAAGCCTGGCAGCCATTGTTCAAATTCCGTAAGAACCTGTTAAAATTACCAAGGCCTCACATTGGTGAGGCCTTGGTTGTATCAAGATTTTTTGCATAAGGTTTAAGAAACCCGAAAAGCTGTTGCCTTAGCTTTCTGGCTGCGGTTCAGGAGTTGCCCCGCCTTTATCTTCCTTATCACTTGTATCTTCTTGAGCAGACTTCCCGCTTTTTGGAGCTGATGACTTTGGAATATCAGAACCGTTACTCTGGTTACTGTCATCATTACGATCAATCTTGCCCTCTTTAAGAAGCTGGGTAACGTCATCGCCACTCAAAGATTCGTATTCAAGCAGGGCTTTTGCAATAAGCTCAAGTTGATCTTTGTGTTTCGTCAAAACGTCTCGTGCCAACAACTCCGCACTCTCAACGATGTTACGAACTTCGTCATCAATCATCTTCTGGGTTGCCCCAGAAACGCTGAGACCATTATCACCACCACCACCGTAGTTAAACGGATCATCCTGGCGAGATACATAACGAAGACGACCAAGCTTCTCACTCATCCCGTATTCCATCACCATAGCACGCGCCATGTTGGTGGCCTGTTGAATGTCGTTACCAGCACCTGTTGTTACGTTATCTGCCCCATAAATCAAAAGCTCAGCTTCGCGACCACCAAACGTCATCGCAAGTTTGGCATTAAGTTCCATGACTTTATATCCCAAACGATCCCGTTCAGGCAGGTTCATGGTCACACCCAAAGAGCGGCCGCGCGGGATAATCGTTACTTTGTGCAGCGGGTCATTCCCAGCAACATGGATACCGACAAGAGCATGGCCAGCTTCGTGATAAGCTGTCATTTCTCTTTCGTCATCCGTCATAACCATAGAGCGACGTTCCGCCCCCATCATGACTTTGTCTTTCGCATTCTCAAAATCTGACATCGTAACAACACGTTTGCCCGCACGCGCAGCCAATAGCGCCGCTTCGTTCACGAGATTTGCCAAGGCAGCACCAGAAAATCCAGGTGTTCCACGCGCAATAACACGTGCATCAACATCAGGTGCCAAAGGTACTTTTCTTAAATGAACTTTGAGAATTTTTTCACGACCAAGAATATCCGGGTTCGAAACAGTTACCTGACGGTCAAAACGACCTGGGCGTAACAGCGCATTATCCAGTACGTCAGGACGGTTTGTCGCTGCAATGATAATCACGCCTTCGTTTGATTCAAAACCATCCATCTCAACCAAGAGCTGGTTCAGTGTCTGTTCGCGCTCATCATTGCCACCGCCCATACCGGCACCACGGTGACGACCGACAGCATCAATCTCATCAATAAAGAGAATACAAGGCGCATTCTTTTTACCCTGTTCAAACATGTCACGAACACGGCTTGCACCGACGCCGACAAACATTTCAACAAAGTCAGAACCTGAAATCGTAAAGAAAGGAACGTTAGCTTCCCCGGCAATAGCACGTGCGAGAAGCGTCTTACCTGTACCAGGAGGCCCAACAAGCAAGCATCCTTTAGGGATTTTACCGCCCAAACGTTGGTATTTTTGAGGGTCTTTTAGAAATTCTACAATTTCTTCCAGCTCTTCTTTTGCTTCATCAATACCCGCGACATCATCAAAGGTGACACGCCCCTGTTTTTCAGTAAGCAGTTTGGCTTTACTTTTTCCAAAGCCCATTGCTTTACCACTATTACCCTGCATCTGGCGGAATAGAAAAATCCATACGCCGATAAGCAAGATCATAGGAAACCAGGAGATCAGTATCTGAATAAGAGTACTACCTTCATCCAAAGGCATTGCTTTTACAATAACGCCATTATTACGAAGGGTCTCGACCAGCTTGGGATCTTCAGGCGCATAGCTTGAGAATTGTCTCCCGTCGCTATAGTGGCCTTTAATGTCTTGCCCCTGGATAGTGACATTTGAGATTTGCCCTGTTTCCACTTGGGCCAAAAACTCGGAGTAAGCGAGCGGCTGTTGCCCCGTCGAGGTTGATGGACCTTGAAAAAGGTTAAAGAGAGCAAACAAAAGCAGGCCCACAACAATCCATAAGGCTGCATTACGGCTGAAATTCAAGGTAACGACCTTCCAAAATTTAGGCTGCGCTCTCAAAAGCGCAGCAAAATGAATCAGTTCTTTCTAGAAGATAGTGCGCTTGCGCGCCTAAGCAACCGTAAAGGCGTGCTGAATTAATTTATTTTTCGGATTAAAACGTATTTTTATCGGTAATTTGTCTATCCAAGCCGGATCGAGGTACTCTAAGTGTGGAACAGTTATGATTTTATCCCCAAGAAAAATTGCGGGAAGGCTATAACGGGCATCAAACGGTACTCCTGTTTTCTTGAGCAGAGGATTCGCTTCGCAGAGCTTCTGCCACCCTCTCTCGCCCAAGGCTTGCAGGACCAATCCCTTATCCTCCATAGCCTTATGAATATGAACATAAAATCTGTTATCCCAAAGAAACTCAGAATCCGATTTCAAAGAAATTTGTGGTAACTTTCTGGTTTCACGCACCACAGTTATTTTCTCAATAGACCCGATGATCTGACACCCCGATAAAGTTGATTTGACCTCAGATCCACTCAGCAGGTCTTCAACCAAACGATCAACTTTCACCAGTCCGGGAGAATAATTTCCTCCCCCGATCGTCATGAGGACTTTTTCTAACGCCCGCGCAAGAATGTCACGATTAGTTGTTGTCGATTCGCTGATATCAATCTCGGCAAACCCCACAGAGTTAATAATTACACAGCGATCAATAAAATTGTTTGTTCGGATTTCCAAATTGCGACGTATTCGACCCAGGTTACGATTTATTCGGGTAAGTGCAGTCCCTTTAAGCCCCTGGCGTTCCATAACAGGAAGATGCTGACGCAATCGGTTTCTGAGGTAGTCGCCCTTATGATTACTTGGCTCCTCTATCCAGCCCCATCCTCGGTTCCTCAATGTTTCAAGCAACCTATTTTTGGGGATAGAGAGTAAAGGTCTGACAAAACTCAAGCCCCCGTCGTCTTGCCGCAATGCTGACATCCCCGCAAGGCCATCAGCACCGCTTTGACGAAGTAAGCGCATCAGGAACGTTTCAATCTGATCATCATGATGATGCCCCAAAGCCAAATAGGAAATTTCATTAGCTTCACACCACTTTGCAATCGCTTGGTATCGACCTTCTCTTGCCTGAACTTGGATGCTTCCCTTAGCGCCCGGTTCTCGCTCCCAGTTCAAAATTTGGTGTTCTATTCCTTCAAAAGCCAGTCGAGCACCAACCCAACTTGCCTCAAATTCAGATTCAGAACGCAGTCCGTGGTCCACCGTAACCGCAAAGAGGTTACCACCTTGAGCATCAATCCATTCTTTGAGAAGGAGACACAGAGCCATGCTGTCGGCCCCACCAGACACAGCGAGGCCAAGTCTCAATGGCGCACGGGGAAAAGTAAATGCAGACATTAAACCTGCAAACTCTTCCCCGTTAAGAGGCCCCTCTCGAGGCAATAATGTCGACTTGCCGTCAATCACGGCTAACTCACTGTGTTAATTAATATTATTGGCAGTTTAGTCGTTGAGTTTCTTGGCCGGCGCGCTGCTTGATGATCGCCGTTGAATTCGGATAGCGGTTCAACAATTCACTAAACGTTCCACAAGCATCTGCTGTATTGCCAAGAGACGAAAGGGACAGTCCAAGTTTCAACAAATTATCCGGCGCTTTGGAACTGCTCGGGTAGCGTTGAAACGAGTCAGCAAAAGTGATCGCTGCTTGCTGGTAATCACCACGAACGTAGTAAGTTTCCCCCAACCAGTAAGTCGCATTTCCCGCAAGAGAATCTTCTGGGTGGCGCTCAACAAAAGTTGAGAACGCCTGCTCGGCATCGTCATATCTGGCCTGACGCAATAATCCAAAAGCATAATCGTATTGTTGTTTAGGCGTATCGCCAGGAAGATTATAAGCACCAACTTCATCAGACCGTAGCCCGCCCTGAATAAGGCTTTGTGGTGAAGCACTATCAACAGCAGTATTCGGTGCGGTTGTGGCTTGTTGTTGCGTGTTAAAATTATTTAAGTCATCCGCATTCACCGTCCCAAGTACGCCCGGTTGGCCAGAGGCTTGTGGCTGTTGCGGTGTTCCTGTTTGAGAAGTATTCAAGTTGGAGACTTGATTTTGCCCGGTCGTATTACCGTTTTCAAGATTCTGTAACCGTAGATCCGTATCCGCCACCAACTTATCCAGACGCTTTCCAATCTGACTGAGTTGGAAGTTGACCTCTTCAAATTGTCCGGTGAGTTTACGCATCTGATTTTCAACTTGCGACAAGCGCAACTCAACTCGTCCAGAATTTACGCCTCCGCCCGTATCCGATCCGACAGCAGCCAGATCAGCCGCAGAAGGTGTTTTTCCTTGGTAGACGTGTTGTTGGAGGGTCACGAGTTCACGTTGCAAGCGATCAATCTTGTTAACCAGCCCTTGAACTTCAGAATTTTGTGCCCAGGAATTTGCCGGAAAAGCCAGCAAAACTACAACGGCACCGGCAACCATGCGGAAGGTTTTCCAATGAACGGCTATCAATGACATCTTTTTCACACCCTCGAACAATAAATTACAGCCTCCCTTATACTGCGCCATATTGGTAACAATGTGGCACGCGTTAGGGAATTCAAATCCAAAACGAAAAAATCCCGTTCGGTTTGTTACAACCAAACGGGATTTTTAAATAACAATCGATGCGCTTAGTTTACAACAAAGACAGCACGACGGTTCTGAGCCCAAGCTTCATCAGTAGAGCCCAATACAGCTGGACGTTCTTTACCGAAGCTTACAACCTGAAGACGATTAGGGTTTACACCCAAAGCAACAAGGTAATCACGTACGGAATTAGCACGACGCTCACCAAGCGCAAGGTTGTATTCACGTGTGCCGCGCTCATCAGCATGACCTTCAACAGTCAAAGTAACTGATGGGTAGCTGTTAAGCCAAACAGCAAGAGCTTCGGTTGTTTTCTGACCTTCAGCTTGAAGATCATTTTGGTCATAACCAAAGAAAACACGGTCGCCAACGTTAACGACGAGATGCTCAAGTGAACCTGGCTGAGGTCCTTGGATGGAAGAAGAATCAACAGAAGAAGACTGGTCAGTTGTACCAGTTGTCGCAGACGCCCCGTCATTGGACCCCCCTGCTGTGTCATCGGAATTGCTAGCACAAGCACTTAGGAAAAGTGCCGCGGCAAACATGGTAATCAACTTAAAGCGCATTTTGTTTCGCCCTCTCGAGTAATACCCGGATACTAAATTGTTAAGATGATCCGTAAGAAATATCGGACCAACGAAGAAACTCTAAAAACCCCCTGTTACACCGATTAAATCGGGAAACGCCCATGACTATAACGATATAACAGAGGTTTATCAAGTAATTCAGCTTACTGTAGCAGTGGTGACCATGCAGGGTCTACACCATCAAGAGGTGTAACAACCTGCCGCTCGTTATAACCGGAAAGATCAACGGTATAAACGTTGCTCTTCACCTTACCACGACTATCAGACTTACCCTGTTTATAATATGACAGCACACGACCGTTTGGTGACCACGTTGGTCCCTCCACGTGATATCCTTCAGCCAGCATACGCTCTCCAGAACCATCTGGCTTCATAACACCGATATAAAACTTTCTACCAGAGAGACGTGTGAAAGCAATAAGATCTCCACGCGGTGACCACACAGGTGTCGCATAACGTCCTTTGTTAAAAGAGATTCTTTTAACATTACCACCCGTGATATCCATTACATAAAGCTGCTGGCTCCCACCACGATCAGAGTTAAACACAACCTTAGATCCATCTGGCGAATAAGACGGTGATGTATCAATCGCAGGATCATTCGTCAGTCGATTGAACTTTCTTGTCCGAAGGTCCATGGAATAAATCTCTGTATTTCCCCGGTCTGCCAAGCTCATAACCACTGAATTACCATCGGGAGAAAAGCGAGGAGCAAAGCTCATGCCCTTAAAGTTTCCAAGTGTTTCTTCCCGCCCTGTTTGAAGATCCAGGAGCTTAACTTTTGGAACATTACCCTCAAATGACAAATATGTGATCTCTTGCGATGTTGGTGAAAAACGAGGCGTAAAGACATCAAAACGACCATTGGTCAGGAATTTATGGTTAAAACCATCCTGATCCATAATCGCCAGACGACGTTGGCGCCGATTCTGGGGTCCGGTTTCAGATACGTAAACGATCCGGGTATCGAAATACCCACTCTCACCAGTCAGACGTTTATAGATAGCATCAGATATCCGGTGCGAAATGCGGCGCCAGTTGGTGCGTGTCGATGTATAGGAAAATCCCGTCATCATGTTCTCGGCATAGACATCCCAGAGACGAAACTCGACCTTTACCTTACCGTCCCCCTGAACCTGAACCTTACCGGTTATCAAAGCCTGAGCATTAATCAGGCGCCAGTCACCAAAACGCACACCCACTCTGAGCGAGTCGCGATCTTGGATGAAAGCTTTATCGTCGATCGGCTTGAACAAACCTGTTCGCTCTAAATTTGCAGAGATAACAGCAGCCATATCATGACCAAGTAACTGTTCTTCCGGTTGCCCTCCGTGGAAATCAGCGACTGCTACGGGCAAAGGCTCAACAAAACCTTCCGTAATATTCACATTGATTTCGGCCAGCGCAGGGAAAGTGCCGACAACAACTCCCAGAGTCCCAGCTACGGCAAGAAATATACCGCGCGTTGCCTTTAATAAATTCACTATTCTTCTCCCGTTCATTGTCCGAACATTTTTGACGGATCAAAGTTCCAATTCACTGTCTGCCAATCATCATACAGATCAATTGGAAGATTATAAGGCGCGCAGCTAATTACCGCTCTTCGGGCATTTTCAGCCGCTGTTTTAAAGTAAGCGTCTTTGTTAAATCGATTCTGGTCAACAACTCGTACGTCACTGACACTCCCGTCACGTCGTAAATCGACTGATATTTCGACCATCATTTCTTCAGCCTGCAAAGCGCCAGCATCCACGCGCCAACACCTTTTCATCTGCTGCTGCAAAGAGCGCTGAATATCATTTATTTGTGACGCAGAAGCCCGCTTTCTACTTGGGTTATTGTTCGTCTTCCCTGTCGTGGTCGTCTTTTTAGGACTCGACTTAAGCTTATCAACGTTCTTGAGAATAGACGTAAGCGCGTCCACTTTGGGCTTAGGCTCTTCTTTTTCCTCAACCACCTTTGGTTCAGGTCGCTTCGGTGGCTTGGGCCGCAACTTAGGTTTAGGCGGCACAATTTTTTGCGCTTCTTCTACCTTGGGCGTAGGTTCTGGTTCGGGAACAGGTTCCGGCTCAGGCTCAACATTTTGAATAATTTCAGGCTCAGGGGCTTCTACTTTAAGAGGCTCTGGCTCAGGTACAGGTTCCGGTTCTGGGGCAGGTTCCGGAACAGGCTCGGGTTCTGGCTTAGGCTCTGGCTTAGGCTCCGGTTTCGGAGCCTCTTCAGGTTCGGGCTCTGGTTTCGGCGGTTCTATTGGCTCGGGTTCCGGCTCTTCCTGTTCAGGGACGGGCGTCGTTTCTTCCGCCAAATCTGCCAGTACAACAAATTCTACCGGCACCACCTGCTCAGCAAGAAACGGCTTGTTGAAGCGTGGCAATCCAAAGATCGCAAACGCCAATAACGCCATATGTAAAAATAAAGAAAGAGCAACGCCCATACGCATGATATTCGCGACTACTTCTCTTCTTGAGGGAGTTCGGCGATCAAGGCAACCCTGTCATAGCCAGCACGATTAACCAAGCCCATGACCTGCATAACTCGACCATAATCAATCGTCTTATCACCGCGCACATAAACCCGTGTATCAGGTTTATTTTCGGTGATCGCGTTCAGACGAGGTACCAACTGATCTTCTTCAATTTTGGCTTCTTGGATAAACAGCTCACCCTTGGCATTAACGGTAATGACGAGAGGCTCTTCCGAAGCGTTCAAAGTCTTTGCCTGTGTTTTAGGTAAATCAACAGGCACTCCGACAGTTAACAGCGGTGCAGTCACCATGAAAACGATCAAAAGAACCAACATCACATCGACAAAAGGTGTGACGTTAATATCGCTCATCGGTTTACGGTTAGAGCGATTCCACCGCCGACTTCCTTTCCCACCGCTGCCACTTAATGTCGGAGCCGCCATATTAGTGCTCCTCTAACTGACGGGAGAGAATCGCGCTAAATTCACCGGCAAAAACTTCAAGTCTTGCCCCGTAACGGCCAATGTCACTTGATAACTTGTTGTAAGCCAAAACCGCAGGAATAGCAGCAACAAGGCCCAGTGCTGTAGCAAAAAGTGCCTCGGCAATCCCCGGAGCAACAACCGCCAAACTGGTATTTTTTGATGCGGCGATAGACGTAAAGGCATTCATGATCCCCCAAACGGTTCCAAACAAACCGATGAAGGGAGCAGAAGACCCTACTGAGGCAAGAAAAACCATTCCCCGTTCCAGAATATCCATTTCCCGATTAAGGCTAATGTCCATAACTCTATCGATACGCTGTTGCAGACTTACCCGCGCATGATCACTTCGATTACTGTTCCCGCGACTACTGGCGCGTCGCCATTCACGCATCGCAGAAATAAAGATACTCGATACAGGGTCTGAGGGACGCTTTTCTATGCGATCATACAAGTCGTCAAGCGACCCACCAGACCAGAAAGCTTCGTCAAATTGGTCAGCCCGTTTGCGCAGACTGCGTAATTTAACAATCTTATCAATCATGATCGCCCAAGACCAAATCGATGCAATGACCAAAATAAAGATCACGACTTTGACAATAATATCAGCCTGAAGGAATAGTCCCCAAGCGCTCATATCATGAATTGCAGAAGCACCACCAAGAGCGACTGAATCAACAACATCACCACCAAGACCTACGGTCTCAACTGTCTCAATTACTTCATTTGCCATTTTTTTTGGCAGCTCCCTTTAGAACCCTAAAACTTATTCCCCAAAAGACATCAGGGTTTGGCTAATTTCAGCCGGGATCCTTGCGGCCCCCCCCTTCTCACTGACGCAGGCAATACGAATATCACACTGTACCAACGTCTCATCCCCTCGCAGGATGATCTGTTCAAATGAAAAGCTAGCGCCCTTCATCTGAATAACACGCGACCGGACTTCCAACAGATCGTCAAGATACGCAGGCTGTACGAACTTAAGAAAGCAATCTTTTACGGCAAAAAAAAGGCCAAAACGCTGACTTAATTCTGTTTGTTCAAGCCCAAGGAGTCGAAGGATCTCCGTTCGAGCGCGCTCTGCGAACTTCAAGTAGTTGGCATGATAGACTATTTTCGCATTATCAGTGTCTTCGTAATACACCCGAACAGGAAAATGGTGGACATTATTTTCCAAAGCACCAGACAGAGGAAGGTCACAAATTTGCTTCACCGTCATTCTTCCTTTGCGTCCGCTGTTCCACTTTCCGGTACATTTCCAGAAAGTAAATCCATCTGTGTAGATCGACGTGAAGACACTTCAACAGGCTCATTCAAGCCAAGGTATTTATATCCCGTACTGCTCAGCATGCGTCCTCGGGGTGTACGTTGAAGAAGCCCCTGTTGAATCAGGTAGGGTTCAATAACATCTTCAATAACATCTCGTTGTTCGGATAGCGCAGCGGCCAAAGTTTCCGCGCCGACGGGACCGCCGCCATAATTCTCTGCGATGACACGCAGGTACCTGCGATCCATTGCATCAAGACCTTTTTCATCAACATCCAAACGCCGGAGTGCGACATCGGCGTCAGCAGCCTCAATTAACTCGACGCCAGCGACAGATGCAAAGTCTCGTACGCGTCGTAACAACCGTCCGGACACGCGCGGCGTGCCCCTTGCGCGACGCGCTATTTCAAAAGCACCATCATCACTCATCGGCGCTTCCAAAATTCTGGCTCCACGCGCAACGATTTGTTGTAATTCTTCAGGCTCATAGAACTGAAGCCGTAGTGGAATGCCAAAACGTTCTCGAAGGGGGGTAGATATTAATCCTGATCGGGTGGTTGCCCCAATCAATGTAAAGGGCGGTAAATCAATCTGAACAGACCGGGCTGCAGGTCCTTCACCAATTATAAGATCAAGTTTAAAGTCTTCCATCGCCGGATAAAGAATTTCTTCGACAACGGGCGATAGCCGGTGGATTTCATCGATAAACAATACATCATGAGATTCTAAATTCGTGAGAATCGCCGCCAAATCTCCAGCCTTGGCAATCACAGGTCCCGATGTCGCACGGAACCCGACCCCAAGCTCTCTTGCTACGACTTGCGCTAGGGTCGTTTTCCCTAGCCCCGGAGGACCAAAAAACAGAACATGATCGAGCGCTTCACCGCGTTGTTTTGCAGCTTCAATGAAAATATGTAAATTTTCTCTGAGCTGACGTTGGCCAATAAACTCTCCGAGGCTAAGAGGGCGCAGTGATTTCTCGGCACCGTCACCTTCAGAAAATTCATTTGAGACCAATCTGTCTTCGCTCAACGCATTAACTCCGATAAACCACCTTTAATAAGTTTTTCAAGCGGCGCATCAAGCCCCTGCTCGCTAGATACTTTAGCAACCGCGCTATAAGCTTCTGAACGCCGATAACCTAAATTAACCAAGGCAGAAACCGCATCTTCCGAAACGGCAAGAGCCGGTGTTGCGTTTCCTTTGTTCTCTGAAGACGTGTTGACGACTTGCCCCGATACTCCAAGAGAAAGCTTCGCTATTTTATCTTTAAGTTCGTTAACAATCCGAACAGCAAGCTTAGGGCCGACACCGCTCGCACGTGTCAGTGTCGTTTTATCTTGAGCTGCAATCGCAACAGAAAGTTCATCGGGAGAAATCGCAGACAAAATAGCCAATCCAACTTTAGCTCCAACACCCTGGACCGTGCCAAGGATGAGATACCATTCTTTTTCAGCCTGAGTAGCAAAACCAAAAAGATGTATATGATCTTCGCGAACATGGGTTTCGATCAAAAGACTTGTAACTTCACCTTCTTCAGGAAGAGCCGAGAGCGTTCGACTTGAACAAAAAGCGATATACCCGACACCACCAACATCAAGCATGACCCAGTCATCACCTGTGGAATCTACTTTTCCCGTCAGCTTCCCGATCATCGGAACTTCTTCCCTCCAGCCCTACCGGGCTTCTTTTTTGCTAATCGGGGGTCAGCGATACCTGCTTTTTTTAAAGCAGCCACTATTGGATCTTCAACTCCCGCAGCCCATTTACGCCCTGTTGAGACATTATGGGCATGACAGATCGCAATTGCCAATGCATCAGCGGCATCTGTCGAAGTTGCCTTACATCCAGGCAGCAACCTTTCAACCATCATCAGGACTTGTTCTTTGGTTGCATGCCCAGTGCCCACAACTGATTTTTTGACAATCATAGGCAGGTACTCGCCAACAGGTAGGCCCACAAGCGCAGGTGTAATCAAGGCAATACCACGGGCCATACCAAGCTTTAAGGTCGAACTGGGATTTTTATTGGCGAGCGTAATTTCAACAGCCGCTTCATCGGGTTGATAATCACTTAGAACAGCTTGAATACCATCATGGATTTCCACGAGACGTTTAGGTAATTCGTTGGTAGAAAGCGTTTTGATCACACCATTGGCAATATGGTGTAGTCGATTGCCTTCAGATTCGATAATACCCCACCCGGTAAAACGAAGGCCGGGATCTATTCCAATGATCCGCATTATTCTTAGACCCGGCCTCCACTAATTAACCAGCCGTAAGCTTGGCCATAATTTCATCATCGATTTCAAAATTCGCACTGACGCTTTGAACATCATCATTATCATCGAGAACATCAATCAACTTGAGCATCGTAGATGCCTGATCTTCATTGAGTGCGATTGTGTTCTGGGGTTTCCAAACGAGACCAGATTCCGTAGGCGCATCAAATTTTTCCATCAAAACATCACGTACTGAAGCAAAATCGTCTGGTTCACAGATAATTTCATGATCATCATCTGTGCTCTCGACGTTCTCGGCACCAGCTTCTACAGCGGCCTCAAACATCGCATCTGCATCAGCGACATCAGCAGGATAAATAATGGATCCAACACGATCAAACATAAAGGAAACACTACCTGTTTCACCCAGGTTCCCCCCAAGCTTAGCAAACGCGGTTCGAACTTCAGAAGCAGTGCGATTCCGATTATCAGTTGAAGCATCAACAATTACCGCAACACCCGCAGGACCGTATCCCTCATACCGGACATCTTCATAGTTCGCGACTTCTTCACCGCCAGCAACCCGCTTTACAGCACGATCGATGTTATCCTTGGGCATATTTGCGGCACGCGCAGCAATAATTGCATTACGTAATGTAGAATTTTGTTCAGGATCGGGCATCCCAGAGCGGGCAGCAACCATAATTTCACGGGTATGACGCGCAAATATCTTAGCCCGTTTTTTATCCTGAGCACCTTTGCGGTGCATGATGTTCTTAAATTGTGAATGACCTGCCATGAGCAGACTTCCTAGCTCAGATAATTAAACGAAACATTTCAATGTTTATCTAGCAGGATTTCTTGGACAGAAGAACCCCTAATAGGTTCTATTTTAACATTTCTGGTCATTTTTTGACCGTATCAAAGTAAAGTATTAACTAAAGTTTAAGCTAAAATCGCTATTGTTGAGCGACAATAGAGGGCCCATATTGGTATTTCCTCATTTTGATCGGTAAATATCATGGCAGAAGAATTTCATATTATCGACTTTCCAGAAGATAATCATATCGATGCTAAGGAATTCTCTAAAATCGCAAAAAATGCTGCCGAATTAACTGAAGATTACTCTTTTCATGCAGGACTTGATGCCCTCAACACCTTACTCTCTATCACAGAGGGAGAGCCAGCAATAATTCCCGCACAGTCCACACCTCTCGAACAGGCAGGTGCCATTGCTTCGGATACTTTGGCGCAAGCAAGCCTGATGATTGATGAAGTGAGACGGTTCAAAACTTTGTCAGCAGAAATAGCAAAACACAGTTAAATTTAGTATGAGTGAGATAAAGCATTCCCCGCGAGGTTTGCACTTTTTAAGTTTTCCCCAACTTCATAACCACTAACGTTCAAAGATTGCCTGTCATCATTCAAGTTGAGGTACTGTTTGAGAAAGCCTGCCGCCGATTCGTACAGGCTCTACGCGGATGGCCAATCCTGTGCGATCATCCGTTTCCACATATATCGCCGATAAAGTAGCCTCCCCGCTAGCAGGGCTCATACGCTCTGTAGGCATTTTTCGAACAAAGCGGGCGATCGGCACTTCTTTTTTCATCCCGATCACAGAATCGTAGTCCCCGGTCATCCCTACATCGCTCTGATACGCCGTACCGCCAGGTAAAACAGTATGATCAGCAGTCGGAACATGGGTATGAGTTCCAACGACAAGACTAACTTTACCATCCAGAAAATGTCCCATAGCCATTTTTTCACTGGTGGCTTCTCCGTGAAAATCAACAATAACGGCTGAGAGCCCTTGTTGTCCCATTTTGTAACGGTCTAGTATTTTTGAAATAGCGGCAAAAGGATCATCCAATGGGTCCATAAAGACACGCCCCATCGCATTCATAACCATGACTTTGCGTCCGCCGGGAGCTTCATACAAAGCAGCACCACGCCCTGGCGTTCCCTCTGGAAAATTTAAAGGACGTAGAAGGCGTGTTTCATTATTTATATAAGTAATGCACTCACGCTGATCCCAGCTGTGATTCCCGCCTGAGACGACATCTGCTCCACAGTCAAAGAACTGCTTACAGATTTTTTCTGTGACGCCAAAACCCGAAGCAGCGTTTTCCCCGTTTACAACGACAAAATCCAACTTCAAATCACGACGTAAACCAGGCAAATGTGCAACAATAGCATCACGCCCAGAGCGACCAACGACATCACCACAGAACAACAGTCTCATTTTACTTCCTTCAGAGTACGCCAAGAAATACCCAAAGCATCTCGGCACACTGTCACATTTATAATCTTGCAGAAGGTATAAGGTTTCTGTGCGTCTGAACCAAGGACTATTACGAGATTTGTTCTGGCAAGATGAGGAGAGCCGCCTCTCCGCCACCAATCAATATTAGGTGCCTGCCCCTAAAGATATGACTTCTTCTTCGGTTGCGATCCAATCAAGAGGTTGATCGTAAGGGCCGCGAATAACCGCATCCATTTCCTGTGCGGCATAAGCAATACCAATAGCCGTTATAGATTTTATTGCTCTCAGTTTGTCAAGGGTTCGATCATAAAACCCACCACCATAACCGAGTCTGTATCCAGCCCGGTCAAAAGCTAAAAGCGGTACAAATAAAACATCGGGTTCCAGCACTTCTTTATCATCCTGAGGTTCGCGAGTCCCAAAACCAGCATCATTCAGCGCGTCGCCCGGCGTCCAACTTCTAAAAATAAGGGGTTTTCCGGCACCAAGCATAACCGGCAGCACAGGTCGATAGCCTTTGTCGTGCAACGCATTAAGCAGGGGCATCGGATCCAACTCATCACCAAGGGGCCAATAAGCAGATACAATCGCACCTTCAGGAAAATCAATGGTGTTAAATAACTTACGGCATAATTCATCAGCCGCATTAGGTAAAAGATGAAAAGCCTCTGCACGCTTCTTTTTCGCGTCTTTTCGAAGTGCTTTTTTTAACTGATCAATATCGTGGGTATCTATATCTGTCATCGTTTCCCCCTCACTGACTCAAACTTGAGAGTCATAAGCTATTGCAATTTTTCAATAACCCGAAAGGGATCAAGTGGTGCCACAGTAACCGTTAGTTCCAAGTCCTCTTGTGGCCTGCAGTGCAGGTGGGCGCCATATACCAAGACCACGATCTCAGCAGGGACAGCTCCCGAAGAAGAATTTAGGCCCCAGGGAAATTACGAACCCCACGCGTTCCGTAGCACCTGTTTGATCTTTTACTGACTTTCCAGACGGGCGGCAATAGATTCCAACCGATCAGCACAACTTTCCAGCGCTGTAGCGACTTTCTCTACCTCAACTTCGTCATCAACAGAAGATTTACGATCCTCTTCTGACTTTCCATCATCAATTTTGATGTAAGCTTCATGAAGCTCATCCGCAAGCATTAAGCTTCCCATCAAAAGTAAATGCGCCTCGCTCACTTGCCCCATACTGCCCTTCAAATCATCAATTTTTTGATTAATGTATTTGGACAGACCCAAGAGATGATCTTCTTGGCCATCTTGGCAACTGACTGAATAACGGCGTCCATTCACATTAAGTGTTACTTGCGCCATCTTATTTCTCCAGTGCTTCAGAAAGTTGGCCGATCACAGAATCGAGACGATCCCCGACGTCCTGCTTTAAATTTTTGAGTTCCGAATTTTCTTTCACACTCAACTCAAGATCATGTTGCAACTTCGAAATTGATCCGCTGGAGTCGCGCAACCTTGTATCCACACTTTTTTCTAATGCTTCAACGGCAGCCGTAAGGCGACCAACAGCTTTCAAAATTCTTGTCATATCTAAAATAAGCCACTTGCTGATATATGGTTGCCTAGTCAATAACTGGGCAGGATCAATGACTAACAGAATATGGACCTTCTGTCAGTAAGATCAATAGGCTGTCACAGAAGTCTTTTTGTTCTTCTTTATATAACGATTAAATCTATGTTATGACAGCTATTCCAGACAACCTTATTGACCTCGGCTAAGCAAAGGGGCATTTTGCCGCCGTTAATGGCCCTCTGTCCTAATAACTGGGCAGGATAATCTGAACCCAACTGGGGACCTTGAATATGACTGCACTGCGCCTTCCCGTATCTGCTGCGGACGCCGCGCCAGGTAGCAACCACACGGATATGGCTAATGCCATTCGTGCTCTTTCCATGGACGCCGTTCAACGCGCGAACTCTGGACATCCAGGAATGCCCATGGGCATGGCCGACGTTGCTACTGTTCTCTTTAGTCGCTTTATGAAATTCGATCCACTGCGCCCAGACTGGGCCGACCGCGACCGCTTCGTGCTTTCCGCAGGTCATGGATCAATGTTGATGTATTCTCTGCTTCATCTGACCGGTTACCCGGATATGACGATGGAACAGTTGAAGAATTTCCGTCAACTCGACAGCATAACAGCTGGTCACCCTGAATTTGGCCACGCTACCGGCATTGAAACAACAACTGGCCCTCTGGGTCAGGGAATTGCAAACTCTGTTGGTATGGCTCTGGCCGAACGGATGCTTAATGCTCGTTACAACAACGACATTGTCGATCATTATACCTACGCGATTGCAGGTGACGGCTGCCTAATGGAAGGTATTAGCCATGAGGCAATATCGCTTGCTGGTCATCTAAAGCTCAATAAACTTATTGTTCTTTTTGATGACAATGGCATTACTATTGACGGCTCTACAGACATGTCTGTGTCTGATAATCAGCTGATGCGCTTTGAAGCCTGTGGCTGGGATGCCGTCGCTATTGATGGTCATGATCCAGAAGCAATTGCAAAAGCCATCGAAGCTGCCCGTAACAGTGACAAACCATCATTGATCGCCTGTAAAACGGTCATCGGTTATGGCGCGCCAAGCAAAGCAGGTACGTCCAAAACCCACGGCGCCCCCCTTGGTGATGAAGAAATCGCTGGCACCCGTGAGAAAATCGGTTGGCCGCATGCGCCTTTCGAAATTCCGGAAAACATTCTCAAAGCCTGGAGAGCCTCCGGCAAACGTGGTGCAGCTCATTCCGCGGCATGGGATGAAAAGTTTGCCAAACTGCCTGCTGATCAACGCAAGACATTTGAAGATCAAATGGCTGGAAAACTTCCTGAAGGGTGGAAAGATTCATTCAGCGCTTACAAAACCAAAGTTGCTGCGGAAGCCCCTAAGTTGGCTACCCGGCAATCTTCACAGAATACTTTGGACGAGTTAACAGCACTGATTCCACACATGATTGGTGGCTCTGCTGACCTTACAGGATCTAACAACACCAAATCCGGAAGCCAGGGTCCGGTAACGGCTTCTGATTATTCCGGTAGTTACGTTTATTACGGCGTCCGTGAACACGCGATGGCCGCAGCTATGAACGGCATGGTCCTTCACGGTGGCTTCATTCCATACGGTGGCACTTTCTTGGTCTTTACCGATTATTGTCGCCCTTCAATCCGCCTGTCAGCCCTTATGAAACAACGTGTCATCTATGTGATGACCCACGATTCTATCGGCCTTGGTGAAGATGGACCAACACATCAGCCTGTTGAGCATCTTGCATCGCTTCGCGCCATTCCAAACCTCAACGTCTTCCGTCCAGCGGATGCTATTGAGACTGCAGAATGCTGGGAACTTGCCCTCGAAAGCGAAGACACACCTTCTGTGATTGCCTTGACGCGCCAGGGTCTTCCTGCTCAGCGGAAAGATCTTTCTGATAACTATTCCAGCTACGGCGCTTATATCCTGAACCCATCTGTTCTGGATCGTCAGGTTACGCTGCTTGCTTCTGGATCAGAAGTTGAGATTGCGATCGCTGGTCAGAAATTATTGGAAGAAATGGGAATCGGCACTGCTGTTGTTTCCATGCCTTGCTGGGAAATTTTCAAACTGCAACCTCAGCATTACCGTGACGAAGTTCTCTCACCTGGAACATTGACTGTTGCCGTTGAGGCCGCACTTCCTTTTGGCTGGCACGAGTGGATTGGACAACAAGGTGCTTTTGTTGGCATGACTGATTTCGGCGCATCGGCACCGATTGATCAGCTCTACAAGAAGTTCAAAATCACCCCTGAAGCTATCGTCAACGCTGTCAAAGCCCGCCTATAAAATCGGCTGTAGATTAGACAAGAACTTTGTTAGGAAAAACGATGACTGACACACTTGCCGATATCGCCCAGGCCCTCGTTGCTACGGGTAAAGGCATCCTTGCTGCAGATGAAAGCACTGGAACGATAAAGAAACGTTTCGATTCTATTTCTGCAGAATCAACAGAAGATTCACGCCGTGATTATCGCGAGCTTCTTTTTCGCGCTAAAGGTGGCAACCAATATGTTAGCGGTGTCATTCTTTATGATGAAACGCTTCGCCAAAATGCCGCTGATGGAACGCCTTTAAGCAAGGTTCTTCAGGATCAAGGCATCATCCCTGGTATTAAAGTTGATCTCGGAGCAAAACCGCTTGCCGGACATCCCGATGAAACAATCACAGAAGGCCTTGATGGTCTTCGTGAGCGTTTGAACGAATATGCCCAATTAGGTGCAAAGTTCACGAAATGGCGCGGGGTCTATCACATTACAGATCAATCCCCGAGCCTTGCGGCTATTCACGCCAACGCTCACGCCTTGGCACGCTATGCCGCGCTTGCTCAAGAAGCAGGTCTTGTGCCGATTGTTGAACCTGAAATTCTCATGGATGGCGATCACGACATCAATGTTTGCCAAGCTGTGAGCGAAGAAGTTCTTCGTTCTGTCTTTACAGAACTGGCCAATCAAGAAGTCGAACTAGAAGGTATTTTGCTGAAACCCAACATGGTTATTGCTGGGCAGAAGTGTCCGGACCAAGATTCAGTAGAAGAAGTCGCAGATCGCACCGTTGCAACCCTCTTGCGCTGTGTACCTGCGGCTGTTCCCGGTATCGTTTTCCTTTCAGGCGGACAAACCGATGAACAGTCAACTGAGCACTTGAATGCGATGAACAAAATGTACAGTAACCTACCATGGAAGCTCAGCTTCTCATATGGCCGGGCGCTACAAGCGGCCCCCCTCAAAGCTTGGGCCGGAAAAAAAGAGAACGGATCTGCAATGCAGAGCGCGTTCCTAAAGAGAGCAGAAGACAATAGTAAAGCTTCGACAGGCACTTACTAAAAATCTTCAAAAAAGAAACGCCCCGACCGCAAGGTTGGGGCGTTGTACTAAGGGGCAAAAGCTCCACAAAACGTAACTAAATATAAAAAAATAGGTTCCAAATTATGACAGTTAAAGTTGGAATCAATGGTTTTGGTCGTATTGGTCGCCTTACTCTTCGCGGAGCTATTGAGACTAATCGTGATGATATCGAAATCGTTGCCATCAATGCATCGGGTGATCCTTCCATACACGCCCACATGCTTAAATTCGATTCTGTGCACGGCACACTCAATGCCGATGTTGATGCGGATGATGAACACATCATCATCAACGGCAAAAAAATCAAAATGCTTCACGATAGAGATCCGGCCAAATTACCTTGGGGTGATTATGGCGTTGATATTGTTCTGGAATGCACCGGCGCCTTTAATAATGTCGAGGGATCTTCTCTGCATATGGTTGGTGGGGCAAAGAAAGTTCTGATTTCCGCCCCCGCTAAAAAGGGCTGCGATCTGACTGTCGTTTACGGCGTCAATCACAAGAAACTCACAGCCGATCATAAGATCGTCTCCAATGCCTCTTGTACAACAAACTGCCTCGCACCAGTTGTCGATGTTCTACAGAATACCATTGGCATCAAAAATGGTTTTATGACCACCACCCATGCGTATACTGGTGACCAAACAACCGTCGATTCAAAGCACAAGGATCTCCGCCGCGCACGTGCTGCTGCCGTTTCCATGATCCCAACATCCACAGGCGCTGCCCGCGCAATTGGGGAAGTACTTCCCGTTTTGGAAGGTAAACTTGAAGGCAACGCCATTCGCGTACCGACTGCGAATGTCAGCTGTATTGATCTGACCTTCACCGCGGAACGAGATACCACTGTTGAAGAGATCAACAATGCAATGATCGAAGCCTCTAAAGGCTACCTAAAGGGTGTTCTTGGCACCAACGCACTGCCTTTGGTTTCTTGTGATTTCAATCACAACCCATTTTCATCTGTGTTTGATACCACCCAAACACAGATCATCGGTGGAAATTTTGTCCGTGTTCTCGCCTGGTACGACAACGAGTGGGGCTTCAGCCTTCGCATGTTGGATACCGCGGCCGCCATGGCAAAAAGCCTTTAAACACATATAAGTCTTAATAAAAAACGGGGTTCACAAGAATCCCGTTTTTTATTAAGTTCCAAATCAGCTATTCGCTTTTAGGATATGAGCTATACTTTGTCGCCCATTGCCAGTTTGTAACTCCTTAGGTATGAAGAGCTATGAATTCTGAAATTTACCTTCTTACCCCTCCAGAAGTCCTGAGCGGTGAACTCGCAATAGATCAATTCGTACCTTCGCTCTTAAAGGCACTGGACGGAGGCCCTGTTTCCTGTGTTCTACTCTCTGGAACGGCAAATTCAGAGGTTTTCTTACAAGAGATCGCCTCAACATTGCGCCCTTTGGTACAAGAACGAAACATTGCCTTTCTAATCGAGGACCATTTCAAACTCGCAGCTTCTCTCGGTTGTGATGGTGTACACCTGACTTCAGCAGAAAATTTCAAAGACGCGCGGGAGTTCTTGGGAGACGACAGTATTGTTGGCGTTGATTGCGGGATTTCCAGACATGATGCAATTCTTGTTGGAGAGGCTGGTGCAGATTACGTCGCCTTTAACAACCGCAAGCCATTACCCGAAATTGATGATCCCGATGTCCGTGCGTTCGAAGAAGGTGGCCCAAGAGGATCTGATTTATTGACCTGGTGGCAAACAATGATGACACCGCCTTGTGTGTCAATGGATGATGTTTCGATAGCTGACGCAGTCTTGCATGCCGAAGCCGGGGCAGATTTCGTCGCCGTTCAAAATGCAGTTTGGCAACACACCGCTGATCCAGCTATAGCTATAGCAGAAATTAATGAGGCAATTGCCTGAAACGTCGGTAACTGATAGGTTCCCTGCGGATACGAATACGACACACCTAATTATTATGTTATTTGACAACTGAAGATGGGCACTGATCATGAAAATTAACGGAAATGCCATTCGCCCTGGCAATATTATTGAGTACAAAGGCCGCTTGATGCGTGCGATGAAAACTCAACATACACAGCCGGGCAAAGGTGGTGCGTACCTCCAAGTGGAACTCAGAGATATCCGCGATGGTACCAAAATGAACGAACGTTTCCGCGCAAGTGAGGATGTTGATCGTGTACGTCTGGATCAAATTGAATACCAGTTCCTTTTCCGTGACGGAGATATGCTCAATTTCATGAACAATGAATCTTATGAGCAAATTGCCCTGCATGAAGACATGGTTGGCGAACCTGTAATATTCCTACAGGACGGCATGGCTGTTACAATCGAACTTTTTGAAGAAGAACCAATTTCTGTTGTTCTACCTGACACTGTAACCTGCGAAGTTGTAGAAGCAGATGCTGTGGTTAAAGGTCAGACAGCATCGTCTTCTTACAAGCCTGGTGTGCTGGATAATGGTGTACGCATCCTGGTTCCGCCACATATTGCGGCGGGCACAAGAATTGTCGTGAATACTGCTGACGGCAGTTACGTAGAACGCGCAAAAGATTAAGACATCACACGAAAGCACTTTGATTGTGCTTTTTGACAAACTTACGGAAAGTAACTTCGATGGTATATCGTTCACCACGCATAACCGTTATGGTCCGCGCAGCAGAAAAAGCCGCCCGAAGCCTCAAACGCGACTTTGGTGAAGTCGAAAATCTGCAGGTATCTAAAAAAGGCCCTGCTGATTTCGTTTCAACAGCCGATCTAAAAGCAGAAAAAATTCTTATCGACGAGCTTAAATGGGCACGTCCTGAATTTGGATTTCTAACAGAAGAAGCTGGTGTTGAAAAAGGCGAAAGCCAAGACGAACGTTGGATTATTGACCCTCTGGATGGCACAACCAATTTTCTACACGGCCTTCCTCATTTTGCCATTTCAATTGCTCTCGAAGTACGTGGTGAAATTGTAGCAGCTCTGATTTATGACCCGATCAAAGATGAAATGTTCACAGCAGAAAAAGGTAAAGGCGCTTATTTAAACGACAAACGTCTACGTGTTTCCGCAAGAGTAAGCCTTGATAGCGTCGTCGTAGCAACAGGTACACCTTACCTTGGTCACGGTGATCGCGGTCCTTTTCTTCGTGAAATTAACGCTGTAATGGCTCAGACCGCGGGTGTTCGCCGTTGGGGTGCCGCAGCGCTTGATCTCGCTTATGTAGCAGCAGGTCGGTATGACGCTTTTTGGGAACGCGATTTGTCTCCATGGGATGTCGCCGCGGGGATGTTAATTGTGAGTGAAGCGGGTGGTGCTGTGACCCAAATTGACGGTCGCCAGTTCAAACTCGAGAACAAAAGCATTCTATGTGCAAATATCGACTTGCATCCTAAAATGGTTAAATTGCTCAAAGATGCTGCTAAAGACTAATCAGAGTTAAGAAATCTGTGGTTTCCAGCACAATTTTCAAAAAAATTAGGGGTTCGTTTATACGAACCCCTTTCTTCTTTTTGCCTTATCTATTGTCGTATCCGCTTATCAGCATTAAGCTACGCGTCAAGGTTCACGTTGGGAATCATCCTGGGGGATATAAGTTGTTCAAGCCTATGCGCTATATGTTAAAAAATCGATATATTAATCGCTCTGCAATTCTACTTGCAGGATGCTCTGGCGTGGCACTTTTAAGTACTACGGCACCATCATTGGCCCAAAACACGATGATCATTGGCGGGTCGGGTAGTTCAGGGGTCTATATCAACGAGCAGTTGATCGGATCTGCCCCAGCTTATTCCAACAGTTATTCTTATGGATCTGGCCCAGGAAACATCCCGTCAGGATATCCAGGTAGTACGGGAAGTGAGTACCTGAACCGTCCTGGAAACCTTCTTTACCCTCCGCAAAATTACCCGCACAGTCAGATTACAATACAAAACTTTTCTGACTTCCAAACATCAGGATATGCACCACAAGGCAATGGCACCCAAGGTTACAATAATCAAGGGTACAGCGCCTCGGCTTATTCCCCACAGGGTTATCATCAACCCGGATTAGCATCTGGTAGTAGTCTGTATAACCCCTATGGCCAACCCCTGGTTCCTCTAGCACAAGTGTCTAAAACACGTGTTGCCAGCACAGGTGGCCTGCCACAGTATCCGACTCAGGTTCCTGCTTTCCAACCGCAGTCTCAACTCCTTGTGCCACCTCCTGCAGGAAGAGCACAGACAGCAACACCGGCAAGAACAACGAACACTGCCTCAATAGCCTCGACACCTGCACCGTCAACACCAAAGACCATTATCGATGTGACACCACCTGCAGCACCAAAAGCTCCAAAGACGGTAGAAGCTCCGCTACAGATAACCCCCACACAAAAGAACAATGTACCAAGTCCTATCACCCCTCCAGCCCCAAAAATTGTGGAAGTGACACCTCCCAAGCCGGAGCCTGTCGCAAAAGCACCGACACCTCCAAAACTTGAAACAGTTACAGCTAAGGTTGTCGCTCCTCCGAAGCCAGAGGTTACAAAATCCCCGGCACCGGCACCCGTAATTGAAACAGTCACAAGCGAACCGGTACTAGCTCCCCCACCCGTTCCTGCTCCAGTTACGGCAGACGCAACCTCGAGCATCCCTAGTGCTCCGGCAATTGCAGAACCTAGCTTGGTTGAAAGCACCGCGGAATTAGCGCCCCCTCCTGCACCGTTAAATCCTCCGACAACGGAAACCGCAGCTATTGACCTTAGTGCTCCGCTAAAACCAATGAAGTTGTTCTTTCAGCCTGACCAAGCGGACCTCAGCAACGACGCACGCTCTCAGCTAAATCAATTAGCAGATGTGCTCCTTGCAGATGATTCCAGAATTATCCAACTTCTTGCTTACGCTAGCGACAACGAAAGTGGTGCGCAAGCCCGCCGGGTATCTCTGTCACGCGCATTGGCCGTAAGGGGTGTTTTAATGGAACGCGGCATCCAAAGTACTCGAATGCATGTCCGCGCCCTTGGAAACAAGTCGAAAGACGGCAATCCCGATCGCGTCGAAATCATTCCGGTTAAGAACTAATCGACCATAAACTTTAAAAGGGTTGCACTTGCTTAGCCTTAGTTTCGCCTAACCGCATATGTAACCTGCGCAGAGTTATTTATTTACAAGAGGCGCCTCACGTATGAAACGGCCAACACGTTATCTCATCCGGATGGGTATCTTTCTGGGCATCGTTACAATTGCGGTTGCAGCACTAGCTCCCAGTCTTCAAGAAGCTTTCCTTGCGAATGCAGTGATGAATGGGATGATTCTGGGCGTTCTCTTCTTTGGTATTATATATATATTTCGCCAGGTTCTCTCTCTAAAGCCTGAACTTGCCTGGTTGGAAAACCTCAAACGTGAAACTGAGGGCGGCCTTGTCTTCGCGGGAACCTTTGACGAAATCAGGCAACCTAGGTTGCTCGGTTCCATGGCAACGATGCTTGGCGAAAAAAAAGGAAAACTCAGCCTTTCCACCCTATCAATGAGGACTCTTTTGGATGGCATTTCAAGCCGGATAGAAGAAAGCCATGACATTTCACGCTATCTGATCGGCCTTTTAGTGTTTCTTGGACTACTGGGCACTTTCTGGGGGTTGCTGGATACCGTCAATGCGGTTGGACAAACAATTTCAGGCCTGAGTACGACGGCTGATGACCCTTCAGCCATGTTTGATGAGTTAAAGGCAGGCCTTGCAACACCACTATCCGGTATGGGAACGGCTTTTAGTTCATCTTTATTTGGCCTAGCCGGCTCGCTAGTTCTTGGTTTTCTTGAGTTACAGGCAGGTCAGGCTCACAATCGCTTTTTAAACTATCTCGAAGAATGGCTTTCAGGCATAACCAAGCTATCAAGTGGAGGTCCGGGAATTGATGGGGACCAATCTGTTCCCGCCTATATCTCCGCATTACTAGAACAAACCGCTGAAAGTTTAGAAAAACTTGAACGCACCATGTCCAGAGATGAAGACGAACGCGTCAAATCCAATCAAAGTCTGATAACATTGACAGAACGCATGTCCACGCTCACCGATCATATGCGGGCAGAACAAAGTGTGATGCTTAGTATTGCTGAGACACAAGCCCAGCTAAAACCCATATTAGGGCAACTCGCACAAGTACAAGTACGTCCTCCCGCAAATAATGGAATTGACGAAGCTTCCCGCGGACACTTACGAAACATGGATCTGAGGCTGGAGCAACTTTCAGGAGACATCAACAGTGGTCGGGAAAGTGCTATTCAAGAAATTCGGAGTGAAATCCGTTTATTAACACGAACATTGGCAGCCCTTGCAGAAGGGGAATAAGCTTTAATGTCTTTCTCAAGTCGCAGAAGCAACCGTAGATCCATCAACATATGGCCAGGCTTTGTGGATGCTTTAGCAACACTTCTGCTGGTCATTATTTTTGTTCTAATGGTATTTATGGTTGCACAGTTCACCCTGAGCAATGCCCTGAGCGGGAAAGACAAAGCCCTTAGTAATTTAAACAGAGAAATTAGCGAACTTGCTGAGCTTCTTTCACTGGAAAAATCTGCTAATACCCGACTGAGAACCAGTGTCACGCAACTCACAACCGAATTACAGAGTTCGATATCTTCACGTGACAGCCTTGCAAATCAACTCGCTTCCCTGTCTCAGGATAAAGAGAATCTTGAAGGAGAGCTTGTTTCTGTCAGCAGCAAATTAAAAGACCTGATCAGTGCACATGCCTTGCTTCAAGCTGATAAAAATTTGCTCGCGAAAGACAAAGAAGTCTTAAAATCCGAAAAAGACGACCTTCTTGACAGCAAAAAATCTATTGAAGAACAACTTTCCATTCTTGAACTTGCTGCTGCAAAACTTTCTGCTGAATCCGCTCGTGTTAACGCAGAACTGGAAGATGCATACAAGGTCGTTGAGGCAGATAGAGAAAAGATTGAAACTCAACTCGCTGAGATCGCGCTACTCAAAGAAATAAGAGATAACCTGACACAAAAGCTTACCAATGCAGAAAGTGATATCACTGGACAGAAAAAACTCACAACAGAGGCTCAAACCGAAGTTGTTCTCCTCAACCAACAAATAGCTGCCCTTCGAAAACAGCTTTCGGATATCTCGGCCACTCTGGATATAACCGAAGCAATAAATGCAGCCCAAGAAACTCAAATCATAGATCTTGGTAAGCGCCTGAACGTTGCCCTTGCAACAAAAGTTCAACAGCTGGCAAAATATAGATCTGAGTTTTTTGGCCGCCTCAGAGAAGTACTTGGCAACCGACAAGACATTCGGATTGTCGGAGACCGTTTTGTCTTTCAATCCGAGGTTCTCTTCACAAGTGGCTCAGCCACACTTGAAGAGGGAGGAAGAAACCAACTGGGACAGCTTGCAAACACGCTTAGAGAGCTCTCAGCAACCATCCCGACCGAAATCGACTGGATATTAAGGGTAGATGGTCACACCGACGTACAACCCATTTCCACCCCAGAGTTCCCCTCAAACTGGGAACTCTCAACTTCACGTGCGATATCGGTGGTGAAGTATCTTATTAGCCAAGGCATTCCTGCCTCACGACTTGCAGCAACCGGATTCGGGCAGTTTCAACCGTTAGACAACAGTCGCGACGAGATTGCCTTTAGGCGCAACCGCCGCATCGAACTTAAATTAACTCAACGCTAAATAAATTTAGCTCGCAACCTGGGTTTCGATGGTTGGATTCATATCGACACCGAACTGCAACTCAGCCAGACTAGCGTAGAGACCGCCCTGCTTAATTAATTCATTGTGCGTCCCGCTAGCAACGATCTTACCTTGATCCATGACCAATATACGATCTGCCTTTAAAACTGTCGCCAAGCGGTGTGCAATCATCAAAGTCGTCCGCCCTTCCAAAAGATTATCCAGAGCCTGTTGAACCGCTTTCTCGCTTTGAGAATCCAATGCAGACGTCGCTTCATCCAGTAATAAAATCTCAGGATCACGCAAGATAGCTCTCGCGATTGCCAGACGCTGCCGCTGTCCACCAGATAGGCGCACCCCTTTTTCACCAAGGAAAGTCTCGTAACCATCAGGAAGATCTTTGAGGAACTCATGCGCGGACGCAGCTTTTGCAGCTTCGACGATATCTTCTTTGCTTGCCCCTGGCCGACCGTATCGAATGTTCTCCAAGGCTGTCGTAGAGAAGATTACAGGTTCTTGGGAAACCATGCCAATGTGCTGACGCATCTCAACAGGATCAAGATCTCTTACCGGTATGCCATCTATAGAAACATCACCCTTGTGCACGTCATAATAACGCAGTAACAGTTGAAAAACAGTTGTTTTACCCGCTCCCGACGGCCCCACGATAGCCACTTTCTCTCCCGCTTTAATATCAGCGGTAAAATTAATCATGGCAGCTTGGTTTGGGCGAGACGGATAATTAAAACTCACCTCTTTGAAAGAAACCGATCCCATGATTTTGGGTGGGAGATTTTTTGGATTCTCGGGTGCCGCAATATCCGTTTCCATTGCAAGAAGGTCCAACAATCTTTCCGTTGCGCCAGCAGCACGCTGTAAATCCCCAATGACCTCACTAAAAGCACCAAGAGAACCAGCGACAACAATCGCGTAGAAAACAAAGGAAGATAATTCTCCAGCAGAAATCGTGCCTTCAAGAACATCACGCCCGCCCATCCACAAAATCGCACTGATGGACCCAAAGACCAATACAATCACAACAGCAGTTAAAAGGGCCCGAAAACGGATTCGGGTCGCCGCAGTACCAAAAGCATCTTCAACACGGCTGGAAAAAAATCCACGATCAATTTCTTCATGACTAAAAGCCTGAACGGTTCGAATCGCCCCAATTGTTTCATCAGCAAAGACACCTACATCAGCAATACGGTCCTGACTATCCTTACTTAAACTGCGCACTTTACGTCCGAAAAAAAGTATTGGAATCAATACGAAAGGGATCACAAGAGCAACAAATCCCGTTAATTTCGGAGACGTAATAACAAGCAACGTCAAGCCACCAAAAAACATCAGGATGTTACGTAAAGCGATTGAAAAGGAGGAGCCGACGACAACTTGCAACAAAGTGGTATCTGTTGTGAGTCGCGATAAGATTTCTCCACTACGTGTGACTTCGAAAAAGGCCGGAGACATCTTGATAATGTGACTAAATACGGCCGTTCTTATATCCGCAACCACGCGTTCCCCTATCCAGGAAACCAGATAATAACGGGAATAACTGGCAAGCGCCAAAAGCACGGTTACACCAAAAAGAACGATAACCGCTTGATCCAACAAAGCGCTATCACCGCTTGAAAAACCTTGATCAATCAGCGCCTTAAGTCCTCGCCCCAACCCCAAAACTGTTCCTGCTGCAACGATCAAAGCAATCATTGCACCAAAGATCTGAAGCTTATAAGGACGGACAAATTGCCAAAGCAATAGCAGATGTTTGAGTTCTTTGCTGGTCGGTCGATCCGCGCTTTGCGTTTCTGATTTTTTGCGGGCGCTGTTGCGACTCATATTTTATTCCTGCCTTACAATCCTCAGTCAGAGGAGTAATCAAAATTATTCTTAGATATCTAATAACTGAATTGACCTTTCCACTCCAGTGTGAGAAACCACAAATTATTAAAGGCTTCAATGCGACCCTATGACCTAGCTAAGTGGTTTAACCCCGATTCGAGGTTTTCTACTTGCCACTAGGTACAGGGTCAGTTACAAAGCCCCCGCTTCCTATGGGGATACAGGACTATGAAAAAAGACATTCATCCAGAATACCACGCGATCAAAGTTGTTATGACTGATGGCAGTGAATTCGAAACACGATCAACTTGGGGCAAAGAAGGCGATACTATGCGTCTTGATATTGACCCAAAAAGTCATCCAGCTTGGACTGGCGAACACCGTTTGGTTGATACTGGCGGTCAAGTTGCTAAGTTCAACAAGCGTTTTGCAGCTTTCGGCATTAAGAACTAAGCCGTTTTCTGTTATGCGATAAGAAAAGGTCCCGTTTTACGGGGCCTTTTTTTTCGCTCGATCCAATTGAGAATCCAGTCGCATAACTCTTAAATAGATAGAATGACTGCGACCCATCAGATCCACCATTCTAGGGTCTGCACCAGTAGGAAGTTCATCTGGCACGTCACAAATGTTTTGACCCGCCAAACGATTTTCTTGCCTCGCAGCTACATCCATAGATACTTCTCCAGATAACACGGCACGTTGTAGCAATAACCACGCCATCACTTGGGTAAGCCTTGTCGTTAAGCGCATGCTTTCACAACATATTTGCAGACGATCCTCCGGGCGAAGCCAAGAATGACGATTACGGGATCGTGCAGCCATATAATCGCGGGCTTCACGCGTTAGCGATAATGCTTCTTGGTATGTCGAATCGAGAAAAGTGACCATATCCTGCCTGACGACTCTTACTTGCGCGTCCTCTATAAAAGAGTCCTACGCACTTTTTCTTCATTCTAACATTCAGTGCCTTAACAAAATATTGGTACGCAGTGATCACCGATAATTTCAACTTTCAAGATTTGATATTTTTACACCCAGATCTTGAAAACATTTTTTTTACACTTAACTCGATAGTTAAGAGAAATGCCTACGGGGTTTCACTTACACTCGTCGGCTTGACCATTAAGGTGAGCCAAATATGAAGCATGTTGCTCAATGGAGAACAAGCAATGAACCATCGTGACCTTACCCCTTTATTTCGTGCGACTGTTGGATTCGATCGTATGATGAATATGCTCGACACAGCAAAGCGTTTGGATAGTACAGCCTCAAGCTTCCCGCCCTACAATATTGAAAAAGTTGAAGAGAATGCCTATCGGATAACCATGGCCCTAGCCGGGTTTTCTGAAAATGAGCTCGAAGTAACTATCAAGGAAAACTCCCTGCTTGTTACGGGGCAAAAAGAGAAAGAGACCGAGCAAAACGTTACCTTTTTGCACCAAGGCATCGCCAATAGATCTTTCCAAAAGACCTTTGATCTTGCAGATCACATCAAAGTAACCGGAGCGAACTTAGAGAATGGTTTGCTCGTCATAGATCTTGCGCGAGAAATTCCAGAAGCTAAAAAGCCCAAAAATATTCCTATATTATCTTCAAACGGGAACAAAACTGGATTGATCAATAAGGGCTAGAAGCTTTTTCTCGCATTATTCATGATCATACGAGATGTCAAAAACACCAAAGGCCGGGCTTATTAAAGCCCGGCCAGTATTTTTTTGGCATATTTTCAACAAACGCTACGATTATAACCTCGTAGTCTTTTGTCCACCCTGTCAACTTGCCTTTGTTACGCAAGAGGTTATGTAGACTCGGAGCTACAGTCAAGGTCTTGTTTCAAATTTTGACACTTTTAAGACAAAGAATGCCTTTTTTTCACAATATAATTTTGGTCAAAAAAAAGACCGCCGGTTTAAACCGGCGGCAAGTCAACAGGGAGGCATCGTAAATTAAACTAAATTGTATAATAATCTAACTAAAGCTCTGTATTGATATTACCAACTTAAAACAAACCAACTAAAAATTGGTTAAGATTAGAAATAACATTTCTCATAATATAGATTTAGGAACATTTTTTTGAATTTCAAGTGTAAAAAATAAAGGGAATCTCAAGAAAAGAGCTTCCCTTTATCAGTCTTGATTTGAACCATAAATAAGCAATTATAATAATAACTTGAGAATTATTGAGCCATCCAACCACCATCTATTGAGTAAGGCGCACCAGTCATCTGAGAAGCAGCATCACTACATAAAAACACAGCCAAATCTCCAATTTGTTCTGGAGTGGAAAAATCTTGTGTTGGAGTCTTTTCAGAGACCATAACTCGTTTTTCCTCGTCAAAACTACGCCCACTCTTCATTGCCCTGGCTTCAATTTGCGTCTTAACAAGATCCGTAAGAACCCACCCCGGACAAATTGCATTTGAAGTTATGCCTTGTGTTGCAACTTCAAGGGCAACTGCCTTCGTTAAACCGACGACACCATGTTTTGCCGCTACATAAGCAGACTTATTTGCAGAAGCTGTTAATCCATGCGCAGAAGCAACATTGATAACTCTTCCCCACCCTTTTTCTTTCATACCAGGCAACGCCGCTTTAATTGTATGAAAGGCCGAAGAAAGATTAATGGCGATAATGGCATCCCAGCGATCTTCCGGAAATTCATCAACAGGAGAAACATTTTGAATTCCTGCGTTATTCACAAGAATATCAACACTCCCAAACAGATCCTGAGCTTGTTGAATAAGTTCCCGGATTTCATTTGGCCTTGTCATGTCAGCACCGGAATAGGCAACCTGAACTCCAAACTCAGATTTTAGTTTGTTTTCCAAAGCTAGAATCTCATCGCGATTACCAAAACCATTAAGCATGATATCAACACCTTGAGCAGCTAATCGCTCTGCAATGCCTTTACCAATACCGCTGGTCGAACCTGTAATGACTGCTGCTCTCCCTTTAAGGCTGGGCATAAGCATCTCCTGTTATATCTATTAGGTGTGATTGTGGACATTATTTGGGAAGAATATGGATGTAGTATGCGATCAATAACGTAACAGTGACAACAGATAGAATAGTCGAAGACAACACAATTGACGCAGCTCGCGCACTAAAAACACCATATTGTTGCGCCAAAATAAAAACATTTACCCCAGTCGGTTGAGCCGCAAGAATAACAGCAACTGCGCCCCAAAGTGGTGGAACATCTATAACATAGAAGACCAGGATTGAGACACAAAGAGGATATACAAGCGTCTTAAGGCCCACGATCAAAAAGCTCTGTTTCAAATCTCCGGCTAATTTGAACCCTGTAAGCGATACACCAAGTGAAAAAAGCGCACACGGAACAACGGCTCCTCCGAGCATTGATGTAAAACGATCCAATAAAGCAAAGAATTCCAAACCAGAGAACTGGTAAAGCCCGCCCGTGATTAATCCAATAATAATAGGGTTTTTGACAATCGAATTTACAAGCGCCTTCCCCATTGCTTTAGCCCCATCCCCCCCTCCTCGTTCTCGAGAAAGGTCGTATTCCGTTAGCATTGACGTTAACGCCATCAAAATTGGCGCTTGAAAGGCTATAAGCATGGTTAGAGGAACCATGCCTTCATCTCCAAAAGCAGAATAAATCAATGGAAACCCTAACAACAACAAGTTGCCATAGGTCGCTCCCATCGCCATGACTGCGGCTTCCTTTAGCTGGTGTCCATAATAAAAACGACCAAGAAGAGCACTAAACGCAAAGACAAGTAGCGACACACTATAAAAAGAGACAATCAACGAAAAATCGAGATCAGCTAAAATGTTTCCCCGAGCCATGGTTCTAAATAATAACGCTGGGATCGCAAGATAATAAACAAAGTGGGATAGGCCTTTGAGTGCAGAAGCTGTAACCCACTCTTTACGACCGACAAAATATCCACAAAGAATAATCGCGAATATAGGTAAAACGATTTCAAGGCTGGTGATCATGCCTTAAACAACCCGTCTAAGCCTTGGCGATGCTTTTCTTTCCGGGAAATTTCTATCCGCGCCCGCTCAATCTCTAATGCCAACGTTTCAATATATTCGTTAAGTTCCTCCAATCCCATCGGTTCCAGATCCTTAACCTTGGTTTTAGTTTTTATAGGTTCCAAATCATCTAAATTCATAATTATCTCCCGATCGAACTGCCTGTTCGTTTTATTTAATAGTAACTACATCGCGAGCATATTAGACTGTTCCGTAAAGAGAAAAACAGGATAAATATTCTCATAACGTCCTGAAACCATCTGTAACCAGAGGTAAAATCGTGTCCCGCGAAATTCCAAAACAAATGTCTGTCGTAGAAATCAAAGAGTTCGGAGATGCGGATCAACTCGTTCCCTCAACCCGCTCAGTACCAGAACCATCTGAAGGTGAGCTCCTTATAAAAGTAGCTTATGCTGGCGTTAATCGTCCCGATGTTATCCAACGCCGCGGACTTTACCCTCCTCCTCCGGGAGAATCGGATATCCCAGGCCTTGAGATTTCAGGCGTCGTTGTCAAAACAGGGATCAATGTTACTTCCTTTAAGGTCGGTGACAACGTTACTGGTTTAATAGGTGGAGGTGGTTATGCCGAATATTGTACAGCCCCCGCAGGACAATGCCTTCCAATTCCAGAAGGCTTTAGCCTTGAACAAGCAGCGGCTATTCCAGAAACTTACTTCACGGTATGGAGTAATGTCTTTGACCGCTGCGGGCTCAAACATGGTGAGACCATTTTAATTCATGGCGGAACATCCGGTATCGGCACAACCGCCATCCAGCTCGCAAAGGCCTTTGGTGCAAAGGTTATTACGACAGCAGGCAGTGATGAAAAATGTAAAGCCTGTCTGGAACTTGGCGCGGATTTAGCAATCAACTACAAAACCGATGACTTCGTTGAAAAGTCAAAAATCTTCACTGATGAAAAAGGGGTCGATGTCATTCTTGATATGGTTGGGGGAGATTATATTCAAAAAGATATCTCTGCCCTGGCTATGGATGGTCGACTTTGTTTTATCGCCTTTTTAGGTGGCCCTCAGGCCTCAGTGAATTTTATGCCCGTCATGCTCAAGCGTCTTAAAATTACAGGATCGACTTTACGTGCGCGATCCAAAGATTTTAAAACGGGTATCGCCCGTAATTTATACGAAAAGGTTTGGCCTCTTCTCGCCGAGAATAAACTTCAGCCCGTTCTTTATAAAACCCTCCCTCTTTCAAAAGCATGTGATGCTCATAAACTGATGGAATCATCAAAACATATAGGAAAAATCATGTTAAAGGTGACGGATTGAGAAAAAATCACCCCATATCTTTATTTCCTGCTTGGCCTCAGGGGATATTCAGGGTAAGCCACCAGCTGGGTATTTATTACCGTAGCCAGCGGACCATTAGCCGACGGCACGATTAGGAGAAACAATGTCTCAGCCACTAATGCCAAAAGCGACCGCCGTTTGGTTGGTCGAGAATACATCGTTAAGTTTCGAACAGATCGCCGGATTCTGTCAGCTTCATACCTTGGAAATCCAAGGAATTGCTGACGGAGAAGTCGCTGTAGGTATTCGGGGTATGGACCCGATTGCTAGTTCTCAGCTGACACGCGCAGAAATTGAACGTTGCGAAAAAGATTTAACAAAAACACTTCGCTTTTATCAGCAAGAAGGACTTCCGCAGCCTTCCAAGCGCACAAAAGGCCCTAGGTATACACCTATTGCAAAGCGCCAGGACAAACCTGACGGAATTTCCTGGCTGGTTCGGCATCACCCGGAATTAACTGATAACCATATATCAAAGCTTATTGGTACGACCAAGAAGACCATTCAGGCGATCAGAGATCGTTCCCATTGGAACATCAGTAATATTCGCCCAAGAGATCCTGTATTGTTGGGCCTTTGCAAGCAGGTTGATTTGAACCTGACCATCGACAAAGCGATTAAAGAAGCTCAAAAAGCAGGCCGTATTATTCCAAAGCCTGAGCCTATTGAAGAAGAGATCGTTCCGATGGAGCCCGCACCAGTGGTTGTTGAGGATCCTTACGAGGCCTTTACACGGGCATTCAAAAAGACTGACGATTAATATCATGACTTACACTCGAAAATTGCATTCGAGTTTTAAAAAGGCCTCTTCAATGAAGAGGCCTTTTTTTATTCAAAAAAAAGCCCGACCAAATATTGATCGGGCAAGTCTGGCGATAGCTCCATAAGACACTTCTAATGGAGCTTTCCGAGTACAGGATCACATAACCTGTACTCGGGTATTCCCTCATGAAAAATCATGATGGAAAGAAGGATAAAACCTAACTTAAGCAGAAGCAGCGTAACCAAGCCCCTTAAGTGCAATGGTTATCTCGTCAAGAATTGCAGGGTCATCAATCGTTGCCGGTACTTTATGCTCTTCGCAATCAGCAATCTTCCTCATTGTTGCACGAAGGATCTTCCCTGAACGGGTTTTTGGTAATCGATCAACAACTGCGGCAAGTTTAAAAGCAGCAACAGGGCCAATTTCTTTACGGACTTTTTGCACGACCTCTCCAATGACTTCATCATGAGACCGATTGGCTCCAGCTTTTAAAACCATAAACCCCAAGGGCAATTGTCCTTTCAGCTTATCAGCAACACCGATTACAGCACATTCCGAAACATCATCATGCGCAGCTAGTACCTCCTCCATTGCCCCAGTTGATAGGCGGTGACCAGCTACATTGATGATGTCGTCAGTTCGCGACATCACAAAAATATAGCCGTTTTCATCCTTGTATCCCGCATCACCGGTTTCATAGTATCCCGGAAAAGTACTGAGATAAGCTTCGTGGTGTCTCTCAGGTGCATTCCAGAGGGTTGAGAAAGTACCCGGCGGCAAAGGCAGGGTACACACTATTGCCCCTATATCACCCGCTCCCACTTCCTTATGTTCACTATCAAGAATGCGGACATCCCACCCAGGCACACACTTTGCTGGCGATCCCGCGACAATCGGTAACTGTTCAATCCCCAAACAATTCGAGGCAATTGGCCACCCCGTTTCAGTTTGCCACCAATGATCAATAACCGGGACTTTCAGTTTCTCCAACGCCCAATTGAGAGTATCGGGATCACAGCGTTCGCCGGCAAGAAAAAGGGTTTTGAAACAAGAAAGGTCGTATTTATCAAGATATGTCGCATCAGGATCTTGTTGCCGAATGGCTCGAAAAGCAGTCGGCGCAGTAAAGAGAACAGAGACCTTATGTTCTGATATCACACGCCAAAAAGCACCAGGATCGGGAGTACCAACAGGCTTTCCCTCGTACATAACCGATGTCGCCCCATACATGAGCGGACCGTAAACAATATAGGAATGCCCAACAACCCAGCCAACATCAGAGGCCCCCCAAAAAACATCACCAGGGGAAACATTATAAATATTTTTCATGGACCAATAGAGAGCAACAGCATGGCCGCCATTGTCACGCACAATGCCTTTGGGTTGCCCTGTTGTACCAGAAGTGTAGAGAATATACAGAGGGTCAGTTGCGGCCACAGGAACGCAATCTTTTACAGGCCCCTGACTTTCCACCTCAACCCAATCGAGATCTCGTCCGTCAATCATTGAGGCTTCAACTTGAGGACGTTGCCAAACAATACAATATGAAGGCTTGTGCGACGATAACTCAATTGCTTGATCAAGGAGTGGCTTATAGGGGATTACCTTACTGACCTCGATGCCGCACGATGCCGTAATAATCACCTTCGGTTGACAATCATCTATTCGGGTCGCCAATTCATTTGCAGCAAAACCACCAAAAACAACAGAATGAACAGCGCCAATTCTGGCACATGCCAACATGGCAACGGCTGCTTCAAGTATCATCGGCATATAGATGATTACGCGATCACCTTTTTGAACATTAAGGCCATCCAATGCCCCAGCGAATTTCTCGACCCTCGCCAAAAGCTGTGAATAGGTAATCTTCTCTTTTGAATCTGTAACCGGGCTATCATAAATTAGGGCAATCTGATTACCTCGCCCTCCTGCAACTTGGCGATCAAGGGCATTATAACAACTATTCAGCACTCCACCTTGAAACCAGCGATAGAAAGGTGCATCGCTATCATCGAGCACTTTTTCACACGGCTTAATCCAATCAATATTCTCCGCTGCTTCTGCCCAAAATTTTTCAGGTTCGGACAAAGAGCGCGCTTGCACTTCATCAAAAAGACCCATGGCGTGTCCCACTTTTATAATTTTTGTTTTCTCCAGTCTCCCAGACCAGATCTTAAGACTGCTGTATATCTTGCTTATGATCAAATGGCGTCCCTTGATAGGGTCGGTACTTGAAAATTATTTTACAAGATATTTACACAATATACGAAAACATAAAGAAACCCGCCTTGTGAAATACACAAAGCGGGTTTGCTTTTTTATCATTTATAAGCTTAAGACATTTTACCCTAAAGCTGTTACTGCGTTAATGTGAATCATTTAACTGTTCCATTTCATCTTTAACGCGAAGCTTTTGCTTCTTAAGTGACATAATTATGGATTCATCGGGATGCGGGCGCAGATTCTCCTGACCGATAGCGCTCTCTAAAGTAACGTGTTTTGTACGTAAGGACTCAATGCGTTGAGCAGTGGCCATATTCGTCTCCCTTTAGTTCCGTAGTTGCACTTACAGCTTCCCAAAAATACTACGGCAATTTTTTACTCTCAAAATTTTCCCAGCATAAAACACTACGAAGAAAACCCTTCATAGTCACAAGCAAACGTAATGTAAGAAAAATTGTTAAATCATGTTTGGACAGAACACTGGCAACTAGCCGAATGTAAGGCTTTAGTGTATGGGATATATTCAAAGCGTCCCAAACGCTAATACTTTGCCAATTTTGTACCAACCCAAACCCTATAACATTTTTGAGAAGACAGCGTATGGATTATGGTAGACCTGTCCAAACCGCTTGCCAAGAGGCTTGGTACATTTACTTCATTAATTCTTCACAAAAGTGAAAGATTGTTACCTATGACAAAAGAGAGAATCATCATCGGCATTAGTGGCGCAAGTGGGATCACTTATGGCATCAGGTTGTTACAAATTCTAAAAAACATGCCTATTGAAACTCATTTAATTATGAGTAAATCAGCTGAAATAACATTGGCTTACGAAAGTGACCTTAAAGTTTCTGATGTCAAAAATATCGCTGATGTAAGTCATAACATCAATGATATCGCTGCCTGTCTTTCCAGCGGGTCATACAAAACACTGGGTATGATTGTCGCACCCTGCTCAATTCGAACCATGTCAGAGATATCAACTGGCGTCACCTCGAGTCTTTTAACCCGTGCAGCAGATGTCATCTTAAAAGAGCGCCGTAAACTTGTCTTAATGGTCCGAGAGACACCTCTTCATACCGGACACCTTCGCACTTTGGTTAACCTTTCAGAAATGGGCGCGATCATTGCACCACCAGTCCCTGCATTCTATGCAAAACCAAATAATCTTGAAGAGATGGTTGATTACACATTGGGCAGAGTACTCGATATTTTCGACATCGAAATAGCTGGTATGAACCGCTGGGACGAGAACAGTAAAAAACGCCCTTAAACTTTAATACTGAGAACTTAGATACAGTCAAATTGAAACAGTCCATAGACACTTCTGACCGTGGATATTACTGAAATAACCATACAGCTTCTAAGGGAGGCAAATCTGGGAATCCTCCCCGAACAATTGCCGCCAAATCTGCACAATCAACAGTTCCAATAGCCTCAATCTCACAGAGATTCAAATACAAGATCATATTTTTGGCTGCAATTTCTGAGCATGGCTTTTCTGAGGGGCGTAATGTTAATTGAAGATGCATAAAATTTTGCTGTAAGGCTTCAGCCCAAAGTTCAGCATCTTTTACTTTCTGGCGCAGATCATCAGTATGGCGAAACCCATTTATCGTTTCAGTTTTCATCCAAACCCGAACATCTCGCAAAGGTTGGATGACATGATCTCGCCATTTCTCGATACCGAAAATCAAATTTGAGAGTTCAAGAGTTTTCAGTTCTTTTTCACAAAAACCTGCCCAACAGCAGAACAAGAGCAAATTGACATCAAGATCATATTTATCCTGCAGGACAATACATGCAGGCGCGACACCCTGTTGTCCGTAAACATCAAGAGAGAAATTCCAAAAAGGATTTGTCGGCAACTGGGTTTGATCAAACATCTTTACTTAAACTATAAATCAGCAATCTAGGGTCCCAAGGTTAAGGTAAGTTAGGGCATATATACACATAAGAGATCAATATCGGGCCGATTCGCCTAATGAGAAACTTATTTCTTACATTCTCTTATCAATCAAAACACACCATCTTTAGCTAAACTGGGGCGATTTTCACGAGATCTCGAGACAAGATGCCCGCTCCACGAGAATCTCTCATACTAAACCTATGCTTATTTTCAAAGTCAGAGTATAACTACTTCCTTCATATAACGTGCGTTTACGAGACATTTATAAATTGGCAGAGACCACAGGCAACAGCAGAAAAGAGCTTATCGAAGAACTCGAAAGCCTTAAGCAAGAACACAGAGACATGGATGATGTTATTGCACGTCTGCAAGAACACGCCCCGTTCGATCAACTCCAATTGGTGCGACTGAAAAAAAAGAAGCTCAATTTAAAAGATACGATGAATCGATTAGAAAGCCAGCTCTTACCCGATATCATTGCCTAATCTTTCAGACTGAAGAGAGGTTTCCCCAAACACTTCTGCTCAAAAGTTATTTTTAGCTCCCAAATTAATGACTTTCTGTTGGAAACTTTGAATAATAAGGAAAATAACAGCTTACTCTTGCACCTGTTTCGCTTTCTTTTTTTCGTACATAGCCTTATCTGCTGCCTTTAGCGCAGCATCAGCATCACTACCCTGAAAGTTATGTACCCCGTGAGAAACATGAACGCTCACGTTTTCCCCTTCATAATCAAAAGAGTGTCGTGATACTTCGTCAGCGAGGTATTGTGCTTTTTCTGTCGCAATTTCAGGCGGCGCTTGCAACAGAATAACCCCAAACTCATCACCACCAAGCCGTCCAACAATATCAGAAGAACGCACATTATTTAACAATGATGAAGCCACGTGCTTGATAGCTTCGTCCCCTGCTTCATGTCCGAGATTATCATTGATCTCTTTCATGTCATTTACATCAAGGTAAATGACACTTCCTGGTACCTCATAGCGTTCGCTATAGGACATCATACGATCGAGTTCACGAACAAAGGCGCGTCGATTAAGTACTGGCGTCAAAACGTCTTGATCAGCTAATTTCTCCAGATAATCTACCCGTTTTTTAGCTTGATCTAATTCTTGTCGAACGTCCTGAACTTCTTTCATAAGCTGCTCAATTGCCGCCCGGACCTTCGGCGTGAATTCGGACTCAGGAATTCCACCAATCGTGGCAACATCTTGAGGAGTGGTAACGCCACTTACGCTTTCGACAGTTTGGGCTGGTTTTACTGCTGGTGCAGCAGATACCCGACCCACACTGCTAACGGAACCCGTTCCGCCACGTGGTCTTTGGACCTTCATTCGTCAAGCAATCCCTTTGCTTTATAGCCTAATCCCTGCTTCCTGCCGGGATTTCATCATATGCACTTTTAACGTCAAATGAACTCGTTAGGCACATTATACAAAATTATTTTACATATTATTACCAAGAATAGGTAATTGAATATAAATTTCCACGCGCGCCTTTACTTGAGCTCTCTTTACTTGCCATATCTTACCACACGTCTTAATAATGCGCTCCGATACACTATAAGGCAGGATAAAGCCATGTCCGAGAAGTCTCCGCAAGTTGGTATTATCATGGGCAGCCAATCAGATTGGCCGACCATGAAACATGCGGCCGAAACACTCGATACCCTCGGCATCTCCTATGAGAAAAGAATAGTCTCCGCACACAGAACACCACAGCGTTTGGTAGAATACGCTTCAACGGCACGAGATCGTGGCTTAAACGTGATCATTGCCGGAGCAGGTGGCGCAGCACACCTTCCTGGTATGGTTGCTGCCATGACACCTCTTCCTGTTTTTGGTGTTCCGATTGAAAGTAAAAGCCTGAAAGGCCAAGACAGTTTGCTTTCAATCGTACAAATGCCCGGTGGTGTTCCCGTTGGAACATTGGCAATCGGCAAGCCTGGTGCCATTAATGCTGGATTACTTGCAGGATCTGTTCTTGCCCTTAATGATAAAAAAATCGCAGACGCACTGGACACTTGGCGGAAGAACCAGTCCGAAGCCGTCGCGCTTGAACCTGTAAACGATATTTAATGCAGCCTCCCTTGGAGACGATAGTCATGACCAAAACTCTTTCTGCACCTCTAGCACCCGGTTCAGTAATTGGTATTTTAGGCGGTGGCCAGCTTGGCAGGATGGCGGCTTCGGCCGCGGCTGAACTCGGCTATCACTGCCATATATTTTGCCCTGAAGAAGATTGCCCCGCGAGTGAAGTCTCCAAGTACACAACTGTGGCCAAATATGATGACGAGAAAGCTCTCGCAACTTTTGCGGAACATGTCGATGTCGTCACCTATGAGTTTGAAAATGTTCCCGCCAAAACAGCGGCCTTTCTCATTGACCGTGTTCCGGTAAACCCGGGACCAAACGTACTTCACATTTGTCAAAATCGCTTGCGGGAAAAAGATTTCTGCAACTCCATCAACGTACCAACGACACGATATGCTGAAGCAACAAATATAGAAGCACTTGATCGCGTTGTGCGTGATATCGGACGTCCCTGTGTCTTAAAAACCACCGAAATGGGGTATGACGGTAAAGGACAAACCTTTATCACTCCCGACACAGATCTGGCTGTAGCTTGGAAGACTGTGGCTGGCGACAAAGAGCAAGCTGAAACAATAATTGAAGCACTTGTTGATTTTCGGATGGAAATTTCTGTCATTGTCGCCCGTAGTATTCAGGGCGATTGCCAGGCGTATATACCTGTCGAAAATCGCCACAAAAATCATATTCTCGATCAGACCATTGTCCCGGCTCGTATATCTCAAAAGATAAGCGATCGCGCAGAAGCTTTGGCACGTCATATGGCAGAGGAAATGCAACTGGTTGGAATGATGGCTGTAGAGATGTTTGTGACCACCGATGACGAGATTCTTGTCAATGAAATCGCACCACGCCCTCACAATTCAGGCCATTGGTCTATGGATGCTTGTGTCACATCCCAGTTTGAGCAATTTATCAGAGCGACTGCCGGATTGGTTCTTGGCTCCGTCTATCGCCACTCTGATGCCGTGATGACAAATCTTCTTGGTAAAGATGTCGATAACTGGGCTGAAATCCTTTCAGATCCTGCTGCTAAACTTCACCTATATGGTAAAGATGAAGCTAAAGATGGTCGTAAAATGGGGCACGTCACCAAAGTCATTCCAAGGAAATGATAATTAACCACTCTTAAACACAAACTGAATACAGTTAACTTGCCGCAGGGGGTTTTTCTTGGTTCTTTAACAAGGAAAAGATTGTGGGAATAAGTTATCGGTTTAAAAAAATTAGCTCGTCTCTCGTTCAAGCAAAAAACTTGCTCATTGTTTTTGGGTTTCTTCTGTCTACCTCCGCCTACGCAGGTGGTAACTACACTCTTTATAGTTATCATAACGTTCCTCCCTTCGTTACGGGTAAAGATACTGGCTTAACATATGATTTAGCCAAACATCTAACTCACAACAGCACATCTGGTCACAAATATTCTGTCAGAATCCTGCCCAGAAAGCGTCTTGATGAGCTTATGGCAAAAAAGAGTATCATCGTTCCATGGGTAACCCCTATTTGGTTTAAAACCCTTACTTCACCGGAAACAAACTGGTCTTCCCCAATCATGATGGACTCAAGTGTTTATGTCTGGAAAACCGGCAAAGACAAAAGTTACAAAGCTCCAGAAGACTTAATTGGATCTAAACTTGGCGGTATTCGAGGTTACAAATACGCTGGAGTAGATCCACTGGTGAAAGACAATAAAATAAGAAGAACCAACACCAACAGTGAATGGCAGTTACTCCAAATGCTACTTTCTGAGAGAGTAGACGTCGGCATAATGCCTGAAGCAGGCGTATGCAATTTAATTAAAACTCAGGGCCTCGTCGGACAATTAAAGATCACTCAACATCATAACTTTACCCGCAAAATCATGATTACAGGCTCATCACAAAAACATTTAATTCCAGAGCTAAACAACTTAGAAAATAACCCCGTTTGGACAACAACGCTTAGCAGATACGGCACGCACATCACGCCATTAGACAATCGCAACGAGGATAACTATTGTGATGTGTTAGCCGCTAAGACGGGGTTAATACTCAACTAGCAACCGACTTAACCTCTTTTAATCAGTATCGTCTTCATGCGTATTATCCTCAGCCGTAAAGGCTTTGATTCCCAATATGGCGGTGGCCCGAGTCCCATCCTTCCCGATGGACGTATTTACTCACTTCCCATTCCACATCACGCCGGACCGAACAGGTTTACAGAACTTGCCTCTCCTTTTGGGAATTTAGGCAACGTAATTCATCAGCTAAATCCAAAATTGGCACACGCCAAAGATTTCACCCACCTAGACCCTGACCTCTATCCTCCCAGCCTTTCAAGACACGAAAGTTGGCGGCCCTGTTTTGGACAGTACGGTGCCGCGCAACAACATTTATCAAACCAAGGTGTTTGTGCTGGAGATCTGTTTTTATTCTTCGGTTGGTTTCGGTGTGTCGGTGAAAATTTCAAGCCCCTTGCTAAACAACCTGATTTACACGTAATTTTTGGCTGGCTACAGGTCGACCAGATCATAACGGTTGGAGAGAATATTAGAGAAGCCGCTCAAACCTACCCCGAGTTTGCTGACCACCCTCATCTAAAGGCTTCTTTTGGGTCAAATAACACGCTTTATACTTCAAGCGAGAAACTTAAACTGCAAAATCATGATACGGACATACTGGGCGGGGGTATTTTTTCTAACATTACTTCAACGCGTGTTTTAACAGCAGAAAAATCAACGCGTTCCATCTGGCAACTTCCCAAATGGTTTGCCCATCCTTCGCCCGCACTCTCTTATCACTTAAAGAACGAGAAATGGGTAAAATCAGGAACAGGTTGGAAATTAAAGTCCGCCCCAAAAGGACAGGAATTTGTTATCAACACCAAAGGGAGAACCAGACTAGCCAACAGCTGGCTACAACAGCTTTTCCAAGATCAATAAGTCAGTATTGCCTTAATAGAATTCGATTTTAACAGCGTCCCGTCCACTCTTTTGAAAACGGAGATAGGGAACGAAGTCTATCCGCAACGCTTGATATTTTCCCGATTGATTTACCTAACGCGCCACCGATCTTAAGAACTTCAGCGATACGGCGATCAAGGAAGTTCCAGGTTTTTTCATAACCTTCCGACTTGTCTTCAAGCCAGAACAACATCGTCGAACTATAGACACCTGAAAGCAGCAGCCGTTTGCTGTAAAAATTATAATCCGTAGACTTATCGCCTGCCGCCAGCCACATAGCATCAACCGTATCATAAAGGTTATGCATACCTTCTGATGCTTTCAATGGCATTACAAAAAAACTCATCCCCTTTCGAACAGCTTCCCGATGAGGCTCCATTAGCTCAAGCCTTATGCGCACAGCCAAAGTGATGCGTTCTCTCACCTTCATGTTATCTAGATCACGCTTTTCCAGCTCACCCATCATATGGGTATCCAAACGCTTGTTAAAATAACGAAGAATATCCGTCATACCACGAGGAAAAAGTATGGCTATTTTTTGCGATGACAACTCACAACTTGCCCCAATCTCCATGAGGATAGAATCACTCCAGCCTTCGAATGGAACAACAGGGAGAAGCGCATCCAGTAATTTATCTTTTTGCTTATCACTCATATTCTTGATTTCTTTCCCCTTATGAAAAGATGTCCCACAACATATCTAAGCTTGGATACCTTAAACTTGAGATTTCGTCTTACTCAGACTTCTGATGCGCAGCTTCAGAAGAGAAAATCAACTGGCGCATGTCTGTCATTCTCTCAGGATAAAGTATGCCATCCAAGTGATCGTATTCATGTTGAATAACACGTGCGTGAAATCCCGTAGCTTCACGCTCTATTAGTTTACCATCAAGTCCATATCCCCGATAGCGAATTGACCGATGACGAGGCACTTTTCCCATAAGACCCGGAATAGAAAGGCACCCTTCCCAGCTCTCATCAATTTTTTCATCCAAAAACGTGAGCTCTGGATTGATCAATACGGTCAAAGGAACGCTACCATCGCTATCAAGTGTAATCCCCAAACGTTCGGCCTCGGATTGAGCACGTAATTTCGAAACAAAAAAGATAAAAATCCGAAGGGACTCGTAAATCTGGGGCGCAGCAATACCTGTTCCTCCAGCGTCATTCATTGTCTCGATCATATTCTCGACAAGATCGCTAATATACGGACTCGTGGGGTTATCAACCGGATCAGCCTTACGCCAAAGTACGGGATGTCCCATTTTTGAAATTTTAAGTAACGTCATGATTATACTATGTAACTCATGACTCCATGGGTCAAAACAAATTCATTTTATTCTTCAACACAACCTTCATTGCGATTATATCGCGTGCGCAATCTTGTGAAAATCAAGGGAAATCCTCACAAAAGAATCTCGAGAGTCGTAAATTCTTTCCTTCACATTCGCTATAGGCTGTGATAATCACACCCCTGAACCTGCTATGCCTTGGTATAGCGGAGGTTCTTTATGTGTTCAACTCGGGCAACCGAGAAAACTCAGTCAGGTCATTTAGGGTCTGACGTTAGAAAGGAGCTGATCGCCCGTGCAAGTACACGTTCGAGATAACAATGTTGATCAGGCTCTTCGCGCGCTAAAGAAAAAGCTGCAACGCGAAGGTGTCTTCCGTGAAATGAAGTTGCGTCGTCACTTCGAGAAACCATGTGAGCGCAGAAAGCGTGAAGCGGCTGAAGCAGTTCGTCGCTATCGCAAACTTCTACGCAAGCGTATGGAGCGTGAAGGCTATTAAGTCTGTTCGGCGTTTGTTGAACGTCGCTTAAGGCGAGATATCTTCCTATAAATGGAAGAGGAATGGGCTGCTATCTAATTCAGATGGCAGCCTGTTTTGCATCTGGTCACTTTGTGTTTGATTCCTGGGTGTTTGTTTCCTGGGTGTTTGATTTCTGGATTTACTTTACTGTCCAGGTATTGGCATTCGGGTCCAACCCAACCAAAGCCAGACCGTAAGCGACAGATTCCAACTGTTTACCACTTGCAAGCTTGTCACGGCCAAAGTGCTTGGCAAAGAGATTTTGGACAGCAGGCACATAAGACGTCCCACCAGTTAAAAACACCTTGTCGATGTCAGAGACCGCCATATTACTATCGACGAGCAAGCTTTCTACTTTACTTTCAATTGCCGATAAGTCTTTAGAAATCCAGTTTTCAAAATCGGCACGAACAACTTTTTCTTCGATTTTTTGATCACTGAACTCTACCGAAAAGGTTGTCTCCTCTTGAGTTGTCAGCGCCATCTTGGTTTTGGAAATAGCATCGTAGATATCCATAGACCAATCGTTATCAACAACATCGATAAAAGTTTCGATCAATTTCGGATTTACCGCAACCGCCTTAAGCTCTTTCAATTCTCTCATGGTCGTTGGACTTTTTAAAATGCCGAGCTCGTGCCATTTAGAAAAACGATTGTAAAAATTATTCGGCATATCCAGAACCTGTCGATCCAGAGAATAGTAGCTGCTACCCTTACCGAGATACGGAGAGACAATATGATCAATCAAACAGCTATCAAAACTATCCCCTGCAATACCGATCCCTGCATAACCAAGAGGCGTTGAGCTCAGCTGATCCCCTTTGCGTTCAAAACGAATAATGGAAAAATCGCTTGTCCCCCCACCGAAATCAGCGACAAGAATTGTCGCTTCGCGCTCAACCTTGCGCGCGTAATAATAAGCTGCGCCCACTGGCTCATAAACATAGCTTACATCTGTAAAACCAATGCTGCCATAAGCTGCATCATAACGCTCTCTCGCAAGATTTTCGTCTGGTGAATATCCTGCGTAAACAATAGGCCGGCCAGCAATAACTGTGGCATTCCCACAAGCGAGCTGTTCAGCTGAATCCTCCATAAATCTATGGAAAAAGTCAGACATAATGTCTTGTAAAGTATAGCGCTTGGAAAAAATTTGAGTTTCGCTGAACAGACTACTCGCGATATGGCTTTTGAATGACTGGAGAAATCGTACTTCCCCTCGCGCCGTCAAATATTGATCGAGAGCCCAGGGACCACCCGTAACATCAACATGTGCGCGTTGATTTTGAACAGTCATTTCATAACAAAGAAGGCTTCGGTAAACGTCATGAAATATATCGTTGTGTTTAAATTTCACAGAGCGAACAGGTTTATCCCGCTCCGCCAGAGCAATCACAGTATTGGTCGTACCGAAATCGATACCAATTGAGAAATCACTCATGGCTTCGTCCTAAAAGAATGCAGTTATAAATGGGGAGGCGATAAATGATCGTTTTTTGCCAACTATTCAAGCTCTGATTTTAAGACAAAGAAAAAGGGTACCTGAATAGGCACCCTCTTCTATATTTTATCGTGTAATGATTTGTATCAAAGCTGCTCAAGTGCCTTGACGATTTTCTCACACATTTGCTTGGCATCACCAAATAGCATCATTGTGTTGTCTCTAAAGAAGAGCTCATTTTGAACTCCCGCATAACCCGCAGACATACCACGCTTGAGGAACAGAACTGTCTGAGCTCCATCAACCTCAAGAATTGGCATCCCATAAATCGGAGATTTAGGGTCAGTCTTCGCAGCAGGATTTGTAATGTCATTGGCACCAATAACGAAAACCACATCCGTTGACTTAAAGTCCCGGTTGATTTCATCCATCTCAAAGACTTCATCATAAGGCACAGAAGCTTCAGCCAAAAGAACGTTCATATGACCCGGCATACGCCCAGCAACCGGATGGATCGCATAACGTACTTTCACGCCATCAGCTTTGAGAAGATCCACCATTTCACGAAGTGTGTGTTGGGCTTGTGCAACAGCCATCCCGTAACCCGGTACGATAACCACAGAGCCTGCGTTTTTCATCAAGAAAGCAGCATCATCTCCTGAACCAGATTTGACCATGCGATCGTCATCACCATCAGCACCTGCTGGACCAGCTTCGCCTTCGGCACCAAAACCACCGAGGATCACACTAATGAAAGAACGGTTCATCGCCTTACACATAATGTAGCTCAGGATCGCACCAGAAGAGCCAACCAGCGCTCCTGTTATGATCAAAAGGTTATTCTGGAGCGTAAAGCCAATACCACAAGCTGCCCACCCGGAATAAGAATTCAGCATGGACACCACAACGGGCATATCAGCCCCGCCGATTGGCAGAATTAACAAGAAGCCGAGTAACAGAGTAACCGCGACCAATATCCAGAGATAAATCGGCTCTTGCGTCGTGCAAAGTAAAATCAGCAGAACAACAACAGAAGCACCCAGCGCAGCATTTAGAGTATGCTGAAACTTAAACACCAACGGTCGCCCGGAAACCAGGCCTTGAAGCTTAGCAAAAGCAACCACTGAACCGGTAAAAGTAATTGCGCCGACTGCCGTACCAATCGCAAGCTCAACAAGACTTGAAACCTGAATATCCCCGACAATGCCAATACCATAAGCTTCGGGTTTGTAGAATGTTGCCAAGGCAACACAAACAGCCGCAAGACCAACCAAACTGTGAAAAGCCGCAACCAGTTGAGGTAAAGCCGTCATCTGGATACGAAGCGCGATCACAGTACCAATTGCCCCACCAATCACGAGTCCGAGAAGGATCGTACCAAAACTAACAATCCCAGGTGCAGCCAGGGTCGTTCCGATGGCAAGAGCCATTCCGACCATACCAAAGATATTTCCCTGGCGACTTGTCGTTGGATGAGAAAGACCGCGCAGTGCCATGATAAAACAGACAGAGGCAGCGAGATATAACAGTGCAGATAAATCTGATGACATAATAAGCCCCCCTATTGTTTTTTCTTGAACATCTGCAGCATACGCTGTGCGACGATAAAGCCACCGAAGATGTTAATTGCGGCAAGAACGATAGCAATGAAGCCCATGATCTCACTAAACCCAAGATCAGCAGGTCCAGCGGCAACCAGCGCCCCGACGATAATCACCGAAGAAATGGCATTGGTAACCGCCATTAAAGGTGAATGGAGTGCGGGCGTCACATTCCAAACCACATAATACCCGACAAAAACAGCAAGGATCAGAACCGTCAGCCCCATGATAAAGGGAGATCCACTGGTTTGGCTCGATGCGTCGACCACCAGTCGGCTTGCCTCAGAAGCAAGCGATGCAACTTCGTCTGATAAAGCACGGGCAGAATTGGCAGCTTCCGTAGCCTTATTGATAAATTCTTCACTCGACATCAGGCAGACCCTCCCTCTTTTTTATCTTCAGCCTTCGCTGGAGCTGGCTTCGTATCTTTCTTGGATGAAGCTTTTGCTTTAGCTGTGGTCTTTGTCGAAGATTTAGCCTTCGCTTTAGCTGGAGCTTTAGCTTTTTTAACAGGCTTCACCGGAGAAGCTTCACCAGTTTCAGTCTTAGATACTGTATCCATTTTCTTAGCTGGCTTTGCTTTTTCAGCATGAGCCAAGGCAGGATGCACAATACTTCCTTCGTGCGTCACACAGGTGCCTTTTATAATTTCATCGGCCCAGTCAATTTTCAGTTCTTTGGCTTCTTTATCAAATAAGAGCTCGAAAAAATTATATACGTTACGGGCGTAAAGTGATGAGGCATCCGTTGCCAAGCGCCCTGGCATATTGTCATAACCAACGATGGATACATCGTGTTTGACGGCAACTTTACCTGCTTGAGACAGTTCACAGTTCCCACCAGCTTCAACAGCCAGATCGACGATAACAGACCCAGGTTTCATGGATTTAACCATATCAGCAGTCACCAGTACTGGTGCAGGACGGCCCGGTATCAAAGCTGTCGTAATAACCATATCCACTTTCGCAATGGTCTCGGCAATCAGTTTGGCTTGTTTGGCTTTATAACCATCAGACATTTCTTTGGCATAACCGCCTGCTGTCTCTGCTTGCTTGAACTCATCATCTTCGACCGCCACAAAAGACGCACCCAAACTTTCGACTTGTTCTTTAGAGGCAGGACGTACATCTGTTGCCGACACGACAGCCCCGAGGCGTCGTGCGGTCGCAATAGCTTGAAGCCCTGCAACACCAGCCCCCATAACAAAGACTTTTGCAGGGGCGATTGTACCTGCGGCGGTCATCATCATCGGGAATGCTCGGTTAAATACAGCAGCGCCATCCAAAACTGCTTTATAACCAGCAAGGTTTGATTGGCTTGAAAGCACATCCATGGACTGAGCACGTGTTATGCGCGGAACGAAATCCATCGCAAAGGCCGTTAATCCCGACTTAGCAAAGGCGTCCAGTTCGGGAATCGAGCGATAAGGATCTGCGATAGAAATAACGATGGTACCTTTGGCAAGTCCCTTGATTTCGTCCTCTTTACCACCGGTGATCGGCTTTTGGACCTTTAGGATGACCGCAGCGTCTTTGTACGTCGTTACAGCATCGTTTCCTATTGTCGCGCCAGCGGCCTTGAAGGCTTCATCGGTAAAGCTTGCAGAAGCCCCTGCGCCCTTTTCGATCATGACGTCACACCCCAGAGCGATCATTTTTTTGATCGTTTCAGGAGAAGCAGCCACGCGTGTTTCGTTCGAACGGCGCTCCTTGGGAATAGCAATTTTCATTTTATCTCCCCACATGAATTCCCCAGCCGGCACTTTGCGCCCGGCTACATACCATTTTTATTAAAGCTTTTTTCTACCATATGCCGCAAGTGTGCACTGCACAATAACTGACTAATTCGGTCACATATAATGGATTAAGATATATTCCAGTAAGGAAAATATCTCATATAGGAAACCTCTTCCCCATAAATTAAGGACAGAATTTCACCGATTCTCATGTATACACAGGTTATTTTTCGGGCAATTTTTCAAGATTTCCGGATAGAGGAAGATTGTATTTTTGAAGGGCAGCAGACTGCTGTCTGGATAAATTATGATGGTCAAAGTCACCAATAAGATCATGGAAGAGTTGGTGCCAGTTGATCTCTGCTTTTAAGTGCATGAAAACCGATCCAAGTCCGACAGCGGCCCGGTCCATCAGTACAAATTCCCGGGGCGGCTTGACCCCACCCAATCGGCGAAGTTCGTTGTGCACTTTGTTGGCAATTTTCGCACCATAGGGACCACCTTTATGGTCATCCACAATCGTTCGTTTGCGATCTTGTAACAGCGGGCCGTAAAGAAAATGTGCCCAAATATTTAAGGTATCGAGCATTTCCCTGTTCTTAATATTAAAACCCCAGCTCTCATAAGCCTTTACGGCCAGCGCCTCGTCATTCTGCTCTAATCCAAAATAGAGATCGATGACCCCTTTAACGAAGGAAGGTTCAAAAACCCTGATACAACCAAAATCCAGAAGGTTGATATCCCCGTTTTGTCGAATAGAATAATTGCCTAAGTGAGGATCTCCATGAATGACGCCGTACTTGTAAAAGGGTACATACCAAGCCCTAAACATATTCATTGCGACCTGATTACGCGCTTCAATATCATTTTCATGATCTTTGATGTAATCCAGTAACGGGCTGCCATCGAGCCACGTCATGGTTAGAAGGCGACGGGTCGTCAGATCATCGATAGATTGAGGAACAAAGATTTTGGTTTCATCCCATAATATGTGCTCATAGAGTTTCATATTCTGAGCTTCACGGAGATAATCCAACTCTTCACGCAAGCGTTCAGATAACTCTTTGTGGATGTTTCCGGGGTCAATTGCCTTGTCGTAACGCCGATAAATTCCAAAAAGCAAACCAAGTTGCTTTAAATCCGCCTCGACCGCAGAAGCCATGTCCGGGTATTGAAGTTTACAAGCCAGTTTGGCCCCGTCGTGTCCTTGAGCACAATGAACCTGCCCAAGAGAGGCCGCAGCTGTGGCCTCGTGTTCAAAGGTTTCATATTTTCGTTGCCACCCCGCACCCAGTTCGCTTCTCATTCGACGCTTGACGAAGAGCCATCCCATAGAAGGCGCATTCGATTGGAGTTGCCGTAATTCTTCGGCGTATTCTTTGGGTAAGGCGTCGGGAATGGTGGCCAGAATTTGAGCCGCTTTCATCAAAGGGCCCTTTAAACCGCCCAAGGCATTTTTCAAATCTGAAGAATGTTTATCACGATTTAGACCCGTACCAAAAACCCGGTTGCCGACAACTTGGGCAGCCAGACCACCAATAGACGTCCCGACTTGAGCATAGCGTTTCAGCCTTCCGCCAAAGTGAGATTCCTGATCCCCAAAATCATCCGTCTTATTGTCATTCGGCACTTCAAATTCCTTCAGCCCTAACGATCTACACACTTTTACCTGTGAACACAGGTGCTTTCTTTTTGACGCACTCTCACGCATACCCGTTACAGAATATTTATCAAAAGCCTCTAAATCCATGTGAAAAGTCAGAACTGATGCTACCATCATAACACTCAAGACTAAAGTAGAGCCCTATTAAAAATAGAGACGGTATATGACAACGACAGATAAACGCTTATGGGTCCATCAAGCTGTAAAGAAAATTGAAGCCGATTTTAATCGATCCTCGGATACCCACCTGATCAAACTTGATCTGCCGAGTTGTCACGGTATTGATCTCTATTTCAAAGACGAGACCACCCACCCCACAGGCAGCTTAAAACACCGTCTGGCAAGATCACTCTTCTTGTATGGCCTTTGCAATGGCTGGATTGCGCAGGACACACCGATTATCGAATCATCATCGGGCAGCACCGCGATATCAGAAGCTTATTTTGCCAGATTACTCGGCCTTAAGTTTATCGCGGTGGTTCCCCGCACAACCGCACGGAAAAAGCTGGCGCAGATAGAGTTTTATGGTGGTGAATGCCATCTGGTTGACCCAAAAGATATTTACGATGAATCCAAACGCCTAGCCCATGCATTAAACGGCCATTACATGGATCAGTTTACCTATGCAGAGCGGGCAACTGACTGGCGAGGCAACAACAACATTGCCCAATCCATCTTTTCCCAAATGGCTCTCGAACCTCACCCTGATCCTGAATGGGTCGTTGCTAGCGCCGGCACGGGGGGAACATCTGCAACAATTGGCCGTTTTATCCGGTACGAAATGATGTGTAGTTCAGCAACCAAGCTCTGCATTGTTGATCCGGAAAATTCTGTTTTTTACGATTTTTACCATAGCGGAGATAAAAAACTCACCAGTGCTGTCGGATCCCGCATTGAGGGCATCGGTCGTCCTCGGGTTGAACCTTCTTTTGTGCCTTCTGTGGTCGATCGAATGATCCGTATTCCCGATGCTGCTTCCATAGCAGCCAGCCACCTTTTAGAAGAACTTTTGGGGCGAAAATGTGGTGCTTCGACAGGAACCAACCTTTGCGGAGCTTTCCACCTTATGTCCGAGATGAAGGCGCAGGGTGAGAAAGGCAGCATCGTGACGTTGATATGCGATTCAGGTGAACGCTATCTCGAGACTTATTACAACGAGAGCTGGTTGAAAGAAAAAGGACTTGATACAGAACCTCACCTCAAAAACCTCAAAAAATTCATGGAAACCGGCAAATTCAACGTCGAAAGTTAAAGCAAAAAAGCACCTCCCTATTTGAGAGGTGCTTTTTCAGTTACCCAAAAGCTTTAAGCCTTATTCTTCCATGGCTTCAAGTTGATCAATAAATCCAGATACCACTTTCAAACCCTGCTTCCAAAAATCAGGATCACTGGCATCAAGTCCGAAGGGCGCTAATAATTCCTTATGGCGTTTTGTACCCCCGGCAGAGAGCATCTCGAGATACTTCTCGGCAAAGCCTTCTTCGCTCTGTTGATAAACTGCATAGAGAGAATTAACCAGACAATCCCCAAAGGCATAGGCATAAACATAGAACGGTGCGTGGATAAAGTGCGGAACATAGGACCAGTAAGAAGCATATTCATCTTCAAAACGAATTGATGGCCCCAAGCTTTCTCGCTGTGTATCCATCCAGATCTCACCCAACTGCTCAGGTAATAACTCACCTTTTCGACGCTCGTCATGGACTCTGGTTTCGAACTGATGCATCGCGACCTGCCTAACCACCGTATTAAGCATGTCTTCAACTTTCGACGCCAACATAATGCGCTTTGCTTTTGCATCAGTTTTCTTTTTCAGCACCGACTGGAAGGTCAGCATTTCCCCAAAAACAGATGCCGTTTCAGCCAACGTCAAAGGTGTATCCGACATCAAGGGGCCTTGAATACCCGCCAACACCTGATGAACACCATGTCCGAGTTCATGGGCCAGGGTCATGACATCACGCGTACGCCCCTGATAGTTCACAAGTAAATAAGGGTGCGCGCAAGGGACGGTTGGATGCGCAAAAGCACCCGGTGCTTTTCCAGATCTTACTGGCGCATCAATCCAAGGGTTATCGAAGAATTTCTTCCCGACAGCCGCGAGTTTAGGTGAAAACCCGGCATACGCTGTCAAAACAGTTTCGCGTGCCGTATCCCAGTTAATAACATCATCATCATCATCAGGGAGCGGAGCGTTACGGTCCCAATAGGGAAGCTGCTCTACACCAAACCACTTTGCTTTTAACTTGTAATAACGATGCGCAAGATCTTCGTAAGAAGAAGATACTGAGCTTACCAAAGCATCAACGACCTCGTCTTCAACAACATTGGCAAGGTTGCGCGCAGAAACCGGGCGTTTAAATCCGCGCCATTGATCTTCGACTTCTTTATCTTTGGCCAGCGTATTTGTGATATGAGCAAAAAGACGTTGGTTTTCACCCAAGACTTTTCCCAAAGATTGCGCAGCTTCTTTACGAATTTCAGGATCACGATTACTTAATTTGTTGAGGATTTGTGCTGAACTAAGATTGTCGCCTTGAAACGGAAACTTTAAGCTCGCCATCGTTTCATCAAACAGGCGTACCCAGGCAGATCGGCCTGACACGCTTTTTTCGTGTAACAACCCTTCGAGTTCATCAGAAAGCTGATGATCTTTCTGGGCACGCAGCTCTCTCAACCATGGGGCATATTTCGAAAGAGAACTGTTTTCAATCTTCTCTTTTAGCACACTCTCTTCAAGCTTGTTCAGCTCCAACGTAAAGAACAGAATGTGCTTAGAGATACTTGTGCTGCGCTCTTGCATCGATTGGAAGAATTTGCCGACCTCAGGATCGCTCATATTTCCGGCATAAACAAGGTAGGCATAGCTCATAACCTTACCCATAATTTCCTGAGTATTTTCAAAGGTCACAATTGCTTCATTAAGATCATCGCCGCTTAAACTTGCGAGCTTACCTAAATATTTTTTATTAAAGGCAATGGCAGCTTTTTCAGCCTTCACTAAATCAGCTTCAAGCTCACTTGAAGCAGGTGAAGGGTAGAGATCTGTTAAATCCCAGGCAGGTAGAGTTCCAAGCTTTTCGTCAATAACATCTTTGGGGTGAGCAGCTTCGGTCCCAGCTTCCATCATGGAAAATCCTCTCATTCCGCTAAAGGCGGTCTACAAATGCAAATAATGTCTCTATAAACTTAGGATCAAGAATTTTAAAACAAGGCGAGAATCGCCAAATAATACATTCTTCAACTAATAAACGACCAATGATAATAAAACTCAAGAACAGGTAAAGGCTAAACGAGGAATATGGAACAGACGATAACGCCCCCCCACTATAAAAACCTTGTCAGCCTGTTTTATGAACACGCCCAAGAACGCGATGAACAGCCTTTTCTGTGGTTCAAGGAAAACAAAGTCTACTGGCCGATCAGTTGGGCTGAAACCTCTCGGCGCATTACCGCCATGGCCAGAAGCCTTAAATCTATTGGCTTGGCCAAAGGCGACCGTGTTGTCCTTGTCGCGGAAAACAGGCCAGAGTGGTTTATTGCTGACCTCGCCATTATGGCCGCAGGTGGCATAACAGTGCCCGCCTACACGACCAACACAGTTGAAAACCATCAACACGTCCTGAACCATTCCGGAGCTAAAGGGATTATTATTTCAACCGCAGCCCTTGGTCGCAAGGCCCTGCCAGCAGTGGAAAAATCCCCGGAATGCAAGTGGGTCATTACCATCGACGGGATTGCTGATGACGTTGAACAAGATCGTGATCTTGAAATCCACAGCTGGGAACATCTCCTCGCAGAAGGTGACAAGCTCGACGAAGACATCGAAGCTTCGGCAAAAAAAATCACCCGAAAAGACATCGCCTGCCTGATATACACATCGGGAACTGGCGGATTACCCAAAGGCGTTATGCTCAGCCATGGTGCCATCCTCTGCAATTGCGAAGGGGCTTGGGATGTTCTCTACCGCCTCGGCCTCGGGGAAGAAACTTTCCTCTCTTTCCTTCCGCTTTCTCATGCTTACGAACATACTGCCGGACAGTTTTTCCCGCTTTTATTAGGGGCACAAATTTATTACGGCGAAGGCGCTGAACATTTACTACGCAACATGTCCGAAGCCAAACCAACCATAATGACAGCGGTGCCACGGCTATACGAATCAATGTACAGCCGCATTACCCGCGGGCTTGATAAAGAAAAGCCTCTGAAAAGATCACTGTTTTACAAAGCCGAAGCATTAGGGCGAAAAAAGTATTACGATTCCAACGGATTGAACATCATTGAGAAACTTCAAGATCGTGTCCTCGAAAAACTGGTGCGTAATAAATTACGGCTGCGTTTTGGAGGTCGCCTAAAAGCAATGGTTTCCGGCGGCGCAGCACTCAACGAAGACATCGGTCTTTTCTTTCACTCGCTTGGCCTTCCTATTCTCCAAGGTTACGGCCAGACCGAAGCTGCGCCTGTAATCGCGGTAAATCGGCCAGGTATTATCGATATGAGTACCGTTGGGCCAGAGCTTAAAGGCGTCGAAATCAAGATCGCTGAGGACGGAGAAATCCTTGCCAAGGGTGAGTTGTTGATGAGCGGTTACTGGAACGATCCCAAATATACCGAAGAGACAATAAAAGATGGTTGGCTCCACACGGGCGACATTGGTGAATTTGACGACAAGGGGCGTTTGAAAATTACCGATCGAAAGAAAGATATCATTGTCCTCTCTGGCGGTGACAATGTCTCCCCTGCCCGCGTAGAAGGGGAACTTTCTTATCACCCTTTCATTCATCAAGTCATGGTTTATGGCAATAAACGCCCGCATTTAACCGCGATAATAGTCCCTGATGAGGATTTTTTGGAACAATGGGGTGAAGCCAGCGGTATTCCGGGTGTTCTGGCATCGGTTCACAACAATCCATCTTTAAAAATCTCGTTGGCCAAAGCCATTGACCAGGTCAACAAACAATTTTCCCCCCTAGAGAAGGTTCGAAAGTTTATCATCGCCAAAGAAGCTTTTAGCATCGAAAACAAAATGATGACCCCAACCCTAAAGGTTCGACGGCACAAGGTATTGGAAATTTACAAAGAACAGCTGGATGCCCTCTATCCCAGTTCGAAGAAATAAACGTTGGAAGAAATTAACTTTGATCGATACAAAAATGGCCCCTGAATTTGACCTCAAATTCAGGGGCCATTTTAAGTTTACACGATGAAAGGATTAGTCGTTCAAACTACCACTCACCCGCTCGCCATTCGGTGAATAGGCCTGTCCAAGGTCTTCTTCTCGCAATGATTTCACCAAGCCAATCATCATAAAGATCATTATAATTGAAAACGGAAGTGCCGCAGCAATTGCCGCTGCTTGCAAGGCCTTCAAACCACCCGCAACCAATAAGGCCGCAGCAACAAAACCTTCACCTAATCCCCAGATTACACGGTGCATTGTTGGTGGATTTTCATCCCCCATGGAAAGTAGTGTATTCACAACCAATGTACCTGAATCAGAGGACGTGATGAAATAAGTCGCAATAAGAATGGTTGCCACAATTGAGGCAATTGTTCCCATAAACCCGGCATCCATTTTCACAAGCGTGACATAAAGAGCTGACGTCAGATCAGATTGAACCGCCTCAACGATACCACCGTCTCCGAACAGCTCAATATGAAGTGCCGTACCACCAAAGGCCGTCAACCAGACGGCACCAAGTAACGTCGGCACCAACAGCACACCAAGGATGAACTCACGAATGGTCCGTCCTTTGGAAATACGCGCAATGAACATGCCCACAAAAGGCGCCCATGACATCCACCAGCCCCAATAGAACGCTGTCCACCAACCTTGCCATTTACTGGCTTCGTCGTTGGCATTCGTCCAAAGGCTAAGAGGAATAACATTTCCGATATAGTCACCTATGTTCTGTAGGAATGCGCCCAATAAATAACGTGTTGGGCCAAAGGCAATGAAGAATGCAAGAATGGCGATAGAAAGCCACAGGTTGACTTCGGACAGGATCTTAACGCCCTTTCCAATACCAGAAACAACCGAAATAGTTGCCAGACCTGAAACCACCGCAATCAAAACCATCATTGCTGCCAGTGCAGGTTCGCTCTTGGTCACACCATCCGTAACCGTCTGTGTAACCCAAAAGCCCCAACCGGTAATTTCATAAAGACCGGTGGCCATCTGCTGAACCCCAAGACCAAGAGATGTCGCGACACCAAAAACTGTACCATAAACAGCCAGAAGATCTGCGACATGACCAATTGGTCCATAAATCCGATCACCTATCAACGGATAGAGCGAAGAACGGATTGTAAGTGGCAATCCCTTGCGGTAGGCAAAGTACGCAAGCGAAAGAGCAACAATTACGTAAATAGCCCAAGGATGAAGCCCCCAGTGAAACAGAGTGATGCGCATGGCGACTTGAGCCGCTTCTGCTGATTGCGACATATCTTCTGTTATGAACGGGTTGGACTGAAAGTGATAAATTGGCTCGGCGATGGACCAAAAAACTAGGCCGATCCCCATTCCTGCGCCAAACAACATGGCGAACCAGGAAAAGTAGCTGAACTCAGGACGATCGGTATCTTTACCTAAACGTAAATTACCATATCGACTAAACAACAGCCAAATAACAAAGAATAGGAAAAAAGCAACAATCCCGAGGTAGTACCATTTCATCGTACCAACAAGAAAATTGTTAATTCCGGTGAAGAAATCACCGACGCCCTCTGTGGCAACAAATGCCATAATGACCAAAGCAAAGACGAGAAACTTCGACCATATTGCCATGGTCGGATTCAAGCCTTTTAGAAAGCCAGATTTTGCTCTCATGATTATAACCTCCCTGAAATGACCCGGATTGGGTCGAGGACATAATCCGAAAATTAAAATCGTTTTCATGGTTAATAGCGACTTAATTTGAAGCATTTTTTGAATGAAAGTTAGCAATATTGGTTATATCAAAGAATATCCTATACGACGTTTAAATGGTGGCCATTCACAAAATGGTAACAATAACAAAGAGAAAGGAACTCTCGTCCGCTGATTTTACAAAAGAGAATATTTAAAAATTTCTCACCACAATACATTTCAATTTACGACGTCAAACGTCAAAACTAGGAACAATTTCACACTAATTCTCTTTTTCAAATCATGCTCTAGTCTTCTGAATCACATCGCAGATTTGATAATTCAACGCGAAAACTATTTCTAATTACGCAACTATTAGGCACTATGCCGCAACTGATATTCAAACCAAATAACCAAGTGGAGTATCCATGTCGATACAGAATGGATCTATTGAGAATGAGCCCTCAGAAAACGGATCTTTGGAAAACAAGAACCTTATGCATCTCATGGGAACAAAACGGTTCCTGCCTCTTTTCCTGACACAGGCACTTGGCGCCCTTAACGATCATGTCTTCAAAAATGCTTTAGTGGTATTAATCACTTATCGGTTGGCTGACAGCTCTGCCCTGTCGCCACAGATTATGGTGACCCTCGCTGCTGGCCTTTTTATCCTCCCCTTCTTTTTGTTTTCCGCTCTTGCCGGACAGATCGCGGACAAGTTTGAGAAATCCCGCCTCATTCGCATAATCAAATATTATGAAGTCTTGATCATGGCTTTGGCGGCTTATGGCTTTATAACCCACTCACCAAATTACCTGATGGTCGTGCTCTTTATGATGGGTACCCAATCCACCTTTTTTGGTCCGCTCAAGTACAGCATCTTGCCCGATCATATGGCGAAGGATGAATTGATTGGTGCCAATGGATTGATCGAAGCAGGAACTTTCCTCTCAATCTTGATCGGAACAATCATCGGCGGCCTTGTCATTTTGTTGGATGGCGGAATTTATTTCATTTCGGCCATGGTCATCGTCTTGTCGATTGTCGGCGTGATCACCAGTTATTTTATTCCCCGCGCAGAATCCGCAGAACCAACACTTAAACTGAACCCGAATATCATTGCTGAGACCTATAACCTCGTCAAACACAGTGCTGGAAACCGCGCTGTCTTCTTATCCATCCTTGGTATTTCATGGTTTTGGCTGTTTGGGGCTACTTTCCTCGCCCAGTTTCCGACCTTTGCCAAAGATGTTATTGGCGGTAACGAGCAAATCGTCACGCTCTTTTTAACCGTATTTTCCGTTGGCATCGCGGTTGGCTCTCTGCTTTGTAACAAGCTTTTAAAAGGTGAAGTTTCAGCCAGGTTTGTCCCCTTTGGTGCTTTGGGGCTGTCGCTGTTCACCTTTGATCTTTATGCGGCCAGTAATACAGTACACATTTCTGGTACAGCCCTAATCAGTCTGACAGAATTCTTTACCAGCCCGGATAACATCCGCATTCTCATCGATCTCTTCCTGATTTCCGTCAGCGGTGGCCTCTACATTGTGCCGCTCTATGCAATTTTGCAAAGCGAAAGTAGCGAGAACCATCGCGCCCGGAACGTTGCCAGTAACAACATTGTAAACGCCTTGTTTATGGTTGTTTCCGCGATTGGTACCATCGGAATGCTCAAGCTCGGATTTTCCATTCCAGATGTATTTCTGATCATCGGCGTTCTCAATCTCGTTGTTGCTCTCTATGTCTGCAAACTCCTTCCCGAAGTCCCAACCAAATTATTCTTCCGCCTTCTGTTCAAAATATGCTTTCGGGTTGAAGTAAAGGGCCGAGAAAACCTTGATGATCTTGGCCCCAAAGCCGTAATCGTTATCAATCATGTGTCTTTCCTAGACGGCATTTTACTGGCGGCTTTCCTTCCCGGTCGACCAACCTTTGCCATTGATACCTTCATGGCACAAAAATGGTGGGTTAAGCCTTTCCTTTCCGTTGTTGATTTTTATCCGATTGACCCCACCAACCCCATGGCCACTAAAACCATGATCAATGTGGTGAAATCCGGCAAACGCTGTGTGATTTTCCCTGAAGGCAGAATCACGGTTACGGGCGGCATGATGAAGATCCACGAAGGTCCCGGCATGATCGCCGATCACGCCGATGCGCCCCTGCTGCCCGTCAACATTGAAGGCGCTCAGTACAGCCGCTTTTCCAGACTAAAAGGCAAAGTTCGCCAACGTTGGTTTCCAAAGGTGGTCATTACAATTCACCCTCCGAAAAAACTTAATCTCAGCACCGATATCAGAGGACGTGAACGCCGTGCTGCCATCAGTATGGGCCTTCACGATCTTATGAGCGAGACGTCCTTTATCTCCTGCCCTGCACAAGGAGGACTTTTTAAGAACCTTCTGGACGCCAGAGATATCCATGGCGGTTCAAGCCCTGTGGTTGAGGACATCGAACGCTCACCTCTCGATTACGACAAGCTGATTACGGCAAGCTTTGTCCTCGGCAATAAATTTGCAACCTTCACAAAAAGAAAAGAAATCGTCGGTGTACTCCTCCCGAACTCTTCAGCCGCGGCTGTTACATTTTTTGCTCTTCAGTCAAAAAGCCGTGTTGCGGCTATGCTCAACTTTACAATGGGTGAAAAGAACCTTTTGTCTTGTTGTAAAACAGCAGAAATCAAAACTATTCTTACATCACGTAAATTTATCGAGGTTGGTCGCCTCGATGGTTTGGCAAACGCTCTCAGCAAAGAATGCAAACTGATTTATCTCGAAGACATTAAGAAAGAGATTTCTATCGGCGACAAGTTGGCGGGGAAAATCAAAAGTTATTTTGCCCGCTCGATTCACAACAACGAAGCACCGGGCATCGACGATGCCGCAGTCGTTCTGTTTACGTCCGGTTCTGAAGGCGTGCCCAAAGGCGTCATGTTGAGCCATGATAACTTACTGTCTAACAGAAACCAGCTCTCGGCTGTTGTGGACTTCAACTCAACAGATACCGTCTTTAACGCCCTGCCCATTTTTCATTCCTTTGGCATGACGGGCGGCCTCTTGTTGCCCATTCTTTCTGGAATTAAGACGTTCCTCTATCCGTCTCCTTTGCATTACAGGATCGTTCCCGCGCTGGTTTACGATACCAATGCCACAATCGTTTTTGGTACGGATACTTTCCTAAACGGCTACGCGCGCGTTGCGCACCCCTATGACTTTTACGCCGTCAGACACATTTTTGCAGGCGCGGAAAAGGTCAAAGACAGCACCCGTAAAACCTGGTCCGAAAAATTTGGCCTCCGTATTCTCGAGGGTTATGGCGCAACAGAAACCTCTCCGGTTATCTCCACCAATACACCCTTGCAATACAGGGCTGGCAGCGTTGGCCGTTTCTTACCCGGTATGGAGTACCGATTGGAGGCCGTCCCCGGCATCCCAACGGGTGGCAGGCTCTTTGTAAAGGGTCCCAATATCATGAAAGGCTACTTGCGCGCAGATGCCCCGGGGCAACTCCAACCTCCGGAAGAGGGCTGGTACGACACAGGGGATATTGTCGTGCTCGATATCGACGGCTTCATTTCGATCCAGGGTCGCGCCAAGCGCTTTGCCAAGATCGCGGGTGAAATGGTTTCCCTCACCGCCGCAGAAGACCTTGCTGGTAAAACCTGGCCCGGATTCCAACATGCGGTTATCTCACGCCCTGATGCAAAAAAAGGTGAGCAGTTAATTCTCGCAACGGATTGCCCAACGGCTACCCGGCCAGATCTCCTGAGCAAAGCCAAGGAAGAAGGTATCAGTGAGTTGATGATCCCCCGTGAGATTGAAATCCTCGACAAGCTTCCGGTTCTTGGAACCGGGAAAACGGATTATCAATCCCTTCAAGTTCTTCTCGTTCCGGAATCTGAAGCCGCTACCGCCTAACTGAAACCTGAGATTTCAAACAATAAAAAACCCACCTGACGGTGGGTTTTTTATTGGGTATTTTGAAGAACTTAAATCATGCCAAGTGCATGTTTATAAACATCGATCAACTCTTCTTGCTCTAAACGTTCTTGCTGTTCGATCTTACGCAAGGAAACAATTTTCCGCATGATTTTGGTATCAAAGCCAAGAGACTTCGCCTCGGAGTAAATTTCTTTGATGTCGTCAGCGATCGCTTTTTTCTCTTCTTCCAAACGCTCGACACGTTCAATAAATCCACGAAGACGGTCTGCCGTTACACCATTTATCTCACCACCAGGAATAGGATCAAGCTTCGGCTTATCCATTTCGGCATCCAGCGTTTCATGAGAAACCGTTTCATCAGAGGTTGCGTCGTCATAGCCTGCGTCGAAATCATCCATGCTCTAGGCCCTTTTATGCTGTCAGGTATAAATCAATCTGTTGCGGAAATTAGCGCTCGCCGTCTCGTTTGGCAATGCCAGAACAAACAACCGGGCTTCATTTTCCAAATAAAACACAGTTAGTAAAATCTTCCGTCAAATATTCCTGCACGTTTTCAGGACGATTTTCAAATCGATCGATCTTCAATCATGCGCAGGTTTATTCTTTTCAAAGGCGGCCTGTTGTTCTGCGGTGGCCTCTGTTTGATGTATGGCTTTCCACTCATCATACGGCATCCCGTAAACAATTTCACGTGCCTGCCCGTAGTCAATAACTTCCTTTTTTTCTTCCGCCGCCGCGACATACCATTTCGACAGACAGTTTCGACAAAACCCAGCCAAGTTCATCATATCAATATTCTGGACGTCTGAACGTTCCCGTAAATGCTCAACCAGACGCCGGAAGGTCGCAGCTTCTAATTCCAATTGTGTTTGCTTATCCATTTTCGTTCTCATTCCAATAATATCCAATAGCCCAAATAGCCGATGGTAAGTATCAATTATTCTCTATCTCAACGCCCTTACTTCAATCACCCGTAGTACTTTATTTCCTGTAAAGAAGGACAGTGTAGGACGTCTTCGAACCCATCAATAAGATTGGCTGTCCATTCAGCAATGCCTTCAGGCGTTGAGATCAAATCTTGACGCACTTCGATCAGGGCATTTGCCAAGCCGCGAGGGTTAACCTGCAGATCCATCGTTCCGCCGTGACCATCTCGACCAGTATAGGGAACATTGTCCCCGCACTTAAAACCACGTCTTTTAAAACTCTCCATCAAGGGCAACGGTATCCGAGGATCATAATTCCATAAAACACAAACCGGCCAGGGTCGTGCCACCCCATCCATTTCATGGGTCATACTGTGCATGGAGATAATAATCGGCACATTTCCCGAGTTAATCATCTCATCAATAGTAGAACTGATCTTATTCTGATAAGGCCAGTAAAATGTATTTAGGCGTGCTTCACGTTCCTCTGAGGAGAGGTTTATATTGGCAGGAACATGACATCCGTCACTGAACTCAGGCATCAAACCCGGATTATCCAGCTTGCGGTTCGGGTCAACCAAAAGTCTCGAAAAATTACTAAAAATCGCGCGAGAACTGAAATGATTAGCAACCCCTTCAGTTACAGCCTTGATACCTATATCGTAGGCGACATGTCGCTGAAGATGATGATCTTCAATCCCCAGGTTATTACGTGAGCGCGGAATAAAGGGTGATGCGTGGTCGCAGAGAAACAGGAAAGGATTTTCTGAATCTTCGTTGATCATATTTACCGGGCTTGGTTCATCCGAAGCCAGAATATCGATATTCATTTTTCACCCAAGATAGTGTTTGGTGTTTTAACTTAATTCAAGAGCCCGATTATCTATTCGCTATATAGTCTTTGGCTTTATTTTTTCCAACTTTATGTATCACCAAAGGTTAAAACCGACCAGATCTTTCGTTTCAACGGCAAAGAACGCTATTTTTATTATCAGAGACTTGACGAGGACCACACTTAGTTTCCATAAAGGCAATCTGAAAAAAATCCTGTGAATATTATCGTTCCTGCCTCCATTTTAAACAAAGGCCCTGAAGATGAGCACTATCGATCCTAATAGTTTCTTACGTGATCTCTTCAAGGCAGGACTAGATGCCGCGAACCCGCGCCTTGCTGTGCCGGGCTTTCTACCTCCCTATCCCAAAGGCCGAACCATCGTTATTGGCGCAGGCAAAGCCGCCGCAGCAATGGCAAAGGCCGTAGAAGAAAACTGGGATGCGCCTCTGGATGGCCTTGTCGTCACCCGTTATGACCACGACATGCCTGAAGGTGAAAAGTGCACCCGCATTGAAGTCGTTGAAGCCTCACACCCTGTCCCCGATGCTGCAGGTCGCGAAGCGGCCCGACGGATCTATGAAAAAGTTCAAGGCTTAAACCAAGACGATTTGGTTCTTTGCCTGATTTCTGGTGGAGGCTCCTCCCTGCTCGCCTTACCAGCAGAAGGCGTTTCTCTGGAAGACAAACAAGCCATTAACAAAGCTCTGCTAAAATCAGGCGCAAATATCATTGAAATGAACACCGTGCGCAAACATCTGTCTGCAATTAAAGGCGGTCAACTTGCCGCCGCGGCGGCCCCTGCTCAGGTTGTCAGCTTGTTAATATCAGATGTTCCAGGAGACGATCCTGATGTTATTGCTTCGGGGCCGACCGTACCTGATCCAACGACCTTTGCGGATACCCGTGCGATCTTGGAAAAGTATGACATTGTGCCATCCCCTGCGGTTGCACAACACATCGCCCAGGACGAAAACGATACACCAAAGCCCGGCAATCCCTGCTTTGATAATTGCTCCGTGCACATGATTTCTCGCCCACAGGATTCATTAGTTGCAGCCGCCAAGCTGTCCAAAGAAAAAGGCATCACCCCTGTCGTTCTCGGAGACACAATAGAAGGTGAAGCAAGAGAAGTTGCCAAGGTCATGGCAGGGATCGCCCGACAAGTTGCCACCTATGGTCAACCTGCTCAAGCCCCCTGTGTCCTGCTTTCTGGTGGAGAAACAACCGTTACCGTTCGGGGGAATGGCCGTGGCGGTCGCAACGCCGAATTTTTGCTCGCACTCGCAGTCGAACTTGATGGTGCGGCAGATATCTATGCCCTGGCCTGTGACACCGATGGCATTGATGGTAGTGAAGATAACGCCGGAGCAATCCTCCGGCCGGACACACTGGCGCGCGCCAAACAAGTAGGCACCAGCGCCAAAGCCCGCTTGGCCAATAATGACGGATACGGCTTCTTCGAAGCCATTGGCGACCTTATCATCACCGGACCAACAAGAACCAATGTCAACGACTTCCGCGCGATCCTTGTTCTTCCCAAAGGCTAAAACATATCAGGTTAAAACAAATTTGCCCGTTTAGATTAATCCGTATGGCGTTAACTGGTCGTAACAGGAGCTATTATCAAACCCAGTTTTTTCTTAGATTGCGACCTGTTTTTTTGCCCGCTTCATATCCAGCAACGATTGTCCGCTATAAAGCATAATCGCAAACCAAATGGCCCCAAATGATATTGCGTGTACTTGAGTGAACGCTTCTCCAAACAAGAATACAGCCAAAAGAAGGTTCACAGTCGGACCAACATATTGAATTATTCCAATAGTAGAATAGTTCAACCGTCGTGCCGCCGCCGCAAAACAAACCAAAGGAACCGTGGTCACAACGCCAGACAGCATCAGCAGTAAATCAAAATCCCATCCATGAGATAGAAAAGCGTTCTCGCCTTTCATTTCTCCCCAAATAAGATAGCCTATCGCAAGCGGAGCAACCATTGCAGTTTCCGCAAAAAGTCCTACCTGTGCTCCGACCGGAAGCCGTTTTCTAATCAGACCATAAAACCCAAAAGAAAACGCAAGAGCTATTGAAATCCAAGGAAAAGTTCCGCCAATATAAGTCAGGTAACCGACCGCAAGTGCCGCTAGTGCGACAGCAACAGCCTGTAGCGTCTTCAGGCGTTCACCCAGCACTGCCACACCTAAGAGAACATTTACCAAGGGATTAATGTAATACCCTAGACTGGCTTCAACGAGGCGTCCACTGGAAATAGCCCAGATAAAAATCAACCAATTGGTTGCTACCAAAAAAGCACTCAGAAGGAGCCATCCCAAAATGCGGGGATTGCGAAAGGTTTCCTGAACCTCTGCCCATCTTTTTCGAAGTAGCAACAAAATTGCAAGTAAAGCTAAGGACCAGACAACACGATGGCTCAAAATTTCAGAAGGATCAGCAACAGCTATTTCTTTAAAATAAAGTGGTGTAAGTCCCCACCACAAAAAGGCGGCCAGAGCTAGAAAAAAACCCTGTAAGCTGTCGCGTGTCATAAATTAAATTCCCTGAAATTTTATACAGCTTACGCCTCACTTTTTGCATTAGCCAGACACAAAGCCTGTTCAATTAATTTATTTTATAAAATATTCCAAACCAATTTAATCTTTTGTATCAAAGCAGTTTTAACCAAACCGTGCCCATAAAAGGGTTTGACCATTAGTTTTTTTACTCGGCTATCGAATTTACTCAATCACCTACAACAAATTAAAAACACATTATCGTTTAGGTTATAAAGTAAATGCTTTAACTTGATTTCTGCCACCGTCCTTGAAACACCTCATATTTCCTTCGTAAAAGTTTCAACAGGGATATTTTGTTCTTCATTCAACGATCAGTTACACTAAGCTCTTGTTTGAAGTATGTTCTTTGGCCAAAGCTGTCACGCAATCACTTCCATGGAGAACTAGGGGATTAAAATGGGCAGTCATATACTACTCTCATATGAATTTGATGGCGAAGGTGGTGGCATCCCGCTTACAGGTGATGCAATTAGCCAGCAACTCAAAGACGATGCACTCGCATGGGTTCACTTGGATGTGAATCATCCCGACACTAAAGAGTGGCTTAGAAAAGAAATATCCTATCTGGATCCTTTTATCGTCGACAGTTTAACCGCCGAAGAAACCAGACCACGTATTACAGAGAATGAAGGCGGCGCTCTCATCATCTTCCGCGGGGTCAACCTAAATGAAGATGCCGCCCCGGAAGATATGATTTCCATTCGATTTTGGATTGATAGCCACCGCATTATCAGCTTACAAAAAAGACAACTCAAATCTGTTTACGATATTGAAGCAAAGATAAAAGCGGGCAAAGGCCCCAAAGATGCCGGTCAATTTATTTCCATGCTGGCGTCACGCTTGATTGATCATATGGAACCTGTTCTATCTGAATTAGACGAACGGGTTGATAACGCAGAAGAAATGATTTTAGAAAACGCCGATACATCCATACGTGAAAGTATTATTAATATCCGGAAACAAGCCATCATCTTTAGGCGCTACATGGCCCCGCAGCGCGATGCGATGGGACAACTTCGTATGTCTGACATGGATTGGCTCGACAATACTGACAAACGTCAAATCCAGGAAAGTTATAACCATATTATTCGCTACGTTGAAGATTTGGACGCCATACGAGAACGCGCCCAAATCATCAAAGACGAGCTCGCAAACATTCTCGCCGACAAACTGAATAAAAACATGTATGTGCTGTCGGTTATCGCCGCAATATTTTTGCCACTCGGTTTTTTAACCGGATTGCTTGGTATCAATGTTGGTGGCATCCCCGGCGGAGACAATGTTAATGCCTTCTGGATTTTTACTGGCATGCTCATCGTGATTGTCCTTGCCCAGATAACAATCTTCAAGAAACTAAAGTGGTTCTGACAAGAACATCATCCTTTCCGCCCCGCTTTGTTCGTTAAGCAGGTTTGATACAAAGCAGAGAAATTAACCCAATGCGTCCCTCGGCAAAGTTACGCTTCATGTTGGGAACGATTTCTTTCATGATCGGGCCAAGCACAAGGTTTAACCCCAGAGGCGGCGGTGTGTCGGCTTGTTGCAGCTGCTCAATAAACTGCTCAATGAATGCGGTACCTTGAGCTGTCAGATCAGAGGTATCAGCCAAATCAAACCCGGCGCCTGTAAGCTCCTCCCGTAAATTTTCAATGGTCACGACAAAACTGCTGCTCTCATTTCTAGCCCAGGGCATTGGGAAATAAAGCGGCAGTTGCGCTGATTTTGCCACCACATCATAAATCAAGAAACTTGTTCCGGGCTTGAGAACACGGAAAATTTCCGCGTAAAATTTCGCCTTGTTCTCCACGTTCATACCAACATGTATGGTCCAGGCACCATCAAAACTATTGTCCTCATATCGGCTCAGGTCCGTGACATCGCCGTGATCCAGCCTCACCAGATCTTGCAGGCCAACCCACTTGTTTAACGCACGCCCTGTTGCGCAGTATTCTGTACTCAGATCCACCCCCGTTACCCGACATCCGTTTGCCACTGCCAGCTGCCTTGCCGGGCCACCAAGACCAGAACCCGCATCAAGAACATGATCTCCTGTTCCGACCTTTAACTGCCCGATGAGTTCTTTGGTGGCCGCGAGCCCTCGAAAATGGAATTCATCCACTTGGGCGAGTTGGCCCAGCGATACCTGATCTCTCGATGCCCCGATTTTCTCCAACCCATTTTCGATCCTGCCGAGTAACCCTTTAAGCTCGTAATATTCATTTTCAAAACTTGGCATGTAAATTCTCCATTTAAGATCAATTGATCTTTTATTGATAAAAAAAGACGCCAACCATCTGTAACTCTTAAGTGCAGAGTTAATCCAGTGTAGCCAGCGCCATATCGATCGTGTCCTCAATTCGCTTGGGATTGGTTTTTGATCGGGACAGAACGGCTATGCCGTAAAACACCGTGCAAAAAAAACTGGCCGTTGCAACAGGATCGAGATCATCTCTCACCTCCCCATCGGCAAGGGCGCGTTTGAGGGCATTTTCCAAAGCCGTAGTCATACGCTCGACATTGGCACTGGCAACAGCGAGCACATCTATTGAACCGCTGTTGCCAAGAGTATCATTGCCAAACTCAACCGCCGTATTACACATCATGCAGCCGTTTTTAAAAGTTTCAGACTTCACAGCCCGAAGAATGAAATAGAAAAACTCTTCAACTTGCGCCCGACAGGCATCCGGTTTTTCCATCGGACCAAAGAGCATGTTGCCATAGGTAAGATTGTAGTGATCCAAGGTGGCTTGGTAGAGTTCGCGTTTTCCACCAAAGGCCGTGTAAAGCCCAGCGTGCGCGACCCCCGTATGTTCAACGAGGTCTCTGACGGATGTATCTGAATAGCCTTTTTGCCAAAAAAGACCCATCGCCTTTTCCAAAGCATCAGTCTCATCAAACTCCCGAACACGCGCCATACCATTGCCCATACAATTAAGATCGTTCGATCTAATATATGAAATATAAAATGAAAATCAAGATGGTTTCACGATATATTCGTCAGCCGTCAATCACCGTAACGGTTAAACGCGCCTTCATCATGGGATGGAACTGACAGAAATAAGTCGAAGACATATTAGTGGTAACCAAAAGGCTCCTCTCTTCACCTTTGCCCACCTCACCCGTGTCCCAAGAGCCATCATCTGCAGTGGCTGTGTGCGGTGCGATATCATGATTGATCCAGGTGATGGTATCTCCAGATCTTACACTCAATTTATCTGGTACAAAATTAAACCCCGTGATTTCCACACGGTGTTGCTCAGGGAATTGAGCACGGGCGCGTTTACTGAGAATGGAGGGGCCAAAAGCCGCAACAGCAAATGCTGCCGCGGCCTTTCCCAAGACCTGTCGCCTTGTGGCTTGCATGATCTATTGTACCTTTTTTACCATCATTGCAGCATGCCCTTCATGGGCTTTGAAAATTTCAAGACCTGCTTTGAAGAGGGCTTTAACTTCAGCATTTTCAATGTTTGGAATAAAGGCGTTTTCAACCAACCCGTTTACCGCCTTGTGATAAGCCAATTCGTTTTCGGCATAAAACTTATCAAACTCAGCGCCACGTAGTTTGCTCATTTGATCAACGAGCTTTTCAGAATTGGACACCAAAGTCTTACTCAAGAAATTATCCTGCGGTTGCGCTTTGAGTTTGGCAAGAAGCGCCAATGCTTGCTCATTAACCGCATTATGATCACGGATCATCGTTTTTGCGAACTCATGAATTGCCGGATTTTTTGAAATCCCCAAAGCAAGATGCGCATACCTGATATCGATATTATCAGCAGTATATGCCACATGCGCAATCTCAAGATCATTGAGATCTTCTGGCGCATCTGCCCGAGCATCCCCCTGAGCTATTCCCTGAAAAAGAAAAGCCGAAAGGCCAAAGGCCAGCAGTGATGTTTTGATCTTCATAATCAATATCCTTCGTAAATTCTGTGATGCAGATCTAGTTAACCCACCCTGCAGAAAATCTATTGAACGATATAAATTCAGTTTGATGAATGACCATAAATTCTAAATTCTTGATCAATCGTCCAAAATTTATCAATATTTTAAAATTTAAGGTATAGTCTACTTAACAAACAAAAGGCTCATAGATGGATTTACTCAGCGACATACTCTCTCGCATGCAAATGGCCGGGACTTTGTATTTTCGAACCTCCTTTACTTCGCCATGGAGCATCCGCGTCCCTTCTTTTGAAAACGTGGCCAGATTTCACTTTGCCCATCAGGGCCGTTGTCTCGTGCGAATTGAACCAGATAAACCACCTGTGTTCTTGGAACAGGGTGACTTGTTGATTATCATGAGAGGTGCAGCACATACGCTTTTTTGCGATCCCAACACAGAAAACCCGGCAACATCACTGGATACCGTCGTCGAACAATCCGGCTTTACCGGAGCGGGCGCGCTGGTCTATGGCGAGTTTGGCACCCACCACGAAACCCAACTCATATGCGGACACTTTGCATTTGGGAAAGACGCCCAACACCTGTTGATCGATGCTCTACCCGCCCACATACATATAAAAAATTACGGCGCGGTTTCCGGGGCCTGGATGGAAAACACCCTCAAGATTATCGGGAATGAAGCGGGCCGGGAACAAATGGGCAGCGATTTAATCGCGATGAAACTGTCTGAAATCATCTTTGCCCAGGCTTTAAGATCTTATCTCGAAAATGAAGGCAAAAATGCTCCCGTGCTGGCAGGCTTTGCCGATCCCGGTATTGCCCGCGTCCTCACCGAGATCCACAAGACTCCGGGTCATCCCTGGGCGCTTGAAGAACTCGCCCAAATCGCAGGAATGTCACGGACCTCTTTTGTGGCTCGCTTTTCAGAATACGTCACCATGCCACCTCTGGGGTACATCACCCATTGGCGCATGCAAATCGCACGACAAGAACTCGCCAATACAGATACGTCCATCATCGAAATCGCAGAAAAGGTCGGGTACCAGTCCGAAGCCGCTTTCAGCCGTGTGTTCAAAAAACACCACCTCAAAGCTCCAGCAACATACAGGCGTTCAGTGCAGATGGCGGGCTGATAAACATCTCGACACTAAATTTCCCAAAAAAAAGAAGGTCGAAAATTCAACCTTCTCCTTCTTTTCTAATTTGAAATACGAACCATCGGCTAGGGTAACGGTGTCTCCACACCATAATCCTTGTGGTATGGCCCAGGAAGCAATCCCTGGTTTTTTGTATTTACCGCAGCAAAATTAGCGCGTCGGCTCAAAGGAATGTAGTTCGGGGATGCTTTTTCAATCGCAGAGGCAACAACCTGTACGATGAGGCCAGCAAGCCCGCCACCTGAATTCCCATCATTAGGAGAATAGGAAATCGTCGAAGCACTTTCCCATATGGTTTCTCCGGTTTCGCCACTCTTGAGCGTATAGGAAAAGCTGACAGTGGTCCGGGCATCTAAAACAATATATTGCGAAGTCCACTCATCAATTGAGATGTAGAGAACTGAATCCGCGCCAAATAGCTCCCCTAAGACTGTCGGGTCCGAGTTATAGACCAGATCAGCATCAGACATTCCTTCTTCTTCCATGATCCGTTTCACCAAATTTACTGGAAAAACGTAATACCCTTTCTCCGCAACAGGGCGGCTAATCGTGGACAGGAAATAATGAGGCGCTTCAACTTCAACACTTTTGTTCACGGGCATGACCACAAGGATTGAATGGGGATCCTCTGCACGTAACTTAGTATAATCATAAGGTTCCGCCACATGCTGGCAGGCACCAAGAACCAAAAGTACCAAGATGGGGCTAAACAATTTTATAAATCTCATTGCTTCTTCGCCTCCCCTTCAGCAACACGTATCATCGCGCTCATCAAGGTTGTAGATTCAGGCCAGGTTTCCTGTTCCTTGGTAAAGAACAAAATACTGTCTTTGGCCTGGCCGCTCTCAAGTAACAGATAACCGTATTCCGCATAAATGCCTGGTGGAACCTTACCGTTCTCTTCGCCCTTGGTGATCATCTCACTAAGGTTTGTTACCAATACAGTTTCCTTGTCACTATCGCGGTAATAAGTCAGCAGGTCTTGCTCGTAACTTCCCCAGTGATATTTTTCCTGTACGACACAGGCTGATAATAAAACAGCCGTTCCCACAAGAAATCCCATGCGCATATAATTTCGCATCATTTCCCCCCAAAAAATAAATAACTTACGGCCGCAAAATCGTGACAGAAGGCCCGTTCAGATAGACGTCCTGTGAAAGGATTTCCTGCCCATTTTGCATCAGCTTAATCTTATGGCTGCCGTTTATCAGAGTCAGGCTGCGAGACTCTCCGTCAAAATCACCAGCAAGGCCCATGCTCAAGCCATCCACAAAGATCTCAGCATCTTTTGGCACGTTGGCAAAACCAACACTCGGGCGTTCATCAAGGGTCCTCGTTGTCTCTGCCGGAACACAGGCCGACAAAAGAAACATTGCTGAAAGTAAAACGATAAAAGTCCGCATCAGTTTGCTCCTTCAGCAACAAAAAATCCGCTTACGTCTATATTACCAAGTTCACCGTCCACAACCTGAGCCACAGACCCTTCGTTGGTTTCATCGGTGCCAAAAAAACTTACTATTTTCAGGGATCCGACTTTTGCTGCTGGCAACTCGATATCAAATCCGCTTTGACCACTGCGAATAGTTTCCCCGGCTTTCATGACATCAAGGGTATCTCCAACAGACAGCCCCTGCCGCTCTCCACCGCTGATAAAGACGGTTTTGCCTTCCAGCTTCAAAATATCTGTGCGCCACGGACGCTCATCAAGTTTGCGAACAACTTCGTTCATAACCGAGGCAATCGCTGCCGCAATTGCTTTATCGTTCAAAGTCGCGTCATATTCAGACCGATTACCAAAACCAGCGACATTGTTGGCTTCGTTACTTGCATCGCCAGCACCATTGGCAGAAAAGAAAACGTGGCCTGTCTTGCTGTCGACAAGGCGAACTTCCACCTTGGCACGCGCGACTTGTTTTTTGGTCGAGCTTAAAAATCCGCTTTTACCGACAGTTTTACGGCCAAACTCTGTGACGGATCCAACGATAAGAGTATCAACACCAATCAAGTTTGAAGCTTGAGTGTATTCTTGTTCTTTCTTAACCTTCTCGATATCCGGGCGTTCAAACACCAGGAATTTCCCAGATTCGACCAGGCGGGAAGACAACATATCAGTCGCCTGCTTGCCCAAGGGATCATTCTCACCATCCCGCAGGAAGGTTTTCCCATATCTTGTTTCGTTAGAAAAGCGTGCGATTGCAACTTTGCGCTTCAGGCGATTAACTTCAGGAATTGCAATTGTTTGCTTTTGCGCTTCTTCTTGAGCAGCCTTAGAAACGGGTGCTTCAACAGGTTTCGCGACCTTACCTGGAACGGCACACGCGCTCAACAAAATCGACGCGGCCCCTATCCAAAAAACATTTTTAATCATTATAACTAACCAATTCTGCTTTAACTTAAGTGCACGCTTCAAAAACAGCAGACACTCAATAAATACATATCCCAAACGATAAATATTAATGCCGACGCATAAAATATCAGGGAGAGATCTTCTACTTAAAACTGAAATAGGCAAGGTAAAAATACCAACAATCTTCTTTTAAAGATAACGTCACTTATCTCTCTGTTATTGCTTGGTAACTCATAATATTTACATTCAATTTTATGCAACTATGTAATCATTATTTTCCGCCGCGGCGGGCGCACCCCAAAATCACCCTTACAACCGTTCCTTAATCTGCGCCACAACGGTTATCGCGATCCCACAGGCGATCACGCCTGCCCCGACCCAGGTCATCAGGCTGTAGCTTTCGCCCAAGATAAATGTCGCGGTGATCAGACCGACGGCGGCGGCGACGTAGCCGATCTGGCTCAGGAGCACAGGGCCACCTTTTTGCTGGAGTTTAAAGAACACTGGAAAGGTCAGCCCCGCGATGATGATTTGTGCAGCGGCCGCAGTCGGCGCAAAGGCCAGCTCGTTTATGGGCAGTGATCCGTTTGTGATTAACAACAGCACGATAAAGACCGCAACCGAAAAAGCATGGCTCCAGAAAGCCAGAACGTTTGGCTGTGCATCTTCGGGCCAATCGATTGTGCGATAGATATTTCCACACGCCAGCGCCACGGGGATGAGGATCGCGGCCCCGATCCAGATCAAGTCCGGGGCTTCGGGCGCAGATCCGCGGGTGATGCTCACAATCACCGCCCCGATCAACCCCGTTGTTATGCCCGCGATCCCCAATATGCTTGGGGTTTTCATCCGAAACAACACCGCCAGGCTCAGGGTAAAGACAGGCGACAGGGCAAACATCAGCCCGGTATAACCAGATCCCGCATGGGGAATAACACTGAAAAGTAACAAGTTTGGCAATACAAAGGAGATCAACCCCGAGATCACAACGTAGCGCAGCGTGCGCCCCCGTGGCAGAGACAACTGACGCTTGACCAACAGAACAGGAAGCAACATTCCCGACGCGCCAAGCGAAACCAGCAGCGCCCACAGCATGGGAGATACGCCTGCATCCCCCGCAATTTTACCCAGTGGAAAATTGAAGCCGATCATCGTGCCGGTCAAAAGCAGCAGAACAGCGGAGCTCTGCATGACACCTGAACCAGAAGGTTTGGCTGTATTTTCACTAGATAATGACATAACTGCTTACTCTCTAATTTCCTGGCTACGTAAGTTGGCTCTGCTTAATTCTTAAGAAAGGCCCGTAATTGGCCTATTTGGGGAAAGCCCCCGTAAAGGCGATCTCTTCAATGGCGCGCCTTTGGCTGGGAGCTTCGCGCTCCTGAAGCTCTTTCGGCAGCATCTTGGGATCAGCACGTTTGCCAATCGCAACCGCGATCTCGATTTTGTACCGCTCTGGTATGGAAAGACTTTCGCGCAACTTATCGAAATGGACCCCGGCCATGCCATGGGCCTGATAACCAAGTGCTGTGGTCTGTAACGCAAGCTGCGCCCAGGCTGCCCCGGTATCAAAGCTGTTATAATTAGACACGCTGTCCGGACGGCTTTCATCACCTGAAATCACCGTGTCTGAGAGAACAAACACCAACGCAGAAGCATGTTGTGCCCAGCTTTCATTGAACGGATCAAGCAAGGACAGGTATTGCTGCCAGTGCGCGTCATCCCGCTGTGAATAGAGAAAACGCCAAGGCTGCACATTAAACGCAGACGGTGCCCAGCGCGCAGCTTCGAGGATGGTCAAAAGATCAGAAGCAGGTATTACGGTGGCCTCAAAAGCCCGCGGTGACCAGCGGTCGAGGAAAAGCGGTTCGATCGGGTACTCAGAAATCCGGTCCGCATTCATTGTTTTTGTCATCGCATGCTCCTTTACTTTTAGATGAACCTTATGTATCTCTATTTAGGATATTTTGATACATGGTAATTCGATATCAAATTGTTTGACGTCAAATTATATAGGATGCATTTTGTTATGAGTCAAGACCCACACCCGGAATCCAGCAACAAGCCTTCACAAGACAAATCCTATTGCGGCGGCCCCATGGACAATATTCTGGATCAGTGGCGGCGAGAGCGTCCTGATCTCGATCCAAGTCCAATGGCGGTATGCGGAGAGATTTGGCGCGCAGGAGAAAAATTGCGCCAAGGCGTTTTGGCGAACCTGTCTAACTACGATCTGGACTTTGCCGGATTTGATGTGATCTTGACCCTGCGCAGACAAGGCATCGGCAAAACCCTGTCCCCGTCTGACCTTGCCAAAGACATGATGTTGTCGACTTCTGCCATGACCAACCGCCTCGACCGTTTGGAAAAGCGCGGCCTGATCAAACGCATGATGGACCCGAACGACCGCAGGGGCCTCAAAGTTGCGCTAACAGATGACGGCTTCGCCCTCGCCGATGCCATGGTCCTCACCCACGTCAAAACCGAAGAAGATATGTTGAGCAACCTGACAAAGGTCGAGCGTGATCAGCTCCGGGCTTTACTGGTTAAGGTCTGTACCGGTTAAACCTTTGCTAGTTAAACCTGTGCTGATTAAGATCTGGAACACAAAAGAAATCATCAATTAAATTAGGCCAGGAGACTAGTATTAAGCCCGAGGGTCGTATTGAGCCAGAGACTAGTATTCAGTGTGTATAATGACCACTTGTGAATTTAAATCTCAGTTTTGAAGGAAAGGTTCAAATAAGCCTTTTCCTTAAACTGATCACTACCATCTATTGATCTTAAAATTTTAGCAGAGTTGAATACATTGCAAAAAAATATTCTTGTTACGACCATAATGGTGGGCCTTATTGCCAGCATCACATTTATCCTGGTGCAGCCTCTGTTTGGTATGCAAACCTTAACGTCTCGGCATGCCGCAGCATATATTGCCCATGGTGGTTATGGCGATACTACCGCCCTTATCCTGTCTTGGGGCGTGCATGTTGGGGTTTCACTTGTTTACACACTGCTTTCTGTTCTCATATTTAATTTTAATCGCTCAGTATTCGTTAGCCTTGGTCAAATCATGTTCTTGGGTTGGGCAACGACCCTTACCGCAACCCCTGCCAACGAATGGGTTGTAAAACTCGTCAACACCAAACAGTTTCCTTCATTTGATACCTTATCGGCATTAAACACCCAAACCGGGCCAAAACTTTGGCTCCATATTTTGTTTTTCGCTTTCGTCGTTGGTGGAATTTGGGTCATGAATAGAAAAGACACACGAAAACAACGCCGAAGTTTCTGACAAGGGATTTAGATGGGGATTTAGATGGGGATTTAGATGGGGATTTAGATGGGGATTTAGATAGCGGAATACGAAAACCGGACCGTGTCTGGCCCAGCCCTGTCGTTATCTGCTTTCCCAAAGCCACCAGACCCACTACACATCTCTATCTTCACTAACCTTAATCAAGAGCCTCATATAAATCATAGACCCCAGATTATTTCCCATCCCGGAATTAATCTAAACAGGCAAAATCAGAACAGGCACAAAACATGGCGCAGAAAGCCACCATTTATAAAGTTGAACTTTCCGTTGCCGATATGGATCGTCACTATTACGAGACCCATAATCTGACCGTTGCCAAACATCCTTCGGAAAAGGATGAACGCTTGATGGTGCGTATGCTTGGCTTTGCCCTGAATGCCCATGAGCAATTGGAATTTACCCGGGGTATTTCAACCGATGATGAGCCGGACATCTGGCAGAAAAACCTGAGTGGCGAGATAGAGCTGTGGGTAGCATTGGGCCTGCCAGGTGAAAAGATTGTCCGACAATCCTGTGGCAAGGCCCAAAAAGTGGTTGTCTATTGTTACGGCGGCAGTACCGCAGAGATGTGGTGGGAGAAAACCAAAAACAAAACGACCCGGTTTGATAATCTTCAGGTTACAAACTTTTCAAAGGCAGACACCAGTGAGCTCGAAAAGTTAGCCAGTCGCTCAATGAAGTTGCAGGTAAATATTCAAGACGGCGATGTGATGGTCAGTGATGGCGATACTATCGTTCATGTTACCCCCCAAAATTGGAAAGTTTGAAATTGAAAAGTTTAAAAACCTGAAAAATTTAGCCGAGGGAAATAATACTGATCCCAGAGCGGATATAAATCTGCTATAAGCAGAACGATAAGAGGCATTCTCTACATATAGCCTTCAAGCAAATAAGGTGTCCCTTGATCTGGATTTGATTTGGAATATTTTCAGATTTCGTCCGGTTCGCCAGAACAATCAGGCTTCATACCATCCCCTAATTTTTACACGGATGAAGCTTTGTAACTTTATTGCTCTTACTGTTCACGTTACTCTAACAACACCTTCAGAAAACAGGATGTTATAAATTGTCAAAACTTACCCCCGATCAAATGGATGATATTATCTTTGGAATGGGCTTGACCCATCGGGAGGCCGCAGGCGTTCTCAGAGTCCAGGCAAAAGATCTTTTTAGCTGGATAAAAGGAAATTCCGAAATCCCTGATGACAAGGCCGCAGAATTGCTCAAACTCGAAGAAACAGTTGAGGATTATGTGGAAGATGTTCTCGCGACCGTCGACGATATCGTCGAAGCCAAAGGTAAGCCGAAAAGCGTTCCCGTTATACGATACCTCGGCAATAAATTATTTAAAGAATGGAAACCGGATTTATACAAGATATTTCGCTATCACAAGCTCTACAGCACAGTTATCACCCGGGCACGCATAGAGCTTCATAGAGAAGACATCACATTGGTGCCCGTCACCTTCGACCCAGAGAGTTATCAAGTTTTCCTTGGTTCAAATGAAGATAGCGAAGCCAACCGTGCCGCTTGGGCCGCGACTGCCAGTTCATAGAACCGTTAGGTTAATGAGTGGAAACAAGAATGCCTGTGACAAGCCCAACCCAATATCCGCCCCACAAGCAGATATTTCTTGTTTCCCTCAGGCCTATCGGCAAATGAAAGCGCAGAGATTTTGAGCAGATAAAAACCGATCTGGATTGGCAACAGGCGCAAATCTCCTTACATGGCCGGACCGTCCCCCCCCGTTTACAACAAAGGTATGGAGATTCACCCTATACCTATTCACGCCTGCACATGCCAGCGAGACCGATGACGCCTTTGCTGTTACGTCTCAAGGACCGGGCAGAACACCTTACTGGATTGACCTATAATAACGCGCTCTGCAATCTCTACCGTCATGAGCGCGACAGCGTCGCCTGGCATGCGGATGATGAGGCAGAGTTGGGAATAAATCCTGCCATCGCCTCTCTCAGTTTTGGCGGTGATCGGGTTTTCCAATTCAAGCCAAAGTCAGGCGTGACCCTGCCGTTCGATATCAACTTGCAGGCGTGAAATTTGTTATTGATGAAGGGCGAAACCCAGCACTATTGGCTACACCAAATCCCCAAGACCAACAAACCAACAGGTGAGCGCATCTGCCTGACCTTCCGGATGACTTATTCCTGGTCTAGGCGAACTCCTCAGACTTTAAGGCAATGTCTCTTATCGGCTATTCCCCTTAATAGACAAAACGACACCTCCGAGCCCTTTTAATACCTAAAACATAGCTTTTCGGTGCATGTATCACCACTACCGGCTGCGGCCGATAGTGGTTCATTATAACGCTATAGAATACTCGTTGTGCCATCAACGATATGAACGTTCCTTCGATTAGAAAGGGTTCTTCAACACCCAATGGCTACCACGCACGTCAAGTAGCAGCATAATAAGGTGAGTTAAGATATCGGCTGGCTTCCTCGGTAGCGTTGGCATCAAACACCCGTGTATAAAACGCAGCATTCAGCTTTTTGGCAGTTTCAGGAAAAGCATTGACCGCGAACTCTGTAGCGTTCTCAATTGTATCAAAAGCATCAAAGCCACCTATTGTTTGAGTGTTCCAACCGCTCAACCAAGTCTTGGACTTTAGGCCTTTTTGCGACTGCAGAGCAGAGTTACGCTCACCCCAGGGCATGTCCTCAAAGGGCATAATTAACTGTACTTCAGTGTAGACAAACGCGCCCGGCTTGGCCCCGGCTTTGATTCCAAAATCCGGAGACCCCATATCTATGCTGGCGTCGCGGACTACATTCGCATTGAAAATCCGGGTTGTGTGGCCGACACTGAACTCCCGTACTTCTGAGGGGAAATAGCCAGTTACGAATTTCTGCGCATTCGCGACCGTATCGAACGCATAAAAGCCACCTACAGAATTGTTGGGCGTACCTGACAACCATGTTTTGCTTATGAAGCCTGGCTGCTTGAGAATTTGATCACTAATTCTTTTCCAAGGTGCCTGATCGAATGGTATAGAAAGTTGCACCTCGGTGTAAACGAATGCCGCCTGAGATGTGTCAGTCTGAGTAGTGGCCTTAGCAGAACCGCTTGCCGTTACGCCAAATAGAGCTGCGCCCGCACCAATCGCAGACATTTGTAGCATATTGCGCCGTGTTGAGTGTTCTGTGGGAAAATTTGGTTGTGTCATGTTAATATTCCGTTTCTGTTTTTCTGCATACCAACGGGCTTGCAGTTGTGAAGCTTTTAAAATATAACTATCGTTATAAATTTATATGTAAGTGAGAGTAAGATCGTTGTCAATATAAAAATAACGATCGTTATATTGTATGAAAAATGGAAAAACTCAGCAAACGTGAAGCAACAAATTTACGAATCCGGCGAGCGGCCAGCAGAAGTTTTCGTCGGGATGGATTTCAGGGCGTTGGCGTTTGCGTTGGATGGTATAGCAGAAGCAGCCGGTGTCACTTCAGGAGCCTTCTATACGCATCTGGGATCAAAATCTTCAGCCTTTGAAATTGTCCTCGGTGACGGTCTGGACGAGGTGCTTGAAAACATGCCGGCCCGTCAGCGCGATCACGGTAAGAACTGGCTGGTCGCTTTTGCCGAATATTACCTTGATTCAGCACATCGAACAGATCGCGAATGCGGATGCGCTATGGCTGCGCTCACCGTGGGTACCATGCGTGCCGAAGAAAGCGCACAGGCGATCTATCTGGAAAAAATGACACGGATTGCCAACTTGGTATCCGAAGGGTTGGAAGGCGGCACAACAGAACAACGCCTTAAACGTGCCTGGGCATTTCTGGGCATATTGACAGGTGGTGTGAACATGGCTCGCGCCCTGGGTAGTCATGATACTGCTGAAATTGTTGCAACCACGATCCGGGACGCCGCGGTAGTTGTAGCAGGACAAGCCCGCGCTGTAGGCCCCGTATAGAAAGATGTGGCTTGGAAGTGGATGAGTTCGGCGAAGCACATCACATTCGGCTTAATGAGCTATATCGCAACAAGACCTTGTCCAATGGATCGCTTAACCAGATGTTGAGGTGCGTGACTAATTCGGAAATGGCCTCCCCTGCAAGCGCGGTAATGTCAGATTAATGCTTGTAGCATCCGTTCGGGTTGGATGCAGTATATAGAAAAAAGGGTTTTTTGCCGCCATTGCCAGTAAGTTTTCCTCAATTGGTGGTCGAATAACTGCTTTTTGAAAATTGGACCTAAAAGTTTGAGGCCGCGCGAAGGTCTGTAATACGCCCAGTTAAGTAATTGACCGATATTTGAGTTTGGTCACGTTGTTCTCAGAATTGTCGTTCTGCCATCTGAACAGTGAGGACCGCTTTGTGCCAGAAGCGGACGTTAGACATTAAGAAAACAACATTATAAATTTTCCTGTAAATTTCTTGTTTCAAATTGAACTGTATTTGAGTTTGTTCCATAAATAATGTTTCAAAAGTAAAAACGCTTTGTTTCATAAGTCCAGAGCGTTTTTTGTTTCACTATTTAAGTGTAAAAAGAACAAGAATTCATACATATAATCGTTGAAGAATAAGTCTGAGTTTTTTTTGCAACGGAACCGTAATAAAGCCCCGTCTTCCTTTTTTTCAGAACTTCAACCTAGGCGCAGATTTTGAACTCTATCTTTTCTATTTTTTTGTTTTGAAAAAACGAGCCCCAATATCATATAATGATACTAGTCCTGTAGATACTGGGATCCCTCCAAAAAATGCTACATCGAAAACATAAGTCCCCACAGTCTTACTTGTTATGATTCCTAAATCTTTGTTTCTTGTTTCTAACTCCTTGGATGCAGTAATAATTCCGGCGATAGACTCTATTCGCTCTCTTTGACTTAAATAAAAAGCTACCTGTGAAATATCTACCGGCTCAGGGCTTGTGAGTAACTTATTGGCCAATTTGAGTGACTCTTCGATATCGTAATTAGTTTCCTGAGTCTCTTTTCCAAATGCTGAGCCAAGTTCTTTTCCGCGTTTGTAATACGTGTAGTTATGGGATGAGATATTATCGCGAAAATTTGGATGACTGATAAATGGTTCAACATTGTCCTCTTTTGCTGCGGCCAAAATTAACCCTAAGCCATGACCTATTCCGTAAGGTTCTAATCGCCACGCGTATTCAGGTCCAAGTGTATCTTTTCCGGCTCTCTCAAGGTATTCTTCAGTTCTTTCTTTACCCGCACGAATATCATATTCAGCGGGGGGGCCAAGCATAATAGCCTCGGACAAATGACTAATATTGTTTTCAACTTCCAGCTCAATAGCAAGTTCTTCATATTTATATAAATCTTTGGGAACCACCATTCCCTTGTCGAGAGCCCAACGCAATATTTTGGGGCCAGTCATGTTTGACTTTGGGTCTAACTTTTCATTTGGTAGCGGTATATCCAGAGGGTCTGCTTTGAATTTACCATTTTTGTCTGGAAGAAGGGCAAATTTGCTATCCGTACCAAATCCAGTAATAAAATCTTTTTCTTTAAAGTGATCATAACGCTGTGAGACCCACACTTCCGAGTGTCTGATATCCACAGACGCTAATACAGCTAACAGCCTAGCTGGATCAAAAATAGTGGCCGCATCAATTATTATTGGCTTCATGCCCTATGTTTCCTTTTCCTGTTATCCGTATGTATAATTTGTAAGCATCCGGTCTCCCCCGCCTACATTTAAAGATTATAAAGTGAGATATAGGCGGGGGAGACCGGAAGCTTACAATTAGTCTCGGCTCGAATTAAATGATAATGAGCTTGAAATCATAATTCTCGGCTCACTTTTTATGCAACTATAAATCGGGCCATGGTTATAAGTGTTTCGTGCCAGAAGCGGAAGTTAGTTCAACAAAATCTTTTTTTTAAATAGACTTATCCTCTTTCGCACTCTGATGGATTGAAAAATGGTCTGATCAACTTTATCTTGGAATACTCATTCTTCTTGGTCGCTTGTGTCTGTAATTGTCATTATCATTTGCTTAATCGTAGGATGGTTCAGCTTTGCTACGAGCGGAGATATATAGTCTCGCCCCTGTTTCCAATGAAGATTTGTATTGTATATCAGGCCAAGTAAAAAATAGATTTCAGGGATATCTGCTCCTTTACTTGCTACAAAATTTATTTTTTTCTTAGTATTTCTAACGTTATCTATGAATTCATTTTGATCATCTTGCTGAGAAAGACGAACGTAGGCGAGTTTTTCGATGCTAACTCTAACTGAAAAACATACGGCTAGTGGATCATATTTTTTGCTACCGAGATAGCGTTCCAATTCACTATTAGTGTATGCATGAAAATTATTTGAAGATCTCCACCCATCAGGCAAATTGCCTGGCCAGGTTTCGCCCAGAAATTCGTCCGGGTCAGTATGATAATGAAACCAGTACTTCTCTAATCTCTCTTTGAGTTGTTCGTTAGTATCCCGCACTTCAATTAATTTTAGCGTGTCTTTAGATTTTCCAGTCGACCCGGCTAGTAAATAAGTGACCTGAATTTTGTGTTTATTGAAACAAAAATCAAAGAACACACCAGGATCGAGATGAGTTAGTATTATTGGATAGATTTCTTGTTTACGATCTTTGTAAGCCTCAATAATAGAAGTAACGTAGTACTGGAATGCCACCAAATTTGCATCATCTAGGTAATCAAAAACTTCATCAATGATCAAAATTAAAGGCTTTTTTGTCCCTTCGTATAGGGTTTTGTGCAAACGAACGACAAGAGTTATCATATCTCTTTGCCCATTAGAGAGTTGATGAGCTTTCGGAAAAATGATCGATAGAGTTTTCTTTTTCTTGTCCTCATTAATTTTAGCCCATTGCCATCCAGAGCTGCAGAAATTAGACAGCAAATGATCATAATGATCTTTAATAGACGAATATCTTAACCATTCTATAGCACGTTTAAATTTCTTTGTGTCAGCGACATGTATTTCTGCAAGTTGGTAGGTGACTAAAAAGCTGTCCACATGTGAAATTTCTTTTCCTAATTTTCTGAGAAGTTCAGTTAGCTCATTTAAAGGGCTTATTGCTTCAAAGTCAGCGAAGCAATTCTCACCAATCCAGCCTTTTATCGCTTCGGAACTACCGTCTCTTTCATTAATTTTGTCTTTTACTGCTGCTATCGCATTTTTGATACGTTTTTGGCTAAATTTAGAGAAATCAATACCTTCGACAACATAAGGTAGAATAGTATCTTTTAGGAGCTGAGATATATTTGGTAGAATCTTCCCGTTTGTGCCAAAGGCAGCTCTAATATCGCCAACTTTATAGCTAAAATCAGCTTTATCAGGAATCTTACAAATTTGGATCGATTGCACTTCCAAACTGGAGGAAACACTCCCTCTGAATCCCTTTTTAGCTTTTGGCGTAAGCCCACTATTGATTACCAAAATGTCATATTCATTACGGATATCATTCTTGGTTTGATCAGCAGTAAGCTTTTGCCCTTTGAGTGTAACGCTAAGCTCTGGCAAGAGGGAAATGTCCTCTTTATGATGATCTTTTTCATCAAGATTGAGCCGACTACTGTTCATTGATGAGAAGGCAGTGGCAATCGAGCTTTTACCAAATCCATTTGGGGCGACAAGGATATTGGGCTTATTAGGTTGTATTTGAACCTTAAAAGTCTTGTTTGAGATACCTTTGATGTTCTTGATCATAATTTCGCTGATCATTATTTAATTACCTTTTCTGTCCTCACCTATCCCTTCACCAACATGTAATCTATTGATATAAAGATAAATTATCTTCGTAAACTTAGCCGTAAACTCTTACTAGAATATTAGGAAAATATTGAGGGCATAATATCTACTTCGGGTCGTTTCCAACTGATGGTGCCAAAACCGGTTTTTTAAAGGACTAGCTTTTAACTGCTCTTTTGGCTTCGTTTGTTTGAGCACAAAACCACAAAGTTAGACTTCGACCAGTTCAGCAATTTTTTTCGCGACTTCTGCCATTGTATCTTCAGTAGTATCTAGGCCAGTTCTGGACGCGAGCAATGGGCTAACATTGCGTAAAGCTTCATATGAAGTGTTGTGTACAATTGGAATAAGCTGATTACCCGCCAGTAGTGCAGAAAGCTCTTTGTCAGCAACGCTTTCTTTAGGTAGGCGATTCAACATCGCAGGGGTTACCAACACAAGTCCAATTCGAGAGTTTGCTAGTCCCTTGTCGATGGCACGCATCATTGGCACACCGAGCCCAAGGTCCTTCTCGCTGAACCAGACTTTAACACCAGCCTTCTCAAGCAAATCATGCAGATCTTTAGCTGGCCCTTTGCGATCATCCCACGCATGGCATAGGAAGGCGTCTCGAAGGTCAGGTTGCGTTGCCGCTCGAACCTCAACGGCTTCTCTCACCGGAGTGAGTGACTGGATTTGTGCAGGTGTGTAAGATACCGACGAACCTGCCTTTGACCAACGGGGCCTTGCGCTGCTAGTGGATCTAACACTGCTGCTGTTTCCATAGCTACTACTATTATTACTGCCATACGATTGGTATGATGAGCCGTAGCTGCTGCGATAGCCGCCACTTCTATAACGGCATGCGGGACAACTTGCGGCAGCGGCGGCCGAACTGTGTCCTCGCACAGGCGCAGTGCATCTTGCCATGTTTTATTCTCCTTACAGGATGATGAAGTTCTGACATTTTTTTATCGATTAGGTTGGCTGGATCAAATAGAGAGTTTACTTTTGCTAACTTCCGCTTTGGGTTGAAAGCTGACATTTCAATACCTACTTACGAGTTCGACGACGCTGCATACTATATGTTTATTTATGATTGAAAATAATATAAATATCAATACTCAAAGGTGCCTTGAGTTCATCATAAAAAGCGACTGTAAAATCAAAAACAAATCATATAATGCCTGCTCAGCAAACAGAGCGCAGCTTATTCAAATAAACTATTGATCAAGCCACTGACCATTCAGGATCATATGCCACCAGCTCCACTGTGTTTCCATCAGGATCGCGGGTAAAAATCCCACGCCACCCAACCCAATTGAACAATTTTACACTATAATCCTGATTGATCCGTTCATACCAGTCCATTACTTCTTGTTGTTCTTCATAAGGCAGTGACAAAGCAATGTGGTGCAACGACGACCCTGCTCCTGTTTCAGGTAATTGGTCTCCAACGATATGCATCCTGGTGGTTTCGCGGTCATGGCGAAACAGTGCAAGCACGCTGGTGTGACCGCCGAACCCTTCTGCAATCTTGAAAAATGTCACAGTGTCATCAACGTCTCCCGCAAGGTGTTCGAGCCCAATCACCTCACCATAAAACTTCATCATTGCTTTCTTATCTCGACATCGGATCGCAATTTCGCCCAACGCCCGTACCTTAAATCCTCGATCTTCCATGTGTTATCCTTACAATTTTTACATCTATTACGAACCGATGCCTATTTTGTTGCCCAAAATAACATGCATTTTGAATATTCCATTAATTTTCCACCAAAAGTAGAGTTCAAATTCAACATTAAAATAAACTGTAAAGATGATTTTCGTCATCGAAAAATTTCTTATTGATAGATTATCAGATGTCGAACACGTTAAGCTGTTCAATCTTTCAATATTGAACCGTTCCCCTTATGCTAACCTCAATCAATAAAAATACACTCTTTGTTTGAGTGGAACGATCAAGGGGCGGAATATAATGTTGTTTCAATTGGGAATCATAATCGCGGGCTATAGTGTTGGCATCGCGACGGTTTTTATTCTTAAGTTAATCGGTGTTCGGTTCGCCTTTAGCAATGCAGTCGTCCTTATATTGGCCCTCCCCTTAATCTGCGTCTGCATTACAGAAGCACTCACATTACTCTGGACGCACACGCCGGGTTCAATGGGCTTGGGCGGTTTAATCGTTTTTATACCAATGGTCATCGCTGGGGTGTTTAGCGTTGCTGTGGCGCTCGGCGCACAAAAATGGTTCATGCCCTTTGATCTCAGTAACGGCATTCGGAATTCTGGAAATTTAACGGGGTGGCTTGTGCTATCTGCTGTTTGCTCTGTCATGACTGTGGGCTTGTGGCGGTTTTGGCCCGCGCCAATCGCAAAGTTGTTTTAAAAAGCCCAAAAATCAGTATTCCTTCAAATATACGGCACTTTTTTATGAGGCTATTTTCTAAAATAAAAGCCCCAGCAGATTAAGCTCAGAATAGAGAAGATTGTTATCAGTATTTGAAGCGTTCGAACACCTCTTTCATAGCCACCAACATAAGACAGTGTGGATATGTCAGGGTTTTCCGGATCATATTTAACATCGTAAATACCCCCGATTTCCAATGACGCTTGATATTCTTTTCCAACATTTTCAGTTTCAAGAATGACCTGCCCACCTTGGGTTTCATATTCATATTCCACAAGATATGACGTCGGGCCTTGTTTTCTTGATTTCGGGTTATTCGTAATTGAAAGATTGGAAGAGGACGTCGAGGATTGTTCAAATTTCCTGATGATTTCTGCCCCCGTAACAATCCCCCGTTTGTCGAGCGCACTCGCATGGGTAAAGTTGTGGTAAAACAAATAGCCAAACATAATCGTTACTAACGTAAACAAGATACCAAACCCAAGTGACAGGCTCATTTCGCTCTCCACAATTCGTGTGTATTTTAAAGAACGCCCCCGTCTCAGAGCATCCAGTGTAACCCATGACCACGGCACTCTAACCTGCGCCTGATCTGCAATTATCCATTAGTCGGGCGCGGATACTTGATGGTTCAAATTATTTTCGTATTTAAGCGGCGTGTTGCAATCAAGACGGCGAATGATCTCATCCTAAAATTGATAGGGGTCTTCGACCCTCTATCCTAACCCTGCGGGCTTAGGCCCACCCGTTGCCCAATCGAGAAGTTCAATATTGTGAACAACCGGGATATCGGTTCCGCCAGAGATTTGGCACTGACAGCCGATATTTCCCGTTGCGATAATATCCGGTGACAGAGACTGGATGTTTTTGATCTTACGATCCCGAAGCTTACCCGCGAGTTCGGGCTGCATGATATTATAGGTGCCAGCAGAACCACAGCAAAGATGACCCTCGGGCACGTCACGGACCTCAAAGCCTACGCTTTGTAACAATTGCTTTGGTTGCTTTGTTATTTTCTGACCATGCTGAATGGAACAGGGGGCGTGGTACGCAACGATTTTAGCCTGATCATTTAGTGACTGATCAATCACAAGTCCCCCATTTTCTGCACTCCCAATTTCAACAAGATACTCCGTAATATCCCGGGCAAGTCCAGATATCTTGGCGGCCTTTACTGCCCAATCGGGATCATTGCGCAACATAAAGCCGTAATCTTTTATCGTTGTGCCACAGCCAGAAGCATTAGTGATGATGGCGTCCAGACCTTCGCCTTCGACCTCACACGTCCAGCCCGCAATTGCCGCTTTGATCTGTTGGTCTGCGGCGTGTTCTTTGCCCATGTGGTGCACTAACGAGCCACAGCAGCCAACGCCCTTTGCAATCACCACCTCTATCCCAAGGCGCGTGAGAAGCCGCACGGTTGCTTCGTTGATTGATGGCGCAAGAACGGTTTGCGCACAGCCCGAAAGAAGCGCGACACGACCCCGTTTGACGCCCTTTGCCGCAAAGGTTTGTGGTTGGTCGACAACACTGGGCGCAGGCATGGATTTGGGGGCGAGATCAATAAGTGCGCGCAAACGTCCACTTAAAAACCGACGCATGATCGGGGCAGACAAAGAGGCCAAATTTAAAGCGCCGCGAAACCAAAACGGGCGCGGTATCACAAAGCTGAGCAAATTGCGTAGGGCGCGTTCGAACAACGGGCGTGTATAGGTTTCTTCGATGTGGTTTCTGGCGTGATCAACCAGATGCATATAGTTCACCCCGGACGGGCAGGTTGTCATGCACGACAGGCACGACAGACAGCGGTCGACATGTTTGGTGACTTCCGGGGTTGCGGCTTCATCGCCTTCCAACATACCCTTGATCAGATAAATCCGCCCGCGCGGGCTATCCAGCTCATCCCCAAGCAGGACATAGGTCGGACAGGTCGCGGTGCAGAAACCACAATGCACGCATTTGCGCAGGATATCTTCGGCTTCGGCAACATTGGGATCGGCGAGTTGGGCGAGGGAAAAGTTCGTTTGCATATCTCGCTCCTATAGATCGCTGAACAAACGACCGGGGTTCAAGATAGCCTTGGGATCAAAGTTCTCTTTAACCCGGCGCATAAGCAAGTGTTCCCCGGTGCCAAGCGGATGATTGGGAACGTCTTGGTCTTGTGCGCCATCTGGCGACATCAGCAGCGTGGCGTGGCCCGTTATGCTCTCGGCATTGTTTTCCAGGTTATTACGAAGCCGCGTTGCGTTATCTCCGCCCGGTAGAGACAGCCAGATTAACCCGCCGCCCCAGTCATAAAAGTATCTGGCATCGGGCTCTAGATTTAGGCTTTCGATATAGGCGCTGCCGGATTTGGGAGGCACAGAAATGCGCCAGACAGCATGATCAGGATTGCCCGCCAGTGGTGCTCCATCACGTAAATCTCGCCATAGAGTACGGCTATCCCCCATATCGATGAGCTGCCCTGCCCCAAAGTCTTTTAACAAGCCCTCGAGTTTGTCTGCCCGATAGATAACAGAAGGGCCATGCCCTTCGAGGCGGAAGGTTGTGGTGGCCTGATCACTGGAAAGGGTCTTGAGTGTCATGGCAACGGGTTGCGGAATATGGGCGGCCGATGAAATCTCGCAAGAGGAATTCAAGGCCTGCTTCATGGCCTCCATCGCTTCAGCGTCTGTTAAACCGTGGAGCAGGTAAGTTTTCTCTTCGTTTGGCGCGGGCAGAACCTTGATGGTAATGTCGCTCATCACGCCAAGCGTTCCATAAGATCCCGCCATCAATTTCATCATGTCATAGCCCGTGACGTTCTTGACCACCCGACCGCCGGATTTAAACGTTTCTCCGCGACCTGACACCGCCGAAAATCCCAGGAAGTGATCACGCGCCGCACCCGCCTTTATGCGGCGTGGCCCCGACAGATTACAGGCTATGGCGCCGCCAATCGTACCCGAATTTGATTTGCCAGAGTTACGTATTCCTATGTGGGTCTTGTCCACGTTGATTTTTCCGGGGTTTTCTTTTCTGGGGTTGGTTTTCCCGACATTTGCCTTTCCGGCGCTTGTCTCTCCCAGGGTGGGTTTACCCATAAGCAAGGAACCAGAGAATAGAGAACTATAGTCCAGCGGCTCAAAAGCCATGTACTGACTGTGCTCGGCCAAGGCGGCTTCGATTTCGTTCAAGGGCGTGCCCGCGCGGGCAGAGAGCACAAGCTCCTCAGGCTCATAAAGCGTAATCCCGGTGAGGCTGGTGAGATCAAGCTGGTGATCGCAGACGACCTTGCGCCCTAGTGATTTTTTACTCCCCGAGCCCAGAACTTCCAGCGTCTCTTCTTGCGCAAGCGCCCACTGAACCGCTTCTTCAAGCTGCGCTGCGTTATCAGGTTTTATATGGCTCATGATCTTCTCTCACGGACGGGCTGTTATTATTGAGTTTATTATTAGGGCTTCGGGTCTTATTGCTTTTAGTTCTTCTTGCGCTAGCTATCCACCTGACCGCGTTTTCAAGCTGAGCTGCAATATCCAGTTTATATAGCTCATGACACTCTCTCGCGGACGGGCTGTAGTTATTGTTTTGGTCCTATTATTTCGTGGTGCTCGCTTTTCTTAGATGGCTACTAGTAGATGCTTTTTGGTGGATATTTAACCCGCCCGGTCGACTTCGTAATAGACCCGGCAGTAGACCTGCTTGCTGCCGTGTTTTTGCCGCGTTTTAGAAGCGCGGGATATCCGGGAAGGGAAGTTTGCCCTTATGAATATGCATGCGGCCCAGCTCTGCACAGCGGTGTAGCTCCGGAAACACCTTCCCCGGATTGAGCAGCGCCTTCGCATCAAACGCACACTTAACCCGCAACTGCTGCTTAAGGTCTACATCGGTAAACATTTCAGGCATCAGATCGCGCTTCTCAACCCCAACTCCATGCTCTCCTGTCAGCACGCCACCAACCTCAACACACAGCCTCAGGATATCAGAGCCAAAGTCTTCAGCCTTTTCCAACTCACCCGGATTATTCGCATCGTACATAATCAACGGATGCAGGTTACCGTCTCCCGCATGGAAAACGTTGGCGACCCCAAGTCCATAATGCGCGCTCATCTCCCGCATACGCTTGAGAACCAATGGGAGCTTGTTGCGTGGGATGGTACCATCCATGCAGTAGTAATCAGGCGTCAAACGCCCCACCGCCGGGAAGGCCGCTTTCCGTCCTGCCCAAAACAACTGACGCTCTTCCTCGTTCTGACTTATACGACTGGTAACTGCCCCAGATTTCTTGGCGATATCAGAAACGCGCTCAATAAGATAATCCACTTCAGCCTGCGGACCGTCCAACTCCACGATAAGCAAAGCATCAACATCGAGAGGATAACCCGCATTCACAAAGGCCTCCGCCGCTTGTATCGCCGGCTTATCCATCATCTCCATACCGCCCGGAATAATCCCCTCGGATATAATCGCAGCAACACAAGCCCCACCTTCTTCAGAAGTCGAAAAACCTAGGAGTAGAGCACGTGCAGTCTCAGGTTTGGGTAAGATGCGTACTGTGACTTCAGTCACAACGCCCAGTAAGCCTTCAGACCCTGTCATAAGACCAAGGAGGTCATAGCCCGCGCCATCAAAGTGCTTACCGCCAAACCGGAGGACGGTTCCATCAATGAGAACCATTTCTATTCCAAGGAGATTGTTTGTGGTCAGACCGTATTTTAGGCAATGAACGCCACCAGCATTCTCGGCAACATTCCCACCAATGGAACAAGCAATCTGACTGGAAGGATCTGGCGCATAATAAAACCCATCACCTTCAACCGCCTTTGTAATCCCAAGATTGGTTACGCCGGGTTGAACCACGGAGCAGCGGTTATCATAATCCACGTCGAGAATTTGGTTAAACTTTCCCATGCACAGCAAGATGGCATCAGCCAAAGGCAGAGCACCGCCCGAAAGTGAGGTCCCTGATCCACGAGGAACAACCTTGACCCCTTCGGTATGGCAATACTTTAGGATTTCGCTAACTTGTTGAGTATTTTCTGGAAGAACAGCAAGGAGTGGAGGCTGACGATAAGCCGTCAAACCATCAGATTCGTAAACCTGTAACTCTTGAGAACTGATAATCACCCCTTCACCGGGCACAATTAGCCTTAAGCGATCAGCAATCTCTTCTCGCCGCGCCAGTATAGATTGGTCGGGATCGGGCATTTTCATCAGGTCTCTCCAGACTTCTTATTTTGTACGTCTAGAGTTGCTGATGTTGGCCAAGAGGACAAGAAAACTTTCGATGAGAAAGTTTCATAGTATTTGAGACAAAAAAGAAAAAAACCGCCCTCTCTTGCGAGAAGCGGTTTTTTCTAAATTACATTCTGACAAGAGCCAGATTGTGCAAGATTAACCCTGACGCGCTTTAAAGCGAGGATTCTTCTTGTTGATGACATAAACCCGGCCGCGACGACGAACAACACGGCAGTTCTTATCGCGCAGCTTGGCAGTCTTCAGAGAGTTTACAACTTTCATGGTCCTACCTTTGGTAAAAAATGTACCCGCTGACCGGGCTATCAAGAAGCCCGGACAATATGTAAGGGCCTCTTAGATGTCAACTGCCTAGTCAAACAGTGTGAAAACTGAGCGCTTCTATACGCACCTTTTTTCAGAATTAAAAGGGAAAAGAGTCTCTTTTCAGGTCTTTTTCGGATTCTTTTACCAATCAGACATCATCTGTGTCTGAGATTGTCTAATTGCAAGGAACCGGTATAGACGAACCGCCCCGGATTCCATAGCATGAGTTCGACGTGCCCAAAGCTCCAGCTCGGCAACAAGAACTTCTTCCATGTCCTTATCCGATCCCCTCTCCTTGATCGCACTGAGATAGTCAGACCACCCACTTTTAACCATCGCAAGATAACGATCGGTCATATCTTCAAAGATCCGGCTTTGGACATTGCCTGTCGTAAAGCCCTTTTCGTATTCGAGTTTACTCCAAATCTGTACTGGCCCGTCTTCACCTTCTTTAAACGCTGCTAAAACCTTTTCATCAGGGTCTTCAGCCGCAACAAAGTCCGTAAAAAGAAACTGCCCACCATCCTTCAAGGCACGACAGGTATCCTTAAAAAATTGCTCTTTATTGAGAATCGTATAAAGAGATTCCTTAGAAAAGATGCAATCGTATGATTTGGGTTTAAATTCGAATTTCTCGGGATCAAAGGTCAGTACTGGAGCTTTTTTGGCCATTCCTGCCATGGTCGAAATCTCCATGCCCGCTTCGACCATTCCATGTTCTCGTTCCATACAGGTAACCCAAACACCGAATTTTTCGGACATCGCTCGCCCGACCCCTCCCAATCCGGAACCAATATCCAGAACCGTTTTTGAAGGATCCAGCCCAAAAGGCTTGATAAGCTCTTCTATATATTCAGCGTCACCTGGTGTAGAGTTTCCTGCGCCCCAAACATCTTGTAACAACTGTATCCGAAGATCTTCCCATTTGTGAGTATCTGCCCTGACGTCATGCTCTTTTACAACGGGCATAGGAGGGGCTTTAGGAACGATCCGCAACTCGTATCCAAACCACCAAGCCTTTAGGCGATCCAATAATGAGATCTGCCTGTTCATAACTTGTGTACTGGCTGATTTCGCCATCTAAGCCTTATCCTCATGCCTAGGAGGCTAACGTATCGCATAAAAAACTACAAACGTTAACAGACACCCCATCAAAACAACTGTTGATAAAGTACCTGCCTCCCCCAACCTTAAACCTAACATACGCCTTCTATTTGGGCGTTAAAGTACATTTTCATCAATACAATCATTACATTAAAAATTTAGGGAATGATTAATAGCAAGGATTTTCAGCTATTAGCAACCGTCAGTTTGCCCCCCCTCACGCAGAATTGAAATCAATGATTTAATGCGAGGACTGTGGATCGCAACACGTGTTAATTGTTTATCACTAATAATATTGTCAAACATCAAAGGTTCATAATCGTAATAAACCTCTGCAATAATTATATTATCCAAAGGATTAACAACCAGACCATTCGGAATGTTTGCGTCAGCACCCTCTGCACCAACAACCCCCGCAACGACCAAATTCCCCCCGCCACATTGGCGCCAGTTAACTTGTGGAGGATCTTCTGCTGTACCACTCACAGAAGATATAATAATCACGCCATTGGTCTGAATATCAAAGGGCTCAATGATATAGTTAGCAGCTTCAAATAGAACATTAATTTCAGTTACAGACATGCTTGGTGATTGTGTAACTAAATCACTGATTTCTGAAGTTAAACGCAAAAGTTTATGATTAATCCAAACATAGCGCGTCATTTCGATCGCACCTGTTAGAAATATAATAAATATAGGTAGTGCCAAAGCAAGCTCAACTAATGCGACCCCACGATCGCATCGACATATTCTGTGCAGAACTCTCCTAAACCGCCCCATGTTTGAGGTCATTTCTTTGAGTTGATTAAAAGCACTAAACATCAACAAGAAGCTCCACCACCATAAGGTTCGTTTCTAACCGCCACGCTCGCTTTCAATGTATAAGTATCATCATTCCCAAAAATAGGTGCGAGAAATCCCGTGATGAGTTTTTTCTCGTGTTCAACAGTATATAAAACCACTTCAGATCCATTCCCAGCGCCGTCGAAACCAGCATCAGCGTCCCAATTCCCATTACAATTCAAATCTGTGAATGTTTCACCAACATCGTAAGCATTATTACCGTCAGCATCGACAAATGGTTCAGGATCGCCGATTGCATCAAAATCGCTATAAACAAGAGTCTTCAGTTCACTTTGCTGAACCCGAACATATCCTGCGCCATGATTATTAATCGTTTCAAGAATACGCTCTTCTTTTGATAACCCAGAAGAAAGATCGCCCGTAATACCGTAGCGTGCAGCCTCACGTAACCCTCCCTCAAGCAAGATGGTGCCGAAAAATATTCCGGCCAAATCAAAAGTTCCCAACAAAAGACTCAAAAAAACTGGCATTGCAAAGGCATACTCCACCGCGAAGGCACCGCGATCACAATCACGAAACTCTTTTCCAAATTTTCTATTATAGAGTCTAGACAGAGATATCATTTTGACACTCGCAACTCTGAAAGTTCTGTGCCGATCTTATCAAATGCAGCTTCTAAATCAGCCGCATTGTCAGCGTGGAAATAATAAGGAGCTGTCATTGCGCTCGCAACTGACTTCATAAGGTTAGTTTCGACGTGGTATTCCACGACATAGACATCAACACCAGTCGCTTTAACTTGCGCTGCAACAGCCTCGAGACGATCATCCATTTCGGATGTATTAAGATTTCCACGGTACGCGTCTCTATATGAACTTGTGTTCATACCATCTGTCATTATGACGATTGCCCGACGAAGATTACTCTTTGTACTCGCTTCATCAAAAGGATCTCCAGGCATAAGCGTCCGCCATGCCCACACCAAACCTTGAGCAATTGTTGTTGTTCCTTCAGGGTCATCCAACTCACCAATCGCCGCCGTCGTCGTTGCTTTTGTTCCTGTTAAAGGAGATATGCCCCAGTCAGGGCAACGAACTGTGTAAAGATTGCCGTTACCAGGGTTTACAACTCGTCTTGGCATGGGGTCCCAAGAATCCCAAGTTATACCACCGACATCCGCATCGTATAAAAGGTGATCAGCATCATCGTTATCCCCATTATCGGTATAACGAGCATAAGCACAGCCAAGCCAGTCATCATCAGGCTCAGTTCTAAACGGAACAGGCGAATTATTCGTATACCATAAGCCGCTGATTTCTTGATTTAAGTCAGAATCGTAATCCACACCGCGATAGGCAACATTTACAGCCGCAGACCAAGGAACGAGAGCAACTTGTAAATTCTCACTTTCAGTTTCTGCACCAAAAAGCTTGTCGACAAGGACATTAGCAGCCGCTTTGGCTGAAGTTAACCGGGAACCTGACCCATCAGAAGACCCCATTGAGCCCGTGGTATCAATTGAAATAACAACATCTAATGGCGTTATAAGTCTTGTAACCTCAGCAACAGCTGAGACAGACATTGTATCTTTACCTAAGACTTGCATCAAAGTCGTATCTACCGTCGCTGAAGCAGTAACGGTTACGATTGTACCGTTGTTCTCTATAACTGGTACCGCAAGAGTGATATCTGCCCCCATAAAGTCACTCGGAAAGTTGGCATCAAAATAGTTTCTAAATGTTGCTTGAAGTTTAACATTATCATCTGCATAGGGTGCTGCCGCGAGAGCAGCCGCATCAAGGGCTTGGCTTAAACGGGCTTTAACAATATACCCTCGGCCAGTATCCACACCCAGTCCAACCATTCCAACTAATGGAATTACAGCTAACCCAAAATTGACGAGTATTGCTCCCCGATCACAAAAACAAAGGCGACGCAGGTCTTTAATGACCTTCCGATTTGTCGATTTCATTTTTGTAACGATGCTCTTTATCGATCTCATTACAGACCCTTCTTTAAAACCCCCACAGCTTTCATTCATCAAAATTTATTTGATACAGGAGTGCCCCATAACAATATCGGATAAACAATTAAAAAAAAATTAAAGCTAAGCCATTAAAAAATATAATAAATTTAGATTCAATTTGATATAAAATACATGTTAAAAATGTCAAGAAATTCAAACCGCTATGGAAGCAGGCTTCACTCTAACTTTGAAATCAATTTGTTTTATTTACGTGTTTTGGGAAACAAATTAGCCGCTTCAGGGGTCACATTTGTCGTCATTGCCACTGCAGCATTCGGGTTATCCACACGAGATTGTCCGTTCCAAAGGCGAAAGAGCCCTGTGCTCACTGTAACTGCTGAGGTAATTGACAGAAGATAAAAAAGCCCTTCAGGCCCATAACAATCAACCGCGACGGAGCCAAGAACAGGACCAAATATCATCCCCATGGCAAAAATTAAAACCAGCGAGCCACTGGCGGCAACCATCTGTCCGGGCTTCAGGTAATCGTTCATATGCGCCATACAAATTGAGTAGAGCGGCAAAACCAGGGCCCCAACCACACTTACCGCCGCAAAAAGCAAAGCACGGCTATCCAACGGATTTTCCAAGGTGATAAGAAAATAACAAACCGGAAGGGTCAGGATCGGCGCACCGACAATGACAAAACGCCTATCCACCCGATCAGACAATTTCCCCATCGGAAATTGAGCAAGCATCCCCCCTAAAGTCATAAAACCAATCAAGGTTCCCACAGCGCCACTTGAAAAACCAATCGCACTTGCATAGAGAGCCAGCGCCACATAGAGCGCTCCTTGGGAAACACCATTTACAAAACTTCCCGTTAACCCCATGGGGGAAAGTCGGAATAGTTCTATAAAGGTAATTCTTTCTGGTAATTCATAGGAGGGGGTCGTGCTCCCCGATATCAACATCGGCACCAAGGACAACGAAATGAGGATAGAAACCAGAACAAAAAGGGAAATCCCCTCCGGGCTGGAGAGATTTAACAAAAGCTGCCCAATAGTCACCCCCCCGGTCTGAATAATGAAATAAATCGAAAGTAAACTCCCCCGGGTGTTATTGTCAGCGCGGCCATTGAGCCAACTTTCCGCAACAATATACAGACCTGAAAAACAAAACCCTGAAAGTAGACGCATCGCGCCCCAACTCCAAAGGTCGTATGTAATAAGATGAACCAGAGCAGCAACGCTCGCCACAGAAGCCAAGGCGGCAAAGGTCCGAATATGCCCCACCCCCATAATCAGGCGCGGCGCAATAAAGCAGCCCAGAAATGACCCGACTGGATAGGCTGATTGCATCAACCCAATACCCGACGCACTAAAGCCCAAATCATTGGCACGCAAAGTTAGCAAGGTGGCCAAAAGGCCGTTGCTGATCATCAGAAATACCATGCCGATAAACAGAACCCAAGATGACCGTATTGCTACCCACATAACTTCACTACCCCATTTTCACCATGTCTCCCCTACGTTCACACTCTCATTTTGAGCCGGGACTAATTCATGGATTTTCGTTTTATACCCGTTCCCCCCTTATCACAGCTTTTGAAAAAGACAGATAGAAAAGGGAGCGACGGATAAACTGCGTCGTTGAGGCCTCCTGAAAATAAGCGTATTGAAAGGGAACTAATATAGGAAGAGCACTTATATGGAACTTTTGGCCTTTCTCGCCGTCGCTTTTTGCGGATCACTTGTCTCCTCTGTTTTTGGTCTCGGGAGTGGTTTCATCGTCCTCTCTCTCGGATCTTTATTACTACCCTTAAAAGACTGCATAGCCCTCACAACCATTTTGTTCACAGCCTCAACCTTTACCAAGGCCTATATTTACCGACGGGACATCAACTGGCGACTATCTCGCATTATTGCTCTTGGCAGTATTCCCTTTGCCTGGCTTGGTGCCGAGACACTCGCCGTTATTGATCCGGCGCCGCTAAAGCCAATTCTTGCAGGCTTTATCATTGTCAGCGTCATCATTAATCAGCTCGGTTTGCGTCTGACACTGCCCCATACAACCACTGTTGCTATCTCCGTCTCAGCCGCATACGGGTTTCTTTCTGGCCTTTTAAGCAGTGGGAACCCGATAAAAGCGCTCGCTATGGAGCGTATGGGTTTTGAAAAACAGGCTTTCATCGGGGCCATGGCCGCAACGGCACTCGGCGTCAATATCACAAAGCTATTGAGCTATTCCGACAATCAAATTTTAAGACCAGAACACCTCCCCACTGGAATTGGCTTGGTTATTATTGCGATTTTTTCCGCGCTCTTTGGCAAAAGGCTTGTCACTCATATCCCTGAGGGAAGATATAAACAGGGGTTGTCTATCATTCTTATTCTTTCAGCTTCGGCGCTAATTCTGAAATAAAACAACCAAAAATCTATCGTTTCGCTTGAAATTGTCCCAAGGAACGCAGTAGGCTTTGAGTTCAAACCTCACTTCATCCACCCCATTCCAAATCTTCAAGACCTTCATTTGTGGCACCTAAACAGGCTCAAAATTCTGATTGCTGGCATTATAAGATAACCAGCCTTTCTACCTGGCATTCCATATATCGGAGAAAAATATGTCCCCGTTTACCTTCAATACTTCAGCCAGCATTCTGTTTGGTGCCGGACAGCTATCGAAACTCGGGGATATCATCAAAGACAGATTCAAGGGCCGTGTTTTAGTCGTAACCGATCCCGGAATGTTGGACACAGGCATTGTTGATCTCTGCCTTGAAGCGCTCAAAGCACGAGATGTTGAAGCCGTGCTTTACAGCAATGTCCGCGCGGATCCCCCTGAAGAAATTGTTCTGGAGGCTACAAACATTGCCATTGAATGTGGTGCCGAGGTTATTGTTGGTTTAGGAGGTGGCTCTTCTCTTGATGTCGCCAAGCTGGTGGCCCTACTTGCCCCTGGTACTGAAAAGCTGGAACAGGTTTACGGTGTTGGCAATGCCAAAGGCCCCCGCCTTCCTCTGATCCTTATTCCTACAACTGCAGGAACGGGGTCAGAAGTGACGCCAATTTCAATCGTCACAACGGGCACCAACGAAAAAATGGGTGTTGTTTCGCCCGTCATTCTACCCGATATCGCCCTTTTGGATCCTGAATTGACCCGAGATCTACCGGCACACATTACAGCCGCAACGGGGATTGATGCCATGGTTCATGCCATTGAGGCCTATACCTCTATCAACCCTAACAACAATCCAGTATCGAAAAACCTCGCCACCGAAGCTCTGAGCTTAATGGGGGCCTCCCTGGAGCAAGCTGTACACCATGGCAACGACATCAACGCACGATCACAAATGTTATTGGGATCTTTGCTCGCGGGGCAGGCTTTTGCCAATTCTCCCGTCGCCGCCGTACATGCCTTGGCCTACCCGCTCGGAGGTCACTTCCATATCCCGCACGGCCTTTCAAACGCGCTGGTTTTACCTCACGTATTGAAGTTCAACTCAAAAACGACACCTCAGCCCTACGCCGATATCGCGCCTTATGCTTTTCCTGAAATTGCAAAGTTAGAAGGGCCAGAACGGGCACAAGCCTTTTACGAGGCGATGGCCGCGTTATCCAAACGCTGCGGGCTGCAACAAACCCTGCGAGAAATGGATATTCCCCAAGACATCCTTCCCCAATTGGCCAAGGATGCCATGAATCAAACCCGACTTCTGATTAACAATCCAAGAGAACTCAGAGAAGAAGACGCTCTCTCAATTTACCAAGCCGCGTGGTAATTCACTTCAAATATCTTCTGGCATAAACTGAGCCTGGTTTTGGCGCGCCTGCGTCATGATCTTCTTTTCCAGTTTTCGGACACTCGCCAACCGCCGGAGTTCCAGGGGTGTTTGCATCCAGTACGAACGGGTAAAGCTATATTTATCCGTAAATACCGGGATCAAACGAGGATCTTTACAGGCCATATAATAAGCCAACACACCAAAGCCTCCTCCATTGGCAACAAACTGCTGCTGTGCATTAAAAGTTGAGCTTTGGAATTGATTATTCAAATTACTATTGATGTGCTTATTGAAACTCAAATGCTCTGTATAGAGAATATCATCCACATAGCTGGCAAAGGGTGCGCTGGTTATTTCGCCAGCATCCGTTAGGTCAATGTTATTGGCCTCAATAAATTTTTGGGATGTATAAAGATACAATTTATAATCCGTGATCTTGCGGCAGAAGATATTTTTATTCGTGGTTTCTTCAAAGGTAATATAAAGATCGACTTCTCTTTTCAGCAGGTTATGCGTCAGAGGAACGGGCAAGAGCTCAATCGTCAAACCTGAATTCTCAATCAGAAACTCTGTGATCTGCTCTGAAAGAAAAGAGTTCCCAAATCCATCTGGTGCTCCAATGCGAATATTTCCCGACAGTGACTGTCCAGAAAGTTGGGCACGTTCTTTTGCAAGCTCCGAGATATCTTCCATCTGTTGGGCTAAGGGCAAAAGATTCTCTCCGACATCAGTGAGGTGATACCCGCTCTCGTCTTGCTCAAACAGCTTTACTTCGAGCGCGTTTTCCAGTGCAGAGATCCGCCGTGCAACAGTTGTGTGGTTGACACCAAGCCGCTTAGCCGCCGTCAACAATCTTCCCCTATGGGCAACTTCCACAAAGTACCGAAGGTCGTTCCAATTAAGTTTATCTGCAATCATTTATGCAAAATAGCACAGACAAATACAAAATTGCACATTTTAATGATCATTAATAATCATCACTGTCGTGTAACAAAATGAAACGTGCACCTAATTGGCTTAAACAAACATCAATCATAAGCAGCCAATTTTTATCAAGCGCGACATAGCCAAAGATTCAAATCCTGTATTGCAGGACAAAAGATGAAGGCTGTTGATTTAAGTCTGGGGTTAAGTGTTGTTAAGGGCAAGTGAAAATCTATGAAGAATGAATCCCAGATAAAAGATCTTGGAACATTCGACTATGTTGTCATCGGTGCTGGCAGTGCCGGGTGCGTGCTCGCCAACCGATTGTCAGAAGATCCAAGCGTCAAAGTCGCCCTCCTCGAAGCAGGCGGCAAAGACAACTATATGTGGATACACATCCCCGTCGGCTATCTGCACTGCATGGGAAATCCACGTACGGATTGGGGCTTTAAAACCGAACCTGTTCCAGGTCTCGGCGGACGTATGCTGAACTATCCACGCGGGCGTGTTCTCGGCGGCTGTTCATCGATCAACGGCATGATTTATATGCGTGGCCAGGCTCAGGATTACGATCAATGGCGGCAACTCGGCAATCTTGGCTGGGGTTGGGACGATGTCCTGCCCTATTTCCTCAAATCAGAAGATCAGCAAGCAGTTCCAGCTGACGACTTCCATCGCCAAGGAGGTGAGTGGCGGGTTGAAAAGCAACGCTTGCAATGGGAAATTCTCGAAGTTTTTCGCGATGCCGCAGAAGAGGCAGGTATTCCCAAAACCGACGACTTTAACCGCGGAAATAATGAAGGCTGTGGTTATTTTCACGTCAACCAGCGCCGTGGATGGCGTTGGAACACATCCAAGGGTTTTCTGAGGCCAGTAAAAAACCGGGAAAATCTTGCTATTTTCACCCACGCTCAGGTTAAGAAACTAACCATCAAAGAAGGCCGTGTAACGGGTGCCGATATACGTTTGGGCGACCAGGATGCCCGCATCCAGAGCACAGGCGAAACCATCCTTTCCGCTGGGGCCATTGGATCTCCTCAGATCCTTCAACTTTCGGGGATCGGTGGGGATAAACGTCTTAAAGATAACGGGATCGATCCTGTTCATTCACTCAAAGGCGTCGGCGAAAACCTCCAGGACCACCTACAGCTAAGGTGCATCTATAAAGTTGAAGGCATTCCCACTCTTAACGAACGTGCCAACAGCCTGCTCGGACGTATCGGTATTGGCCTTGAGTACGCAATTTCACGCAGTGGCCCCATGTCCATGGCCCCCTCTCAACTCGGGGCCTTTGCAAAAACTAACGCCGCCTATGAAACGCCTAATGTTGAGTTCCATGTTCAACCTCTTTCTCTAGATAAATTTGGTGACCCTCTTCACGATTTCCCAGCCTTTACAGCAAGTATCTGTAATTTACGCCCAGAAAGTCGTGGCCATGTCAGTGTTAAAGGGCCAGATCCTTTTACCCACCCTGAAATTCAACCCAATTACCTTTCCACCCCAGGCGATCGTCAAGTCGCAGCTGATTCTATCCGCCTTGCCCGAAAAATAACTTCTCAACCCGCCTTTCAAAAATACAAGCCAGAAGAATATCTACCCGGATCAAGTATTGATAGCGATGATGATTTGGCCATCGCCGCCAGCAAGATAGGCACTACTATCTTCCATCCCGTAAGCACTTGTAAAATGGGAACAGACGACATGTCTGTTGTTGACGATCGTCTCCGTGTCCATGGTTTGCGTGGCCTGCGTATCGCTGACGCTTCGATTATGCCAACGATCATCAGTGGCAACACAAATTCCCCAACAATTATGATTGCAGAAAAAGCAGCCGACATGATCAAGGCTGATAGAAACGCTTAGTTCCAATTCGCTACAAATAACAAGAAGTCAAATATCAAAAAGGAGATGTTCAGTACCAACTTATCAAAATCAGTATAAAAAAATCACTTACACTCATTCATAATCGATTGAGTATCGTAAGAGGGTTGCTGAATGACGCAATGCTACAATAGAAAAAAGAGAATTACCCAGGTAAAATAAATCTGACCTTGGGGTAACCGACATTACGTCTTGTAGAAAATCAGCCACCTTCATCACAGAATACGTTAAGCATCTGTTTGTTTTGAAACATTTCAAAAGAAAAGAAGCATAATTTGTTTTTGAATCTCTAAGGGAGGCATTCAATGTCAAAAATTAAAAATCTATTTCTATCCGCAGCTGTTGTCACAGCAGGTTTATCCGCCTTCAGCGCAGCCCAAGCCGATGACTTACGCTGGAAAATGCCCGTAGCCTTTTCGACAAAACTCCCAGGGCTTGGCTCCCCTGCTGCATGGGTTGCAGACAAGATCACGACAGCAAGTGACGGTTCTCTGAAAATTAAAGTATATGAACCCAAAGAATTACTTCCGCCATTTGAAATTTTACAGGCGGTTTCCGACGGCAAAGTCAGTGCAGGTTATACCTGGATTGGATACGATCAAGGTAAAGTACCCGCTCTTCCTCTATTCGCAGCTGTACCTTTCGGTCTAAAGCCTCCCGCATTTGCAGGTTGGTATCTCTACGGCGGTGGCGAAGAAATGTTACAGGAAGTTTACGCTAATAAAGGCTTCAACGTACACGCACAACTATGCGGTATTATCGGCCCAGAAACAGCTGGTTGGTACAAAGAACCGATCACAAGTTTGGATGATTACAAGGGGATGAAAATTCGCTTTGCCGGGCTAGGAGGTAAAGTTATGGAGAAACTTGGTGCCTCTGTGACAATGTTACCGGGCGGAGAACTATTCCAGGCTCTGGAAAAGGGTACCATTGATGCGACAGAGTTTTCCATGCCTGCCATTGACCAAATCCTTGGATTTAATCAGATCGTGAAGAATAATCTGTTCCCAGGATGGCACCAACCGTTCACAGCGCAGTACATGCTAATCAACGGCGATGAATGGAAGAGTACAACTCCGGCACAAAAAGCCTTGATCGAAGCAACCTGTACAGCAGGTGTACTTCGTGGTCTAGCCGAAGGCGAATATAAAAATGGTGCTGTTTTGACTAAACTTGCGGCTGAAGGCATTAACATTGGCAAGATCCCAATGCCTATTTTGAAGCAATTAAAAGACATAACCAATGACGTTCTAGCGGAAGAAGCTGCAGGCGATGCTGATTTCAAACGCGCACTGGAATCACAACAAGCATTTCAAGCAGAATATGTGATTTGGGATGAACATGCCTACCTGCCAACTGAGCTACTCAAGTAGTACGTAAGCCAAAATCAAAATGATAAAGTATCGTGCGTAGACAGCGTATGTATGAGGAAGAATTGACATGGAAGACAAACTTCGGAAAACCGAGGGCCACCCTCACAGTTTAACCGATATTGAACATGAAATAATTCATCATACTGAGTTGCCGCGCACGATACTCTCAGATCAGCTTGATTCGTTCATTAACCGCATAGGGATTTTGTTTTCCTGGCTATGGGTCATAACCGTCGGGGTTATTTTATACTCCGTGATTTCGCGTTATGTATTTTCTCATGGATCAGTGATGTTGGAAGAAGTTCAATGGCATCTCGCGGGCGCAGCTTGGCTGGTCGGTCTTTCTTATACAGTCGTACACGACGACCATGTTCGGGTTGATGTCCTTCACGAGCGCTTTTCATTAAAAACTCAAGCTTGGTGCGAGTTTCTTGGTATCTTGCTCCTTTTAATGCCCTTTCTTATCATCGCATTGTGGGAAGTCATCCCCTATGCCCTGAGTTCTTTTGAACAAGGAGAACGCTCCCAAGCTCCGGGGGGCCTTCCTATGAGATGGGTTCTGAAATCCTTTCTTCCTCTGTCGGTTGGACTATTGATAGTGGCCACCACTTCCCGACTATTAAAGGTAACATCTCTTCTCTTCGGCTTTCCCCATGCTGTAAAGACAGATACCTCCACAAAACCAAATAACAGCACACTTGAAAGGGAGAAATGATCATGGAGATGACCACTCTCTTTGTAATAGGCATGTTTGCCACCTTCGGCGTACTCTTATTTAGTGGCTTTCCAGTTGCATGGGTCCTTGCCGGCACGGCCGTTATCTGGACATTTATTGGTATCATTTCAGTTGAACAGTTCGGCGCAGATCTCTGGTTTGACTGGGGCAGCTCAATCGGACTGGTTCCCGAGCGACTTTGGGGACTAGTCGGAAGCGAAACACTGGTTGCCCTGCCCATGTTTATTTTCATGGGTATCATGCTTGACCAATCCGGGGTAGCAGAGCGCCTGATGACAAATATGGTGAAGTTATTTGGCGGCGTTAGAGGTGGTTATGCAGTAACCGTGATTGTAATCGGCGTACTCTTGGCTGCAACTACCGGGATTATCGGTGCTTCCGTTGTCCTACTCGGCATGCTCTCTCTGCCGATAATGATGCGTAGTGGTTATTCAAAAGAACTTGCAGTCGGAACCGCCTGCGCAACGGGAACCCTAGGCATCCTTATCCCCCCATCTATCATGCTGGTTTTGATGGCTGACCGCCTTGCAACGCCGGAAGCATCCGTTGGTGACCTTTTTATGGGCGCCTTCTTCCCAGGTATAATGCTCGGGGCAATGTATGTAACTTATGTGCTGGTTCTCGCTTACCTTAAACCTTCCGTTGCCCCTGTTGACCCAAATCGAGAAAAAGTTGACTTGTCTGTCGCTTGGGATGTTGTAAAGGCCGTCCTGCCAACTGCAGGTTTGATTTTACTGGTTCTAGGATCTATTTTTGCGGGCGTTGCAACCCCAACAGAAGCTTCTGGCGTTGGCGCTGCAGGTGCCATGGCACTGGCAGCGGCAAACAGGCGGTTAAGTCTCAGCGTCATCAAAGATACGCTTTATTCCACCACCAAAACGGCATCCTTTATCTTTGCAATTTTTGTGGGTGCCACAGCTTTTTCCGTCGTATTGCGAGGTCTCGGCGGAGATGAGGTCATTGCAGATGCCCTAACCGGATTGCCCTTTGGTCCCGACGGCGTTTTGCTCACCATACTGTTTATCGTATTTTTACTTGGATTTTTCCTCGATTGGGTCGAAATCACCCTGATCATTTTACCGCTTGTGGCCCCTGTCGTTCAGGCAATGGGGTTCGATCTGGTCTGGTTTACTATCCTGTTCGCTGTCTGTTTGCAAACATCGTTCCTCACACCCCCTGTCGGCTTTGCCCTGTTCTATATTAAAGGGGTATGCCCGCCAGAGATTAAAGTCACCCACATCTACAAAGGTGTCGCGCCCTTTATCCTGCTACAGCTGCTGGGTCTTACCTTGATATATTACTTCCCAAAGATCGTAACCTGGTTGCCGAATGTCGCCTATGGTAACTAATTTGGAATAATGAGCGGATAAAAGAAAAACCCCAAGGTTTCCCTTGAGGTTTTCATGGTGGGCGCAGTAGGGTTTGAACCTACGACCCCTTCGATGTCACCGAAGTGCTCTACCGCTGAGCTATGCGCCCTGTACCCGACGAGTTACCTCTCTCGGTGGAAAGGGAAGTATCAAACTGTTAGATGTTTGACAAGTGTTTAAAGGAAGTTTTCAACAATAGTTACATCTTATTATCTATTGCCCATTTCATCAGGTAAGTTTTAATTTAAACTATCGCCTGGAACTCGCCAAAACCTTTTCAACTTGAATCACCAGTTCTTTAAGATGAAAAGGCTTCGACAATAGAGTTGCTTCTCCAAACATCCCCTCAGCTTCACTAAGAACCACTCCAGAAAATCCTGTGATGAACATCACTCTGATATCAGGATGAAACTGACGCGCAGCCTTCGCGAGATCAATCCCGCCTTTTTCTGGCATCACAACATCTGTCAAAACCAGATCAAAACGATGAAAGGAGAGAGTTTCTTCGGCTTCAAGACCATTTGCTGCTGCGACAACCTTATGCCCAGCACGCTCTAACGCACGCTGCAGATAATACCTCAGATTATCATCATCTTCCGCAAGTAGAATATCTGCCATTGCGTACCAACTTTATAAAACATAAATGTTTATTCAAAATCCCACAGTCCCTTATTGGGTTATTCTACAGACTATAGTAACCTTTAATCATAAGCACAAAATTACAAAATTTAGATGAGAGACTTGGATTGAAGCTAAGAACATCGATGCATAAGAATAAACGACGTACCTTGGCAGAGAACTTATGACTTTTGATATGAACGAGATGGGAAATAAGCAACCGACTCTCCCCACACCGACAACAACGGATCTGGGTATTGGTGTCGTAAATGAAACCGAATCTTATCGCCTGCACCTTCCCCAAGAACAGACTTTGCCGGTTGTTCTCTCCTCCCCCCACAGTGGAAACAATTATCCAACGTCTTTCATCGAAGGCTCACGGCTTGATAGCCATAATCTAAGACGCTCCGAGGATAGTTTCGTAGATGAGCTTTTTCAAAATGCTCCCAAACTTGGAGCACCACTGCTTTGTGCATTATTTCCTCGGGCTTTTGTTGATGCAAACAGAGAACCATTTGAACTCGATCCTCATATGTTTGAGGACGAACTTCCAAGTTACGTCAATACCAACTCACCAAGAGTTGCCGTTGGGCTAGGTACAATTGCGCGAAACGTGACAAGCGATACCCTAATCTATAAAGACAAACTCACTTTTGCAGAAGCAAAAGAGCGGATAGAAAAATTTTACTGGCCCTACCATCAAGTTTTACGGCAACTCGTTGATACAACGAAACGAAAGTTTGGCTTTTGCATCCTCATCGATTGTCACTCCATGCCCATCCTCTCAACCCAAGCGACAAAAAATAACCCAAGGCCCGCCAAAGTCGATTTTGTACTTGGAGACAGATTTGGAAAGTCCAGTTCAAGCATCATCGGTAAAACTGTTGAATCTATTCTCAAGGCTAAAGACTATCGGGTGCTAAACAATACCCCCTATCCTGGCGGCTTTATAACCCAACACTATGGTGAGCCATCTTTGGGAATAAACTGTCTTCAAATTGAAATCTCCAGACATTTATATATGAACGAAGAAGCTATTGAACGACGCCCGGAGATAGACGATATCCGATCTCTCATGGAGCAGATCGTATTAAAGGTCGGAACCATAGACGTAAATTCTCTCGACTATTAAATCGCGCCCAATAAGGTTAGATATAAAGATCCTTATTAAACGACATGCATGGCAGATTTTGCCCGATCTATTAATGTTCTTTCAAAATATAGTGACCCCCTCAAAGATTAATTACCAAAGCCCTCCCAAAAAACACCCTCTCTGAGTATAGGATAAAATGACGTCGACGGGTCCGTTTAATACTTATATTAAGATTTTATAATTACTAAATATTTCAACACTTAAAGCATCATACCATCGAGAAATTATCTGCAAAAACCTTCCCCACCTTACTTCTATAGCAATCAATAGTTAACCGATTCTCCAAACTCGCTGGCCTTATATTTGCACTGTTAAAGAAGGTACAGAACTTCCCGTCAAAATTTTGACCTCAGCTAAGGAGGAGAGAATGTTACACTCAGAGCACCGTCAAGACTTTCTTATTCGTAAAAATGAAGAACCTATAAAAATTTTGGCATTCAAAGAAGACGAAGCCAAAAATTATATAGGCCGTGTTACCCGGCGGTTCCCAAAGGCACATTGGGAAATTCTCCCAAGAATGTTGCCAATCCAAACAGATTAAGAACTCAAAAAATCCACTGCCAAGCTAACAAGAGTGACTATCATAAAGATGCTTGATCAACAGCAAGATATATACTGGCATATATCTTGCTGAGAAGGAGGGGAGAGGAGAAGTAATATGGTACCCCGTAATTTAGTTTTATTTTTCAGTGCAAGTCTTTTGGCCACCGTTTTAACGGGCCAGCACGCCTTATCCCAAGAGATCAAAGGTAATAGCGACATCTGTGCTGGCATTATAACAAAAACAGAAATGCAGAAAACCATTCCGCTTCACCTTCTCCGCGCGATTTCTTTGGTCGAATCAGGAAAATGGGACAAGAAAAAGGGGGCAAGAGTTGCCTGGCCCTGGACTGTAATGGCAGAGGGGAAAGGCAGATATCTCCACTCAAAAGAAGCTGCAATCAATGAGGTGCGCAAGCTCAAGGCCAAGGGCGTAAGGAACATCGACGTTGGTTGTATGCAAGTTAACCTTCATCATCACGCCAAAGCTTTTTCTAATTTAGAGGCCGCCTTCGACCCACAGACAAACGTTGCCTATGCTGCTCAATTTCTCATTGATTTACGTAAAAAATCTCCATCATGGACTTCTGCTGTTGGACGCTATCATTCATATAACCAAGAATTTAGCACTCCCTACAGGCGCAAAGTTCTTAAAGCTTGGAGGGATGAAAAACATCGTCTTAATAAAGAAATGCGAATTGCGGCCTTAGAAAAAAAGGCGATAAAGCAAGCCGCCATTAAGGCCAGACAGCCCGGCGCCATTTCTGTAACACATATCAAGGTTGAGGCTGATCCCAAGCTTATCAAAAACGTGCCCAAATCGAGCCCACGAAAGAAAAATATTACTAAAAACACCCCCGCGGACAACAACATCACCAAAAATGTATCGACACCGACACCGACACCGACACAAATGATTATTGCGGATACTCCTAAACAATCATTGGATAATCGCTCTATCGCGACACGACTATTTTACACTATCAAGAAACAAGAATCCTAACGTCCGATTTGAAACCAAGTAGAGCAAATATGACATATGCGACACTTTCTTAAACGGATGAGGCTTTCTTCTCTAATTTACCGATCAAACACTCTCCACCAATTGACACTCGCCCCATTCCTCAAGTAACGTTTCCTAAATCGCGAGGTTCCCCCTGTGGGATGAAAAGGGAATTTGGTGACGTCCGAAAGGATTGAGTCCAAAGCTGCCCCCGCAACTGTAAGTGGTTAGACTTTGTCATGTTGCCCACTGATCTCAACAAGGAGATCGGGAAGGATTAGACAAAAGTTGATGATCCATGAGCCAGGAGACCTGCCATCGCATTGTTCAACCATTAACCCGGGCGGGGTGCACCGGAGGAGATAGTACAATGTCGACTCTTACGACTGATATCGGTCATACTGAAACATTTTCACATACAAAACTCAATGACGACCCCAAGTCGATTATCCATCAAATGGTAATGATCGACAGCTGCAAACGTACGCCTGCCGAAGACGCTATCCTGGCTTGGATTTTGAGTCTCCCAAACGAGCTTGATCCAGCATCAGCCGCCAAACGCTTGCTGGATAAATACGAGGATCTCGCAGTAAAATCCAATGAAGGAGCGATCAAAACCCTTGGATTTTTAAAACAAACAGCAGAGTATCCCCAATCCCGCCTGTCGAATTGTCGACGGAAGACCAGATCCCAACGTAGATATCACAACTGAAAAAAAGACGAAGGCAGACACCGCGACCTTTGGCGAACACATACTGTGTCTAATCTAAAGAGTCTTTTTGTCCTCCTTTTTCTCTCTGCCAATAAGCTTGTTTAAAATAAGATTTTACTGATAAATAGAAAAGGTTGGCTTGTGTTTTCATATAAAGGGGCTGACCTTTTCTAATCATGACGTCTTTTTTATTGTCAATCGACACAGCAGGCTTTTTTGACCGATCAATACAAACGCATTCTTGTTCTTGCGACCCCCCTTATCATCTCTAATCTGACGGTCCCTCTATTAGGGGCTGTCGACACTGCCGTGATGGGTCATCTCCCTGATCCGGCTTATATTGGTGGTGTCGCAGTGGGGAGCACAATTTTCAGCTTCTTATTTTGGGGTTTCGGGTTTCTTAAAATGGGTACTGTTGGCTTTACAGCTCAATCCTTTGGTGCCGAAAACAAAGACGAGCAACAGGCCTCGTTACTGCGTCCGCTTGTACTCTCGATTATGCTTGGCTGTCTGCTGATACTTTTCCAAGCCCCCCTATTAAAGCTATGTGTTGATTTGATTGACGGAAGCGAGCAAGTTCGTACTCTATCCCTTGATTACAGCTACATACGGATATGGAGTGCTCCGGTAACCCTCGCAAACTATGCCGTTATTGGGTGGTTGATTGGAAAAGGGGAGCCACGCTTAACTTTCCTGCTTCAAGTTCTAATCAATACTGTAAATATCCTCTTGGATTTACTTTTTGTTATTGAGCTTGGTTGGGGTGTGGAGGGCGTGGCGCTGGCCACTGTTATTGCAGAAGCTGTTGGCCTCATTGCCGGAATTTGGTTCATCCTGAAACGTTCTCATTTTCTCGAACAAAAAATAAAGTGGGGAAATGTACTTGAAGCATCCCATATTCGGTCCCTCTTTACGGTAAACCGCGACATATTTATCCGAACATTATGTCTGATCTTCTCTTTTGCCTACTTCACACGTGTTGGAGCTAATCTTGGTGACAGCACACTTGCTGCAAATGCAATTCTAATGCAATTCATGTATTTTTCTGCTTATGGGCTGGATGGCTTTGCACATGCGGCAGAAATAACGACGGGCTATGCCAAAGGTAAAAAAGACAACACCGAATTTCGAAATGTCGTAAAAGCCAGCAGCTTTATGGCCTTACTTACCTCGGTCGTTTTTTCTCTGATTTTCTATCTTTCAGGATCAATGATTATTGGCCTATTTACCGATATCAACAGTGTAAAAGAAATTGCCCATAACTATCTACCATGGGTCATTTTAATGCCTATGATTAGTGTCACAAGTTTTCAACTTGATGGCATATTCATAGGCACGACACAAACCAAAGAGCTTAGGAATGCAATGATCCAATGCTTGATTATATTCTTAGGTAGCTGTTGGATTTTCGTACCTTTATGGGGAAATCACGGTCTCTGGTTCTCGATGTCAATTTATATGGCGGCCCGTGGACTTACTTTATTGAGGTATTACCCTGCACTTGCTCGATCTATTGGATAATTCACGATCAACTCCCCCCTACTTCTTGAAGAGAGTTTTAATCGGTGTTTTGTGGAAGAGAGACAATGATGGATAGCCCCCCGTCCTGTCGGTTTTCAGCACGGACATAGCCTCCAATCGCCTCGACATTCCGTCGGACAATCCAGAGCCCAATCCCCATATGGTTATTACTACTGGCCGTTTCGTCGAGATCTTGATTGGATTTGCGCGGACGATAAGACACATAACGCTCAAATATCCGCTCCAGCTCGCTTTCCGGGACACCAGGCCCACGGTCCCGCACAGCAAGTTCTGCGGTTTTCTTGCCGTTGATCAATTCGACCGTCACCGTTGTTCCCCGCGGAGAAACTTCCAATGCATTATCAATGATATTTTCCAAGATCGTCTCAAGCATATCTTCGCCAGCCAACACGGAAATTTCATGATCGATAGAACTTTGAAGAATCACTCCTTGCTCAGAGAAACTCACATTGTAGGCCTCTAACATACGAAGTAACAAAGCAGAAAGGCCAATATTTTCACGAGGTGGGTCGAGTAGTTCTGCCGAAGTATGTTCAAGGTGTCGGGCTGTAGAAACTAAATTCTCCAAGCGATCAAGAGCTTCCTCGACAACTTGTAACGCACGTTGTGCTCGTTTATTTTCTGGCTCAACGGTTTTATTTAATGGTTCCAGAGCTTGGCGTATAATCGCAAGAGGTGTTTTAAACGCATGGGCGTTATCTTCAGCAGCCCTGCGGATTGAGTCAGATGATTCCCGTAATGTATGCGTCATACGGTCAAATTCATAGGCTACGGGTTCAAGCTCCGGAACCTTATTTCCGACCATAAAACTACTTTTCCCAATACGACCCTCTCGAATACCGCGGGCGAGATCACGAAAACGAGACAAATCTCGCCACACTGTAAAGACAAGGATTGCCAGAATAAATGCCATCCCAAGATAAATTGCAGAAGCGATCTGGACCTCGAGAGTTTTCCAATAGGGCTGTCCGATCGAAGAACCAAGAAAGACCTGAGCAGATTGCGTCGCAATAACGGCCCAACAACCTGCATCGGTCTGAATTGCCGTCATCGATGTTAGGAGCTCTTCGACCCCACTGGGACGAAGGTGGCGGATCGCCATCGGACGTTCAATTAAACAACTGGCTGTAAGGTTATCGAATACACCTTGCTCGACCAGTGCTTGTCTTTCTTTTCTCAGTTCATCAGGAGAAAGTCTCGGCTCAGAAGCGACAAAGAAAACCCCCTGAACCCCCTCTTCGCCCACAGGTCGGAAGAGAACTTTAATACCGTTTCCCTTGGTCGCAATACGTTCAATTTCCTCAGGTAACTCTAAAAGAGAAGAGGGGTCTGCCCGTTCTAACGTAGGACGAAGGCTTTCAGCCATCAAACGTCCTTGCTCTCTCACCGCCGTTAAAACGATATTTTGACGATCAAGATCTGCTTGGCGAAATTCTTGATACAATAGAGCAGGCACTGCAAAGAAAACCAGTACCATGATAACGAATTTGGCAATAAGAGAGTGTACCGCCCGATTAACACGGGATCGCCTTGCCTTGTATTCGTTGCCAACTGTCACAGTACTTTGAGTTTTCACGTTATAACTTCCTGGCTAATCAGGCCGTTCCAGACGGTCCATCGTTCCGCCAGCGGTAACCAAAACCAGGGTAATTTTCGATATGCTCGAAGCCTTCATCGATTTCCCGGAACTTCTTTCTTATCCGCTTTATAAAGGACCGGACATTCGCCTTATAGCCATCCGTTCCATATCCTGCGACAAAGTCTTTGCCATGTACGAGGTCATATATTTGTCTGTAGCTAACGTCATTACCAATACCTGTTGCCAGGAAACAAACAATCGCAAACTCAGTTAAGGTCAAGTCAAGCTGCTCGCCCTTCCAATAAGCCCGCATAATGTCTTCACGGATCTCAAGATCCCCCACTCTTGTGGACGATGGATGTCCCGTTTGATTGTCGCTTTCCTGAGCAGGAGAGAAACCTTTTGTACCCTCTGCAATCAACCGTAAACGTTGCAGTATAATGGGAAGACGTCGCGATTTATCGATGAAATCTACCGCCCCCCAGCGTAATGCCGCCTCTTCATAAATTTCGTCACTCAGCATAGTCAGAAAAATAACTGGATTATCCATCCTGGCTTCACGCAACCGGCGTAAAACGGCAAGGCCATCAAGGCCAGGCATGCGCCAATCCAGTAAGATAGGATCTAGCGAAGGTTCATTGAGAAGGAAACTCAAGACATCCGAACCATTGTCAAAATCAATAACTTCGAAGCCTTCTTCAGAAAGGTTCAATCCGAGTGATTCACGGAAAAGATCATCATCATCAACCAAAATAACGCGAGGACTGGTTGTTTCCATTACGGACGCTGCCATCATTTTCTCTCTCCTAAAATCTCGATCTTCAACTTCCCACCAGGGATATTTATGTACGCATATTCAGTCTCTGGCGCTTCTATTCCAAAACTGTGGGCCATATTATTACGAATCAAGGGGATACCTTGTTTGGCACATAGTCTTTGGTCGAAGGTGCCCCTAGTAAAAGCTCTTCAAAGCAAGTCTGAATGAGTTTTTGCTCTAGGCTGCTTACATCATCATTCGTATTTGGCGAAGTCACGCCCAAAGGTTTTTCCACATTTTTCAACTTTTTCTCGACACCGTTCGCTTCGCTTTGAAGTCCGCTTTCATAAGCGAGAACACGGTAATCTCCAGCTTGATCAAGTTTGGGGTAAAAGAAGATCTGCAAACTGCACGTCGCCCGATCGTATCCCCAAACTCTTGCTGGGTAGACGTCTCTTATCCAAACAGGTTGCCCTAGCTTTTCTTTAACTTGAAGAAAAGACATACCCAACAATTGCTGGACATCGGTATTTTCAACAAGGGTTATCTGATCAATACCTTCTGTTGACATGACTTCTGAATCATCAACAGCCCGTTCCGCTGTACGGTTGGGCTCAACAGGAATTGTATTGGGTTTCCATTTGGGTTTTGGCACACTTAATTCTGCAGCTGTTTCCGGTTCATATTTAGCACTCCCCAGAGCGGCTTCGTTAGGTTGATCAGTATCACTTTTCAGTCCAACATCTTCCTTATCCGCAAAAATACCCTGTGCCGATTGTAAATAACTACAGCCAGACAAGAGTAATATTAATGCAGAGAGCTGTAGAAAACGAAGAGCCCCCTCAAACCTATTCATTACGTGAACATATCCCGGCATAAATTGTTTCATCGCGCGAGCGCTAACTATCCCTTATCGACACGCACCCCTCAAGGCTTGTGTTTTTTTTGTGTTCCGGACTGCTATTTAGGGAAATTTCATACCTTCACGACATCCAAAATCACGCCACCTTATGATTTTAGTTACGTTAAGTTATCTCCTCAAATGACAGCGACAATCCTAGTGTAAAGCAACTCGCTTATACCTAAATCAATGGAATAATACGATATACAACGCGAAAAGGTAGAGAAAACACCCATAACTTAGTCACAAAAACTATGTCACCGATTACGTGTAAGCAGATTACCCTCTCTTTGAGGGAGCTCGTTTAACATTTCTCTTCAACAGAATAATGAAATCATTGGCCCTCTTTAATAAACCTCCACAGCATCAAAGCTTTCAACAATGTTCGCTTTCAAGTTCGCCCATGATCACGGACAGAAAAAGGTATCTTCAAACATTGCATGCCCGGAAATAAGTCGGTATTTAAGGGCACGCTTTTCTCAGAAAATCTACTATTGCGTTTCCGTAAGCTGATGACAACTATATGATGTCCAGCAAATAGAAGCATCCGTCCAAGTCTAACCAGCAGGAACCGAATGAAAATCTGCCAAATTTGCGCTGTCGATTTCTCACTCTATCATATGATACTCCCCTTAATGAAGGGCATGAGAGATGCAGGCCATGAAGTGGTTGGCGTGTGCAGCGATGGTCCTCTGGTTGATAAAATTCGCGCAGAAGGCTTTCGTGTCGAAACAATCGAAATTGAGAGAAGTCTTAATCTTTTGTCTCACACAAAATCATTCCAGCAATTAAAACGGTTCTTCAGCGAAGAGAAATTTGACCTCGTTCACGCCCATACCCCGGTCGCATCTCTTATCGCCCGATTTGCAGCACGTATAGCAAAGGTTCCAAAAATTGCATACACAGCTCATGGCTTTTACTTCCATGAAAACATGCCTGCCTTAAAGCGGAACATCTTTATTGGCCTCGAATGGCTTGCTGGTCGCTGCACTGACACCCTCTTTACCCAAGCCGAAGAAGACGCCGAAACGGCAAGAAATCATAATCTTTGTAAAAACGGGACAATCGTTGCCATAGGTAACGGGATTGATATCGATAAATTTTACCCTGCTTCTCCAAAATCTTATCGTAAAGCCCTTCGGACTGAATTTGGTGCCAAAGACGATGAGACCATAATACTAATGGTCGGCCGCCTTGTTCATGAAAAAGGTTATGTTGAACTCATTGAAGCTATGCGAAAAGTGGGGGCGACACTTTGGATCGTCGGCGATAGACTTGAAAGTGATCACGCATCTGATATTAACGAGGCCATTGAACTTGCTAAGAATGATCCCAAGTTAAAAAAGCGCATCCGGTTTTTAGGCTATCGGCAAGATGTGAACCAAATTATGCGCGCTTCAGATATTTTCACACTCCCCTCTCACAGAGAAGGGATGCCCCGTTCTATCATTGAAGCAATGATGACTGGTTTACCTGTCGTCGCAACGAACATTCGCGGATCGAGAGAAGAAGTCATTGATGGGAAAACTGGTTTACTGGTGCCTGTGCACTCCCCAGATAAACTTGCCGACGCCCTTTGCAAGCTGGTCAACAGTCCCAAGCTACGTGAGACGATGGGCAACGCAAGTAGAGAACGTGCTCTCGAGCTATATGATGAGCAAAAAGTAATTGCCACTCAGCTCCAAATCCTTGCTCTCTCCTAAAGTAGGGACAAGATATGACTACGTCCCTGACACAAATCGCTCTAAAACTTTATGGTACGACGGCAACCCTTCTAACGCCGCTTATCAAATACCATCTCAAAAGTCGCCGGTTACGCGGCAAAGAACACCCTGAGCGTCACCCTGAACGTTTGGGCTATAGCGTTACTCAACGCCCCAGTGGCCCACTGCTATGGATCCATGGTGCATCAGTGGGGGAATCTCTATCTATCCTACCTTTGATAACAGCGCTTAACGCGCAACAGTCAAATTTAAAGTTTTTGATTACAACAGGCACAACGACTTCTGCCGAGCTAATGGCAAAACGATTGCCTGAAAACGCGATACATCAGTTTGTTCCCGTTGATATCCCCGCGGCCATTGAACGCTTTATTGAACACTGGTCCCCTGATCTTGGATTAATTGTTGAATCAGAGCTTTGGCCCCAATTGATTTTTCGCAGCGCAAATCACAACATTCCTTTACTTCTTATCAATGGACGAATGTCTAAAAAGTCGACAAAATCCTGGTACCGTTTTCCGTTCTTCATTAAAGATCTGTTGGCGTGCTTTAGGATTGTTATGGCCCAGTCCCAACAAGACGCCCGACATTTTAGACAGCTCGGCTCAACTCAGGTCCTGGAAAGCGGGAATCTAAAGTTTTCAGCTGACAAACTATCTTATGACAGCGCAAGTCTTGATGAACTTACAAACCTTATTAAGAAACGTCCCGTCTGGTTCGCGAGTTCGACACATAAGGGGGAAGAGCTTTTTTTTGCTCGAGTACAAGAAAAATTAAAAGCCAAGATCCCGAACATACTTTGTATCGTTGCCCCCAGGCACCCTAATCGAGGCCCAGACATCCTTGCAGAACTTGGCTCAACAAAATTAAAGGTTTCTGCCCGAAGTAAATCAGAAACCATTTATTCAGACACAGATCTTTATTTAGCTGATACCCTTGGTGAACTCGGTTTGTTTTACGAGCTTTCTCCCATTGTTGTCATGGCAGGCTCCTTCCTTAGAAAAGGAGGCCAAAACCTGCTTGAACCAGCACGGCAAAACTGTGCTATTATCTGTGGCCCAGAGATGCAAAATTTTGAAGCGATATGTGATGAAATGATTGAAGCTGACGCCATTATAAAATTAAGGAATACGGATCAATTAGAGAACCAATTAATACACCTGCTGTCACATACGGAAGAACGCCGAGAACTGGCAAAAACTGCTTCTCATTATATGACCAGCAAAGGTGAGGAAATCCACGCCATCGCGGCACGGGTGTTAGAAGAACTCTAAATATTATCTTTGATCAAGCGTAGAAGCCATATCTTTTAACTCAGAAAGAGTTGCCGGCGCCATATAACGCTCAATGGTGTTGATCCCACCACTTCTCATGCTATTAACACTTGAATTCACTGCCTTACGGCTCATAACAAGGCCAGAGCTTCCTTGATCTAAAAGTATCTCATTCGTGATCTCATTTACATCTGCGCTTCCCCCAAAGGGAGCCGCAAAAAGATTACAAACCTCAAGCCTGCTTTGCACCAACCAAGACTGACAACACGTAATTTCCGCAAGTTGCTGCTCTTTTGTCAACGAAGACAAAACAAAATGGGAATGGGAATGGTTACCATAGGTTATCAAAGGATGAGATAGAAAATCTTCTCGACGCGCGATGATATTTTCAAGATGCTTTTCAACAATCCCAACAAGCCCACGGTCTTGAAAAAAGGTATCAATCGCGTCACTTACAATTTTACTATTCAAGTAAGGATTTTTGGTATCTTTATAAAACCTTTCCCGGCGGACCCTCGATATCCACGGAGCTTTACAGCTATAAGATAAAAAATCATCCGTTAACTGATTTCCGATGATATAACGCACCTTGTCCCGCCAAAAGAGCCCTCCCTCAACCAACGAACTGTTCACAAAAACCGTTGCAGGAATCTTTTGATCAATCAACCAAGGAAGTGCATTTGAAAAAACAGACGAGTAAGCATCATCAAATGTGATTGCAGCCAACCCTTTCCGACTTCCAGATATAGAAAATTCTTCAAGGGTGACAATATCAAAATTCTGTCTGAGCCAGGTAATTTGTTGTCGGAAATTTTCCGGAGATACATTATGAATGCGACTCTCTAAACCAGATGGAATATCAAGAAACACACCGTGATACAGTAAGACATGGCCGCCACGATATTGATCTGACAATAGAATTGCCTCAACAGTTTTAGAGCGTTAGTGAAATAATCTATTCGCTGTATGCAAATATTTCAACGCGTCGATCTTCATCTTTTTTATCCGCAGCTCCCCAAAACGAAAACCCTCCATAAGCTTCCCCCCGAAAGACCGTTTCTACCCGCTTTTTCTCAATGCCTTTTTTTATCAAATAGCTTTTTGCACTCTCCGCTCTTTTCAAGGAGAGCTTTTTATTCGCATCCGGATCACCCTCTTTATCTGCTTGCCCCACAGCACAAATTTTAAGAGAAGGGTTGCCCGTTACGACATCAACAAGTTGATCAATTTGTTTTCGCGCCTCGGTGCTCAACGCCGTTTGCCCTGTCTCAAAATAAATCACCTTCTTAATAATGGGCGTATGATCAAGAGTTTGAGAGCAATTTATCGCACTCGCGGAAACGCTTGATATCCCCAAAGAAAATATCATTGCGCTCGTTATTGCTGCGAGTTTAAACATCTTCACACTCCTCTATAGACAACAGGTTGATAACCCAACTGTATCCAATAATGGTGTAGATAACCAGATCAGACAGCTTCTTTTGTTAGAGACGACGAAAGGTATTCTTCGTAAGCACGTAAGATCACACCCTCATCTGCCCCAGGCTTAAACGCGTTCTGACTCAAACTGCGGCGCCATGCGCGTGCGCCGGGTAAACCGTTAAATAACCCAAGGACATGCCGTGTGATGGATTTGACAGGAACATCCTCTCGAACTTTCAAAGCAGCATACTCAATAAGATCCGCTACGATTTCAGATCGATCTCTAACACCTGTTTTTGCATAAAATCTTTGATCAACTTCGGCCATTACATAAGGATTTTGGTACGCTTCACGACCGATCATCACGCCATCAACGTGTTTTATATGTTCTTGCGCGGCATCGAGAGTTTGGACCCCACCGTTCAAAATGACTTCCAGTTCAGGAAAATCCTGCTTAACCCGGTACACGATATCATATCTGAGAGGCGGAACTTCACGATTTTGTTTCGGGCTCAAACCTTCTAACCAAGCTTTGCGGGCATGAACGATTAAAGTTTTACAGCCTGCGCCGACAACTTTACTGACCAAGTCGTGTAAGAATTCATAAGAGTCCTGATCATCAATCCCAATCCGAGTCTTCACGGTTGAGGCTAAACCGGACTGTGCCATCGCAGATACACATTCAGCCACTAACTCTGGCTCGGCCATTAAACAAGCCCCAAAACGCCCCTTTTGCACACGATCACTAGGGCAACCAACATTGAGATTAATCTCGTCATATCCAAAGTCTCCCGCCATTTTGGAGCAAGTTGCAATCGCTTCAGGGTCACTTCCGCCCAACTGCAGTGCGATTGGATGTTCTTTTTCATCAAACCGCAAGAACCGTTCGGGATCTCGTCCATGTAACAAAGCGCCCGTTGTAATCATCTCGGTATAGAGAACAGTATGTTTCGAGATCATTCGCAGGAAAGACCGTTCGTGCCGGTCGGTCCAGTCCAACATTGGCGCAACACATATCTTACGGTTCAAAACATTTTGTTCCACAAACTCACCTTCACTAAATCCTGCACTGCCTTCAGAGTTAAAATGACAGAGGCTTATCAAGATAAATCGAAACTATCGGCTTCGTATAATAGCTTGACGCGAAATTTACCAGCAATCTCATAAATTGATGTTTTTTTTGTTACGTTTTACTTTTCAGGTAAGGATCATCTATGCGCTCTAAAAAGAGATCTCTTAGTAACTGACCTGCAGGCCCTAATGTTTCCGGCCTTGGCACGACAAGAGTTAACCATACTTTAGGCGAGAGAAGATTCTCCACCTGTAAAGATACTAAAATTCCAGAAGCTAAGTCATCTGCGACCTCATGCCGAGGCAGTAAACAAAATCCTATCCCCTGATGTAAACACGAAAGCGCAGCACCGATACTATCAACGGTCCAACGCTGTTCTGCTTTGAGCCACCCTTTATCTTTAGTGTCTTTCACCATCTTCTCAGAAATTACGATTTGCAAGTGCCCGGCCAAATTTCTTTCGGTTATAGGCTCTTTGCGCAACGCCAAAGGATGGCTACTGTGAACAACTATTAACATTTCAACATCAACAATGGACGTTCCCGAGTGCCCCTTTGGCAAGAAACTGGCAATCGCCAAATCAACTTCTTTGTTCTCAATGGCTGCTGTTGTTGCCCCAATCACCGTATCCCTAACACGCAATCGGCACCCTCGGCTTTGTGGATAAAAAGCCTTTAATGTATTGAACAGACAACTGGTGGGGAAAATAGATTCAACAGCAATGGACAGTTCGGTCTCCCACCCTTGAGATAGGGTTTTAGCTGTCATTTGTAATTCTTCAGAGTTTTCTAAAAGGCGCGCAGAGCGCCTCAACAGCACTTCCCCCTCTGAGGTAAGGACAAGCGACTTTCCCTCCGTTCTTAAAAGAGCAACGCCTAAGAGATTCTGCATTTTGGAAAGTGCGTGATGTAACGACGAATGGCTTTTATTAAGCTCTTTAGCTGCATGTGCATAGCCACCAAACTTAACAACAGCATGAAAAATACGCCACTGTTCGAGGGTTACGGATCCAATCACAAAAATTCTTTCTATTTAATCGACACAAATTGTCAAATTATAACAATTTCATTTATTAAAAATAACACTAATTCTTGTTGTAATGGATATACAAGGAGAATCCCATGAGTAAAAATCTACTGGTTATCAACTCAAGCCCTCTCAGTGAGGGTTCTAAATCTCGCGCACTAACAGATACTTTTGCAAAAGAATGGCGGCTTAAAAATACTGAGGTTAGCATTGTCGAACGCGATTTGAGCAAAACCGAACTAGGTCATTTAGACGAACCAACAATCGGCGCATTTTATACACCGGAAGATCAACTTAACGATGATCAAAAAAAACGCGTTGCCCTTTCTAACACCTTAGTAGATGAACTCATCAAAGCCGATACCATCATTATTGGTGCACCGATGCACAACTTTTCAATACCTTCGACCTTGAAGTCATATATTGATCTTGTTGCCCGGGTGGGGAAAACGTTCTCTTACACTGAAAAAGGCCCCAAAGGCCTTCTAAAAGGCAAAAAGGCCTATGTGCTTACTGCAACTGGCGGCGACTATAGAGATGGCAGTCCTGCAAGCGGTATGAATTTTGTAGATCCCTATCTTCGTACCGTGCTCGGCTTCTTAGGCATTAGTGACGTAGAATTCATTTCTGCAATAAATTCGGCTAAAAGCGACGAAGGCTTAAGTCAAGCCCAAGAGCTTCTCAAACAAACAATTGCCGCTTAGACAGACACCCTTAATTTTACAGCACAGAATATACCTAGAAAAGCGACCTTTTAGAGGTCGCTTTTTCAGTTCACTGGGAATAACCAGACCACTAAGCCCCACATATTGCAAATTACTGCCAGTCCAATTCACAATTTTTGCGCTTTTAAAACAACGTAACCCACAATTTATCAACAATATCCACTTATTTCCCACTTTTAACCTTGATCGCACTTTCAATCCGCCCTAATATTCCCACACATAAGTCAAAAAATGACACAAACACCTGATTAACTCAGCGTAATTAAATTACGCAATGATACGAAAGAGGAAACCCGGGAATGATCAAAGCGATTACCTTTGACCTGTGGGATACTATCGTCGATGACGATTCAGATGAGCCCAAACGTGCCGCCAAAGGCCTTAGGACTAAAAAAGAAGAACGCCGTCACATCGTATGGTCTGCCTTAAACGAAGTTGAAGTGATAGACTTGGAAACCGTCAACCTCGCTTATGACGTTGCCGACGCCTCTTTCAATATTGTTTGGAAAGAACTCTTCATTAACTGGACCGTAGAGCAACGCATTAATGCGATTCTAAATGGTTTGGGCCGCCGCCTTCCAGCAGAGCTTTTCAATCGTGTCGTTAAAGAGACTGGCGATATGGAAGTAAACATTCCACCAAATGCGATCGAAGGTGTGAAAGAAGCCCTCGCCAATTTGGCCAGTCGCTACAAACTTTGCATTGTTTCGGACGCTATCGTGACGCCAGGAACGGGTCTTCGCCAGATCTTGGAGGATTATGATCTTAAGCAATATTTCAGTGGCTTTGCTTTCTCTGATGAAGTCGGCCACTCCAAACCTCACCGCAGCATGTTTGATACAGCGGCAAGTCAGGTCGGAGTTAAAGTTGAAGAAATGCTTCACATTGGCGATCGTGATCACAACGACATCAAAGGTCCCCACGCTCTCGGTATGAAAGCTATTCTCTTCACCGCGACACGGGATGCCGACAAAGGCCATACCACCGCGGACGCCATCGTCAATAGCTACGCAGATTTACCATCTACTATTGACCGCCTCGCTGAACTCAGTAGATAACAGATACTTACTACCCACTCGGAGAAGACGAGATGTCTCAAACCCCGCGTTTCCTAATTGTCGATGGCTATGCCAAAGAAGGTCGTGATGGCCTGAAAGAAGGCGGCGCCTCTACCGCAGGCGACCTTTACGTTAAAATGCTCCAGACCCAAAGTCCTGGCGCACAGTGTGACATTGTATACCCGGCCGATCCGGGCGCGACATTGCCATCCGGCACTGGTCTTGATCAGTACGACGGCATTGCCTGGACTGGGTCAAGTCTAACGGTTCATTCAGATGATCCCAAAGTCGTCCCGCAAATCGAGTTTGCCAAAGCCGCCTATAAAGCGCAGGTCCCAAGCTTTGGCAGCTGTTGGGCAGCACAGATTTCAGTTGTTGCCGCGGGCGGTGCTTGCGCCGTAAACCCCAAAGATCGTGAAATGGGTTTTGCGCGCAAGATCTCTCTAACACCTGAAGGCCGTGCGCACCCGATGTACGAAGGTAAAAAATCCACCTTTGACGCCTTCATCAGCCACGACGATGAAATCACTCACATGCCACCAAATGGGCAAGTGTTGGCTTCAAATGACTGGACCTCTGTTCAGGCTGTATCCGTGACGCACAATGGTGGTGTGTTCTGGTCTGTTCAATATCACCCTGAATATGATCTACATGAGATGGCGCGTCTTTGTTATTGCCGCAAGCAGAAGCTGGTCGATAAAGGCTTCTTCCTCAACGTGGATGATGCACAAAAATTTGTGGACATGCTCGAAGCTCTCCACCAAGATCCTAGCCGAAAAGATCTCTGGTGGTTGCTGGGTATCGATCACGACATCATGAACGCCGACATTCGTCAGGCGGAAGTGAAAAACTGGATCGAACGCCTAGTTGTTCCAACCATGGCACGCAAACGTTAATCGCTATAGATTTCTGATATAATCAGGTCTGTAGCTCAAACGAGAAACAGACCTGATTATAATATGAGTAAGACTTCCTCACCAAAGACCACCCCTTCCCCTCGTGCTTGGCAACGCATGTTAAGCGGGCGCAGACTGGATCTTCTTGATCCCTCTCCTCTCGACATTGAAATCGACGACATTGCGCTTGGTCTGTCCCGCGAAGTTCGCTGGAATGGACAAAGTATTGGCGAGTGGGGTTACACAATTGCCGAACATTCTCTATTGGTCGAAGAGATCGTTGGTCTTCTCAAACCCGACGTAAAAACAGAAATACGATTAGCAGCACTTTTACACGATGCGCCCGAATATGTGATCGGCGATCTCATCACGCCTTTCAAATACGCCATTGGTCCGGGCTATAAAGACCTTGAGAACCGTTTGATGGCAGCAATCCACCTTCGTTTTGGCCTTCCAGCCAATCTCTCTGATAGCGTCAACAAACTTATAAAACGTGCCGACCGTATGGCTGCTTATTTGGAGGCCACCCAACTGGCTGGTTTTAATGACAAGGAAGCCAGCAAAATCTTTGGCAAGCCCCGCGCCATGCCAAACATCCGGATCACGGGTGTCTCCCCGCAAAAAGCCCGCGAAGATTTTCTAAAACGCTTTCAGGAACTATCCTGAACCTTACTGAACGATCCGAAGAGACTGCTCTATCCGCACAAGCTTATCCGGGTTGCGCATTATATAAACATTACACAGCTGGTTTGTGTCGTCATAATCGAAAGTAACCGCTGCTGTGACCTTCCCCTGTTGCAGAAGGACAAGCCCTAACTGACCATTTAATCGCGTTACAATCTGTTCATACTCACGCCAAACAGGGCCAAGTGTTTGCAGGGTAAAATCCAAGACACCCGCCTTTCCCTGAAGAATATCCTGGACAGCAATAACTTTACCACCACTATCGGCAACCAACTGGATATCTTCCGAAAGCAACGTCCCGAGTTCATCAGGAGAACCGCTCAAAAGGGCTGCCTGAAAAACCTTCAGCAGCTCTTCTTGCCTATCAGGGGGTGTCTCTTGCCGCACCTTGGAAGCTTCGACGTTTTTCTTGGCCCGCGACACCAATTTGCGACAAGTGGTTTCCGAGGCTTCCAGCACCCCGGATAAATCAGCGTAGGAATAGTCAAAAATTTCTCGCAAAAGATAGGCCGCGCGCTCCTTTGGTGTCAGGCGTTCCAACAACAACAAAAAGGCTGTCGTCACGGATGAAGCCAGCTCCGTCTGATCCTCCGGGCTTTCCTTAAAATCATCCCCCACGGGTTCGGGAAGCCAGTTTCCCACATAGGCCACTCTTGATTTGTGGCTGGCCTTTAACAAATCGAGAGATCGGCGTGTGCAAACCGTCATCAGCCAGGATTTGGGGTTGAGGATCTTATCCTTGTCTGCCTGCGACCACTTCAAAAAAGTGTCCTGCACCGCGTCTTCAGCCTCAGCAAAAGATCCTAAAATCCGATAAGCCAGCCCGGTCAGTGTCGGGCTGGCTTTTTCAAAGGATGAGATGTGATCTTGTTCCATCATATCAGTACCTAAAAGTATCAGTGCTTCGAAATTTGAAATCTATTCCAAAGATTGATCATACAGATAACCATTGTAAGGGCCGATATTTCCTTGTCAGAAAAATATTCCTTCAGCTCGGCACGCAGCGGACCATAATCCGCTTTAAGATCCAGCTCGGTCAAGGCTTCCGTCCAGGCAAGGGCTGCTTTTTCGCTATCACTAAAATCCTGGATATGCCGCCAAACAATCAAACGCTCAAGACGTTCGCTAGTTTCCCCGGCAGCGCGGGCTTCCGCGCTGTGCATCTTAATACAAAACCCGCACTGGTTTATTTGAGAAGCTCTTATCTCCACAAGATGCCTGATCTTGTGGTCAAGACTATGATGTGCAATTGCCTGATGAACCCCTCCGAGCTGCTCCAGAATATCCCCAACTTCCTGCTCATAACGAACCGCGTTTGTTACAGCCATTTTCTAACTCCATGATTTGAAACTATGACACTGTCGTCATGAAGTAAGACGATTGGAGAGTTATCGTTGTGACAGGTAATCAGAAATTATTTTTGGGATTCAATAAAACGCCAAAGAAGACAGAAGCCGAGTAATTAATTTTTCCAAGGCCACTGCAGCTTTTGAAAAACCCGCCCGACTGCAATTACTGTTATTATTATTGCCATCGAATAGATCAGTACCATGGGCGCATTATACCGCGGTATACTAACCGATACGAAAGCATGGAACCCAACCATAAAGAAAAAGGGATATGCTAAGAATAATATTGGTGCAGCCCCAATCATCCGTTTAATCTGGAAGAAGGCTGGTATCAGAGTAACCACCCCAATCAAACCAAAATACTTAGCAACCCACATCCCCCTAAAGGAAAGAGAAACAGTCACTAAAACGTGCTTCAAAAAATCTGGTAAAATATACTGATCTAAAATGAACCTGACACGTTCCGGATCTGTCTGCGCAGAGTCATAAACAGCAGAACGAATGGTCGAATTTCCATATCTGTAATACCCATCAGCACTACCGAAATCCAGTTTACTATATAGAGCACTATCAAAGATATTTTTACTGATCGAATCTCCAAAGTCTGGCAACCAATAAACAAAACTAACGCCGTACTCGGACCAACTCATCAAATTATAGGCAACGCGTTCTGACAGAATATAAGCCCCATACCCCGCACTCACACCAAACACACCATGGTAATAGTAATTTCTGAGCATCCACGGAATTACTAAACACAAAAAAGGTAGCAGAAAGGCGACTAGCTTAATAAGAATATCAAAAGGTTTATTCCTATGAGCTATTCCCCAATAAATTGGAATTAGAAATATTAATGAGTAAAGAAGATACAGATAAGAAGGCCGCGTCAATACTGACAAAGATAATGTCAGCCCCATTAAAAAAAAAGCAACAAAGCCGTCCTTTACCTTTAAAGCATAAGCCAGACAGGCCGCAAAACTCATGAACCCAACAAACGCGAAAGATTCAGTAATGAGCCAGGTTGTATATTCTGATAACCGGCCAGCAAAAAGAATAAGAATCATAACCGCAATCGAAAACCCGTATCGATTAGTAATAAAATAACTGGCTAAGAAAGAAAAATACACGACTAAAGCAATGATTAATGTCTGGATGGCGTAAACAGAAGCCAATCCAGATACATCACAGCCACCAGTTCGAGCAACATAACAATTCAATGCCCGCTCTACTGAAGAGTCTAACTGCATCATTAAATTGAGAAACCCTGGGTAAAGGGGAGCGAATACTATTCCTGTTTCAGGAGCATCAACAGCAGGGATAAAAGAAAAATTGAGGGCTCGTTCGGCATAAGCTAAAGCGTCAAAAACTGGTTCCTGGTACCCGATCAGAAAAGACTGAATACTAATAACAATCAGACAAACTAATAGAGGAAGAGTAAATGATTTTTTTTCTGTAATACTCGAAATCACTGGAATAACAATCCTACCTAACTAACATTTTTCTTGTGTATCAAGTATCGATTTCCGCTTTATCATTCTTTGAAGAGGTACTTTGGGCTCATTTGTAATGTCAAAATTTAGAGCTGAAAGCAATAGTTGCAAGCCGACGATCATGGGTAGAGCCGCAAGCATAACTTGGCCAGAAGTCGCCTGCAGCCCTTCAAAGGAAGAAAGATACCAATGCCAAGCACCAAAAACCGTCCCAAAACAAAGGAGTATGGGCCCTAAGATAAGCTCAATAGATGCTAAACTGAAATCACGAATTAAATAACTATATAACAATCTCTTAAGTGCATTCCTAGCATGGCCACATAAAAATGGAAGAATTATTTTATGTATTTTTAAGTTTGAAACTTCATCCCCATACCTAGCATCCATAGGAATATCTTTAACCACAGCCCGTGCAATATTTAATCTAAAAAGCATGTCGCTTTCAAAGAAATAACTCGACGCAATCTTAGTTGTATCTAACAATTGAAACACAGAAAGGTGAATAGCGACGTACCCATTTGTTGGATCCATTATACGCCAATATCCTGAAGAGAACTTATTCAAAAAGCCAAGAATAGCATTTCCAACCACCCTGATTTTCGGCATCGACACCAAACTCCGGCTATCCCAAAATCGATTTCCCTTAGTATAATCAGCTTCCCCTTCAAGTATGGGGTCAACAAATAGAGAAATTAAACTTGGATCCATTTGCCCATCACCATCAATCTTTACAGCAATCTCATGACCAGCTGTTTGAGCAGCCTTAAAACCAGTAAGCATAGCACCGCCTACCCCTTGGTTTTGATCATGCCAATACACAGATACTCGTTCATCTCTAGAAATACTCTTAATGTAGTCTCCTGACTTTTCCGGACAGGCATCATCGACACAAATGACAGCATCAACATAATCGGGAATTGCTTCTAGAACCCGCTGTATATGGGCTTTAACTTGGTAACAAGGAATTACAACAGCGATTGATCTTTTCGGTTTGGTATCGACCATTGAAACGTTTCTATATCTCTTTTAAAGAAATTACTGCAATGCCAGCCATAACAAGTATCGTCCCAACTACATTCTGCCATCCCAAATTCTCTTTAAACAATATAGATGCTGCTACAGGAACAATAACAAATGCAATTGCAGTAAAAGGGTAGGCAAAGTTAAGAGGAACAGTTCGTAGTATCCATACCCAAATTAATGTCGCGAAACCATATAAAATCACAGCAACGATGAGCCAAGGGTTCAAAAACCCCAAAACTCCCTCATTCCAATTAATCTCCAAAGATGCTTTTTTAAATAAAAGCTGTCCGATAGACATTATTAAAGTAAAGAGAATCAATATCAGTATTTTCATACAATAATCTTTTCAATAACGATACTTATGAAACTAAGATCCCCTAACGGGAAGACGGCTATTTATTGAGTTGAAATCTATATACACTATTATATTTAATAACAATGCCATCCAAACCACTTCCATCTAAAATATCTTTACCCCTTGAAGTCTATCGCGACCTTATGAAATTCCTTCACTATTCTCAAATTTTGCTTTCGATTAAGCGTTAATAAAAACTCTGTGGTTTCAAGTTCTGCATCCTCAACTTCCATCACGTGTATTCGACCATCACTAGGCAATTCGTGTGAAGACACGATCCCCAGGCCAAGACCTGCCGCAACAACTTCCAACAGAGTTTCACGACTGGCGACTTCCATCACAGGGATTATTTCAATGTCTGCGACTTTACAGGCTTTCTCAAAAACTTGACGAGTAATGGACTGCGGTTCGCGCCATATCATCTTCTCGCTGATTAACTCGGCCAGTTTAAGCTTAGACTTCCCGGCCACGGCCCAAGGATGTTCTCGTTGACAGAAAACCACCACGCGATGGGTGTGGAAAGGAATGGCTTCGACCAGCGAATTTTCCTCCCATCCGGTTTGCAAAGCCAGATCAACCTTTTCTGTGAGTAAGTCTGCCGTGACCTTTTGAGAGTTTCCAATATTTAGTCCAACATGCACTTTTGGAAACTTCTTCTGAAAAGCCGCGAGAACTGGAACAATAAAGTAAGGACTTCCCGCCGCAATACGAAGCGTACCCCGCGTTAGGTTTTTAGTTGCGGTTAGGAGTTCGGACGCTTCAATCTCCATCGCAAAAATCCGGGTACTGATTTCAGCAAGATCAACCCCAACATCTGTTAACTCTACCCCACGGCTTCCCCGTCGAAAAAGGCTGACTTCGTACCTCTCCTCCAACGCCCGAATATGGGTTGTTACTGCTGGCTGACTTATAGAAAGACGTTCAGCAGCCCGCGTGAAGCTGCTTTCACGGGCGACAGCATCAAAAGCACGAAGTTGAGTAAGGTTCATTTATTTTGTCATAATATATAGTTATGGGAGAAATCAAAATTAACAATTAGAACTATATCATTTTAATGCCCATAATCCAAAATACTACATTTGTGAATTCACCTGTGCATTCAATGGAGCCGTTTATGAGCATCACTAACGACAAGATCAAACATGTGACACCTCAGGGTGCAGAAGGCGATGTTAATCACTCTCCCAGACGCAAAGACTGGCATAATCGCAATATAGATGATGAAGCCCAACGCCTGCTAAAAAGAGACCAAAAGGTTTTCCTCCACCAATCAGTCTCGACCCCCTGTCTTTCTGTGATCAAAAAGGCTGAAGGTATCTGGATAGAGGATACACGTGGCCACAAATTTATGGATTTTCACGGCAACAATGTGCATCACATCGGCTACGGACACCCACGTCTGAAAGATGCTATCAAAAAACAGCTCGACGATCTGCCATTCGCCCCTCGGCGTTTCACCTGTGATCCCGCCGTAGAGCTTGCGGAAAAACTAACCGAACTAGCACCCGGAGATCTCAGCAAAGTTCTTTTTGCCACCGGTGGATCAGACGCCATTGAGATCGCTCTCGCCTATGCTCGAGCAAAAACAGGCCGCTTCAAAACCATATCCTTTTGGGATTCCTTCCATGGCGCGGGCTTTGGTGCCCGTTCCATCGGCGGCGAAGAAATGTTCCGCTCTGGGCCAATTGGCCCACTTTTGCCGGGAACTGAACATGTGCCACCCTTTGGGGATTATCGTAATGCCTGGGGTGTTCGTGAAGGTTCCGCGGAACTCTGCGCCAATACCATTCGTTATGTCCTTGAAAAAGAAGGCGATGTAGCCGCGGTTATTGCCGAGCCCACCCGCGCGGTACCTTATATCGCGCCCCCCGGCTTTTGGAAAAAAGTCCGTGAAGCCTGCAGCGATTTTGGTGCCCTGCTGATCTTTGACGAAATCCCTACAGGCCTTGGCAAAACGGGGAAGATGTTCTCATGCGAATATGATGGGGTGGTGCCCGATATCCTCGTAGTCGGCAAAAGCCTCGGCGGAGGCATCTTGCCAATTGCTGCAACCATCTGCCGTCCGGATCTCGATATCGCTGATCGTTATGCCTATGGTCACTACACTCATGAAAAGAACCCAGTCACCACACGCGCCGCCCTAACAACCCTTCAAATCATTGAAGACGAAGGCCTCGTCGATAACGCCGCCAAAGTTGGAACCTATGCTCTGGAGCGCCTTCAGGAGATGATGACCCGCCACCCCTTAATTGGGGACGTACGCGGTCGCGGATGTCTGTTCGGCGCAGAACTCGTAACGGATAGAGATACTCGTACGCCTGCAAATGACGCCGCTGACATGGTGCTTTATCGTGCTTTAGACAAAGGCCTAAGTTTTAAAACTACTATGGGCAACGTCCTTACCTTCACCCCGGCACTAGTGACCTCTCAAAAAGATATGGAGTACGCGATGAATATCATTGATATCTGTCTTAGCGAGGTGGAAAGTGAACTTGGGTACAAGTAATGTCATTATCTTCGACCTCACATATTGATTTAAGTATTGTGAGATTGGGAATGAATATCTAATCTTTAAGAATGACTGATATCCACTTCCGCCACGCTAAAGAAGCCGATCTCCCTGCCATCATTATCATGCTTGCTGATGATGATCTTGGAACCAAGCGCGAGGACAGTTCCTTGCCCGTGAATACCAAGTACATTGCTGCTTTTGAAGCGATCGACCGCGATCCTAATCAATACCTAGCGGTGGTTGAACAAGCTGGGGAGATCATTGGCTGTCTGCAACTGACCTTTATCCCCGGACTTTCACGTCTTGGAATGTGGCGTGGACAGGTCGAGAGTGTACGTATTGCATCATCTCACCGAGGAACAGGACTTGGTAGCCAGATGTTCAAATGGGCCTTAGGTCAGTGCCGGGAACGTGGTTGTAAACTTGTCCAGCTTGCGACAGATAAATCTAGACCCGAAGCTTTAAAATTTTACGAAAAACTCGGTTTTAAAGCCAGTCATGAAGGTATGAAACTCAGCCTTTGAAGTTCAGAAAAAATATCCTAATGAAGGGTATTATGCTCAGACACCGGCTTCATATCATGAGAAGTAGTTCTTGAAGCTGGAAAAGTAACAGTTATTTCAGTTCCCTTCCCCAGCTGACTATTAATATCAAGAACTCCGTTATGAAGATCGGTAAGGGACTGTACAAGGGATAGCCCTAATCCTGAACCTTCTCTCGTTCTGGTCAAACTGCCCTCAACCTGAACAAAAGGATTCATTACCCGAGCAAGGTCTTTTTCGGATATCCCCAATCCCGTATCTGTAACTTTTAAGACGATTTCATTCTTTTCGTTCATCAACGTAGATGCTCTCACAACCCCGGGCCGCGGCGTAAACTTAATAGCGTTACTCACAAGATTAAGAATAATTTGTTTCACTCGTCTTTCGTCCCCAATCATAACTGGAAGCTCTTTGAATGGAACAATCTCGAAATCTACCCGTGCCTCTTCTGCACGCGTTTTCAACATGCCGCAAGCATCGTCCAACGTCTTATTTAAATTGAAATGATCTTCATCAATATTAACTTTGTGTAGCTCTAAGCGTGATACATCAAGAATATCATTGATGAGGCTTAAAAGGTATGCGCCAGATTTATTGATATCATCTACATATTGAAGTTGTTTCTCATCAATTTTGCCCTTCAACTGCATTAGTAAGAGATCAGAAAATCCAATCACAGCATTCAAAGGTGTTCTTAATTCATGGCTCATATTCGCTAGAAATTCGACTTTACTACGGTTAGCATATTCAGCTCGTTCTTTAGCAGATCTCAGATCTTTTTCAGCATTAATACGATCCGTTATATCAGTAGAGAAACCGCAAACTCCAACTGTATCACCATGAGCTGATTTCAATGGAAATTTAATACTTAAATATGTATGCATCCCATCAGGTAAAACAGCGCTTTCCTCATAGGTCAACGCTTTATCTTTACTGAGAACTTCCATATCATTTCTGACCAGTTCTTCCATATAATCAGGAGGTAAATGAGCCATGCTCTTACGGCCAATAACGTCAGATTTTTTGATTTGAAAAAGGTCTTCATAACTTTTATTTACAAGTAAGTATCGCCCCTCTAGATCCTTATAATAAACAACAGCAGATGTGTTATCTAAAATAGCTTTGGCTCGAGCTTCACTTTCTTCAAGATTCAAAACAACCTGGTGAAGCACCCTACCAATTTGGTTAAACTCTATAATCCGGGAGGGTGCATACTCTTTTTGCACGTTTCCTTGTGAGATATCATCCGCATATTCTTTTAAATTAAAGATTGCTATTTTAGCTATCCGCCGAACCAACCATACAGAAATAATTGATATAACAAGCGTTATTCCCAATATACTTAGAACAATATCTTTATAATTTTTCCCCAAATTTTTAACCGTTTCCTGAGGGTAGAATATTTTCAAATCTAAAGATTGATTATCTGAGCTTTCAATATTCAGAGGCAATGATAAAACAAACGTATCTGCAGATGAGGTATCTATAGCATCAATCGTGATTTCGGTATTATTCACCAAGGAGACAATCGCACCATCGAACACCAGAGTAAGTGCAGAAGCTTGAATATTTTCATCTATTTTACTGAGTATTGCCGTCGTATCATTAAGAATAATTCCAGCGTAAAGGTAACCTAAAACCTTTCCCGATAGAGGATGAAGAATTTCTTTTTTGTGTAAAATTGCATGAAGTACTTGCCTCTCTGTAGAGGTCACAAACAATTCATTAGTAAACCGTATTTTGTTTTTTGCCAGTGCTTGTTGTAAAAGGCCATTGGTTTCAAAAAGTGTCGCGCTAACATCAATAGTTTCTTGCTCCCGCCCAATTTGAACAAACAAGACATCCAAATCCCCATCTCGTTGAGAATAATACGCTTCATTCAAAACCTCTTTGACAAGATTATAATCGGCGGCCTGAAGCCCTCTCGTGACTTTCTCATTCACAGCAATAAGGTCCAACACACTTTTCGACACTTGAAAGTGAGCATCAAATATTAGGCTTGCAATGGTTTTACTCTTCTCCCCTAAACTCACCATATCAGCTTGAACAGCATCACGTGCGCCCCAGTAACCAGCAACAACAACTGTTCCTGTCACAAACACCATAAGAAACAAGAATGCTGCAACAATTACCGTTGATAATCTGAACATACGTTTTTGTGAGGGAGAATTAGTCAGAATATCGAAAGGCATCGCTCCTCCATAATAAGAGCCGTTCAGAGGTTGTCTCTTGATCAACCGTTCTAAAATCACCAGAAAACACCACTGGAACGTGTGCTTCTTTTCCTTCTAAAACTGATTTTATAGCTTCGGCCATGGCAACACCATTATCATCATTCATCCGCATAACCGTAAAATCCATCAGCCCTTTTTCGATTGCGGAAAGCTCTTCACTTCCCCCACCCCAACCGTTTACTTTTACCTGCCTGAGGCGCCCTGTTTCTTTCAAAGCGTCAATTGCACCAATCGCAATATCTGTTGAACAAGCATAAATAAAATCAAGATCTGGATGCTCTCTTAGAAGTTCCAGTGTTGCGCGGTAAGCTTTCTCTCTATCAAAATCAACATAATAAGACCCAAGCAATTTTGAGTTCAGATGTTGTGACATTTCATGATAAAAAACATCTCCCCTGAGGCTACTTACATACCCCTGCGTACCGTAAAGGATGGCATAATTTGCTCCTGCAGGGTACTCACTCTTGTAACGCTCAGCAAGTATCCTTGCGCCTATTCCATGGTCAAACCCAACGTACAGCAAAGGCTGTTTTTTTTCGAAAGCTTTGATAGGTGAAGTAATATTTTGCAAAATTACCTGGGTTTCATCTGTTGAAATAATTCTATCTATCATTCCTTTGTGGCGTGTAGCATCAAGAGTAAATATTAAAAAATCAGGCGGGTTACCCCTACTTTGGCCAAGTAACTTTCCCTGTAACTCGATATCCGATCCTGCTTTTGTAAAATGAGAGGATAATTCATAGTCAATATTTAACTCTCGCATCCGCCCCTCAAAAGAAGCAACAGATCGTCTCCAGTAATCAGAAACCTGAAGGCCTGGATATACAATTAAAACTTTCGTGGAGTCTTGTTGATGCTTGCTAAACGCAAGAGCTGTAGAGCGAACTCGACTAACAAACCTGTCTGAAATTTTCACCTGTTCTGGATGCATTTCAAGATAATCTTCAAGTAACCAATATCCTTGATTATCTTGAGCATGACTTTTTGTATAAAAGGGGACAGTAAATAAGAAAAAAATAACACAAAGAAACCGTCTGAAGAAAAGATACACATTCATGAAATTTTCCTATTTGGTTTAATAGCCATACAACTCACGAAGCCATTAGACCATATAATATCAATAATGTTACCCCCAGAATAATACCTACCTCTTTCCCATCTAAATAATTACACAAAAATCAGATACTTCCTTTTTTCTCAATCACGAGTACTCTAGCTTCACCTAACGGGTGGGCGACATGCTCGTCGCCATTCCCAGCGTGGAAAATATCTCCCGGCTTCATAATCTGGTGTTGTTCAACTCCCCTGCTCCGGTAGAACATTTTCACCTTGCCATTGAGCACAACAAAGACTTCATCACCGTCGTTTTGATGCCATTTGTAAGGCTGATCGGTCCAATGAAGTCGTACTGTTGCACCTTCGATTTCAGCAACATCTAAAGCATCCCAGGCTTTATTACCTGTATAATTACTCGGCTCCACAAATTTCATAATGTATTCCATCACAAGATAATTAATTAGATCGTGTAGAGGTTAGAAACTTGTTTAGCTCAAATATATAGACATGATGTAGTGTAGAGACTGTTATTTTGACTAGTAGAACAACAAGAAAATAAGGCGCTCCAATTGGACGACAAAGATCAAAAACTTCTCATGTTGTTGCGCGAAAACGCCCGGGCTTCAATTAAGGAGCTTGCGTCAGGTATCAATCTTTCACGTACTGCTCTCATCGAACGGCTCAGACGTTTGGAAAGGGGCGGTGAAATTACGGGTTATACCTTAAAGCCATCCCAAAATGAAAAAACTCTACGACTCTTTCTCATGATCAAGACGCACCAACCCTCCTGTGAGCTTATCGCCCCAAGACTGAAAGAGATCCCCGAGATCACTGCCTGTCATTCGCTTGGCGGTGCCATTGATATGATGGTAGAGATCTCAACGGATACAATAGAGAGCGCAAACGAGATCAGAGAAACATTGTCTGCCTATCCAGAAGTAAGTGAAGTGACGACCTCTACCCTTTTGAAAACCCATATCAAGCGGCCTCAGTAAAGTTATGGGTAAAGCTCTGGATAAAGTTAGGGGTAAATAAAAAAAGCCGTCCCTCGGAATTCCAAGAGACGGCTCTTTATGTGTTGTTCTACCCCGGAAATCTATCCGCGAATAGCCTGTTCGAGATCTTCTTTGAGATCTTCTGCGTCTTCGAGGCCAACAGACAACCTTAAGAAGCTCTGAGTAATGCCAACCGCTAGTCTTTCTTCTTCGCTCAAGCGTTGATGCGTCGTCGAGGAAGGATGCGTAATCAAAGTCTTCGCATCTCCAAGGTTATTGGAAATATCAGCAACACGGAGCCGATTAAGCACGTTAAATGCAGCTTCTTTGCCACCTTCGAGTTCCAAACCGATCAAAGTACTGCCTTTACCAGACATCTGCGCCATAGCGAGCTCATGCTGCGGGTGTGATTTTAGACCAGGATAGATAACTTTTTTCAAACCAGGCAAGGTTTCAAGATGCATTGCCAATGCCAAAGCATTATCACTCATCCGATCAACACGGAGACTTAAGGTCTCCAATCCCTTGAGCATTGTCCAAGCATTGAACGGGCTCATTGACGGGCCTGTGTGACGGTAAAAATCCTTCAGGTGGTCGGTATCAAACTCTTTAGAACAAAGAATTGCCCCTCCCATGCATCGTCCTTGACCATCAATATGCTTGGTCGTCGAATAGACAACGATATCAGCACCGTATTCCATAGGTTTTTGCAACATTGGCGTGGCAAACACGTTATCAACAATGACCAATGCACCAGCGGCATGGGCCATATCACAAACAGCTTTGAGATCAATGATATCCAAGGCAGGGTTAGAAGGCGTTTCGACAAGAACAGCTTTAGCCCCTTTAGCAAGAGCAGCTTCCCAAGCCTTAAGATCAGTGCCATCGACAACTTCAGTCTCGACACCATAACGCGGCAGCAGTTCGTTGAGGATATAAAGACAAGACCCAAAAAGAGCCTTGGCACCGACAACACGGTCCCCTGCTTTTACCTGAGATAACAGCGCTGCATTAACAGCCGCCATACCGCTTGCCGTCCCACGACAAACTTCTGCGCCTTCAAGCAAGCGCATGCGTTCTTCAAACATGGAGAGAGTCGGGTTAGCATAACGGGAATAGACGTACCGTTCGCGCTCACCATTAAAGGCCTGCTCGGCTTCTTCAGCGGAGCTATAGACATAACCAGAGTTTAAAAACAGCGCTTCACTGGTTTCATCAAAGCCGCTGCGCATGAGCCCGCCGCGCACCAGTTGTGTCTGGGGACGAAGCTTTTGCGTTGAAGCGTTTGAAGTGCTGTTTGTCATCTCTCTTTTCCATTTAGTCGTCATTGCCAAACCATATTCTTTAGGCTGGCGGTTAAATTAACTTTGTTTCCAGGGAATACCTGCTGCCTTCCAACCCGCGAGATTGCCGCGATGTCCTTTGTCGTCTGGTGGTCCCTCAAATCCCTGTTCAATATTAAAACAGTTTGTGAAACCTGCCACAGTTAGGGCAACCGCCGCAGAAACCGACCTTACACCGGACCGGCAGAGGATCAAAATTGGTTGATCTTGCGTCATACCTGAAAGTTTGACCGCTTCGACAAAGTCAGAATTGATCTGCATCTGTGGATAAACTTGCCAAGGTAAACAATGAGTTTCTTTTCCAATTCCGGAAAGATCAGGAACGCCAACGAACTGAAATTCTGGAATGGTTCGAACATCAAGCAAAGCTGCTTTTGGGTTCTCTTGCAGAGTTGCCCAAGCCTCACTCGCAGATACATCACCAGCGTATTTCTGTTCCATTATGGTCTCCATTTTCACTATGGCGCCTATTAATATTGAGAATTAGGGATTTTAAAACCTTTTTCATCAAATACTTTAGACAAATACTTTTGAACTAGGATTCAACCATGTCTGATTTAGAAGAACTACGCCAACGAGTTGAAGCAGCAGAAGAGAACTTTGGACTCATTGCTGACCAACAAAAAGGGTACAGCCAACGACTAATTGCCCTTCTCAATGTGACCGAACAAAAAGATCAAGCCATCGGCAAACTTGAAAACGAGAACGAGCAATTACGATCAATGCTCTTTTCTTTATTACAGGCAATAGAGAAAGGTGACACTTCAAACACCTTGCAAGACATGGATGTCAGAATATCGGCAATGACCAGTCAAACAGTTGATATTGCCAACGAATCTCCAGCACAAAACCTTACCTTATCCGCGCCTGACGATGAACCTACACAAGAGGTTGAAGCTCTCGAGGACAATTCTGAAGACGACAGTTTTAAAGAAAAGAACGAGGAAGAACTTCTTTCTGATCAAGCCGGACAACAGAATACTGATAGCGATAGTTCTGAGGATGAAGGTGAGATGGAAGACGAAGAGGTTGGTGAATTACCTCTCCCTGTAGAGAGCTCACCAGAAGCTGAAGAAGCCTTGCCCGATGACACTGTTCTCGAATCTACGGGGCTTGAGAACGAAGAGCTCTCCGAATCTGAAATACCGGACGACTCTGAAGATGATTTAATTGCCGAAATTGCAGAAAGTTTGGAATTAGCACTTCCTGATGAAGAACCAGAGAGCGAGGATGAAACATCGCCAGATGAAAGTATCATTGAGGATTTTGTTATTTCCGATTCTGAATCTGCTCCTGAAACAGAACAGAGTACTGAAGAAGACATTCTTGAAGGATTAGAAGATCCGCTTGAAGATGCTCTTCTGGCAGATGGTGCTAAAAACACCGATAAAAAAGAAACCCAAAAAGAAATTACTGAACCTGAGGATATCAAAGCCGACGATCCGGGAGTAGATGATACAGAGACTGAGGGTAACAGTATTCAAGACACCGATATCGATGCTTTTCTTGATGAAAACGCCAATGAAGATGAAACAGCCCCAGCAAGTCCTGAAATAGAAGACATCATGGAAAGGATTTCAAAGCAGGCGCTCTCCCAGAACGATTAATATGATTTAGTCCCGACGACCTAAACATAATATTGTACAAGTATCACAATTCTTAAAGTGAAGCAGACGTTGTTATCCTCTCAATTCTGCTTCACTATTCTTTATAATCCTGAGGCAACCCGACAAGAGTTTGAGCCAAGTGGTCCCTTTTTTTTGAAGTTAATTACCCTGTGATCTCACATTTTTTCAAAATATATCTATTGCCAATATCCCTATTGTCAGCGGCAATTTACTTGGCTCTCATCCACCAAAGCTATCCTGCACCTGTAGCACTATTGTTGAGCGTGACTCCAATGGTACTTCCTACGTTTGGCGCCGTACTTTGCCTATGGTTTAGAAAATCCAATCCCGTTTTCTGCTTCCTGATTTCGATGGCTCTGTTCTATTTTGGCGATGATGCTTCTCTCACACAGATTGCAGCTGGGTATATGCTCATCCCAATTTTTTGGATGATTTTCACTATTAGTGAGGAGCGCGGCATATTAAATCCTACGGGATTTTCCAAGGGCCTTTCGCTTCTTTCTTGCGGGTTGATTATCGCCACTCTTGGTTATCCAGCCAATGATCTAGGCATCTTTGCAAATCTTTGGATAGATTTACACTATGCCATTCAATGGCGCCCCAGTTGGGGAGGATGGATGCCCCTCCCCGCGCCAGCTCTAGGTTCTTTTGCCCTTGCGACACTGGTTCTCACTGTCAAAGTTATCCGTAAACATCGCCCAATGGACCTAGGATACCTCGGGGGATTAGTTGCCCTCTTTGGTGCCGCTTTGAAACACGGGGAACCTTCGGCTTCACTGATATTTATATCTCTCGCCTCTTTATTACTCGTCCTCGGCCTTTTCCAAGAATCTCATCGGATGGCGTTTCTTGATGAGTTGACGAGTATACCCGGTCGCCGCGCCTTACTTGCCGATATGAAGAAACTCGGACGACATTATAGTCTTGCCATGGTTGATATCGATTTTTTCAAAAAATTCAACGATACTCATGGTCACGATGTTGGCGATCAAGTACTTCGCATGGTTTCTTCAAGGTTAAGCCAAACCGGTGGTGGCAGTAGAGCCTATCGTTATGGGGGAGAAGAATTCACGCTTCTCTTTCCTGGAAAGAGCATAGATGAAGCTCTGGATTATTTAGAGGATGTTCGCGAAAGAATTCAAGACACTATATTTGTAATACGCGGTACAGACCGCCCGCAGAAAAAGCCTTCGAATTCGAAGAAAAAAATCACTCGTAAAAGGCCCGAAGGCAAACAAACAAAGGTTACGATTTCAATTGGGCTATCAGAGCGTACAGATAAACAAGAAGAACCAAGTGACGTAATGAAAAAAGCTGACCGCGCTCTATACAAAGCCAAAGATAAAGGTCGAAATTGTGTCATTACAAAATAAACATCGACCTTACTCTATTAGTTAACAACCAACCTATCGAGTTCCTCAGTCCTATTTTTCCAAACATTTGAAAATAAAAAGAGGATGCAGAAACTCTGCATCCCCTTAAAATATCGTTCTTTCCAAAGAATATCACTTCAGAAAAGAATTATTCGTGCCCACTCAACAGTATAGTATCGTTATCATCGATCGGCACCCCGGGCATATTCTTAGAAGTCCGAATCACCTGAATTGTCTGAACAGTAGAAACATGTGGTGCTGCCGTTAGCTTCTCAGTTAACTCGTTCTCATGACCAGTATTCCGCGCAACAAGCTTTAAAACAAAGTCATTTGACCCGCGTGTCATGCTGCATTCGCGCACTTCGGGCCACTCGTTCATATAACTTTCAAATTCTGTTAAAACTTGTTCGGACTGTCCGGCAAGGCCAACCAAAGCATAAAAAGTCACTTCATATCCCAAGGCTTCTGCCTCGAGTTCTGCGTGATAGCCCTTAATAAATCCAGCTTCTTCCAGTGCTCGGACCCGTCGCAAGCAAGGTGGTGCTGAAATGCCCGCCCGTCGAGCTAACTCGACATTGGTGACACGTCCATCTTCTTGGAGGTCTTGAAGAATACGAAGATCAATACGATCTAACTTTACCCGGCGCATGCAAACGTCCTGTATAGTGATTTACGGCAATTCCCTAAGTTTACATGACTTCACATTATAAACTTTTAAGCGAATCTAGGTGATTTGGGTAACAATATTACTCGTGAAGCCCATAAATTCAAGATACTAATACCTAATAAGTGACAGGATTTTTTTACCTGACACCCCTTTTCCTTGCCACGCCTTCATTCTCACGCAATATTCCTGATGCAATGCCAAAACTAAAAAATAAATCACAGAAAAAACTTATATGTTGGGCCGTTAGCGATGGTCGTGCTGGTATCGAAGTGCAATGCACCGGACTGGCAGAAGCCATGGGCCTTACCCCAGAAATTTATCATGTAAAGATGAAGCGCCCCTGGCACTGGCTCCCCCCCTCGCTCATCCCCGTACACCAATCCATCTACGATCAGTTCCCCTCAAAAGGCGAGTGGCCCGATCTGGTCATCGGTTGTGGGAGACAAGCTGCGATATTCAACACTTTGGTCAGAAAACAAAGTCATGGAAAAAGTTTTTGTATCCAAGTACAGGATCCCAAAATTTCACCTAACCATTTCGACTTGGTAATAACCCCTGAACACGATTTACTCAGAGGAAGCAACGTTCTGACCACGACTGGTGGTTTCAACAGAGTAACCAGTCAACGCCTGAGAGACGAATCTACCATACTAAGCCCACGAATTGCAAAACTCCCTCGCCCACTTATCGCAGTATTGGTTGGTGGAAAAAGCAAGGCCTACGATCTTACAACCTCCGTAATTCAACACCTTGGCACTCAGCTTCAAAAACTTCACAGCACTACCGGATGTGGTTTTTTAATTACAACCTCTCGCAGAACCGGTGAAACAAATGAGATTCTTTTGAAACAATACCTAGCCGATCTTCCCGCGTTTATTTGGGATGGAACTGGTCACAATCCATATTTTGGATTTTTGGGGAGCGCTGAAGCGATCATTGTTACCAGTGATTCAGTTAACATGGTGACCGAAGCCGCAAGTACCGGAAAGCCTGTTTTCACTGTTAATCTTGAAGGTGGAAATAAAAAATTTGATCGCTTTCATAAACAACTTGAGCAAAAAGGTATTACCCGGCCCTTTTCTGGCCGCATGGAAAGTTGGAGCTATTCTCCTTTAAAAGAAACGGAGCGTATGGCGAACGAAGTCTTACGCAGGATGCAATCTCAGGGACGATTGTAAGTCACACAAAACAAGATTTATCAAACCACTGGTGCACTCCATGAGACCTAACCTGTGCATTATAAATATTACACACTCACCCTCCTTTTCCGGCTATTCTGTCTACAATTAAAGTGCCTTTTTTATAAAATTTCCTCCTTCGCAAAGCCCCGCGAAAATTTCCATATGTTGTAAAGTAACAAAAGATCGTGATCACACCCTTGAAGAGACAGGGAAGGCACTCTATTTTTCAGCCCACACAGATGGATTCCATCGCGGCAAGATCGCGAGAAAAAATGAAAGATTTGAAAGTATGTCCGAAACCCACCGTGCAAAGGTACTGATCATTGGTTCTGGCCCCGCTGGTTACACCGCAGCCATATATGCAGCCCGTGCCAATTTGGAGCCAATCCTTGTACAGGGGCTACAGCCCGGCGGGCAGCTTACAATCACGACCGAAGTAGAAAACTACCCCGGTTTTGCGGATGTAATCCAAGGGCCCTGGTTGATGGAGCAAATGCAAAAGCAAGCAGAGCACGTCGGCACAAAAATGCATTTTGATATCATCAACGAAGTCAACTTTGATGAACGCCCCTTTGTCTGCACAGGCGACAGCGGCAATAGTTATGTCGCAGACGCCGTTATTATTGCAACAGGCGCTCAGGCGCGCTGGCTCGGCCTTCCTGGTGAAGAGACTTACAATGGCAAAGGCGTTTCAGCTTGTGCTACCTGTGATGGTTTTTTCTATCGCGGCAAAGAAGTCGCCGTTATCGGTGGTGGGAACACTGCCGTTGAAGAAGCTCTTTATCTTGCCAATATTTGTTCAAAAGTGACACTCGTTCACCGTCGTGACGAACTTAGATGTGAAAAAATCCTCGAAGACCGCCTGCTTAAAAATGAAAAAATTGATATCCAGTGGAACAAAGTCGTCGACGATGTTCTTGGTACAGACACTGACGGGGTCACCGGAATAAAGCTTAAAGATACTCTAGATGGTTCTTTCTCTGAGCTAGATGTCAACGGTATGTTTGTTGCCATCGGTCACGATCCCGCAACGAAGATATTCAAGGGCAAAGTGGATATGGATGATGAAAATTATCTCCTCGCAACCCCAGGTACAGCAACAACAAATATTCCCGGTGTTTTTGCTGCAGGTGATTGTGTTGATAAAATTTATCGCCAGGCTGTAACCGCAGCAGGACTAGGCTGCATGGCTGCTTTGGAAGCTGAACGGTATATCACCGAACTCAACGACTAGCCAAAATAGAGAGAGTTTTGAGCAGAGTCCTAATTTGGGCTCTGCTTTATTTTTGCCAATTTAAAGCCAATAGGTACAATTTGTTAACAAGCTGTAATTACAGTAAGATAACTATAATAAACGAATCGCTGTGTCGACTTCAACACACAGTTTTAAGGGAGAAAAGCCTTGCCAGAGGGCACAAAGCGCCGGGGTGGACTGGGAGCAACCATTATGGATTGGGACAAACTGCGTATTTTTCACGCTGTTGCAGAGGCGGGAAGCTTTACCCATGCAGGTGAACAACTGAATCTAAGCCAATCCGCCGTTAGCAGGCAAATATCGGCATTAGAAGACAGCCTAAAGGTTTCTCTTTTTCACAGACATGCACGCGGGCTTATTCTCACAGAACAAGGTGAGTTACTTTACCGCACCGCACACGAAGTCTTTGGCAAGCTTGCCATGACCGAAGCGCAACTAACCGAAAGTAAGGACCGTCCGAAGGGGCCTCTGAAAATCACCACTACCGTCGCTTTTGGGTCGACTTGGCTTTCGCCACGGCTTCTTGAGTTCATAGAACTCTACCCAGATGTTGAAGTACAGCTCATCCTCTCGGATAGAGAACTAGACTTATCCATGCGCGAAGCTGATGTCGCAGTCAGGTTACACCCACCACGACAGGCTGATCTTATTCAGCGCCATCTGCTCACTGCCCAAATGCATATCTATGCCTCAGCTGGTTACATCAAAAAACACGGCATGCCGAGAACCGTCGACGAAATATCCGATCACAGACTCGTCGTTTATGGTGATGATTCGAAACCGCCACTTCCTGATATTAACTGGCTCTTGCGGGTCGGCATCGATGGTGGGGCACCAAGGCGCCCTTCTATGAGTATTAATAATGTCTATGCAATTATGAAGGCTGTTCGATCCGGTGCTGGGCTTGGCGCTCTTCCAGATTTCATGACACAGGAATCTAGTGACCTCGTCCAAGTACTACCTGAGCTAGAAGGACCTCAATTCGACGCCTACTTTACCTATGCAGAAGAAATGCGATCTTCAAAGCGGATCTCTATCTTCCGAGACTTCCTTTTACGTAAGGTTGCCGAATCAAAATTCTGACTACTCCAAGGTAAAATTACACAATAATTACAAGATGTTGCGAGGTATGCATGAAACGCATAACGGCACTGTAATAATGTAAATCGACATCGTAAAAAAAATTGCTACATTCATGTCATCAGATGTTGCTATGCAATATCTACTTAGGCTGATTGTTGAGCTTGCTCCAGTTGGTCTGTTTCCAGGCTTCGGCCTGAGGGTTTTCGGATCCTACGTCTCCCAGACGTGAAACCTCCCTGTTTGACTTGCCTCCAAGCCTTGTGCTTGGAGGTTTTTTTTTGTTTAATTATGTCCTCAACAAGAATCGGAAATCAAAAAGAGCGCCGGAATTAAATGTCCGACGCCCCCCTTAAACAGCTTAAAGATAAACCCAAGGATTACCCTTGTCTGTAAAAACTATGTCTGTAAAAACTATCTATTCCGCGGCTTGAGGCAATGGAGATCCTCCAAAGATAGCCTCATTACCTGGTCTTGGGTTCCTTGGCACATTAAAAGCAAGGATCAGTGATATCACCGCCATACCCGCACCAGCAGCAAACACCATCCACATTGCATCGTCCGAGAAAGCATGCCCAAAGAGTACTGGTATAAAAACCGCCGGGATATGATTGATCGAAAAACTGACACCAGATGTAGAAGCAATATCTTTAGGATCAGCAATTTTCTGAAGATAACTTTTTTGAGCAATTGCAAAAGAGAAGAACAGATGATCAAGCACATAGAGCACTGCACCAATCCAGGCTTCTGCCACCAGTGCATATCCTGAGAATACGATAATCAGTCCAATATATTCACAGATCAGCGCACGGCGTTCGCCCCAGGTAGCAATGAATTTACCAATTTTGGGAGCTAACCAAAAATTGATGACCTGATTGACAAGATAGAGCATGGTAATTTCGGCCACAGAAAAATCGAATTTCACAACCATCATAAAACTGGCGAAAGCCACAAAAATCTGGCGTCGGGCACCGCCCATAAAAGTCAGCGCATAAAACAACCAATAGCGTTTGCGCAACAGCATTTGCTTATGTTGTACTTCTTTTGGCTGATAGGATGGGAAAGCAAGCACAACAAACAGTACCATTATGATGGTCATGGTCCCGCCGGCCAAATAAACCCACTTATAATCGAGACCAAAGAACGTGAAGATCACCCAGATCATTCCATAGGCGACAATCGACGCAATGGAACGAGCAGAGAGTTGTCGTCCCATGGAAAGTGGTGCCCGTGATTTATCAACCCATTGCAAGGTCAAAGACATCTGTACGGTTTCATAGTAATGGAAGCCAAACGACATAATTACTGTGGTAACGTATAGCCCGAAAGCACTGGGGAAAAACCCCGTGATCGCAACGCCAACTCCCAGCAAAATCAAAGCCATCAAGCCAAAGCTGCGTTCCTTTATAAAGAGCAGGAACAAAAGTGCGGTAACCACCAACAAGCCGGGGATTTCACGCACAGACTGCAAGATACCGATCTCCGCCAGACCAAAGTTAGCTCTTTCCACGACAAAATTGTTCAAAAGGCTCATCCAGGTGGCAAAGGCCAAGGGCATCGCCGCTGAAAGGATGATCAGACAGCCTTCTGGCGTGCGCCAAACTTCAGGCTTGAGATAGTGCGTGAGTGATTTCATAACAGCAAATATTTCCATCGTGGTTTTCTATTGTCGCTAATATAAGGATGACAGTTACGACTGTCTTGCGCTATCGTGCCATATGATATCGACAAACGGACAAACATGACGATTGAGTAGATGCCATGAGAATTGAGCCTGAACCCGGCGGCCCCTTGATCTCAAAGCCAAACGATATGCCGGATCACCTGGTGCGCCCAGTGATGGTACGTGCCGCCAACATGCGGCCAGGTCGTCGGGTGTTACCGCACAGCCATGAGTGGTGCCAACTGGCCTACGCCTCTGAGGGGGTTCTGGCCATCTATACTGATCAGGGTAACTGGGTCGTGCCGCCACAACGTGCAGTTTGGATTCCCCACGGAACCGTGCATGAGGTTTATTCCCCCCATGGCTCAAAATGGCGCGCGGTACATCTGGATAACAACTTTGCCCATAGAATGCACAATACCTGCTGTGTGATCTCCGTCTCCGCTCTACTCCGGGAAATGCTGATCCACGCCGCGACCATGCCAGTTGAATACGACGAAGAAGGCGCAGATGGGCGTTTGATGCAAGTATTGATGGACCAGATCAGGGCAGCCAGAACCGTGCCCTTGCATTTGCCAATGCCACAGGATGCAAGATTGCGTCGAGTCACTGAGTGCTTCATCAACGACCCATCAGCTCCTCGTGGACTGGAAGAGCTGGCCAGCGAGGTCGGGGCCAGCAGCCGCACTCTTGCAAGATTGTTTTCCAAAGAGCTTGGCATGACCTTCCGCCAATGGCGTAGCCAATGCCGCCTGATGGCTTCAATGGAGCGTCTGGCGCTCGGCGAACCAGTCACCACTGTTGCAATTGATCTGGGCTATGATAGTCCCAGCGCCTTCATTGCCATGTTCAAACGTACTTTAGGAAAATCACCCGCAGCTTATTTTACACGCTGATCATTTGTTCAAAATACCTATTTTAGAACAGAAAACGCAGCTTATTTCCAACGCATGCATAGAACGCATAACGGCACTGTAATAATGTAAATCGACATTATAAAAAAAATTGCTACATTCAGGTCATCGGATGTTGCTCTGCAATATCTGGTTGGACTGACTGTTGAGCTTGCTCCGGTTGGTCTATTTCCAGGCTTCGGCCTGAGGGTTTTCGGACCCTACGTCTCCCAGACGTGAAACCTCCCTGTTTGACTTGCCTCCAAGCCTTGTGCTTGGAGGTTTTTTTTATCTGCTTTCTGGTCTCCTGTTGCGGACCTTAATCTCCCTAACGCAACACCGATAGTTTCCCTACACACTCCGATCTAATTCAACTCGTATCAATACTAGAATAACCTAGCCGTACGCCCCTTATAGTTGACGATACACGGTTCATGGGCAAAAATTCGGCTCAATATAACTTCCATAAAAATTGCCGGAATTTAATCATGCACATCAAATGTTTAATCAGTGTAGTAATGTTAACCTTACTCGCAGGATGTGGCGTGTCGGCAACATACCAAACCAAAGGAAGTTATTCTGGAGAAACTCAAAAACAGTATACCTATGCACTGCTGTCACCTCTATCTCACCCTCTTTCAAAACAAGAGATGCAAGGCTTTCTCCTCGAGAAAGGCTACACGGTAATTCCTGATAAGCTATATAAAATCATACTTGAAAATTTCATAATACAGGATGCACTTGTCTTTCAATGCAATGCTGCAGGCACGGCTGAAAGAGCTGTCATTGGTATATCTCAAAAGGTCAGTTGTTCAGCTGTAGATTATATATCTGGTAAACGGATATATAATGGTTTTGGTGAACATATGGGCGATTTTGAAGAAGATGACTTCATCGGCGCAACTGCTGCTGCTTTAAACAACATTTCCTATACAGGAGAAAGTGGCCATATCCTATCTCTTCAAGAACTTGCAACAAGTTTTGCAGCAAGAGAGAATTCACCCCCTGACCATGAGGAAGACAACAAATCAGAAGCATCTTTTGGAACTGGTTTTTTTATAAACAATAAGGGCTTTATCGCAACAAACCATCATGTAATTGACGAATGCAAGAGCATCTCAGTTGAGACAAATATAGGTAACATCGCCAGTGCAGAAATCGTCACTTATTCTGAAGACAATGACTTAGCAGTAATTAAAACCAGCATAAATTCAAAAAAATATGCCTCTATCTCTGCTCCTCCATTACAAGGTGAATACGTCGCAACCTACGGATTCCCATTGATTGGGCTTTTATCAGATGACGGTATTTATACCGATGGCCGAATTAATGCGTTAAAAGGTTTTGGCGGTGACAAAAATTATCTTCAAGTTTCTCTTCCTGTACAATCTGGAAATAGTGGGGGAGCGCTCGTAAACAAATACGGGCAACTCGTTGGTATAATTGCCTCAAAGTTAAACGCCATCAAAGTCGCAGATATGACTGGAGAAATCCCCCAGAATGTTAACTTTGCTGTCAAAGAAAGTCGTCTAACTCGTCTTTTGGACCGGGTAAATATTCTGTACAGTTCAAATCACTCAGGTAAAAAAGCTTATTTACCTGAGGATTTAAATAAAGAAATCAAAAGCTATACCGTACTCATCTCCTGCCAGTACTGACTTAAACGCTATATGTTTTTTATGTAAACAACCGCTCGCCTTTGATGCTTTTGTATAGGTCGGCCACTTCATCCGCATAACCATTAAAGGGAAGTGTCGGAACTCGTTCGCTTTTGCCTAACGGTTGTTCCGTGGCCTGGCTCCAGCGCGCGTGTGGCACTTCAGGATTTACATTGGCCCAAAAACCATACTCAGAGCCCTGGATTTCCTCCCAGAAGGAAACAGGGCGCTTATCCGTAAAGGTAAACTTAATAATAGCTTTGGTTGACTTAAACCCATATTTCCAAGGCGTAACCAAACGTAACGGCGCACCGTTTTGTTTTGGCATCGGCTTGCCATAAATTCCCGTCGCTATAAACGCGAGATCATGGGTCGCTTCTTCAATTGTCAGCCCCTCAATATAAGGCCAAGGATACCAGTGTGCTTTTTGACCCGTAGCGACATCTGGTAAGTTGAAGGTCTCCATACGAAGGTACTTTGCACTGGAAAGCGGTTGCGCGAGTTCGACAAGCTTTCGAAGAGGAAATCCCGTCCAAGGAACAGCCATGGACCAAGCCTCGACACAACGGTGACGATAGAGTCTTTCTTCGAACTCGATCTTGGAAAACAAATCATCTATGTCGAGATTCATTTCCTTTTCGACCATACCATCAATGACAATTGACCAAGGACGTATAGACAAAGATTGTGCTTTTGCATGGATATTTTTTGAAGAACCAAACTCGTAATAATTATTATAAGTGGTAGCCAACTCTTCCAGGCTCAATTCACGATCCAGCTTATAGCTTTCGTTGCGCGTAGCCGGATAGTATTTAGCACTGGGATCCAAGCTGCTTAATGGTGTTTTAACTGGCGTTGCCGCTGTGGCTTCAGCACTTTGTTCCTCGCAACCCGCAACCATACCTGATGAAAGAACCACTGAGCCTAAAGCAGCTTTTTTAAGAAAACTGCGACGATTCAAATAAACGCTCTCAGAGGTTGTCTGATTTTCCTTCAGTTCCCAACGCTTGCGTAACTTGATCAACATTCTTTATTCCTCTGTCTAATTTCTCCTACAGAGATAACCTCTTGTGCTCTCACAAACAAATCACCGCTTCGCGAGTTCGTTGTGTACACTCTCCCCAATATAAGAAAGGGTGCATCAAATGATGCACCCTTTCTCTCTTAATAACCAGATGAACTTGCGGGGATGTAAGGCCCCACATTGGGTTTTCACCGCAAGAGGTCACCACCACGAGAACAAATTCGATCTTAGTCCGTCAAGGCTTCACATGCCTTCTTGATACGCTCACAAGCTTCTTTTAAGGCTTCTGTAGACGTCGCGTAGGAAATACGGAAATAAGGGGAAAGCCCAAAAGCTTGTCCTTGAACCGCAGCCACACCCGCACTTTCAAGCAGATAGGTCACGAAATCGCCGTCTGAAGAGATCCGATTGCCGTCAGGTGTTGTTTTGCCGATTGTTCCTTCACAAGAAGGATAAACATAAAACGCACCTTCTGGCTTGGAGCAATTGATACCTGGGCAATCGTTAAGTAAATCAACAACCATATCACGACGCGCCTTGAAGACATCGTTGTGTTTGGCAATAAAGCCCTGGTCGCCCCGAAGAGCTTCAACCGCAGCAGCTTGACTGATTGAGCAAGGGTTAGAGGTACTTTGTGACTGGATTTTCGCCATTGCCTTGATCAAAGCAGCTGGACCACCGCAATAACCGATGCGCCATCCTGTCATGCAATAGGCTTTGGATACGCCGTTCATGGTCAGGGTACGGTCATAAAGCGAAGGTTCAACCTGTGCCGGAGTGACAAATTCAAAGTCGTCATAGACGAGCTTTTCATACATATCGTCGGTCAGGATCATTACGTGTTCATGACGTTTAAGAACATCGGTCAGCGCCTTCATCTCATCATAAGAATAGGCGGCACCCGTTGGGTTGGAAGGGCTGTTGAGAAGCACCCATTTGGTCTTATGGGTAATTGCTTCTTCCAGGTCTTCTGCCTGTAATTTGAAGCCGTTACTCTGCATACAAGGAACCGCAACAGGCTCACCATCTGCAAGAAGAACCATATCTGGATAGGAAACCCAGAAAGGGGCAGGAATAATAACTTCATCTCCGGGATTTAGGGTCGCCATGAAAGCATTATAAAGAATCTGTTTGCCGCCAGTCGCAACAGAGATTTGATCTGGTGTATACACGAGACCGTTATCCTGTTTAAACTTTTCACAGATAGCCGCCTTAAGTTCTGGCGTTCCATCAACAGCGGTGTAGCGGGTGTCACCACCTTTTATCGCGGTAATCGCGGCAGCTTTGATGTTATCCGGAGTTTCAAAATCCGGTTCACCAGCGCCAAGGCCAATTACGTCACGGCCTGCAGCTTTAAGCTCACGGGCTTTGGTAGTTACAGCAATAGTCGGAGAGGGTTTGATTCGCGAGAGGCGATCCGCAAGTTGCGGCATGACCTTATGCTCCTGTTGTTTCGCCGAACTCCAGATTAAAGCACCTAGATCGGACTTACGAGTTTCAAGACGGGGTTATGCACTGCGGCACCGTAATATAACCAACATAGTGATCGCAACTGTGAATCTGTAAAAGTCTTCACTTTCTGTGCATTTTAACCCACGAGTGGTATTTAATATCTAAAATTCCATGATTAGTTAGTGATCGTCATGAGGAACAAAACCCTGTCAGCTACGGATCAGAAAAAACACCAAATTGCCTTATTTAATCTAAACAACTGTCACAGTTGACCGCTATCTAAATAGTCGAGCAGATTTATTATCCAAAGTTCGTTTGAATAAACTTTCCAACTAAATTAGCTATATAAAGATATGAGGAGTGCGCGGGATGCAAAGAACTGGATATGTCCGCGATACATATAAAACTAGTGATCGCAAAACTGGCCTTTTAAGTTTAACACTGCTTCTGGTCACCCTTTTATCTATTTCCACCGTATCTGTCTCACTTGCCGCGATTCTCTCGCCAGAGAAATTCCTCGCTGATCGGATGGTCGATCCTAACAACACTGGGCAAAAAATTTCAACAATTAATAAGAACTAACCTTAAGCTTTCAAAACACAATTGAGTATCCGTGGGCTTAATGCTCAAAGCCTTAATACCTCGAAACGCTGAGCAATGATTTCTTCTCGAACCTACTTGGCATGAATACGGAGGGGCAAGGATTAACGGCACCTAAGGATGTGTACAAAGGACGAGATCGAAAATCTGGCACGATAAAGTGGAGAGGCCCAGCTGTTGATCTTAATCTTTGGCTCAAACTCTCAACTCCGGACTATAGCAGGAGCTTTATGTCAGTAATAACGACAGCAGAAATTCATAACTGATTTTGTGGCAGCATGGGACAAGATGATGAGCCTTGACCATTTTGAGCTTACCTGATCCCACAATATACAACATACAGCGCTCCCTATCAGGCTAAGCAACTAAGCCTGATAGGGAAACTTTGGCGCAAGGTCATTCTACAAGCGCATCTTCACCATCAAATGTCGCGGCAAGCGCGTGCATTACCGCCGCGATACGAATGGCATCTTGAATACCTTCTTTGGATATACCACCCGCAGCAACTTGCTTTTCGTGGGATTCAATGCACATACCACACCCATTTATCGACGATACAGCCAGTGACCAAAGCTCAAAATCGACCTTATCAACGCCTGGACGACCAATTACGTTCATGCGTAAACGGGCTGGAAGTTTTAAATAGTCTTCATTACCGCTGAGGTGCGCAAAACGATAATAGATATTATTCATCGCCATAATCGATGCGGCCGATTTTGCAGCGCTATACGCTTCTGGTGATAATTTTTCTTTAGCTTCGGCGTTGATAGATTTGATAACCAAAGCATTGCGACTTGCCAGAGCAGACGAAAGAGCAGTCCCCCAGATTTGTTGTTCGTTAAGTACTGTTGAAGTCAGAACATTCGTAATGTTCAGCTTCAGGTCTTTTGCATAATCTGGAACAGCAGATTTCAAATCATTTATTGACATAAGATTATCTCTAAATACTGAAATGGAGGAAATACAAAAAAGGCGGGCTCGGTTCCCCGTACCCGCCTTTTCTTTTACTTAAGCGTCTTAAGCGACTTTAAGAACATCGTCGCCTTTATTCCAGTTGCATGGACAGAGTTCGTCGGTCTGCAAAGCATCTAGAATACGAAGCGTTTCTTGTGGATTACGACCAACATTTAGACCGTTCACACCAACGTGCTGGATAATACCATCTGGGTCGACGATAAATGTTGCACGCAAAGCTACACCTGCATCCGTATCAAGAATGCCAAGACCTTCACAAAGCTCACGCTTAATATCTGAAACCATTGGGAAAGGAAGATCGTTTAGGTCTTCGTGATCCTTACGCCATGCCATGTGAACGAAATCACTGTCAGTGGAAACACCCAGAATTTGTGCATCGCGATCTTCAAACTCTTCGTTCATTGCACCAAAAGCAGCAATTTCAGTTGGGCAGATGAATGTGAAATCTTTAGGCCAGAAGAAAACGACTTTCCATTTACCTTCGTAGCTTTTGTCAGAAATATCAACGAACCCATCAGATGGATTATTGGATACAACACCTGTTAGTGCGAATTCTGGAAATTTATCACCAATAGTAAGCATTAGTTCGTACTCGTCCTTATAGTCATGCTCTTACCGTGAGCGCCGGATACAATGAATAAATATGTGATTGCGCATTGCCCCGCGCTGAGGGTATTTTCATGTCGAGAACTTAATAGACAGCTGTATAAAAAGTCAAGATATAGTTAGAATAATTCTAATTAACAACTAGCGCTCATTTCCTGATACTTAACCTAATATTATATAAGGGTAACCTGTTTACCGCAGAGCCATTTCAAGAAAGACAAGACGTACCTCATGAAAAGCCCTTTATCCCTCTGGATCAAGTCCCAATTTAGCCTCCTCCCCAATCCAGATGCGGATCGAAGCCAAAAATACGGCAATGAGTTACGCAAGATACTTTCTAAGGAAAATTGTAAGGAAGCATATCAGGAAATACAAAGCTGGCCAGACTACAAAATCAGTGATCTCATCTCTCTGCCTGAACTTGCCCGGACACTTAATTTCGTCGATATAAGTTTCAAGGATGAGAGTAAAAGATTTAATCTTGGAAGCTTTAAATCTTTGGGTGGAGCTTACGCTGTCTTCAAACACATTCAAAATATTGTTAGTACAAAAACAGATAAATACATCAGCTCAGATGTCCTCAGGACTGGCCAGTACCAAGATATCACGTCACAGATAACAGTGACGACAGCCACAGATGGCAATCACGGAAGATCTGTTGCTTGGGGTGCAAAGCTATTTGGTTGTTCAGCCACCATATATGTCCCCGCGTCTTGTAGTCAGGAACGCATAGACGCAATCAAGGAGTTTGATGCCGAAGTCATTCAAACTGATCTGTCTTATGATGATACCGTACGATTATGCGCCAATTTTGCCCAACAGAATAATCATCAAGTAATATCAGACACTTCTTGGAACGAATATATTGAAATTCCTGCCCAGATAATGCGTGGCTACAGCCTAATAGCACAAGAAGCCATCCTCGAATATTTCACCAGAGCATTTCGTAAAGCGATCCCCCCAAGCCACGTATTCATACAAGCTGGAGTTGGTGGGTTAGCTGCAGCGATTACCGGGTATTTATGGGACCTTATGGCAGAGAAGAGGCCTATTATTGTTGTTGTAGAACCTGAAAATGCTGCCTGCCTTTATGCCTCAGCTGCAGAGGGGATTTTGACCAAAGCCTCTGGAGACAAAGAAACTGGTGAGGTACACACGATTATGGCGGGACTGGATTGTGGTGAAGCGTCCCCTATTGCCTGGAAAATACTTTCAAAAGGCGCTGATTTTTTTATGACCGTGCCAGATGACATTACTGGCCCGACAATGAAATTACTTGCTAAATCACCCTTTACAGATCCCACAATTATCGCAGGAGAGTCCAGTATTGCTGGTTTAGCTGCGTTGATTATGGCCGCCAGTCACGATGAAACTCGTCAGGCCCTTGGCTTATCCCCTGATTCGCGTATCCTGCTCATCAATAGTGAAGGCGCAATGGATCAAACGCTATATCAGAAACTGGTTACTGAAGATCAGTCCCAGTAAACCACCAGGAACCCAACACCAATTATTTCAGGTTAGTACCGAGAGCACGCATGACTTCTTTGCTTATTGAACGCGCCGCAGATAGCTTTTTTAAGGATGATTCAAAACCATTTCGGCTTGAGTCAGAATACTCACCTTCGGGGGATCAACCCCAGGCGATCAAAGAGCTTTGCGAAGGCCTAAGTGAAGGCGAGAGAAGCCAAGTACTTCTGGGGGTAACAGGGTCAGGTAAAACTTTTACCATGGCCCAAACCATCCAAAAATTACAGCGACCCGCTTTGATCTTAGCACACAACAAAACGTTGGCGGCTCAACTCTATACCGAGATGAAAGGTTTCTTTCCAGATAATGCCGTTGAGTATTTCGTTTCTTACTACGATTATTATCAACCCGAAGCCTATGTCGCGCGCACAGATACATATATTGAAAAAGATAGCTCTATAAATGAGCAAATCGACCGTATGCGACACTCAGCAACCCGTGCCTTGTTTGAGCGTGACGATGTAATCATCGTTGCATCAGTCTCTTGTATTTATGGTATCGGCTCACCTGAAACCTATGCTCAAATGACATTGGGTTTAAAAATTGGCCAAGAAGTCGACATGCGCGACATTCTGAAATCTTTGGTCGAATTACAATATACCCGTAATGATATTGCCTTTGGACGCGGCACCTTCAGAGTACGTGGTGACACTCTTGAAATATTCCCCGCGCACTATGAAGACCGTGCGTGGCGGGTTTCCATGTTTGGCGATGAAATCGAAACTGTTCAAGAGTTTGATCCTTTAACCGGTGGTAAGACGGCCGATCTTGAAGGGATAAGAGTCTATGCGAACAGTCACTACGTAACACCAAGACCAACTCTTATTCAGGCAGCAAAAGGGATAAAAGCTGATTTAAAAATCCAGCTCCAGAGATTCAACGAAGAAAACAAGCTTCTTGAAGCCCAGCGCCTGGAACAAAGAACAGTATTCGACCTTGAAATGATTGAAGCCACCGGAGCCTGTGCAGGGATTGAAAACTATTCCCGTTACCTTACAGGACGTGCTCCAGGCGAGCCACCACCGACACTGTTTGAGTATCTACCGGATAACGCCCTACTCTTTGTCGATGAAAGTCATGTCACCATTGGTCAGCTTAACGGCATGTACAATGGTGACTTTGCCCGTAAATCAAACTTATCAGAATTCGGCTTCCGTCTCCCCTCTTGTATTGATAATCGGCCTCTCAAATTCCAAGAATGGGAAGCCATGCGCCCTCAGACAGTTTTTGTCTCGGCCACACCCGGACCTTGGGAAATGAACGAGACAGGAGGCGTCTTCGCAGAGCAAATCATCCGTCCTACAGGATTGCTTGATCCGGTTTGTGAAATCCGGCCTATTGAAACCCAGGTCGATGATTTAATAAAAGAATGTAGAGATGTCGTCAGCCGCAACATGCGTGTCCTGGTAACAACCCTGACCAAACGTATGGCTGAAGACCTCACAGAATATCTCCACGAAGCAAATTTAAAAGTCCGCTATATACATTCTGACATCGACACTCTTGAACGTATCGAAATCATTCGCGACCTTCGCAAAGGAATTTTTGACGTCCTGGTCGGCATCAACCTTCTCCGCGAAGGTCTTGATATCCCAGAATGTGGTCTTGTCTGTATTCTAGATGCTGACAAAGAAGGCTTTCTACGTTCGACAACCGCTCTAGTTCAAACCATTGGACGCGCAGCACGTAACGTCGATGGTAAAGTCATTCTTTATGCCGATAAAATGACAAAATCACTGACAAAAGCTTTAGATGAAACCAACCGTCGTAGAGAGAAACAACAGGCGTACAACGAGGCCCACAACATTACCCCCGAATCAATTCGTAAAAAAATCGACGATATATTAGGATCAGTTTACGAAAGCGACCACGTTACTGTTGATATTAACGATCTAAGTACTCCGAATATGGTGGGCCATAACCTGAAGTCTTACATCGATGACTTAACCAAGCGCATGCACGAAGCCGCCGCAGATCTTGAATTTGAAGAAGCCGCCAGAATGCGGGATGAAATCAAAAAACTACAAGAATCAGAGCTTGGAATTGCTCCTCCGGGAAGCCCTAACTTATCTGATCGTATGGCAATGGCCGAAGCAACGTCCAAGAGCAAGAAGTACAAAAGAGGACGAAAAGGAAAATAATCAACAAGTTAAGAAAACATACATCTGCAATGTGAGAAGATGTCCCCACATTCCTTATATACAGGGGTATTCATATCTAATTTATGGGATTTATATATGACTGTCACTGATAAAGAAAAACCCCCTAAGTTCTATACTTGGCAAGACTTGGATGCCTTTAATAAACTTAGCATAGCGATTTGGGTTTTTGATATTGATGACCATAAAATTTGGTGGGGAAATGAATCTGCACTTGAATTTTGGGAAGCAGATTCTCTTGATACTCTTATCGCTCGAGATTTTTCGTCTGACTCAAGTTCTGTCCGACGAAGATTAGAGGGTTTTTTTTCTAATACATCACAGGGCAATCGTGTTGAAGAAAACTGGACACTCTACCCCAATGGCCACCCCAAAATGGTCATTGTTACATTTACTCCAATCCTCATAGAAAACGGTAACCGCGCAGTAATTACTGAGGCTAGTCCACAGATCAGGGCAGAACTTGATCATCGCGCCAAACGCATTTTAGAAGCTGTTCGACATACGCCACTGATGATTAGCACCTTTGCAATTGATGGAAAATTACTCGCCCAAAACCCGTCTGCAGCATTAATTTACGATATAGAAGACAAGCCAACAACCACACTGGCAGAGCGTTACAACGCCCCAAACATTATCAAAGAAATTATTGATAACCAGGAAACCGGGAGCCCTTTTTGCCGAGACATTAAAATCCAAACAGCCATAGGAGATCGTTGGCACACTTTAACCACCGAGTTTGGTCTGGATCCTGTTTCTGGCGCAAAAGTTATTGTTGCCACGGAAGAAGATATCACCGAAAGGGTCATGGCCCAAGAAGAGTTGAGACGTCTCAATCTGGATTTAGAACAACGTGTGAACGAACGAACTCATAAACTCACCCTTGCCCGTCACGAAGCTGAATCAGCAAACAAATCCAAAGGTAATTTTCTGGCAACCATGAGCCATGAACTCAGAACGCCCTTGAACGCGATTATCGGATTTTCCAGTATGCTAGAACATCAAATTTATGGCCCCATAAATGACAAACAAAGTTCAGCGTTAAAAGATATACATTGCAGTGCGCAACATTTGTTGGAGCTTATCAATGAGCTTCTTGATGCATCCACAATTGACAGTGGAGAATTAAACCTTTTTGAAGAATATTTTAAGCATGTCACTCTTATTGATTATTGCCGCGCAACTTTTGAACTTGAAGCAATAAAAAAAGAACAAACTTTCCTCGTTCAAAACAATGTTACTGGGATATCAATGAAAGGAGATTCCAGACGATTCAGACAAATCCTTATCAACCTTATCAGCAATGCTATCAAGTACACTCCCAACGGTGGCACAATCTCCTTAGGCGTTGATTATGATGCTACAGGTAACATTGTTTTCACCATTAAAGACACCGGCATAGGTATACCTGAAGATCGTCGTAATGATGTATGTAAACCATTTACACAGGCGGCAAGTTCTTCTTGGGCATCAGGAAAAGGAGTTGGATTAGGGCTATATATAGCCTCTCGATTGGTCGCTGCTCATGATGGCGAACTCGTAATAGAAAGTATGCCCAAACAAGGGACAAAAGTTTCGGTTATTATCCCCAAATCAAGACTAAACGAGAACATCGATCCCAACACTTCACACTAATCTCTTTTAAATTTTTAAGAAAACATTCATCTCAAGGAATTGAAATTTCATTTTCGCGACACAAAGTTAATAAAATGAATCTTCATCAAAAAAAGAGTTTTACAGCACGAAAAAAGCAGGGCTCAAGACTCTAAACGTTTCTTCCTGACAACCCGGATGAACAAGTCCACACAATTAAATAAACTCAGTTTCTCTTACTCTGAAAGTGACGTTCTTATCCAGATAAATAAGCCCTATTTTCGACATATTTCAACTTCTTCTATTGAAAACTCTTCACTCTAGGGGCATCTATTGGCCTATGCCACTCGCATCCAGCAAAATGCGGGGCAACAAGTGTGCAAAACAGAAAGAGCTAACACACATGACAGCGACAGCATTTCTATTCGCCGGCGGTGGCCTCGTCCTCTTAGCAGTAGGTGGTGAGATTCTCCTCCGTGGTGCAATAGGGATTGCGAATAAGCTCGAAATTTCCCCCATGTTAATCGGGTTAACCATCGTGGCTTGCGCCACGTCCATGCCGGAATTAATGGTTACCCTCACTGCGGGATTAGACGGCGCGACAGATATCGGTGTCGGTAACGTTGTCGGCTCAAACATTGCCAACATTTTATTAATCCTTGGTGTTGGTGCTTTAATATCGCCTCTGGCAACTAAGCCTTGTGACGTTATGCGCGATGCCATTGCCATGCTAATTGCGACCGCTATCTTTATTATCTTTGCTCTTATTGGCACCTTCACGATCTGGCACGGAATCTTCATGCTGGCAATGCTGACCTTTTATATTTGGCGCAGCTATTATCGTGAAAAAAAATGTAACCCCAAAGAAGAAGCTAATCCAGAACTTGCCGAAGAACTCGAAGCGGCACCCGGCTCCATCCCCTTAGCTCTATTTTTACTTCTCGTTGGTGTTGGCGGGCTTATTATCGGTTCAGAACTCCTTGTAGACGGCGCAGAGACTATTGCTCGCGCTGCAGGGATTTCTGAAACAGTTATCGGCGTTACGCTTGTTGCCTTAGGAACCTCATTACCTGAGCTGGCTACAGCCGTTGTAGCAGGCATTCGTGGACATACCGAAGTCGCCCTTGGCAACGCCCTCGGATCGAATATTTTCAACATACTTCTCATCCTTGGCGTTCTGGCAATTGTCTCCCCTTTTACTGTATCTCCCGCTATTTTGGAGTTTGATATGTGGGTGATGGCAGGCGTTAGCCTTCTTGTTATTCCCGCGATGTGCCATTCTGGGAAGATCTGCCGCATAAAGGGTGTTTTCTTTATCGCTCTTTATGCCGCATACATTCTTTATCAGTTCAAAGATAAACTGTTAGTAGCCTGACACCGAAACTACATATTACGTACGCTTTAACCTTAACAATCGAGCAGATGATATTTGTCTTTTGACCTCTGATATATCAAAGCGTAAATTGGCGCCCAATCAATGCCGTATCACATACGGATATATCCTCATTTGATAAAAGAGAAGGAATGTCAAAAATGGCATCCGTAAATAAAACGACAACAGATAGTAACCTTACAGAGCAGAAATTGGTCGTACGGGATCTTTCTCTTAGCTGCAACATTGGCCTCACTGAAGAAGAACGTATCCGACCTCAGCGGTTGAAACTGAACCTTGAACTTACGTTGAACCCGATACCTGTTCTCAAGGACGAAATTGATGAAACCATCAATTACGGCGTGCTCGTAAAAAAAGTTCGTAATGTGTGCCTGGAGACCAAAGTGAAACTTTTAGAAACTCTGGCTAACGACATATCAGAAACTTGTTTCTTCGATGACCGCATTAAAATCGTGCACATGCGCATAGAAAAGCTGGACCGCTATCCTGATGTCGCAGGTGTCGGGATTGAAATCACACGAACCCGTACTTAGGGTAAAATATATAATCGATAAAAAAGGGACTGATTTTTTCAGTCCCTTTTTTATCGATTATGTCGATCTATGAATTTATTAACTGTCTTATTTTTTAAAAACACTGCCTGGATCATTCTCTAGAGTCGCCAACAAATCATCCATTATCAAAGAGAGAATCTAGACAAATCAAAGAGATTGCTCATAAAGCTCCCTCACTTGTGCACAGGAGAAATCTTTCTGTAATGGTCAAGACTAAAAAAAACAAATATTTTTCCATATAGGAGCGTTGACTTTAAATAAGATAATAAATTCAATAACTTAAAAATAATGCCTATTTTTTGAGCAGCTTATTGTAACACTAGTGTTTTCAAGGGGTATACGCAAACGCACACAAGATAGTCACAAAGTTATCCACAGGAATCGTGGATATAATTTCAGAGGGTTTAACACTGGTACAACCACCCTTTGTACGAATCCTTGAAGTTCTCCAGAGTCACCTTTTAGCGTTAATAAAGTGTTCTTGACCTGTTCCCTGTGAATGTCCATTTAATAACTCTAAATCTATTTTACTTTGGGATTAGACCCATTGCTGTCATATTTCATGGATTAACAGAGGATCGCGTCTCATCTGGGGCGTATTTAATTTCTAACTCATGACCAAAACACCCGTTCATAAGTCACGTAAAAAAGATCTTTCCCAGGGCGGGAAACGCTCCGCGATGGCAATTCATGAAATTGATGACAAAGAATCCCCTGAAAAACACCAAACAGATAATGGCCTTTCTGGTCTATCCGAATCTGCAATCACTTGGAATTCTTCAAACACCTCATCTGATACTGAAACAACCACAGTCAGTAATATTGAGCTCGGTACCCGCATTATTCTAAATGTTGTAAAAACTCTGCCTAATTCCCCAGGTGTTTACCGTATGCTAAATAGCGACGGAAATGCCCTCTATGTTGGGAAAGCCAAAAATTTAAAAAAGAGAGTGGTCTCTTATACCCGAGTGGATCAGCTTCCCTATCGGCTTAAGCGGATGGTATCCGAAACTCGCTCAATGGAAATCGTCCAAACCAATACTGAAGCTGAAGCACTCTTATTGGAAAGCAACCTTATCAAGCGGCTAGGCCCCCGCTATAATGTTCTTCTGCGCGACGATAAATCATTCCCCTACATTTTGATCACAGCTGACCACGAAGCCCCTCAAATAACCAAACACAGGGGCATGCAAAAAAGAGACGGTCAATATTTTGGCCCCTTCGCTGATGCAAAATCAGTAAATCAAACCATCACCGCCTTGGAAAAAGCTTTCCTCTTGAGATCTTGTAGTGATGGCGTTTACACAAATAGAGCACGCCCTTGCCTAATGTATCAAATCAAGCGTTGCTCAGCACCTTGTGTCGGCCGTGTATCTCTCAGGAGTTACGCGTCACAGGTAAAGGAGGCAGAAAGCTATCTAAGTGGTTCATCCATGGAGTTTCAAAAGAAGATGGCTCTTAAAATGCAGGATGCCGCAGCTCAACAGGACTATGAACAAGCAGCTGTTTACCGTGATCGCATTCGCGCACTTACCAATATACAGTCTAAACAAGAGATCAACGTTGCTGAAATTGATAATGCAGATGTCTTTGCCTTGTTTGAAAAAGCCGGGCAATCCTGCATACAGGTGTTCTTTTTCCGGGCAGGACGCAATTATGGGAACCGTTCTTATTTTCCAAGTCATGATAAAACCATCGATGAAGAAACCGTCCTAACCTCTTTCATTGCTCAGTTTTACGTAAACAAACCAGTTCCAAAATTGGTAATGATCAGCCACAAATTACCCGAGCAGTTAATTCTGGCAGAAGCCCTCAGTAGTAAGGCTGGTTACCGTATAGAAGTAAACCATCCTCAAAGAGGTCCAAAGAAAAAGCTTGTCGAGAATGCCACGGTTAATGCACGAGAAGCTCTGGCGCGGAGAATGGCTGAAAGCGCTAGCCAGCGTCGTCTGCTAGAAGGCTTAGCTGAGATGCTATCCTTGGAAGCCACGCCAGAACGGGTCGAAGTCTACGACAATAGCCATACTCAAGGCTCAGAAGCTTACGGAGGCATGATTGTCGCGGGATTAGAAGGTTTCATGAAGAAGGCTTATCGGAAATTTAAAATCCGAGGAGATAAACCTTCTGAAAATGATCAATCTTCAACGATCCCCCTAACGAACACTCACGAGCAAGGAACCTCTCAAGAAGCCGCGTACACAGGCGGAGATGACTACGCCATGATGCGCGAAGTTCTCACTCGTCGCCTGTCTCGTAGTCATAAAGAAGATCCAGATAGACAAACAGATCAATGGCCCGACCTGCTTGTTCTCGATGGAGGACAAGGCCAATTGACTGTTGGCATTGAAGTTTTAGAAGAACTTGGATTGAGTGACATTCCCATCGTTGCCATTGCCAAAGGGCAAGATAGAAATGCAGGGAGAGAACGTATTTTCTTACCCAACCGTCCCTCTTTTCTGGTAGATCCCAAAGACCCCGTGCTCTATTTCATCCAGCGCCTGAGAGATGAAGCACACCGTTATGCGATTGAAACACACCGTAAAGGCAGATCAAACGCTCGACTAAAGTCTGTACTCGATGGCATTCCTGGCATTGGCGCAAAGCGCAAAAAAGCCCTCCTTTTCAAATTTGGATCAGCAGATGCCGTCGCCAGAGCAGGCATTGGAGATTTAGAAGCAGTTGAAGGCATCAATCGCGTCGTTGCCCAGTCTATTTACGATCATTTCAATGCGGAATAAAAGAGCTTAATCGGCAGTCGCCATCAGATGATTTGATCTATAACATGGAGACAGATACGACAGCTAGCTATACAGCTACTGACAAAGTCATGTTTAGGCCAGAAGGTATATAATGAAGGTATTCGGTTTTGCGGGTTGGAGCGGAAGTGGAAAGACAACTTTACTCAAACAACTCATTCCAATTTTAGTAGATCGTGATTTAAAGGTCTCAACGCTGAAACACGCCCATCATAAATTCGACGTCGACAAGCCTGGCAAAGATTCCTACGAGCACCGCGAAGCAGGAGCGTCGGAGGTCATGATTGCTTCCGGCAACCGTTGGGCCTTGATGCACGAATTGCGCGATGAGAAAGAACCTTCTCTTAAAGAACTGATACCCCACATGACACCGGTTGACATCCTCTTGATAGAAGGCTTCAAAAAAGAAGGTCATCAAAAGCTTGAAATCTACCGCTCATCTCTTGGGAAACGCATGTTGCACAAGGATGACCCTAATATCATTGCCATCGCAACAGATGTCACAACAGATGAAACACTCGCGACCTCATCTCTGCCCATTCTAGATCTCAATGATATAGAAACGATTGCTGATTTTATCTGTAAAATCTGTGGCTTTGACGACAGTATCCGAAAGGCTGCTGATTAATGGCCCAGCTAACTGACGATTGTTTTGCACACGGCGGCAAACTTATGACAACAGCGCAAGCACTTGAGCTTCTAAATCAAAAGCTGCATTGCATCGTCCAACAAAAAGAACTTCCCGTAGCAAGTTGTCTCGGCAAGGTTTTATCGCAGGATGTGATTGCCCCCTGTAATGTCCCGCCCCACGACAATTCTGCTGTCGATGGCTACGCCGTTTATTTTGATGATCTCAAATGCAACCAAAACACACGTCTCCCCATCAGTGACCGCATCGCGGCAGGAAGTCGGATCAAAGGACATCTCACGCCAGGAACATGCGCCCGGATCTTTACTGGTGCTCCCATGCCATTGGGAGCAGATACCGTGTTTATGCAAGAAGACTGTCAGCTCGATGATGCTGGTAATGTTACCATTCCTCACGGTATTAAACGCGGGTCCAACCGACGCTTTGCCGGGGAAGATGTCATTGCTGGCAGCACCATCTTTGAAGCGGGGCGTACTCTTAGGCCCCAAGACTTGGGCCTGATCTCAGCAGTTGGTATTCCAAGCATATCCATTCAAAACCCTCTGAGCGTTGCCCTCTTTTCAACGGGAGACGAATTAAAAAACCCTGGGGACACCCTCGCAAGCGGTCAAGTTTATGATTCCAATCGCTTTGCCATTGCTGGGTTACTTCAGAATATGGGCTGTCGGGTTAGCGATCTCGGTATTCTTCCCGATAATTTTGATCACATAAGTAATGCCCTTTCTAAAGCTGCCGGAAAGTTTGATCTCATCATCACTTCCGGCGGAGTTTCTGTTGGTGAAGAAGATCACGTCAAGCAAGCCGTTGAAACTCAAGGCCACCTGCACGCCTGGCGACTGGCAATCAAACCCGGGCGCCCTATTGCTCTTGGCCAACTTGGGCAAACAGCTTTTGTTGGCCTTCCGGGAAACCCCGTTGCAGTAATGGTCACCTTTGCCAATTTTGTCCGCCCTCTAATTCAAATCCTATCAGGTTCTCAAACTCGCCCCCCCTTTACATTCCCCGTTATTGCCGCGTTCAGTCACAAGAAAAAAATCGATCGCAGGGAATGGCTCAGAGTACATCTTCAAAAAAACGATGCGAATGTTTGGGAAGCGCATAAATACCCCGGGGATGGCGCAGGTGTGCTCTCTTCTGTTTGCGCATCTGACGGCTTCGCAGAGCTTCCAGAAGATCTTCTAACCGTCGAGCCCGGTCAAATAATTACCTACCTACCTTTTAATGAGATTGCCTTATGAAAATTCTTTACTTCGCCTGGTTACGAACTTCTATTGGTAAATCAACCGAAACCTTATCCCCTCCCACAGAGGTCAAAACTGTAGGAAATCTTCTCGATTGGCTTCCTACCCTAGGTGATAACTATGCGAGTGCTTTGGAAAAAAGAGACCTGCTTCGGGTCGCAGTTAACCAAGAATACGCGGAGCTTGAACAACTCATAAAAGCAGATGATGAAATCGCTCTATTCCCTCCCGTTACAGGCGGTTAAAATGATAAGAGTCCAACAAGAAGATTTTGACGTTGGTTACGAGCTTAAAGAACTTACCAAAAAGAATCATTCAATTGGTGGGGTTGCTTCTTTTCTTGGCCTCGTCCGAGATATTGCCAGTGACGAGAACATTTCAGCAATGACGCTTGAGCACTACCCGGGTATGACAGAGAAGTTACTTGGCGAAATCGAAGCCGAAGCCAACCAAAGATGGGACCTTGATGCCAGCTTGATTATCCATCGGTACGGCAGAATGGAGCCGGGTGAGCAGATCGTCCTTGTTGTCACCTGCAGTAAACACCGTAAAGATGCTTTCGAAAGTTGTGAGTTTTTAATGGACTATCTGAAAACCAAGGCTCCGTTCTGGAAGCTTGAGGAAACTTCCAGAGGCGGCAAATGGGTCGACGCCAGAGATTCTGATGATAATGCAGCCTCGAGATGGCTGGAGAAATAACCATTCTTTCAGAAATATGGCCGAAGAATCAATCCGGGTGGCATCCTGCTAAGCTAATACTTAAGCACAAAACCACCCGTAAGACGTTACCTATTCTATTTAATCAGATGGACTTACGAACCAGTTCATCATAAGCCAAGAGAAGATCTTTTGTGATTTTTCCGGGGATAAACTTATATTCACCAATTTCACGAACAGGTGTAACCTCCACAGCCGTACCGGTTAGAAAAACCTCCTGTGTTTGAGCCAATTCTTCGGGCATAATTGCACGTTCGATCACCTCATAGCCCTTTCCTTTTGCCAACGCGATTACTGTCCGACGGGTAATCCCATCCAAAAAACAATCTGGTGTTGGTGTATGTATCTTACCGCCCTGAATCAAAAACACGTTCGCGCCGGTTGCCTCAGCTATTTGTCCTCGATAATCCAACATCAACGCGTCGTTATATCCATTCTCCTCAGCTGCGTGTTTAGAAAGGGTCGCAATCATATAAAGTCCTGCAGCTTTAGAGTTGACCGGGGCTGTTGCCGGGTCAGGACGACGCCACTTGGCAAAGTCCAGACGAATGCCTTCTAACCTAGCTTCCGGTGAAAAATAAGACGGCCAATCCCACGCAGCAATCGCCATATGAATTTTTGATTGCTGAGCCGAAACAGCCATCATTTCACTACCCCGCCATGCAACTGGCCGAAAATAACCATCTACAATATTGTTTGCCTCCATAACGTCTTTACAGGCCTGATCTATTTCAGAAACTGAATAAGGATTTGTAAAGCCGAGCAACTCCCCTGAGCGAATTAAACGTTCATGGTGCTCACGCATTTTGAAAATCCGTCCATTATACGCTCTTTCACCCTCAAATACGCTGCTACCGTAATGTAAGCCATGGCTGAGAATATGGAGTTTGGCATCCCTCCAGGAGATCAGCTCTCCATCGTACCAAATAAACCCGTCGCGATCATCAAATGGTAGTATAGTCATGGCTTTCCCATCCAAGGTGGTATAGTGTCTCTAGTCAGCTTTAATCGCTTGGTTCCATTTGAGCATTTGATCGAATGACTTCGCGACTAGAGGCATATATAGTTTATGGTCATAAAGAATTTTGAACAATTATTTCAAAATTTTCTCGTATTATGTAATAGCACTTCGATAGATAAGTCAACATGACTGACGTAAAATCAGGAACGAACCCTCTATTCTTACGAACTGAGGAGATAATGCAGGCGATAGAACTTCTCTTTTTCGCCTATAGAGATTTCACCGGGGAACCGGATGAACTTCTTGCCGAATATAGCTTTGGTCGCGCTCACCACCGCGTAATTCACTTTGTTGGTCGTCATCCTGGGATCACAGTTAGTGAACTGCTTTCCATCCTGCAAATCACCAAACAAAGTCTTTCTCGAGTCCTTGGACAATTAGTTCGGGAAGGTTTTATCAAACAGACCCCTGGCGCTGTAGATCGCCGCCAACGTCTCTTGGAATTAACCGATAAAGGACTGGATTTGGACGAAAAGTTATTCAATGTCCAACGCCAACGGATTGTCCGAGCTTACAAAGAATCTGGTGCGGAAGCGGTCGCAGGCTTTAGATCCGTTCTGATGAACATGATGGAAGAAGAAGATCGCCCCAGATTCGTCAAAAATCAAAAGAAGCCTTTCAGAAAAAGATAATGTTAATTCCCTATACAGTTTGGCAAAATTAAGCTCTGGGAAAGAATTAAACGAGGTATTACACTGAGCAACATGAATGATATGAACCCACACCTTTTGGTTGTTGACGATGATACTCGACTTAGAAATCTTCTTCAAAAGTTTCTTACCGATCAGGGCTTTGTTGTCACCACAGCTTCAAGCGCAGCAGAAGCCCGATCACACCTAGTATCGCTATCATTCGATCTGCTCATTCTAGATATCATGATGCCCGGAGAAACAGGACTAGAACTTACCCAGTCATTGCGTGAAAAAGACGACGTTCCTATTCTGTTACTAACGGCCATGGGCGAAACTGATGATCGTATAAGCGGCTTGGAATGTGGTGCAGATGATTATCTTTCCAAACCCTTTGAGCCCAGAGAGTTGGTTTTGCGAATCAATGCCATTTTAAAACGCATCCAAAGCAAACCACTTGAAAAAGAACTACCCAGCGAAAGTGTTGTCTTTGGTACCTTTAGATTTGATATCCGAAGGTCTCAGCTCTGGAATAATGATGACTTTATCCACTTAACCGATGTCGAAGCTGCCCTGTTAAAAGCCCTTGCCGACCAACCTGGGTCAGCAATAAGCAGAGACGCGTTAGTTGAAGAGGGCTCTGACCTTTCCAACACACGAAGCGTAGATGTTCAGGTTACCAGATTACGTCGCAAAATTGAGCAAGATCCTAAATATCCCAGGTACTTACAAACGGTTCGAGGCGTTGGGTATGTCCTCAAAACGGATTAAGCATGGCAGTTGAACCAATAGACGAAGCACGTCCCTCAGAGGATCGGAAAGACAAACGCCCAAGGAAGCGACCATTTTTTTTAAAAAAGATCCTCCCGAAATCTCTACTGGGACGCTCTCTTCTCATTATTATCACCCCCCTACTGCTCGTACAGGCTATTTCCGTGTGGGTATTCTACGATCGGCACTACGAAACAGTGACCAAACGTCTGGCCCAGGGCCTGGCCGGTGACATCGCAGCTTCGATATTATTGCTCCAGGAGGCAGAAACGCCTTATGGAAAAGCGCATGTGTTTCAACTCATGCAAAAAACGGCTGATCTTTCACTCACCTTGCACCATGGAATAGAGTTATCACAAAACAACTGGTCGCCAGGATGGTCTGTGCTAGAACGCCGTTTAGATCAGGCTATTCATGAGCAAATCGTCAAAAATTTAAAGAAAAGGTATCGATACACTATCGATACCGTCAGTCTGATCGATCAGGTCAAAATTCAAATTCAAATCGAAGAAGGTGTCTTGTTAGTTCTGGTTCCGAGCAAACGCCTATTCACCTCGACGACCTATCTCGTCATTTTATGGATGGTAGGTTCTTCTGTTATCACTTTTGGGGTCGCCTTTATCTTTATGAGAAATCAGGTTCGCCCTATTCAACGCTTGGCCAGAGCCGCGGAAAGCTTTGGAAAAGGAAGAGATGTCAAAGGCTTCAAACCAGAAGGCGCAACAGAAGTACGACAAGCCTCTGGCGCCTTTATTCGTATGCGTTCTCGCATCAAACGCCAAGTCGAACATCGCACAGCCATGCTCGCTGGTGTAAGTCATGATCTACGTACACCTTTAACACGTATGAAGCTTCAACTTGCTATGTCCGGCCAAGATGAAGAAACCAAAAACCTCCAGGCCGATGTCTCAGACATGGAGAAAATGATCGAGGGCTATCTCGCCTTTGCCAGAGGAGAGGGGCAAGAAGAAACCGCAATTTGCAATATATCCTCTTTGCTGAGAGAGCTCGTACATCAATTAGGAATGAACAATAATCCCATTGATTTACACATCGAAGAAAATATTGAAATCCCTTTGCGCCGGGAAAACTTTAGACGTGCCGTAACCAACCTGGTTATCAATGCTCAACGATACGGAATGCATGTGATGATTTGCGCAAAAATCAGATCGGCGCAACAAAGGCGATTTTTAGAGATAACGGTTGATGATGACGGCCCTGGCATTCCTACAGAAAGCCGCAGGGATGTTCTAAAGCCCTTCTTCCGTTTAGAACAGTCCCGTAATCAAGCCACTGGGGGCGTCGGATTGGGTCTTTCAATAGCAAATGATGTTATCAGCAACCACGGTGGAGATCTCTCATTAGAAGAAGCCCCCGGCGGAGGCCTTCGCGCAAGAATAACCCTACCATTTTAGACAGACAATATATTGAGAGAGTGTATATGTTCGAGCAAAACTCTCTCAATGTGAAGCCTAAGTATCTGTATTAATGCATTCTGTTGCCGTTTGGAATCTTCTTATCCGGCGCAATCAACACGATGCCACCTTCGGGATCAGAAGCGCCAAGCACAAGTATTTCAGACATGAATTTCCCAATTTGGCGTGGCGGAAAATTTACCACTGCCATAACTTGGCGACCAATTAGATCTTCTGGAATATAGTGTAGGGTGATTTGGGCAGAAGATTTTTTCACCCCGATTTCGTCTCCAAAATCAACCCAGAGCTTAATCGCTGGTCGTCGCGCCTCGGGGTAAGGTTGCGCATCGATTACCGTACCCACCCTGACATCAACTTTCAGGAAATCATCAAACGTAATGTCGTCAATTGCGTTGTTCATGTTTATACCCAAATCGTCCTCTTGAAATTTTCAAGAGTGTGTATTGACCATATCCATAACGCAAGAGTTGCTATAATGCGTGCGCGCTTTTTTCGTGTCCACCAGAGCGCGAACAACGACGCGCCCAAGTATCAATACGCTCCAGCCCTTTATCTAAAGCCGACATCGTTTTTGACAAATCAACACTGTCATCATGTAACCAAACCTGGAATATTTTTATGTAGAGCAACGACAGTACTTTAATACGAATAACGCCACGTATTCCAGAAGTGGACAGGCCTGCAACTTCAAGAACCAACGCCATTGAATGACGTAAATTATACAAATAAGAGATCCCCATAAATGGGTCCCGACAGCCATCATGAACAACCGATGCCAAGCCAACTTTATATGATTGAAGTGCATCAAATCTGTTCATAAGTAGATCGAACAAACGATCTTTCGCCGATTGTTCCAGACGATCGCCATCTTCATCATCTGTAACCTGATTATCGACACTACTTGATATGTACGTCAAAATAGCCCGTTTTGATGGAAACAAATCGTGTATTTTAGCGAGCGGAATTTTCGCTGAACTGGAGATATCGGCAAGTGATACATCTCGCCACCCCTTCTCCGCTGCTAAGGACATTGCTGTATCCACAATATGTTGAGGGATTTCAGCCTTTTTCATAGTTTGTCTCCACACCTGTAATAACAAAGAACAACCCTATTATAGCAGATAAGTCGAAAAATGCCTTACTCGATCAAGTAGATCTAAATCTAAGAGCATAAAACATTCCCTCTCTCATCTCATTCTATAGCCGAGTGGGCAGCCCCTCAATATATCAGGACAAAGCTTTACTTCGATTGGTTGCGGCCGCAACTGCCTTGCTCATAAGAGATTGCAGACCATTATCCGTCATTAAAACCTCTAATCCTGCCTGAGTAGTACCATTAGGACTGGTTACATTAATACGAAGTTGCGTTGGGGCTTCATCTGATTGGTGAATAAGTTCTCCCGCACCTGAAACCGTCGCATGGGCTAATTTACGGGCGAGATTTTCAGGAAGTCCAGCATCAATACCAGCCTGAGCAAGACATTCAGCCATTAAGAAAATATAGGCAGGGCCACTGCCAGACACACCTGTAACAGCATCGATCTGCTCTTCGTTATCTAGCCACGCAGTTTCCCCAACCGCTGCCATCAAGTCCTGACAGCTCTTTTTTTGTTGATCGCTAACTTGCCGGTTTGCAAAAAGAACTGTCATCCCGCGAGAGACTGCCGCGGGTGTATTTGGCATCGTTCGAACAATCGCGGCTTCTGCACCTAGATTAGTTTCATAGAAGGAAATTTTTTTCCCCGCCACGACAGATAAGAAGACGGTATCGGAACTTACAAAGCGTTGATAATTCCCAATGGCATCATCCATCATCTGCGGCTTGATCGCGAACATAACCAGTGCAGGTGACAAATCGGCATGAACCGCACTCAGGTTTTCAACAGCGATAACGCCTTGATCTTTGAACGGTGTTAAATAATCCGCACTTGCCGATGGATCGACAATCGTTACTTGCGAGCCGGAAAGACCACTATCCAGCCAGCCCTGTAATATAGCCCCACCCATTTTACCGCAACCAACGAGCAGTAAAGTTCCACCATTAAGCATCTGGCCATTAAACATCCGGCTTGTCCCATTCCCAAATTTTAGAGAACAGAACCTTACGCTTCTCCTGCCGTATCCATCAAGGCAAGATCAACAGCATTTAATTCGGAATCCCCCCCTATGGCAATCAGTTGAATTGCAGGAATTAACCGATCCCACTCCGCGATTGCTGTAGCAACTAAATCTTCTGTTTGATCTTCACTAAAACCATCTTGTCCACGCAACGGGATGGTATGACGATAAGCTGGTGCCCCTGTTTCCGGTATAAAATCAAAGTGCCCGAGCCATAACTGGCTGTTTACAGAAACCAAGAGTTCACAAATACGGCTAAAAGCTGTTTGCGGAATTTCAACATCTCCATGGCATGCAAAGAACATAGCCTGTAATTCGCTTTGCCACTGGAAATGAAGATGTAGCGGGCTCCAATTTCCCTCTATGACAGCAAGAAGCTCAAAGTCACTCTCGCGTTCAAAGTCCCAGTCATAATCTAGGACCCACTCTTCAATTGAATCAATAGGATTAAAAGGTAGTAATTGGTTTGTAGAATCTGAATTCATTGCACTGACCCCTCACTAAAATAGTCGAGCAAGACACAATCGGCACTACCATCATTCAATATGTTGAATACTATGGGTAACGCCCTACCAAATATAGTGTGCCACAGAACGAATCCACGGTTCAAGTAAAAACGAAAAAATAAAAAGCTCGAAACATTTGTTCCGAGCTTTAAAGAGTTCGTCTTTAAGGAGATCTACCTCGCATAAATACTATCGTATTTTTGAAAAAAATCACCCCATTAAACTTAATCCGTTTTTTTAGAGGACACCTTTTTTGTTGCTGTCTTCACTCCGCCTTCGAGATGAGCAAGACGCGCTTCAAGAGACGTGACCTTTTGTGCAAGATCTTCTCCTTCTTCACGCGCCTTAACCGCAACAGCTTTCATTGCATCAAATTCTTCCCGTGGCACAATATCCATCTGGGTAATAATTCGCTCGAATTGTTCACGAATCCTTGCCTCAACTTCGCCGCGCATTCCTGCCGCGGCTCCCATAGCACTGCTGGCGACCTTTGCCAGATCATCAAGGATACGATTCTGAGTTTGCATGACTTTGCCTTTCACATAGCTGGATATGTCCTATTTCAGGATCTCAGCAAATTTGTTCTACAACCCTAATATGGCGCGTTGCCCCGTAAGCTTCAACCAAAGTTCGTCACAGATTGGACAAAGTTATCGAAAAATATCACAACAGGTCCTTCTCTATCTCCGACGGACGGCATATATAGAGAAGCTAAAGAATAAAATGGAAGGCTTCAGGCATGTATCTTGTCACTGGCGGTGCTGGTTTTATCGGCTCGAATCTCGTCGCATCACTTACTGAAAAGGGTGAGGCTGTCGTTGTTAGCGACTGGCTGGGCGAAGGAGACAAGTGGCGGAACCTCGCCAAGCATGAACTCGAAGATGTTATCGCCCCTGAAAAGCTATCCGAGTTTTTAGCGGAACACGCCCAACATTTAAAAGGCGTGTTCCATATGGGAGCTATTTCAGCAACAACCGAAACCGACGGTGATGCTTTGATGGAAAATAATTTCCGTCTGAGCAAAATTCTTTGGAGTATTTGCGCCAAGCACTCTATCCCCTTTATATACGCTTCTTCAGCAGCGACATACGGTGGTGGCGAACAAGGATTTGATGATACTGACAGTATTGATCATCTCTCAAACCTTCTCCCCCTTAATGGTTATGGTTGGAGCAAACAACTATTTGATCGTTGGGTCGCGCGTCGAATTGCGAATAAATCTCCACAACCACCTCAGTGGGCCGGCCTAAAGTTCTTTAACGTTTACGGACCCAACGAATATCATAAAGGCGGCCAGGCAAGTGTTCCCTTCCATTTATTCAATCAGGTAACATCAGGTGAACCCGCGCGACTTTTCCAATCCCATCATCCTGATTACTCTGATGGCGGCCAACTGCGCGACTTTATTGCCGTTGAAGATTGTGTCTCTGTTATGATGTGGTTGAAAGACCACCAAGATGTGAACGGTCTTTTTAATGTAGGTACGGGACAAGCCAGGTCTTTTGTCGATCTTGCCAGAGCCGTTTTTGAGGCCATGGATAAAAACGAGAATATCAAATACGTGCCGACGCCGGAAAGTATACGTGATAAATACCAGTATTTTACCGAAGCAAATATGAATAAGCTCAAAGCTGCTGGCTACAACCACCCGTTCCTCTCTCTTGAAGAAGGCGTCGGACGTTATGTCAAAGAATTCCTCGCAAAGGAAGATTCCCACCGATGACACAAGAATTGGTTTTTGCCGCACTGGCGTATCCGGAAATTGATCCTATCGCAATCAGCCTCGGTCCTATCGCGATTCGCTGGTATTCTCTTGCCTATATTTTTGGAATCCTTGCTGGATGGCGTTACAGCCGCTGGCTTTGTTTTCAAGCACCCCGCCAAATGCGCCCCATTGCAATGGACGATTTCATCGTCTGGGCAACTCTTGGGATTATACTGGGCGGACGGGTTGGATACGTACTGTTCTACAACTTTACCTATTTTCTATATAACCCACTTGAAATATTCGCCGTATGGCAAGGTGGCATGAGCTTTCATGGTGGTCTCCTCGGCGTCATAACAGCGATGGTTCTTTTTGCCAGAAAAGAGAATGTACATTTCCTAACCCTCGCCGATATCGTTGCCTGCGCGACCCCAATAGGTCTATTTTTTGGTCGACTGGCTAACTTCATCAATGGAGAGCTTTTCGGACGGGTCACCACAGCTGAAATAGGTATGGTGTTTCCAAATGGTGGGCCTTTTCCAAGACACCCCAGTCAGCTATACGAAGCCGGCTTGGAAGGGATAACCCTCTTTCTTATCCTTTTTCTTATCGCCCGAGTTGGCGGTTTGAGAAGGCGAGGCCTTACCGCTGGTATATTCCTTGTCGGGTACGGACTCTCCAGAACTATTGTAGAGCTGTTTCGTGAACCAGATGCCCACATCGGCTTCTTATTTGGCGAAGTCACAATGGGGCAACTGTTATCATTACCGATGATTTTAATTGGCCTGAGTGTTGCTTTTTATGCCCTCAAGCAGCCCAAACAGGCCATTGGCCCTGAGCACAAACCTGAAGACATTTCACCAAAAGAAAATGACAAAACAGCTAAGAAGAAATCCAAGCAAAAAAATAACGGGTCCAAAAGAAAATGACGACCGACCAAGATGGAGTATCCGTATTCAATCTTTTGGCCAAACGCATTAAGCTAGAAGGCGCCATAACGATCGCAGACTTCATGGCAGATGTTCTGGTCGCCCCCAAACATGGTTACTACATGTCTGGCGAACCTTTTGGAAAGGCAGGCGATTTTATTACGGCTCCAGAAGTCAGCCAAATGTTTGGTGAGCTGATCGGTGTTTGGTGTGCCGATACCTGGTATAACATGGGGGGCCCAACGTCTCTGAACCTCGTTGAATTGGGTCCCGGTCGAGGAACCCTTATGGCCGATATGCTCCGTGCCGCAGGAATGGTGCCCGGCTTTTTGCAAACTCTTCAAGTTCATCTAATTGAAATAAGTCCAAGCCTAAAGAAAAAGCAAAAACAAACTTTAGCAGGTTACAACATAACATGGCATCAGGACCTAACGACTCTCCCAGAAGGCCCAACGATTTTTATTGCCAATGAATTTTTTGATGCACTTCCAATCAAGCAATTCGAACGTTCTCCCAAAGGGTGGTGTGAGCGATTAATCACCCTGAACGAAGATGAGAAAGAACTAATATTCACGCTTTCACCTCCTTCAAAGGCTATAGAATCGCTTATCCCTCAAGATTTGCGTTCCGCAGAAGAAGGAGCTGTGGTTGAACTGTCCCCCATAGCCTCGACAATCATAGACATGATCTCTCGACACATTCTTGATCATGGTGGGGCCGCTTTGCTTATTGATTATGGCCGGGATGTTCCTACTGCCATACCAAGCCTTCAAGCGATAAAGGCACACAAAAAACATTCCGTCCTCAAAGAACCGGGTACTGCTGATATTTCTGCCTTAGTTGATTTTCCCACTCTTGTAAGCACTGCTTTAAAATCTGGCGTTGCGGCTCATGGCCCCATAACTCAAGGTGATTTTTTACGTTCTCTTGGCATTGAACAACGTGCGGAAATGTTACGAAAAACCGGGACCGACGAACAAATCGTTGATATTACGTCCGCAGAGCATCGACTAATCGATACTAATGAAATGGGGACTTTATTTAAAGTCCTCTCGCTGACACACCCCAATCACCCCACACCTGCGACTTTTCCAGAACACCGAAAATAAACGACGGCTTGCCCTCAAAGGAATATTTATGCTGAACAGTCCTGCTTTACATAATCTTGAAGGTATCGTGCATGGGTTCCTCACCCGTCGTGATGGCGTAAGCGAAGGCCTTTACAGTTCACTCAATTGTGGCTTTGGGGCTGATGAAGCAAAAGAAAATGTTCATGAGAATAGACGACGCACGCTGGAACGGGTTGGTTGTCCATCTGCAAAACTTGTCACAGGCTACCAAATCCATTCCGCAAAAGTAGAGATCGTCACAACCCCCTGGAAATGTCCGGAAGATGCACCACAAGTAGATGCCCTAGTGACAAAGCAATCAGGGATAGCCCTTGGCATAATGACTGCTGATTGCGTCCCGGTTCTTTTTGCTGATTCATCAGCAGGTGTGATTGGCGCGGCTCACGCTGGTTGGCAAGGTGCCATTAAAGGCGTTACAGACAATACGATTGATGCCATGGAAAGCCTTGGTGCCCAGCGATCAAATATTTCTTGCGCCATCGGTCCTTGTATCGCTCAGAGTTCCTATGAAGTCGGCGCCGAATTTGCTCATCGATTCTTTGAAGAGAATGAGAATAACATGGGGTATTTCATACCATCCCCCAGAGAAGGGCGATTCTTGTTTAACCTTCGAAAGTATGTCGGGGACAGATTAAAATCCTATGGCGTCGGACAAGTATCAATTTCTAAAAATGACACCTATTCAGAAGAAGAACTATTCTTTAGCTATCGTCGTTCTTGCCACCGCAAAGAAGCTGACTATGGTCGAGGCCTGTCAGTAATCGCCCTGAAATAAATTAATTGGAAAACAAATGCCCCACTTAATCTTATTCTTTCTCATGTGTATTCTTGGCTTAGCGGTCAGCTGTACCATTATGTAAGACAGACCAACATCTTCAATACTATCGACATATTTTTCAGCCTATATAAGCAGGAACGAAAATTATAGCCTATGAAAATACTCTTCATTTTTGTTGCCGCTTTAATAATGACGTCCTGTGGTCCTTTGCCGCGCCCCTTTATCGATCAGCAACCTCAAAATAATCCCTTACTTCAGCTCTCTGGAACGCGCCCTATAGCTGTTGAACTACCGCTGTTTAGTATACCGGCCCCTAAAGATCAGATCACGGATCTTGCCCTATGGGCACAAGAAATTTTGAGTGAAGACATTCGAAAACAGGGTTTTCCTGCCGCTGGTTATGCTCCAGCTGAAAACAGCCTTCATATTATAAGTCACTTCAACGCCGCTAACACTGAGAGCCTGACGACAGAACTCAGAATGGACATTTCTGTTACAGAGACAAGCATACCAAATGAAGCCATCATTGTTTTCTCTGAACAAACAAACGTACCAACGTCCCTGCTATCCAAATCACCCAAACCATTAATAAACGAGTTACTTCAAAGGGCTGCCCAAAGGTTGAGTGTTGAAATTATTGCTCTCGACAAACCAGATCAAAAGAAACCGAACTCAAATACTGATCTCCTCATCGCCCTTCAGCCTTTTCCAGATACATTGAGCCCCCCAACACAAAAAGTGCTAAAAACGGAACTAAAAACATCATTACGGTTACGTGGTTATAAGCTCGTTGAGCAACAAGACTCGAACAACCAATACACGTTAAAACTCGATATTACGCCTTTCCAGAAGGAAAATAACTTCTTCCTTACACTCAGTTGGATCGTTGCAGATTATAAGACTGGCGAAGAAGTTGGTATAATAGAACAAACCAATCCGGTGCCCAATATACCACTATCCAGGATAATTATCCCCGTATCTGAAGCCATTTCTGAGGGCGTCGCGGTCGGCATTGAAGATCTTTTGTTGCAAAATAGTCATCAAAATCAAACTGTTCTGAAATAACGAAGAAATGAATCCTTATGGGCGTTTACAGGCGAGACAGGTATTGGTAAGTTCCGCCCGACCAATATGAAAACTGATGACTGAGACGCATTAAGCGTCTGGTCCAGCCTAGCCGGGGATTTTGGCGTGAAGATCTTAACGGGTAACAGCAACCGACCACTTGCCGAGGCCATTTCTGCATATCTGAACCTGCCACTGACAGAAGCGTCAGTTCGTAGATTCTCTGATGAAGAAGTTTTCGTGGAAATCCACGAGAACGTGCGCGGTGAAGATGTATTTATCATTCAACCAACATCATATCCTACCAATGATAACCTTATGGAACTCTTGGTAACGATTGATGCTTTAAAACGCAGCTCAGCGAGCCGCATAACAGCAGTGATTCCTTATTATGGCTACGCGAGGCAAGATCGTAAATCTAGCCCTCGTACACCGATTTCTGCCAAGCTTGTTGCAAACTTGATTACGACAGCTGGTGCAGATCGTGTCTTGACCATGGATCTCCATGCGGGGCAGATTCAGGGGTTCTTCGATATCCCAACAGATAACCTCTTTGCAGCTCCTGTGTTCATCAAAGACATCAAAGACCGTATGGATAAAGGGCCTCTTACGATCGTATCACCTGATGTTGGTGGTGTTGTTCGCGCGAGAGCTATTGCCAAACGTCTTGATGCCGATCTTGCTATTATCGACAAACGTCGAGAAAAAGCCGGAGTCTCTGAGGTTATGAACATCATCGGTGATGTAAAAGGGCAGCGCTGCATACTGATTGATGACATCGTAGATTCAGCCGGCACGCTTTGCAATGCTGCTGGCGCTCTAAAAGATGCTGGCGCGACTTCGGTTTCTGCTTACATTTCGCATGGTGTTCTTTCCGGAGGTGCGGTTGCGCGCGTAACAGCTTCTCCACTTGAAGAACTCGTAACAACAGACTCAATTCAGGCGACTGAAGCAGTAAGAGTTGCACACAACATGCGACAAATTTCCATTGCTCCCCTTCTCGGTGAAGCAATGCGTCGTATTAGTGATGAGCAATCCGTTTCCTGCTTGTTTGACTGATTGATTTGACGAAATCCTTTCGGCCGTATAAAAGGCCCCTGTAATAAGGGCCTGTTTAATTATATGGCCGAAAATTCTGGTGCAGCACCCCTGGAGGCTGGCCAGTTAACACAACGGCGGAGCACATGCTCTGCCGCTGTTATTTTACTATTGGAGAATACAATGAGTGATATCACAAAAGTGAGCGGAACTGCTCGCGATAGAGCCGGCAAGGGGCCCGCTCGTGCCGCTCGTCGTGCAGGCCTTGTACCTGCCGTCATCTACGGTGCAAAAAAAGACCCTGTCATGATCAATTTGGACCCACGTCCAATCATGAAACAGTACGCTTCTGGCCATTTCGGTACCGTTCTTTGGGAAATCGAAATTGATGGCAAAAAAGAGCGTACACTTCCTCGTGACATTCAATTGCACCCTGTAACAGACATGGTTGAACACGTTGACTTCTTGCGCGTATCCGCGAAAACAACTGTCAACGTTATGATCCCTGTTGTGTTCATCAACGAAGAAGAATGCCCTGGCCTGAAGCAAGGTGGTGTTCTTAACGTTGTTCGTCACGATATTGAACTGACATCACGCGCAGACAGTATTCCAGAAAGTATCATTGTTGATATGGCAACGGTTGAACTCGGCGAAAGTGTTCACATTTCATCTGTGACACTTCCTGATGGCGCCGTTCCTGTGATCAATGATCGTGACTTCACAATTGCGACAATTGCTGTACCTAGCTCCGTCAAATCTTCACAGGGTGATGATGAAGATGGTGAAGAAGAAGTGGCTACAGAAGCAGCCGCTCCTGCAGCAGCAGAAGAATAAGTCTTTTCCTTCTGGCTTGAACAATGAGGTAAACCACTATGTTATTATTTGTGGGGCTCGGTAATCCAGGCAAGAAGTATGAAGGCAACCGACACAATATCGGTTTTATGGCGGTGGACGATATCGTTCACCGCCATAATTTTTCCCCTTGGAAATCTCGATTCCAAGGTCAAGTATCAGAGGGCAGACTGGGAACAGAAAAAATTCTTGTTTTAAAGCCTGATACCTACATGAATGAGTCTGGGCGCGCCGTAGGCGAAGCCATCAGATTCTTCAAAATCCCGACTGAAAATATTTTTATCTTTTACGACGAGCTTGATCTAGCTCCTGGAAAACTCCGTATTAAAAAAGCGGGTGGGACAGGGGGCCATAACGGAATCAAGTCTATAGATGCCCATATAGGTAAAGAATACTGGCGACTTCGGCTCGGCATAGGTCATCCCGGCCATAAAGATCGCGTAACTGGACACGTGTTAGGTGATTTTTCTAAAGCCGATCAAGATTGGCTAGGTAAAGAACTAGAAGCCCTGTCACGCCACGCTGCGTTACTTGCCGAAGGGGACAGCTCCGGGTATATGTCAAAGGTCGCTCATGATGTTGCCCCGTCTAAACCTCAAAAGACAAAACAAGAAAAAAAACCATTAGAATCCAGAGTTGAAGTCAAAATACCTTCTCCAAAAGAAGATAAACCATCTGATTCGTCTCAAGGATGGCAATCCACCTTGGCTAACTGGTTTAGTAATAGTAAAACGCCCCAAGATTAGAAACAACAGCTCCGTACGGTATAACAACCATACCAGCACCTTAGTGAAAGGGAATTACCCATGGGTTTTAACTGCGGCATCGTCGGCTTACCGAACGTAGGCAAATCCACGCTTTTCAATGCGCTTACTGAAACAGCAGCAGCGGAAGCAGCCAACTATCCTTTCTGTACAATTGAACCCAACGTGGGGCGCGTCTCTGTTCCCGACCCTAGATTGGATCAAATAGCTAAAATCGCAAATTCACAGAAAATCATTCCAACCCAACTCGAATTTGTCGACATTGCCGGTTTGGTTCGCGGTGCGTCTAAAGGCGAAGGTATGGGCAATGAGTTTCTTGGCAACATTCGCTCTGTAGACGCTATCGTACATGTCGTACGTTGCTTTGATGGCGAAGTGACCCATGTTGATGGTTCTGTCGACCCTATACGCGACGCGGATACAGTCGAGACCGAACTTATGATTGCTGATCTTGATTCTGTTGAAAAACAAATCGTCACAAATGCAAAACGCGCCAAAGGTAATGACAAAGAAGCCAAGGCCAAGCTTGAAGTCCTCAATGCCGTTTGCGCCGTTTTGCAAGATGGAAAACCTGCACGCACTGCAGAAATTACCAAGGATCAACAGGATATTTACGAACAATTGCAACTTCTCACATCCAAGCCCGTTCTTTATGTGGCGAACGTTGAGGAAGAAAACGCTGCCACAGGTAATGCCTATTCAAAATTGTTAGAAGAAAAAGCGGCCACCGAAGGAGGGGTTTGCGTGATCATCTCGGCCGCGATAGAAGCAGAAGTTGCCTCTTTGTCAGACGAAGAAGAGAAAACTGAATTTCTATCCGATCTCGGCTTAGAAGAAACAGGCCTCAAACGTATTATTAGTGCGGGTTACGGACTACTTGGTCTGCTAACCTTCTTTACCGTTGGCCCCAAAGAAGCTCGAGCATGGACAGTTGTTGAAGGATCAACCGCCCCGAATGCCGCGGGCGCAATTCATACTGATTTCGAACGTGGCTTTATACGCGCTGAAACGATTGCATTTGATGACTACATCGCCTGTAACGGTGAACAAGGCGCTAAAGATGCAGGGAAAATGCGGGCTGAAGGTAAAGAATACATCACAAAAGATGGAGACATCTTTCACTTCCGCTTCAACGTTTAAAACGAAGTAATGATCCGTCCTAAATGTCCCATGATAAGTAAACTTATTCAGGACGGGACATAACAATGATCTTAAAAGGCGGCTTCTAGCCGCCTTTTTTGTGTCCTATCACCAATAATCAGGATAGGACCTCTCTTTTGATAAGTTATTGGCGACAAGCCCAATAAGTAGGAGGACCAATGTTCCACTCAACACAGGCGTAAATAGGAACGACCAATCTGCGTTTTCCAACATAACCACAAGAGGCGTCGCACCAGCTGGGGCATGAAGGGTCCGCGTCATCTGCATCAAGGCAATAGCTGAAGCAACAGCAATTCCCATAGCCCACCACTCAAGACCAAAGACCTTCATCACAATCAAGCCAATTATGGCGGATAATAGATGACCAAACACTAAGCTTCGAGGTTGCGCCAGAGGACTGTTCGGGAGACCAAAGACAAGAACGCAACTTGCACCAAAAGGTACCATGAAAAATGGTGCATTTGCTTCATTAGAAAGCCAAGAAATCATACCTATAGCAAGGCAGGCCCCAATCCAACTCCATAAAATATGATATCCATTTGGAATAGCCGGCGCTGCCACACCTCGCCCTTTGTATTTTGCAAAATGCTTCTTCATCTCAATTAAAACTCTAAATGATTGTGATTGTGATTGTGATTGTGATTGTGATTGTGATTGTGATTGTGAGAGATATAGCAAAACATACCGATCGTTCTAGTTTTAATTTCTTATCACTCCATAGGCACAACGATCATACATACCTACTCAAAAAAGAATATCAAGGACATACCACAGCATCAAAAGCTATAACCATACCCCCGGTGTCACTTTCCATAAGCCTGAGGCTTTGATTCCCTTCAATTCGGTACTGAACCCTGTATTTATCAAAATAGGCTTGTGTGGCCTTTACACTATCACTCCACAAATGAAATCCGACCATATAACTATCTCTTTCTTTCTTGAGAAAGTTATAACTTGGATAAAAATGGCTGACGGCGTCACTTGCGATCAAACGCAAGGTCTGATTTCTCTCATGAAGCTGAATATCAATACATCCATCAGTCACAACGATCGAGTCCGCACCAAAAAAACGGGCGTACTTGTTAATCACATCACTTGGGTTTGCCATGGCATAGACGATCCGCTTGATGCCTTTTGCACCATTTGCATGGGGCAACCATTTATCTTGCCACACGATCTCAGGTGTTTTGTGATCGCAAACAAAGCTTCCCATTCCAGGTGTCACTTCTGAGCCATACCGCAACAACTCAAAGGCTGGCATAACATCCCCTTGATCAAGCTCCAGTATCCGCTTCAAATCATTTGGGCCTTCTAAACTAACCCCCAAACAAGCGAGACTGTTAGCTGTTGCCTTTGTATCCAAACTACGAAATGCGAAGCCAAGTCCCCCTTCTCCCTTTTCCAAGAAGACGTCCAAACCATTCGTGTCCTGACTGGCATCGACAATGCCAATAAGTTCAAGATAATCATCGGGAAACATAATACAGTAATTCGCTGTCCCCCAACCAATGTGGCGGCCTCTGGGAGTTAACTGAAATCCCAGGCGCAAATACTGATGTCTTACATCCTCAAGATTTTTAACGCCGACTAATAAATGATCAATCCCTTTGAGGGTTGAGTTAAATAGCATATGCAGGGCACCTCATATCATAATTATCATTTCACAACACTCTACCTTGTTTTTCTTGAGAATCCTTCTACTTAAAAGATTACAGCCAAACCATAAAAAAGGCCGCCCAACAGGACGGCCTTTTTAATAACTAAAGATATTTTTGCTTAATGAACCTTAGCAAAAACCTTACGTTTGGCAGCATACATAACCAGCGTAAAGATTATGAGGAAGATCATAACCTTGATACCTGTTTGTTTGCGTGCTTCCAGTTTAGGTTCCGCAGCCCACATCAAGAAGTGGCTTACGTCAGTAGCCATTTGATCTACAGACGCTGGTGTTCCATCGCTATATTCAACGGCATCTTCTGAAAGAGGCGCAGCCATCCCAATGAGATGACCTGGAAAATAAGTGTTGTAGCTCAAATTACCAACATCGACATCTTCAGGTGCATCAACATACCCCGTAAGAAGGGCACGGATGTATGATGGCCCACCAACACGTGCTTTTGCCATCAAAGAAAGATCAGGTGGCGCTTTACCACCGTTAGAGGCGGCTGCCGCTTTCTCATTAGCAAAAGGTGCTGGGAAATGATCTGAAGGCTTACCAGCGCGTTCAAACATTTCACCTTCGTCATTCGGGCCATCTTCTACAGTGTAGTCAGCCGCAAAAGCTTTCACTTCATCAACATTGTACCCAAGATCAAGAAGGTTACGCATAGCAACAAGATCAAGAGAGTGACAACCTGAGCAAACGTCTTTGTAAACTTGGAGGCCACGTTGCATGGAAGCTTTATCGTAAGTGCCAAAAACACCTTCAAAGCTCCAGTCGTAAGATGGCAATTTAACCGCGTCACCGGCAGCAAAAGCTGGAACAGTGAAACACCCAAAGGTCACGGCAAAGAGGCCAGACAGAATCTTCTTCATAAGTCGTTCCTCTCTCAAGATTTCGTTACAGCTTCATGGATCGAGCTTGGTAACTTTCGCGGACGTTCGATCATCGGCAAAATCACAGGCATCAACACCAGGAAGTGGAAGAAATAATAAGCTGTAGCAATACGGCTCAAGATAACATAAATCCCCTCAGCAGGCTTACCACCAAGAACACCCAACGCCAGTCCGTTAATCACGAATACCCAGAAAAAGATGCGGGCGATCGGACGGAACTTACAGCTACGAATGGAAGAGCGATCCAACCACGGCAGGACGAAAAGTACAGCAATCGCACCGAACATCGCCAAAACGCCACCGAGCTTATCAGGGATAGCACGCAAAATCGCATAGAACGGCAAGAAGTACCATTCAGGAACAATGTGCGCTGGAGTTGATAACGGATTGGCCGGGATATAGTTATCCGGATGCCCCATATAATTTGGTGCCCAGAAAAGGAAGACCGAGAAAGCAATCAAGAACACACCAACACCAAAAAGGTCTTTGATTGTGTAATATGGTTGCATCACCAAGCTATCTTGAGGACCTTTTGTATCAATACCGAGCGGGTTGTTTGAGCCCACGGTATGCAAGGCAACAAGGTGCAAGGCAACAACAGCAACAATAATGAAAGGAAGAAGATAATGCAGAGCAAAGAACCGGTTCAAAGTTGGGTTATCAACTGAGAAGCCACCCCAGAGCCACGTAACAATACTCTCACCTACGACAGGAATTGCAGAGAACAGGTTTGTGATCACAGTCGCACCCCAGAAGCTCATTTGGCCCCAAGGAAGAACATAACCCATGAAAGCTGTTGCCATCATAAGTAGGAAGATCACAACACCCAACTGCCAAAGCAATTCACGGGGTGCCTTATATGACCCATAATAAAGGCCACGGAACATGTGAATGTACACTGCAATGAAGAAGAACGAGGCCATATTCATGTGAATATAACGGATCAACCAACCATTGTTCACATCACGCATGATACGCTCAACGGAGTTAAACGCCAAATCAACGTGTGGTGTGTATTGCATCGCGAGGATGATACCAGTTACGATCATCGTAACGAGCGCAAAACCAGCCAGAGAACCAAAGTTCCAGAGATAGTTAAGATTTTTCGGCATTGGGTATTCGTAGATGGCATGATGCATCACGGAGATAACCGGAAGACGGTCTTCAACCCATTGGACGACTTTATTGTTAGATTTAAAACTCATGACTTGCCCCCTAGCCGATCTTGATTGAGTTGTCAGTCAGGAAGACATATGGAGGAACTTCCAGATTTTTTGGCGCGGGCCCCTTACGGATACGGCCAGAAGTATCATAGTGAGAACCATGACATGGGCAGAACCACCCACCATAGTCACCACGGGATTCCCCTGTCTTCTGCCCCAAAGGCACACATCCGAGGTGTGTACAAACACCAACAAGGATAAGCCATTCAGGTTTTTCAACACGATCGCCATCGACTTGCGGATCTGGAAGATCAGCCAATGGGGTGCTTTCAGCTGTGTCAATCTCTCCAGAAGTACGACGTCTAATGAACACAGGCTTACCGCGCCATGTGATCGTCACAGATTGACCATCTTCGATTGGGGTCAGATCTACTTCAGTTGAGGAAAGAGCTAAAACGTCTGCCGATGGATTCATTGAATCAATCATCGGCCATAAAGCACCAGCTGCGCCGACGACTGTCATAGCCCCCGCCGTCAGGTACAAAAATTCACGCCGAGTCTCACCGGACTCTTGGGCGGAACTTTCAGGATTCGCGCCATCTGCCATTTATGTAATCCCTATTTTCATCTCTCAAGCTTACAGCCCCGAACAACGAAGCTGCGATACGATACAGGCGATTTGAGCCATTGCCCTTGTCTAACCGTTTTTGCGTCCCTATCTAAACACACAAGATGCAAGATCGGATGTGACATCCTGTCGCAGTTTCGGCTAGTCCCATATTCAGTGACACGGATATAAAGGATTTGTCATAGAAAGGCAAAGACTCTAAGTGTGAGTTTGAACGGAAAATGTCGTTTTTTCCAGCACTTTGGCATTCTTGTCACTTATTTGAAGATTATCAGTATGCGCCTTGCCCTATATCAACCGGACATTCCCCAGAACACTGGCACAATGCTTAGAATGGCCACCTGCCTAAATGTAGCTGTCGATATAATCGAACCTTGTGGCTTTGTTTTAAACGATAAACGTATGAAACGCTCGGGCATGGATTACCTCGACCAAACGGAGCTTGTAACTCACAGTTCATGGGGCGCATTTAACCAAACTCGCGACATTCCTTCCCATAGCCAAGAACCATCCGGTCGTCTAATATTGCTCTCAACCAAAGCTACCACTAACTATATCGACTTTTCTTTTCGACCAAATGATACGTTAATGGTTGGACAGGAGTCCGCTGGCGTCCCTGATGATGTCCACAATTCTGTAGATGCCAGTGTGCTCATTCCTATGGCTCTTGGCGCTCGTTCCTTAAACATTGCCGTGTCGGCTGCAATGGTACTTGGAGAGGCCTTACGTCAGACCAGGGGATTCCCAAGCGCCGCCAGATCATAAGTCATTCTTTAAACCACATCGCTTACAATATTTATCATTAAGATATTCCAAAAGAGATATTCATGTATCAACGCCAAGATCCTACACAAGCTTTCCCAGATCACAGTGCCCCCAAGGACAATAAGGAGCAGGCACAAATTTGGTTCAAGCAATTGCGTGACAACATCTGTACTGAATTTGAAAAGTTGGAGAATGAGCTTTCTGGATCAATACTTGAAAAACGGGGTTCCCCTGCAGCGGGCCGATTTGAACGTAAAAAATGGGATCGTGATGGCGGCGGCGGCGGCGAGATGTCAATTATGCACGGCCGCATTTTTGAAAAAGTCGGAGTCAATATTTCCACTGTCATGGGAGAGTTTAGCGAAGATTTTGCCAAACGCATTCCAGGTGCAGACAAAGACCCACGGTTTTGGGCCAGTGGTATATCTCTCGTTGCACACATGCACTCCCCCCTTGTCCCCGCAGTTCATATGAACACACGCCATATCGTTACAACGACGAGCTGGTTTGGTGGCGGCGGAGATTTAAACCCAATGTATCCTGTTGAAAAGGATACACAGGACTTCCACAAAGCTTATAAAACGGCTTGCGATAAGTATGACCCAGGCTACTTCCCCGCCTTTAAGGAATGGTGTGATGAGTATTTTTATATCCCCCATCGCAACGAAGCGCGCGGTGTTGGCGGTATATTCTACGACTACTTAAATACAGGTAACTGGGCAGATGATTTTGCCTTCACTCAAGATGTCGGGAGAGCTTTTCTTGATATTTATCCCCAGTTGGTGCGTCGACACATGCAAGAAGACTGGACCGATGAACAACGTAAACATCAATTGTTTCGTCGGGGACGTTATGCTGAATTCAACCTACTTTATGATCGCGGCACCATGTTTGGCCTAAAGACCGGGGGTAACGTTGAAGCTATCCTTATGTCGATGCCACCGGAAGCTGCCTGGCCTTAAACAAGGTCCTAAATATACACTCGTCAACCACAGTAACCTCAAAAACAAGAGATGAATATGTCATCAACAATTTTGGAAACAGACCGCCTCAGACTACGAGAACTGTGTGAAGCTGACGCCCCCTTCATTCTTGAACTACTGAACGACCCCACTTTCATCCAGAACATTGTTGATAAAGGTGTCCGGAACATTGATCAGGCCTGTGATTATATAAATAACGGCCCCATCAAAAGCTATCAACAAAACGGATTTGGCCTCTATCTTACCGAGTTAAAAAAAGAGAAAGCCCCCATCGGCATGTGTGGTCTCGTTAAAAGGGACGGTCTTGAGCATCCGGATATTGGATACGCTTTACTGCCAGCATTTTGGTCAAAGGGTTACGCTTACGAATCAGCCGCCGCGATGCTCGAATACGCTAAAACAGTATTACAGTTGCCACGTGTTGTCGGCATTACCAACCCCGAGAATGTGGCTTCTGTCCGTATCTTAGAAAAAATCGGCCTCAAATTCGAACGCATAATCAATCTTGGCAATGATATGCCTGACACTAAATACTATAGCTAAGGCGTTACTTCAAAAATCACTTCATAGCATAGGCTAGACACTGATCGTAATCAGGGACAAACGCTTGTTCGATCCACCATTGTTCCGTGATTTTTAAAAGGCGCCCCATCTTCGGTCCTGGCTTAAAGCCCGCTTTAATCAGATCTCGCCCCTGCAAGGGAAAGAAAACGGGTTGCCAGCTTTCAATTTTTCGGGATAGTTCTAGAGCTTTTTGATTACCAAAACCTTCCCCCGTTCTCGCCATGCTCAGTCTTAGCAAATCGGATACAAGCCCAGAACCTATACGATAGATTGCTTCTCTAAAAGTTGCGTCATCAATCTTTGAATTGATATTGTAAGCAGGCCTGACAAGAGACAAGAAGTGTTCTTTTTCTGCAGTCGAGAAGCGTAACCGATCTGGAATGGAAAAAATCGTATCCTTGGGGCATCCCATTGTCTTATTCGCCACCATCGTCAGGGCCACTAACCGTACGAGAGGATCGCACCGTCCCTCCAACTTGATAAAAGCGTCAAAGATATCAGTTGTCACAACCTCAGGAAGGAAGGTTGTAAAAATATTGTTGTCCAACATATGCTTTAATACAGATCCGGGATCCGGCGCAGCCAATAGACGCATCAATTCACTGTGTATCCGTTCCGCGGACAATCCTTTTAACAAAGGTGCTTTTTTCCGCGCAGCTTCTAGCCCCACAGCATCTATATCATCCCCACCATACCAAGCTTGAAAGCGGAAAAATCGCAACAGCCTGAGGGCATCTTCTTCTATACGGGTAACAGCATCACCCACAAAACGGATGCGTTTTTCTCTTAGGTCTTTGACCCCATCAAAAGGATCATAAACCACGCCCTCAAGATTTGCGGAAAGGGCATTCATGGTCAAATCGCGTCGCGCTGCATCTTCGACCCAACTGTCTGTAAAAATTACCTTTGCGTGACGACCGTCTGTTTCCACGTCCAGACGCAGCGTCGTTATTTCAAAAACCTTGTGATTACAGACCGCTGTAATAGTTCCATGGTCCATCCCAGTCGGGATTGCCTTGATTCCAGCATTTTCCAATAAGGTAATAACTACTTCAGGGCGATCAGGTGTCGCAATATCTATATCCTTGATTTCACGACCAACTAAAGAATCACGAACACATCCACCAACGAAACGAACATCTTGTCCTCCCGCACGTAGTGCGTCCATCACCCGACGTGTTGCTGTCGCCTCCATCCATGATTGACGTTCAAGCTGATAGATATCGCTCATATTTACGTATCTTAATCTTCTATAAGAGGAGCTTTATAGCTCGGCCGAACAATCGTATCACCGGGGGCAGGCCCTGTATTTGCAAAAGATATTGCCATCGCAATCCCCGAGAGCACAACGCCAGAAAGAAATAACCAAGCCCAAGGCCCACGTTCCATCCAAGGTAATTCTTCCTCTGTGAGTTCACCATCCGCTTCCGTACGCGATCCCCTCGTCAAAAAGTAGTACCCAAAGTAAAGTGCAAAGGGTAACAAAACGGGGAGTAAAATCAGAAGAAACCTAGATAACATAAATAATTCCCTTAATAGTATGGCTAATAGCTTGGGACGCGTTTAAGTGATTCAATTGGGCCAGAATTCAAAACTTCACATAGATTCGTCAACATCCCCGCAGTCGCGCCCCATATAAAATAATTCTCATAAGGGTAAGCATAATAATACCGCTTGTGCCCCTCAAATTCCTTACTATGTCGCTGCCGATTACTTGGTTTTAAAAAGAAGTTGAGCGGCACTTCAAAAACTTCTGCGACCTCAAAGCGATCAGGATTCACAGGAAAAGGTGGTTTAATCAACCCAACCACAGGGGTAATATCAAAACCCGTCCTCGTCAGGTAAGTATCAAGTCTCCCAATAAGTGTTACATGCTTTCTAGGGAGTCCAACTTCTTCTTCCAATTCACGTAATGCAGCATCATTGTGATCTTTATCACCTGGATCAACTCTCCCTCCTGGAAAGCTAACTTGTCCAGCATGATCATAGAGATGATCTGTTCGTTTTGTAAGAAGTACGAAATATCCATTCGGCCTCGCAACCAACGGAACAATAACAGCAGCTGCAATTCTGCGTCTCTCAAGATCTAAAAACCCAGGATTTAAATCGTGATCACCGCGCAGTTTATCGTCTTGAACGCCGAGCTCTAACTCACGACCATCAAAAAGCGCGGCTAGGCGTTCGTCCGTCCATTGAGATTCCCAAATAGACATTTTTTACTCAATATCTCCCAATACATGAAACATGCTATGGCTCCAGACCCCGATTACATTATTCTGCTCAACCGCAAGCTCGGCAAGTTGATAATACACTGACCGTAAGATCCGACCCTCTAATCTTTCTCTCACTAATATATAGGGAGTGGGGCTTTCATTTTCATCTTTATATTCAATACGAATCGGATGATCTTGATCAAATTCAAACCAAGTGTCCACATTGTTACGAAATGTAATTTTTTGGTCTTTACCAGCACCAACACTTTTCATCTCTACAATCGTGAAAGGAACATCCTCAACGACGATTCGAGCCTTTTCAACAGGTGTTATTAGCCAATATCCCCCGTCTTCATCCTGTTTTAAAACCGTCGAGAACAAGCGAACCAGAGGCAGGCGGTTAATAAGCCCCCCATCGTGATACCAACGACCATCGCGGGCAATCCTCATATCCACTTCACTCGTTAACGGTAGGCTTTTAGCAGCTTTACTCAGAGCCTCGTCATTAATTTTGTTTTCATTACGGCTCATCTCGGATTGGCCTTTTTCTCTTGATATCACTTTTGTTTGTTCACGTCCGCTCTAGGCAGAAAGGAACTTTCTCTACATTATACCAATGGTGTTAACATACGTGTCGCAGAACTCATGTATACTATCATAGGATATCAACCGACAATGGCTCCAAATAGCTGGGAACTAACGCGATTTATTCTTCCTAGTGCGGTGAGAGAGGAAACAAAATGAACACTGAAGATAACAGTATTAACACTGGGTCTTCGAAAGATTTAGCAGAACAAGCTGATCAATTGTGTGAACGTCTCGCTCAACTCAATGAAAACCTCGGCAAAGTTATCTTTGGCCAAGAGGAAGTCATTGAACAGGTATTAATTACTTTATTAGCCGGTGGACATGCGCTTTTAGTCGGCGCACCAGGCCTTGCAAAAACACGCCTTGTTGAGAATCTTGGTATTGTTTTTGGTATGCAAGAAAAACGTATTCAATGCACTCCGGATTTAATGCCATCGGATATTATTGGCGCCGAAGTCTTGGAAGAAGACACAAATGGCCGTCGTTCCTTCCGCTTTATCCACGGGCCGGTTTTTTCTCAATTATTGATGGCCGATGAAATAAACAGAGCAAGCCCCAGAACTCAATCGGCTCTTCTACAAGCCATGCAGGAACATACGGTAACTGTTGCAGGACACACCCATAAGCTACCTTCTCCTTTCCACGTCCTTGCCACCCAAAACCCACTTGAGCAAGAGGGCACCTACCCTCTCCCAGAAGCTCAACTCGATCGTTTCCTCTTAGAGATTTACGTGGGGTATCCGGACCTTAATGCTGAACGTCAAATGCTGCTTGCCACGACGGGGACACAAGAGCCTGAAGCAGAAATCGTCCTAACTGCACGAGAACTTCTTGCCGCACAAAATCTCGTAAAAGAGATTCCCGTTGGCGAAGATGTCCTCGAAGGTATTTTGTCATTGGTCAGAAGTGGACGCCCCGAAGATACTGACGATGAATACATAAAACAATTCGTAGCATGGGGTCCGGGACCTCGTGCTAGCCAGGCCTTGTTAATGGCCAGTAAAGCAAGGTGCCTACTGCAAGGACGGCTCAGCCCATCTCTAGATGATGTCATCGCCCTCGCTGCACCTGTTTTAAGGCACCGCATACACCTTGATTTTACCGCTCGCGCCGAAGGCGTCACTCTAACTAAAGTTATTAACCGCCTGATATCTCCTTTGATGTAATGGCTTTGATATGAACAATTCGATTTCAACGCTTGAAACACATGCAGAAAAGCTGGCCTCCACTTTGCCCCCGCTTCTGATAGAGGCGGAGCGTGTCGCATCGACTGTTTTTCAAGGCATTCATGGACGCAGACACGCAGGGCAGGGAGATGAATTTTGGCAATATCGACGCTACAGTCCTGGAGATTCGCCCAGAAACATTGACTGGCGACGCTCAGCAAAATCGCAAACCACCCACGATAACTCTGGTGTCTTTATCCGTCAAAAAGAACGGGAATCAGCTCAAACACTTTGGATATGGGCTGGCGGTGGTCCCGGAATGGACTGGTCATCACAATGGTCAAATGTCACGAAGAAACATCGCGTTAGTGTTTTAAGCTTAGCCTTGGCCCATCTGTTAATTCGTGGTGGTGAGAAGGTTGCGCTTGTCGGCGGACAAACTTCTCCCTCAAATTCTCAAAAAAATATTCACACCATTGCCCGCCAGCTCGAAAATCATGATCACGCATCCGGAGACCTGCCCTCCGGCCATCACTTTCCTCCCAATGGGGCATTGGTATGTTTTGCTGATTTTTTATCGCCGTTACCTGACCTGCATCAAGTCTTTCAATTTTTAGCTCGCCAAAAACTTAAAGTATGGTTGGTACAAGTCCTTGATCCCGCCGAAATGAATTTGCCATACACTGGAAGAATAAAGTTTCAACTTCCCTCTGGCGATCAGGAGCTGCTCCACTCGGATGTTGCTTCCATCCGATCGTCTTACATTGATCGAATAAGAGCGCATAATCAGGACTTGAGCGCCATGGTGCGCAAATGGGGATGGCGACATCTCGTCCACACCACAGAACAACCACCCGAAGCAACTCTGCTTTCTCTCTATCAAAATATTACTGGACACAATACTCGCGAACGACAAAACAACATGGAAGCTTCCAGTAACTTAGAAGATGATAGCATCTCAACCAACCAGTATGGAGATCGCCGTGCTTGAATTGGGATTTATCGGTTTTCTCAATCCTTGGCTTCTGCTTGGACTGCTTAGTTTTCCTCTTGTCTGGATTCTTTTACGTATTACACCGCCAGCTCCTAGGCGCATTACTTTCCCGGCCCTTCGGTTATTATTCGGGCTAACGGGAACAACAGCCAAACCACAAAATACGGCATGGTGGCTCATTATCCTCAGATTGCTGATCCTTCTTCTGATTATCCTCGCCCTGGCTGAACCAATTTACGAACCTGAAAAAAGATCCAACAACAATCTCGATACCCTTATCCTATTGGATAATGACTGGGCATCAGCCCAAAGCAGGCAAAAACAACTTCAAGCTCTGAAATCCCAACTCGAACGGAGTAAAGGGTTGAATGTCAAAACGGCTATTCTATCAACAGCTTCTCGTACAAAAGGGGAGTTCAACTTCAGTGGGTTTAAATCATCGGATAGCCTGCTTAACGATATGCAAGAGCTTCCTCCGGTCCTAAGTTGGGAATCTGATCACATTGGAGCCTTGAAATCTATAGAGGATCAAATTCAGGTTCGTGCCCCTCTACAAATTGTGTGGCTTTCAAACGGCCTTATCAGGTCAGACATATCAGATGAGCTAGAGGTTCTACTCAAGAGCTATGGTGAAGGCATACGTTACACACCTTTAACTACGGCGCTCCCCATCTGGATCGATAGCATTTCTACAGATTACAACGGTATCAAAGTTACTCTCCAGCGCCTCACGAACATTGAAGCAAGCATTCGTACGATCGCCGCCCTTTCTGAAAAAAACGAAGTTTTGGCTTCTGAGAAAGTATCGCTGGAAACAGGACAAACATCACAAGCAGTAATATTGTCTCTGCCAAATGAGCTTCATAACAGGGTACAGAAAATTACTGTTACCGGACAAAACTCGTCAGCAACAACCTACCTTATGGACCAAAATGATCATCGTTTCCCAGTTGGCCTGTTAACAAGCAGTGGCAAAGTTGATAACAAATCTCTACTCGGAGAACATTACTACCTTCAACGTGCTTTGGGACTTTTTACAGATATCCGGTCTGGCCCTATAAAACAATTACTGTCCCGAGAACTCTCCACCCTCATTATTACGGATAACGAGCCTATCCCGCTGTCCGATGAAGAACCCCTTTTAGAATGGATAAATAAAGGTGGATTACTTCTTCGTTTTGCGGGCCCTAGACTCGCAGATCACAGAGATCGCTTTCTTCCTGTACCTCTAAGAAGCGGATATCGAAATCTCGCGGGGAGTCTAACTTGGGAACAACCTCTACCAATTGAAGAATTCGATAGGCACAGCCCATTACGCGGCTTAAAGATCCCAAAAGAAGTTACCATATCAGGGCAACTCCTCGCTCAACCAAGTCCTGAATTGGACCAACACACTTGGGCAAGACTTCAAGACGGAACACCTTTAATCACAGCAAAAAAAACCGGCAACGGGCATATCGTTCTCGTCCACACGACAGCCAATACTCGTTGGTCAAATTTTGCTTTATCAGGATCATTCGTCAACATACTCCGCCGCATACTCCAATTTGGAAAAGGTGTGAATAATGCTGATGATACTGTCAAAGATCTCCCTATTCGTGAAATTATGGATGCCTATGGCATCCTCACACCACTACAGGACAAAGATCTGAAAATAGCTGTAGCTCCCCAAACCGTTGATTCTGATGTTTTTGCAAGCCCTCGCACCCCTCCCGGATATTATGGAGTGAGCAAACGGGTAAAATCTGTAAATTTGGCTGGAAATCTTGGTCCCTATATTCACAACAATATCGACTTAGCAGAAAGCCGTTTCTACGGCATGAAAAAAGAAAACCCTCTTCAAGTTCCCCTACTACTCACGGCTCTTTTTTTATTTTTGATTGATCAAGTTGTTACACTTTGGCTCAGGGGGATTTTCTCCAATCTACCAATCCGAAGATCGACGACGGCATTTTTATTGACAATAGGTTTATCTGGTTACGTCTTCCCCCATAACGTAGAAGCGCAAGATCAGGTCGAACTTCTGGATAACAAAGCAATTGAGGCTACACTTAACACTTATCTTGCCTATGTTATTACGGGAGATAACAAAGTCGATCTCGACAGTCACTCGGGTCTCGCTGGACTATCGCTTCAACTCCATCGGCGCACTGCTGTAGAGAACGTCCAGGTTACCGGTATAGACCTTGATCGTGATTTCATTTCTCCCTACCCAATTTTATATTGGCCTGTTACAGAAATCCAAGGTGAACTGACAAAAAGAGGGCAAAGACAGGTAAATCAATACCTCCACAATGGTGGCCTCATTCTCTTTGATCTCAGAGAAACATCCGGTACATTAAATTCTGCGTTGGGGTCAATGGGCAACGCCCAATACCTTCAACAATTGACTAGCGGCCTTGACATTCCGGAACTAGAGCCAATTCCTTCAGGTCACGTCATGACCCGCTCTTTCTACCTTCTGGAAAGCTTTCCAGGCCGCAACAACAATCGAGATTTTTGGGCCGAGCGTACCGATCAATATCGAAATGATGGTGTCGCTCGCATTCTTGTTGGCTCAAACGATTGGGCACGGGCTTGGGCCATCAATGCAGAAGGCAGACCTCTCTACGCCATGGTCAGGGGCGGGGAACGTCAGCGAGAACTCTCCTATCGGTTTGGCATTAATCTGGTGATGTATGCATTAACAGGAAACTACAAAGAGGATCAGGTACATATCCCTCACATATTGGAGAGGTTGGGCCAATGATTTCTAACTATGGGATTGAGTGGGCTCCTCTTCTTCCTCTCCCAATCATTTACATTATTCTTGGCACAGCGGTCGTTTCTTTGCTTTCTCTGGTCTTCATGAAAAATAAAGGCGGTGAATTCAGATGTGTCTTCATGTTTGGAATCGCTCTATTTTTAGCCAATCCAACCCTTCACACTAAAATCAGCGAGCCCTTACCAGAACTCATAATCGCTGTGATTGATAACAGCCCTTCCATGAGTTACGGCCGTCGTAAAAGCCATGCTGCCGATGCCCTAACAGCCCTGCACGAACAGATAAATAAACGTACTGATCTCATTTTGAAGACAGTTCATATCAATGGCAGCGGTGAAGACGGCACTAAAGTATTTGAGAACTTAAACCTGACAACAGAAGAAAAAGCACGTTTGGCTGGAGTATTTCTTATTTCCGACGGGCAAGTTCATGATATACCTGCAACATTGGAGCAAACGAACTTTCCTAAATCCATTCCTCTACATCTGCTTTTGGCCGGCGATCCAAATAAACAAGATCGCCGCCTCATCATTGATCAGGCACCTGCCTTTGGGATTATCGATCAAAAAATAAACTTTACCTTTCATATTACGGACGAGAACACCTTAATAAAATCTCCCCCCGCAAAGGTGACCGTTAGGCAAAACGGTGAAGTAATAGCCGAACTCGCTGTACCAGTTGATCAACTCTACACTCAGGAACTTGTTCTGGAAAACAGGGGGCAGACGACATTTGACATAACAGTCGAGGGCCTCGAAGATGAGATCACTCTTCTTAACAATCAGGCGAGTTTTGAAACCAATGGTGTCAGAGATCGTTTAAAGGTTTTATTGATATCAGGTGAACCACATCCCGGCGAGCGCGCATGGCGGAATATCTTAAAAGCTGATCCCTCGGTTGATTTGATTCACTTTACAATTCTCCGGCATCCCGCAAAACAGGATGGAACTCCGATTAGGGAACTATCCTTAATTGCCTTTCCAATTCACGAGTTGTTTGAAGTCAAGTTAGCTGATTTTGATCTTATCATTTTCGACCAATACCAGCGACAGGGCTTCCTCCCCAGTCACTATCTCAGCAACATCGTGCGCTATGTAGAGCAAGGAGGAGCATTATTAGAAGTTGGCGGTCCAGGTTACGCGACCCCTTCTTCTCTCTACAACACAGCCCTGGGCAACCTACTCCCTGCAGAACCTTTAGGCACTGTAAGCCAAAATCCCTTCAGGCCCTTGATCACAGAACTAGGCTTACGTCATCCCGTGACTTCTCGTCTACCTCAGGCGAATATCAGTGTTCATGAGCAACCAACTTGGGGACGGTGGTTCCGACAAGTCGACACAGATACTTTGAGTGGCTCAACAGTAATGACAGGAGACAAAAAACAGCCCTTACTCATCCTTGACCACTATAAAAAGGGACGCGTGGCACAAATCACCAGTGATCACATATGGCTTTGGGGCCGCAGTATCGAAGGTGGAGGCCCCCAAACAGAACTAATACGTCGTTTGGTTCACTGGCTGATGAAAGAGCCCGAACTTGACGAGGAAACCTTAAAAGCAACACTTAGCAATGATCAACTGACAGTTACCCGACAGAGTTTATCGCTTACAGAGACACCAATCACCATCCAACAACCATCCGGCGATACTTTCAAAGAGACTATGTCACCTGAAGCGGATGGAAGGTCTCAATTGATATTATCTGCTCCTGAAACCGGCATCTACACCATAAGCGATGGCCTGAACACAATCGTCTCCCACCAAACACTTCGTGGCCCCGAACATGAAAGGGTCATCTCGGATCCTACCTTACTAAGCCCGCTCATCGATGAGAGTGACGGTGGAATATATCCACTTTTAAACAACAGCCTTCCAAACATAAAGCTCGTGCATGGCAACGGTGTTCTTCATGGAAAAAATTGGGCTGGTTTGCAGGCTAGGAAGGCTGAAAGAGTAACCGGTGACAGCAGGAAAGCATTACTCCCACCTTGGATTTTCCTCACATTGTTACTCTTAACAGCTTTTGGGGCCTGGTATCGCGAAGGCCGTTAGACCTTTATCGCCTGAGTTTGGTGACGGGTTTGACGGCTTGATGGAAACCAAGGTTGTATTACCCCCTTTGGAAGGTCATCAAAGAGGTCTCCCTGTAAGGCGACTACCTGAAACTTATCTCCACTGACCGGGACGCGCATGTCATAACCAAGAGGATGAGCAAGCTCGAAGCCATAGGGCCCATAATAAAAAGCTTCCCCGACCACAAAACAGAGCCGATATCCCATGGCTTTGGCTTTGGCCAGACCTTCCGCAACGAGTCTTCTACCAATACCTTTGCCCTGCAAATTAGGCTGCACTGCTAGTGGCCCAAGCAAAAGAGCTTCTTCACCTTCAATTGAAACTGGCCAGAATCGTAGAGTGGCTATCAGGTCTCCATCTAAAGATTTCACCGCAAAACAAAGTTCAGAAACAGGCAATACACCAGCCCGAAAGGCATAAGAGGGGCGTGAAATCCGGCCTTCACCAAAGGTTAAGTTTAGTAAGGGATCGATATACTTTTCATCGTTAGCGGTCTGGAGAGTAATCGCGTAATCACACATGGTAGATCCTGCAGTAGCACCAGCCTTAAAGGCCGTAACGTTCGTTATTCAGAGAAACAATGTTAGCTGCTGTCTCTGGTTAGTGCAGGGTTCACCCGAATTCAGGCGACCAAACAATCCATAACAACACACAGACTAACAGCCCGACGAACAGTCGTTCGTGGGCAGGTCCGTCGTCGTCGGAGATGTTCAGTACAAGTACACATCAAAAGTGCGTGCCTAAATTCAAGTTAAAACGATTTACTCATTCTCGATATCACGAATTTTCAGGCTGTCAAAGAAAGAAAAAACAAGGCCTTACTTTTTACTCACTTACAATTCTAAAACATTATCGATCCCATTCAGGAATATCGGTAAAGTAGTTAGAGAGAAAATCGATGAAAGCTCTGGCTTTCGGTGACAAATTCCGATTTACAGGATACACCGCATAAATCGCATTTTCATTGTCTATCTCCCATGCGGGCAAAAGTTTGATCAACGTATTATTTCGGATAAGATCTCCACATATGAAAGTTGGCAGGCACGCAAATCCTAGCCCGCCCTGCACTGCTGAAAGAATAAAATCTCCGTTATTTGCCGTAATATCCCCTTTCACAGGAATATTCACTGTCCCGCTATCTCCGACTAACTTTAACCCTGATGCTCTGGAAACATAGGAGTAGTGTAAAAAATTAACCCCCGTCAGTTCTGCGGGAACGATTGGTATAGCTTTATTCTGGAAAAGAGACGGAGACGCCACAAGAGCCATTTTACAGCTGGATATCTTTTTTGCCATCAGCCTAGAATCCATCAAACGACCGATCCGTATCCCTACATCGAAACCTTCTTCGACTAAATCAACAACTTGATCATTTAGAACAAGATCGATTTCTACTTCAGGAAATTGCTCTCTAAAGCTTGATAACAAAGGGGCCATGCGTTTGATGCCGAATGACATCGGTGCATTTATTTTTAAAAGCCCTCTGGGCACATTTGATAATCTAGAAACCGCATATTCTGCCTGCTCGGCAACCGACATAACGGTTTGGCATTTTTCAAAAAATACTCCCCCAGCCTCTGTAAGAGAAAGTCTTCGGGTCGTTCTGTTCAGTAACCGGATTCCCAATCTATCTTCTAGGCGGCTTACCTGCTTTGAGACCGCGGACTTACTCAGGCCTAAAATTTTTGCGGATGCTGTGAAGCTTTCGTTTTCAACGACAGTGGCAAAGACTGCCATTTCATTTAAATCCATAATCACCCTCACTCAATAATCACACACGCCCTAAATTTCATTATCTAAAAATTACACTCAATTGTTTCTTCAAGGAAACAATATTATTCCAAAACTACAGATTATAATCTTTTGGCGTCATAGCTATCTTTAATGAAACAATCGTAATCTATTTTGCTACAGGAGATCCAAATGATTGATGTACGCCCATTCAAAACTCTGGGACGCTTTCAAAATGAGTGGCTCAATGCTCATTACCATTTTAGCTTTGCCAATTATATGGACCCCACCCGTACCGGGATTGGCCCGCTCCTTGTCTGGAATGACGATGAAATTCAAGCCGGAGGCGGCTTTCCAATGCATGGCCACCGCGACATGGAAATCATTACTTACGTGCGTTATGGCGCAATCGCCCACGAAGACCATCTATCCAATAAAGGTAAAACGCCAGCCGGAAACATACAGGTCATGACCGCGGGTAAAGGCATCCTGCACAGTGAATATAACCACGAAGCCGAGATTACGGGGCTTTACCAAATATGGATACAGCCCTCCGAGAGAAACCTAACGCCGCATTGGGATCAGAAAACCTTCTCTAAAGAAGACTATAAAGGTGGTTTCCTTCCACTGGCTTCTGGTGAGAAAAAGTACGCTGACGCTCTGCGTATCAATCAGGATGCCACGCTCTATGGCACGCACCTGCTTGATGGCGAAGAGATCACTCAACAAATAGAAAAGCAAAGGTTGGGCTATCTTGTGGTTTCTTCCGGTGCCATCGAATTGAACGGGCATCACTTGGGCCAACGGGATGGCGCAGTTATCGCAAACGAAGACATTCTGAATATAAAAGCCGTTGGGGCCGCAGAATTGATTTTTGCCGACCTGCCAGATACCGCAGAAACAAATACAATTTAATAAGACAAAAGGAATAACCCCATGGGTAAGCTCGTAGAAGGTAAATGGCACGACGTCTGGTACGACACAAAAAGCAGTGACGGTAAGTTCCAACGTAAAGATGCACAGTTTAGAAATTGGGTTTCAGCAGATGGCTCTGATGGACCAAACGGAGAAAAAGGGTATCCGGCAGAAAGCGGTCGATACCATCTCTATGTCAACCTCGCCTGTCCCTGGGCTCACAGGACTTTAATTTTTCGCAGCCTCAAGGGCTTACAAGATGCAATTTCAGTGTCCGTCGTCCACTGGGAAATGAAAGAAAACGGTTGGGAATTCCGACCGGGAGACCTGGGCTCCACAGAAGATCACCTTCATGGGTTTGATTACGCCTATCAGATCTATACCAAGGCAGATCCTTATTACACAGGTCGGGTAACCGTTCCTATTCTCTGGGACAAAAAAGAACAAACCATCATCAGTAACGAATCTTCTGAAATCATCCGCATGTTCAACAGCTCATTTGATGCCTTTGCCAAAAATGACACGCCGGATTTTTACCCTCTTCACCTGAGAGAAGAGATCAACAAGGTGAACGAGCTCGTCTATCACAACATCAACAATGGTGTTTACAAAAATGGCTTCGCAACCACTCAAACAGCTTATGAAGACGCATACAATGCTCTCTTTGATGCCATGGACCAGCTGGAAGAGCTGTTAAATCAACAGAAGTATCTTGCGGGAGACCAGCTTACAGAAGCTGACTGGCGATTGTTCACAACCCTTCTACGTTTTGATCCGGTTTATCACGGCCATTTCAAATGCAATAAAAAGCGCGTCGTTGATTACCCGAATCTCTGGGCTTTAACCCGGGAACTCTATCAATATCCAGGTGTTGCGGAGACCGTAAATATTCCACACATTAAAGCACATTATTATGGAAGCCATGGCACCATCAATCCGACAGGTATCATCCCTAGCGGACCTGAACTAGATTTTAATGCTCCACACAACAGATAAGCAGCTTGTGAAATCTGAGATAGAATTCCAAACAAGGGCGAAACATTTCTGTTTCGCCCTTGCTGCATTTCACCCGTTAAAAATCGAGCTAAATCAAAAATTAAAAGGATGAACCTGGTTGCTTTAAAAACGCGATCTCTTCCGGAGTACTTTCGCGACCAAGCACCTCGTTTCTATGAGGAAAGCGACCAAATTTTCTAACGATGACTTCGTGTTTAAGCGCGTAATCATACCAAGTAGACTCTTCACCAAAGCCTCGATAAAGATCAAGAGATCTCTGTTGAACCGTGAGGTCCTCACTGTGTTCAAAAGGCAAAAAGAGAAAGACTCTCTGATAATCTGTGAGAGATTTATCCCACCCCTTTGCCACAACGGACTGCGCAATCTCTAAGGCTGCTGTGTCTGTCGCGAAAGTCTTGGGATCATTTCGAAAAAGGTTACGCGGCACTTGATCCAAAAGAATACACAATGCCAGACAACCCTCTGCTGTAGCTTCCCATTCTTTTAGCTCGCCACTGCATGCTTTTTCATAAAGAGGGAAGAGTTTTTCCTCCACCTCGCGATCAAATTCAGGGTTTTTAACGAACCATTTTTGCTCCATGCCTTCCGCAAACCAGAAGTCCAAAACATCCTTGATCACAGTATAGTCTCCACTTTAGTACACACCATTACACCCCAAAATTCGACGAGCTCCGCAGCTTTAGCCATGAGCACCAATACTGTTTGATATTCCCACAGAAACCCGCCGACATAAATCGTACAATTCTTCTATTGGGGCGAATATTTTTTGATGCTCTTCCGAATAATCGCGTGTTTCATTATCACTATAATCACTCGGTTCACCATAATCTTTAGCCGAGAAATTGGTTTGCCCCTCGTGGACAGGGAAGGTTGCCTTTAACTCTTCAAGGGCAGATGGGATTTCCATCGCCAGAATATCCTGGACCAAATCGTCAAGGTTGAGATCATCCCGGGTCGCAAAAGAAGGTATCCTCATGGATAACAAGAAAATTTCCTGTATCAGGCAAAGCCGTACGATGTGCAGAATAATAAGATTAATCCGACGTCGTGTATCAAAAGGGAAGACCTTTTCCTGACCATCCGCTGTCAAAGCGTCAAGCCCCCGATGCAGATGGATTGCATCCTGACGGAAGCTTTGAAGCATCCGGCTCATACCATCATAACGGCCAGTTACGCCGACGAGGTTGGATAACCTGAGCTGATCGCGCGCCCGTTCTGTGTGCTTAACCGCATAGGCCTTTGCCAACCAATAACGAGGGTTAAACAAAGAAGCGTAAGCTTCCGGCGTATTCAAGCTGCTCAAGCCCTTTGCATAGGAAACCATATCCATAAAGCGGCGCACCCGATCTGATTCGCCATGCAGTTTAACAAAAGCATCGAGATCACGGGAAATTGCGGTTCCAAACCCACCGGCAGTATTTGCCAGATACCCCAATTGCTGCAAAATCGCATTGTGGGGAATAGCCCGAATTTGCGACGGGTGTCCTCGGTCAATACCGTGGTGTTTTTCGTGCTGTCGTTTACTTTTGCGAGAACCTGTTTGGTACAGCAAGTTCGTACTGAAAGACCCAAGAAGGGACGCGTAGTCCTTATTTTCCAGCGTCGCCTCATGAAACCCCTTCAACGACAGGAAGAAATCGAGCGAATAATCCGTGTTGGTATAGAAAGGATCATCCTCATCCACTTCAGGCTGTCCCAAAGCATGCTCAAGCAAACGTGTTACGGTCGTCAGGGCAAGCTTGGGTGTGCCGAAATAGAGATAACCATCCCCCCCCTGAAAGCTGACTTCCTGCTTCAAGGGGATTTCGTTTTTGGCAAACAGGGACCTTGTCATCGGTGAGGACACATATTTCAAACGATCAGCGAAACTCACGGGATGCGCCCCACGCCCCATAGATTCCCCATGCGTATCAAAGATAACCACCTCCACACCAGTTACTTTTCGATCAGCAAGAAGCCGCGCAAGCTTCATATGAAGCCGTTCAATGGCCAAGGAAGCGGATACTTGTCCTAGGTATCGACCTGCATCTGAAAAACCCGTTTGGATACAGAGGCGGCCACGGTTTTTCACATAGGCAAGATAATGTTCGTTGTCCAAAAGCTCAGCAATAACTTCACTTCCGCGCTCAAGGGCGGTACCGGTTTCAAACAGAGGTGAAATATCCAAGTGTTCATCAACACCAAAATATTTTGCGTAATACAGGGCAGTAAGAATAGTAAAAGGTGTATCACATTCTGCGATTAGAAATCGAATAGGGCGTGATGCATCAACATATTTGATCATCTGCGCAATCAACATGAACATCCGTTTGGCTGTTGTATGCTCAGCTGATAAAGAGCCAAAGTTGATCCGTATTGGTCGCACTTCATCCAACAAACTGGAAAGTGCTCTAAAATTGCCCCGACGACGCCCGGGATCATCCGGTTCACCTTCCATACCAATGTTTTTACGAATCGCGTTGTGAAGCTGTACTGAGTTCAAACGCACGTGCATGTGCGAACTGGCAAGGCCATAGTTTGCAATCTCAGACCGCAAGATAATCAAACAGCGTTTCAGTCCATCATCTTCAGTTAAGCTTATCGCACGGTTAAGAGCTTCAATAAGTTCAGCCGTTTGGACCAGACGCGCACCATCATCAGAGGCAATACTACGGGAAATTTCTTTTAAGGCATCTTCCGTCGTAGCACTTTGACCAAAAAAGCTGGTTTCCTTTTCCGCGACATGAAGCGCTAGAGATACGCGACTCTTGATCAATGCCAAAGTTGTGCCGAGTTCATCCTGATCTGTATTCCGATCAATCATAATTTTCGACAAGGCAGTAATATAATAGCGGAGCTGAACAACCTGAACCTTGAGCCGGGTATGAAGAGTAGTCGCCCAAGTAATATCCGTTCGTCCATCAAGATCGTATCCAACCCAACTGGCAATAGAGAGAATTTTAGGTGACAATTCTGTCCAGTTTTCAGGGTAGAGTTCGGCTGCAACGTTTAAAGCAACATCATAAATCTCTCTCATCGCTTGTTGAATTGATTCTATTGCCAACATGGCCTGAGCATGTTCAGCCAACAAATCAATCTTTTGATCTGGCTCGTGAGAGTTCTCTATTACCAACTGGTTTAGGCCGTCAATTTCTTGCTCTGAGAGTACCTGACCTGCACTATTTTCATCAGCAGCGAGTTGAGCTAACGCTTGATAATGCTCTTTGGTCAGACCAAAAGTCGGGTGAGCTGTAATCACAATCCCAAAGGCTTCTCGTTCAATTCTCTTTTGGAATTCAGAGAATGAAACCAGCTCGCCTGTCTTTATAGCCATCCCATTCGCAATATCAGTAGCCACTTCTTTTTGGGCCAGATTGTTAAACAAAACAGACAGCTTGGCTTTATTCTCGTCGATCCCGGCAAGACCGACATAATCACCTACTCGTTCCGCACGATCAGCAAAGGCTTCTACAGAGACCAACTGAACCAGTTCAGTCAGCAAATCCACAGAAATATGTCCCGCAGCCAAGCGCTCAGATAGATCATGAGCCAATTCCAGTACCGGGTTACTTAAAGGGTGGCTGACCGCTTCATGACGCATTGCGACCAAACGAGTTTCAAGTTCGTCTCGCAATTCCGTTGCAGATGTGAACTTGTCATCATTTTTCAAACGCGAGAGTAATTTATTTAGAGCGAACCCTTTTTGGGTTTTTGATTTTGCCATCAACTTTTGCCTTCCCATACACGGCTTGGATATACGTCATCAGTGCAGATTTACTGCAAACATGTATTCACGATTAGATGGTCACTATTATTTATTTCCCGATTTTTCGGGTTTATTTTTGGATCTGTCGTGCTGGGGGCTTTTATGTGACCATCGCCAATTTCAAAGTGCTTATAAAAGAAACCTCGTTTGGTAGCAAAGAATTTCATAACCCACACATTTTGATGAAGTAGGTTTATATCGTTTATCTCAACTCGTTAAGCATCTTTAATTTTATTTACGAATAAATCCTATCTTGGATCAGCCTCCGTTTCCAAAAAACATACCAACATATTGATGGAATCATCCGCTCCAAAGGCGACATAAATATAGTTAAAAGCTATAGCTGACACAGAAAAGTCACTGGAATCACTATAAAAAACCATTGCATAGAGAATCATAAAGTAATAAAACTTAAACATGAGTAATTTTTTTGAAACAGATGACGAAATTATCCTGCAACTAGCAGATCTTCTTCCCGATGATGCGGGAGAGGTGGTTTTGTTCGCGCGTGATGAACCACTGAAAATCGAAGCGAATACTCCGCTTATTGAAACAGGAATTGTTGAAGATTCTCATATTACTGCTTCAGGCACAGAAGTTAATGGCCTGACTTACAGTCAATTCGCCAACGGCATGACGCTTTACCATGACAATGATCATATCTTGATTATTGCTCCTGATATCTAAAATTACGTTTCCACATCCCGCCTTACCTTAATATTATACAGCTGTTAGCTTCGCACTAAACCTCACTGTGCCTTGCTTCAAAGTCCGATATTTTGCTGTCGTTTTCTGGATATCCTAGCTTATACTCCTGTAAGTCCCCATCTGACGTAATGAGAAAATATATGTTTCGCTTAGTCCTAGTTCTTTTTTACTTATCCTTTAGCTTTCACGCCCAAGCCGACACATCAGTTGGACTGGAAGCGTATAAGAATGGCGAATATAAAATTGCTACCTCAGAACTGTTTCCACTTGCTAAACAGGGTAATTCCGTTGCGCAGCTTTACATGGGACATATTTATCGCGAAGGGCAAGGGAAGCCATTAGATTATAAACAATCGGCATACTGGTATCTTCAAGCAGCAAAACAAGGCAATGTAAAAGCTCAAAGTTTTATCGGTCTATATTTCGCTGACGGTATTGGCGTTAAGCAGGACTTGCAATTGGCCTCTCACTGGCTCGAACTTGCAGCCGAGGCTGGAGACCCAGCTGCACAAAACAGTTTCGCCAGTATGCTTAAGAACGGCTTAGGTCAAAAAACGGATTATAGTAAGGCTGCTATTTGGTATGAAAAAGCAGCCCAACAAGGACACCCTATTGCCCAACGTAATCTTGGCCGTCTCTATGAAAAAGGCCGCGGTGTCACCGCCAATACAATAAGGGCCTATGCTTGGTTCAAGGTCGCCTCTGAACAGGGTAACACCTACAGTACTCAAGACATGCGACAATTGCGCGCAAAGATGACAGAAATACAAATTCAATCGGGCGATGAGCTTGCCAAAACTCTACCAAAGCGCTAAGCAAAAGATACTTTTTAGCAACACTTGAGCTCTATATGCACAAGAGCATTTCATACAAGTCAAATCACGATCGATGCAGCTTAGCTGTTCTTTCAATTGCTGCCGTTTGCTTAAAAACTCTGCTTCCCTTTATTACAGCCTTTTTTATATCACATACAGCTTCGGCCCAGACTCAACATTACAATACTGCAACTGAGAGTGCACAAGAACTCGTTGCGGCACTCCAGTTTATTTGTACACCAACCGGGATCTTATTGGCCGAGGGGACGAACAATAGTACTCCAAACGCCTTTCTAGGCCATTGTGACCACTGCATTACAGGCGGCTTTATTTCTCTTGATGATACAACGTTTCAAGCGGAAGCTTCGTTCTTACTGAACCAACTCCAGTTCTGGCACATTACAGAGCAGAACAACGTAATCATCAAAGGCTATTCTCTTCCCGCATCAAGAGCGCCTCCAGTAGCTTAAGCTCCCCTAAATTCACGAACACATTAATCAAATAACCAGAGCGCAATTGCGTCTGGGCCACACTTCGAGGTTATCATGAAGAAACTATTTACAGCCCTTGCAGCTATCATCTGCCTGTCTTTGACTTCTCTTGCTTCTGCAGACGACAAGAAAGCCGGTGACATTACCGTTCAAAAACCTTGGGCACGTGCAACCCTCGGCCAAATGAAAAATGGTGCTTCCTTCCTATCTCTTCACAATATGGGAAGCGAAGATGACACCTTGATCTCAGCCACAGGTGATGCTGCAAAACGGATAGAGCTACACTCACATACGATGATTGATGGTGTCATGAAAATGCGACAGGTCGAAGGTGGTATTCCTGTAAAGGCAGGAACTATGGTTGAACTGAAACCTGGTAGTTTTCACATCATGATGATGGGATTATCCACCCCGCTAAAAGAAGGTGAAATGTTCCCTTTGACTCTTACTTTTGAAAAATCCGGCTCTGTAGACATTATGGTCCATGTTCAAAAAGGCGGCGCAATGAAGCCAATGGCCGGAGAATCAAAAGACGGCGCGAAGACAGACCACACCGCTCACTAGAGCGAAACACTTACGTGATCTTTAAGTAAAGAGACCTTCCATAAAAGCCAGTTGTATGTCTCAACTGGCTTTTATGTCATTTCCCGTCAAAGACTTCGCAATAACGTCACCTACTATTAGATTAAAGCTTGTAGAAGAAATTGAAGAAATGATGAATTCAACAGCAAAAATAGTTGGCCGCAGAACACAAGATGTCTACTTTCCAATCTATCACTAAATAATAAATTATACGCTGGACGGTTCCATCACGAGTTCAAAATCCCTAATCCCTAAGGATTTACCATTGGCGACGAGCTCAACCTTGTGTAACCCCGGATAATATTTACGTGTTGTTATCGGTTTCATCGCGTGTTTTTTCGCCGCTTTATGGTTTTCCCCTGCCGACAATTTAAATGTTTTCCACTTAAAGACTTTCGGGGTCGTGCTGCCGTTAGCTTTTTTATGATGAATAACAAAGTCTAAAATCAGATCCTGATCGCCTCTCTCATGAGAATTCATGGACACTTCGAATTCAAGGACCTGCCCGTAAATCACAACCAATGTAAGTACTTTGAAGCTTTCAAGATGAACCTTTGCTTCTTTATATCCCAACGCAGATAAACACCCCTGATGACCAGACTTAATTAAGCTTCGACAAGCATGGCGTATTAGTTTTTGCCGCTCTTTCGAAGCTCCTTTCATCCATTTATGTGCTATATCCGCAACCAAATCAGGATGATCCTTTGCGATGTCATTCAAGTTGTTCGCCACCGAACGCCGCACATATTCCTCAGGATCATCACGTAACTTTTCCAATAAAGGAATTAAGGGCACTGGATTTGATATAAAATCTGGTAACTGCATCGCCCAAGGCAGCCTTGGTCTGGTGCCTTCTGATGCCAAACGACGAACATGATAGTTATCATCCTCTGCCCATAAGAGAACCTCACTAAGAGTTTCTTTTTGAGAAGAAATCAAAAAATGCCGAATAGCAAACTCTGAACTCGATCTTTTGGTCATTTCTTTGAGCAATTCCATAGAGAGGGAAAAATACTCCTGGCCATACCGAGCGACATAATCACACATCGGCATCACCAACCACCCGGCGACACCTGTGTCGGTGGTCGCTTGATCACTAATTGATACATTTTCCTCAGGTTGAAGCGTTTCAAGCAAAATCTCCGCGGCACAGCAAAAATCATTTGGAAGATAGCGATACAAGGCTGTTGTAATCTGATCTGAGCGCTGTTTAAGTTCAAGCTCGGCAAGACCTTCTGTAGCAAATGCAATAAAACCTTCCCTATCGAAATCTCCTTGCCTCCTACATAAATGATTTGCCATGGCTGTAATTGAAGAGAGATTAAAAACTTCTTTGAATGGTTCCATTATGGTTCAGTGTCACTATAAGTTTATGATAATCTTCTTCTACCCCGTTACTCCTGACAGCATTGTGTCAGTAGGATTATGCTAGAGGGGATTCATCTCAATCAATTCTTATGTACCAATAGATAAAAGCCGTTATCACAGTCTTTTGATAGATCGTTTCCCCACAATTCGATCAAAATCGATACCATGAGTTAAAATTATTAAATTACGCTCTTGATTGGAAACTCCATGAACGCAACGCCCACCTTGCAACCTTCTTTATGCGCTTTTGGGTTCGCCCTCGGTATTGTTTTATCAACGATCTCCGCTCCGGCGACGGCAAACGATGCTCAGACACACATCGGTCACATCATGGCACATTGGAACGACACACCTGATGAACAAGGTTTGTTACCGATCGCGTTGGCAGAAGCTGAGGTAGCTAAAACCCACGCAGGTTACGCCGCCTCAAACCTTGATGACTTAAGCTCAATGCAGCTCCACGCCCATCACGTACTCCATGCTTTAGATAGCTCATTAGAACCAAATGGCCCCGGAAGAGGTTATGGGTTACACAAAGCAGCCCAAGGTGTCGCAACCCACGCCGAACTCGCAAGCGAAACCGATGGCGCGACGGATGTAATCAGGGTCTCAGGAATCATGGTTTCCTCTGTCGGACGCAACACAGCCAAACGAACAAAACACGCGATAGACCTGGCAAAACTGATATTAAAGGCCAAAGATGCAGCCTCTGCCGCAGATCAGGTGCAAGAGTTAAAACTACTCACGGAAGCCTTCTTTATCGGAGAAGACCTCAACAAAGACGGTAGAATAGTCTGGTACCATCACGAAGGTGGTCTCAATATTGCCGCTGAACAAATGGCAATCATCATGAAGAATAAAGGCCTCTAATCTCCGATACCACAGATACAATAAAGACCGGAAGAAAGTCTCCTCCGGCCTTTATTCAGAAGTGAGTATAACTATTAGGAAGCAATAAGCTCTGGTGCTTCTTTCTTATTCCAGAAAAAGAAAAGTACAAAAATTCCAAGAGCAGCCAAATGAATTTCCAACCCAATTGGCCATAATAACACCGCCCCCATTACAAGAACAAAGCCGCGTTCGAGCCAATTCAATTTTTCCTCAAGATATCCTTGCAAACTTCCCGTGACGGCGTAAAGGCCAACGAAAGAAAAACCAAAAATCTGCAAGACTTCATACCATTCTCCACCAAGGAAAGGGGTGTAGGCAAATAGAAGTGGCACAATATACAGTCCCTTGGCGACTTTCCAGGCTTGTACTCCCGTTGCCATAGGTGGAGATTTCGCAATCGCAGCTGCGGCAAAAGCAGTCAAACAAAGTGGCGGGGTTACATTACTATCTTGAGAGAGCCAAAAAATAATCATGTGTGCAGAAAGCAACGCATAGAGTTTTGTGTCTTCATCCAGCACCATCTCACGTAATGTGCCTGACATATCTACAGGCACCAACGCGAGGATTCCTCTTGCCGCATCTGTTGACATTGGCAACCCTATCTCGGCCAACCGCTCAGGAGCAGCGAGCATAAAGATCGCCTTGGCTTCGTCACTCAAAGCTCCTGAAGCAATGATATCAACTAACATACCGTCAGCAATCAGAGCGAACAGAGCTGGCGCAGAAAGTGTTCCAAGAACGATGTAGGACGCTGTCACCGGAAGCCCCATACCAAGGACAAGCGACGCCAATCCAATAAGAACCATCGCGATAATCAAACTATCACCGGACCAACTGGTAATCATCAAAGAGAAAGTGCTTCCAATACCAGCCGTGGTAATAACATTCACAATTAACCCGACAGCGCATAGTAAAATACCTGTCATGACCATGTTTCGTGCACCCAGCGCCAACGCTTCCAAGACAGCTCGGATACCCATTTTATTCGGCGTTAACCAAGACGCTACAATGACACCAATGATCGCAAATCCGGCTGCATAAGTTGGTGTATAGCCAATCGTAAGCAATGCAATCAACAAGGTAATAGGTAGAAGAAAAGGAAGCCCCCCACGTTTGAGTACTTCCTTCGCGGTTTCAATTTCACCCTCAACCACATGGACATTACTTCGTTTCGCTTCCATGCGAACAAAAAATGCGACGGTAGCAAAATAAAGTATGGCTGGTAAAAATGACACGGCGATAATTGTGGTGTAGGGAATTTGAGTGTAGTTCGCCATCACAAAGGCGCCCGCCCCCATAATCGGAGGCATAAGCTGCCCCCCGGTAGAGGCCGCGGCTTCAACTCCCCCAGCAAAACGAGCGGGGAACCCTGCCTTCTTCATCAACGGAATGGTAATAACACCAGTCGATGCGGTATTCGCAACGGCTGATCCTGAAATTGTACCCGTTAACCCAGAAGCGAAAACAGCAACCAGACCGGGCGCACCGACACTACGGCCAGCAACGACGCGTGCAAGATCTATGATAAACTCACCTGCCCCAGAGCGAACCAGAAACGCACCAAAAAGAATAAACATGAAAACAAATGTTGAGGAAATTCTAGCAATGTTCCCAAAAAGGGCATCATCACCAAAAACACTTCGGAACAAAATGGTTTCAGTATGCAAGCCTTTAAACTTAAAGACGCCGTCTATAAGCGCACCCCACCAGCCGATATAGGTCAAGGCAAGGATAATAAGAACTGGAATAATCCATCCTGTAGTCCGACGGGTAAACTCAATGGCCATGAGTAAAAGGATTGTCCCTAATATCCATTCAGTTGTATCTAACCGCACGCCACGGGCATATATAGCGTCTTCCATGGAGATCATATAGAGCGCAGCAAAAGCCCCCAACAACCCAATGAAAATATCGACACCTATGAGAAGTTTGTTTTTACCGTTCCCAAACATCGGATAAATAAGTGCGCCCATAAGGACAAAGCCAGCAAAGTGCAGAGCGTTTTGCCAAAGGCCCGGAATAACAGCAAATACGTTAAAATAGATGTGCATTAAGGAGATCAGGACGCCAAGGCCAAAGACAGCCTTCCCAATCCACCCACCATCACCTCGCACAATGGCTTCGTGTTCACCCAACTCAACTTCTGGCGTACTCGTTTGTTGTGACATAATTTCCCCGAGAGAAAGCAGTATCGACCGATAGAACGGTGCACTTACAGAACGGGCGTCCGAAAGATCAGACGCCCGATAAAGCATTGAAACAAAATAATTTTATGAAATTATTTTGCAATCAAATTTGCAGGAATTTCCATACCGATTTCTTTGTAGTAACGCACAGCACCTGGGTGCAATGGCACTGGCAAACCAGCAAGAGCAGCGTCTGTGCTCATGGCTTTAGTTGCTTTGTGGATCGCATTTAGGAACGGAAGGTTTTCATAGATCGTTTTTGTGATCTGATAAACTGCATCTTCATCAACGTCTGCACCCACTGCGAGGAAGTTAGGTTGCGCAATTGTCGTTACATCCTTTTCCTGACCAGGGTAAGTTCCCGCTGCAATTGTGAAGGGAGTCCAAAGACCCAACCCACCATCTGCCTGCTTTGCCTGTTCAGCAGTGAAATTCAATAGAGTGATCTTGTCGCCCATTGCTGCCATTGCTTTTGTTACAGCACCTGTTGGTGGACCAGAAGGTGTCCCCATACCAGCAATTTGACCATTTTGAAGCGCATCAGCAGATGGGCCATATCCAACGTGAACTAAGCTATAATCTGTGGCAGCATCAATCCCCAGGTTTTTAAGAAGAACGGAGTTCGAACCAATAGTACCCGAATTCTTCTTCCCCAAGGCCATACTTTGACCTTTCATATCGACTAAATCAGAAACTGTACCGGTTTTTGCGAACTCAGATAAAACAGTAAACTGCTCTACATTCTGCCATAACATGGAAACAGAGCGCATCTTTGTTTGAGGACCATCTTTTTCAACAGGGCCTTTTCCGTTCCAGGCATAGTAGCCATAAAGACCTTGAAGGATTGCAAACTGAACTTCATTTTCCCGAAGAAGCTTAACGTTTTCGCCTGATCCCGCAGAGTTAATCGCAGAGAGGCCAATTTTCTGTTTTGGCTGTAACTTTACTTTAACCAAAGTCGAAATCGCCACACCTACAGGATAGTAAGTACCACCTGTACTTGCTGTGGCCATTAGGTAATCACGTGCTTCAGCCGCGTGTGCGACAACACCCGTTGTTAGGGTACCACAAATTGTTGCAACTGCTGCAACACCCTTAATTGCGTTTAACATTTTCATCAAAGCCTCCCTAAGGCATTTTTTTGTTTAATTCTACAACTCGAATTGAATACATCTGAATAAGTAAAATATCAGTGCAATCGTATCCCCATTTTAAAATTTGAGGTTCGTAATATTCCTATCAATAGTAGGGCAAAGAATGTGCCACGACAAAGAAGAAACAACTAATTGAAAAATAACGACTTTTATAAATTTCAAAAAATCATCAAGCAATTAATCGCCGATTAACTTCGATTTAATCGGCGGTAATCCGCCGAGAAAGTCACCTAATTGCTACTCTTTGAATAAAACCGTCAAACCGTGTACTTGAGCCGTTGATGCTTAAGAGAGGTGGCACATGGAAACTCGACGACAAACCTCGCCCCTCCATCATCAAGATTTTCGGCACGAATATTTCCACCAAAATCTTTTACAATTCCATATGAAATTGACAATCCCAAGCCCACCCCTTTACCAACATCTTTTGTTGTAAAAAAAGGATCAAACAACTGAGCAATAATTCCAGGTTCTATTCCCGTACCACTATCTTCAAAAAGAATAATGACATGGTCATTAATGTTTCGAAGCGTTACCAAGATTCTTTTTTCATTATAGTCATGCATGGCATCAGCAGCGTTTCGTATAAGATTCACAAACACTTGCTCTAATCTAACAATATCACCGCGAACAGGGACAGAATCTCCCAGGTCCCGTAGCTCCACGATCACACCATCTTGCTCGCATACTGTCTGCATCAGAGTAATGGCTCGTCCTAAAGCTTCCCGTAAGTCAACCATCTGATATTCAACCGGTGCCTTTCGTGCAAATGTTTTGAGCTCTCCGGTAATTTTTGCCATTCGTTCCGTAAGAAAAGAAATTTCTTCTAGGGATTGCCCCACTTGCTCCGGCTTGCCTTTACCTAATAATAATCGCGCACTTGCGGTAAATGTTCGTATTGCTGCCATCGGTTGATTAATCTCATGTGCGATAGCCGTGGACATCTGACCCAGCGCGGCCAGTTTACCAGTTTGGACCAAATCTGCCTGAGTTTTCAATAATTCTTCCTCAGTACGTTTTCGTTCATCAATCTCAATTTGCAACATTTCGTTAATCGCCTGAAAGCGATCAGCTTCACGTGCCCGCTGTGCGGATCTTAATTTTTGCCGCCGCTCACGAATGAAAAGCCCTCCCATAAGAAAGAGTACCAGGAGCACCATCCCAATCAACAAGGAGGTCTGTTGTTTTTCGCGAATAAATTTGAAAGGTATGAGAAAATGCATAGACCATCCGGGCTTACCTGCATCCCTGGTAAGAACAAGAAAACGCTCGCCATCAATTTCGAAAACGTCTTGGCCAAAAATTGTTAACTTTTTCAGTTCAAGCGGCGCTAGGCCAGCTCCTGCAAATTGTCGATTTGTCCTAATTTTTGCCATTGAGGTTTCGCTAATTGGCGACACCGTCCTATATCGCCATTTGTCCCGGCTTGATAAAAAAATCACCCCGTTTTGATCTGTGACGATAACGTGTTCTCCGCCGTCGCGCCATTGCTGTTGCAGAGGCCGAAGATCAACCTTGGCAACAATTACTCCACTGACATCCGCCTCATTAACAACAGCGTGCGACATAAAAAAACCAGGGACGCCGGTGGTCGCACCAACTGCAAAAAAACCGACTTCTTTCCCTTCGATTGCATCTTTGTAATAGGGTCGGAAAGCATAATTATGTCCAACAAAAGAGCGTTCTTCTGACCAGTTCGATGCTGCTAAGGTTGTGCCTTCACTATTGAGCACGTAGAGCACATCAGATTCAGCTTTCTGATTAGTCGCGTTCAAAGAACGATTAACAGATAGTATCAAACCTCCTCGACCATCTTTTGTACTCAGAAGTTCTCTGATCTCTTCATCTCTAGAGAGAACAAAAGGAAGATAACGATGCTTCTCAAGCGCTGAATGTAGTGTCCCATGATATAAAGATAGACGGTCAAAACCTACCTTTGATAGATCACGGGCAGAATCAATGCCCACCCACTGCACGACTCCTGACACAAAGGTCAGACCAACACCGAGACACGCCAGCCAAAGAGTAAAGGTTTTCCATGATATTTTTCGTGGCAGCAAAGACATAAATATACACACGATGTTTTTGGTACTCTAACATTACCAGAGTATTTTTTAGCTGTCAGAAAATTTGGGGTGACACTGATTTGTTCTATTCTTCGAACTCAGTATTTCAAGAATTAGACCAAGGAGCTGAGAAACTTAGTTACTTTTTACAAATAAGCTGATCCAGTGAAGAAAGAAACCGGGAGCGATCTTGCTTACTAAAAGCAGGCGAATAGCTCTTAACATCGCCCGTTTCCCTTAAGTTAGTCATAAGATCACGCACAGCCAATGTCATGCCCATGCTATCCTCTGTAAAGATCTTTCCCTTGGGATCCAACACCTTAGCACCTTCACCGACACAACGAGACGCTAAAGGAATATCCGCTGTAATTGCAATATCTCCAGCTTTAATATGTTCAGCAATCCAATCATCTGCTGCATCAGGTTCTTCCGGCACTACAACTGCGTTCACCAAGGGGTGTCGCCCATATCGAAGCCAGGTATTGCTTACCATGTGGATTTGCAACTCATGACGCTCAGCGACTTTAATAACCTCGTCCTTTACAGGGCAAGCATCGCCATCAACATAAATTTCCATTACCATCACTTCTCACAACAAAACAAAGTCGAGGCTCGAAACGAACCACTCAATTCTGTTTATCGCGGCCTTCTATTTACCAAAACCCAGTTCATTTTTCCACCAGTTAGGTAGAGCAAAGGCTCCTTTATGAACAGCAGCGTTATAATGCTTGCCATCATACTCCTTATGAGGTTCAGCGTAGCTATGCCCGTCTTTGGTATAAAGGAAGAAACCGAATTCAGCACCTGGGTACATCGGTACAATAGAGCGGTAAACGTCCAAGTGTGGGAAGAAACGTCCGCTACGCATAATTTCAAGTAAACTATGTTCTTCTTCACTCGATGCCTCTTGCAGGAACCTGATCCGGTCCTTCCCAATAAAGATACTGTCAGAATCAATGCAAACGCCGTCATCTTTTAATATCGCAACCAGATTATCCAAGAATTCCTCTGTAAAGAGGCTCGCGGACGGGCCAACAGGTTCCGTTATATCCATAAAGATCAGATCGAATTGCTCGTTTCGCCCCAGAGCTTCAATGACGTAGCGTGCCGCGTCGTCACAAACTAATTCGACCCGCGGATCGTCGTAATCTCCGTTGATCTTTAAATATTCATTACTTAGCTCGATCACGCGCCGGTCAATTTCAGCCATGACAATCTTTTCAATGTTATCATGGGCTAAAAGTTCGCGCAGTAATCCCCCATCACCACCGCCAACAATCAACGCTCGAATATTTTCACGCTTTCTCCCCAAAAGCGGTACGTGAACGGCCATCTCATGGTATATAAATTCATCGGCTTCTGAAGCTTGAATAAGATCATCCAGCACCAAGACCCGGCCAAAATCCTTGTGGTCAAAAATTTCAATTTTTTGAAAAGGGCTTTGTTCGCTATGCAGCAGGTCCATTTTCATCGCGTGGGTAAACCCTATCGCACCAGGATCCTCATGCCACCATGTCGTGAAATCTATTTTGTTGTGCACGATGACATATCCTTCAAATCTAAGTTGCTCGGCAACTATTTATACTAAATTCCAATGCACTACACAATTAAACCACGAATAGCATAAGACTTAACGCACGAAAAATCAGGTCCCACACCAGTCGACAAACTGTGATTCGATACTCACTGAGAATCCCACTGAGAATCGGCTCTTTGAGATATACGGAATTGGCCCTTAATGACAGAACCAATTTATGACTTAATACCTTCTCACTCTGTCATACAGGTTTTCATCATGCATATAAACGAAAATGGCCAACCTATTGGTGCCCCGGTAAATAATTGGAGCGAACGCCTTCTTCCACCTTTAACCAAAATGGAAGGGATTGCCACACGCCTTGAAATTTTGGACACCGAAAAACACGCCCAAGACCTGTTCGAAGCAAACAAACTTGATATGACAGGACAAATTTGGGGATATTTATCTTATGGTCCCTACTCAAATTTAACTGACTACAAAGCTTGGGTATCAAAATATCAGAGAAAAGCTGATCCTCTCTTTTACGCTATTTTGGATAAAGCAACGAATAAAGCACTGGGCGTCGCCAGCTATTTGAGAGTTAGCCCAACAGCCGGATCAATTGAAGTAGGCCATATAAACTTCTCCCCCGCCCTACAGCAAACTATCATAGCGACCGAAGCAATGTATCTTATGATGCGTCGTGTTTTCACCGAACTTGGTTACCGCCGTTACGAATGGAAATGCAATGCTCTGAACGAAGGCTCTAAAGCAGCAGCCAAACGCCTCGGTTTCACCTACGAAGGAACGTTTAGACAGGCCGATATAAATAAAGGCAGAAACCGTGATACTGCTTGGTTTTCCATTATCAACAGTGAATGGCCTGCTATTGAAGAAGCCTTTGAAGCTTGGCTTTCACCAGATAATTTTGATGCCAAAGGCAAACAAAAAACCAGTTTATCTAAGCTAACGCAAGACGCCCTTTCCAAGGGTACTCTTTGAACCACGCTTTGCAATCAAAGTATCTGATTACTCAAACCAACTGGTGATTACATTCAGATCTTTTTTATTCATAGCTTCTTCAGGAACTGAGGCATCTTCTGCGGGATGCCCTGCAACAATAATCATGACTGGTTTTTCATGCTTTGGTCTGCCGAGAATATCCCTCAAGAAGCCCATCGGGCTAGGTGTGTGGGTCAAGGTACCTAGACCCGCGTTATGCAACGCTGTAATCAGAAACCCACTCGCCAACCCTACAGATTCTTGTATGTAGTAATGTTTAATCTTTTCGCCAGTTTCTTGATCAACATCATAGTTTTGCTGAAACACCACAATAAGATAAGGAGCAATTTCAAGAAACGGTTTATTTGAGTCCGTCCCCAGAGAGCTCAAATCTTTCAACCATTGCTCTCCTGCCTTCCCGGCATAAAACTCTTGTTCTTCAGCCTCTGCAGCTTCACGAATTTTACGCTTCAGTACGGGATTACTGACAATAACAAAGTGCCATGGCTGTCGATTTGCCCCTGAGGGCGCTAGTCCAGCTGATCGAACAGCATTTTCAATAATTCCTCGCGCCACAGGTTTAGAAGAAAAATCTCGAATTGTACGACGTCCCTGCATAAGTTTTAAAAATTCATTACTACGATTTTCCATTTCAGTCGGTGAATAATTAGGCAAACCTGAAAATGGAACGACTTTATAATCCGCAAACATTGTTTAGCTTTTCCCTGATGGCTTTATTTCACAATTAGTAGAGTTAAAGGTCGCGTGTAGATTAGGTGCCTGAATTGGCTCCGCAGAATAACAGCAACAACTGATTTTTGAAAAAAAGACTAACACAATTAGGTAAAAAATGACATCAATAAGGCGATGTCATTAAAGCGGGCTCAACAAGGTAAGGAGAAGAGATCTCAAAAAAATATTGAAGTAGAAAAAGAAAAAGACCCCCGAAGGAGTCTTTTACTTTGGCTGGGACGGCAGGATTCGAACCTGCGAATGCCGCTACCAAAAAGCGGTGCCTTACCACTTGGCGACGTCCCATCAATTGTGGGTCAGAAAATAGCGTCAGATCCGAGGAAGTCAATGGGTTAAAGTAAAAAAAAATTTAATTTATTTCTAAAAAATTTGCAGCCTCGCAATGGAAATTTACCACTTTTAAACCAGATTGCTTTACCCATTGCCTTCTTATTGATTATCCTATGTCACGCCATATCGAGATATTCAGACGAAACCTGCCTTTTAAGGCAACCTTATGAGAGCTGTTCACGCTTTCAAACGCCAAAATTAAGTTAACAGGGAACTGAAATTTATGAGCGACAACAAGCTCAAGTCAGAAGATACGAAACCTGCCAACGGCAAAACTGCTGAGAAAAAAACACCTGCAGTACCAAAATCTAAGACTGAAAAAACAAAAACATCACCAGCTCAAAGCAAAACCTCTGCTACGAATCCAAAAACTAAAAAGGCGAAAGCCTCTACAGGAAAAGCGCCCAAGGCTAAAACACCTGCTTCCCAAGTGTCAGGTAAAAAATCTTCCAAGGTCACAAAAGCTGTAAAACCTAATGATAAAAAAGCCGATTCACCAGAACCACTAGTGGCAACAAATGACCCAAAGGTGGATTCAAAAAACAAAGGTAAAAAGACGAGTCCTCCACTCTCAGCAAAACCAGAAAATGGACCGGCACCCAAACTCAGTAAAAAGAAATCATTTTCAAGAATGATTACGGTTGCTGCCGTTTTATTCCTTGGGGTCCTTTTTGTTTTTCTGCGAGGGAATGATCCCGTCAGTGAAGAAGACCAAACAGCTTCTAATCTTCCTGCAACACAAGCTGAAGCCCCCAACCCAAACGCCAGTTCACCTTATGGTATGCGCGTAGAGCAGCTCAAAGAAATCGAAACTCTTCTCGCTAGGCTCAATCTTGACCCTGGAAGTATAGATGGAGATATTGATCACGAATCCGTAGCTGCCATCAGCCTGTTTCAGGAAATATCCGGTTTACAAGTAGATGGACGCCCTTCTCCAGATCTTCTCGTTGATCTAAAGGCGGTAGAACAACTCCTCAAGGTCGAATAAATAGAAGCTGATATGACAAGGTAATCTTTAATAAAAAGCGGTGGATGATAGCCACCAGCCTGAGTGTTTTAGCTTAATATCATGAGCGGCTTTTTGTGCACATTCAGCAGATGCGAATAAACCAAAGCAGGTTGCCCCGCTTCCTGACATAGCAGAAAGAAGGCAACTTTTTTGCGCAGTAAGTTCAGCAAGAGCCTCAACAATAACAGGCTCCAATCGACATGCAGGAATTTCGAGATCATTTCCCACCAGCCGAAGGTATTCGGTAACATCTTCGTGCGATGAAAAACTAACCGGTTTCTTCTTTGCTGAAGAATAAGATCCTTTGAGGTTTTGAAAAATTTTTGGTGTCGAGACGCCTACGCCTGGATTTAAAAGAACAGAATGGAGATTAGGAAGTTCCGGGCCTTGTTCCAATCGTTCTCCAATGCCTTCCATCCAGCTACAAGTACTCTTCAAGCAAACAGGAACGTCAGCACCAAGTTCAAGCGCAAGGCCACCTAGGCGCTCTTCAGAGAAATCATGTAATTCCCACAGCCGAATGAGACCTCGCAACGTTGCCGCCGCATCCGCCGACCCTCCCCCTATTCCAGACGCTATCGGGAGGTTTTTAATGAGATGAATTTCTGCTCCCAGCTGCACGCCGCTCGTAACCATAAGCTTTCTAGCCGCTTGGAGAACCAAATTATCATCAAAATTCTGGCCCTTTAACTCTTCAGCAAAAGGTCCTGTAACTTTAAGAGATAATTCTTTGGCGGTAGAAAAATAAAGAAGATCACCCACTCCTGCAAAGCCAACAAGACTTCGCAATAAGTGATAACCATCATCGCGACGCCCAACCACCTGCAAAGTCAGGTTGATCTTTGCAGGTGCATGTTCGAATATACTTTCCATAACAGTTGATAACGACCTTAATTAGATATCTGTTACAGAAGGGCTCATCCCTTTATCAATTTTAGTATTTATCATCTCAACCTGTTCGTCTTCGGGATCAAAGCTTAAAGCCCTGCGCCACTGGAACCGGGCTTCGTGGTATCGCCCAACCCGCCAATAAGCATCTCCTAGATGATCATTGATAACGGGGTCTTCAGCCTTTAGCTCAATAGCGCGCTCTAAATACTCCACTGCATTTTCATATTTGCCCAGCTGATAATAAACCCACCCCAAGCTATCAACGATGTAACCATCTTCTGGGCGGAGTTCGACCGCCTTTATGAGCATTTGCTCGGATTCAGACAGGTTTTTATTCTGCTCGACCCAAGAGTAAGCTAAATAATTGAGAACATGAGGTTGATCAGGGGAAAGCTCTAAAGCTTTTAAGAAATCAGCTTCAGCTTTGGGCCACTGTTTTGTCCGCTCAAACGAAATTCCTCTGAAATAAAACAACGTCCAGAATCGTGCGTCTTGTGCATCAATTCGATTAATCGCCTGCTCGTAAGCCTTTGCTGACGCATCAAATTTTTCTGAAGCACGGAGTAGATTTCCCTTACGGAGATACGGTTCAAACCGTTCAGGTCTCAAAGTTGTCAGCTGATCCAGAGTTTCCAGGGTCTCTGCTTCCAGCCCCAATACATCCATTTCATCAGCAATTCGAAGGCCTACCGTCCAGGCATAAGGAGATTGCAAAGGAATCGTTTTATAAAGATTAATAGCATCTCTACTCCGCCCTTGGGTTTGCATAATCTCACCCACGAGAATTTTGGCTTCCTCATATTCCGGACGTAACCTTAAAGCCTGATTGGCGTAGACCAACCCAGTATCATAGGCCTTTTCTTGAGCATGCAAGCTAGCAAAACCAAACAAAATTTCAGCAAAGGCATCACCTGGCTTACTTATAACACGTTCCAACCCTTTCTCCGCGCCTAACTGCTCCAAGGCATGGATCGCAATGGCATTCTCAGGATTAGTTTGTAAATAAGTCTCTAATAACCCTTTAGCGGCTTCCTGATCACCTTGTCTGTTCAAAAAATCAGCAACAATATTCACCTGACGTAAAGTTGGCTGTTCCGTTGAACTCAACAAGGTCAGATAATCGTCTTTCGCATCGCCGGGACGACCGCCTAAATCTTTGAGTAAGGCAATTTGAATACCATAAAGAGTTTTAAAACCATCTTTTTTCGACAAAGGTTCAAGTTTTTCAAGCGCTTTGTCTAAGTTCCCTTTAGCAAGATCTGTCCACGCCGAGAACATCGGTTGCAAAACCGTATTCACTCCAACGTTTGGTGCTGCTTCGTTTCTCGATTGAGCTTCGTCCCAATCTTCACGTTTTACGGCATCAATAAGAAGAATCAAATGAGCTAAAGCCTGATCTGGCGACACAACCAGTAAGCGTTTAGCAAGATCGATCGCCTCTTGGTCTCGACCAACACTGGCCGTAAGGAGGAAGGATCTAGCGAGAAGTTGAGGGTCTTCAGGGGACGCCTCAAGAGCATGCAGCATCAGATCTGCAGCTATAGAATAGTCACGGCTATGTCCCGCAACGAGCCCAGCTAAATAGGTCCCTGAAGGAGAGCTATAGGGACTAATAAGCGGATATTCTGCGGTGGTTACGGCAGAGTTAGCCGATGTATCTGATTCACTTTGCGAAACTGAGCAAGCACTTACAATAAGGGCCGTGCCAGTAAGCGCTAGGAACCTACGAAAATTTTGTTTTACGAGTACGGAGCCACGGCGAGGCAAATCATCCTCCTCTTCGCCTGGACAAGAAGTGAAATCACTCTACCCCTCAACAACCGTCCCGCCAAGTATCTGTTGCACAAGATAAAGTTACTTATATAAAAAATCAGCCCAACATCACTGATATTGGGCTGATTTACTGCTAACTAAACGATGTTATTTTTAGTCTTTTACATATTAGGATAATTCGGCCCCCCAGCCCCTTCGGGCGTTACCCAGTTTATATTCTGGGTCGGGTCTTTAATGTCACATGTTTTACAATGCACACAGTTTTGGGCATTAATTTGTAATTGTGGATTATTACCATCGTCATCACGCACAATCTCATACACACCCGCGGGACAAAATCTTTGTTCCGGCGCATCGTAAATAGACAAGTTGTGATTGATCGGCACTGAAGCATCTTTAAGCGTCAGATGGCAGGGTTGATCCTCTTCATGGTTTGTCCCGGAAATAAATACGGAAGATAAACGATCAAAAGAAATTTTTCCATCTGGCTTTGGATACTCAATTTTAGGCATATCAGCTGCAGGTTTTAGACACTCATGGTCATGGTGCTTATGACGGAACGTCCACGGAAGTTTTCCGCCAAACACTTTGAGATCAATACCCGAGTAAAGCATTGATCCCCAAAGACCAAACTTACTAAAAGCTGGGCGGAAGTTACGTGACTTGTAGAGTTCTTCATAAACCCACGACTTTTTATAGGCTTCGGGGTAACTTGCAAGCACTGCAGCGGGCATTTCCTCTCCGCTCTCGGTTACAGCCGCAAATGCACTTTCAGCAGCAAGCATACCTGTTTTCATAGCATTATGGCTGCCCTTGATTTTGGCAACGTTCAAGAAACCCGCGGAACAACCGATAAGGGCACCACCAGGAAAGGCTAGATCCGGTACAGACTGTAACCCACCTTCATTAAGTGCGCGTGCACCGTAGGAAACTCGCTTTCCGCCTTCAAGCATCTCAGCAATGGCCGGGTGCATTTTGAAACGCTGGAATTCACCAAACGGAAAGAGGTGGGGGTTTTCATAATCCAAACCGACAACATAGCCCACATAAGCTTGGCCATTTTCAAGATGATAGATGAAAGACCCACCCCATGTATCGCTTTTCATCGGCCAGCCTGCAGTATGGACAACAGTCCCAGGCTTGTGCTTCGCAGGATCGAGTTCCCAAAGCTCTTTCATACCGATCCCATATGTCTGTGGATCGGAGTTTTCTCTGAGGTTAAACCTCTCCATTAAGCCCTTACTCAGTGAGCCACGACAACCTTCACCAAAGAAGGTGTACTTACCGTGCAGCTCCATTCCCTGCGTATAACTGTCTTTTTGTTTACCATCTTTGCCAATACCCATATCACCTGTCGCAACGCCTTTAACACGACCATCTTCGTGATAAACGACTTCTGAAGCGGCAAATCCTGGATAAATTTCGACACCTAATTCTTCGGCTCGCTCGCCAAGCCAGCGACAGAGATTACCAAGAGAGATAACGTAGTTGCCATCATTGTGCATTTGGCTCGGCAATAAGCCTACGGGAATTTCACAGGATCCCTTCTCACTCAGCAGCATGAACTTTTCATCACTAACAGGAGCATTAAGAGGAGCACCCTTTTCTTTCCAGTCCGGAATCAATTCATCAAGCGCACGAGGTTCAAAAACGGCCCCTGAAAAAATATGAGCTCCGACTTCAGAGCCTTTCTCGAGGACACAGACAGAAACCTCTTTTCCGGTTTCAGCTGCTAACTGACGAAGCTTAATCGCAGCAGAAAGCCCGGCGGGACCAGCACCAACGATAACGACATCGTATTCCATAAATTCGCGTTCCAAAGTATTCTCTCCGATTCCTGCCTAGATCTCTGCGACTTATTCTGTCGCTTATCTTAAAACCAAATTTAACCACAAGAATTCAACAAAATTCCACAAATGACCACATTTTTATTGCCCAAGTGCCAAAAAAAATTGTTATCCCCACCATCTAAACTCAATTTATAGAATTTTTCGCGTTGCAGCAATTTAACAATAACGACAAGGAAGGGTCAAAAAAGACGAACAGGATTTGCATTTTTGCACCCTGTAGAGTTTATTTCATCTCCTTAACATAACAAACTTGAGATTACCCCAAACATTACATGGAACATCTTGCTACTTTGCTTTATGTACTGAAGTAGTAGAATCGTCCGATTGAAGGCGGTATTTGGTGTTGCACAAGTGAACGATATGACAACTGACGACTGGACCCGCGACGAACTCCTAGCTGCTCTGGAATGGCAGCTTTCTTTTGGTGCGGATGAAGCAACAGGGGAAAACCCTGTAGACAGTTATACCCTTACACTTGAGCTTGCGGAGAAAGCGACACAGCCAAAGGCGGCACAAGAACAAGCTCCGACAAACAAAGTCCTCACAGCAAAGCCAAGCCAAGCCAAAAAAGCTCTTCAATCGCTTCAAAAAACACTCGCAGAAGCAAACAATCTGGCCACCGGAGCCAATACTCTTTCCGAACTCAAAGCTGCATTACAAAATTTTGATGGCTGCTCGCTCAAGAAAACCGCGATCAGCACTGTATTCAATGAAGGTACAGAAACATCAAAGCTCATGATTATTATGGGTACTCCACGGGCAGACGAGGACCGAGAAGGCAAAACTGTCGCAGGGTTAAACCGTATTCTTTTGAACAATATGCTCAAATCAATCGGGTTAGATATTGAACAGGTTTATTTAACATCTTGCGTATTCTGGCGCCCCCCGGGAGACAAGAAACCTACAGCCAACGATCTTGCTTATTGCAAACCTTTTGTCGACAGACAGATCTCCTTGACAAAGCCCAAAGTACTGATGTTACTGGGAGAAACAACTCTTCGTAGCTTTACTGATCCTGATGCTTCCCTGCTTAGACAACGCGGCAAGTGGAGCGATTACAATACCCCAGAAGGCGCAATTTCTACAAAAATGATTTCGACATTTGCACCGCACATGCTCTTGAACACCCCACGGCAAAAAGCACTGGCGTGGCAGGATTTACGCGCCGTTAAACAACAATTATCCCAAATATAAATGATTAACGTATTTTAAAAGCTCCAAAGATTTTAAACACCAATGTCGTTTTAATCTTAGCCATTAAGGCTGCCCGACAAATATCTTCACCTTTTCGTAAGATCGGTGATGTATTTAAAATACAAGACAAATTTTCGACTAACAGCCTTACTGTTGCCCTAGTTATGGTAATTATCTAGGCTGGTTGTGGTGAATGGGGTTTTGAAATCACGAAACTTGCAGAGTTTTCTGGGGAATATTTATAGACAATGTTGGTACAACGCTTACTGCTTTCAAAAACAATTTCGCGCGCGCTTTTTCTCGTAATCGGACTGATTTTTATCTCACACAGCGTAGCAGCCTCAACTCCTGTTCCTGATCCCGTAAAAACTGTATTATCGTCAACGAGCCCATCCCCTGTAAACAACGGCCCGATCAAAAAGGGTAACAAAACTATTACCTTTGACCTGTTGAGTGAAGAGGATCTTAGCTTATACAGACGCATTTTCGCTCTACAAGCACAAGGCAGGTGGAAAGATGCAGATAAAAAAATATCCCGACTTGATGATAAAATTCTTCTGGGACACGTATTGGCCCAAAGATACTTACACCCAACAGCCTATCGCTCTAAATACAAAGAGCTGAAAGCATGGTTGTCGAATTATGCAGACCATCCCCAAGCTGACATTATTTACAAATTAGCACTACAACGCCGCCCAAAAAACTACACACGTCCTAACCGCCCTATACAATTCAAAAGCGCAGCCTATCGCGCCCACGGGAAAAACTATAGCTACCGCTCCAGCAAAAAACTTTCAAAAGAAGATCATAAAAAAGCCCTCCGCCTCAAGACCCAACTAAAAAGAAACGTACTTAACACACGCCTATCCATAACCGAAGACGTAATCAAAAACGACAAGGCCAAGCGCCTGCTTGATCCAATTGAAATAAATCAAACCTATGCACGCCTTGCCGCAGCTTGGTATTATTACAACAAAGATCAAAAGGCCTACGACCTTGCATCCAAAGCCACTCAATCCCGAAAATATGTCCCTTCTGCCGACTGGATAGCAGGACTTGCAGCTTGGCGAATGGGGGAAACAGAAAAGGCACGTAGTCACTTTACACACCTCGCTCAAGCGAGCAGAGCCAATGGCTGGATGCGTTCAGCAGGTGCTTATTGGGCAGCCCGCACGAACTTAAAGCTCAAATCCCCTCAAAATGTCAGTAAAAACCTCTATTTGGCCGCTGAATATCCAAGAACCTTCTATGGGATTCTCGCGCGAAGAGCTCTTGGCCTTGATTTGACGTTTGACGATGATGCCAAATTACTCGCACAGAGCACAGCAGAAACGCTAAAAAACCATACGTCGAGCCGTCGAGCTCTGGCTTTCTTACAACTTGATAAGCGCGAAGAAGCTCAGCAAGAACTTAAGCGTTTGATCGGCAGCCTTGATGGCGATGAAATACATGCATTCATTCGGCTTACTGAACAAGTAGGAATGCCAGAACTAGCCTTTAGACTAGGCGCTCGATTAGCAGCTGAGGAAAAAATAGAACAACAGCCTCCTGCAACAAGCAGGGGTATTATAGACGCAGCGCTTTACCCGATCCCCAAATGGAAACCCAATGGCGGTTTCGAAGTAGATCGCGCACTTGTCTTTGCTTTTATGCGTCAAGAATCATCTTTCAACCCCGATGCGAAAAGCCCCGATGGCGCCAGAGGCCTTCTTCAACTGATGCCGCAAACAGCAGATTACATTGCTAAGGACCGTAGTTTCCTAGGTAAAGACCGAAACCAATTGTATGACCCTTCGTTGAACCTTGAACTTGGTCAGAAATATTTGGAGTACCTTCTAAGTCATAGTTATGTAGAAGGTGACCTTTTTAAACTAGCAACCGCATACAATGGTGGCCCCGGAAATTTGGGAAAATGGGAACGTAACATCACATACAATAATGATCCTCTTCTTTTCATCGAAAGCCTACCTTCGCGAGAAACACGTCTTTTTATTGAAAGAGTATTAACCAACCTTTGGATTTATCGTGCAAGATTAAATCAATACTCGCCCTCTCTAGATACTCTTGCCGCGGGGCACTGGCCTCGGTATGAAGCCTTAGACAACTCTCAAAATTCCTCAGAATCGGATCTCGCTGAAAATGCCAAAGTTAGATGAAACGCGCCCTTTCCTTCCAGTGAACATTGCGATTATCACAGTTTCAGATACCCGCACTCAAGCAGACGACAAATCCGGAAACCTCCTTGATAAAATGGTTAACGAGGACGGACATCATGTTGCGGCGCGTGCCATCGTAAAAGACGACTTACCAGATCTTATCATTGCCTTAAATAAACATATCAACGACCCGAACATTGATGTTGTCATAACGACTGGCGGTACTGGGGTTACCGGGCGCGATACCACGCCTGAGGCAATCAAAGAGGTTATGGAAAAAGAGATCGAAGGTTTTGGAGAACTCTTTCGCTGGATTAGCTTTGCTAAGATTGGGACTTCCACAATGCAAAGCCGTGCAATCGGAGGTGTAGCAAAAGGAACTTATCTCTTTGCCCTCCCAGGATCACCTTCTGCATGCAAAGATGGTTGGAGCGAGATCCTCCGCTCTCAATTGGATAATCGTCATCGCCCCTGTAATTTGGTTGAACTCATGCCTCGATTACAAGAGCACTTATCTTAAACATTAGATCCAAACCTTCTATCTGATGTGCGCCATTTTCCTATACCTCTAATTGTGGTAAAAATTATTTATGCAAGATCATAGTGGTAGCCTCACAGGCCTCGCAATTGTCGTATTGGGCGCGTTGGCGTGCGGTATTGCCATGCGTAGCTTCAAACAACCCCCTGTACTCGGGTACATTCTTGCTGGCGTCCTCTTAGGACCAACAGGCCTTGGTTTGGTTGAGAACCGCGACAACATCTCCACACTTGCCGAACTTGGCGTTCTCATGTTGCTGTTCGTCATTGGTATGCACCTCTCTCTTCGCGGCATAAAAGAAGTCTGGAAAGTTGCAGTCATTACCACCGCAGCACAGATTGGCGTCGGAGTTGGAGGCATGCTTGCTCTTGGCGCATTGATGGATTGGAGCTTGGAACTCAGCTTGTTTTTTGGCTTTGTTTTTGCGCTTTCAAGTACGGCCGTTGCCGTCAAAATGCTTGAGGAGATTAATGAATATAACACCCGCATTGGCCAGGTCACCATTGGCATTTTGATTGCTCAGGACCTTGCTGTCGTTCCTATGATGTTATTCGTAAGCTCCTTTGGGAACGAGGCTGGAATTGGTAGCGATGCTTTTATCAAAGTTGGTGTTTCAATTGCCCTTCTCGCTGTACTTTTTATCTTTTTAAGTAAAAAACGCGGCCTGCAAATTCCCTTTGCCCGCGCCATTGGTGATAATGAAGACCTCACACCCTTAGCTGGTATGGCTTTTTGTTTTGGAGCTTCAGCTCTTTCCGGCTTGCTTGGTTTGTCCGCAGCATACGGTGCATTTTTAGCAGGTTTGATTCTGGGAAACTCAGCAAGCCACAAGGTAATGTCACGGCAAGTAGGCCCAATCCAAAGCATTTTGCTTATGGTATTTTTCCTCTCCATCGGCATGCTCTTGGATGGCCAATACATCTGGAACAACCTTGGACTGGTCTTTATGTTGGTTCTTTTTGTTGCTGTGTTTAAAACTGCGCTGAACATCACACTTATAAGATTTCTAGGTGAAACTTGGCCGCGAGCCTTTTTGTCCGGCGCTCTGCTCGCCCAACTTGGTGAGTTTTCCTTTATCCTAGCCGCCTTGGGTGTTGGGGCAGGCGTATTGGGAGACGATGACTATCGTCTTGTCGTTTCCGTAACCGTTATCTCTTTATTTACAAGCCCCTTTTGGCTTTTCACCGCAAGAAGATTACATCAAATCAAAAAGCTCGGCATCACTTCGGGCGCGGAGACCATGCGCCTAACATATGGTCCTGAGGTCGGCGCTATCATAAGAACAACTTCTCTTGCTGAGAGAACTTTTCAAAAAATATTTGGCAAATGGTTACAAACAAAAGATCAGGTTACATCAGAAACTCCGAATGCTCAGGATCCCGACAGCACAAATATAATTGAGACCAGTGACACGAGCCTTGCCAAAAATTCAAAAACATCCCCTGCGAAAAAGAATATTAATCCAGATTAAAAATGCCTGATTTTTCAAAAGAACGAGAAATTGCGAAAGAGTATGATCTTAAAAACGCAATTATTGTGGGCGTTGACGAAGTTGGGCGTGGCCCCTGGGCTGGCCCTGTTGTTGCTGCAGCGGCATGGCTCAATCGTAAAAGACTCCCGAGAAAATTGGTTGCCCTGCTTGATGATTCAAAAAAGCTCTCAATAAAAAAACGCGAACAAATCGACACACAACTCCAATTATTAAATAAAACTGGTGTTGTTAAAATTGCTCTCGGCGAGGCATCAATTGAAGAAATTGATGAAATAAATATTCTCCAAGCATCTATGCTCGCCATGCAGCGGGCTATCACCAACTTGAGCCGACCTCCCTTCGCTCTTCACCCTGACGCTATTTTAATCGACGGAAATCGGCTCCCCGAACTACCTTGCCCTGGGAAAGCCGTTGTTAAGGGTGACAGCATTAGCCTCTCAATTGCCGCCGCTTCCGTGGTCGCCAAAGTAAATAGAGACCGGCAAATGCATCAATTATCGATTCAATACCCAGGATATGGCTGGGAAAGAAATCAGGGGTACGGAACACCCGAACATCAGGCCGCCCTACTAGATCTTGGGGTTACACCTGCTCATCGTCGCACATTTCGTCCTATCCGGGAGCGACTCGAGCTAACCGACTGACTCTTATGACTCTTTACTTGACTCTTACGAGAAAAATCACTTGACCGCGACTCCAAGGTGACTCAAAATGGGGGACTCGAGTCAAGAGGAGTCTACCTTAGTGAAGAAAAATGTTGTCCATCTCGGTGAGTGTGTCGAGATCATGAACAGCTTACCTGAAAAGTCAGTTGATGTGATCTTTGCGGATCCTCCGTATAACCTGCAGTTAGCGGGTGAACTTACACGTCCGGACAACTCCAAGGTTGATGCCGTCAATAACGATTGGGACAAGTTTGATAGCTTCCGGGCTTACGACGAGTTCACCTGGAAATGGCTTCAGGCGGCACGCAGAGTTCTAAAAGACAATGGTACACTCTGGGTCATTGGCAGCTACCACAACATCTATCGCGTCGGGGCCTTGTTACAAAACTTGGATTACTGGATGCTGAACGATGTCATCTGGCGCAAATCAAACCCAATGCCAAATTTCCGGGGTCGACGCTTTACGAATGCCCACGAAACCATGATTTGGGCCGCAAAGTCTAAAACGTCTAGGTACACCTTTAATTACGAATCCATGAAGGCGTTAAACGACGACATACAAATGCGAAGTGACTGGCTCTTGCCTATTTGCAATGGCGGAGAGCGCCTAAAAAATAACGACGGCGACAAAGCTCACCCTACCCAAAAGCCAGAATCCTTACTTCACCGGGTCATCCTTTCTTCGACGAAACCCGGTAACGTTATTCTCGATCCTTTCTTTGGCACGGGCACAACAGGTGCTGTCGCCAAACGATTGGGCCGCAGTTATATTGGTATTGAGCAAGACGAAGAATACGTCAAGATTGCTGAAAAACGAATTTCACAAGTTAAGCAACTTGATGATATTGATCTTGTAACCATCGAACAAAAACGCGAACAACCCAGAATTCCATTTGGTACCCTCCTTGAACGCGGGCTATTGGAACCAGGAACGACCCTTTACGGACCAAAGAAAAAATTCTCCGCAAAGGTTCGAGCCGATGGCAGCCTAATATCAAAAGAATTCCAAGGCTCGATTCATAAGGTTGGTGCCATGGTTCAAGGCGCATCAGCCTGTAATGGCTGGACCTACTGGCACATGGATGCCGAGGGGAGTGAAGTCTCTATTGATGTCCTCCGCCAACAAGTTCGCGCAGAAATGACGAACTAACTTTCTCATCCATATTAACTATAATAAAAAAGCCCGCATGAGCGGGCTTTTTTATGTTGAATTAAGTAGATAATTTAGCATGCCGAAGTATTTTTTTCATCACCGTTGGCAGGGCCAACGCTCCAAAGTCATCTTCACTGTGCCAACTCGCCCCCAGCTCCTTTGCAAGCCTAGATACATCTTGCGAAAACTCTGCACTGCGCACCACAATCTCAAAGTGAAAATGGGTGAAGGTATGTTTAACAATCCCTTGAAAGGAATCCCACTCGGCCAGGACCTCCAACGTCGGATCAAGTAGGGGGTCCTGCCCTTCTAACCAGCCACTCGTTGGCACCTCTGTCATCCCGCCGAGCAACCCTTTATCAGGTCGGCGGCGCAGCAAGACACGCCCTTTGTTGTCCTTAAAAACATAAGCATAGGTTCGACGTGTCGGCTTTATCTTTTTTGGAGCTTTTTTGGGCAAATCTGCCGCAATACCCCCCTTACGACCCTTGCAATTTTCCTGGATGGGACAAATCACACACGCAGGAGAGCGGGGCGTACAGATTGTTGCGCCAAGGTCCATCATCGCCTGCGCATAATCTCCTGAACGTTGAGCTGGTGTTTGCTTCGCAGCACAAGCCTTCATCTGCCCCTTCACCCCAGGCAAGGGGTCTTTAAGGGCATAGAAACGAGCAATCACACGCTCCACGTTACCATCAACAACCGTTGATGGTTCATCAAACGCAATTGCTGAAATCGCCGCAGCGGTGTAGGGACCAACCCCAGGCAACACCAACAAATCTTCTTCATTATTCGGGAACACTCCGCCAAAATCTTCAGAAATCATTTTGGCACACCGATGAAGATTCCGTGCACGCGCGTAATAGCCAAGTCCTGCCCACGCACTCAAAACCTTATCGAGTTCCTCTGCGGCAAGTTCATGAACAGTGGGCCATAAATCCAAAAACTTAAGATAATAAGACTTCACCGTTACAACAGTTGTCTGTTGCAACATAATTTCGCTTAACCAAACATGATACGGGTCTGTAAATTGTCGCTCAGGATTTGCGCAGCGTTGCCTCGGCGACAACCGCCAAGGTAGATCACGTGCGTGCTTGTCGTACCACGGCAACAGACTCTCAGAAATCATCCCCAACTCTTCCCCACCACACACTCAGGTCAAACCTCGCTTTTAAAATAAGAACTAACACATAAAAATGATGCGAATCGCCACTGTCAAATAAACAGGACTGGACTATACTGCGTCTCAATCCGGTTGGGATCAAATGAACTCAATGGACTGAATGGCCAGAAAGAACGCGTAGAAATAATGGTTAAAGCCCCTACAAAGAAAAAGATCCCTAGAACAAGGCCCGGTATAAGCCCGAGTACCAGTAAGGGAACAAAAACGATATCGAGCACAAAACCAGAGAATGACATTCCCATTCGCCGCCAAAAAACCATGCGTCCGATCGCCGCCTCCCTGCCCCGTCTAACAAAACAACTTACAGGAAAAAGAGGTTTTGCCGAGGCAGGACTAATAGAAGATTGGAGCGCCATTGTCGGCAAGGAGCTCTCCACTCAATGCCTTCCTATCAAATTGCGTTACCCAAGCCAAGGTGTGCGTAATGATGGCACTCTACTGATCAAGGCCGATCCTGCTTTTGCCCTCGTAATTCAACAACAAGCACCGCAGTTAATTGAACGGGTAAACAGTCATTTTGGGTATAGGGCAATTGCTAAGCTCTCCATACAGCAAGGGCCGCTTTATAAAGTTGAAAGAAAAACGCCCCCAAAATTACCTATGCTCAATAAAATTGAACAACAGACGATCCAAACCGAATTCGCAGACGTTAAAAACGAAGCCCTTAGGCTATCGTTGGAACGAATTGCCCAAACGCTAAAGGCAAAGAACAAGATCAATAAAAAGTGATCCGACCACATTGCCCTATTGCCGCCACAGTTACCACTAGACTAGATTACCAATAATAAGACACACATATTTTCTTAGCAGTTCAGGAATTTTACAGACAATGAATAGACGGCTTTTCATCCGTAATGCTGCAACTTTTGCCCTAGGCTTTCCTCTCGCAGCATCCCTTACCTCCGTCACATCGGCCCATGCTGCAGGAGAAGTGACAGATCAAGATCGTATTCTCGGTGACATTAATGCCCCGGTCACAATAATCGAATACGCCTCTCTCACCTGTCCACACTGTGCTAATTTCCACGAAACTATTATGCCTGATATCAAGGCAAACTGGATTGATACCGGAAAAGCCCGGCTGGTTTACCGTCACATGCCTTTGGATGGTGTGGCCTTACGCGGTTCGATCATCGCTGAGTGTTTTGAAGATGACCGTTACTTCCCATTCTTGGAATTACTCTTCAAACAGCAAAAAGTATGGGCCTTTGGTGAAAACCCAATGGATGGTTTGCAAAAGATCGCCCTACTCGCAGGCATGAACAAAGAACGCTTTGAGGAATGCCTGAACAACAAAGAAGTTGCCAACCGCATTATTACTCAAGCCCGCGACGGGAAATCTGTCTTTGGCATCAACTCAACCCCAAGCTTTGTCATTAATGGCGAAGTTTTTGCCGGCGGCAGAGATTACGATGCTATGAACGATCTGCTCGAAGACGCAAGCTAAGTCTCTTTTGGCAAGAAAACAAAAGGCCTCTTGATGTCTCAAGGGGCCTTTTTTTGTGCTCGATCAGTCTCATTTCTGGCCTATACCCTAACAAGAGATCGTTCCCCGCTGTTGCAGAGATATACTCTTCAAGCTACTCTTTTCATTATGACAACTGAAACAACGGCATATATCCGTAAGGTTCGTCCTGACGGGGGGATATACCAAAAACCGGAGATCCGCACAGTTGGTACAGTTTAAAAAACTACGCCTCAGCGGATTCAAATCCTTCGTAGATCAGACAGAACTTCTGATCACTTCAGGCATGACCGGGGTTGTCGGACCGAATGGATGCGGCAAATCCAATCTGGTTGAAGCCCTGCGTTGGGTTATGGGGGAAACGTCCGCCAAACGGATGCGTGGCAGTGAAATGGACGACGTCATCTTTGCCGGATCAGCAACACGCCCGGCCCGAAACATTGCCGAAGTCAGCCTTCTCCTTGATAACAGCGACCGGACTGCCCCGGCGGCCTTTAATAATTATGAAGAAATAGAGGTTATTCGACGCATTTCACGGGGCAGTGGATCGAACTACAAAGTGAACGGTAAAGATGTCCGCGCCCGCGACGTGCAGCTTCTCTTCGCTGACGCCGCCAGTGGCTCACAATCCACGGCCCTCGTAAGCCAAGGGAGAATTGGGGAAATCATCAATGCCAGACCTATTAGCCGCCGCGGCCTCCTCGAAGAAGCTGCGGGAATTACCGGCCTGCACTCCCGACGCCACGAAGCAGAGCTAAGATTAAAAGCGGCAGAAACCAATCTTGAGCGACTGGAAGATGTCGTCCTTACCCTTGATGCCCAGCTTCAAGGCCTCAAAAAACAAGCCCGACAAGCTAATCGTTACCGAAACCTTGCCCAGCTCATTAGGCAACATGAAGCCATATTGCTTCATTACGAATCCGTTGAGGCTAACAGCCTTCTTTGCCACGCTGAAGAACAACTCAAAATTGCCCAAAACAGTGTTTCTAAAAAAACAAAGATAGCAGCTCAAAAATCAACGGCACAAGTAACAATTGCCGCGACACTACCTTCCCTTAGAGAAACAGAAACATCAGCGGCAACTCAGCTCCAGAAGCTTCTCGTTAGCCAAGAAAACCTTCAACAAGAAGAACGGCAAGCAATAACGGCTCTCTCTCAAGCACAAGAGTTACTCGCCCAGTTAAATAAAGACAAAGAACGCGCAGCCAGCATAAATAAAGATGCCTTGGACGCCGAAAAGCGCCTCACAAACGAGCACTTTGAAATTGAACAAAAAAAACAAAACCTTGCTCAAGATCAAAAAAAGATCGAAGAATTATGTAAATCAAACGCAAGTGAGGTCGCTGAAACCGATGGACAGATTGCACAAATCGGGGCACAGATTGCCACAAATGAGGCACAGACATCCAGCTTAACTCGGCAGATTTCAGAGTTCTCAAATCAAACTACTCGCCTAGAACAACTTATAGAGAATCAACAAAAATTAACCTTAGATCTTTCTTCAAAACAAAAAAGTGATTCGACCTTAACTGAAATAAATCAGCACCTAGACCAAGCTGAAACCAATCTCAATCACACCAAAAACCAAGCAACAAACGCTGAATTGACATTACAAACCCTCCGCGAAGAAGAGGGAGAAACAAGAGATGCACTTCAAGAGACACAAAATAATTACCAAAAAATAACGGCAGAGTTTGAGGCCCTGACAAAGATGCTTCATCACGAAATTGGTGGTGTTTCCGATCCCATCCTTGAAGAATTGACCGTAAAGTCTGGATATGAAAAGGCATTGGGAGCAGCATTGGGCGAAGATCTAAATGCAGGATCGCAAGAAGAAGCCGTTGCTCATTGGCACGATCTCCCCCTAAGAACAGGTCTTCCTTCTCTCCCCCAAGGCATCCCTTCTCTGCTTGAGGTCGTGACAGCACCGGTACGGTTACACACTCGCCTCTCTCAAATCGGGTTAATCGAAACCGGGGATATAACTAAAGACAGCTATGCCCAACTTGCCCCTGGGCAACGCTTAGTATCACGTGAAGGAACCTTGTGGCGTTGGGACGGATTAACTATTCGCGACGACGCACCATCCTCTGCCACAGTCAGATTAGAACAGAAAAACAGATTAGAAAAACTTCATCATCTGAAAGAAAAAGCCCATAACATTTTTATACGCGCGCAGAAGAAACACTCCAAAATAAAAAGCCAGTTAGAAAAGTCATTGGAACAAGAAAAAGATCTGCGGGAGAAAACTAACAAAGCCTTCAACGATGTCTCAGCTTTAAAAAACAAACAAATTGAACTCACCAGAGAAAAAGATCACCTCGTCCATCAGCTCAATGTTGCAGAAGAAAACATCGGGCGATTAAACCAAGACCACAAGGAAACCCTCAACCATCTGGAAGAAATAAAGAACGAATTAAAAAATTTACCCAATCTTGAGAATGAAAAAAATCGAATATCAAACTTAAAAAGAAAGCTCTCTACAAACAGACAGGCGCTCGCATCCAACAGGGCCAAGCTTGATCAGTTTAAGCATGATACCAACAGGCGGAAACAGCGTCTTGCCAATATTAAGGAAGAGCTCATATCCTGGACACGACGCACAAAAGAAGCGAAGCAATACTTAAGTGAAATCGATACCCGAATTCAACGGATCGAATCAGAGATTAGTATCTGGAACAAAAAGCCCGACCAGCTCCAACAACAGCGCACAGCCTTAACAATATCGCTCAAACGAGCCGAGAACGAACAAAAAGAGGCAACCGAGGCTCTCCGAGTGTCAGAATTACAACAAGCGGAAATAGATCGACAGCTTAGAGAATCTGAACAAAGCCTGTTCCAAGCTCGAGAAATCATGATTCGTGCAGAATCCGAAGTTTCCCAAGCAAAACAATCCGTGGGAGTGCTGATTGATCGTGTAAGAGAAAGGTTAGGCTGCTCTCTCGAAAAAGCACTCTCCATTGCAGAAATCAAACTTGACGAAAATCTTCCCTCCAAAGAAGATGTCACCAGAAAACACGCCCGATTAACCTCTGAGCGTGACAATATGGGACCTGTGAATCTTAGGGCAGAAAAAGAGGCCGAAGAACTCGATACTCAAATCAAGACAACGTTAAGTGATAAAGAAGACCTCCTTCTCGCAATTAACAAGCTTCGTCAGGGCATCGCCAATCTCAACAAAGAGGGTCGCGAAAGACTTCTCAAGGCCTTCAATCTTGTGAATACACATTTTTCCGAACTTTTTGTACGTCTTTTTGGCGGCGGACGAGCCTATCTCGCCCTCACTGACGCTGAGGACCCCCTACAAGCAGGGTTGGAAATTATGGCAAGTCCGCCTGGAAAGCGCCTCCAAGTTATGTCGCTTTTGTCTGGCGGAGAACAAGCACTTACTGCTTTATCACTTTTATTTGCGGTCTTCTTAACGAACCCCGCTCCTATCTGCGTTTTAGATGAAGTTGACGCTCCTCTTGATGACGCAAATGTCGATCGCTTTTGCAAGCTTGTTGAAGAGCTTGTTCAAAGCACATCCACAAGGTTTTTAATCATTTCGCACCACCGCATGACGATGGCCCGTGTTCACCGTTTATTTGGCGTCACGATGAGTGAACGCGGGGTCAGTCAGCTGGTTTCGGTAAATTTGGAAACGGCTGATGAATTAGCAGAAGAAACAAATCCTGACAAATAGGAAACCTAGAGGATTTATCCTTGAGAGCCCCCTTACTGCTTTATAGTGACCAGTATGTAAGTTTCTATTTGCATCAAGCATTTACCACCAAAGTTATTAGCGCCTAATGCACGGCTCTCAAGCCCTTCTACTCAGTTACAATAAAATTACGGTGCACTTGATCACGAATTAGGGCGAAAACAGGGCGGTTTCTCTCTTGACATAGCTATGAACCTACCAGTATGTTGCGCCCGCGTTTAACAGGTGCTACTTCAGCTCAATTAGTAGCCATCAGGAGGGCTAAAATATGCCAAATCCTGAAGATCATTCGTCTTTGACGGACTTGGATAAAAGACTGCGCGCGGCTCGCGAGCGTCATGAACAGGTAAATAATCCTGTATCCAATAATCGAGCTGAGGCGGCAAGCGGTATGGCGGTAGGTTTCCGCATATCGGTTGAAATAGTTGCAGCTCTGATCATGGGCTTCGGGATTGGTTATTATCTCGACATATGGTTAGGGACAAAACCTTGGTTGATGATTATTTTCTTCTTCCTTGGTATCGGGGCGGCCTTTGTAAATATACTGAGGGTCGCTAAACAGTTAGAAAACAAGAAGCATCTTCGCGATAATCGTGAAGATGACGCAGAGTAAATTAGAGGGGATGACTCGTGGCATCAGGTTCAATCGACCCAATGCACCAGTTCGAGATACAATCGCTTGTGTCCATACAACTAGGTAATTACGATATTTCCTTTACCAATTCAGCCCTCTTTATGGCGCTGTCTACTGTTCTAATTACAGGATTTCTTGTCTATTCAACCCGCGGACGGGCATTGGTTCCCGGTCGTTGGCAGAGCATGGCAGAGATGAGTTACGAGATGGTTGCAAACCTTCTCCGGGATAACGTCGGTTCAGCCGGCCGTCAGTACTTCCCGTTTGTCTTCTCGCTCTTCATGTTTATCCTTTTTGGAAACATTATTGGTCTCGTACCGGGAACCTTTACCTTTACCAGCCATATTGTAGTTACTTTTGCGATGGCAATTGTTATCTTTTTAGCTGTTACGGTAATCGGATTTGTCCGCCATGGAACAGGTTTTCTTCGCCTTTTCTTCCCACACGGTGCGCCGTTGTGGACTGCGGTCATCTTGATCCCGATCGAACTAGTTTCTTATCTATCACGACCCATCAGCCTGTCTGTGAGACTTTTTGCAAACATGGTCGTTGGCCACGTTCTACTGAAAGTCCTTGGCGGTTTCTTGATTATGCTTGGCGTGTTTGGCGTTTTTGTTTTGCCAGTCCTCGTCAGTATTCAAGCGCTGGAACTCTTGGTGGGGGCGTTACAAGCTTACGTCTTCACTATCCTGACTTGTATCTACTTGCATGATGCGATCCATCTGCACTAAGAACATTTCAGAAATCGATTTATTTTTTATCTATCTAACGCTCAGCGTTATAAGGAGCTCGAGAACTATGGAAGCAGAAGCTGCAAAACTCATTGGTGCTGGTCTTGCTACTCTTGGTATGATTGGTGCAGGTGTTGGTGTTGGTAACGTATGGTCAAGCTATTTTCAGGCGATTGCTCGTAACCCAGCGTCTAAAGACGAAATTGGTGCAAACATCTGGATCGGCTTTGCTGTTACAGAAGCTATCGCACTATTCTCACTACTAGTTGCTCTGATCCTTCTGTTCGTCGCTTAATCGAAACAGATTGTTAGGCCGATATTCACAGATATCTTTGATGTCTGGTTGTGTGTCGGCCTATCAGACTTTTATCTGATCCGATTTTGATAACTGAACAAGGCGTGTAGCACGATGCCACAATTTGAACAAATCGATACGTTCGTAAGCCAAATCTTCTGGCTTATCGTTACCTTCGGTGCGCTCTATTTCCTGATGGCCAAACTTGCATTGCCACGTCTTACTTCCATTTTGGAAGAACGTGAAAACAGAGTTTCTGGTGATCTGGAAAAAGCAGAACGCTTAAAGCAAGAAGCTGAAGAAGTCCTTTCGGATTATCAAAAGGCTATTGCAGATGCGCGAGCTTCTGCTCTTGCGGCTCTGAAAGAATCTGCAGATGAAATCGCAGCAATTGGTGCTAAACGCCAGGCTGAATTCGACGCTCAACTCGCAGACAAAACCCAGATCGCAGAAGACAAAATTAATGCTGCTCGTAGCGAAGCAATGGAGCACATCAAAGATGTGGCTGTTGAGGTTGCTGCTGCAGCAACTGGCAAACTCCTAGGGTCTGATGTGACCGAGTCCAAAGTCAGCAAAGCTGTTGACGATGCACTGGGAGGGAAAGGCTAGTTATGGAATTCTTAAATAATCCTGGTTTTTGGGTTGGCGTTTCTTTCTTTATGTTTGTGTTCATTGTTGTTGTTAAAGGCGGCAAAGGAATCGTTGCTAGCTTAGACGCACGTGGCGAAGCTATCCGCAAGACACTTGATGAAGCTCAAAAATTACGAGAAGAAGCCCAGAAAACTCTTGCTGAATATAAACGCAAGCAACGTGATGCATTGAGTGAAGCAGAAGAAATCATTGAGCACGCAAAACAGGAAGCCAAACGCCTCCATGTCGAAGCTGCCAAGGATCTCGAAGAATCACTAAAGCGTCGCGAACAACAAGCAATGGACAAAATTACTCAAGCAGAAACTGCTGCTCTGAATGAAGTCCGCAATCAAGCTGTTGAAATTGCTATGGCTGCAACAAAAAATCTTTTGACGGCCAGCATGACAAAAGCAAAATCCAAAGCATTGTTAGACGATTCAATCAATTCTCTTGGTGATAAATTCCACTGATTT
>NZ_JBHUII010000001.1:386223-1255361 GCF_042682825.1 Kiloniella antarctica
GCGACACAAATAGTAGCTTGATTTGAACAGATGATCCTAACAATCCAATGCGGTATCAGCTCTAGTAAAGACATTAAAAAAAGAGGTTACAATAAAATTTGGCCCCTTAATCAATAGAATGACGCTTTAAAGTGCGACGATTTCTTCCACATCAGCTCTGTTGGCAATCAAGATGTGAGATTCAGGAACTTTGTTCCAATCCGTATGATCATCTGTTAAAGGCTCAGAAACCACGACTAGGCGTCCATCTTGATGTCTCCAGTACAATGAGGGTGCATAGCGATCACTCGAGTACCGAAGGCAGTAAATCCGTGTGCCGTCTGTTATAGCCATCGTACAGCGGAAAGCTTCTGTAATATGATATTGCTTTTGTAAGCTGGTAACGATTTCAACCATTGTTCTGATTGCGTTGACAGGGTCACGTTTCAAACCAAGTTTGAATAGCATATAGAACAAGGCTTCACTATCTGTAGTCCCCATCCGTTTGGCATAATGTTCGTCAGTAATATGGGCTTCAAGTGGTCGTCTAAAGTGTTCATATCCACCGACTTGACCGTTATGCATTCCCATCCAATTATCATAAGCAAAGGGATGACAATTTGCCCGAGAAGTCGCAGTCCCTGTAGAAGCTCGGACATGAGCAAAAAAATGTGACGAGCGAATTTGGTTTGCTAAGTGCTGAAGGTTACAGTCATTCCATGCTGGCATAATTTCTCGATACAAACCGGGAATTTCTTTTTGACCATACCACCCGACCCCAAAGCCATCACCGTTCGTTGCTACCTTTGCCTCTGTTGCATGCAGAGATTGTTCAACTAGCGAGTTTTCAGGCTTAAAGAGGAGTTCTTCCAAAAATATCTCATCTCCGGAATAGGCTAGCCAACGGCACATAAATACACTCCAAATTTTTTACTGATTTAAGGGTTCCCCATTCATTCATATGACATTTTCAACAAAGTTCATATGGGGAATTCGGCCATGGTACTCCCATTAATAAAATCAGCAATAGACATCTTGGTAGCAATAAAATAAAAAAGGAGTCCGCGTTTGCACGCGAACTCCAGTCCCAGCAACGGGCGGGAATGAGGTGCGGCCCCATTCCAAGTATGTTAAGCCGTCCCTTGCCTAACATACGCGCCCAGTCAGGACGGAGAGATCAGATCAATGAGACACCCAGCAATTGGCCTCATCTGGTCTCTCCGTTGCAGCGGCCTATTCAGCCGCGTCTCTATAGCTCTCGATAGAAGGGCAAGAGCAAACTAGATTCCGATCACCGTAGACATTATCCACACGTCCAACAGGTGCCCAATATTTACCATCACGCAGAGCAGCTACAGGGTATGCAGCTTCTTCACGTGAATAAGGATGATCCCAGGTCTCAGAGAGCATTGAAGCAGCAGTATGCGGTGCATTACATAGCATATTGTCCTCAAGCGGGAGTTCCCCTGAAGCTACTCGATCAATCTCTTTACGGATTGAAATCATTGCATCAGCCAAACGATCAATCTCATATTTTGATTCGGATTCAGTAGGTTCAATCATCAATGTACCAGGCACTGGGAAAGACATTGTTGGTGCGTGAAAACCATAATCAATCAAACGTTTAGCGATATCATCAACAGTAACGCCAATATCATCTTTGATTGGACGCACATCAATAATGCACTCATGCGCCACCATACCGTTTTTGGAGCTATATAGAACGGGGTAGTGATCAGAGAGACGTTTGGCTAAATAGTTTGCATTCAAAATTGCAACCTGTGTGGCTTTTTTCAAGCCAGCCGACCCCATTAACTTTAGGTAGCTCCAAGTAATAGGTAGAATACTCGCAGATCCCCAAGGAGCAGAAGTAACAGCACCCTGACCTGTTTCAGGTCCAGCTTCATTAACCAAGGAATGATTTGGCAAGAACGGAGCAAGATGTTTACCAACCCCGATCGGGCCAACACCTGGGCCACCACCACCGTGTGGAATACAGAATGTTTTATGTAAGTTAAGGTGGGAAACATCACCACCAAAATGCCCCGGTTTAGCAAGACCAACCATCGCATTCATGTTTGCACCGTCGACATAAACCTGACCGCCGAAATCATGAACAATACTACAGGTTTTACGAACCTCTTCTTCGAACACACCATGTGTAGAAGGATAGGTAATCATTACTGCAGCAAGATTTTCCTGATGCTTTTCTGCTTTGGCATATAGATCTTCGTTATCGACGTAGCCTTCTTCGTCACAGTTAACAACCACAACTTTCATTCCGGCCAAAGCCGCTGAAGCTGGATTTGTTCCGTGAGCTGAGGCAGGGATCAGGCAGATGTTTCGTTGCAAATCACCACGGCTTTCATGGTATTTACGGATCGCCAACAAGCCAGCGTATTCACCTTGTGAACCAGAATTAGGCTGAAGAGAAACCGCATCATACCCAGTGATCTCAACCAACATGTTTTCCAGATCTTTGATAAGCTCAACATAACCTTGTGCTTGATCAAGAGGAACGAAGGGATGAATTTCCCCAAACTCAGGCCAAGTAACCGGGATCATCTCTGTCACGGCGTTCAGCTTCATTGTACATGACCCCAGTGGGATCATTGCCCTGTCCAAACCGATATCTTTATCAGCTAACTTCCGAAGGTAACGCATCATCTCTGTTTCAGAGTGGTAGCTGTTAAAGGTCGGGTGAGTTAGAAACTTTGTACGACGTGCAAGCGCCACAGGAAGATTACTATCAGTTGTTTTGTCTAGCTCAACAACTGATGGACCAGCAACACCAAATACAGACCACAGAACTTCGATATCATCACGAGAGGTCGTTTCATCAACAGAAACACCAAGAGTATCAGCGTCCACGACCCGAAGGTTCATTTTATTATCACGGGCTTTTGCAGCAATAGCGTCTGCTTTACCTTCAACTTTAATCGACACAGTATCGAAGAAAGCGTCGTGAAGAACTTCGATCCCAGCAGCCTTTAGGCCCGCAGCAAAAATCGATGTTAATCGGGCAACACGCCGCGCGATTGTCTTGAGACCTTCAGGGCCGTGATAGGTCGCATAAAAACCTGCCATGTTGGCAAGAAGCGCCTGAGCAGTACAAATATTACTTGTCGCTTTATCACGACGAATATGCTGCTCACGGGTCTGCAAAGCCATACGAAGAGCTGGTTCCCCATGAGAATCAACCGACATACCAACCAAACGAGCAGGAATAGAACGTTTAAAAGAATCACGCGTTGCAAAATATCCAGCGTGCGGCCCCCCAAAGCCCATTGGAACACCAAAGCGTTGCGCAGAACCGATCGCAAAATCAGCACCTAGCTCACCAGGGCTTTTGATCAATGTCAACGCAAGGAGGTCAGCAGCCAAACCTGCGAGGCCCTTGTTTGCCTGAATAGCCGCAATGAGATCGCTATAGTCATCAATACGACCGGAAACACCCGGATACTGGAATAAAGCACCGTATACAGCTGTCGGATCCAAATCTTTACGCGGATCCCCCACAAGAACTTCATAACCAAGCGCATCAGCACGCGTTTTAATTACCGCGATGCTTTGCGGCAATAAATCCTGATCAACAAAGAAAACTGTTGCTTTACTTTTAGCCACACGACGACAGAAAGTCATCGCCTCAGCCGCAGCCGTGCCCTCGTCAAGCATGGAAGAGTTTGCTAACTCCATGCCCGAAAGATCAGTAATCATTGTCTGATAATTCAAAACTGCTTCAAGACGGCCTTGTGAAATTTCAGCTTGATAAGGCGTATAGGCCGTATACCAACCTGGATTTTCAAGAACGTTTCTCAAGATGACTTTTGGAACATGCGTACCGTAATAGCCCATACCGATGAACGATTTAAAAACCTTGTTCTTCATCGCAATTGAACGGGCGTGAGCAAGTACATCAGTTTCGGTCTGGCTTCCCGCCAAAGCAAGAGCATCTGTTTCCAGAATAGCTTTTGGTACAGTCTTGTCAGAAAGCTCTTCCAAAGAGCCAAGCCCAAGCAATGCAAGCATTTCAGTTTGCTCAGCAGTATTCGGGCCGATGTGGCGACGAACAAAATCAGTTTTCTGTTCTAAGTCCAGAAGAGACATTTTTGTATCAGACATGACGAATTCCTTAATCATCAGATGAATGCCCAGCCCTGCAAAGGGCTGGTATTATCCAAACGCACTCGTTAGTGCAGTCTTTCTTAAAAATTACGGGCTAAAACTTTTGAGCTAAATTTGAGAGTTATGAAACAACCCATTTAGCCCAAATTTATTAGCCTTGGCCTTCAATGAAGGTTTTGTAGGCATCTGCATCCATGAGTTCATCAAGCTGCGAAGGATCAGAGATCTTGACTTTGTAGAACCAGCCTTCACCCATTGGGGCAGAGTTTACCAGGCTTGGTTCATCAGCCAGAGCTTCGTTACCTTCAATTACTTCACCATCACAAATGGCCAGAACTTCACTTGCGGCTTTAACAGATTCGACAACCGCAGCTTCATCCCCCTGCTCAAGCTCTTTACCTTCTTCAGGTACTTCAACAAAAACGACATCGCCAAGCTGCTCTTGAGCAAATTCTGTAATTCCTACTGTGCCAATGTCACCATCAACAACAATCCATTCGTGGTCTTCACTGAATTTAACTTCACTCATAATCCTGATCCTTTTACCTAATGTTTTTTTATTCAAGGGTTTGTTATGTGGGACGTAGCCCTGTTTTATTGGGAATTATCCCAAGGGAAGTCTGATTATTAACCGCGGAAATAGCTTTTTTGCTCAAACGGCATTTTCACAACACGACACGGCAACTCCTTACCGCGGACCAAAGCGTTCAACGCAGTATCTGGTGTTTTGTAGTCTGAAGCCACATAAGCAATTGCAATCGGCCCGCCAACAGATGGCCCAAAGCCTCCGCTAGTCACTTTACCAACGACGTCACCGTCAGCGTTCGCAATTTCAACACCGGCCCGTAATGGTGCACGGCCTTCAGGAAGAATACCGACCAGCCGACGGGGCGCCCCATCGGCTATCTGTTTAAGAATCACATCGTCGCCTGGAAAGCCGCCTTCGGTCCGGCGCCTTTTTTGAATAGCCCAAATCAGACCAGCTTCAATTGGAGTTGTTGTGGTATCGATATCATTGCCATACAGGCAAAGGCCAGCTTCCATCCGGAGAGAATCGCGCGCGCCTAAACCGGAAACTTCAACTTCTGGCTCGTCCAACAGACGGCGGACAATTGCCTCGGCTTTATCGCCCGGAATTGCAATCTCATACCCATCTTCGCCTGTATAGCCTGAACGGCTTACCTGACAACTAACGCCATTAATGTCCAACGTCATGAATGTCATAAACTTCATGTCAGCACAGCGGGCATCAAAGCGAGTAAGTACGTCTACAGATTTAGGTCCTTGAAGTGCGATAAGAGCATTGCCGTACTCAACTTCAACTTCAACTTGGTTCCCAATTTTAGATTTGATGTGCGCAATATCCGCGTCTTTACAAGCAGCGTTAATAACTAAGCTCAAACCGCCGGGGACTTTTGTGATCATCAAATCATCAAGAATACCGCCGGCATCATTGGTAAAAAAGCTGTAGCGAATTGAGTTCTCAGCTAAGTTTTCGAGGTCTGCAGGTAATAAACTTTCAAGTGCGGGAATTGCGTTTTCACCCATCAAACGAACAATACCCATATGAGACACATCAAAGATGGCTGCACCAGTACGGGTATGTTTATGTTCGGTCATGATTCCAGCAGGGTATTGCACAGGCATGGAATAACCCGCGAAAGGAACCATTTTGGCACCCAATTCCACATGCAAATCATAAAGGGGTGTTTTTTTAAGGTTTTCCGACATAAACAAGCTCCGTAGCACAAAGGACAAAACACAATAGTCAATCGACTATTGCATCCCCCTCTGTCTTAGAACCTGAGAGATTCACAAGAGATAAAACACTCCTGCTTACTCCGTCGGTGCTTTACATTTTGCAAAGCTTTCCAGAGTTGCCTGCCTCTGCGGTCCGTGTGCCTGAGAGTTTCCGGGGCGGTTGCTCCTTCGGCGCCATTCAAAAAATTTCCTGTCGGAAACTTTTTAACAGACTCTCCCGCGAGAGGTATTACGGCAAATATCAAATTGTATAGCTACAACCTGATTTGTAATCATTTACGCTGTTCTGAACAAAAGTCAACTAGCCACGACACAATTTTAAGTGAACGCGACCAAATTTATTCAATATCATAGACTTATTTCCAAAAGGAAATTTTAAGCGATGTCTCATCAAGGACTTCTGATCAGAAACAAATCAAATTAGGAAGATACGTTTAAAAATTACGTCCCAAAGCCTTACCCAAGTATAAATCAACAAGAGTACTATACGTCCCTCCGGGAGAGAATTATCGTTTTCCGAGCTTATAGTTTGGTTTTATTATAATAAAGCTCACTGCGTGAAAGTTCAAAGCCAATAAAGACTATATAATCTTCGCCAGTCTGCCCACGACCAAGGGAAATAGAAGGGTATATGTTATCAACGATGGCCACAGAGGTTCTGTTTCCCTCAAAAGGAGCGACGAGAGAGAAAGACTCTCTCGATAAAATTTTACGATCATGTGTTGCGACGGCAACAAAATAATTAAACTTCGCACCTCCGTCGCTTGCAGGCCCTTGATTCAACTCAAAACGGACAACCAGCTGATTTTTTAGGACATTTGTCTCTTCATCGAGAATACACCCCCTCACAAAATTATTAATGCTGGCTTCGAAAGTTACATCCGTTAGATCACGCCCGTTACCTTGAAAACGTGTCATCTCCTGCGCTTCTTTCAACACAACAATTTCCGGGCATGCCGGAGGAGCCTTTTCTGGTTCGATCAATCCACAGCCAGCAAGCCCGAATAATGTAACCCCAGCCAAAGCAAGCATAGATAACAGACGAGATAGCGACCAATTCATTAAACGCCCCATAAACCTTTTAACCCTATAAATTATGATCAGAGCAACTCTACAAGAGCATTACCCATCCTCATTTTTTCCATATTCATCACAGCTTTTAGGAAAACTGTTTTGAAAGATTCGAGGCAACTTTAACGACTATTTGTAGCATTGCAAAGCAGGAACACACCCCTACTGTTATACCACGGTATTTTACCCTAAGATGTTCCACTTTATCTTTAAGCCTTTTCTAGCCTTTAACTGTGTATTAGGTTGCCCCTGAATCAACATGAGTTATTCTCGTGGGAAAATACGGACAAGCTTCATGACGAAACCATCTCTAACCATTTTACTCGCCAGCCCCCGAGGTTTTTGTGCAGGAGTTGATCGTGCGATCGAAATCGTTGAACGCGCATTGATTAAACATGGTGCTCCCGTATACGTCAGGCACGAAATCGTACACAACCGTTTCGTTGTTGAGAACCTAGAGCAAAAAGGTGCTATTTTTGTCCAGGAACTTGACGAAGTCCCCGAAGGCCTCCCTGTTATTTTTTCAGCCCACGGCGTACCAAAATCGGTTCCGGCAGCAGCGCAAGCCCGAGAGTTGCTCTATTTCGATGCCACTTGCCCTCTTGTAAGCAAGGTCCATAGAGAAGCCGAACGCCACGAGAAAGACGGCAGGCAGGTCATTCTCATCGGTCACGAAGGGCATCCCGAAGTCATTGGCACCATGGGACAGATCGACGAAGGATCTATTGTTCTTGTTGAAACAGAACAAGACGCTGAACAACTGGAAGTTTCTGACCCCGATAATTTGGCGTACGTCACCCAGACAACGCTTTCTGTTGACGACACGGCCTCTATTGTAAAAGTATTAATGCGCCGGTTTCCCAACATGTCTGAACCGAAAAAAGAAGATATCTGTTACGCAACCACCAATAGACAAGAAGCCGTCAAAGCGATCGCCAAGCGCTGTGAAGCCCTGCTTGTCATCGGCGCTCCCAACTCATCAAATTCAAAGAGATTAGTTGAAGTCGCCTTTAAACAAGGTTGCGATAAATCAGCTCTCGTTCAACGGGCTGTCGATATAAAGTGGGAACAGTTAGTGGGCGTCAAAACCCTTGGCATCACCGCCGGGGCATCGGCACCAGAAGTGCTCGTTGAAGAAGTCATCGAAGCCTGTAAAGATCACTTTGACGTCACCATCGAAGAGATCAATATTCGTGATGAGAACGTCGTCTTTAGAGTTCCCAAAGCTTTACTGGACACCACAACAAACAAAGAAATTCACTGAGACTTCAATGGCCGTATATACAGAAGTTCCCGACGATGAGGTCGACGCATTTCTCACCGAATATAACATCGGAGAGGTTCTTTCTCTGAAAGGCATTGCCGAGGGTGTAGAGAATTCCAACTTTATTCTCCATACGACCTTGGGGCTTTTCATCCTTACTCTTTATGAAAAACGTGTAGAAAAAACAGATCTGCCGTTCTTTCTGGGATACATGCAGCACCTTGCTGCAAAAGGCATATCCTGCCCAGTTCCTATTGCCGGAAAAGATGGAAATAACTTACGTGAACTTTGCGGGCGTCCCGCAGCTATAACGGCCTTTTTGGAAGGCATGTGGCCGCGGAGAATTCAACCTTTTCATTGTCGCGCTTTAGGTCGAACCATGGCCGAAATGCATCTCGCTGGACAAGATTTCAAAATACAACGTCCAAACTCACTTTCTGTTGATGGCTGGGAAGAAGTACTCAACGCCTGTGAGGAAAAAGGCGAGCAAATAAAACTCGGACTAACCCAAACCCTAAAAGACGAATTTACTTTCCTTGACGCAAACTGGCCCGATACTTTACCCAAAGGCGTCATCCACGCCGACATGTTTCAAGATAACGTATTTTTCATACACGAAAAACTCTCCGGCGTTATTGACTTCTACTTCGCCTGCAATGATTTACTCGCCTATGAAATTGCCATTTGTTTAAATGCGTGGTGTTTTGAACTGGACAACTCGTTTAATATAACAAAAGCACAGTTGCTCATCAAAGCATATCAGGAGGTCCGACCTCTCACAAAAGAAGAGTTAAAGGCCCTGCCCATTCTTGCCCGCGGTGCTTCTTTACGCTTTTTACTAACCCGTCTTTACGATTGGGTAAATCATCCAGAAGGTGCCTTCGTTAAGCCTAAAGATCCCCTAGAATACCTCAATAAACTAAAATTCCATCAGTCCGTTAAAAATGTTTCAGATTACGGGATCATCTTATGAGCAATAAAACGCCAGTAAATATTTTCACAGACGGCGCATGCTCAGGGAACCCGGGTCCTGGAGGCTGGGGAGCCTTACTGCTTTACAAAGATAATGAAAAAGAGCTCTGTGGCGGTGATCAAGAAACCACGAATAATCGCATGGAACTTCAAGGTGCTATATCAGCCTTAAATGCCCTTAAAAAGCCATCCTACGTTATCTTGACGACCGATAGCGTCTACGTAAAAGATGGTATCACTAAATGGATCTTCAACTGGCAAAAAAATGGTTGGAAAACAGCTAACAAGAAACCTGTGAAGAATGTCGAACTTTGGAAACAGCTTGTTGAAGCTTTAAAAATCCACGATGTCGAGTGGAAATGGGTTAAAGGTCACGCAGGACATCCAGAAAATGAACGTGCTGACGAACTCGCACGACAAGGCATGGCTTCATACAAATAAAACCATGCCTTTTTAATCATACAAAAAACTGTAGAACTTAACTTTCTAAAATCTTAAGAAGAGCTTGAGGATTTTTGTTTGCTTGCGCTTGCATAGCAAGTTCAACTTCATTCAAAACTCTTGACGTCACGAGGCTCGTAACTTGCGCTGAAATATCTGCATCAGCTAGCGAGGAATTCGCGGCTGTAACATTTTCAATCTGGCTTGAGATATTTTCACCCGCAACCTCAAATCGTGAAATCGTAGCTCCCACGTTAGCTCGAAAACCACTGACCTGACTTAAAGCATTATCTATTGCCCCAAACGCAGCTGTCGCATTTGCGGTAGTATCAACTGTAAGGCCAGAAATACCGAGTGCCAGCCCAGTCGCATCGGCACCGTCTAACGATATAGTATCACCGACATCTGTACCAATAAGGAAATCGGAACTATCCGTATTATCCAAGAGTCCCCGACCATTAAAAGTCGTGCTCTCGGCAATCTGTGATATTCCGTCCCGAATCTGGACAAATTCAGCATTAATCGCAGACAGGCTTGCGGGGTCTTGAGTACCAGACAAAGCTTGCGCAGCAAGCTCTTTCATTCTGATCAAACCATCAGAAATTCGAGCAAGACCGCCATCGGCGATTTGGCCGATGCTTGCGCCCTGAGCTGCTGTTGCCGCGTTCTGGTTAAGAACAACGGTGTCAGCTTGCAATACTGTTGAAATTGCCAAAGAAGCTGCCGAATCGGAAGCTCTTGGTATATTAGAACCACTTGCAAGTTTATTAATGGTGTTATGCTGCAAACGTGAATTTTGCAGAGACGCCGCACCAATCGACGCGCCATTAACGGTAGGCATTTGACCGTCTCCAATACTTAGAGAGTGTTAAGCGCATACCTGCGCAATGCACCAATACTAAACAATCAATATACTCTAATTAGAAAAAAAATCAATATTTTACGTTTTCAAATAAACTTAAACTTAAGATGAATTTTTCATAATTTTAATTAATCAAATTATTTTTTGAAATTTCAAATACTTATAGGTGCCCAGTATCGCATACGCTCGGCGTACACCAAAGGCACGAGATACCACGACCTTCATGAATAACAGCATATAAATGCTAAAATAACACTGTGACGCGGTAAAACAATGAATCACTCTTGGCCTGCTTTATACTTATCCGCTTCTCTGAGAAATATTTCTACAGGACATGACAACTTCCATAGATTGCGTTTGTATACCGAAGTTTTACTTTCACCCGAGATATCTATAGCTTTTGTCTGTACCCAAAAAAGAGGGAAGGACATTTAGATCCTTCTCTCTTTTTTAAAAATTTATTAAATGTCGTTTAAGAGTACTTCCGCACTCGATTGTTCATATCCGCCTGCTTCTTCAGTATGAAGCGCCGTAACAACCCCGTCTTTAATAAGCATCGAGAAACGCGAAGCTCGCTGTCTAAGGCCTGCACCAGAAGCATCCATTGTAAGTCCAAAGGCCGTAGCTAATTCGCATTCTGCATCTGCAAGCATCATGATATCGCCTTCTGCATCAAGCAACTTTCCCCAGGCTTGCATCACGAATGGATCGTTCACAGACATACAGGCAATAGCATCAACACCTTTGTTTTTTAGTGCTGCCGCATTGGATTTGAAACTTGGGAAATGTTGTTCCTGACATGTTGGTGTAAAGGCGCCAGGTACAGCAAAAAGAGCTACGGTTTTACCTGAACAGAACTCAGCAACATCAAGAGTACTGATTCCGTCTTCATTTTTTGTCCAAACAGAAACAGATGGAACTTTATCTCCAACAGCGATTGCCATTATATAATTCCTCTAAGTATTAAATTGAAAGGTATCCTTTAATCTTACTTAGAAGCAGCCCGATCAAAAGCCTTTTCTACCTCACTTACAGAAAGTAATTCAGAGAGAACAATTCCGTTCGGAGCATTTGGGCCATATACAATATTAAACGGAATTCCATATCGATCATATTGCTTAAGATAAGCGGTTATCTCCTCACTCGGTAGCGTCCAGTCCCCAAGCATCGCAATAACGTCACTCTGGCCCAATCGAGACTGTATCTCATCCTTCTCCAGAACCAATTTCTTATTTACTTGGCACGTAATACACCAATCAGCCGTCACATCCACAAAAACTATGTTACCTTCGCCAACAAGTTTAGATATCTGGGCTGGCTCAAATGGTTGCCATAAATCCGAACGAGTAGCCTGTTGAGGCGCTGTAGCCAACACATAAGGTACAGCCATTGAGAAGAGCGCAAGAACACCAATTATTATGATGCGGTGTATCATGGCAACACTCTTAAGAGATAAAGCAGCCATACCTAGGGCCAAGAGGGCACCCACTACAATAGTAGCAACCAACCCAACCTGTACAAAAAGCACGCTTAGCAACCAAACAGTTGTTCCTAATAGCATCAAGCCTAAAACAGTCTTTAACCACACCATCCACTTACCTGGCTTAGGAAGTATTCTTGCAAACTCTGGTCTAATGGCCACAAGAAGGTACGGAATGGACATCCCCAGTCCTAAAAGTGTGAAAATTCCAAATATTTCTAGGGTCCCGCGTGCGAGAGCAAATCCAACCGCCGTTCCAAGAAAAGGTGCTGAACAAGGTGTCGCCAATAACGTCGCAAACATGCCTTTGAGAAAATCACCAGAGTTCCCTTTTCGATCACTCACCGTTAACGCTTTATCTGATAGCGCAGCAGGGGCAAAGACTTCAAACCAACCAAAAAGATTTGCAGCAAAGAGTGTTACAATCCCGCCCATGGCAATCAAGAATAACGGTTGCTGAAACTGTATTCCCCAACCCACAGATACCCCAGCAGCCTTTAAGCCAATTGCAAGCCCTGCTAACAACCAAAATGAAGTCAAAATCCCTAGACTAAGGAATAAAAAACTTCTCCTGAGTTCAGTGTTGTCGTTTCCCTCATGTTTGATCACAGAAAGGAGTTTCAATGACAAAACAGGGAGAACACAGGGCATCAAATTAAGAATAAAGCCGCCAAGAAGGGCGATGGCCAAAATGGTGAGAAATTCTACTGGAGTAGGAATACTCGAATTTATACCAGAAGCAAACTGAGCACGCTTTTCACTCTCAGCCCCCCTAACCCCATCAATCAAGGATAAGGTCAAGAGCTTCCCCTCCAACACTCCTTTATTCTCTTTGGCTACGGACACAGGAATCACAAATTCCACTCTCGTGGAGTTATCAGAAAGCTTCACTTTTGGGCTAGAAAATGAAAACCCGGGAGGACCTTCTACGATTATATCCGGAGAAATAAAGGGATTACTTTTAGAGACGCCAGTAGCAACAAGCGTTAATTGATCTCCTTCGCCACGAAGGAACGAGTTTTCAATACTTAAACCAACCTCAGCTCCAAGACCGGGGACTTGTTCTACATATTGTGAGACAATACTTTCTTCCAAGGAAGGAAAAGCCTCACCTGCTGGTAGTCTCATTTGGACTTCGACATCAAAGGGAATGCATATTTCCTGGCAAAGCAGGTAACTAACTTGGCCTTTAATTAGTACATCTTTGGAGGGGTCCTGTGCTTTGATACGAAAGGGGAAAACAACTTCCTGACTGTAACCAAAGGTATCTAATCCAAAGAGCGTAAAACGATGAGGAACTGGCCAAAAGAATTCCCATGACGATAAGTTTTCACTCCCCTCTAAGGTCAAAGAAACCGGAAAACCTGCATCACCTGGTGTTCTCCAATAAGTCTTCCACCCTTCTTCTAGCTCGAATTGTAAGCCCAGCATCACCTGTCCTTGCTCACCAAGGGTTTCCTGTCCAGAAACAATACGGATTCGAGAAAAATCAGTATCTATCCAAGGAGAAGTCGAAGCCATGACGTTGGCTGAGCTCGTAAGCACCCCAAGGCAAAGCATCCAGCAAGTGATCAGAACACGAACAAGGTTTTTTTTAAGGGTGTTATAAAATACCACGGATAATCCTACTGAGTTGCCATAAAAACACTATCTGCGCTCTACTGCGTAAATTGTGTTATCTGTGCCTTTAACGGGCCGTTATAATTCTTAATGTATAAACTTATATAGTATATAGTGATTATACGATGCGACGGAATGCCTCGAAAGATTACATTTCAAATCAGTGTTTCAAACTGTCGCAAGGTTATCTCCCTTATATCGGCTTAGGAGGTCCTGAATTGCAATGACGAGCTTACAAAGTAACGATTTTTTGACCGGCAAGTTACTGATCGCTATGCCTCAAATGACCGATCCTCGTTTCACCCACTCAGTAATATACATCTGTGCACACAACGAAGACGGTGCAATGGGTCTGGTTCTCAACCAATTGGTTAAAAGCATCACTTTTCACGATCTAATGGAACAACTCGATATCAAAAAACCAACTCCAAATTCAGAAGTACGAGTGCATTTTGGTGGCCCCGTGGAATCTGGACGTGGTTTTGTTTTACATAGCAACGAATACCAGCAAGACGGCACTATGCTCGTAGCTGAATCTATCGCGATGACCGCAACAATCGATATTCTCAACGATATCGCGAATAATGAAGGCCCAGACAAAAGCCTTCTAGCTTTGGGTTATGCAGGCTGGGGACCAGGTCAACTCAATGACGAGCTACATCAAAACGGCTGGTTGGTTGCAGATTATGATGACGACATCCTGTTTGGATCCGATTTACAGAATAAATGGGATTTGGCTATGTCGAAGATTGGAATAGACCCCAATTGTTTATCATTTGAATCTGGGCATGCATAACGAAACACAAAAGCGACAATTATTATTGGGCGAGCTGCTAACAGCTCTAATAAAGCCTCAAGTTTCACGTCAGAACTAAAGCTTGCCTTCTAACCAGCCCTTGCGAGACAAACGAGGATCATTTTGTAAAAGAGAAAAAGTAGTATGATCCTGCCACTTCCCATCAATTTTCAAATATCCCCGAGCATGGCCTTCAACTCTGAAACCCACTTTTTCCAAAACTGCTTTACTTGCTTCATTATGATTCAAACAAGCCGCTTCCAAACGATGAAGAGCTAGTTCATCAAAAGCGTAGTCAATAACCGATGATAAAATTTCGGTCATGTATCCCTGGCCAGCGTGTACTTCCCCCATCCAGTAACCAATAGTTCCCATGTGAGCGGCTCCCCGGCGCACATTGCCAAGAGTAATTCCGCCGAGCATTTGATCGTTAGACCGTGAGAAAGCATAGAACGAGTAACTCACATCGTGCCGCCAATCCATACGATAGACCCGAAGCTTATCTCGAAAGGAAGGCTTACTGAGGTTGTCTTGAGACCAAGTCGGTTCCCAAGGTGTTAAAAAGCTTCGGCTCACCCTCCGAAGCTCAGCCCATTCTTTCCAATCACCGGATTGTGGCGCACGCAAGTATACCCGTTCATTCATTAAACGGAGCCTACGCATATCCCAGTACCCCATGCCGCTCAATAACATCAGGCCGAAAACCTCTTTTGTAATGCCTCTTTATTCTCAAGATTACTCAAAGGCCCCAACGCAGCCATCGTCATCGGGCTTTGCAACATGGTTTTGGCAAAATTCTGAACATCGCATACGTCAACCGCATCAATTTTGGCAACAGTTTCATCAACAGTAATTGATCGATCAAAAATCAAAAGTTGTTGTGCAAGTTGTTCACAACGCACTCCAGTACTTTCGCGCCCCATTAAGATCGATGCTTTAAGTTGCGTTCGAGCCCGAACAACTTCTTCTTCTTTGATATTACCTGTAAGCTCAAGCATCATATCGGAAACAACAGGAACCAACTCTGAAATTTCCTTTTCACCAGTCCCAGCATAAATACCAAAAAGGCCGTTATCCATAAAGCTGGAAGCAAACGAATAGATGGTATAGACGAGCCCGCGTTTTTCTCTTATCTCCTGGAACAACCGAGAAGACATCCCACCTCCAAAGAGTGTGGAGAGAACATTCGCTGCGTAATAATCCGGACTCAGGTAGTCAGTTCCTTTAAATCCAAGGAGATAATGTACCTGTTCCAGATCTCTTTCTTCACGGAAATCACCGCCCACATAAGCAGAAGGTTCCAGATCCTTTGGTGTTATTTTTTGTAAACCACCAAATTGATCTTCAGCCAACTTTACAAACTCTTGATGATCGACCTTTCCTGAAGCACAGACCACCATTGTGTCGCTACCATAATTACTAGAGAGGTAACTTTTCAAATCATCAGAAGAGAGCCGACTGACAATCTCGCTCGTCCCCAAAACAGGGCGTCCAAGAGATTGATTGCTGTATGCTGTTTCCTGAAAATGGTCAAAAATAATGTCATCTGGAGTATCATTGGCTTGCCCCAGTTCCTGTAGGACAACGTGGCGTTCTTTTTGTAGCTCTTCGTCTTCAAACAAAGGTCGTTGAAGAATATCTGCGACAGTATCCAAAGCCAGTGGAACATCGTCAGACAGTACTTTTGCATAAAAGGCCGTATTCTCACGCGACGTATAGGCATTTAACTGCCCGCCCACAGCTTCGATCTCTTCTGCTATATCGTACGCTGAACGTTTTTCTGTGCCTTTAAATACCATATGCTCAAGTAAGTGAGCAACGCCGTTAACCTCGGCCTGCTCATTTCTCGTCCCAACCCCGATCCACGCACCAAGTGAAACAGATTCAACGGACTCCTGTTTGTCTGTCGCAACACGCAGGCCGTTAGATAATGTAGAGATTTCAATTGTCATTAGTTAGCTGTTTCTCCGTCGAGAGAGGACCAAGTCTTTTAGCTTGGTTAAATCGTTGTCCATCACCGTATACTTCTCTTCGCGGTCGAATAGATCCGCCATGTGCTCAGGAAGTTCAGGCGTAACACCAGAGGCTTTACAGACCGCGTCTGGAAATTTTGCAGGATGAGCAGTCGCCATGCAAACCATGGCAGGGACATCATCTCGTATTTTGGCTTCTGCAGCAGCAACCGCAATAACAGAGTGTGGGTCGAAGAGCTCACCTGTTTTCACGTAATAATCACTGATCATAGAAAGTGTTTGCTCATCATCGAGACGATAGGCATCAAACAAACGTAAAACCCGTTGGTGACGTTCAGGTTCGAGATCAAAATTTCCACCTTCTCGAAATGCATTTAATGCAGCTTCAACAGCCGAACCATCCCGGTCTAGCAAATCAAAGAGTAAGCGTTCAAAATTACTTGAAACCTGAATGTCCATCGAAGGTGACAAACTCGGTTCAACCGGGTTCATTGTCATAGATCCGGTCTCAAAGAAACGCGTCAAAATATCATTTCTGTTCGAGCCGACGACAAGCTGTGACACAGGTAACCCCATGCGACCCGCAGCATAGGCTGCAAAGACATTCCCAAAATTACCTGTCGGAACAGAAAACCCTATCGGACGATCAGGAGCTCCCAGAGCAACCCCTGCAGCAAAATAATAAGCAATCTGGGACATAATACGCGCCCAGTTGATGGAATTAACAGCAGATAAATTAACAGTATCCCTGAAATTTTGATCATTGAACATTGCCTTCACATGATCCTGGCAATCGTCAAATGTTCCCTCTAAAGCAATATTGGTAACATTATGTGATGTTACCGTTGTCATCTGCCGTCGTTGTACTTCCGATACACGTCCATGAGGGTGCAGGATATAAATATCAATTTGATCACGATCCCTGCATGCCTCGATAGCAGCTGAACCAGTATCGCCCGAGGTTGCCCCAACGATGGTGATCCGTTCTCCCCGCTTTTTAAGGATATAATCAAACAGCCGACCAAGCATTTGTAAGGCAAAATCTTTAAATGCCAGAGTAGGTCCATGAAATAATTCCATGACCCAGATGCGGCCATTAATTTGCTTCAAAGGCGCTATCGCTGTGTGACGGAAACCTGCATAGCTGTCTTCGATGATCTCTTTGAGATCCTTATCCGGTATTACACCATCGATAAAAGGCTTTACGACCCTAAAGACGATTTCGGTATAAGGCTTACCTGCCATGTCACGAATTTCTTCAGCTGAAAACTCAGGCCATTTTTCTGGTAGGTAAAGGCCTCCATCTCTGGCCAAACCAGCCAAGAGGGCCTCATCGAAATTAAGAGCATCTGCCTGCCCACGGGTACTGATGTATTTCATGATTTCCTAGACCGTCACTTTTGCAACGTATTTCGTAACTATCAACTCAAGACCGCAACTGTACTGCGCCCTTTGGAGGGCAGCAAGCAAGATGCAACACTCTATTAAGATTCCAAATACCGAGCTTTGAGATGCGCTTTAAACACCTGGGTATCAAGCGGATGTCCAGTCACCCTTGTCAACAATTCGTCTGTCGACAAGAAAGAGCCCCAAGTGTGAACATTTTTACGAAGCCATCCCATCAAGGGAGAGAAATCTCCCCTTCCCAATGCTTCCGGGATCGCGGGAACTTCTGACTTCGCAGATGCAAACAGTTGCGCCGCAGCCATGGCCCCAAGTGTATAGGTTGGAAAATACCCCCATGCCCCGTCATACCAATGAATATCCTGCAAACAACCCATTGTGTCGTTCGGCGGACGGATCCCCAACAACTTCTCAAGTCCATCACTCCATGCTTCAGGGAGAGTATCCAGTTCCATAGAACCATTGATCAACTCTTTTTCTAGACGATACCTCAAGATAACATGGGCAGGATAAGTTACTTCATCTGCGTCAACTCGAATGAAATCAGGTTTTACCTTGTTATAAATCCGCTGCATGTTATCTGATGCCCAGGCAGAACTTTTTCCCTTGAAGGCAGTCTGAGCTTTACTGGCGATATAGGATACAAATTCTTCACTGCGGCTCGCTTGCATTTCGATAATCAGTGATTGGCTCTCATGCATGGTCATACCACGGGCCGATCCCACTGGTTGCAGGCGCCAGTCTTTCGGCAGGTTACGCTCATACATGGCATGGCCCGTTTCATGAAGAACACCCATCATCGACGTCATGAAATCATTTTCATCGTATCTTGTCGTAATGCGGATATCATCCGGCACCCCGCCACAGAATGGGTGTAAGCTGACATCAAGGCGACCATGATTGAAATCAAAGCCAACAGCCTTAATCATTTCACGCCCAAGCTTTTCCTGATCAGTAATAGAAAATGGGCCATCAGGCATGATTGCTTGAGGTTCAGATGCCTGCTTTTCTTGAACGGCTTGAGTAAACTCAGGTAAGAAAGTCGCAAGATCATCAAAAATGGCGTCAATTCGAATTGATTTTCCACCGGGTTCAAAATGATCAAGCAATGCGTCGTAAGTATCACATTCAAAGACCTCAGCTTTGATCTTCGCCTCTTGTCGCGTGAGATTAAGAACTTCTTTAAGCGCAGGTAAAATTGACGCAAAATCATTATCCGGCCGCGCCGATCTCCAGATCATTTCGCACTTTTTACACGCTTTGGTCTGTGCTTCAACAAAATCACTTTCTAGGGTCGTAGCATGGCGCCAAATTCTCTGCATTTCTCGGAGGTTCGCCAACTGCCAACTACCCAGATCACCTTTTTTTTCAAGGGCACCAGCAAAGAGATCTTCCATCTCTCTACTCGTAAGAATCTCGTGACGCACGCCACTTAGTGCCGCCAATTGCTCCATACGAGCTTCCGCGCCACCTGCAGGCATTACGGTGGACATGTCCCATCCCAGGACACCACTCGCTTCGCCAATTGCATTCATACGGCGGAATTTTTTTTCAAGGGCTTGATAAGATGACATCTCTAAATCCAACGGTTTAACGCCTTAACAGAAGTAACAATATTATTTATTCGTCTTCTTTTTTTAGAACAGGACGGTAATGAAAAATGAAATAAATCACGGCAAGAATCAATGCCATAGAAAACCAAGTCAGGACATATGTCAGATGATTGTTGACCAGCTCAATTCTGGTTTGACCTCCAAGCGGGTAACCACCGGGATTCACATCTGGTCCAGCATCAAGATAAACACTTTTTACGGGATTGTTTAAATCTACTGTCTTGCTCATGACATCATTATCGACGTAAAACCAAAAATTTTTCACGGGATCATTTTGGGGACGGACAAATTCATACCCCTTCCATCCTCCTATACGGATTAAGCCTTCGACTTTAACCGTACCCGTAACTTGTGCTTCTTGGCGTGTGCTCGGATCTTTAAGTTCGGATAAAATAAATCCCCGATTAATCAGGATTTCCCGACCATCATTCATAAGTAATGGGGTAACAACCTGTAGACCCAAACGACGATCAAGCGAACGCGCACCCAAATAAAATTCTTTATCGTGCTGAAATTCACCTTCGACCCAGACTTTTAAAAACTCATCCGCTTTCGGATTTTCAACTTCGCCCGGAAACCGCTCAACAAAAGAAAAAGGTTCAGCAATTGACCGTTCTGTTCGGAGAAGAATTTGATCTTCCTTCCACTCCATGCGGTAAATCTGCCACGTCCCCAGACATAATGCCAAAATGATTACAAAGATTGAGAATATCGTCGGCCAGAAAGTGGGCTGAAATTTGCGTGCTACGCCTTTAGTCATAATCGACAGATCCTGAGTCGCTTGCTTTATGGTGATATTGGAGCGCCACCATAAGCCCTTTCAAAGGCCTGAGCAAAGCGATTGATCCGCCTACTACAATTATTGGACAAATTAATAAATGAACAATAATCGGTGGCTCAAGCGAAAGTTCAACCCAAATCGCCATAGGCACAATAATGAAGCCAAGAATAAAGACAATGAATACCGCAGGCCCATCTCCACTGTCTGATTTTGCGAGGTTAAAGCCACACACAGAACATTCACCTACAAGCTTTAATAGCCCCTTGTAAATACGACCTTTACCACACCTTGGGCACTTGCAAAGAAGGCCGGCCTTAACGGGCGAGGTTTTAAAAACAATCTCGTCGTCAGACACGGCCTACTCCATAACTTATTATCTCAGGATTTCCCTGAATAGCGAGGTTGGTTAGCCGCCCCACCAGTAAACAGCTACAAATAGGAACAACCAAACAACATCCACAAAATGCCAGTACCAAGCCGCAGCCTCGAAACCAACATGCGCTTCAGGTGTAAAGTGACCTTTTTTTGTACGGATCAAACATACAAAAAGGAAAATCGTACCAATGATCACATGGAAGCCGTGAAAACCAGTCGCCATGTAGAATGTGGAAGAATAGATCCCATCAGTAAACCCAAATGCAGCATGGCTGTATTCAAAGGCCTGAAGCGACGTAAAGATCAAGCCTAAAGCAACAGTAATGATCAGAGCATTGACCGCTTGTTTCTGCTCTTTCTTAATGATGGCATGATGCGCCCACGTCACAGTACAACCAGATAAAAGAAGAATCAGCGTATTCAAGAATGGAAGGTCGAAAGCATCAAACGTCACCACGTCAGCAGGAGGCCAAACGCCACCGATAACATCAGGCGGGTAAAATGCCGCATTAAAATATGCCCAGAAGAACGCCACAAAAAACATGACTTCAGAAGCGATAAATAACACCATTCCATAACGCAGGCCAATACGGACAACTGGAGTGTGCAGGTCGCGGACGACAGCTTCGTTGACCACGTCACGCCACCAAGCGGCGGCACAAATCACAACTGCGACAATACCTGCATACAACACATAGTTTGTATAGTCATGCATCATCATAACCAGGCCTGTGAACATAAGCCCTGCGGCAAATGCTGTGATCAAAGGCCATGGGCTTGGATCAACCAAATGATACGGATGTTTTACTTCGTCGTGCCCTGCACTCATGATATCCCACCTTAACCAGACGCTAAGCGTATTGTTAATTAATCTCTATTACCGGATTACTTCCGGCGTTGTTACTCAAGTCACTCACTTCCTGCCCTTCTTCTTCATCATCTCTGAAGAAGGTATAGGAAAGAGTTATTGTCTTTACATCACTTAGATTCGGATCATTCTCAATTTCAGGGTCCACATAAAATGTGACAGGCATATCAACTTCCTGCCCTGGCAAGAGAGTCTGTTCCGAAAAACAGAAACAATCAATTTTAACAAAATACTGACCGGCTTTAAGAGGCGTAACATTGAACGTTGCTACACCTTTGACCTTTTTGTCAGACGTATTTTTCGCGCGATAAAACGCTATTCCTTCTTCCCCAACTTTCAAATCCACCGCTCTTTGCGCAGGCTTGAATTTCCAAGGTAGATCTCCATTAACTGTTGAATCAAACCGGATCGTCATATCCCGATCTGATACGACCAGATTATCTTCAGCACCAGCTTCAGACACCTGTGTAGTGCCCCCAAATCCAGTCACCTGACAGAACAATCGATACAACGGAACAGAAGCAAACGCGAGCCCTACCATGCCGCAGACGAGACCGCCGAGGACCAGTGCCACACGTGTATTTTTGTTCACAGAGGTCGCCATACTTAGTTCATTCCCATTTTAACAATGGTCACAGCATAAATTAACACGATAAACCCCAACAGCAGCCCCAAAAAGGCCCAATTACGACGTTTTCTCTGCTTATGGATCTCTTGCGAGTTTTCCACTGTTTCATACTTCACTGTTTTTTTCTCTTCCATTTTAACCTGCAATCAAACTCATGATACCTGGGGACCGATCTATGATCAGTACTGCGAACAAAACAAACAGATAGAGAATAGAGAATAAGAACATTTTCCGTGCATGACGGTCTTCATCAGAACACAAAACTCGTATATTTAGATAGAGGAAATAGAGGCTCGCAATCAAAGCGACTGCCCCATAAAACATACCTGCGATATTGAAATATACTGGTGCCAATACAATCGGGAAAAGAGCGAGAGTATAAACCAGCATCTGCCATTTTGTATTTTTTCGTCCAGCTACGACCGGTAGCATTGGAACTTTAGCTGCCGCATAATCACCATCTTTATAAAGAGCCAGTGCCCAGAAGTGAGGCGGCGTCCACATAAAGATAACCAGAAATAAAACGATTGATTCAATACTGACGGTACCCGTTACCGCAGCCCAACCAATCATTGGAGGAAATGCCCCCGCTGCACCACCAATGACAATGTTTTGAGGTGTCCGACGCTTCAAGAACATCGTATAGACAAAAACATAAAATCCGTTAGCCAAAGCCAGAAGTAACCCGGCGGTCCAATTAACCGCAAGTCCCATTAGCATAGCAGAAAATATACTAAGGATTACGCCAAAACTCAGAGCAACGTCCGGAGCCATACGTCCAGCAGGAATTGGCCGCCGTTTTGTTCGCGTCATAATCGCGTCAATGTCGCGATCGTACCACATATTGATAGCACCAGCCCCGCCAGATGCAATTGCAATACAAAGGATAGCAACAGCACCTAAAAAGGGATGGATTGTACCCGGGGCAACCATCAAACCGGCGAACCCGGTAAACACAACCAGATACATAACTCCAGGCTTCATCAAAGTCCAAAAGTCAGCAATCTGTGCAATTTCGCTGTTATACGAAACAGCTTCAGCACTTACAGTTGTATTTTCAATAGATGTATCGGCCACAATTCACTCCTGATTAAATCCGGCCACGATACAATGCAGCGGCCGGACTATTCTAACTACCGTTACTTAATTTTAGGTAGTTCGTTGAAGCAATGGAACGGAGGAGGAGAAGAAACTGTCCACTCCAAAGTCGTTGCGCTTTCACCCCATGGGTTATCAGATACGCGGCGACCAAACTTCATCGTATAAATCGTTAGTAGTACGAAGAAGATTGTTGCAGCAAAAGTGATATACGCGCCATACGAAGAGATCGCATTGAAGCCAGCATAAGCATCAGGATAATCGACATAACGACGTGGCATCCCTTGCATACCCAAGAAATGCTGTGGGAAGAAAATCATGTTCACACCGACAAATGTCAGGAAGAAGTGAAGATACCCAGCCCAAGCAGGATAATCACGGCCGGACATTTTTCCCATCCAGTAGTACATGCCAGCAATAATGGCAAAGACAGCACCAAGGCTCAAAACATAATGGAAGTGGGCAACGACATAATAAGTATCATGCATTGGCAGATCGACACCTGAGTTAGCAAGAACAACCCCGGTAACACCACCAAGGGTGAAGAGGAAGATAAAGCCAAGCGCCCATACCATTGGCACTGTGAAACGAAGCGATCCGCCCCACATTGTCGCAATCCATGAGAAAATTTTAATCCCTGTTGGTACAGCAATCACCAGTGTCGCAGTTGTAAAGTAAGCACGTGTATTCACGTCCAAACCAACTGTGTACATGTGGTGCGCCCACACAACGAACCCAACAAAACCAATTGCACACATGGCATAGGCCATGCCGAGATAGCCAAAAATAGGCTTACGGCTAAAGGTTGAGATGATGTGAGAAATGATACCAAATCCAGGAAGGATCATGATGTACACTTCAGGATGACCGAAGAACCAGAACAGATGCTGATACAAGATCGGATCACCACCGCCAGTTGGATCAAAGAATGTCGTGCCAAAATTGCGGTCTGTCAAAAGCATGGTGATCGCACCACCCAGTACAGGAACGGCAAGAAGCAGCAAGAAAGCTGTTACAAGCATTGACCAAACAAAAAGAGGCATCTTGTGAAGGGTCATGCCTGGAGCACGCATATTAAAGATTGTCGTGATAAAGTTAACGGCACCGAGGATCGACGAGGCACCAGCCAAGTGAAGTGCAAAAATTGCCATATCCACGGAAGCACCTGGATGACCAAGCGCTGAGGATAATGGAGGATACACTGTCCATCCAGTTCCCGCACCCTGACCAACAAGTGAAGATCCAAGAAGCAAAAGGAATGCAGGAACAATCAACCAAAAGGAGATATTGTTCATACGTGGGAAAGCCATATCAGGCGCCCCGATCATAAGCGGAACAAAGTAGTTACCGAAACCACCAATAACCGCAGGCATAACCACGAAGAAAACCATGATAAAGCCGTGCGCAGTGACGATTACATTCCACCATTGACCGTTTGGTTCACCATCTCCCGTAAGGAAATATTGAACGCCTGGCTCCTGAAGCTCCAAACGCATGTAAACGGAAAATGCACCGCCGATTAAAGCGGTAATTACTGAAAAGACCAGATACAGAATACCGATGTCTTTGTGGTTGGTTGAACAGAACCAACGCGTAAAGAACCCCGGCATGTGATCGTGATCGTGATGGGTTTCAGCAGCAGTACCCATATCTCATATCCTCTATTTCGTTTTCTTCAGCGCTTCTATTTGGCGCTATAACCGATTATTCGTTAAAATCTGTAAAATAACTCAGTTAAGTTGAGCCAACTGTACAGAATTATCGGTCTCAATCTCAGCATACTCTTCTTTGGCAAACTCTACCCACTTGGCGAATTCTTCCTTTGAAACAGCTTTGATCATGATCGGCATGTAAGAATGACCCGTACCACAAATCTCTGAACATTGACCGTAATAAGTACCTTCCTTGGTTACTTCGAACCAAGTTTCGTTAATACGACCAGGCACGCCGTCCAGCTTCAAACCAAAAGCAGGCATCGCAAAAGAATGGATAACATCATCACCTGCCACAAGAAGACGGATCTTGGTATCGACAGGAACGACAACAGCGTTATCCGTAGCAAGCAGGCGTGGCTCACCAGGTTCCAGCTCATCTTCTGATTTCATATAAGCATCAAAAGTGAAATCACCCTGATCAGGGTATTCATAAGACCAGTACCACTGTTTACCAATTGCCTTAATTGTCATCTCGGTATTAGGATTACTGTCAGCTGCGTAAAGCAGTTTGAAAGATGGGATCGCAATAATAACCAAAATTATAACAGGTACCGCAGTCCAAATGATCTCAATCAACGTATTGTGGCTTGTTTTGGATGGTACTGGATTACGCTTCTCTGAGAAACGCCACATGACATAAAGCAATAGAAACAATACAAAAAGTGTTACAGCAGCCATCAAGTAATGGAGCAAGCTACCAAAGCTCGTAATTTGTTCCATAACCGGCGTAGCAGCTTCCTGGAACCCAAGTCCCCAAGCTGTCGGCTGAGAAGCATTAGCTGTAACCGCTAATCCACTGACCAACGCAACAGCGCTAAAAATATAGGCAATCCGTTTCAGAAACCTCATGTACTCAATATCCTGTGTTCTGTGACTTTAATTCCAATTGATCGAAATCAAAGTCTTATCCCGATTCCAAGACTACAATCCATATTGATAAATAGGAATTAAGTCGGACTCTATTTATTATTCTGGCGCAACCTACCCCATTGAAAGCTTGGAGTACAAGCCCCAGTCACGCTAGAAGTACGCTTACGGAGCGCTTTAGTGCGTCTATTTTTTACTTTTTGGCTGATTATACAGCAAGTAAAGTACAATCAAGCTTATTATGCGACCTTATGACGCACAGACAGCAATACCACCAAAATTCATAAAATACCAAACAATCTTAACGCCTTAATCCTGACTATCCCGCTCAACTATTCGCCGAACTCGCCGAACCCCCAACCACAAGGCAGAGACAACAAACGGTATGGAAATTGCGGCCACAATCGAGGCATCAAGGCCGAATCCAATAGATTTGATCCCTTTGGATAAATAATAAATAAGACTGACCACATAGTAGCTGATAGCAGCAACAGACAATCCCTCTACCGTTTCCTGTAGACGAAGCTGAATACGCGCTCTTTTATCCATAGACTTAAGCAAGGCCGAGTTTTGTTCTTCTAATTGAATATCAACTCGTGTTCGTAACAATTGCCCCGCCCGTGCGACCCTTTTAGACAGTGTATCCAATCGCAAACCCATGGCTTCGCATGTCCTCATTGCGGGTGACAACCGCCGATCCAAGAAGCTTTCTATTTTCTGAAAACCATCCATATAATCTTCTTTAAGCTTCTGATTTCTTTGCTTTACAAGCTCGTAATAGGCCTGAGACGCAGAAAATCGATAGCTGGTCGCCGCAGCGGCTTGTTCTATTTCGGCAGAAAGTTCCGTAAGTTCACGTAGTAAATTTTTTTCATTATCGACTTCTCGTTGATCCGTCATCCGCGTGGTGATTTCGGTCAATACACGTCCTGCTTTTGCTAACCGTGCCCCATATTGCTGCGCAAGTGGCAGCGACAAAAGCGCCATCATACGATAAGTTTCTATTTCTAATAATCGCTGAACAGTTCGACCGAGTTGGCGAGGCTTAAGTCCGTAGTCCTTAACAAGTATACGTCCATAACCGTCATCGTTGATGGAAAAATCCATCCAAACGGCAGCAAGTCCTCCCCGTAGAACACAGGCTGAGAGATTTCCCGATGGAAAAAAAGCCACCTGTTTTTCCATCGTTCTCTCAGGAGAATCTGGTCCTTCGAGCTCAAGATGCACTCCAACCAATCTTTCCCCCGGCACCGCTTTCAACCAATCATCGGGCACCAGGTCAATCGCAGCCTTTACAAAAGGTTCTAGATTTCTTTTTTTAGAAAGCACTCTGCCTCGATCCTTACGATCCGCATCACGACGGTTGAGAAAGAAAGTATAGGTCGAGAATTCCGTATGGCGCTCCCACACTAAAAAGAAGTGCCCCATATCTGCCATAAAGTGTTTGATCCCCGGAGACGGCGCAGCAACGTTAAAGCGTTGGCATAACAGGCCAACATGCATGCGCTCTTCCTCTGCCATCTCCTCGTTTGTTAACATCCCTAAATGAGTAATTGTTTCCGGCCCAGCCAATTGGGTAAAAGGCCTGGCATGCAACTCATTACAGAGCTCGACCCTCAACGGATGATCGCGCAGCATCTACTTCCCTCTATCAACTCTACTCCACGATTTTGTGGATGTTTGTTTATCACTTCGTTATCTTCGAAGCGTTTTAAGCCTTCGCCCCGAACGAGTGTGGCAAGTTTCTATTTAATATGGAAGTCAATAACGTTGGCCTGACTGTCCAGAGCGCCTATATTGTTACCAACGGTATATTTAAGGAATCTATTTATGAGCTACATTGCCACAACCGACGATCTTTTTTTCAATAAAACCGATCTTGATCAAAAGCGATTGGAAGGCATTGTTAATAACGCCCTGTCCGGTGCTGATGATGGTGAACTCTATCTTGAATACCGCCAATCCGAAGGCATGGTATTTGATGATGGTCGTTTAAAAAATGCGAGCTTTGATACCTCTCAAGGATTTGGTCTACGTACTATTGCTGGGGAAAGTGCCGGGTATGCGCACGCCAGCGACCTCAGCGAAGAAGCCATTTTACGCGCAGCCAACACCGTCCAAGCTGTTCACAGTGGACACTCGGGAACGATGGCCAGTTCTCCTCAAGGAACGAACAGAGCCCTCTACACAGAAGACAATCCTCTTTCCGCCTGTGCCTTTGAAACCAAAATCAAAGTCTTGAGTGATATCGATGCCTATGCTCGAGGGAAAGATTCTCGCGTTGTTCAAGTAAGCGCCTCGATTTCCGGAGAATGGCAAGCGGTTCAAATTATCCGGGCTGATGAACACAGAGTTGCTGACATTCGTCCACTTGTCCGCCTGAACATCTCGGTCACCGTTGCAGAAGGTGACAAAATGGAAAGCGGTTCCTATGGCGGCGGCGGACGTTTTGTCTATGACAGTTTACTTGATCCAGACTATTGGCAAAAAGGTACGGACGAAGCGATCCGACGTGCGTTGGTAAATCTCAGTGCGATCCCTGCCCCTGCTGGAGAAATGCAAGTCCTTCTTGGCCCAGGATGGCCCGGAATTTTACTACACGAAGCAGTTGGACATGGCCTTGAAGGGGATTTCAACCGCAAAAAAACATCAACCTTTAGTGACCGTATTGGCGAGCGCGTTGCTTCTCCTGGTGTTACTGTTGTTGATGATGGAACTATTTCTGATCGGCGCGGTTCAATCTCCGTTGACGATGAAGGCACCCCCTCACAATGTACCACTTTGATCAAGGACGGTATTTTGGTTGGTTATATGCAAGATCGTCAAAATGCGCGGTTGATGGGACAAGATTCAACTGGGAACGGTCGTCGACAGAGCTATGCTCACATCCCCATGCCTCGTATGACAAATACAATCATGCAAAATGGTGCGCACGATCCCAAAGAAATGCTAAAGTCCGTAAAGAACGGTATTTATGCCGTTAACTTTGGTGGAGGACAGGTCGATATTACTTCAGGTAAATTCGTATTTTCCTGCACCGAGGCTTACATGGTTAAGGATGGCGTTGTTGGTGAAGCCGTTAAAGGTGCCACGCTTATTGGTAATGGCCCCGAAGCTATGCAAAAAATTTCCAAGGTTGGTAATGACATGGAAATGGATGATGGTATTGGTACTTGTGGCAAAAATGGCCAAGGTGTTCCTGTTGGGGTTGGCCAACCAACCTTGCTCTTAGATCAAATCACAGTCGGCGGAACTTCGTAAGAATAAAAAACTATTTATAGTTGTATTGTTAACTTTTAGTTAATACAATCAGACGTAGAATTATTTCTTCAACCTCCTATCGACCCTTGTATCGATATCTTGATACCCCAGCTTTTGCTGGGGTTTTTTTTATTTCAATAAAAAAGGGTTAACCCACCAGGCTAACCCTTTTTTGAATCAAACATCAGTCGGCGTATTTAGTAGGCATTCTCTACAAATATTGGATCAACGGATTGATTCCAATTATCGTGATAAGCTTTAAGTTTTTCTTCAGCAGGTGTAATCCCACTTTCAGCCGTTTCCAACAGCGTATCCAAAAAATGCACCTCATCGCGACCTTGGGCATCTGTCCGCCCTCGGTTTTCAAGACCACTTGCCGCAATTTTTACGACTTCTACCGCAAGTTCCTGTATTTTTTGCCCCCGAACTTCAGCCGAAAACCCTTTGGCAGGGACTTCAGATCTCAACAATTGACGCTCTTCATCGGTCCAGCCTTTGACCAAATCCCAAGCGGCATCAAGAGCCGATTGATCGTAAAGCAGACCTACCCACAATGCAGGTAATGCACAAAGGGACTTCCATGGACCGCCATCAGCACCGCGCATCTCAAGAAATTTTTTCATGCGGACTTCTGGGAATGCCGTTGTGATATGGTCATCCCAATCTTTAATCGTTGGCAATTCCCCTGGCAACACCTTGAGTTTGCCCTGCATGAAATCACGGAAAGATTCCCCGCTCGCATCATGATAGATACCATTTCGATAAACAAAATACATTGGCACATCGAGAACATAATCAAGATAACGCTCAAAACTCATGCCATCCTCAAACACAAACGACAGCATGCCACAGCGGTCAGGATCAGTATCTGTCCATAGATGACTACGGTAACTCAGGAAACCATTCGGTTTGCCATTCGAGAAAGGTGAATTCGCAAAAAGGGCTGTTGCAAGAGGCTGAAGCGCAAGGCTGGTTCTAAATTTTTTAACCATATCCGCTTCGCTGGAATAATCTAGATTGACCTGAACTGTACAGCTCAAACTCATCATATCCAGCCCAAGATTACCGCGTTTAGGCATATAATCGCGCATAATTTTGTAACGCCCTTTAGGCATCCAATTCACCGCGTCACGATTCCATTTTGGATTATAACCCATCCCCATCATATGAATACCCAGGGGCTCAGTAATTTCCTTAACCTGATGTAGGTGCGAATGAACTTCACGACAGGTGTCATGTACAGTTTCCAACGGCGCACCCGAAAGCTCTAGTTGTCCACCCGGCTCCAGAGTTACGGAAGCACCCGCATCCGTCAGGGCAATAATATTTTCGCCCTCATATCCCGGCGTCCACCCAAAGCGATTGGCAAGACCTTCAAGAATAACCTTGATAGATTTTTCACCATCGTACTTGAGCGGCTTAAAGGTTTCATCGCAGTAGGCGAACTTTTCATGTTCGGTCCCAATCCGCCATTGATCTTTCGGCTTGTTCCCACTTTCGAAGTAAGAAATAAGTTGGGCTTTATCCGTAATCACGGGTGATGAGGAAGAGGCGTCGGACATAGTTCAGATTCCATAGATGCGGAAAGATTACCTTTTTAGGTACCTCTAACCGGCGTTGTTCCTTTTGGTGGGCGCATACCCCCATCTCCTAAAATCGCCTGCCAACAAGACAAGGCGGCGACAGCAGCCGTATCAGCCCGCAATACGCGCGGGCCAAGACCGATTGATGTCACATAAGGAAGGCGATGCAGAGCTTCAAGCTCTTCTTTAGCAAAACCGCCTTCCGGACCAATCAAAACAGCCCAGGGCTGCTGACCAGCTTCTGGCTCTTCTACCAGTAAATCAGTTAAAATTTGTGCAATCGGCGCAGCATCACCAAATTCGGCACAAACCAGTAACCGGCGATCTTGAGGCCAACTTTCAATTAATTTATCCAATGTGGTCGCTTCAACAACCTCTGTAACCGACAAACGCTCACACTGTTCCGCAGATTCCCGTGCATGTGCGGCCAATCGATCACGATTAATACGCTTTACATCGGTATATCGGGTAAAAATTGGGACGATACGAGAACAGCCAAGTTCTCCTGCTTTCTCAGCAAGGAAATCGATACGAGACCTTTTTATCGGGGCAAATACCAGCCAGATATCAGGCTCTTGAGCAGGTAGACGACGTTGTTCTCCAATCTGCAAGGAACACCAGCCCTTGCCCAACCCGTCAATAATACCCAACCACTCGCCATCGCGTTCATTAAACAAACCGATTCGAGCGCCTGAATTAAGGCGAAGAACTGAACGCATATAATGAGCACCAGCGGCATCAAGCCCGACAGTCGCGCCTTCGGACAGGCTATCTTTAACATAGAGTCTCGTTACGACCCGCTCCATCTCTCGAACCTACCTTCACAAAGACATGTATCACGTGTATCTATCACATCGTGCTTAAAGAAAATTGATAACATCCCTCAAAGAGATAACACAACGCCCGATATGACCAAAACTTCAAGCGACATAAAGAATGATCATCTGATTATTCACTTATCTCCAGCCTGGACGCGACCCTATTTGCGTTTAGCAAGACTGGATCGTCCTATTGGCACTTGGCTCCTACTATTCCCATGTTGGTGGTCCATGATGTTGGCCACAACCGCACCGGGGTATCAACTTGGTAGTTCATTTGCGCCAGCCTATTACCTTGTTTTATTTGCCATCGGTGCTTTGGCCATGCGTGGTGCAGGCTGCACGATCAACGACATGGCCGATCGGGATTATGATAAAAAAGTCGCTCGAACAGCAACACGCCCCCTAGCCAGCGGCGAGTTGTCTATGAAACAAGCCACTGCATTCCTTATTTTTCAGCTCTCAATCGGATTATTGGTTCTTATACAATTCAATAGCTTTAGCATGATTTTAGCTGCCTCAGCTATTATTCTGGTAATCTGCTATCCCTTTATGAAGCGTATTACTTATTGGCCGCAAGCATGGCTCGGCCTCACATTCAATTGGGGCGCTTTGGTTGGGTGGGCTGCTGTCCGCGGAGAATTATCATTACCCGCCCTATTACTTTACATAGGTGGAATCGCTTGGACCTTAGGCTACGACACCATCTATGCCCATCAGGACAAAGAAGACGACGCCTTAATTGGGGTAAAATCCACCGCCCTTAGACTTGGACGCCATACTCAGTCTTGGCTTATTGTTTTTTATAGTCTCTGTACAATTTGCTTTGCGACGGCCGGATGGGTGATGGGATTAATTTGGCCTTTTTGGATTGGCATCGGCGTTATGTCTCTTCATTTTATCTGGCAAATTACCACCGTAAAAATTGACAACGCCCATGACTGCCTGAGTAAATTTAAATCCAACAGGATTATTGGGTGGATCTTCCTTGCTGGAATTTTTATGGCTGCAAACGTCAAATGAATTTCTCAAAATACTCCGTCTCCTCTTTTGTTTCAGCTTTAATATCCACTTTAGCATTGGTGACTTCACTTGATGCTTAAGCCCATCAGCAATCCAAAAGCTTTCATCAAAGAAAATACCCGCCCGTCTGGCACACCACTTCTTGGAGATCAAATACAGCTTTACCTTGCCGTTGAAGACCTCCCTTTTTGGCAGCACGGGGAAAAAGAACTTGAAACCCTCGGTTTGGATATTCCCTTTTGGGCCTTTGCCTGGGCCGGAGGCCAAGCTCTCGCTCAATATATTCTGAACCATCCACACGTGGTCAAAGGGAAGCGAGTCCTAGATTTTGCATGTGGCTGCGGCCTGCAAGCAATAGCCGCCAAACTTGCCGGAGCAAAAGACGTTCTCGCCGTGGACATCGATCCCTTTGCCATAACAGCAACAAAGCTTAATGCCGAACTCAATAATGTTCGTATTAATACATGTGTCGAAAATTTGGTAGGCGAACCGAATGCAGGATGGGATCTCATTTTGGCTGGTGATGTTTGTTATGAAGGTCCCATGGCTGAAGAAATCACACAGTGGCTCAAGGACCTCTCTCATCAAGGGACGACTGTTTTAATGGGCGATCCAGGTCGGACATACCTCCCCAAAATGGGTTTGAAACGAATTATAGCCTATTCAGTTTTAACATCCTCATCTCTTGAGGATACTGATGTCCGCAATGCTGTCGTTTGGAAGTTCTGCCGATAGATATCTTTTTAATTAAGCTCTACCCAACGGCATTACGGTTTCAAACGAGAACCTGCCGCAAACCGTCCTCCTTCGCTCCAAATATAAGATAATTATGATACGATAGAACCAAACAAAACTGGACCTCAACCGCAGGGCGCGTTAAAGCTCTTTTTAGAATAAAAACCAAGCATCAGGCTGATGAACGCGTACTTACAAAAACAAACTGAACCCTTTGTCCTGCTCGACGATACGCTCTCTGGCAACGGTTCTGTACTGTTTATCAATCCCTCAAGCACCATAACGTGTGAAAGTCCCACGGCTTTGGCCGCAGCTTTTGAACAGATCGACCGCCAAAAAGCACAAGGCAAACACCTCGCAGGCTATCTTTCGTACGAGCTCGGATATCTTCTGGAAGAAAAACTTACAACCCTGCTCCCTTCTGATGAAGATCGCCAAGTTCCCTTGTTATGGTTTGGTGTTTTTGAAAAAAAAATTCCTTTAAACCCAGCAGAGACCCACAAATTTCTAGCCAAACAAAGATCCGGGGAATATCAACTAAAAGACCTGTCTCCTTCAATGGATGAAAAAAGCTATTGTAAAGCGATAGACAAGGTCAAAGCGTATATCGCAGCCGGTGACACCTATCAGGTAAATTATACTTTCAAACATAACTTTAAAATCTCGGGCGACCCCATCGCCCTTTTCCAGGAATTACGGCAACGACAAAGCGTCGCGAACGGTGCCTATATAAACACTGGTAACCAGGTCGTCCTTTCCCTCTCACCGGAGATCTTTTTATCTACCGAAGGGGAAAATGTCCGGACACGCCCCATGAAAGGAACTGTTCAGCGCGGAAAGACTCAACAAGAAGACAATGAGAACAAAATATGGCTCACTCAGGATGAAAAATCCCGGGCAGAAAACTTGATGATCGTCGACCTACTCCGAAATGATATGGGGCGCGTGTGTAAAATCGGAACTATAAAAGTTACCGAGCTTTTCACAGTAGAGACCTACCGCTCTCTTCACCAAATGACCTCAAATATTGTCGGCAAGTTGTTAAATGAGATCACACCAACAGATCTTATAAAACGCCTTTTCCCGTGTGGCTCTATTACTGGCGCTCCAAAAGTTCGGACAATGGAGATCATCTCAGAGTTGGAACAAGAGCCCCGTGGCGTCTATACTGGATCAATCGGCCACATTGCTCCCAATGGCGATACTCAGTTCAATGTCGCGATCCGGACTCTTGTGCTCAATAAGAATGGAGCAGGAGAGATGGGCATTGGCAGTGGGATCGTATTTGATTCCAGTCCTGAATCCGAGTATCAGGAATGTCTGCTGAAAGGTCAGTTTTTATCCGGGAATTTGGCTGGCTATGCTAAACCGCTATTTGATCTAATTGAAACATTAAGATGGGAAGAAGGCCAGGGATTTTACCTTCTCGGCGAACACCTTGAGCGACTTGAAAATTCTGCCGGTTTTTTTGGTTACCCCTTCGAACGAACTACTATTGAAACCGCGCTCAACGACCTCAGCCTGAGCGGCATCCAAAGAGTACGGCTTTTACTGCATAAAGACGGCAGCACCACAATCACCACCACAGCAATTCAATTGCACACCTCCTCGAAAGTCATCGGCTTCGTCCTCTCTGACAAAATCGTCGATAGCAGTGATATCTTCTTTTATCACAAAACTACACGCAGAGCGTTTTATGAAGATGAGTTGGCCACGCAAAATAAGTGGACAGGCTGTGATGAGGTCCTCTTTACCAATGAGCATGGAGAGATCACAGAAGGGGCCAGAACTAATTTCTTTTTAGAACGCAATGGACAACTCTTCACACCACCGATTAGCAGTGGCGTCTTAAACGGAACTCTCCGATCCCACCTTTTAAAAGAAGGATACAAAGGGCTGACAGAGAAAATTTTGACTTCGGAAGACCTGAACACAGCGGATGCTATTTATTTTGGTAACTCGGTGCGGGACCTTATGCCTGCACAAAAACTTTCTTAAACTTTAAACTGCCATAAAAAGAAGGAGCCATTGGGCTCCTTTTCCAAAAAATCCACATTTAGATACGAATCAGTCAACCAGTTCCTGAACATATTTTGGTAGGGCAAAAGCTGCTCTATGAACTTCAGGGGTATAATAATCAGTTTCAATCTCCGATGCGGCGAAGCGGACCTGAAGCTCTGCAACAGAAACATCTTTCAAACCTGCTTTATCTGTTCCCCAGCCAAAGGCCATAGGTCCACCGACATACGTCGGGATCGTCGCCATATAACATGTCGTTTCTTCGAAGATTGGCTTAAAGAACGACATCGTCGACTTCAATTCAGTGGCTTGGTGAAAAGGCACACCATTTTGGGTTACCAGAATACCGTCCTCTGATAGACATTTTTTACAATCGGTGTAAAAATTATCTGTAAAAAGAACTTCACCTGGTCCGATAGGATCAGTAGAATCCACGATGATCAGGTCGTACTTTTCACAACATTCTTTCATAAAAAGACATCCGTCTTTAATCACAAGGTCCAACCGCGGATCATCAAAAGCATCTCCGCATATCATAGGAAGATGCTCTTTGCTGAGCTCGATCACTGTACGGTCAAGCTCAACCATTGTGACTTTATCAACGTCTTTATGCTTGAGGACTTCTTCAAGCATACCACCATCGCCACCACCAATAATCAAAACCTTCCGAACGTTGCCATGAGCAAGAATTGGAAGGTGCGCAAGCATCTCGTGATAGATAAATTCATCACGTTCCGTAATTTGTGTAACGCCGTCCAAAGCCATAACTCGGCCATAAATTTCGTTCTCATAAATTACGAGGTTTTGATGTTCTGTCTGATTATCGAAAAGGACTTTATTGACGCGAAAGTTGGTATGGAAGTCTCCGTGAAGAGCCTCCGTTATCCATCCGCTCATTCCAGTTCTTTCCCCCGACGCATTTCATCTACGACAACCTTTGTAGGTTTAAAAGCCTCACTCAAGACATCGATAGAGTTATGAGGTTCAGAATCCCCACACATAAACACATCAAGTGCTGCATAGCCTTTTTCGGGCCATGTGTGGATTGAAATATGGGACTCAGCAAGCACCGCCACACCTGATACGCCGCCGTTTGGCGTAAAGTGATGTAGATGAATATGCAAAAGCGTCGCTTTAGACTTTTCAACACAATCAATCAGGGTCTTCTTAATAAAATCAAGATCGTCAAGACGAGATGCACCACATAGATCAATGATCAAGTGCATACCAGCAAACTTCTCCCCATCACGTTCGATAAAGAAATCTTTCGGTTCTTCATCAAACTTGACGACATTAGAAGCCTCGACCGCGACAGCATCAAAAGCTTGTCGACACTCGGATTTGTTTTCTTCCGTTTGGGTGGTGCTTGAATCTTGATTCAAGTCCATCCCCAATTGGAAGAGGGCGTGCGCATTGGACACTTTACATCCTCTCCAACCAGTAGATGACTTTGGCTCAATCGCGATCTGTACTTCTCCTGCTACAGATCCCTGTAAAGCGGCATAGAATGCGCGGTCTTAAAGAACCTGATTTTCAATTGCAAGCAAAAAAGAATTCCAAATCATTGGAACTCTCACTCTACAATAGCATATGTTGGATGAAAAACATCTAAAGATTGTTCTTTTAATTTATCTGTAAGCTGATTTCGATAGGAATTAGAATCTATTGAGCGAAGAATCGCCTGATCAAGATTCTTTAAATCAGATGTACCGTGCACATAACTCAGAGCCTGCTCTTGAGACCAATCGGCCAACAAACGATTCCGAGCAGGCAGAGCAGAAATCGCGACGGGGTTGTTGTTGTAATTCAGTATCCCAGTCGAACTCCGATAAACAGCTGTGCCAATAGAGTCTATTGGAAGATCAAGCCTATCAGCCGAAACCCATGTACTTTTGATATGACCATAAGAATAACTCCCCCCGGGCAATTCCGTTGCATGCATTCTCTCTAACTGGGCCTCAGTAAGCCAAGTTAAAAACACCTGTACCTCTGTACCCGGACTATAGATCAATTCTGCGGCAATCGAACCATAGCGGGCAACATGCGCTGAATAAACAACATCATGGTCATTTAGCCAGATAGCAGTGACCGGAATCGGATCTTGGCCAGAGATGTGTCTAAAAAATTTTCGCTTGAGTTGTTCCGGCGCACGATTAGAGCCATGAGCAATAACGGCTTTACGCTTGCTCAAAGATACTCCGTACTTCTCAGTATCAGAAAAAGGCTCCACCTTCCCATCTACAAATAGATAAGAAGATTTTGGAGCCTCAAAGGGATACCCCTTGGCGATACGAAGCCTAGCACTTTGGTCACGAGGAAGTTCCCAAGGCATCAGAAAACGCTATCTAGTCAGTACAAGGCGGAGGCGTATCTGTATCAATCCGTTCAATACGGAAGCGAGTTGTACACTCATCAACCGTAAGCCACGCCTTACGTGACCACTCTTTTTTTGCAGATTCATAATCGTTAAATGGGCCGATCCACTCTTCGCCCCCCCCAACAGCATCGCAGAAAGAAGTATCTGCATATTCGCCGCCAACTACAAAAAACTGTGCCATTACTATGCTCTTATTTAACTAGCCGAAATTGTCTCGGTACATACGTACTTCTGGGTACTATAGGCCTCTTCACAAAAGAGTAATAGTTAAAAATGGCGAAATTAAAGGAAAAATTTGCATAGCACCTATACCTTACAATTTCGAAGTTCATCTACGCCTGTGATATTTCGTATTTTCACGATTGCCTTTTTAAAATTTCATTTCTGATTCTGTCAGGTATAGTCGAACCTAATAGTTGCAAATTTTAAATGTTTTCTTTTTAGAGGTTTATATGCTTTCCGCCTTTTCCATTTTTGCTATCGCCGTTGTTATTGTAGCCGTTATTCTTGTCCTAATGGGTGTAAAGTCAGTTCCTCAAGGAACTGAAATGACCATCGAACGTTTCGGTCGTTACACAAAAACACTGACACCTGGTTTAAATTTAATCGTCCCCATCGTAGATCGGGTCGGCGCAGAACTGAACATGATGGAAACGGTCATGGACGTTCCATCTCAAGAAGTCATTACAAAGGACAATGCGTCAGTCGAAGTAGATGGAGTTGTCTTTTATCAGATAATGGACGCGGCAATGGCGGCATACGAAGTTAGAGATCTCCAGCGTGCAATATTAAACCTCACCATGACAAATATTCGTACCGTCATGGGATCAATGGATTTGGACGAATTACTTTCCAAACGTGATAAGATTAATGCAGAGCTTATTAACGTCGTTGATGAAGCCACAGCACCTTGGGGTGTCAAAGTTACCCGTGTAGAAATTAAAGACATTACCCCTCCAAAGGATTTGGTTGAATCTATGGGGCGCCAGATGAAAGCTGAACGTGACAAACGTGCCAGCATTCTTGAGGCCGAAGGGGTTCGCCAAGCTCAAATTTTGAGGGCTGAAGGCCTAAAACAGTCTGCTATCCTTGAGGCCGAAGGTCGTAAAGAATCAGCATTCAGGGACGCTGAAGCCCGCGAACGTGAAGCAGAAGCAGAAGCCAAAGCAGCCGAGTCAGTGTCCAAGGCTATTGCAGAAGGCGACATTCAAGCAATTAACTATTTTGTTGCACAGAAGTACGTCGAAGCATTTGGTAAGTTTGCCGATTCCCCTAACCAGAAAACCATGATCTTGCCGATGGAAGCCACAGGAATTCTTGGATCTATTGCAGGAATTGCCGAACTCGCGAAAACAGTCATCGGCAATGATGATACATCATCAACGCCGGCAAAATCACCATGGACTTCAAATAACAAAAACGATGAGGCATAAGCTTAATGGAAAGCTTTACAGATGTTCAGTTCTGGTACTGGTGGGTTTTTGCCCTCTTCCTAATTGCCGTTGAGGTTTTTGCGCCGGGTGCAATTGCTTTGTGGATGGGAATTTCCGCAGGTATCGTCGGTGCGCTTGTTTATCTCTTCCCCGACTTACTCTGGGAAAAACAAATCATTATTTTTGCCGTGCTATCAGTTATTTCTGTGGCTGCTTGGCGTATCTATGCAAAAAAACATCCCCCAGTTAGCGACAGTCCGAACTTAAACAAACGAGGACACGACCTCATAGGGCAGAATTTCATTCTAACCAGTGACTTGAAAAATGGGGTCGGCAGAGAGACCGTTAACGGAGTGATTTGGAAAATCAAAGGTGGGGATTTACCTGAAGGTGCCAAGGTGAGTATAACCAGCGTAGAAGGTACAACCTTGATCATTGAACCAGAAGAAGCCTGAACATATAAAATGCCTTACGCATCTTTGCGGGATTTTATTTCGCACCTTGAGGAACATGGAAATCTCGTCAGAGTACAACACCCGGTTTCACCAGAGCTAGAAATGACCGAAATTCAAACCAGATTACTGGCTGAAAAAGGTCCCGCGGTTTTATTTGAAAATGTGGTCAACAAAGACGGTACTCCCTATGGGATGCCAGTTCTTGTGAATTTATTTGGTACTGTTGAGCGCGTTGCTCTTGGCATGGAACGTACGCCCGAACAACTAAGAGAAGTCGGAGAGACACTGGCTTTTCTTAGACAGCCAGAACCACCTGCGAGCCTAAAGGAAGCCTGGAGCAACCTCCCCCTCTTAAAAACCGTGATGGCAATGAAACCTAAGAATGTTTCATCTGCTCCCTGTCAGGAAATTGTTCTCACCGGAGACGATATCGACCTGACAAAGCTTCCGATACAAACATGTTGGCCGGGCGAGCCTGCTCCCTTAATAACCTGGCCGCTGGTTGTCACCAAAGGGCCTGGTGAGGAAAAGACCGATATATACAATCTCGGCATCTACCGCATGCAAGTTCTAGGGAAAAATAAAACCCTTATGCGCTGGCTCAAACACAGAGGTGGCGCACAGCACTATGCCCGTTGGAAGAAACAAAAGCCCGAACCGCTCCCTGCAGCAGTCGTTTTGGGGTCAGACCCAGGCACTATTATTGCTGCCGTGACACCTGTTCCAGATACACTTTCCGAGTACCAGTTTGCCGGTCTTCTTCGCGGTAAAAAAGTAGAACTCGTCGATTGCAAAACCGTTCCTCTTAAGGTTCCGGCAAATGCTGAAATTGTGCTTGAAGGCTATGTCAGCCTTGATGAATATGGTGACGAAGGTCCCTATGGTGATCACACAGGATACTACAATTCAGTAGAACCATTCCCAGTGTTCACAATCACAGCAATCACGATGCGGAAAGAACCGATTTACCTCTCCACTTTCACAGGACGCCCCCCTGACGAGCCTTCCGTTCTTGGTGAGGCTTTGAACGAAGTTTTTATCCCTCTTATCCAACAACAGTTCCCTGAAATAACTGATTTTTGGCTTCCACCCGAAGGGTGCAGCTACCGTATTGCTGTTGTTTCTATGAAAAAAGCATACCCCGGGCACGCCAAACGCGTCATGCTTGGTGTTTGGTCATATTTGCGTCAATTCATGTATACGAAGTGGGTAATTGTCGTTGATGACGACATCAATGCTCGCGATTGGAAAGACGTGATGTGGGCAATATCAACAAAAATGGACCCCGCACGAGACATCACAGTAATCGAAGGCACCCCAATTGATTATCTGGACTTTGCTTCTCCCGAAAACGGCCTTGGTTCCAAAATTGGCCTTGATGCTACCGACAAATGGGAACCAGAGACCAAACGCGAGTGGGGCGAAGAAATTCGTATGGATTCAGACGTTATCGACAAAGTAGATTCGATGTGGTCAGAACTTGGTCTCCCTGGTTCAGGTAAAGCCATCTGGAAAAAATAAATACCGAAAGAAAACCTGTGTTCGATCCAACTAAAATTAAGTCTGTTATAAATTTCGAAGTTTTTCAATACTGGAACAAAATGAGGGGTGACCGTCTGATGCCGGCACGGGCAGATTTAGATCCTGCCGATCTTCAGCATCTTCTACCCCACATTCTTATTCATGAGGTCCAACTCGAACCATTGGATTTTAAATATAGACTGATCGGATCAGAAATCGCCCTCCATTTGAACGATAACCATACCGGGTCCTGGATCTCGACAATACCCCATCAAAAGAAACCCAGTAAGCTTTGGACCATGCTCGAGAAGGCCGTAACAGACCGAGCACCTGTTATCGCAAACCCTCCTTATATCGGCCCTTATAAAGAATTCAAAACCATTGAAGATATCGTTCTTCCTCTTTCGGTTGATGGGGAAAAGGTCAATATGCTTTTTATCTGTGTGGACTTCCTCAAAGACAAAAAAAAACTGAACTGATTTTAAAATCCATCAATCTATACTTGACCCGACCTGAATTGCGCAGCATCTTATACTTATGACAAAAAGCGGAACAATTCTGAGTACTCGCCTCCTAGAGCGACTTATCAACCCGGCCTCCTGATTGAGAGAGCCGGGGTTAGTGCTATTTGCAACTCGGAATTTACTGGACTACCGCAAAATGTTATCTTCATTTGAAATCAATACAGAGTGTTGTTCGTTGACACCCTACGTGACGCCTCCTGCTTTAGAAAAAATTATTAACGATCAAGTTTCACAGATTGAGCTTTCACACAACATTCGCTCTCTGACAGGCACTCTACGACTTATTGACGATCATCGAAGCCATTAAGCGGCCCCCGGTGATCGTAATATTTGCCGCTAACTTCATAGAACAAAATATTATATAATAATGCCGGGAGATAAGCCGAAATGCGAGCACCCCGGAGAGTTAGAGAGAACAACGTTATGAATAAAATGCCATTTGAAAGATACCAACCGTTTGAAACTGTTACCTTGGCCAACCGGACCTGGCCTGCAAAGACGATCGCAAAAGCACCAATCTGGTGTTCGGTAGATCTACGTGATGGCAACCAAGCTCTGATTGAGCCAATGGATACCACCCGAAAAATGAAAATGTACCGGATGCTTTTGGACATGGGTTTCAAAGAAATCGAGGTCGGTTTTCCCTCAGCATCACAAACAGATTATGATTTTCTCCGCACGCTGATCGAACAGGATATGATCCCTGACGATGTCACAATTCAGGTATTGACCCAATCACGCGAGCACCTTATTCGCCGGACTTTCGACAGTATTCGGGGCGCGAAGAACGCAATTATTCACCTTTATAATTCAACTTCGGAATTACAACGACGCGTTGTTTTCCGTCAAGACAAGCAGGGTATTATCGATATTGCTGTTGAAGGCGCCAAGCTGATCAAAGAATTGATCCCTACAGTCCCTGAAACCAAGATTACCCACCAATACTCTCCAGAGAGTTTTACAGGCACGGAAATGCCTTTTGCTATTGATATCTGTGAAGCTGTAATGGACGTTTGGGAAGCCAGCCCGAAGAATAAGGTAATCCTTAATCTTCCTGCAACTGTTGAAATGTCGACGCCTAACGTTCACGCCGATCAGATTGAATGGTTTTGTAACAACATCAATAAACGCGATTCCGTTATCATTAGTTTACACCCACACAATGACCGTGGAACTGCAGTTGCAGCCACAGAACTCGGATTACTGGCCGGAGCCGACCGTGTTGAAGGCACCTTATTTGGTAATGGGGAACGTACTGGCAACGTTGACTTGGTCACGCTTGCTGTGAACATGATGACACAAGGCGTTGATCCTGAACTCGATATTTCGGACATCACAAAAATTAAAGATACTGCTGAATACTGTAATCAACTGCCCGTTCATCAACGCCATCCATGGGTTGGAGAACTTGTTTACACAGCCTTCTCTGGCTCTCACCAAGATGCCATTAAAAAAGGTATGGCAGCCTTAAAAACCAACAACTCCAATCATTGGGAAGTTCCCTACTTGCCAATTGATCCTCAGGATATTGGCCGTAGTTACGAAGCAATCATTCGTATCAATAGCCAGTCTGGTAAAGGTGGTGTCGCCTATATCATGCAAAACGATTACCATATGGATTTACCACGAGATCTTCAGGTTAATTTCTCTAAAAAAATCCAGGGTATCGCCGAAAATTCCGGTAAAGAGATTACGCCAGAAGTTATCTGGGATAGTTTTGAAAAAGCCTATCTTCGTACCACTACTCCAGTAGAATTTATCAGACACACGACTGTACCTGATACTCATGCTGCAGAAATTCGCCACCTGACCGCCCAAATCAAACATTTTGGGGAAGCAAAAGAAATTGTCGGTAAGGGCAATGGCCCCATCGCAGGCTTTACAGATGCGATAGCCCAAAACCTCGGTGTTCGTTTGAACGTTGAGGATTATCACCAGCACTCACTGACGCATGGATCAGATGCTAAAGCTGTCGCTTATCTGGAACTAAAAACCAGTAACGGCGAAACGGTTTGGGGTGTGGGGATTGATCCAAACACAACCGTTGCTTCTATCAAGGCCATTGTCTCTGCAACGAACCAGATTCTTTCGCAGCAATAAAATTTGGCTCACATTCTACCGATCAGTTATAAAGCAGCTCCCTTAACCAGGGGCTGCTTTATTTCATTTCCGACTCCAAGATTAAAGAAACCTAGATTGAAATCACTTCGAGGTTAAATATGCCTATCGACCAAATAATCCACGTAAAGGATCGCTTTCAAGAAAATTATCATTACACCTTGTCCGCAGAAGCAGGACAAGATTTTGCTCCTGAATTCCGTCCATACTATTCACCATCAAAAATGTTGGAACTTGGTATCTTTGAAGGGAAATATTGCAATGATTGTCAGGACGAGTTTCCACCAGAATGGTATGAGAAAGCAAAGTTAAGCGACACAGCTGATCCTTCCATAAATTACTTTGGCATCAAAAGCCGGCAACCATTGGACGTATGGCAGCAAAAAGGGTGGATCATCGCTCCGGATCCCAGAGGATGGTTTCAATGGTATTGCAGATATTACCTTGGACGACGACTGCCTGGCGTAGACACCCATCAAATCAAACGCTGGAAAGCATTTGCCCGACATGCCGGACAAATAAAAGCGAACTGCCATCCCGGTGATATTTTCTGTCGTCCCAAGCAGCGACAGGCCTTACTCCAATGGTCTTATGATCCTTTAATTTGATATCCGACAGGTTGGTTTCGTTCAGAAACTCTACTTAGTTTAGAAAAAGAGATAAAACCTTTATCTGCAGCTTTATTCCATCGCCTTGCTAGCCTATATATGTAGCCATAACTTTTCTATGCAAGGAACATTCATGACGTCATCCATTGAGTCACAAAATCTGCTTGAAGATCTGATTACAAAAGCCAAAGCTGCTGGAGCAGATGCAGCCGATGCCGTTATGTTTCAATCAGTTTCCGTGTCTCATGCCCAACGTTTGGGGAAAATGGAAAAGCTGGAACGCGAAGAAAGCAACGACTTAGGCCTTAGAGTGTTCATCGGAAAGAGAAATGCTGTTGTCTCTTCCAGCGACACTTCGCCAAAGGCAATAAATGAGTTGGTTGAGCGCGTTATTTCTATGGCCAAAGCCGTTCCCGAAGATCCGTATGCCGGGATTGCAGGCGAAGATGAAATTACAAAATCTTTTCCTGAGCTAGATATTTATGACCCAATAGAGCCCAGCGCAGACGAACTTATTCAAAGAGCTAAAGATTGTGAAGAAGCTGCTCTTGCGGTCAAAGGAGTAACTAATTCTGGTGGCGCCGAGGCAAGTTGGGGTGAAGCAACCATAGCACTCGCAGCCTCAAATGGTTTCTCAGGTAGTTACAAATCTTCCGGTCATTCAGTATCTGTTTCAGTACTTGCAGGCGAAAAAGAATGCATGGAAAGAGATTATGACTTTTCCAGTGCTGTCTATGGTAACGATCTCATCTCTTCAGCCGAAATCGGCCTCAGTGCTGGAATGAAGACCATCAAACGTCTCAATCCACGCAAACCGGATACTGCAAACGATATATCTGTTGTTTTTGACCCCAGAGTTTCATCAAGCATCATGGGTCACATGGTCGGTGCAATTACTGGCCCCGCAATTGCCCGCGGAACAAGCTTTCTTAAAGAATCTTTAGGTCAGAAAATTTTTGCTGATGGAATCACCATTGTTGACGACCCACATATTCATCGGGGATTAAGATCTAAACCGTTTGATGCAGAAGGTCTTGCAAACCGTAAACAAAACATTATCGAGAATGGGACGCTTAAAACCTGGTTATTGAGCCTCAGTTCCGCCCGGCAGCTTAACCTGAAAAGCACTGGCCACGCATCACGCGGAACCTCAGGAAATCCAGGCCCCTCAACAACGAACCTTTACATGGCACCTGGCGAATTGAGTGTTGAAGAACTGATCAAAGATATCAAACAAGGTTTCTTCGTTACTGAAATGATGGGTTCTAGCGTCAATGGATTGACCGGGGATTACAGTCGAGGAGCAGGAGGATATTGGATCGAGAATGGCCAAATAGCATACCCAGTCTCCGAGGCAACCATCGCTGGTAACCTTAAAAGTATGTTCTTAAACCTCACACCAGCGAGCGATCTAACATTTCGTTATGGCAGTAACGCACCAACAGTCCGTATTGATGGTATGACCGTTGCAGGAAACTAAACTTAAAACATCAACAATTATAATATGAATATGTGCAATTTGAATGAGCGAAATGTCGAGTAAAAAAAGCAAAAAAATGCCTTTGGGCGAGGCCTCTACACGATTTTTGGTCAAACGCCTGTTTCGTGATTACGTCTCTGGCCAGTTGCTCAAAATCGGATTATCTCTACTTGCTATGGCAATCGTTGCCGGATCTACAGTTATGCTGGCAAAGCAGATGGAACCCATAATCAACGACATATTTCTCAATCGAAACGAAGATCTTCTGATGCCAATTGCGATGGCTGTCGTGGCCATCTTTCTGGTAAAGGGATTGGCAACCTATGCGCAATCAATGTTGATGCAGCATGTGGGGTTGGAAATTATCGCTACAATACAAACCCAGCTCTTTAAAAAATTGATGCAAACGGACCTTTCTTACTTTCATGAAGAATCTTCAGGTAATCTGGTTTCCCGTTTCACCAATGATGCCAACATGCTCAAAGGTGTGGTCTCGAACACTTTAACATCAATCGGCAAAGACAGCCTGACCGCCATTGGTTTGATCGGGATGATGTTTTATCAAGATTGGTTTCTGGCAACGATTGCTTTTGCTGCATTCCCCACAGCAATCCTACCCATTGTAAAAACAGGACGACGTATCCGTAAAGTTTCAACCAACACTCAAGAATCTCTCGGTCTGCTAACAACACGACTGGACGAATCGTTCCAAGGTATTCGTCACGTAAAAGCCTACAATATGGAAGACCACGAGACCAAACGTGTCTCGGATACTGTCTACAAAGTTTTACGTTTAAATCTCAAGTCAGCACGCACGAGTTCTATCCTTTCACCGATCATGGAAACTCTGGGCGGGATAGCCATTGCAATTGTCATTGTTTATGGCGGTAACGAAGTAATTCAAGGAACTAAGGATCCCGGATCTTTCTTTGCCTTCATCACGGCACTGCTATTAGCCTATGAGCCGATTAAGAAACTCTCTAAGTTGAATGCCAGTATGCAGACAGGTCTTGCTGCCGCTCACAGGGTTTATTCAGTACTCGACAGTGAACCCGCGATACAAGACTCTCCCACAGCAAAGGCTCTTCAGGTAACAAAGGGTGAGGTTCGTTTTGAACATGTGAATTTCAAATACGACGATGAAACCTCAGCACTTAAAAATATCAACCTTGTTGCCAAAGCTAACCAGACAATCGCTCTTGTCGGTGCATCAGGTGCTGGTAAAACATCCATTCTCAATCTGATCCCACGATTTTATGATGTGAGCGAGGGTTGTATTACACTCGACGGACAAGACATTCGTGATGTGACAATGATGAGTTTGCGACAAGCCATTGCCTTGGTAAGTCAGGAAATCCAGCTCTTTGACGATACAATCCGAGCCAATATTGCCTATGGTAAATCGGATGCCACAGAAGAAGAAATCATAACTGCTGCCAAAAACGCCCACGCCCACGAGTTTATTCAAGATTTTCCCGAAGGTTATGAAACTTTGGTTGGCCCTCGTGGGTCCCGCTTATCGGGCGGTCAGCGCCAGCGGGTCGCCATTGCCCGCGCTATGGTGAAAAATGCCCCAGTCCTTTTGCTGGATGAGGCGACTTCAGCCCTTGATACGGAATCTGAGCGTCACGTTCAAACCGCGCTCAATACACTGATGCAAGGGCGAACCACATTGGTAATTGCCCACCGTCTTTCCACCGTTATTGACGCCGATGTGATTTATGTGATGGACCAGGGCCGAATCATAGAACAAGGATCTCACACTGAACTTGTGGAAAAAGGCGGCACCTACGCCAAACTCTATGCCCTACAGTTTGCAGAAGAAGCACACGTTATTACAGAAGATCCAGACACCTTAGAAACATCCGTTCAAAACTAACGATGAAATTATCGAAACGGGTTCTCCGCTCTGCCCTCTTTCAAAACTTCGCCGCAAGGCTCATATCCAGCTACATTACGCTGGTTCGCTCAACGACACGTTGGCAAGAGAGTATGTCAGAAGAGACCCGTCACTATCTAGAGCACGAATCTAATATCATCGGCTGTTTCTGGCACGCCCGTATGATTATGATGTTTCACGCCTGGAAGCATAGCGACCGCAGCAGATTTCATATGCTGATTTCTGCGCATAGAGATGGCAGAGTCATTGCAAAGTCGATTGAAAATCTCGGTTTTAAAACGGTTGAAGGGTCAAGTCGTCGCGGGGGCGCCTCAGCTCTTGTCACCTTGAAACGAACGCTCGATAAGGGGGGCGCTATTGGCGTCACTCCCGACGGCCCCAAAGGCCCAAGGATGCGTGCAAAAAATGGCGCTATAAAAGCCGCTCAGATGACCGGACGTCCCATCCTCCCCGTAACGGGCAGCGTTTCCAATCGCAAGCTGTTCAATTCCTGGGATCGCTTCTTTCTACCGCTCCCCTTCTCGCGCGGCACCATTCTTTGGGGCACACCCATCTTGGTAGAGCGCGATGCCTCGAAAGAGAAGTTGGAGCTTTATCGCCAGCAGCTGGAACAACAACTTAACGAATTGACCGCCGAAGCAGATCTAACTTTTGGCCACAGCCCTATACATCCGGAACCCACGGGGAAGCAGGCTAATGCGCGCACCTGATTTCTGGAAAAGCCGTGGCCTCATCAGTACACTTTTTCTCCCGTGCTCTCTTTTCTATGTTTTAGGCAGTTATCTTCGGCAGGCGGTTACAAAGCCCGTCAAAGTAAGCGTCCCGGTCATTTGCATTGGCAATCTCAGTGCCGGGGGAAGCGGAAAAACCCCCATCACACGTTCAGTTGCCCAAACACTTACTAAATTGGGGTTTACCCCTCATATAATTACAAGAGGGTATGGCGGCATTGAACACGGCCCCTTAAGAGTTCAACCCAATTTGCACAAAGCAACAGATGTCGGTGATGAGCCTCTGATGCTCTCGAGCACCCTTCCTACATGGGTAAGCCGCGACAGGGTAAAAGCAGCACAATTAGCCATTGCACAGGGTGGCGATATTCTCTTGCTAGACGACGGTTTTCAAAACCCAACGCTGTTCAAAGACCTCTCCTTTATTGTTGTTGATAACAATCTTGGTTTTGGAAACGGACGCGTGATCCCCGCCGGACCGTTAAGGGAGACAATCAGCAGAGGTATCAACCGCGCTGATGCAGTGGTTCTCATGGGCCCGGCAAACGAACAGCCCAACCCAGAGGTAGCTTCCTACCTCGCCCAACCCAATGATATTCCAGTCCTACGCGCCCATGTAGAACCTCTTACAGCCGCAAAATCAGCTCCCCCCTCCACAAGTTCTTTAGATGATATAAAGGGCAAATCAATTTTCGCTTTTGCCGCAATTGGCTATCCTCAAAAATTCTATGCGACCCTCCAACAACAAGGAGCTGTCCTTGTGGGTACAAAAGATTTCCCCGACCACCATCAGTACACCCAATCAGATTTAGCGAATATTATAAAAGCCGCGGAAAACTCAGGCGTTGATCTGATTTACACCACTGAAAAAGATTACGTTAAAATTCCAGAGGACCTGAGAGATACTATCCATTGCTTGCCCATCCAAGCAGTTTGGGATAACTCCAAAGCTTTAGAGAATTTACTCAACAAAATATCCGGACCCAAATGATCACGATCCCGACTGTTGGCCATAAAATTGAAGCTCTTGGCTTCCGCTTCTTGATCGGTTTGGTTGGGTTGTTTCCTGTTAAAGCCTGTTCAAATTTTGGGGGCTTATTGGGACGTACGATTGGTCCGCGTTTAGGTATAACCCGCAAGGCTGATTTAAATCTTCGACTTGCCATGCCTGAACTCTCCCCTGAGGAACGCAAACAAATTATCCGGGACATGTGGGACAACCTCGGGCGGGTTATATTTGAATATCCTCATCTCAAGGAAATCGTTCAACTCGACAAGGGTTACATTACTGTCGAAGGTATTGAGAAATTTGAAGCCCCTGAAGTAAAAGACAAAGCGTTTATCTTTGTCGGTGCTCACATTGGCAATTGGGAAGTCCTTCCAATGACCGCGGCTTTACGAGGCTATCCGCAAACCATCATTGTGCGCCAACCCAATAACCCCTTGGTGGCGGAAGCTATTGATAAAATTAGAACCTCTACAGGGAACACTTCGGCTTCAAAAGGTGTCGAGGGCGCACGCGCTTCTTTGAAAGCAATTAGAGCTGGCTCTGCTGTTGGGATTCTCGCTGATCAAAAAATGAACGACGGAATAGAAGCCCCTTTTTTTGGTATCCCGGCCATGACCCCTGCGGCCCCTGCCCTTTTAGGTGCAAAGAAAAACGCTGTTGTTTTTCCGATACAGTGTAAACGCACTGGCCCTGCATCCTTTCATTTAACCTGTCATTCTGCCGTGGATTTTCCTGATACGCTCAGTAGAGATAAAGCGGGAATAGAAGGCATGACAGAGCTCAATAAAATTATTGAAGGTTGGATCAGAGAAAAACCCGGAGATTGGCTATGGCTACATCGGCGGTGGCCGAAAACAGCCTATACCAAATTAAAGAATTCTGTTTAACTTATAGGTTAAACTTGGATCTACTTTATTGCGGCATAACACCCACAAGTGTCTGCGGATCCACCCGTTCCTTAAACCAATTCATCCGCCAATCAAGGTGAGGCCCAGTCACACGGCCAGTTGCCCCCAAGGTGCCCAGTTGATCCCCCTGTTCCAACAAATCCCCAACTTTCACTGTGACAGAATTCATATGTAAAAAGGTTGAAGATAAACCGTGCCCATGGTCAAGAATCACTGTCCCTCCTGAGTAGTACAGATCAGGATGCGCCAAGGTTACAATACCTTGCGCAGGTGCTGTTATCGGCGTCCCAACCGGTGCCGCAACATCAACCCCAAAATGCGGACGCTTAGGCACGCCATTAAATACACGCTGACTACCATAGACACCAGATATGCGACCCCGAGCAGGCCAAACAAACCCAAGTGCAAACATCGGTTCATCAAAGTCTGAAGTTCGAGCCTCAGCAACCAATTTAGCATCCTGACTTATTCGATCAGAAACTTCCTTAGGCGGGGAAACATATTTTTGAGCAACGCCTTCAATTTTTTGAATTTTATAATCGCGCTTTTTAAGAACAAGTTCCCGTTTTTCAACGGCGCCCTCCGGCGTACGAATAATCAAAATAACGGGGCTTTCGGCATCGCGACCAAATCCAAAAACAAAATGGCCCTCTTTAGAAGCTTTCACCGCCTTGCCACCCAGAGAAATTTCAGACCCGCTTGGCGCTTGTCCTAAAATAATTCCACCCTGGATAAATTCTCCCTTTAAACTAACAATGTCCTCAGCAAAAACGCTTTGACCAAGAAAAGGCATCAGAAAAAAAGTAAGTAAAAGGGATTTAATCACAATAAGCTTCCTTGGTTTTGATCCGCTTTTTGGAGCGCTTTCTTTTTCTTCACAGAAGATTTCTTCTCCCCACCTGAAGATGGATTTGAAGGAGACGACTTTGTCGGCTCACTGGCAACAGCTTCAACAAACGCAGTATCCGCAAACTCTATATTCAGATGGGTACCATCCGAAATGTCAGAAGGTCCAAGCACATTACCATCTGCCCCACGCACAACTGAAAAACCACGTTTAAGGACATTTTTATAAGAGACCCCCTCAAGAACACGTTCAAGAGAACGTAGTTCATTCCCTGCGCGTTCAATCCGAAGTTTACTCGCAGCAACCATACGTCGACCTGCGTCAAGACGATCAAGTTCCTGTTGTCGTTTTGGCAACAAGTACGATCCAGATGCATTGAGTCTATCTTTAAGGGCAACCAGTTGCTGATTGGCGAGAAGTATTTGCTGTTTAGGGTGAGGCAAGCGCGCGGAAAGTTCAGACAAACCAGCAGCCTGATGGCGCAAAAAGCCTCTCATGGCATTTCGCATCCGCTCCACACGATCATCCAGCCGTTGCATCTTTTCTTCGATTAAACGTCTTGGATCAGGAAGACCACGAGAAAGAGCCTCAACCTGCATGCGTCTTTCACTCAAAAGCCTGTTTGCACCGGAATAAATTCTGCGCCCAATATCCTGAACTTCGCCAATGAGCTCAGCCCGGACCGGAACCGCCATTTCAGCTGCAGCAGTTGGCGTCGGTGCTCTTTTATCCGAAGCAAAGTCGATCAGTGTTGTATCTGTTTCATGACCGACAGCTGAAATCAAAGGTATCTTGGAGTTTGCAGCCGCACGGACAACGATTTCCTCATTGAAAGCCCAAAGATCTTCTAAACTGCCGCCACCACGTGCGATAATCAGTGTATCGGGTCGAGGAATTTTTCCTCCAATTTCGAGAGCGTTAAAACCTTCAATTGCCGCTGCAATTTGTTCAGCAGCCCCTTTGCCTTGGACAAGAACGGGCCAGACCAAAACTCGCCTTGGGAAACGATCGGATAGTCTGTGCATAATATCCCGGATAACAGCCCCGGTTGGCGAAGTTACAACCCCGATAACTTCAGGCAAGAAAGGAATAGCACGTTTACTGTCGTCGGCAAAAAGACCTTCCGAGGACAGCATGCGTTTGCGCTCTTCCAGGAGCTTAAGCAACGCCCCCTCACCAGCGACTTCCATACTATCGATCACAATTTGATAGTTCGAGCGTCCGGGATAACTCGTAATTCTACCCGTTACGATTACCTCTAGCCCGTCTTGTGGATCAACAGAGAGTTTCGCAGCTTGTCCACGCCAGCATATAACGCTCAAGACAGCATTGTCATCTTTCAAGGACATATAAATATGGCCAGAGGCCGCACGTTTAAGGCCAGAGATTTCGCCGCGGACACGGACACGATCAAACCGAGTTTCAAGCTCGCGTTTGATCGACGTAGAGATTTCACTAACACTCATTGCTGGCGCGTTATTACCACGTTCGCCAGATGGTGAAGAAGGGGGAGATGAAAATAGATCAGTCATTACGAGCTATCCTAAACAGCCCCTTATCGAAAGTCGACAGAGCAATCTAAAATATCTCACGCCAACACTTAAAAAAATGCAGCTAAGAAGGCAGACTGAGACTGGCTTTCCCACGCTGAATAGGGCATAAGCTTGCCAGATTGATTGACCCTTTAAAAATTGCCTGAATATCGGGAGCATAAAATGAAAATTCTCGTCGTTGGATCTGGTGGCCGTGAGCATGCACTCTGTTGGTCTATTGCCAAGTCTCCACTTTGCGAAAAGCTCTATTGTGCACCTGGGAATGCCGGAATTTCTGAAGTCGCAGAATGCCTGCCGATTAAGGCCGAAGATCTCGATGCAATCATTGATTTTGTGTCCAAGAGTGCCATCGATTTTGTCGTCGTCGGCCCGGAAGCTCAACTGGTTGATGGCCTTGTCGACAGACTTGAAGAAATCAACGTGCCTGCGTTTGGCCCCTCTGCTGCTGCGGCTGAGATGGAAGGTTCCAAAGGTTTTATGAAGGACTTTTGTGCCAAGTATAATATTCCGACAGCCAACTATCAGCGCTTTACAGATTTACCTTCAGCCAAAAAATATTTGGATGAACAAGGTGCCCCGATTGTTATCAAAACAGACGGTCTCGCCGCTGGTAAAGGGGTGACGGTTGCGATGACACTGTCGGAAGCCCACACCGCAGTGGAAGAGGCTCTATCTGGCCGCGCCTTTGGGGCCGCAGGGGCCGAGGTCGTCATTGAAGAATTTATGCAGGGCGAAGAAGCCAGTTTCTTTGTCCTCACAGATGGCGAAAATTATCTGCCCCTCGCCTCAGCACAAGATCACAAACGCGTCGGCGAAGGCGATACCGGGCCAAATACTGGCGGTATGGGTGCTTATTCACCAGCCCCCGTGTTAACCCCGGAACTTGAACAACAAGTTCTTGATCGCTGCATCAAGCCAACGATCGATGGCATGAAAGCAGAAGGTCACCCTTATAAGGGCGTTCTTTTTGCCGGCCTCATGCTGACCGATACGGGACCGCGTTTGATAGAGTACAACGTCCGGTTTGGTGATCCAGAATGTCAGGCCCTGTGCCTACGGTTGAAATCAGATCTCTTGCCAGCTCTTCTTGCCTCAGCAAAAGGCGGGATTGATAAAATCACCTTGGATTGGCACGACGAAACAGCTTTGCTCGTGGTTATGGCTGCAAAAGGTTATCCGGCGTCTTATGAGAAAAACACCGTCATCAAAGGCGTCGATGATGCCAACCAAGATCCTGCGGTAACTGTCTTCCATGCCGGAACAACCACGGGCAACGATGGCAGCTTACAAGCCATCGGTGGCCGCGTGTTAGGGGTAACCGCTTTAGGGACAGATATCAAAGAAGCTCAGGAAAAGGCTTATCAGGCCGTCGATAAAATCACTTGGCCCGAAGGTTTCTGTCGCCGTGACATAGGCTGGCGTGAACTGGCTCGTTAGAATCGTTTCTTAAAGAGAAATCATCAGCCCCACAGAAGGCAGGATTTACTTATCGGCGTTCTTGAAAGAATGATTTCAGAAGAGCGGCACAGGCCTCTTCACTCAAACCGCCATAAACTTCGGGGCGATGATGACAGGTGTCGTGCTCGTATATGCACGGGCCATGATCAACGCCACCACCTTTAGGGTCGTAAGCGCCGTAATAAACGCGTCGAATGCGTGCGAAGGAAATCGCTGTTGCACACATAGGGCAAGGCTCCAAGGTGACATAGAGATCACAATCCTTCAGCCGTGCGTTTTTCTGTTGCTTGCTTAAAGACCTAATCGCCAGAACTTCGGCATGGGCGGTGGGATCATTATCCCGCTCAACACGGTTATGAGCCCGCGCCAAAACCTTACCTGTCTGGCTGTCAATAATCACCGCGCCAACAGGAACTTCCCCCGCTTTCGCAGCGGCTTGTGCTTCCTTCAGCGCCAGCCCCATGGCTTCACCAGGTTTCTTGCAATAAATGTCTTTTACATCCTCTTCCATAGTCGCGGACTCTCCGTCTAAATCGGTGTTAGGTCAAGTATCAGATCATGTAACAGAGACACTGGATATTAATTGCATAGGTCATTTGTTTTATTCACAGTAGACAGAAGAGCTACACGGGCATACATTCCGGCCATGACAAACACAAAGACACCACGACCGAGCCGTCCCAAGTCAGGACCAAGCGCCAAAGGCAGACCTTCAAAGGCTGTTGGCAATAATCGACCCATCAAGGGTAAGCCTGCTTCGCCTAAACCCGAAGCGGATACCTATCAAAGGGTCGAGGCAGCACCCGTTTCCGATAAGAAAGAGCGCATTGCAAAAGTAATCGCACGTGCAGGCCTCTGTTCTCGTCGGGATGCGGAACGCTGGATCGCTGAAGGCCGGGTTAAACTCGACGGTAAAGTCTTGGAGTCACCCGCCATTGTTGTTGGGCCTGAAAATACAATTATCGTCGATGGCGAGCCCCTTCCCCAGGCGGAGCGCGCACGCATTTGGAAATACCACAAGCCAAAAGGCCAAATTACGGCCGCACGTGACCCGGAAGGCCGTCCAACTGTCTTTGACAATCTGCCAAAAGATCTTCCTCGCCTACAGCCAGTGGGACGACTGGATTACAATTCCGAAGGTCTTTTGCTCTTTACCAACGACGGCGAAATCAAACGCAAGATGGAACTCCCGGCCACAGGATGGACCAGGCGTTACCGCGTCCGTGTCCATGGCACGGTTGAGGATCACCATATCAAGGCCCTCGGCGAGGGTATGACCATTGAAGGTATACACTACGCCCCAATTGAAGCAGCCATCAGTAATCAAGCCCGATCCAATGCTTGGATGACCATGTCTCTTCAAGAAGGAAAGAATAGAGAAATTCGACGTGTGTGTGAACATCTCGGTCTGGTCGTCAACCGTTTGATCAGAATTTCTTACGGGCCTTTTCAGCTTGGTGAAATTCCTGAAGGTGAGATCGTCGAACTCCCATATAAACTGGTTAGAGATCAATTAGGTCTCCCTAAAGAAGCGCCCGTAGAAGTCCCTGTGAAATCAGGTAAAGCAGGAAAATCTGGCAAGACGACTAGTGGTAAGGGGACAGCCCGTCCGGTAAACAAGCCCATAAGTAAACAGGGCAAGCCTGACACACGTAAAACGACCAAACCTACATCTCGGAGCAAGCGTCCGTAAAATGAGGATTGTCGGTGGCAGACATCGTGGACGACAGCTCGATTGCCCAGATGGCAAAACGGCGCGGCCTACTTTGGACAGGACAAGAGAATCGCTCTTTAATATCCTGCTCCAGGGCGATGTCAGCCGCGGGCTACTTCCCTCTGGCACCAGCAGATTATTGGTTGACCAATACGTGCTTGATGTCTTTGCTGGCACAGGAGCCCTGGGGCTTGAAGCACTCTCGCGTGGAGCTAAGCATGTAACCTTTATTGAGAAAGCTCCAGAGAGCCTTACAGCTCTCCAGAACAACATCAAAACCCTCAAAGAACAATTATCCACCCAAATCATAGCCGGTGATGCGCTTTTTCCACCGAGGACAACAAACCCCTGTTCGCTTATATTGATGGATGCGCCCTACAATCAAAACCTAAGCGACCCTTCAATCGCCGCTCTGGACAAAGCAGGCTGGATCGCCCCAACCGCCCTCATCGTCGCCGAAGCCGACGCCAAAGAGACCATCACACCCCCTCCCGGCTTTGAAGAAGTTGATAACCGCAAATACGGCAAAGCCCGCGTTTTCTTTTTTCTTAGGCTCGCCGAGAAGTAATATTTAAATCTTCGCTTGTGCCTTAAGGTTTTTTGCTGCCATGGCGTATCCACCGTCTGCACCGTCGATAAAGTGAAGATGCTGAGAGTGCTTTAGATCCAATAACAGGCAGGTCATAAGAGCTTCGTCAGAGAGATGAATGCCATAAATCAAATTACCTGCTTTATGTTCAGCTTCCAGAAATAACTGCAACTCTTCTATAACATCTTGCTTACAATCCAAAACCATGCGGACCATATCATCGAACTTACGAAAATCCGAATTACTCCGTAGTTCTGTCAAATAGATATCAGGTTGGTAAGGGCCTGACTTGATATTAAAGAAGTGGGAAAATCGTTGATAAAGCCTTTCAAACAAAAGCTTCAAAGCAGGGACTACTTTGCTGTCAGAGCCTGCGCTGGCCGCGAACCTTTCCAAAGAAAAATTCATAAAAAATCCTAAAAGTTTCATCTCCTTCGGCTTTACAGGGTTGAAGTCAACATTCCCTCGATCCAAAATTATCTGAATGCCTTCGACCAATCTGGCATAGTCTTCTTCGACAGTGGCCTGTACCAGCAATGTTAAAATCTGGCCATTTACAGGCTTTAACGGCTGCCAACGACAAGAAAGGCCTGTGAGATTGGGGAGTCTCTCTGTTTGTTGGTTCTTACAGTATTGCCCCGTTTTATCTGACTTGATAATGCTGTCAGCTAAAGCCAACCCACCACCATTAAATAGTGCCAAGCTGTTACCCGGGGAAAGCTCGAGACGGGCGACTTGAACATTTTTTCCCTGCGCGCGCACTTCATGCATTGGAACGCAACCAACCCGAAGTTCCAGATTGTAATGCTGTAGGCCAAAAGCTTTGACGGCTAACAGTTCGGCGATCAGTTCCGGGCAATCTTTATCAGAACAGAGAAATGTCGCGCCATCGCCCCCAAAGACAAAGGGGATGCTGGCTCCGCCAACAACGTTGAATACAGCTGTTATTCCGGCCGCACCCAGCATATTGATATCCTTGTAACGTCCGGATTCTATCGCTTTTGTGGAATTTACGACATCGGTAACAATGACCCACCAGCCATCGGGAACCTCTTCATAAAAATCATCGCAGAAGGCATCGGAAAACTGTGTCGCAGGTTTCAGCTTGAGAAAGTCAAAGTCCAAAATGGATCTCCCGATAGATCTGTATTATCCGTGTAATCCCCTTCCACAAGATTATAGATAGGAAGGTCTATCGCCGAGAAAAGAGTTTTTCGATATCTGTCAGTTTTAATTCAATATATGTCGGGCGTCCGTGGTTGCATTGTCCGGAGTGAGGCGTCACTTCCATCTGCCGTAAAAGTGCGTTCATTTCTTCACCATTCAGACGGCGTCCCGAACGTACAGAGCCATGACACGCCATCGTACCGAGAACGCGCTCTACGCGTTCTTTTAGAGCCAAGGTCTCTCCCAACTCGGCAAGCTCATCAGCAAGATCCGTAACCAAACCCGCAGCGTTAGCACGTTCCCCCAAAATAGCAGGGACTTCACGCACGACAACAGCTCCTGGGCCAAAACCTTCTAACACTAAACCAAGTTCCGACAATTCATCCGCCCTTTTCACCAAACGATGGGCCGCATCTTCTTCAAGCTCGACGACTTCGGGAAGTAGCAGCATTTGGGTTTTCACCCCCTGCTCTGCCATTTGCGCTTTCATCTTTTCCAAGACAAGGCGTTCGTGTGCGGCGTGTTGATCAACAACAATGATACCGTCAGCTGTTTGGGTGATTATATAATTTTCATGGAATTGCGCACGTGCTGCACCAAGAGGATGAGATTGGTGATCAAAATGATCCCCCTCAGAGCCGACCTGAGCAAAATTTTCCTCGCCTTGATCCCAAGGAGCGGTATCTTCCGAAAGTCCTCCCCCGGTCATTCCACTTCGCGCTTGTGGGGCAAAATTCTCTGCACCGGGTAAAGCAGACTGTGATTGTCCCGGTAAAGGCGCGTGATAATCCATTACAGCATCTGACAACCGGCCAGAAGGATAGTTTATCGATGGTCGCGACTGCCATGAATATTCTGTTGATGGCCGAACTCCCTCCCGCTCACTACGCGCTCGGGCGGCTTCAAGCATGCCAAGAGCCGCATTCCCAACAGAGGTCGAAGCTCTGTGTCCAGCCTCTGCCAATGCATGTTTACAAGCACCAACAATTAATCCACGTACCAACGCAGCATCCCGGAACCGGACTTCAGTTTTTGCCGGGTGAACGTTGACATCAACCATCTCCGAAGGCAGTTCCAAAAAGAGTGCCAGAAGAGGGTGGCGATCACGGGCAAGGAAATCCTGATAAGCACCACGTACCGCTCCTTGTAACAGCCTGTCCTTTACGGGACGGCCATTAACAAAGAGATACTGGTGCTGGGCGTTCCCACGGTTCAAGGTCGGCAAACCGATATAACCGGATAGCTTCAAATATTCCCGTTCGGCAGAAATAGGAAGAGCATTCTCTTCAAACTCACGTGCCATGACAGATGATAAACGCTTTAACCTAACTTCAAAAAGATCGCCACTATTGGCTGGTAATCTTAAAATTGTACGCTTTTCATCTGATAGGGAAAATCCCACTTGGGGATGTGCCATGGCGAGACGCTTGAGAACATCCTCGGCGTGACTTACTTCTGTTCGGGCAGCTTTTAGAAACTTCAATCGAGCGGGTGTCGCAAAAAACAAATCCCGGATTTCAACCCGCGTACCCGCATTGCACGCCGCAGGTTGTGGGTCATGGAGAACACCACCTTCAACCTTTATTGCCCAAGCATCTTCACTCCCCGTTTCACGGCTAGTGATTTGCAAGCGAGCAACAGCACCGATAGAGGGCAAGGCTTCACCTCTAAACCCTAGTGTCTCGATATGTACGAGATCATCGCTGGGAAGCTTTGAGGTCGCATGGCGTTCGATACAAAGACTCAGACCCTCCACGCTCATGCCACAGCCATCATCCGTTACCGAGATATAACTTCGTCCACCATCGCGCATAACCACATCGATATTACGGGATCCTGCATCCAAAGAGTTTTCGACCAATTCTTTAATTGCTGCAGCAGGTCGTTCGATGACTTCACCAGCGGCAATTTGATTGACCAAGGTATCGGGGAGGCGACGGATAAGCACAAAAGGCTCCTATTTCGAGAGAACAAGCACGACAATAGTGCGCTAATGATAAGGCGCAAACAATGATGAAATCGATATTTAACCGAAACCGGATCAGAGTTCTTTGAGTAAACGTCTTGCCAGCATTTTCCCTTGCTCTACCGCAGGCTGATCATAGGGATTAACACCCAATAAATCTGCTGATATTACCGTTTCTAACATGAAATGCATCGTCAAAGCGCCAAGAGTTTCTTCATCTATTTTTTCGAGAAGGAATTTTCGAACCGGACGGCCATTTCTCGCAAGGGTTTGTGTCGTTGCTTCTGCTGAAATGGTGAGCAAATCCCCAAGGGTCCGGCCGCGAAGATAGCTCAAAGAATCTTCACCTTTCGGCAAAACTGAATCCACAGGTAAACCTTGGCCCTTGGTATCATGATAGATCACTGTGAACATCTTATCCTGTGGGCCATCCAGATAGAGTTGAAGTTGACTGTGTTGATCCACAGTCCCCAACGCACGGATCGGCGTCGTACCTTTACCTTCTTTGCCAAGGCTTTCTGCCCAGAGCTGATTGTACCAGAGACCAAGATTAGCAAGTCGATCTTCGTAAGGCATTATCACAGTTTGACGGATATTACGCTGTCGTAATAAACCCGTAGCGACAGACGCACCAACAGCAGCAGGAACTTTTGCCATTTCTTCGGTGTTAAAAGCTTGTTCTACAACTTTAGCAGCCCCATTTCGCAAGGCAGCAACATCGAGACCCGCAATCATTGCGGGAAGTAATCCGACAATCGTTAAGATACAAAACCGCCCCCCAATTAGTGGGTTTTGATCAAGGCATTCCAGACCAAGATCACGTGCAAGTTTACGAAGAGGATTTGGCCGAGGTTCCGTAATGACAGTAATCCGCTCCGCCAACTTCTCTGGGCCGTAAGCTTTTTGAAAAGCCGGAAGTAAAGCCATAAACTGAGCAACGGTTTCTGCTGTTGATCCAGATTTGGAAACAACAATCAGTCCCGTTTTAGAAATATCCAGCTTCTTTAGTAGAATATCAAAACTGTGAGGATCAATGTTGTCGATAAAATGAAGGTGAGGTCCACCATTGATCGGGCCAAACGCACTAGACGCAAGTCCATAAAGCGTTCTGCCGCCAAGTGATGACCCTCCGGTGCCCAAGACAACGACATCACTGCAATTCGCCCGATAGGACGAGGCTATCGTCTGACAAACAACCAAATCATCTCGTTGCTCCGGAATGGATAAAAAGGGTAATCGTCCGCTATCTTTGTCTTCTTTTAGCCGAACAATACTCTGCCGACAGCTTTCAAGCTGTTCTTCGAAAATACCTTGTTTCAACCCTCCCTCGCCAAGGAACGGTTCAAGACATAATTTAGCATCGTGAATGTAGGACATGATTTCCATCTGATAGGTGGTATTTGCCGCAAGTAATAAGGCGTATCAAAAAAAAGTAACAAACGTTGGGTATCAAAAAAAGACAATTAAGCACAAACTGATATCGGCTAGTAGGCCACGGGATCGACTTCTTCAATCCCGACAGGGTCTCCAGCAATAATAACTGTTAGCGCCTCGACATCGTAGAGTTCTTTCGCAACCCGTCTGGCATCTTCCAAAGTTACCGCTTCGATGTAGCGGTTTCGCTTTTGAAGATAATCGATGCCCAGATTGTTTAACTGCATCGCAAGAAGAATATTTGCAACACGGCCCGTACTTGTGAAGCTTAGCGGGAAAGATCCTGTGAGATAGGTCTTTGCATCGGCAAGTTCTTGTTCTGTCGGGCCATCAGCTGCCATCAGCTGCCATTGCTCACGTATGATCTTTATTGATTTCCCTACGCGGTCATTTTGGGTGGCCACAGAAGCCATAAGCAATGGGGCTTGATCAAGAAGTGAGAAATAACTTCCGACAGAATAGGCCAAACCTTCTTTTTCACGAATTTCCTGATAAAGACGAGAGGAAAAACTGCCTCCCCCCAAAATCTGATTCACAAGGATTGCCGTATAATAATCAGGATCATTTCTGGAAATTCCAGGTTGAACCATCAGGACTTCACTTTGTGGAATATCTTCTCTAATGATAACCACACCTCCTGATACTTTAGGCTTAGCGCCTGTAATCCGAAACGGTTTGGCTTTGGCTGCAATCCCGTCAAATGCCTTGTTCAACATGGGGAGCAACTCATCAGGCGTGACATCACCAACGACTGAAACCGTCAAGTTATCGAAAGCAATATTGTCTTTTAGATAGCTCTGGAGGTCAAAAACGGTTAAACTTGCTACGCTCTCAACGTTACCATCATTAGCGCGTCCATAAACATGATTAGGATAATACAGATCACGAAGTGTCTTTTGTATTTTATAGCCCGGATCATCTGCACGACGACGGAGCGAGAGCGAAATCTGTGATCGAATTCTCTCTACAGGTTCATCATCAAACCGAGGAGCTGTTAAGGCTTGATTTAACAGTTTAAAAGCTTCGGCCTGATTACGCTTGAGCGTCACCAATTCTCCACTAAAAAATTCACGGCTTGCATCAAAGCTTATGGAAATAGAAAGATCATTTAATCTCCCCTGAAAGCTTTGAGAATCAAGATCACCAGATCCTTCATCTATGGTCGCAGCAACGAGATTGGCCAGCCCGGCTTTTCCTTCTGGATCAACAGAAGAGCCACCTGTGAAGGCAAACTTAACCGATATGATTGGATTGCTATGGTCTTCAATGAGCCAGGCTTTTACCCCTCCACTGCTCACTACTTCAATAATTTCTTCTGCACGAGAAGCACCACTCGCACACATCAAGCTCGCATAGATTCCAATGCAAGCTTTAAGAAGGTAATATTTTTTGGATAGTAAATTCATTTGTCATCTGCCTCTGGAAGGAGAAGGCCAGTAACTGAGTTGTTGTCATTAAAAATTGTTTTCATAACTTTATTTACATCTACGGTCGTAACAGCAGCAATACGTTCAGGCCAAGCCTCAATATCTTCAACAGTGCGTCCTGACATTAATGCCCGTCCAATAATGTTCGGACCCGCAGAAAGAGAATCTCGTGCAAAAATAGCCGCATCAACCATTCTGGTTTTTGCCATCATCACTTCTTCTTCACTCACACCCGTTCTTAGAATGTCTGCAAGCTCTTCGCGCAAACGCTTTTCAGCGCTCTCAATACTAATCCCTGCACTGGGAGATATGTACAAAGTAAATGTGCCAAGATCATAAGCTGTTGGGCTATAGCCAGAGCCCACCGATGCTGCTGTTTTTTCATCGATAGCAAGACTTTTGTATAATTTACTGGTGGGCCCACTTCCAATAATCTCATCCAAAACTTGCAACGCGTAAGGTGTGTCATCTCCAGCGGTCCGATAACTCGGTGCCAAATAACGAATTGAAAGCGAAGGACTATTGATAAGCTTACTTTTTTTCACAACCCTGCGTGCAGCTTGTTGTGGCGGTTCCGATACTCTTAAGCGTTCAGGCACGTCCCTTGCGGGGATGACACCATAATACTTCTCAGCGAGTGATTTAACCATCTCCGTCGTCACGTCACCCGTAATAATCAGTACGGCATTATTGGGAGCATACCATTTACGATAAAACCTCAAGGCCGTGTCCGTATTCAACGCCTCAATTTCATGATCCCACCCTATTATTGGAATTCTGTAAGGGTGATTGAGAAACTGGCTCGCCCGCATAACTTCACCAAGTTGGGCACCGGGACTATTCCCGACCCGACTTCTGCGTTCTTCCCGGACAACTTCCCGCTCAGGCAAAACCGCTTCATCATTTAAGACAAGACCCGTCATCCGATCAGCTTCCAGCTCCATGATCATTTCGAGACGATCATTAGCTACGGTTTGATGATAAGCGGTATAATCCCAAGATGTGAAGGCATTCTCCTGACCTCCATTCTTCGCAACGAGTGCAGAAAACTCTCCCGATTTAAACTTTTTAGTCCCTTTAAACATCAAGTGTTCTAAAAAGTGTGCATTACCAGATTCCCCGAGGCTCTCATCAGCCGCACCAACTCGGTACCACACCATTTGCGATACGATTGGGGCACGATGATTAGGGATGACAACGACCTGCATACCATTATCCAAGGTGAACACATCAGGGTTAAAAACCCCTGCTGTTGCCCATGCCCCTCCCAACGCAGTATACAAAGCGATTGAGACCGCCAGTTTACGAAAAAAAATTACTACTTGAGAAAAAGGCATATGGAAATCAACTAACTTGTTTGCAATATGGTTTAGTTAAAAGTTGACTCGCTATGAGACAAGCCAAACAACAACACTATCTTTCACAATAGATTGAACAATAATCAGGCAAAACTAGGGCAAAACCCATGGAACCGATTATTTAACAAATATAAACAAAAAAAGCCCCGGAATATCCGGAGCTTTTTTCATTGTTTTTTATTTTCGTCTAAAAAAGATTGTCTAAAACACCTTCCAGAGGAGCCTCACGCTCAATAACGACTTTCGGCGTTTCACCCTGTCCGCGTGTACCAAGAGCCGCATTCTCTTGAATACGTTTAGCCTCTTTGGCTGCATCAACGATACTGTTAGGACTAGGCTGATCTTTCCAGAAAATCAGTGCATCAACTACTTTTTCACTTTCAGAATTCAACTGCCTCGTTTCTCGATCAATAAGCAGTCTAATATCAGCAGGGGCCTCCTCCGCTCCCGCTGATTTGAGGATAGCCATTTCACCCTCTGTTCGACCAGCTTGTTGCAAAGTTGTGGTTTTTTCCGGACCGGCTGTACCATCAAGATTAAACACCGCGCGCTTTGCCTGACCTTGAGCAGAACCTTCTTGAGGACGCAAAGCACCAGGACGTGGTGGCGCGAGATTGTAATCTGGCGGCAGGCTCAAAGGAGCACGAGAGACGACCTTAAACTCGTCCGGCGCCCGCTTGCCCAAACCGATTTGTTCTTTCAAACCGTCACTGCATCCGGTCACGACCAAAGAGATAATTAGTAAACCAAAAATATGTAATTTTTTCATGCGTTCAATCCGCGTCCTTTGCCAAGGTACTTACTTATTACCCTTAGATGACGTTAAGAACAAGCCGTCATAGAGTAAAACCAGAACCCCAACAAAAATAATGCTATCCGCCAGGTTAAAAGCTGGCCAAGGATTAAACATCTGCCAAGGGAGCCACGAGATACTAAAACTTAAAAAATCAACGACCCCAACATGGACGAGCCTGTCAATAACATTACCTATGGCTCCACCACTGATTAGGCCCACAGATACAGCAATCATCTTTGTTGGTTCCTTGCTAAGCCAAACAAACAAACCGATTACAATCACAAACGCGACCCCAGCTAGAAGGAAGGGACGCCACTCTGAATCACTCCCAAATAATCCAAAACTGACGCCCGTATTATACGTCAGCACAAGATTAAAAAATTCTGTAACTTCAATCACGCGTGGTGGGTTCATTACTTCTAATAAAATAAACCACTTACTCGCCTGATCCAGCCCGACGATAATCAAGGCCAAAATCAATGCACGCAAAATCATATTTTGGTTCCTTACGAACACGCCATTAAGATGCTAGGTCAGGAAAGTACATCGGCACAGCGACTACACGTTCCCTCCGCATGAGGATGGCTTCCGACATCAGGCAGGACCTTCCAGCAACGCTCACATTTTTCTCCCTCAGCGGTATCAACGACCACACCAACACCATCGACATCATTAAGTCGGTAAGCTTCCTCTGGTGCATCTGCATTTACCAATTCGATCTGAGATGTAATGCAGATATCTGCCATATCAAGATCACCAATCGCCGTAAGAAGTTCATTACGATTGATATAAACTGCTGGACGGGCTTGCAAGCTTGATCCGATTTTCTTTTCCGAACGCAAAACTTCAATTGCCCCAGTGACAACCCGGCGAACTTCACGAACACTATCCCAACGACTTGCAAGAGCATCATTCTGCCACTCAGAAGGAATTTCTGGGAATGCCCGTAAATGAACAGATTCTGCTTCACTGGTTTTACCACGCGCTAACCAGGCTTCTTCCGTCGTGAAACAAAGAATTGGCGCTAACCAGGCTGTCAAAGAATCAAAGAGAATATCTATAATAGTCCGACAAGCACGACGTTCGAGATTATCCGCAGCATCGCAATAAAGTGCGTCTTTGCGAATATCCAAATAAAACGCAGACAAATCCAGCGCACAAAAATTATGAAGAGCTTGGAACATTGCATGGAAGTCATAATCTTCACAGCTTTTACGAACAACGCCATCTAATTCTGACAGACGATGTAGAACCCATTGTTCCAGTTCAGGCATTTCCGCAATAGGAAGGCGTTCAGCTTCAGAAAACTCACTCAAACTTCCAAGAAGGAAACGAAGCGTGTTTCTCAAGCGGCGGTAAGCATCGGCTTGGAACTTCAGAATTTCATCACCAACACGTAAGTCTTGTGAATAATCAGACGCAACAACCCAAAGGCGCAAAATGTCAGCGCCGTACCGAGAGTTAATCTCGGCTGGTGCCGTAATATTGCCCAAGGACTTGGACATTTTACGACCTTTGTTATCCAATACGAATCCATGTGTTAACACGGCATCATAAGGGGCACGACCTCGGGTTCCTGCCGATTCTAATAGAGATGTATGGAACCAACCACGGTGTTGATCAGATCCTTCGAGGTATAAATCTGCAGGCCATTTCAATTCAGGGCGCGCTTCAAGAACAAAGCTATGTGTAGAACCAGAATCGAACCAAACTTCAATTACATCTTGGATTTGCTCAAAATCGTCTGGATTATAATCATTCCCCAAGAAACGAGAGGGATCACTAGAAAACCAGGCATCTCCTCCTTCTTCATTGAATGCAGCCACGATTCGATCAACGACCTTTTGATCACGGAGAGGCTCACCCGTTTTCTTTTCCATGAAGATGGGTAACGGCACGCCCCAAACACGTTGACGCGACACACACCAATCAGGACGCCCCTCAATCATCTTATAAAGACGATTACTGCCTTTTTCAGGGATAAACCTAGTGTCATCAATCGCTTTTAGAGCTTTCTTGCGCAGATCGTTTGTCTCCATAGAGATAAACCACTGTGGTGTACTTCTGAAAACGAGGGGTGCTTTTGAGCGCCAGGAATGTGGATAACTATGACGCATAGAGCCTTTAGCTAACATAGCGCCCGTCTCTATGAGAGCTTTAATTACCCGACCATTTGCATCTCCGGCTTTACCTTCTTGTGTATAAACACAAGCACCAGCAAAGAAAGGAACATGATCGTAATAAACGCCGCCTTCATCGATCATCATCGGAACTTCAAGCCCATGTTGACGTCCGAGTTCATTATCGTCAGCACCATGGCTCGGGGCAATATGAACGAAGCCCGTACCCGCATCATTCGTAACAAAATCAGCCGTTAAAAGAGGAACTTGATAATCAAACCCCCCTTCTGCACCGACTAAGCCGCCCAATGGATGATTGAGCGTGACGCCAGATAGATCAGAAACAACACCCCGTTCTTTCCAAGCTTCAATTTTTGCATCAATTCTTACCTGCTCAGAAAGTTCACGATTAAGAACCAGGCGTTCTCCGACTTTAGCCAAACTATTTTCGCCGAGTTCTGTAACTTCATAAACGACGTATTCGAATTCTTCGCCACGCGCTACTGCTCGGTTAGCTGGAATGGTCCAAGGCGTTGTTGTCCAAATGACAATCGAAGCCCCCTCAAGCAATTCGTGATTACTGCTTGCAACAGGAAAGCGCACCCAGATGGTCGGTGATTTAAGCTCGTGGTATTCAACTTCGGCATCAGCAAGTGCCGTCTTTTCAACAACAGACCAGAGAACTGCTTTTGTTCCCATATAAAGGCCCTTGTTCATCAAGAACTTGCCCATTTCTTTTACAATTAGAGCTTCTGATGCAAAATCCATGGTGCGATAGGGTTTTTCCCAATCGGCCTCGATACCAAGACGCTTGAACTCCTCAATCTGGATATTGATCCATTTATCTGCAAACTCACGACACTCCTGACGGAACTCGACGACAGGAACCTCGTCTTTATCCTGTCCGCGGGCGCGATAACCTTCTTCGACTTTCCACTCAATTGGCAAGCCATGACAGTCCCAGCCAGGAACATAATGCGCATCTTTACCCATCATTTGCTGAGAACGATTGATCACATCCTTAAGCACCTTGTTCAAGGCGTGTCCCATGTGAAGGTGCCCATTTGCATAGGGCGGCCCGTCGTGAAGAGTAAATTTTTCGCGACCTTTGCTTTGAGCACGTAGTTTTTCAAACAGACCAATATCGCTCCAATGCTGCAGAATTTCAGGCTCTTTTTTTGGGAGCCCGCCGCGCATTGGGAAATCGGTCTTTGGGAGAAAAACAGTGTCTTTATAATCCGTGCTCATGGAGCCTATCTTCCGTCTTACTATTTTGCTTGTTCATCACTTGTTGTCATCACAACAAATTCTATCGGGTGATCATCCAAATTCAGTAAAAGCTCTTTTGCTTGCTCACTGTCTTTCGCGATCTGATTGGTTAAAGCCGTAAGGCCATCAAATTTTTGTTCAGGGCGCAGATACTCTACGATTTGCACCCGAAGGTCCATATCATAAATATCTTCATCAAAATCAAAGATAAATACTTCAAGATTTACGCGATCACCATCCAACGTCGGACGTTTGCCAATGTTCGCAACACCATTGTACCAATGGGTCAGACCAAAACCTTCGACACCGTCCTTTGCAACACGCACAGCATAGACGCCAAGGCTTGGGTGTAAATAGTTTTCCATGGATAGATTTGCTGTTGGAAAGCCGATTGTTCTTCCACGCTTAAAACCATGTTGTACCGCACCATCAATTTCCCAATAACGGCCTAATATTCTTGCCGCGGCACCAGGCTTCCCATCGCGAAGGTAATCTCTTATCCGCGAAGATGATAAGACTTCACTACTTTTATCCTTCACAAGAGTTGCTGCGGTTACGCCAAAGCTATGCTTTTCGCCCAAAGTTTCCAGGAGTCTCGCATTTCCCTGGCGATCTTTACCAAAGCAAAAATCACCTCCGATTACGAGGTGTTTAGCCCCAAGATCACGTACAAGTGTTTCGAGAACAAAAGATTCTGCGGTCTGCTTTGCGAACTCCAGAGTAAAGTCTTGAATAAAGACATGATCCACACCAACCTTTACCAAAGCATGTGCCTTAGCAAACATTGGAGTCAGTCGAAAACAAGGTCGGTCTGGTTGGAATAATGAGCGCGGATGTGGTTCAAAAGTCAGCACGGCAAGTGGCACGCCAAGTTCTTTAGCTATTTCACTGGCTTGCCTTATAACAGCTTGATGCCCTAGATGAACACCATCAAAGTTACCAATCGCAACAACAGCACCCTTCGCGTCCGCTGGCAGATTGGTGAAATTATGAAAAACTGCCATATCCTGACCTGGCCTTACTTCTACTTAAGTTATTGGTAATCGGTTCATAGCGTAACTTAATGATATAGACACTTCTGTCACATCAAGTCCACGCCCAAGAGGTTATGAATACCCGAAGAAGCTATGAATACAGAGTCAGAAGCCGCTTGAAAACAGCCTAGTCAATTTTTTCAAAAAAGATTGCGGCAAGAAACGTACTAGGCCTCTTTTGAAGAAACCATGACAGTGGCCTCACCTTCCAAAACATCCTTGCCCAAAACCTGACAACTTGTCTCGAGAACAACGCGTTTCTTCTTTGTTATAATTTCTTTCACCCGTACGATTGCGGTCACTGTATCACCAATACGCACAGGCGCCTTAAAACGAAGTGACTGAGAAAGATATATCGCACCCGGCCCTGGCAATTTAGTCCCAAGCACAGCTGAGATAAAAGACGCAGTTAACATCCCATGAGCAATACGCCCCTCGAACACACTATTCAGCGCGGCCTCTTCATTTATGTGGACAGGATTAGTATCTCCAGAGATACCTGCAAAAAGAACAATATCAGCTTCGGTCACTGTCTTCGCAAAGGAGGCTTCCATTCCTTCGTGTAAGTCTTCTAGGTAATACCCCTGTTGATTTTGCATTTTTGTCTCTCCCAGAATCAGCGTTGAAGCAGTGTTTCACTCCACGACGAGGTTATTTTTGTTGTTTTGTTTCGCGACACACCAGCACAATGTAACTTTACGCAAAATACGTCCCTTCGCACTCGCAAACAAGCATTATTTTGCATTGCAGCATGAGACAAGAGTTTTGAAATAAATTTTTAACCGGATGACCGGAGTGACTGGCATCCTAGCTTGAAATCTCTACAATGGAGGTAGAGGCATCGGAGGGTATTTTAAGTGTCGACTTTAAAGAGAGCTATTCTTGTTTTCATTCTTGCCACAACCATGGTTGCTTGTGGGGCCAGCAAGAATGCTCGACCGATCACAGGAAGCCTGCCACTCGCATCTGATAACAGCGCTCGAATTTATTTCTACCGTTCAAAAGTTCCCTTTCTTGCAGCAATAGAGCCTGAGTTTCTCGTCGATGGTAAATCAGTGGGAAAGGCGGTCATGAATCAGGCTATTTATCGCGATGCCCGCCCAGGAGAATACGAGATCTCAATATCTTCTGATTTAAAAAATTCGATTTCTCTGTCCCTATCTCCGGGGGAAACACGCTACATCAGAGCCTATGGGACAACTTCCGTTATTCGAACCTACCTCTCAATTGATGAAGTCGACGCGAAGCAAGCAATGCAAGACCTAAAAGGTCAAAAGCTACTCGTTCCTTAATGTTCATCAAAGCAGGCGAGCAGCTTTTATCAATTGTTATTCAGAAGCTTCAGTGCTCGTAGATTCTGCGGGCTCGGAACTCTCAGCCGATTTTGTCACAACAGGCGTAGCTTCTTCACGAACAAGAACAGCTGCAAAGAAGCCATCACACCCGTTTCTGGCAGGAGTAAGACGCAACATATCATCAAGATATTCAGGTGGAGAAAGCGGCATCTGTGCTTCCCAAATCTGTTTGATAGGAATCAACTTGAAGTCAGGTCGAGAACGCAAGAGGCCTGCAATCTGTTCTTCATTTTCACATGGCAATAATGAACAAGTCGCATAAACCAATCTTCCACCAGGCTTCACAAGCCGTGCAGCAGAAGTTAGAATACTTTCTTGAAGAGCGACCAATTCTGCCAAATCAGTCTCATCGCGCCGCCATTTTGAATCCGGAGCACGCCTCCAGGAGCCTGTCCCACTGCAAGGTGCATCAATCAATACGCGGTCGAACTTACCTTTATTCTTTTTGACCCAGGGATCGCGTTCGCTTTCCAGAACTTTCCGTTCGGCATTGAAGACTCCCGCACGTTTAAGTCGCTGTGCAGCACGACCGAGACGCTTATTGTGAACATCACAAGCAACAAGCTGGCCTCGGTTATCCATCTCAGACGCCATCGCCAGGGTTTTCCCGCCAGCCCCCGCACAAAAATCAACAACACGTTGACCAGGCTCGACAGCAACCATAACTGATAGAACTTGAGAACCTGCATCCTGTATTTCGAATTCACCGCGCTCGTAAAATGGTAAATGAGCCTTTTTACAGTGATCGTGAATACGGATACCATGTGGCAACCAGTCAAGGACTTCGACTTTACATCCAGCTTTTTCCAACCGGGGAATAATATCTTCACGATTTCCTTTGAAAGGATTTACCCGAATATCAAGTTGAGAAGGATCATTAAGAGCTGCAACCTCAACACCAAAACGGTCACCAAAAACTTCCCTCAACCCCGCTTCTGCCCAGGAAGGACATTCAAGAAGCACAGCTTCTGGCATTGTCCCTTCTGTCAGGTCACTGCCTTCCATTGAGCTCAAAGCACGCGCCTCAGAATCAGTCAGGCGCTTAAGGTACCCTCCGCCGCCCTTACAGAAATTAGTAATATCCTGCAAGGTTTTACCATGGGTAAGTGCCAGATCTGCAAGTAGTAGTTTTCTCATCTGAAGGGTCTGCCCCTTGATTTCAAGCCACCACAACAAACGGCGATAACGACGAACCACACCCCAGACCATATCACGAATACGGGCGTAATCACGATCAGTCAAACGGCCCTTAATATTTGAAAAATGCGACGCAAGCGCGCGATCTATCGGGCTATCTGAACTTGTCGCCTCGTCTAAAACGGCAAGAACATGATAAAGCAACCGCCCCATTGGCAGGTCGACACGCTTCGCACCGCGCGCTAATCGTTCCCCGCCCTTGGCTGGTTCAATATCAGAACGTTTTGTATAGACTTGGTCACCCCCCAAATTCTGATCGTCTCGGATATCCTCACGGAGTTTCTTGCCATACCCGCTTTCAGTTGGTGGGCGTCCGCGATAGGAGCTGCGATCATCGCGTGAAGGCCCCCGTGTGGTCCTGTTTGTGGCCTTAGAATCTGCAGCCTTAGACGGGGATGGAATCGTCGTGCTCTTACTATGCTTTTCAGCAATAAAACGCTCTTTGCGCGCACGCTGCTTTTCGGCCCCGCTTGGAGTCTTGTCGCTTAGGGGTTTCCGGTTTTGGGATTTACCGGATGGCTTTTTATCTGAATTATCAGTCACACTGTTTCCCTAAAGTCCAAGCAAGGCTTGTTCGTTTTTTGTAAAGCCAACAACGACTTTATCCTCTAGCTCAAAAACAGGCCGTTTGATGAGCGTAGGATTTTCGAGCATCAATGCGCGGGCTGAGTTCTCATCTACTGAATTTTTAATATCATCAGAAAGATTACGCCACGTTGTACCTCGTCGATTAAGTAGCGTCTCCCACCCGACAAATTTCATCCAACTATCCAAGCTTTCTGCAGATAGTCCGTCTATACGAAAATCATGATAGCTATGTGCTTTACCCTTGCTAACGAAAGTCTTCAATGCCTTTCGGCAGGTATCACAGTTCTTAATGCCATAGATTTTAGTCATGAATTTAGCCGCATGGTTATAGTTTCACGCCCTTAGGTAAACTGCTTAACAAAAAAAGCAAGGAAACTTCTCTTCAAAGCACATGGCATCTCTAACCTATCCCAACAGCTTTTTGATTTTGCAGAAAAATTTTTCCTGCAAGATCAACACCTATCGCAGCCGTTAATATCTTTTCTAAATCACGGTCTTTTTTTGATAATTTTTCTACAATATTTCTTTGCCATACCAAACAGCGAGACAGCTCACGCGTCACAACCGTCGCTCCAGCACTTTGTCTCGTTAGAAAAGACATTTCGCCGACGAACTGCCCCGGTCCAATCTCTCCAATCCGTTTATGCTTAACTGACACAAACGCACGCCCTTGTAAGAAAAGAAATAATTTATCCGGACGCTCTCCTTCAACAAGGAGAGTATCGCCTTTTCCCAAATCATACCACGTAGCAGCGGCAAAAAGGCGTTTAACAAAAACACGGTCCATTGAAGGAAACGCCTTGTTTTTTAACTCTTGCTCTTCATTGGATAGAGCTGAACGACGACGTTCTAAAATTAATAGAGCTGAATGAACAACATTTACCGTTATCAACAACATATTCCCAGTGAAGGATAACCACATAGGTCCACTTTCAGGTAACAACGCTGCAACCGCCATAGCGAGTTTAGCCACAATAGTAAAAATCCGTAACCAAAGAATATCACTAATGACAAAAGCAATAAACGTTAAGAGAAACCCAATAAATACAAATATCGCAGGTAGATTGGAGTAGCTTTCACGAATCAAATCCATCTAATCACCTCTATGTACGAAAACATCGCAAGAGCGCATAAAAGTTTGGTCGAATAACTATTCCATTAAAGAAGAAAGAGGCGAAACGCCAATAACCTGACCGTGATAAGTCAAAACCAATCCATAAATTACAATCCCTAAGACAGGTCCAAGAACACCCAGCCTCGGTAAAATGTCTTGAGGCAACACCTTAAATCTGATGAACGATGGCATGTAAGATGTTTGAGTCAGAACTTTAAAATCACGCTCTTCAACCCGTGCGTCTTCATGGGATATCTTAGCTTGTATGTCACTCCAGAGCATTGCCAAGATACAATATACACCAAGCCCCCCAAACAAAAGTATCCCCGCGAGATCTCCATTAACAAACACATGCCCGAAACAAGCAAGCGCCATTCCAGTCAACATCGGATGGCGGGTAAGCCTCCTCGTCCCCTTCGAGACGTACGAACTAATCAGTAAAACAAAAGCTACAGGCATAAGAACAAAGGTTTGGACAAGAACCAGTAACTTATCAGCTTTCCAGTACTCAATATAATCCATCATCGCGTAACCATGTAACGCAGCCATAAAACTGACAAGAGAGAGTAACGCGAATATGCCTTTATAAGGCCACTCACCCAAACACTGCACAAGTGGCCTTCTGATAACTTTAGTTGCCGTAGCCAGATGAAGTGCCGAAAAAAAGGCCAAGCCTCCACATAAAAAAATTAACCCCAACTTACTCTCCTCAATCGACGAAACTTAACTATGCGGGACCTGTTCATATGATCACAGGTACACTACACACCCAATACAATAAACCACTGTTGTGTTAGGTCAGGTGTTTTACTCAAATAAATGAAGTTAGAGATTGTTTTCATATCAGCCCTGCTCCGCGAGATGCTTGGACTCAATTCAAAATTCAGTTATGACCCTGTAACTCTATCGCAACACCTTATTGGCTTGAAGAATTCACGTCATAGATATTCACACTTTTATATTTACCTGGCTCCAAACTAAAGAGAGAGTTTATGCAAGACTGGAATGTGATCGTTATTGGAGCAGGCGCCGCGGGACTAATGTGTGCCATTGAAGCGGGTAAACGAGGTCGCAAGGTTCTTGTGTTAGATCATGCGACAAAACTTTGTGAGAAAATCCGGATCTCTGGAGGTGGACGCTGCAATTTCACCAATATTCACACAACCCCCAGCGACTTTATTTCTGGTAACAAACACTTCCCCAAATCAGCTTTAGCACGTTACACACCTAACGATTTCCTTGATCTGATGGCAAAACATAAAATCAAATATCATGAAAAGACTCTCGGACAGCTTTTTTGTGATAATTCTGCACAAGAAATCATTGATATGTTGCTATCAGAATGCAGGGATGCACGCGTAGAAATTAAAAATCCTGTTTCAGTCCAAAATATTCGTAGGCTTGCGCCCAAATCTGGTCCCGAGAATTTTTCACTCGAAAGCAGTATTGGCACGTTGACTTGTAGCTCTTTGGTTATTGCGACTGGCGGGCTATCTATCCCTAAAATAGGCGCCACAGATTTTGGCCATTGCATTGCCAAGCAATTTAATATTCCCATGACACCGATTAGACCTGGCTTAGTACCTTTGACTTTAAATCAGGAAGATAAGGATTTCTGTAAAACCCTGAGCGGAATCTCTCAAGAATGTATTGCTTCGGTCAAGAAACAAAGCTTCAAAGAGAACCTCCTTTTCACACATCGCGGCCTTAGTGGCCCGGCAATTTTACAAATTTCTTCTTATCTTGAGCCCGGAAAAACGCTTACCATCGACTTACTTCCCGCTCAGAACATCGAAACAGAACTAACCGCAGAAGAGAACAAAAAGAAATCTCTGACCAATGTTCTTGCACCATTTCTAAGCAAACGATTTGCGCAAGAATGGGTCGAACGCAAAGCTCAAAACCGGACCCCCGCCGACCTTGGAAGTAATAAGCTAAGGGCTATAGCTGAAGGAATCCACAAATGGAGCATCACACCAGCAGGTAATGAAGGCTACGCCAAGGCAGAAGTTACCTTGGGAGGGGTCAACACCAAAGACCTTTCCTCCACAACAATGGAAAGTAAAACCCGTCCCGGCCTTTTCTTTATTGGTGAAGTCGTCGACGTTACCGGCCACCTCGGCGGGTTTAATTTTCAATGGGCTTGGGCATCAGGCCATGCAGCCGGACAAGCAGTATAAACTAATACCCGACAGATCTTTCCACTGCCTTGGGAATCAGTCCTGAGCTCCTATATCGCTGAATATTTTGCGTTACGATATCAGCTGCCGTTTTGGGATTTGTTGGCGCCGCAACATGCGGCAATAAGGTGACACCACGGTGTCGCCAAAGCAAATTTTCTTCAGGTAAAGGTTCTTGAGAAAAGACATCGAGCACAGCATGCGAAAGTTGACCGCGAGTTAAAGCCTCAAGTATATCGCCTTCAACCTGATGACCTCCCCGGCCAAAATTAATCAAGCTCGCCCCTTGTGGTAATTGATCAAACAGAGACTTCGATAAGATACCTTTTGTTTCAGCTGTTAACGGTAAAAGATTCACCACTATATCCAGACCTTGCAGAAATTGCGAAAGCCCTTCATCACCAGAAAAACACTTAACATCTTCTTGCGACTTAAGAGAACGGCTCCAGCCGCGAACATTAAAGCCAAGTCGAGTAAGTTGTATTGCTGAAGCAAGCCCCATCTCACCAAGGCCAAGAATGCCAACATGTCGTTCTGAAGCCAAAGGCAATTCATGCTGTAGCCAGAGAGATTTTTGTTGCTGCCGCGCATAAACTGGCAAGTTACGATGTAGCGCTAGGACGTGCGTTGCCACGGCCTCTGCCATAGACCTCGCTAATGTGGGATCGACGAGACGCACCAACGGCACTGCTTCTGGCAGCGTTGAATCGCCCAACAAAGCATCCACCCCTGCCCACAGGCTTTGTATCCACTTAAGGTTAGGCAGGGTACGCAAAACGCCTTGTGGTGGATTAGCAACAATTGCGAGATCAACCGCCTCTTTATCTTCGATCCGATCTGGGAGAACAATATCCTCTCCCGGCAACAAAGTGCACAGAGCATCAAGCCACATTGTTTCTTCTTCACGCGGAACAGTCGTCAGTAAAATAATACTCATGACGCAAACACTCTATCCATATTCATAAAGCCCTTAATTTCAATGGGATTGCCAGAAGGATCATAAAAAAACATTGTCCATTGTTCTCCGGGTTCTCCCTCAAAACGAACACTTGGCTCCAGTACAAAGGAAATTTCGGCGTCCTTCAACCTTTCAACAACAATAAGCCAATCTTTATAATCAAGTATTACACCAAGGTGAGGCATAGGAACCAGATTACCCCCGACCTGCCCCGTGATTTCTGTCTTGAAAGGCTCTCCGATATGAAGCGAAATCTCATGACCAAAGAAATCATAATCCACCCAAGTCGATGTAGATCGCCCTTCCTTACAGCCAAGAATTTTTCCATAAAAATTTCGAGAAGCAGTTAAATCACGAACGTTGTATGCAAAATGAAACAAGCTTTTCATTATGATTCCTAACAATATAAATTTTTGTATTCAGCGATTTTTTATCACAGACAACAAATAAAAATTACTGTATTAATTTAGCTTCAAACGAAAGGATATCTATCTTTTGAATAGTCAATTTCTCGAAAGTCTACTGGCTGTCTCCCAAAACGGATCCATTGCAGAAGCCGCACGTGTTCAAGGATTAACGCCCGCAGCCATTAGCCAACGGCTTAAATCCCTAGAAATTTTATTGGGAATGCCTCTCACGATAAGAGCTGGAAAAACCATCCGCTTGACAGAAGCAGCTCTTCGAATACTGCCGCATGCCAAACAAGTTATCAAAGAGCATCGAAATTTAGTCGACGCCTTAAATCAAGACAGAATTTCAGGACGTATTGCATGTGGCGCCATATCCACTGCGATGACAGGGCTGATTCCAAAGGCACTTAAATCGCTCAACGACACAGGCCACGAACTTGAAATCAAGTTACATCCAGGAACTTCTGCTCAATTGTACAATAGATTAGTCGCAGATGAACTTGATGCTGTTATCATCACAAAACCACCTTTTCACATCCCAAAAAACATAAAAATCTCTGAAATTCACCAAGAAAATCTTTGCCTTATTGCGGCCGACGGATATCTGAGGATACCCTCTAAAAACAATAAAAATCTCACAGATAATATCTTGAGCAACGCCCTGCACCAGCAACTTCAGCAACACCCCTTTATCAGATACGACCAAAATTCCTGGGGTGGAGGCTACGTAAAATCCTATTTGGATGATCACAAACTACGGGTACAGGAACTCTATGAACTGGATGCGCTTGAGGCGATTGCAGTTTTAGTCAATTCAGGCCTCGGTTTGGCGTTAGTTCCGGATTGGCCAGCTCCTTGGGCCGAAGGCCTTATACTTGATAAGATCGTGATTCCCAATCCTAACTATATGCGCCAAGTTGTTTTATTGCGAAAAAGAGAGACTGGTAAAGAAACCGCAATCGATTTTATCTGGCAACACCTGATAAAGTCCAACGTAACAAAATAAAGTCTGGCAAAGACTGCCCTTAAGCCAGATAAACAAAAAATGTAAGAAGGTTCACGCCAGCAAAGGCAACGGAGCAAATAAATATATAAATTGGATGCCAGTACAATAACAAAGGATTGGTTTCTCTTTGTCGATCTGGGTTTTTGATTTGCCCTTCAAAATAGAACCCAGGCTCGTAAAGTCGGAGAGCCGAATCGATATTTCTGGAAGTCTGAGAAACCTGATGGCGCCGCCGACCATGCCGAACAATTAAAAGTACAATGACTGAAAACAACAAAGTATTGACCAACAAAATCGCGCCAAAAATATGAACAGCTAGATTCTCTTGGCCCGTCATCCAACCCACAAGAATAAACTGTGCCGTCAGATAGCCAAATACCAAGCGTAAATCCAAATTTGCCATGAACCGGAGTTGCTCCCCCTGCTCCTTAGCTAATTCAGCAAGAACGTGCGCTTGAATGGCATCCAGTTTACTCATCACCATTTCCTCAACACCACAGAAACAAAGGGAAATTATTCCCAAAATATTGCGAGAGAATTAAAACAGGTTGACTGGAAATAGCTATCCGAAAAGCGAAGCTATTCACTTTTTCTACGGCTATTTTAATGAAAAGAGAATGGTGCCCCCGGCCTGACTCGAACAGGCACATCCGAAGATACGAGATTTTGAGTCACGCGCGTCTACCAATTCCACCACGGGGGCACTTGGGGCGCATATTACTCATGCAGGCAGCTTTAGCAAGACTCCTTTTTCAAAAAAGTTTCCAATCAAAAAGAAGTCTTTAATTTTACACGCAAAACATGAATTTTTGCTTTTTGTTATATACTTTAGTAACGTTGCACTAGAACTTAACCCTTAATTAAGGTTACTATAAATTTAAACGGCCACTTCCTTGGGGGAAATGAATTACCACGTGGTCGATCCCTAATAAAAAAAAGTCCCCTCTATAGCTAGTTGGTAATCCTCTTTAAGGAAAACCTTTGAGTACAACAGTAAGGTCAGTCCGGAGTAACCGTGCGCCATGTTGGAAACCAGTGTAGTAGATCAACCTGAATGTGAAATGCCCGATGTTCAAGCTCGGGTTAAGTGGTTCAACGCCACAAAGGGTTTTGGCTTCGTCCAAGCTGGCGATGAATTACCCGATGCTTTTCTTCATATATCTGTTCTAGAACGCGCAGGACATCGATCTCTGCCAGAAGGAGCAGAGCTTCTTTGCGATTTGACGAATGGGGACAAAGGCTTACAAGTCAAACAAATCCACAGTGTCCAATCTATGCCTGAGCCACCTCCCCCTCCCGGAAGTGAAAGCGGTGAACCGACGATCGAAGGTATTGTAAAGTTCTTCAATGCCGATAAAGGTTACGGTTTTGTCTCTCCCGATGATGGCAGCCGGGATATTTTTATTTCAGCTCGAATACTTGAAAAATCAGGAATTTATAGAGTCACGCAAAATCAACGAATAAAAATGGAAACTGAGGACGGTGACAAAGGCCCTCTGGCAACAGTTGTTCAAATGCTTGAATAAATTCATTTACAAGCAGCCCTAAACTTTCGTTAATTGTATTCTTACCAATAATATATAGGGTCAAAGCTTGACTGAGCTGCAATGTCCTGTTTTCTTCGCATCCTAATTTATAGAAGGAAGCAAACAGTGTTTCGTAGTCTCTACAACTGGACAATGAGCCTAGCCGCGCACCCACATGCGCTGCTCGCACTCGCATTAATTGCCTTTATTGAGAGTTCAGTTTTTCCAATTCCACCAGATATTCTTATTATCCCAATGGTATTGGCAGCAAGAGACCAAGCTTGGAAAATTGCATTGATTGCCACGATAGCTTCAGTGCTCGGCGGTATGTTTGGCTATGGAATAGGCGCACTATTATTTGACAGTATTGGTCAGCCAATAATTCAGTTTTATGGTAAAACCGAGTACCTAGACAGTTTTCGTTCCAAGTATAATGACTGGGGCGCATGGATTGTCTTTATTGCAGGGGTGACGCCTTTTCCATACAAGGTGATAACTATTGCATCAGGATTTTTCGAATTAAATTTTGCTATATTTAGTATATCATCTGTTGGTGCACGCGGTTTGCGTTTCTTCATCGTTGCAGGTTTATTATGGCAATTCGGTCAACCTATTCGAATTTTTATTGAAAAGTATCTCAATATTCTTGCCACAATTTTCTGTATACTTCTTGTAGGGGGCTTTGTCGCTTTGAAGTACCTTCTATAACTTCCCTCCATAATGAAACCAAATGGCCGTCATAATGAAAACATTCGCCAAAATTAGATCAGGGTATATGGCCTTGCTGGCCATTGCCTCCAGCATGCTTGTTTTGGCTGGAGCTTTGGCATTTCAATATATCGGCGGCCTCTACCCTTGCGTTCTTTGTATGTACCAACGTTGGGCCTATGTTGTCGCAGCTGCCTTTGCCCTCTTGGCTTGGGTTTTAAGAAAAAACCCACCTTTAGCACGTATTACACTTGGAGCTAGTAGCCTGTCATTTCTTGGTGGTGCAGTTATCGCTGGCTTCCATGCCGGGGTGGAGAAACAGTGGTGGGAGGGCACGAGTGAATGCCAAGGCGACGCCTTTGACCTCTCCCTCTCTGTTGATGATTTGGCCAACCAGCTTTTAAATCAACCTGTGGTCCGGTGCGACGTTGTACCATGGGATCTTTTCGGCATTTCCATGGCCGGCTACAACGTACCGATATCTCTAATGCTCGCAGGAATTTGCTTTTGGACTGTAAGGCAAAAAAGGTCTCGTTAATTTGTCCAGTAAATTCAATCCATGAAATTTGGCCATGAAATTAGATCATGAAATTAGGTCACAAATGTTTCTTTATTCCAATAAAGAAACATTTGCTTCACCTTCCAATTCCGTATCCCAATAGAGAAAATCACGCCAGCTCTCATGAAGGTAATTAGGGGGATAGCCTTTTCCATTGGCGTTTAGTTCATGAACACTGGGACACCGGGGCCAAGCCATCAAAGGCATCCTGGCTTCTGTAGGGGACCGTCCCCCTTTATCCAGATTGCATCGCTGGCAAGCCGTCACGATATTTTCCCATGACGTTCCCCCACCCTGACACCGAGGCAAAACATGATCGAAAGTCAAATTTTCTGACCGTTCATGTACACCACAATATTGGCAAGAGAAACTATCTCTCAAGAAGACATTAAAGCGGGTAAACGCTGGCCGTCGGTCAAGGTTAACATATTCTTTTAGCGCAACTACACTTGGTAAGCGCATACGAAACGATGGGGAATGAACTTCTTTATCATATTCAGATACAATATGAACACGTTCGAGAAACACTGCTTTGACAGCATCCTGCCAAGACAAAAGTGAAAGAGGAAAATAACTCATCGGCTTGAAATCCGCATTCAGGACCAACACCGGATTACCAGAAAAGGAAACCACGTTTTACCTCCGTGGGTTCAAATACACCTCGGTTTAACGATACGATTATTATTACTTATAAATAATGAATATGCGTATAGCATACAACATTTTGTACGCACGTAATAAAAGAAACACAAAATTTAGGCTGAACTGTAACTTTTACACAACCAAGTTTTATTGATTCTGAATGAAAAAAAGGCCGCTCTCTGAAATTGAGAAACAACCTTTATCCAAAAATAAATGCCCTATAAAGAAACTCTAATCACCATCACTTGGGTTATAGCCTAAAGTTTCTAACGCAAAGCCAACACCCATTTTAATGCCATTTTCGTCAATGCCATGTCCCAGTTGTGAAATCATTTGTTGATAAACTGGAATTTCATGCTCTGTCATAACTTTGACCGCAGCTGGCAACGCCTCTGAAGGAACAACCTCGTCAGCATCACCGTGAATTGCCAAAACAGGGCTTTTACTGGTTAACTCATCATTTAAGAGATCAGACGCTACAAGCATGCCTGAATAACACATCATGCCTGCAAAGGGGTTCTTCTGTCGAAAACCTAGATGGTATGTCATCATAGCTCCCTGAGAAAAACCCATCACCAGCACTCTATCTGCCGAAAGATTATAATGCGCCATTTCTTTCGCAATATAATCATCAATAATCGGTGTGGCCTTTCGAACCCCATCAAGAATGAGATCCTGATCCCGACTCTGCAAACTGAACCATTGACGCCCCATAGGCGCCATATCACAAGGCTGATGCGCGTTCGGAGAAACAATTGCAGCATTAGGAAGGGCTTTGGCAAAGTAAGGCGCAAGGCCGATCAGGTCCTGACCATCCGCACCCAGACCATGTAACATAACTATTAATTCTTTTGCTGGGCCACCCGAGCTAGGCTCGTGACGTGGTCCAGATAAAGCTTCTACTGACATTTATCCATGCCCCCCATGTATAACTATTTACCTTTACACGATTTTTTCTGCCGGGTCACTAATTTTAGCCAATTGGTTAATAAATGATCAAGAAAAGACACAACCATGCCTCATAATTGGGATTCTCACGCAATTCCCGTATGATGATAATAGTGCCATAAAAACCGCGCGGCAGCACTTCGATAGGGGCGCCAGCCTTCAGACAACGTGTACATTTCCTTAGGACTAGGGCGTGCGTCCAACCCCTTGATGAGCCTCATCCCTTCTTGCAATGCCAGATCAGCCGCGGGCATTACATCTTGCCGTTGTAACGCAAACAAAAGATAAACCTCACACGTCCAACGACCAATCCCCTTCACCTGGATCAGTTGCTCAATTACTTCGTCATCTGGCAGGTCAGGAAGCCGATCAAGGTTTAATCGTCCATCTTGAACATCCGCGGCCAAACCTCTTGCGTAACGTTGCTTAGGTCGACTTAGCCCGGCTAACTTCATACCTTCGTCATCAAGAGCTAGGATATTTTCCGGTGTAATTTCGTCTACTTGTCCAATTAACCGTGCCAAAATTGCTCGGGCAGATTGAACAGATACTTGCTGAGAAATAATCATTCGAATCAGTCCATCGAACCCAGGCTCTTGGGAACGAACAGGCGGCAACCCACAATCTTTGAAGGCTTGAGCAACATCAGGATCTCTTATGGACAATGCCTCTAGTGCGGGACGCAGACTCTCGTCTGGAATTTTTATATCACTCACAACTGGACATTTACCTCTATCTCGTTACACATTTCAGGTATGATCAGTGCACAACCAATAATACTTCGCTTTGCCCCTTCCCCAAGTGGATACCTTCACTTGGGGCACGCCTATTCAGCACTTTTTTCAGCAACACAGGCTCAAAAACTCAAAGCACGCCTTCTATTACGCATAGAAGATATCGACACAACTCGATGCCGCAAGTCTTTTGAAGACGCTATTTACGAAGATCTCCGCTGGCTGGGTATAAAATGGGAAGAGCCTGTAAGAATTCAGTCTCAACACATGAATGATTACAAAAAAGCACTTGATCAACTTGATGAGCAACACCTGCTCTACCCCTGTTTTTGTACAAGAAAAGAAATTCAGGCCGAGATTAAACAATCGGGTAAGGCGCCCCATGGGCCAGATGGCCTGATATATCCGGGTACATGCAAAAAAATACCTCTTGGCCAACGGCAGGAAAAAATCGACCAAGGCCATCCTTATGCCCTTAGACTCGACATGAAAAAATCCATTGAATTGACTGGGCCGTTGTATTGGCGGGATGTGTCGGCTGGCCAAATCAAAGCAACACCAGAGGATTTTGGAGATGTTGTGCTTGCACGTAAAGACATCGCCACCAGCTACCACCTTGCTGTAACTGTTGACGATGCTCTCCAGGAGGTCAATTACATAACCAGAGGCAAAGACCTCTTTGAAGCAACCCATATCCATCGGTTACTTCAAGCTCTACTCGTACTGCCAGTGCCAACATGGCACCACCACAATCTTATTTATGATGACACAGGCACTCGCCTAGCCAAACGTCACAACGCACTTGCTCTACGAGAACTCAGAGAACGTGGCCAGAATCCAAAACAAGTCACTGCTATGGCTGGATTCAAAAACTGGAGCCCTTAACATAATCAATTTCTCCCAGACAGAAGTCCCCGTGCGATAACCTGAGCCTGAATCTCAGCAGCACCTTCAAAGATATTCAAAATCCGTGCATCGCAGAGAATCCGGCTGATCTTATATTCTTCTGCATAGCCATTTCCACCATGAATTTGCAGGGCATTATCCGCATTTGACCACGCAACACGTGCGCCCAATAACTTCGCCATACCCGCCTCGATATCACATCTTCGATCTGAATCCTTTTCCCTTGCAGCGGCATATGTGAGCTGACGCGCCACCATGGTTTCAACCGTCATCCAAACAAGTTTGCCAAAGACTCGAGGGAAACTATAGAGCGGCTTTCCGAACTGGATACGGTCTTGTGCATATCTCATCCCCAGCTCCAAGGCACACTGAGCCACACCAACTGCACGTGCTGCCGTTTGAATACGTGCAGATTCAAACGTTGCCATCAACTGTTTGAAGCCTTGCCCTTCTTCTGCTCCGAGTAGGTTTTCAGCCTTAACGGCAAAGCCATCAAAACCTAACTCATACTCCTTCATACCACGATAGCCGAGTACCTTAATTTCGCTACCACTCATGCCCTCCGCCGGAAAATCATCATCATCTGTACCTCTAGGCTTCTCCGCAATGAACATCGACAACCCTTTATAACCAGGCTCATCAGGGTTCGTTCGTACCAACAGTGTCATAATATCACTACGAGCCGCGTGGGTGATCCACGTTTTATTGCCAGTTATCCTGTAAATATCGCCTTCTTTAACAGCCCGCGTTTTTAGAGAACCTAAATCGGACCCCGTATTGGGTTCGGTAAAGACGGCAGTTGGCAATATTTCACCTATAGAAATTCGCGGTAACCATTGCTGCTTTTGCTCTTTCGTACCACCAAGACGGATCAACTCTGCCGCTATTTCAGAACGTGTTCCCAGCGATCCCAAGCCAATGTATCCACGCGACAGCTCTTCCGTCACAACACACATGGCTGCTTTACCCATGCCAAGACCGCCATATTCTTCAGGAACAGTTAGCCCAAAAATACCAAGCTCCGCCAGTTGTTCAACAACTTCGATTGGAATCAACTCATCCTTCAAATGCCAGTCATGCGCTTGGTCTGCATGATCATCGGCAAACCTTTGAAATTGATCACGCACCATCTCAAGAGTTTCGTCACCTAGGCCCAGAGCACCAAAATTACGTGTCTCCAAACTATTTACCAAACAAGCTGCGAGATGCTTTCTATTTTCTGTGGTATTTCCCTCACTGATCAGTGCCAAGACAGCATCGTTTTGGAACTCGAACACCGCGTCAGCATCCAAACCAAGATCACTTGGACGGACAATCTCCACCTGACTCAAAGCGATCCCACCGCTCATTTGAGAAAGATATTCGCCAAAAGCGATGCGTAAAATTAGGCTTTCTGTTTCTCCGAAGGCATTTTCCCCTTGAAGCCTACGCCCCCAAATAAGCATATTTTCCAACGCGGAGACGTAAGTAGCCAACCACGCATAACCATGCGCCGCCAACTGTTGCTCTTCGAGTAACGTCGCATTTATCCGGTCACCACCATCGCAGACGAGCACAATCACGGATAGACGCGCTTTTTCCAACAAGGCACCAGCCGCCTTGATCGCTTTATCACACTTAGAAAACAGCCCTGCATCTTCAGACATGCTTATCGCCTTTGAGTATGTTAAATATATTAGAAGCTGATAAGAAAACCGTTACAAATAAGCATACATAGCCTCAAAATTTGAAGACAGATAGATCACTTATTAAACACCGTTCCTATCAGCAACAGGGAAAAACCTATGCCTCAATGACGTCTTCTAAAGTACGCAATCCTGGCCTCTTCGATTGAACCAACACAGCCATATTTCCAGGTTTGTGCTGATTATTCAGCATTTTGGTATGTGCTCTTGGAATATCATCCCACGAGAAAACTTCAGACATACAGGGATCGATGCGCTGTTCAATCACCAACTGATTAGCTTGTGACGCTTGTTTTAAATTGGCAAAATGGCTGCCCTGAATTCGTTTCTGGCGCATCCACACAAATCTTGCATCAAAGGTAAGGTTAAATCCGGTTGTCCCAGCACAAAACACTACCATTCCACCTCGTTTAACAATATTACAACTTACTGGGAATGTTTGTTCACCCGGGTGTTCAAAGACAAAATCTACATCATTGCCTTTTCCAGTTACATCCCAAATTGCCTTACCAAATTTGCGAACTTCTTTCATATAATCTTTGTAGCCTTCGACGTCATCGACCTCTGGCAAGCGTCCCCAGCAATCAAAATCTTTGCGATTGATAACACCCTTTGCGCCAAGAGAGAGAACAAAATCACGCTTTGTTTCATCAGAAATCACACCTATTGCGTTAGCACCGGCCGTCGCGATCAGTTGAATAGCCATAGAGCCCAGTCCACCCGAAGCCCCCCAAACCAAAACATTATGGCCGGGACGCAAAATATGAGGGCGGTGCCCAAACAGCATCCGATAAGCCGTTGCCATCGTCAGAATATAGCAGGCTGATTCTTCCCATGTCAGGTGACGGGGACGGTGCATAAGTTGCTGGGACTGGACACGTGTAAATTGAGCAAACGAACCATCAGGCGTTTCATAACCCCAAATACGCTGGGAAGGGGAAAACATTGGATCGCCGCCATTACACTCTTCATCGTCCCCGTCATCCTGATTACAGTGGACGACAACTTCATCGCCGATTTTCCAACGAGTTACCTTAGAGCCAACCGCCCAAACGATGCCAGAGGCATCTGAACCCGCGATATGATAAGGTTCATTATGAACATCAAAAACTGAAATTGGCTTACCAAGTCCGGCCCAAACACCATTATAGTTGACGCCTGCGGCCATAACCAAAACCAAAACTTCATTATTTTCCAATTTAGGAACATCAACCACTTCGACCTGCATGGCCTGTTCTGGCTCACCATGACGTTCTCGTCTTATAGCCCATGCATACATTTGCTTTGGAACATGACCAAGAGGTGGAATTTCACCAATGTCATATAGATCTTTTTTTTCCTGTTGGACGGTGATGTCCACAATTTTTGCCGTACCACTCATCTTAGTCTTTCCCCATTTTATGCCACCTTTTGGTGGTCTACCTGTCGCCCGGAGAGATAAAACTTCATCACTGCTCAAAATTAGTTTAACGGGAGTTGATTATATTGCAATGCACAATTATTATATTTTTACGATAAAGTGGAATATACTGTAATTTTATGTCTTAATAACAACAAATAAACGACAATAAAATTAAAAATAGGGAAAATTGGAATGCCAACAAAACCAAAAACCAATACTCATACCGCAAGTGCAGCAAAAAAAACAAACCCTGATCGTCCCTGGTTGTTTCGCACCTATGCCGGGCACTCTACGGCTGCTACATCCAACATTCTCTATAAAAAAAATCTTAGTAAGGGGCAGACAGGGCTCTCGATTGCTTTCGATCTTCCAACCCAAACCGGCTACGATTCGGACCACGTTCTTTCTCGCGGAGAAGTTGGAAAAGTTGGCGTTCCCATTTCTCACTTAGGGGATATGGAAGCTCTTTTTCACGAAATTCCGCTTGATCAAATGAACACCTCAATGACCATCAATGCCACCGCTCCCTGGTTATTGGCCCTATATATTGCTTGCGCTGAAAAACAGGGGATTTCCAGAGAGACCTTATCCGGCACAACACAAAACGACCTCATAAAAGAATACCTTTCACGTGGCACCTATATATTCCCTCCCAAACAGTCGATGCGTCTGATTACAGATGTCATTTCCTTTACCTACAACCAAGTTCCTAAATGGAACCCCATGAACGTTTGCTCCTACCACCTGCAAGAAGCAGGCGCGACCCCCGTTCAGGAACTAGCCTACGCTCTCGCGACCGCTATCTCTGTGTTGGATTCGGTTAAAGCTTCAGGTCAGGTTCCAGAAGCTGATTTTTCACGGGTTGTTGGTCGAATTTCGTTCTTTGTTAATGCAGGCGTTCGTTTTGTTACCGAGCTTTGTAAAATGAGAGCTTTTACCCGATTATGGGATGAAATTTGTCGTGAACGTTACGGCGTAGAAGAAGAAAAATATCGACGATTTCGGTACGGCGTGCAGGTCAATTCACTTGGTCTTACAGAGCAGCAACCCGAAAACAACGTTTATAGAATCTTACTCGAAATGCTAGCTGTCGTTCTTTCAAAAGACGCTCGCGCCCGGGCGGTTCAACTACCGGCCTGGAATGAAGCAATGGGCCTACCGCGATCCTGGGATCAACAATGGTCGTTACGCATGCAACAAATCCTTGCTTTTGAATCAGACATTTTGGAATACGGCGATATATTTAACGGCTCCACCGAGATTGAAAACAAAGTTCAATCTTTAATGGATGAAGCGCGGGAAGAGTTGGGCCGGATAGAAGACATGGGCGGCGCCATTGCAGCAGTCGAAAGCTCTTATATGAAAGGAAAGTTGGTCGAAGCCGGTGCAAAAAGATTTCAGGACATTGAAAGCGGCGACCTAACGGTGGTTGGTGTTAATAAATATACAGAAACTGAACCTTCCCCTTTAACAACCGGTGAAGGTGACGGCTTTTTAAAAGCTGACCCCGAGGCTGAGCAAGACCAAATTAACCGATTAAATTCATGGCGAGAACATCGAGACGAGATGGTTGTTAATCAAGCACTAACCCAACTTAAAATAGCCGCTCAAGAAGGGGAGAACATTATGACAAGCTCAATCGCCTGCGCCCATGCGGGCGTAACAACAGGCGAGTGGTCCCAAACTTTACGGGATATCTTTGGAGAGTTTCGAGCACCAACAGGTGTAGGCCAAGCCACCGGAAAAGGACGCGATCGCCAATCCCTCCAGAAAATTCAAAATGAGCTCAACCTGCTTTCCAAAATTCTTGGCCGCAGACCCAAAATGCTGGTAGGAAAACCGGGCCTGGACGGTCATTCTAATGGCGCAGAACAGATTGCTGTTCGTGCAAAAGAAGCTGGGTTTGAAGTCGTGTATGAGGGCATACGCCTAACACCGGCACAAATCGTCAATGCCGCGCTTGAAGAAGGCGTCCACGTCATTGGCCTCTCCATACTCTCAGGTTCACATCTTCCCCTTGTAGAAGAAATCATGTCACGACTAACAGACTCGGGATTATCGGATATTCCTGTGGTCGTCGGCGGCATCATTCCCACCGAAGATGCTATAAGCTTAAGAGAGATCGGTGTCGCTGCAATCTATACCCCTAAAGATTTTGACCTCACATCCATACTAGAAGACATCACAAATATATTGTCAAACATACACAAATCAACGACCTAAAGTGGTTCTAAAATTGTTTTTTTCAGGCATACAAGCCTTTAAGAATGTTGAGATCACTGATTTGTGACTGTGACCTGATGGCGACCGCACCTATCTAAGGTTGAGAGATAAAGAAACACACCTATTATGTTACACATGCCTCCCAACGGAGAAAGCAGATGAGATGCAACTAAGAAACGATCTTAAAAATTATGGATCGATTACAAAAATTTTGCACTGGTCTACAGCCCTCCTTATTCTGGCTCACATCCCGCTTGGCTGGTGGATGCAGAATCTTCCCTTGGGTTTGGAAAAAATTTGGTATTATAACCTGCACAAATCGTTAGGGTTAATTCTTTTATTTCTTATCATTATAAGAATTGTATGGCGACAGATTTCCCCTCCTTCTCCTCCTCTTCCCAATACAATGAGCAACCGAGAAAAAAACATTGCTCGTGCTATGCATATAAGCCTGTACACAGCAGTCCTTGCTCAACCGATTATCGGTATTTTTCATTCCTGGGCATCAGGATACCCCATTGTATTTTTTAACAGTTATACCCTGCCAAGTGTACGAATGTTAAATAAATCGTTTGCAGATTGGCTTTCCACTTCCCATTTCATTTTAGGGTGGGGGATTGCAGCGCTTATCGTCGTCCATATTAGCGCAGCACTCAAACATCACTACCTGAACAAAGACCTCGTTTTAATTCGTATGCTGCCATTTTGCAGGACGCGGAACTGACTCTTTTTGAAACATGAGACTGACATGAGCACAATATTTCGCATCCTTTTATCCGCAGCTCTACTTGTCTTCGGCATCATATTCTTGGGCCGTTCCCATGCCAATGCAGCTCAGGTATGGGCGTTAGATGCACAGCAAAGCCAGATTGGATTTGTCGCCACCCAATCAGGAGCAGATGTGACTGGAACCTTCGAAAAATACAATGCAGACATTGCTTTTCACCCCAACGCATTGGCCACAAGCCACATTAAAATTGAAATTGACACAAACTCAGTAAACACACATTCTGATGATCGTGACAAACTGATCCGCTCGCCTGCTTTTTTCGATACGACAAACCATCCAAAAGCAATTTTTGAATCTTCGAATCTTGAAAAAATTCAAGGTGATCAATTCGTGGCCCATGGCACCCTTACAATGCTTGGCATCACAAAAGTATTGATCCTCCCTTTCTCTGCATCCGTCGACAACAACAATCTGACAGCCACTGGTGGAACCCACATTTCTCGGCTACAGTATGGCATTGGATCTGGCCAGTGGCTGGACACTGCAGTGATAGGAGAGGACGTTCGGATTACCTTTACAGTTGAAGGTCTCGTAAAATAAGCGAATTCGAATCCTAACATTATGATAAACAAGGTAATAAACTTAATAAAATTCATACTGTTTAGTTTATTTTTCCTGTCCTTTAACGCGCAGGCCGCTGGGACATTTTTCATCATTACTCCTCAAACAGCTGAGGCGACTTTTACAGGCCAATATCTAGGCCTCACGACCTTTAACGGGCAATTCCAGGACATCAGCGGTACAATTTTTTCAGACCCTGAAAAGCCAAACAATGATCATGTCCAAATTTCCATTCAAACTTGTTCCGTAGAAATGCTCGATCAAGAAGTACCCAACCAAGATTTGGCTGCAAAAGTGAAGAGCTCATCCTTTTTGGACTGCTTGCGATATCCCCAGTTATCTTTCCAAAGCACCGCGACCCAATGGCGCCAAGGATCTGAAATTCGAATTAAAGGCCTACTAACCCTGCACGGCATAACCCGGGAAGTTGAACTAACGACAAAATTTAACAAGCAAAATTCCCTTGAAGAAAAAACTCTTAATTTTCAAGGTGAAATCTCGTTAAACAGGTTAGATTTCGGTGTCGGATCTCGTTTTTCCATCATTGACGACGAGATCACCATCTCCTTCAACTTGAATGCCATTGAAGATACCACCCTTAAATAAAATACTCATCTATTGAGCATCCTTTTATCTTCCCATAGTCATCTTTTCTAAAAAAAAATATTCATACTTTATTTTGAAATTGCGGAACTTTGTTCGGCACCTCAAGATATCTCTGCGAGACAACATACAAATGTACATTATAACAGGAGCAATCAGTGGCACTATTGGATAGAGTAAAGACTTGTCACCGCTGGCACCCCGAAAATTATAAACCTTTTATGATTGGCTCAAAAATTTACGGCCATGTAACGCATGATTTTGCGACCGAGTTGCTCAAATTTCCGAGTATTTTTGAAACAACAGAGAAATGCCTCAAGCTCTCAGATAAGCTTGCCAGCTTTGAAGACCGTACAGGCGCCGTTGAAAGTGTCATCAAACAACTCGTAAATTCCGGGACAATTCCACGTTGGCGTGGAGAGTACTACGCGATTACCAATCATTGGGGACACGCGCCTGTCATGAAAATGGACAGAGGAGCCTCGGGATACTTTGGGATTCGCGGGTACGGTGTTCACCTAAATGGTCTGGTTGAAAGTGACCAGGGCTTAAAAGTATGGGTTGGCAAGCGCTCTATGGACAAGCCCAATGCTCCTGGCAAGCTAGATCACATCGTGGCTGGCGGACACCCCTTTGGACTAAGCATACAGGAAAATTTAATCAAAGAAGCGGCTGAAGAAGCCAACATCCCCGAACATTTGGCACGACAGGCAAAAGCCACGGGTCTCATCTCTTATAGATGTGAGAGAGACGATGGCTTACGAAACGACGTCCTTTTCACCTACGATCTTTATCTGCCAGAAAACTTCATCCCTCAAAATACTGATGGTGAAGTAGAAGAATTTTATTTGTGGCCCATTGAACAAGTAATAGAGCGCATCACCCACACCGATGATTTTAAATTTAATGTGAGTCTCGCAACTATTCACTTATTAATCCGTAAAGGCTACATCACACCTGATTGTCTGGATTACGTAGCTCTTGCAGAGGGAATGCATCTTCGAGAAACCTGAATCTTAGCGGTGCCTGCCTTAACTCAAATCCGGCCGAACTATGTCCAAGACAACATCCCATACCTTTAAAGGTATATTTTCTCGTTTTCAGGAGCTTGAGAATGCGCAATGATGCACAGCAGCATTTAAAAAAACACTGGTACAGCCTTCATTTTTCGAGATCATTAAAATATGGACAACTTTCTTAACATCCTGATTGTGCTTTCTCTTGCCACCGTCTTGATTATCCTTTTTGCAGGATTGATTACGATGGCACGCGGTGGCGATTATGACATGAAAAATGCCAACCGCTTTATGCGTTATCGTGTTATTGCTCAAGGCGTGGCCTTAGTAATATTTATGATCGCCATTTGGGCCAAAAGTGCCTGATAATTTGATACCAAGATACTTTTCAGCCAAATTCATCAAAAGTCAGTCGCTCCGGTGATATAACCTTCATTAATGTATGGGTTATCCTGCTATTGTAATTTACGAACATGACAAAGATGAAGGCTAGCAACAGCTAGACGGAGTGCGCTTTTATGGTTCAGTTGACACGCATATATACCCGGGGCGGCGACAAAGGTAAAACCTCTTTGGGGTCTGGAAAACGTGTTGATAAACACGACTTACGTGTTGAAGCTTACGGTACAGTTGACGAAACCAACGCAATTGCCGGCCTCGTCAGATTACACAGTGAAGAGAATGTTGACGAAATCCTTTCTCGTATCCAGAACGACCTCTTTGATCTTGGCGCTGACCTTTGCTGCCCTGAGGAAGAAAACCCTAAATACCCACCTCTACGGGTTACGGCAGAACAGGTTGAGAGGCTGGAGCGAGAAATTGATGAGATTAACGCAAATTTAACGCCGCTAAAATCTTTCATCCTGCCTGGCGGATCCGCAGCAGCCGCCTACTTGCACCAAGCTCGCACAGTCTCCCGACGTGCTGAGCGCCTGATTTCGGCTTTAGGGCAGGTGGAAGAAATTAACCCTGAAGGACTACGATACATCAACCGTCTTTCTGACTTGTTTTTTGTTCTGGCCCGTCACGTGAATGACAATGGCGCCCAGGACGTGCTCTGGATACCCGGGGCAAACCGATGATCACTCAAAGAAACTCTTTAGGCGATCATTGACAGTGTATGTCGGCGCGCCTAAAGTTCCCGGCGACTGGCTGTTAGAGAGTAGATTAAAGGGGATTGAATTTCTCATAAATCTACTTAGGAAAAGTGCGAATATTAAGGATACTTCTCGATGAAAGTACTCGTCCCTATCAAACGCGTCATTGACGCGAACGTGCAGGTTCGGGTTAAGTCCGACCAAACTGGCGTTGAATTAACTAACGTCAAAATGGCGATGAACCCCTTCTGTGAAATTGCTGTCGAGCAAGCTGTACGCATGAAAGAAGCTGGCATTGCCAGTGAAGTTATTGTTGTTTCAGCTGGTCCAACTCAGACACAAGAAACGTTGCGTACAGGCCTCGCTATGGGTGCTGACCGCGGCATCCATATCCAAAGCGACGAAGAACTCCAGCCTCTCGCAATTGCAAAGCTTTTAAAAGCTGTTGTCGGCAACGAAGAGCCCGGACTTGTCATTCTTGGCAAACAGGCCATTGATGGCGACAATAATCAGACGGGCCAAATGCTTGCTGCTCTTCTCGGCTGGTCTCAAGGCACATTCATTTCTGCCGTAGAACAAGATGGTGATAAATTAAAAATCACCCGCGAAGTTGATGGTGGCCTGCAAAATGTAAGTCTGCCTTTGCCATCCGTATTGACGGTTGATCTTCGTTTAAACGAACCGCGCTATGCATCTTTGCCAAATATTATGAAGGCAAAGAAAAAACCAATTGATGCGACCAATCCAGCAGACCTTGGTGTTGATGTAACCCCGCGCGTTAAGACGCTTAAAGTTACGGAACCACCTGCGCGCGATGCAGGTGTAATCGTTGGCTCTGTTGCTGAGCTGGTTGATAAACTAAAGAACGAAGCGAAGGTGATCTAACGATGTCTATTCTTGTTATCGCCGAACATGACAATGCAAGCATCAAGCCTGCTACTCTGAATACAGTTACGGCTGCAATCCAACTTGGTGGTGATGTTCACGTCCTCGTTGCTGGCTCCGGCTGCAGTACCGCTGGTGAGGCCGCCGCAAAAATTGTTGGTGTTTCTAAAATCCTGGTTTCTGATGCTGCTGAGTACGCTCAGGACGTTGCAGAAAATATTGCTCCTTTAATTGTGAAGCTTGCTCCTGGCTACAGCCATATTCTGGCACCCGCTACGACGTATGGTAAAAATATATTGCCGCGGGCTTCTGCATTTCTCGATGTCCAACAGATTTCAGAAATTTCTGCCATTGAATCAGCTGATACTTTTGTACGCCCTATATATGCAGGTAACGCGCTTGCAACAGTACAATCCACTGATGCGATAAAACTGATCACCGTACGTGGCACCGCATTTGAAGCTGCAGCAGAAGAAGGCGGCTCTGCCGCTGTCGAAGCTGTTGAAGCAACTGGTGATGCTGGCCTATCTGCTTTTGTCGGTCAGGAACTCACAAAATCCGAGCGCCCAGAACTCACAACTGCTGGTGTCGTTATTTCTGGTGGCCGTGGCATGCAAAACGGCGAGAACTTCGCCATGCTAGAACGTGTTGCAGACAAGCTTGGTGCTGCGGTTGGTGCGTCTAGAGCTGCTGTTGATGCTGGTTATGTCCCAAATGACTATCAAGTTGGTCAAACAGGTAAGGTTGTCGCTCCTGATCTCTACATTGCAGTCGGGATTTCTGGTGCGATTCAGCACTTGGCTGGAATGAAAGATTCAAAAGTCATCGTGGCAATCAACAAAGACGAAGAAGCGCCAATATTCCAGGTTGCCGATTACGGCCTGGTTGCTGACCTATTCGATGCAGTTCCCGAGCTTGAAAAAGAACTCGGATAAAGAATCTTTTGATCAAGCTCTTAAGGCTTGATTGTCCAAAGATCGTTCTGCAGTAATATCCTAGGGCAAGACGCTATCAAATGTGGTAGCGTCTTGTTTTAGATTTTAGAAGTAGCGGAAAGGCTCGTATAGAGTATGACGATTCAGGAAATTAAATCCGTAGGCATTATTGGTGCTGGTCAGATGGGTAGCGGCATCGCACATGTCAGCTCACTCGCTGGCTTTGATGTTCGCATGGTCGATGTTAGTCAAGAGCAGCTTGATAGCGCACTCGCCACCATCAAAAAGAACATGAATCGTCAAGTCTCCAAGGGTAAAATTTCCGCAGCCGATATCAACACGGCCCTTGGCAGAATTACGAACTCACAAGCCCTTGAAAGCCTTAATCAATGCGATGTCGTCATCGAAGCCGCTACAGAAAATGAAGAGATAAAAAAAGATATCTTTCGTAAAGTCTGCCCATTACTGAAACCAGAAGCCATTCTCTGCTCAAATACTTCATCAATTTCAATCACCCGCCTAGCGGCTGTAACAAATCGTCCCGGTCAATTCATGGGTATGCACTTCATGAACCCGGTTCCTGTAATGCAGCTTGTAGAGCTCATTAGAGGGATAGCAACCGAAGAACCGACCTACCAAGCAATCAAAAACATGACACACAAACTGGGAAAAACATCCGCATCGTCGGAAGATTTCCCGGCCTTTATCGTTAACCGTATCCTGCTCCCCATGATAAACGAAGCCGTTTACACGCTCTACGAAGGCGTTGGAACTGTTGATTCCATTGATACGGCTATGCGGCTTGGCGCAAATCATCCTATGGGACCGCTTGAGCTCGCTGACTTTATTGGCCTAGATACTTGCTTGGCCATTATGTCTGTCCTTTACGAAGGCCTCGCCGACACCAAATATCGCCCGTGTCCTCTTCTTGTGAAATATGTAGAGGCAGGTTGGGTTGGTAAAAAAGCAGGGCGTGGGTTCTATGACTACGCTGGTGATATGCCCGTCCCAACGCGGTAACATCACAACTAAAGCACTAAACGTCGAAGATAAAAGAGCCGTGGAATATGAATTTCTCACGGCTCTTTTGTTTTCAACCATCCATCTCAATTCCCTCTTTATAAGAACGACCTTGAGATTACCTGTTAACTCACAGGTCAGTGTAATATTTGATCAGAGTTTTAACTTCGGCTGCATCCCATTCAAAAGGGCCAATAAGCGCACCAACGATCAGGCCCTGCTTGTCAACAAGGTACGTTGAGGGCAAGCCACGCAACCCAAAAGCCCTAGACACACGACCTTTTGGGTCAACGTAAGCAGGTAGATGTTTCAAGTTCTGTTTCTCAAAGAAGGGGAGAATTTTTTTCAATCCTGTTCTGTCTTCGGATAGTGTGATTACCCTGAACAAATCACTTCCGGCATCGGCCTGTAATTTATCCAAATCTGGCATCTCCTTCACACAAGGAGCACACCATGTCGCCCAGAAATTTATAAGAAGAACTTGCCCCTTCAGATCCTTAAGAGACATCAACTGACCATCTTCTGCCTGAAAGCTGTCGATCGGTACTGGCACAGGAGGATCGAAAAGAGTAAAGTTCCCTTCGAGTCGCCCTTCAAGAGGTGGTTTGTCAGAAGTATCGGCGCTTGCATTGTGTACTGAGAGTGATATCGCCAAAAGTGATATGACAATCAAAAGCATGAGAGTACTTACTCTGAGGAGCCGAGGGGTATTAATCTGGATCATATTTATAAAGTCCATAAAGTCGTACGACCGAGAAGACGAAAGAGAATACTGTGTCAAAACCAAAATCAGCCAGTGATGCAACAGCCAATGCAATGTGGGGCGGACGTTTTTCCGTTGGACCTGCAGAAGTTATGGAGAAGATTAATGCTTCTATCGACTTCGACAAGCGTATGTCCGCACAAGATATCGCAGGATCAAAAGCTCACTGTGCCATGCTGGTTAAGCAAAGTATTATCAGTCCAGAAGATGGCAAGGCAATCCTTGATGGTCTAGACACAATTTCGCGAGAAATCCAAGACGGCGAGTTCATCTTCTCCGCCGCGCTGGAAGATATTCATATGAATATCGAAAATCGACTGCGCGAACTCATCGGTGATGCCGCTGGACGTTTACACACTGCGCGCTCTCGTAATGACCAGGTAGCAACGGATTTCAAGCTCTGGGTACGCAGTGCGATTGACGAACTAGACAAACAAACCGGTCTTTTAATCGAAGCTTTGATCACACAAGCCGAAGACAACTATGACACAATCATGCCCGGTTACACACACCTCCAGGCAGCTCAACCTGTGACATTTGGTCACCACATGCTGGCCTATGTAGAGATGTTTGGCCGTGATCGAGGTCGTTTGAAGGATTGCAGGAAAAGACTGAACGAATGCCCACTGGGCGCTGCGGCACTTGCAGGTACTTCATTCCCTATCGATCGTCATGTTACCGCTGAGGCACTTGGTTTTGATCGCCCCACAGCAAACTCCCTTGATTCAGTTTCTGATCGTGATCATGCCCTTGAGTTCATGTCCGCTGGTGCTATTCTCGCAACGCATCTTTCCCGTTTTGCAGAGGAACTCGTGATTTGGTGTTCTCAAGGTTTTGGATTTGTAACTCTTTCAGATGCCTTCACCACCGGCAGCTCGATTATGCCGCAAAAGAAAAACCCGGATGCAGCCGAACTCATCCGCGGCAAGGTCGCCCGGGTTATTGGTTCACTGAACACACTTTTCATCGTTATGAAGGGCTTGCCTCTTACATATGGCAAAGACATGCAGGAAGATAAAGAACCTGTCTTCGATGCAGCAGATACTTTGATCCTCAGCGTTACTGCCATGACAGGTATGGTAACTGACATGGTTGCCAATCGTGACCGTCTACTTGCAGCAACCGCCGATGGCTTCTTAACAGCAACAGACCTCGCAGATTGGCTCGTGAAAGAGCTCAATTTGCCTTTCAGAGATGCTCATCATGTAACGGGGACGATTGTAAAGCTCGCCGAAGACAAAAAATGTGACATCAGCCAACTGAACCTATCAGAAATGCAAACGGTCGAGCCCCGTATTACCGACGACATATTTAGAGTGTTAACCGTTGAGCAGTCTGCGCAAAGCCGGACTAGTTTTGGTGGCACAGCTCCTGAGAATGTAAAAAAATCAGCGAAAGCAGCGCGTGAGAGGTTCTTGTCATGAAAGAAACTTGGATAGAGCAGGCTCGGATTGTACTGAGACAACTCGTCTTTACCAAGAAATCTCTTGCAACTGCAGTACTGTTTGGCGCAGGTTTGCTGCTCGTTGCCTGCGGTAAGGTTGGAAGCCTCGAGCGTCCGGATGGAGATTGGAATTATCCCCATCAATATCCCTACCCACCCGCAGTAACACCGAATGCGCCAAACGGGGCTGCGGAAGCTGCGCCAGATGAAAATCCTCTCCCGGAGAGTCTTAGTATACGTAAGAACTCTAGGATAAAGACGAAGACTTACGGACAATAAATATGAGTTCCTTTGAATACCGTAACGGCAAACTTCACGTAGAAAGCTTGCCTTTAGAAGACATTGCTCGAGAAGTGGGTACACCGTTTTTTTGTTACTCCACCCAAGCGATGGTGAATGCTTACAATTCCTTTTCAGATGCTCTCTCCAAGGCGGGCGTCAAAGGAACCATTTGTTACGCGCTCAAAGCCAACTCAAATCAATCAGTAATCAAAACTCTTGCCAAAGCTGGCGCGGGTGCCGACGTCGTTTCAGAAGGGGAACTTCGACGGGCTTTGGCTGCAGGTGTCGATCCTAAGAAAATTGTGTTCGCTGGTGTCGGGAAAAAGCCAAGTGAAATGGCTGCGGGCCTTAAGGCTGGTATTCTTCAGTTTAATGTAGAATCTCTACCGGAACTAGAAGCTCTGTCACAAGTCGCAACGCAACTTGGCGTCACCGCACCTATCGCTTTTCGTATCAATCCTGACGTAGATGCAAAAACCCATGCAAAAATTTCAACCGGAAAAGCTGATAACAAGTTCGGGATCGATATCCCGGGTGTCCGTCGCTTTGTAGAACAAGCAGAGGCGCTGCCCAATATCGCCATCGAAAGCCTCGCAGTACACATCGGTTCACAACTAACTGATGCCAGCCCATTCAAAGATGCTTTTCAACGCTTGGCCACACTTTACAAAGAACTTAAAAGTGCCGGATTGCCTCTTAAACGGATCGATTTTGGCGGTGGCCTTGGAATTCAATACAATGACGAAACTCCTCCCGATCTTAGCGAATACGCCGCGGCTGTCAGCGAAGTACTAGAAGGTCTTGATGCAGAGTGTATTTTTGAACCCGGCAGATTCCTTGTTGGAAATGCTGGCGTATTGGTGACCGAAACCATCTATGTAAAAGAAGGCACAAACCGTCGCTTCCTGATTATAGATGCGGCGATGAATGATTTGATCAGGCCCTCGCTTTATGATGCTTGGCACGACATCATTCCTTTAAATCAACCCGCGGCAAATGCTCAACTCACTCCTTGTGATATCGTAGGTCCAATTTGCGAATCTGGCGATACTTTTGCACAACAAAGACCCCTGCCTGAAGTTAAAGCTGGTGACTTTCTCGCGATGGAATCCGCAGGTGCCTATGGTGCTGTAATGGCATCCAACTACAACACCCGATTAAATGCTCCCGAAGTCTTGGTTAAAAGTGATCAGTTTGCTGTTGTGCGTAAACGCATTGATTATGATACACTGATAAAACAGGACGTTCTGCCAGATTGGCTTTCATAATCAGTCGCTAAAAAAGCCCAATCAAATTTTAGGGCGGTATGTCCAAATGAACCTGCCAAAGGAACATATGGACCGATGGATAGTACCGCCCATAAGCAAGTCCGCAAACAGCCGCTAAAAAAAGCCCTCGAATCCCGGCCAGAAACAATCTTGCCGTGGAAAACCCGTTACAAAGCAATGCTCACAAGACTTATCCTTTTTTGGGAGGCCTTTTTAGCTGCTTCCTGGGTATTCTGGGGCACGCTCTCTATCTCTATTATAATTATTCTTCTCGATATCCCCACCTTACTTCCAATTTGGGCTCACCTAACATTTCTCATCTTGGCAGGATTACTGCTGATGACATCAGTGATCTTGTTTGGGATTAAATTTAAAATTCCAGATCAATATGCAGCTCTGCGTCGTCTGGAGAAAACAAATCAACTTTCTCATCGCCCCTTAAGCAGCATCAGCGATCGCCCCTTAAAGGCAACAAAGTCCGGCCTCTCTCTTTGGCTTAAAAACAAAAAAAGGCTCGAAGCTTCTCTCTCATCCCTGACGGTTCCCCTCCCTCGTCCTTTATTGTTTAAAATCGACCCTTATGGCTTAAGGTCCTTGGTTATTTTCGGATTGTTTGTATCTGCCTTCTCTTATGATCAATGGCCCAATCGTATTACAACAGCTTTTGACCTAAATCGCCTAATCCCATCTAGCCAAACAGGTGGTGTCAAATACAGTATGTGGTTAACACCGCCAGATTACACTGGAGCGCCTCCTCTCTTCTTTGATAAGGAGTTTTCAATCCCTGAGCAGCTTGATTTACCTCAAGGCAGTCGAGCTCTTGTTCAGGTTCATGGATTGGAGGGCTCGCCCAATCTGGAACTTTCCGATACGACTATTGAAATGGAGCGGACAGGTGAAACCAGCCACGAAAGCACTTTTGTCATTACCGAAAGCGGTACCCTTAGCATTGCGACCTCATTCCGGACTCTTCTTAACGCTGATGTAAATCTTTTAGTGGACCAAAATCCTGAAATTAGATTTATGGAAAAACCGCAAGAAAATGATCAAGGCCTTTTAAAAATATCATTCGAAACCGAAGATGATTATGGTACCAACATTCTCGAAATTTTGTTTTGGCAAGACGATCCAAACAAAGCAGAAATTATCAAACTTCCACTGCCCGCAAGCCAAAGTAAAAAATATGAGGGGCAGTATTATCTGGATTTAACCGATCACGTTCTCGCTGGTGAGCAAGTTTGGTTTCAACTCGCAACGTTGGATGCTTTAGACCAAAAGGGAAATACTGAAACCATCAAAATCACAGTTCCCGAACGACCTTTTACTCACCCACTTGCACGGCAACTTGTGAATCTCAGGAAAGACCTTAATATTCCAGAAAACAAAGGGAATGTCATTGCCATGCTCGGCGGTCTCGTCAAACGACCTGATTACTATGAGTATGACACACTCGTTGCTCTCACGATGACAATTGCGGGGAAACATCTTCTTTTTGACACCACCTCAGATGCAAAAAAAGAAAGCCAAGAGCTCCTTTGGAAAACGGCACTTCACCTAGAAGATGGGCGATTAAGTACGGCTCAAAGAGATTTACGTGATATTCAAAAACAACTTCAAGAAGCCTTGTCATCACAAGCCCCCCCTGAAGAAATCAATCGCTTAATGGACAAGCTTCAACAAGCTGTTGATTCATTGCTCGCTAAGATGCTTGAGCAGTTTTTAACTGACCCCGAGCAAGAAAACCCGCCACCTCTTCCTGAAGGTGCCAAAACTTTAGATGGTAAAGATCTTCAAAAACTCATTGATCAAGCGCGAATGCTGGCTGAAAACGGATCAATGGAAGAAGCAATGCAACTTCTATCTGAATTACAGAATATGCTTGAAAACCTTGCCTTTCAACAAGGGCCCAATCCGCAAGATAACGCTGGGGACAAAGGCAGAGAAACATTTGAGAAGTTACAGAATCTGACCAAACGACAAGAAGAGCTGCTTGAAAATAGCTACCAACGCCAACAGGAGCAGCAAAAAAACACAAACGAGCCAAAGATGGGAAATCAACCATCTTCTCGTACTACGCCTGGTGGAGGTCGGCCCGGCAATCAAAAACAGAGTTATGGCGAACAACAAGCCAGAGATGCTCGTAGCCAAGAACGCCTCCGGCAAGAGTTAGAACAACTTATGGAAAATATTCAAGAGTTACTTGGTAATATTCCCGAAGATTTTGACCAGGCCGAACAATCGATGGGCATGGCCCGAGATGCTCTCCAGGGACAAGATGGGGATGGAAAAGAAAGCGACCAAGTGGTTCGTGCTCAGACAAGAAGTCTCAGAAAGTTACAAAACGGAACGGAACAAGCCGCAGAAAAATACTTAAAAATGTTAAACCAAGCCCCTGAACGAGGTAGTGGTTGGGTCAGAGGGAAAGACGGTTCTGGAAAAGATCCTTTTGGCCGTAACATTGGGAATGAAGGCGGAAGTGTTGCCAAACGAGGTGTGCCCCTTCCTGATGAGGCCGACTTCTTGGAAAGCCGACGCATCCTTCAGGAATTACGTGATCGTCGAAATGACCGGGCCCGTACCAAAGATGAAAGAATCTACATCCAGAGATTACTGGATCGTTTTTAGCAGAGGCTTGGAATTACAGATAAAACAGTGACAGAAAGGAAATGAAATCTTCCTGAACTGTTTTTTCAACATTAAGTTCAGACTTAATCGACTTCAATGCCAAGTGCTTCCTCAGCTGCCGCGCAGATTTGTTGAAGACTAAAAGGTTTTGTAACAACCTTAAATATGAGCTCTTCCAAATTATGTGCCCTTTGCTTCTCTGCCGAATATCCCGTCATGAGCAAAACGGGCATATCAGGAGCATCCTTTGCAACCTTCAAGGCCAACCCAATACCATCAAGACCAGGCATAACAATATCCGTGATCAAAAGATCGTATTTGTCTTTCTCCAAAGCTTCTAATGCTTGCATTCCGTCGCCGACGGCCGTGACTTCATGCTTTTTATGTGTAAGAGCACGGGCCACAAAAGTCCGTACTGCATTATCATCTTCAGCTACCAAGATTTTAGACATAAACCCCACCGCAACTACCATCAAGTGTATGGTTAACACTTCGTTAATTTGCAGAATATCACGACAGAGCGAAGGTTACCATGCCTTATAAAATAGAGCTGGTAGTAAAGGAGCCTATTTATCAATCGGATCAAAGTCAGGCGTTTGCAGGGCTTCTTCATCAGATACAAAATTTACATCCGCTTGAATAGCTTTCGGCGTACTAATCAACTCTATGAAAAATTCTGTTTTCTCTTCCGGACCGAGAAATTTAACCGAGGGTGAGATCGTTTTACGAGACAGTGCTTCCCCTGTATTAGCACGGAGCGATCCAATAAGTTTTGGAATAATAATCTTTTCGTTCGTGACGTTTACGATTTCACCGGTCACGACAATGAGCTTTGTCCCATCTTTTGTCGCGCGTTCAAATTTCTGGTTCTCAATCTTCAAGCCTTCTCCTGTAAGAAAAACCTGTAGATCAAGTAGCTCATATAACTTCATTGCCTCTGGAACGGTTTTCACAATCAAAACCCGCTCACTCCAAAATCCATATCCAAGTCCACCAGCCAGAGCAAAAAACAGAAGCCAACCAACAAGAACCCCCTTGCCCTTTTTCTTCGCTTTCTCTGGAGCAAACCCCTTTGGTTTCTTAGACCGCACCTTGCCTGGTTCGATAAAATCATCATTGACAGGTTCAGGAGCGACCTCAGAAGGTCCTACAATATTTTCAGGAATTTCAGATATTCCGGTATTAATATCCGGCGAAACAGCTGGGGCAGCGATCTCTATTTCGGCATCAGGTGTCTGGAACCAGGTATGGCGACAACTCTTACAACGGACTTTACGCCCGCTCTCACCGAGGGCTTCAGCAGCAACACGGAACTTACCGCTACATTCAGGACAAGAAATTATCATTCGGCCAATCACCACGAAGAAACGAAATTCGAAGATAATTTATAAGGCGCAGAAAAAACGAACGCAAGGCTTGAACAAAAACTACCCGCTCCGATACCGCCTTTAATCTCTATAAAAGCTTTCGATTATTAAGTGCTCAAGTCTTTACGTTCGCTGTGAAAATATGTCATGGTTCCTACTCCCTTCATTACTATAGGTTTCAGGCCTTTGGTTCGTTTTCAGGATGTTCATTTGCGCTACGGGTCAGGTCCAGATGTACTGCATCAGGTAAACCTTACGCTCGCACCAGGATCCTTTCATTTTATGGTTGGACCCAGTGGCGCTGGAAAGTCGTCACTGTTGCGACTGATGTATCTGGCGCATCGCCCTTCTTCAGGGCGCTTAAGTGTTTTTGGCAGAGATGTTTCCCAGCAGGATAGAAAAGAATTACCAATGTTACGCAGACGCATTGGTATCATTTTTCAGGATTTCCGCCTACTCGACCACCTTACCGCCCTTGAAAACGTTGCTTTACCATTGACGATTACTGGCAACTCCCTGGAAAAAGTCCGACGGAATGTGAGCGAACTTCTTGCATGGGTTGGCTTGGCTGATTATTTGGACGCCAAACCACCAACTCTATCCGGCGGACAACAGCAGCGTGTTGCGATTGCTCGTGCTGTCATTGCACGGCCAAGCCTCCTGCTTGCGGATGAACCAACAGGCAATCTCGATGATAAAATTGCAGAGCGTCTCTTATTCTTATTTGAAGAACTTAACAAACGGGGCACCACCATCGTTGTTGCATCACACAACGAAGCACTCGTAAACAGATTTAATCACCCAGTATTCAAAATTATAAACGGGGAAGTCCGATTGATAAAAGGCATCCAATCTCCCCCACCGCAAAAGACCACAGGATCCCCCTAAATGTTTGGGACACGTAATGATGTCCCTTTGGATAGGGACGCATCCAGTCGATTTTTACCATGGTTGATCGCTGTCATGGTCTATCTCGCAACAATGGCTCTCGTCGTGGCAATTACCATGAACAAGCTCGCGGACCGTTGGGATCAAGGTTTATCCAATAGTCTAACCATACAAGTTCCGGCCGGGCAAACACCCGCTGATCACCAATCCACAGAGCAAAAACTCAAGGACTTCCGAACAAAACTCGCTGAACTCGATAATGTTGAGCAAGTAGATATATTAAACGATGCTGAACTTAACAAATTGATGGAACCCTGGCTGGGAAAGGATGTCCATCTCCAAGATCTCCCGATTCCATTTCTGGTTTCAGTGGAACTTGAACAATCCAACGTAAAAACGATTGATACAATTAACACTCTCCTCTCCGAAAAGTTCCCTGAAGCCAGTGTCGACGACCACCAACGTTGGCTCGGAAATCTTCTCGGCTTAGCCAAGGTGATACAAATGGTATCTCTTTTGGTAGTTTTACTTGTTGGAGGAGCTGCTGGTTTGATGGTTATTCTTGTAACACGTATGGGCCTGGCTATTCACAAACAGGTGGTAGAGCTTTTCCACCATATGGGCGCCCATGATACTTATATCGCAACACGATTTCAGCTTCACGCACTCAAACTAAGTACCGTCGGCGGACTTTCAGGGTTACTGCTCGCGGGGATCACCATTGCTTCTTTTAGTACCCTTTTGGGACAAGCCAACAGCTCAATCCTCCCGAGTTTAACCTTCTCGGTTACAGAATGGGGAGCACTTTTATTGATGCCTATAGGAGCTTCGTTAATTGCCATGATGACTGCTCGATTGACCGTTCTCCGCAGTTTAGCCTTAATGCCATAGTACTTATGAAAGATGACTTCATTGTTTCACAGATCAAATAGAAGAACCTTTCTCACACTCAAAGCCGGCTCTTTTATAGCAGTCACCGCCCTCTTTCTTTGGATCTTGGGCTTCTTTTGGTTTGCAACAAGTCTGCCCGATGAAATCACTGACAAGTCACAGGTCACAGACGCCATTGTGGTGCTTACTGGTGGTAGCGACCGGATTAATACTGGTCTTGATCTTTTATCTGATGGTCAGGGCAAAAAGCTTTTTATTTCAGGGGTATATCAGGGCGTTGAAGTACAAGAGCTTTTGAGTCTTTCTAAACGCTCCCCCCAAAATTTAGAATGTTGCGTCAAACTTGGGTATCAAGCCGATGACACCCGTGGAAATGCCCAGGAAAGTATGACTTGGGTAAAGGAGCAAGGCTATTCATCATTACGCCTTGTCACAGCCTCCTATCATATGCCAAGAAGCCTTTTGGAATTTCGTCATGCGATGCCAAATATCACCATCTACCCACATCCTGTATTTCCAGAGCATGTGAAACAGAAAGATTGGTGGCTTTGGCCGGGCAGTATGACGCTTATTCTATCTGAATACGTAAAATTTTTATTGGCTCAAGTCAGAAATTGGGCTGAAGATATGCAAGCGAACCTGATCGGATAACACTCAATGATTTTCTTAAGATCTCTGACTTTCAATATATTTTATCTGATTTGGTGCGCTATTTTCTTTACGCCTTGCCTGTTGCTCATGCTTTTTCCCCAACGCTACATGCTCATCGCAGGCCACTATTGGGCAATCGTGATTTTCTGGCTTCTTAAAGTTATTTGCGGAACAACTTATGAAATCCGTGGTAAAGAAAATCTCCCAAAAGACGGAAAATTTTTACTTGTCAGTAAACATCAATCCGCATGGGAAACTATTGCATTGATGGCTTTTCAGGATAATCCTTGTATCGTCCTTAAAAAACAACTTCTGCGTATTCCCTTTTTTGGCTGGTACCTATGGAAAAGCGGTGTTGTCGCCATTGATCGAAAGGCGGGAACAAAAGCGTTAAGACAGATGATTTCAGAATCAAAAGAAGCTCTGGAACAAAATCGTCCTATTGTGATTTTTCCAGAAGGCACGCGCTCTACACCGGGGCAACCTCCGGAATATCAAACAGGAATAGCAGCTCTATATAGTGGTTTGAATGTCCCTGTTTGTCCTGCAGCACTCAATTCAGGGCTATTCTGGGGGAAAGATGCTTTTGTTAAAAGACCAGGGACAATTGTCCTCGAATACCTCCCCCTCATACCGACAGGCCTTAAGCCAAGAGTCTTTATGAAAACGCTGCAAGACACGATAGAGACCGCGAGCAATGATTTGATGGAAGAAGCCAAGAAAGTTGAAGGAAAATAGTCATGGCGAAGCCAAGAAAATGCCCAAAATGCTCAACTGAAATTGGTATTGACGACGATATCTGTCACGCATGTGGCGAAAACGTTCCATTTAATCACCCATGGTATACCTTGCCAATAGGCGGGTTAATCGTCTTGGGGATTTTCTGGCTACTAACAGATTTTGACGCCCTAATCGAATACGTCGGTTTACATTTGAATTAGGGTCTTTGAAGACTCTCAAGAAAAGGCTTTATAAATTCGATCAAGGTATCCGTTTTAAAGCTGCGTGCGCCTTGTTCTGTAAATCATGAAGACCTTGATCGTCAATACTCAAAGCCTTGAGATGTTTAACCGTATTATCTAAGTACTCAATACAACGTCCTGCACTACCTACGCCCTGTAGCAAAAGTGGAATAAGTTCATCTTGAGTAAGCCTTCCTGCATATTGCTCATGATCGCTGTCCGCTACAAACGTTAGACAATTCACGACCGTCCCATTTTCAAGTGTGATGTCATACTGACCAGGATGATACACACCTGATATCATTTCTCTTTCGAACAGATAATCCAATACCAATTTCCGTTCCGCCGCAGGAACCCGATAGGCCATTCCAACACAAGACCCACCCCCATCTAATCCAAGAACCAGGCCCGGACATTCCGGCGTTCCACGATAGAAGAACGAGTAAATACAAAAATGCCTATGGAAGTTCTCAAGAGTCGCTGGCTGTACTTCCATATGCGGAAAGCCGGGATTCCACATTAAAGAGCCATACCCAAAGACCCAAAAATCCTTCCCTTCTTCCAGAGATATTTTCGAATCGTAAAAAGCCCTCAATTCTGGGGTCGACATTGCTCTGTTACTCCGAATCCGGTATGCGTATGAACGTATGAGTTTATCGATTGTATACAGCGATATAAAGTAATCGTCGCTGTTATCGTAATATATCCAGGGTGCAGATTAATGCCTAAAGACATCTCCTCAACCGAGCCAGCCTCTCGCCCCCTAGGACAAAAGCTATTATTCTTAGGTACTGGCTCTCTGACTATTTTGGTCACTTTCGCTGTCGCATATTGGTTTTGGGCAGCTCATCAAATGGAAACTGGCCTAACTCACTGGGTTGAAAAACAACGTACTCGGGGTTTCGAGATCACACATGGTACGTTATCTCTTGATGGCTTCCCCTTCGTCGTCAGGGCAATATTAGAAAAACCGAGAATAGTTTCCCCTGACGGATGGTGGTGGCAAACACAAAGCCTCTCAGCTGAAGCCACCCCCTGGTCACCCTTAAGCATGCAACTTGATCTCTCAAAAGATCACCTGATCGATGGCCTACCTCACAACCAGCCTTCGATAAACATTGTTAGTAATCTTGCAAAATCCACAGCTCAAATATCTCTTGAAGGCGAACTACTCAATGCAAGACTTCAAGCTGATGGCCTCATCATCACCCGTGAGAGTCACCATCCTCTCTCTATCACAACCCTCGACACGACCTTAGGTCCCTTGCGCCCGGCGACAGCTGAAAGCCCACTACAAGAATTCAACATCCTCATTAAGGCTCAGGATATAAATCACCCTGAATTAAAGAAAACACCACTTGGCGGACCGATTTCTCAATTAAATTTGGACGGTACTCTTTATGGAATTGTTCCCAAAGACAAGATTCGAAAATCTTTACACATCTGGCGTGATACTGGTGGTTTTCTGGCTCTTCACGATGCCAGCATGCGCTGGGGTCCCTTGCTCATTGATGCACGAGGGAAGGTCGCTCTCGACAATCGTTTGCGACCTTTAGGGAAGCTTGAAAGTAGAATTGAGGGCGCCGACGAAGTTGTATCTCAACTTGAAAAAAATGGGTTGATCAACAAAGGCCAGAGCTTTGGCATAAAGTTATCGCTTGCAGCTTTGGGGAGAACCAACAGTCGGGGGCGCCATGAAATAGAAGCCCCTCTCGTCATGAGAGATGGATGGCTCTCTGTTGGTCCTATAACGCTTTTCAAGCTCCCCCCGCTTGCAAAATAACTTATTATCACAAGATATAAACACGAAAGGCTTCCCCTATATCGAGAAAGCCTTTCGTGCTCTATTATTTATGACTATCGATTAATTGCCGTCATTATCGGGCTCTCGAGCATCAAACGTTCCTGCCTGATGGGCATCAACAATGCCGCGACGAATGTCTCTCGTTTTCCGAAAACGATCTTCAAGTATATCACCTTCACCCCAACGTACCGCACGTTGAAGAACAGAAAGATCTTCAGAAAAACGCTGTAGCATTTCCAAGACAGCCTCACGATTGTTCAAAAAAACATCGCGCCACATAATCGGATCAGAAGCCGCAATTCGGGTAAAATCCCGGAACCCGCCTGCGGAAAATTTTACAACGTCAGCTTGCTGACTCTCTTCCAGATCAGTCGCTGTCCCCACAATAGTGTAAGCGATTAGATGTGGAAGGTGAGACGTAATAGCTAAAACTTTATCGTGGTGGTGCGGGGTCATGATTTCCACCATGCTTCCCAATGCTTCCCAATAGGTCGTTATCTTTGCCAAAGCGGCTGCATTCGTACCAACAGGTGGTGTAAGAATACACCAGCGCCCGTCAAACAGTTCAGCAAATCCAGCCTCAGGGCCAGAATGCTCTGTACCCGCAATCGGGTGACCTGGGACAAAATGAACACCATCAGGCAGGTGCGGCCCAACGTCCCGAATCACAGATTCTTTGACCGACCCCACATCACTAACAATCGTCCCAGGCTTCAGGGCTGGTGACATTGCCTGTGCCAGATCGGCGTAGGTACTGACAGGTGTACAGAGAATTATTAGATCCGCGTCTTGAACGGCTTCAACCGGTGTTTCATACACAGCATCGACGATCCCCAACTCCATAACGATGTCACGGGTTGCTTTACTTCTCGCACACGCGACAATTTCACCGGCAAGACCACGCTGTTTTGTTGCTCGCGCAAGAGACGATCCAATCAGACCAATACCGATCAACGCTATTCTATTAAACAAAGGCTCTTTTGTATCACTCATTTGTAAATGCGGTGAGACTATCGATCACCACCCTCATTTCTTCTTCAGTTCCAATGGATACTCGGATATGTTCCGCCAATCCATAAGCCGCCATTCCTCGAACCAGAACACCTTTGTTTTTCAAAAATTCCAAGGCGGACGCAGCGCGTTCAGCTCCGCCAAAGTTAACCAGAACAAAATTACCAACAGAATCGTGTGTGGTTAATTTCAATTCGGCAACTTGCTGACGGAACCAATTAAGGAGACGGCTGTTCAGCTCTTTTGACCGTTCGATATGCGCCTTGTCTTGAATTGCAGCAACCCCGGCAGCCTGAGCAGCCAAACTGACATTAAAAGGCCCCCGTACACGATTAAGAACATCTGCTACTTCCGTGGAACAATAAGCCCAACCAATACGAAGAGCAGCTAAACCGTGGATCTTGGAGAAGGTCCGTGTCATGACAACATTATCGTTTTCTTCGACCAGAGATGCCCCACTGATGTAATCCGCATTATCAACGTATTCACAATAGGCCGCATCAATCACAAGCAAGATATCACCTCTAAGCTCGCTTCTCAAACGGCGTAACTCATGTTCAGTGACATAACTTCCTGTCGGATTGTTTGGGTTGGCCAAAAACACGATCCGTGTTTTTTCAGTGACCGCAGCAAGCATCGCGTCAATATCAATACGAAGGTCTTTTTCTGCAGATTTAACAGGCACTCCCCCGGCAATCTTCGTGCCAATAGGGTACATCAAAAACCCATGCTCATTATATACAACTTCGTCACCAATCCCGACATAAGACTGAATAAGCAGCCCCAATAATTCATCGGACCCGGCGCCACATACAATGCGATCAGCATCTAAATTTTCGGCATCAGCAATGCCACTTCTAAGTAAATAAGAGCCACCATCCGGATATCGATGAAGGTCATCTGCGATCGATTGATAAGCTTCTTTAGCTGCGTCTGAAGCACCAAGCGGGTTTTCATTCGAAGCCAAGCGGCAAATCCGATCGACACCTTCAACCTTAGACTTTCCACCAACGTAAGGGGATACATCCATAATTCCGGGTTGCGGTTTTAAAGCCATTTTAAAAACTCTCTTATTTACTGAAATTACATCGACCTATCTGTCGACTTGTTATGCGTCCGTTAAAGGGATTGCATAACCACCAATTGCCCAGGCATGCGTGATACGCTTGTCAGAGAGATCGGTTAGTAGAGCCAGACGCTCATCGCCTGGCGCTACATAATCATCCACCTCAATAAGTTGCAGACAAACTGAACCATCCGGAGTGTGGATTTGAATATTAAGGGGTTTAAGATTCGATTTTTCTAGAAGTTCAATCAGCGTTGACCGTGAAAGAGGTTCAGAAGATTCAACAACAACATAACTACGATCATGTCCTGTCTTCTCTTGCACATTCGACGCAACAATAACTGCTTCTGAACCGTCAGAATTAGCTGTATTGAAGAAAGGAAGACGAGCAATAATGCGAGTCTTGGTCGCACCTTCTCCCTGAGCAAGCGAAAGCCACCAAGGATTGTCTTCTTCTTGTGGCAAGGGCAGAACACCAACACTTGCTTGTCCATCAGTGACTTCTCGAAGAACACTCAACACTGTTTGACGACTGGAAATTGGTGTTTCCATGCCAAAGTGTTCACGCGCCAGATCATAAAACCGATTATCATTTTCCGGAGCATGCACCGTTACCGTGATACCTCCTTCCAATTGAGCCGCGCTAGCAAAAATTTCCCTCCAAAATCGAACCAAAGCAGATTTTGGCAATGGTCCTTTGTGGCGCTCAACCATACGCCTTAGCACCTGGGCTTCTCTCCCGGCACTCAGATTTTTAACGGCGTCCCCTTTTCGGGCACCGATAATCTGCACGACTTCAGTCCGTTTCATCAACAGATCGTGAAGTTGTATATCAATTTCATCGATCTGATTACGGAGATCGGAAAGTGTATCTTTATCAGACATTGCGCCTAACCTGTGTTCCTCAAATCCAGTGAAGAGATAGACATAGCCAGATTGAAAAGTAAAAGAAAAGATTCTTCAAATCCGACCCTTTTCGTTCTTTCTTGATTGAAAGCCGCCCCAAGGATAAAAACAACCCTCAAGTAAGTACCACTATTTTAAATTACTCCCCTGTAAAAACAGGAATATGGATTACCTCGGCTAAAACCCCAATAAGTGTGTTCAGGGACATATGCCAAAATATGATTAAGGCTACTCAAATACCATGACCGATGACAGTTCTCTTGAAATTCAAATTCAAGATAAATCAGTAACTATCCCAGGGAAAAAGGTCGTCTTTGACGAGCCCATGCCCTTGGATAGTGGTATTGAGATTGGCCCCATAGAGGTTTCTTATCAGACTTATGGCACTCTAAATTCTGATAAAACCAACGCCATTGTGATTTGCCACGCCCTCACCGGCGATCAGTTTGTTTCGGAAACCCATCCTATTACAGAAAAGCCCGGATGGTGGGCTATGATGGTAGGGCCAGGAAAACCTGTCGACACAGATAAATACTTTATTATTTGTAGTAGCGTTATTGGTGGATGTATGGGATCCACAGGCCCTGTATCTATTGACCCCAAAACAGATAAACCCTATGGCCTCAATTTTCCAGTTATCACCATAGGGGATATGGTTCGTGCCCAAAAACGATTAGTTGAAAGCCTTGGCATCAAAAAATTGTTTTGTGTAATCGGCGGATCAATGGGCGGCATGCAAGTTTTACAGTGGGCTGTGAGCTACCCGGAAATGGTTTTTGCTGCCATTCCAATTGCAACCGCCCCCCGGCATACAGCGCAAAACATAGCCTTCCATGAAGTTGGCAGACAAGCCATTATGGCAGACCCCAACTGGTGTCACGGCGCTTATTTGGAAGAAAATAAAGTCCCCCGCGCAGGTCTTTCTGTCGCCAGAATGACCGCACACGTTACCTATCTTTCAGAACCAGCCCTTCACAGAAAATTTGGGCGCCGTCTACAAGACAGAAAAAATCTCACTTATGGCTTTGACGCTGATTTCCAGGTTGAAAGCTATCTACGCCACCAAGGGTACACCTTTGTTGAGCGGTTTGATGCCAACTCTTATCTCTATATCACCAGAGCAATGGACTATTTTGATTTGGCAGAAGAACATGGTGGCATGCTTGCGAATGCCTTTCGGGATTCGCCGGTTCGTTTCTGTGTCATTTCGTTCTCCAGTGACTGGCTCTTTCCCACGAGTGCTAACCGTGAAATTGTTCACGCTCTGAATGCCGTTGCTGCCGATGTCTCTTTTGTCGAAGTACAAAGCGACGCCGGTCATGACGCTTTCTTGTTAAACGAGCCCCGCTTCCATGAAACCATTGACGGTTTTATCAAAGGATGCGCTGAACGCTGGTTTAACGGCCGAAATGACAGAGAAAGTGGCCAAGGGTCAAAAGAATGAAACATAAAGATATTACATTAAGGCCCGACCTTAAGCTCATCGCCGACATTATTGAGCCAGATAGTCGTGTGCTTGATATTGGGTGCGGCGATGGCGCTTTACTGGACCACCTCACTCACAACAAAGCTGTTTCCGGCCGCGGGATCGAACTTTCCCAAACGGGAGTAAACCAGTGCGTGGGTCGTGGCCTGTCTGTCATTCAGGGTAATGCTGATACAGACCTTCAGTACTATCCCAATGACGCTGTTGACTACGCAATACTTAGCCAAACCATTCAAGCGACCTATGATCCAAAACATGTTCTGGAAGAGCTTTTGCGGATCGGTCGCCGTGCTATCGTATCTTTCCCGAACTTTGGTCACTGGCGGGTTCGGGCCAGTTTGTCGCTGGCAGGAAGAATGCCTGTAACTAAATCATTGGCTTTCCAATGGTACGAGACACCCAATATTCACTTTTGTACCATTAACGATTTTTTTGCCCTCTGCGAAGACATGAACATCAAGATCGCGAAAACGCTATTTCTTGATCAAAGAGGACAACAAAAGAACCTTATTTTCCCCAACCTAACCGGTCAGCAAGCAATATTCTTGCTCGATAGAGAATAAGAACTTTCTCAAAGAAAGCACAATATTCTCAATCTTTACGCTAAGAAAATCGCTTGCTCATTTAGCGCTTGGTTCTCGCGGGCGAGCGCACACGTGAGTTTTTCTGAAATGCTTGAGGCGCATTGGCCAAACTAGGGCGTCTAAGGCCGGGTACCTTTTTAGGTGTACCAGGAACATACAATTGTTTTCCTGCCTCCACAGTCAATACGCCGGCAAAGGTTGGGAAAAATCTCTTCCCCACGCGCTCCCACGCTGAAGCAGCTTGTAAAATTGTCAGGCGTTGACTTGGCGGCACATACAAAGATCGATTGGTACTTATAGGAACAAAAAGCGTATCATTTAGAAGTTTCGAAATTTGCGAGCGGCTAAAGGGGTGCCCCCAACCAAAAGGTGTTTTATCAACACGCGCCCATATTCCACGTCTGTTCGGAGTAACAATTAACAACCTGCCATCACTAGTTAGTACACGCCAAATTTCACGCAGCATATCACGTAGATATTCGCTACTTTCCAATCCGTGTACCAACAATACCCGATCAACAGAATAATCTGGCAACGGAAGTATCGTTTCGTCAACCAGGGCAACTTTTCCAGGGCCTCCACGCGGCCAATGGCAAACACCTTGAGAGGCAGGCATGAAGGCAAGAACCCGTTCTGCTTCGTCCTCAAATTGTGTCAGATAGGGCGTAGTATAACCAAGACCGAGGATAGATTTTCCTCGAACATCCTTCCAATGGTCTCGAATGTTGCCACGAATTACATGCGCAGCAGTTTCACCTAAACGGGTGTTGTAAAATCCTTGAAGATTACCAACGTCGGTCCACATTCTACTCTCTGCCACAAATTATAGCCAAAAATATTCTTTTATAGAAAAGAATAAAAACGGCCGTCGCTCTTTAAAACATAGGGCGCTAATATCACGTAAACAAATGAAAATCCCAAGAGAATAATAAATGAACTAGAAATAAGAGCCTTTAACAGGAGCGGCAGAGACAATGATAGACGTCAGACAGATTCCCGTATTGAGTGACAATTATTGCTATCTTCTACGGGATGAACAAACCGGAGCAGTTGGAGTTATTGATCCGGGAGAGGCCCTTCCCGTACTTAACGAAGCTAATCAATTAAATTGGAAAATCACAGATGTTATTCTCACACATCATCACAACGATCATGTTGATGGCGTTGCAGAAATCAAATCCAAAACCGGTGCAAAAGTAACTGGTCCGACAAAAGACACCCACCGGATCGACCATCTAGACGCCACCGTTGATGGTGGGGACACCCTGACTTTTGGTTCCCAAACTGCCAAGGTATTTTATGTTCCAGGCCATACACTTGGTCATATCGCCTATTGGTTTGAAAAGTCAAACATCCTGTTCTCAGGCGACAGCCTCTTTGCGCTTGGTTGTGGACGATTGTTTGAAGGCACCCCAGAAATGATGTGGCAATCGTTACAGCAGTTCATTACTTTACCAAAACAAACCGTGGTTTATTGTGCTCATGAATACACCTTATCAAACGCCGATTTTGCTCTTACAATTGATCCTGAAAACGAGACACTGCGGCAACGGGTTGTTGAAATCAGAGCTCTACGCGCACAAGATAAACCAACTGTTCCAAGTACATTAAATGAAGAATTTGAAACCAATCCTTTTCTTCGTCCAAACGATCAAGAAATAAGAAAACAACTTAAAATGGAATCCGCTACTGACGCAGAGGTTTTTAAAGAAATTCGGTTGCGTAAGGATAACTTTTAAGCACACCATCATTCGTTTCAATCACGCCTGCCCCTCAAAATCGGAGCTATCCCAAATGACCATGCAACTGTGTTTTTCCCCAACCTCCCCGTACGCCCGAAAAGTTCTGATGGTCGCAATGGAAAAAGGCCTCCAAGATGAAATCAACATCACACCTATGGCAACTTTCACCACAGAATCTGACATTTGGGACAAAAACCCTCTCGGTAAAGTTCCAGCCCTTTCGACCCAAGAAGGTACGGTTTTGTGTGATTCGCCCTTAATTTGTGAATATCTCGACACTTTATCAGAAGCCCTCCCCCTAATACCGCGTTCGGGCGAAAGCCGTTGGCAGGCTAGCAACTTCCACGCTCTCGCAGATGGTATTATGGATGCCAGTATCCAGCGCACAGTCGAAAAGCGCCTCCGCCCCGAAGATAAAAAATGGGAAGAGTGGCATGAAATTCAAAACATTAAGATAAACAAAGCACTACAATACTTTGAAACGGCTCTGACTGCTGGTAAATTTGCGAAAACCTTTGGCATCGGAGAGATCGCACTGGCTTGCGCCCTCGCCTATCTGGATTTTCGTTACGCCGACGAAAACTGGCGTAAAGAATGCCCCGCTCTAACAACATGGTTTGAGGAAATTTCTAAACGTCCATCTTTTATGAAAACGTCACCTCCTTCAGGGGCATAAAGACAACTTCATAAGCCAAGGCTCACTCTCAACAAAAGAAACGCCATGAAATCAACTGCGCAAGCCATTATAGATAAACTTCAACTCCAGCCTCATCCCGAAGGCGGATGGTACAAAGAAACCTACCGTCATTCCACTGAGAGTGAGAAACGAGGTGACCAAACAGCTATTTTCTTTCTTTTGGAAAAAGGTCAAAGCTCTCATTGGCATCGCATAGATGCTGTAGAGATTTGGCATTGGTATGCAGGTAGCCCTCTGACCCTGAGATCTCATGACGGCAAACAGGAACAAGTCGTCACTTTAGGGCCAGATGTATTAGCTGGGCAAACACCACAATTTGTTATTCCCAAGCAGCACTGGCAGGCCGCCAGTGCTGAAGAGGGTTGGACTTTGGTCGGTTGTACCGTTGCCCCTGCATTCGAGTTCGAGGGTTTTGAACTTGCGAAACCAGACTGGTGTCCTAAGAGCTAAGCTGCTGAACCGTCCCGCAACATGTTATTGAGCTGGCGCATATCATCAAAGACAGCGATTGCGCCAGCCTCTATCAACTTCAAAGACTGTGCCTTCGGATCAGAGATATGCCCAGCACCGATAAAGCCAAATACAGAAATCCCTGCGCCAACCGCCGCAGACACGCCCGTTGGCGTATCCTCGATCACAAGCGCTTGTTCAGGAGAGACATCCATTTTTGAACAGGTAAGAAGATGAAGATCGGGTGCGGGTTTAGGGTGCGTGACCATTGACGAACTAAATCGTCTCTCCTTTGGAAAGTAATCCATCAATCCGGTTGAATCTAATGCGCTATTGAGACGATCTGTTCGGCTATTTGAAGCCACACAATAGTTGTAACCAAGGCTGGAAAGCGTTTCTTTGATAAAAGGTAACGTCTTCAATTCATCAGGAATGTACGCAATTGTGGTTTCTTCAACAATCTGTGCAAAATCCTCAGGTAACTCGACACTGGTTGCCAAACGAAAGTGATCGCGAATAGCTTCATCCGTAAAACCAGCAAATTTTTCAGCAACGGCTTGAGCGCTTATATTGATACCATATTCACCGAGTGTTTCCGATACCACCCGGGATGCGAGGACCTCGCTATCAACCAGCACACCATCACAATCAAAGATGATTAAATCCGGGTAAGAAATCATAGGCATTTGCGTTCCTAGAGAAATAAACCATATAGAGTATGGATTATCTATCCCTCGTTTGTGGCGCAATAAAGACTTCGAACACAAAAATGCCCGCTGTTTCAGTAGAGGGCTGAAACAGCGGGCATTTAACCAAAACTTTTAAGCAGACCATCCCTAGTCCATATATTGGCCACCATTGGCCGTAAGGGTGGACCCAGTGACAAATCCCGCCTTATCTGATGCAAGAAACACCACGCAATCAGCAACCTCTTCTGGCTCTCCCAACCGACCCACAGGGATCTGAGATATAATTTTTGAGTTGAGAATTTCTTCAGGCACAGCGCGTACCATCTCGGTTCCAATATAACCTGGAGCGACAACGTTCGCCGTAATACCTTTACTGGCATTTTCTTGGGCTATTGATTTGGTAAAGCCAATCACACCAGCTTTTGCCGCTGCATAATTTGCCTGACCAAATTGTCCCTTCTGACCGTTAATCGAGGAAATACTCACGATCCGTCCAAACTTACGTTCTCGCATCCCTTCAATGACCCCGCGTGTCATATTAAAGAGAGAATTCAAATTTGTACTAATAACGGCATTCCATTGAGGCAAATCCATTTTATGCAGTGTCGCATCCCGCGTAATTCCCGCGTTATTCACCAACACATCAATCGGCCCGAGTTCTTTTTCAACCTGATTAATTCCACCCTGACACTCGTCAAAATCTGCAACATCCCATTTGAAAACTGCAATTTTATTTTCATCGCGAAAACTTTGTGCCGCTAAATCATTCCCAGCATAACTTGCCGCTACTTTGTACCCTGCTGCTTTCAAAGCAATAGAAATTGCCGCACCAATTCCTCTGGTACCCCCAGTCACAAGAGCTATACGAGACATTATATTTTCCCTTCATTATTCGTCGTCTCTGACTTTGTCTTCTTCAATCTGACTTTTCAGGAGTTTCCCCCAGTTATGCGTGGCATGATTTACGAACCTCAGGGACGAAGAACAGAATCACCTACACAAAAAAGGGTCGCCCTCGGGCGAGGACAACCCACGTTCAAAAGATCCAAGTCGATGATGATTGCTTTAACTATTCTCATCGACCCTCTCCTTACTTTCTCAATCGCGCTCGACACACAGAGCAATGCCTTGTCCGCCACCAATACATAGAGTGGCTAGTCCTTTTTTCGCATCACGGCGCGCCATTTCATAAAGCAGCGTTACCAATACTCGTGCCCCGGAAGCGCCAATTGGATGCCCTAAAGCAATCGCGCCACCGTTTACGTTCACTATTTCAGGATTCCAACCAAGTTCACGATTCACTACAATAGCTTGTGCAGCAAAGGCTTCATTTGCTTCAACTAAATCAAGATCTTCAATATCCCAACCGGCTTTTTCTAACGCCTTGCGAGTAGCTGGAATAGGACCGGTTCCCATAAGCGCGGGGTCCACACCTGCAGTTGCCCAAGAGACAATCTTTGCAAGCGGTTTTAAACCTTTTTCTTGGGCTTTTTCTTCAGACATTAACACTACAGCTGCCGCACCATCGTTAATACCCGAAGCATTTCCGGCGGTCACAGTTCCTTCGCGATCAAATGCAGCACGGAGCTTAGAGAGACCTTCTGCCGTAGTTCCCGCTTTGGGATGCTCATCGGCGCCAACTACAGTTTCGCTGCGGCGGCTTTTAACCGTCACAGGCACAATTTCATCTTTAAAATATCCTGATTCTTGTGCAGTCGCAGCCTTTTGTTGCGAAAATGCAGCGAAAGCATCTTGATCTTCACGTGTAATACCAAATTTTTCAGCAACGTTTTCTGCTGTTTTTCCCATATGGTAATCGTTCATCGCACACCACAGACCATCTTTGATCATCGTATCAACAAATTTAACATCCCCCATCTTCGTACCGTTTCTCAAATGAGAAACGTGGGGTGCCAAGCTCATATTTTCCTGACCTCCAGCGACAATGATATCAGCATCACCAAGGGTGATGGATTGATACCCAAGGGCAACTGTGCGTAAGCCTGAACCACAAATTTGATTAATAATATAAGCGGTTTTTTCATTTGGAACTCCAGCGCCAAGAGCAGCTTGTCGTGCTGGATTTTGCCCCTCCCCTGCAGATAAAATTTGTCCAAGGATAACTTCATCCACCTCATCCGGAGCAACCCCCGCCCGGGTAAGTGCTTCACGAATGACCACCGCTCCAAGCTCAGCCGCAGGTACAGACGAAAGACCACCTCCAAAAGCGCCAACCGGCGTTCTAGCAGCCCCTACAATTACGACACCAGACATTATAGATACCTTTCAAAACAACTGTATCCCAATCACTCATTCAATCAGAAAAACAAGATCATGCATTTGTTTATGTGTTAACAAACCAAACGAGATTCAAACCTGCGACAAACAAAACAACAAATGCTGCGCCGCAATAATTACATAGAACCATAACGACTTTAGAAACAATAAATCAAGAGAATATTACATTTTTTTGACATATATAGTTACAAACCACTACAACAATTGAAATTATATTGCAATTTTATGTCACATTTTGTTTCATCCAGCTAGAAAGTGGAGTCCATATTTTCGATTGTGCACCGCGGCTAACGACCATGCCGATATGCCCTAACGGTGTATCCAGAACAGAGCTTTTTGATAACTTTTTAGCCAAAGCATAAGACGACGCTGATGGCACTATACGATCACGACTTGAGATGATAGACAGGTTGGGAATATTTAGATTCGCAGGATTTATCCTTTTTCCGTCTATGTGCCAATTCCCTTTTTCTGGCGTATTTTCCGAATACCATCCCTCAAAGCACTCTTTCGATACTTTAGCAGTCAGGCAAACACCATCGTTCAACCAGTCCTCTAAAGCGACAAAACGCCTTTCTTCATCTGAATTTTCCTTAAACCGAGTAAAGGTGGAAAATTTACGAAGCGACAAAGTTAAGTCGAGCGAAGCAAAAAGTGCTTGTAGTATTTGGTGTGGCATTTCGCCTTGAGCATCAATTATAGGTAACAAACTAGAAAGCCATGCTCCCTGCTGCCGTACTCGTATCTCTTCAAAACGATCAGATGCCAAATCTTGCCCTGCTTCAGAGCCGTTATGAAAATCCCAAGGACTAGCCATAAGAACCATTGAGCAAATGTCTTCTTGGCATAGTTCAGCTAAGGCTACAGAAAGCGTCCCCCCCATACAGTACCCTAAAACAATTGGTGGGCGTCCTGTCTTCTTTTTAATGTGTCGCAGAGCCGGGACCAAGTACTCACAAATATAATTTTCAAGACCAAACTCTTTTTCCGTTTCCCCGGGTGCACCCCAGTCCATAACGAATGGCCGCCAGCCTTCTTTACCAAGCCACCGTAGAAAACTATTCTTTTCTATAAGGTCGAGAATATAATACCGGTTTACCAAGGACGGGATTACAAATATGGGATACCCCAAGGCACTATTATTACGTGCCACTTCAGGGTTAATCTCTCTAAGACAAGCCGATCCGAGAGACCAGGAGACAGTAGTTTCAGGGACTTCTCGTTGATAAGAGTGTTGCTGGTAACGTTCTATACCTTGCTGATATAATTGGAATTTCTTTTGAATTGCATGATCAAGAGCTATCGTAAATTTTAACCTCTCTTCTCCGCATAACTTAGCCGTTATTTCCTGCATCATCGCTTCCGGGATCTCGGGCATTGATTTCGAGTTCGGAAATTTGTTGAGCAAGAAGCCCAAGCCTAACTTGGAGCTCTGCAAGCTCATCAGAGCTGACATTACGTGAAACGGGAGCGGAACAGGGCTGGCTTTGCGATTGATCCTCGTCATCATCACTCCTTGCTGTCCCTTTTTGGTGTGTGGTTGGTACGAATCCCTCAAAGGCCTGATTAGGATCAAGGGTCTTATGATAAAAAGCTTCCCATTGCCTGTACAGCCCCTCAAGCTCTGGACTCTTATTATCTGGTATATCCCAAGGCATCAAACTTTGCTCTGACACATACTTAACCCATAATTCCAGATAACCTTCTGCCAAAGCTTTTATATTCTCATCTTGATTCAACACCTTCTCCCATGGCTATTTTGCAGTGCCAAATGCTATACTCGCACAAGCAATGGTTAATTTGGGCAAAAAATATCCTTTTTATAGGGGTTTTACGCACTCTTCATTGACACACCCCATCGCAGCGCAGCAATATTTAAGAAGCAGTGCACAAACATCACTCAGTCAGCAACAATAGCTGGCAATATATAATAAGCATTGGAGGCGAGGAAATTGGCGACCTCAAAATCAGGAACGAATGACGAAGCCATCGTCATAAAAAAATATGCGAACAGACGGCTCTACAATACGGCAACGAGTAGTTATGTCACTCTCGACCACCTATGTCAGATGGTTAAGGAAGACGTTGACTTTATTGTCTATGACGCAAAATCCGGCAATGACATCACCCGTTCTGTTCTCACGCAAATCATCGTAGAAGAAGAAGGAAAAGGGCAAAACCTGTTGCCAATTTCTTTTTTACGGCAACTGATCAGTCTCTATGGAGATTCCATGCAATGGGTTGTCCCCAAATACCTAGAGCACATGATGGATGGTTTTTCAGAAAACCAAGATAAAATGCGACAATCAGTTCAGGAAACTTTTGGCGGTATCTTCCCGTTCGGCAACTTGGATGAAATGAACAAACAGAATCTTGCTCTGTTTGAAAATACCATGCGCATGCTTTCTCCTTTCCAGGACGGCAACACCACGTCTTCAGCCCAACAACCAACACCAGAGCAACCTTCAAAAGCATCATCCCCTTCTGAAGGTGGCGGTTTAAATGACCTTAAGACTCAAGTAGAGCAACTTCAAAAACAACTGGACGCTCTCAGCAAAAAATCTGGATAACTGAAAATTAAACAAAAAAAGAGGCTTTCAAATTTACGAAAGCCTCTTTTTTTGAACTCATCCTTGAACTCACCGCCAGCTTATTTATTACATTTATTTACCATCGTTTTTGGCCCCGGAAAAGAGACGGTGTTGTCGACTAGATTTTTTTCAATAATCCAATCGGGATCAATTTCCGGTTTCCCAAAATAGAAGCCCTGCAATAAATCGATACCTTCATTTGCGAGAAACTCTGCTTCTTCAGCAGTTTCGACAAACTCAGCAATCGTCGTATGATTAAGGGCCTTAGCCAGCCCCAATAAATTCCTTACAAATATTTGATTTTCTTCGTTCTCAATAATACCGGAAATGAATGAACCATCAATTTTGATAATATCCACTGTTAAGGTCTTGAGGTGACGGAAAGTTGTATACCCCGCACCAAAGTCATCAATTGCGACCTTACACCCTAATTGGCGTACGGCAGATACAAAGCGCGCAGATTCTTCCAAATCATGCAGGGCGGCTGTCTCAGTTATCTCAACAATCAAGCGTTCGGCTAAATCAGGGCGAGATTTTACTTTCGAAGTCAGCGCCCGCAACCAGCTTCTATCTGAAGCCGTCAAACCAGAAATATTCACCGCCATCGTAATGTGTGGATACCGAACAAGATCTTCCAGCGCGAGTTCAAGCACGCGGCGATCAATTACCCGTATCATGCCAAGTTGCTCTACCACAGGAATAAACTTGCCCGCAGGAACCACATTACCATCACGATCATACATCCGTAACAATGCTTCAACTAAGACCAGTTCATTCGTCTGTGAATCGACAATCGGTTGATAGGCCAGCGCAATTCGATCTTCTTTGAGTGCCAACTTCACCTCTTCGCCAATAACCATCGAAGTGCGATAATTCTCACACTGCTCGGTTGTCAGCTTGTAAGGCTTCACACAATCACGGCCGTTTGATTTAGCATCAAGCAACGCACTTTCAGCCTTTGCAAAAGCATCAAAGCTTGTTTTTGTTTGTTCCGGGAACAAAACAAAGCCCACAGATACCGTCACATAAATTCGTTCATCATTAATTTCAAAAGGTGTTTCACGAACTGTTTGCAGCACGCGATCAGCAATAGCATCTGCTTCCTCAACAGTTGCAACACTCATGATGACACCAAAGCGGTCACCACCTAATCGACCGACAATATCAGCCCCTCTGATGCTTTTATCAAGCCGCTCACCAACTTCAACAAGGACAGCATCACCAGCCTCAAAGCCGTAAGCCGTGTTAATCATTCCAAGATGATCGACACCAACGGCCAGAAATGCACCTTCATTGTCATAGCGAATTGCTTGTTCAAGCGCGAAATCCAGAGACTCGCGAAGGCGTAACTTATTAAAATGTCCAGAAAGCTCATCATAACTGGCGAGATATTCCAGCCTGGCCTCTGCTTGCTTACGGATCGTAACTGGCCGGAGCACCCCTGTTAAACGCGTGGGCGAACCGCTGGTTGAAACTTCAACAGCTCCTCTATCGTGCACCCATTGAAAATTACCGGCCCCATCACGAACCCGATACTCACAATCATAATACGCTTCTCCTGCGAAATGATCAGTGAGGTTACGCATCCGCGAAGGAAGGTCTTCAGGGTTAATTCTATTGTGGTAAGTCTCACCCGTTGTAGGCACGAGTTTACCTTCCAAACCAAAAAGCGTGGATATCCGACCTAGCCACATTAGACTATCGGTTGCCAAGTCCCATTCGTACATGACATCCCCAGATGCTTCCAATGCGGTTGTCATCTGGTCTAGCTGAGAAAGGTCTAAATTATTTCGAGCGGACCGAAGCACGGTCTTTCAAACTCCTACCTGAAGATTGGGCAACAATAAATTAAAGTACGACTTTACAATAAATACAATTGATAGAGTAGTGGTTAACTCATTAACGAATACTGAATCTATCTTCAATATTCACTTCTTATTTTTTAAATTACTGTATCTATTTACAACCTGTACTCTTTCGAGCAAAGGCCAAAATGTCTACGCAAAATCAACACCATACCAAACCTATTTAAATACAAATCAAGACCCCAAAATAACCTATTTGGTGAAAGTATCTGTAAATAACTCAATCACGTTAAACAATATTAACAAAATATTAACTATGAGCATCATCAGTAAATAAAAAGTTAATTTAAAATATTTAAAATATTTATTGAATTATTCAAATATTTTCCTAAATCACTATTGAACTAATCTTGAAAACCCGTTATTTCACACAAAAAAGAATGTAAACCGATCCTTCCTCGGTATAACAAAGATTATTGGTGGCAAAGTGAGTAAATCAACATCAGAAACACATCGTATTGAAAGCCACGTAGGTCAAAAGATACGCGAACGCAGAACAATGCTCGGATTAACCCAGCAGCAGCTTGCAGACCTTATTGGCGTGACTTATCAACAAGCCCACAAATACGAACGCGGCATTAATCGCGTTTCTGCAGGGCGACTGTATGAAATATCCCAGGTTCTTGGCATAGAGATAAGTTACTTCTATGAGGGCTTGGACAGCGTTAAAGATGAAATGACTGAGAGGCAGCGAATGTGCCTTGATATTGCGAGAAATTTTTCCAGGATAAAAAACGAAAAATATCAAGACGCTTTAAGTATGTTATGTCGCGTACTCTCAGATAAGGCAGAAACGGAAGCTGATCCCGCCTAAACACACCTGCTTTACAACCATTTATGTTGTGTATTAAGCCCTAAACCTTCTGGGCCTTAGTTACTTAATGTTTGAATACCCCTAATCGAGCACCAGTATTCTTCTGGTTCAAGAGTGGACGCCACCACGATTCCATATCAAGGTACCAATCAAGGGTTTGTGCCAGCCCCTCGTTAAAAGACACTTGCGGATGCCACCCAGTTTCCCGCTGAATTTTCTCCGTATCCAGCGCGTATCTGAAATCGTGCCCAGGACGATCCTCCACATGGGAGATCAAGTGATTATGCCCCCCTCTCTCTGGGAATCGTTGATCCAACAAGCCACAAATTTCCTCAACGACAGCCCTATTGCTTTTCTCTTCGCCCGAACCAATAAGGTAGGTTTCCCCGACACGCCCCATTTCAAGAGCCGCATATATTCCACGAACATGGTCGCGTACATGTATCCATTCGCGAATCTGTTCACCATTTCCATACAGAGGTAGAGGCTTCTGATCTAATGCCGCGAGGATCATTAAGGGGATAAGTTTTTCAGGAAACTGCCACGGACCGTAATTATTCCCACAGTTGGTAATAATTATCGGCAGGCCATAGGTATGAAACCACGCCTGAACAAGATGATCCGAAGCAGCTTTGGTTGCAGAATAAGGAGATCGTGGATTGTAAGGGCTTCGCTCAGAAAACACACCTTCGCCCCCCAGAGATCCGTACACTTCGTCTGTAGAGATATGAAGGAATCTAAAATCACTATCGCTCCCCCGCAAGCACCAATGTTTCAAAGCCGCTTGGAGGAGATTAAGGGTGCCCACGACATTACTTATTACAAAGCTGTCTGGACCATCTATAGAACGATCAACATGGCTTTCCGCAGCACAGTGGATTATGTAGTCAGGTTTAGCATTTGTGACTGTCGCAAGAACAGCCTCAGCATCTTCAAGAGCAACCTCTTCAACAACAATGGACTTACCACTATCAATCCGCTGCAAATCAGCGGCGTAAGTCATTTTATCAAGAACTGTAATTTTTGCTGGGTTGAATTTTTTAAGAGATCGAACAATTTCAGAACCAATAAACCCTGCACCACCAGTGATTAGGACGCTCTTTCCGTGCCATATACAGGAAGATCCAGTCATAAGTCCCTAACTTTAATAAATTAAATCAGCTTGATACTGATGTATCCGACAAAATCTACGTGCTGTACGCCACACATTTTCATCCAATTTCCAGAAACTCTTCACCGCTCAACATTGGTTCGTTGGCTGACATGGAAGAAAGATCAACGATTCGGCAAAGTCGCCGATGGAGAATCTCGATAGACACAGGTTTAGCCAGTACATCACTAACACCCGATTGTATCGCCTCCATCACTCGTTCATATTCAGTATGTCCAGTAAGGAGTATTATTGGAATTCGACTAAAATAACCACCTTCTTTGCGCAATTCACGCGTGAAGTTTAAGCCATCAACAGGTCTCATCTCCCAATCCGTGATAATTATATCAGGTCGCATATGTAAAAGTTCCGCTCTCGCTTCTTTTACACTACTGACATATCGAACACGCGTAACCCCCATGGCCAAGAAAATCGTCTTCACAATGCGCAACATATGCACACTGTCATCAACAACCATGATATTTAATGACGAGAGATTGTAAGCAGACAAATCTTCCTCACAACAAACAAAGAGCTTCCAAAAACGAGGCCTTAAAAAGTTTCACCCCGCATTAACCATCTTTATAACCTCTGATCTATTAAAACCAAAAGAGTAAAAGCATTCTTCCAACAACAAACCATTAAAATATCTCGTCGGTACAGAACCAAACTCAAGAACATCACTTTACGATAAGAATGTATTAAGGAAAATTTTGTAGAAACCTGAGAAATTCTTTTATTTATTTTTTTCACAACAGATGCTCCCCCAAAATCACACCTGTATTTTACAATAATAATTAAGAAAAATTGGAGCGTATGATTTTTAAGAATCAAAAAGCCCGGCTTTAGGCCGGGCTTTTTCAAAATGGTGCACCCGTCAGGACTCGAACCTGAAACCTCTTGATTCGTAGTCAAGTGCTCTATCCAATTGAGCTACGGGTGCATTCCAAAATGTCTTCAGAGTTGAACCCCTGAAAACGAGGCGGAAGTTACTCCGGGTTATGAAACTACGCAAGCATAAAATTGAATATTTTGATTTTTTTTTATTCTTACCACTAACTCACAATTCTATGGTTGGAAAACTCTTGTCCCTCGGACTCGGTTCAAGTAGTATCTGCCCTTAGTATTTTGGGGGGTTGGTCAACTTTTCTATCTTATAGGGCGTTTTTACCCAATCTTTAAGTAGATATTTTATAAGGTTTTCTTGGCTGATCACAATCAACAGTGCGGACTTTTCTATGGGATCCATGAAATCCTCTGTTTTGCGTAACACCGTTTCTATCTTAGCAACGGTCATGTTCTTGAGCGGCTGCTCTTTCACCGAAGAAGCCTTATGGCCTTCTATCGTTGGAGAAGACACGCCTGAAGAAGTGGCTACGGCTGCTGCATCTGCAGCGGTTGCCCCTGATTCAATTGCGACTTCATCTGAAGTCCTATCTGGCTTGCCGTTACTTGGATCAACGATTTTCGAAGCACCTGGTGTTACACCAGGTCAACCGACAGGTACTCATGTTGGTAAAAAAATCGAAGAGCTGAGAGGCGATCTTTCTCGTCTTCAAGCCCGTTTGATCCATCACAATAACAATCTGCAAACACAGCGTAACAATGCGCGCAGTAGTGCGGGCACCTATCACTCTATCATCGCTGCGATGAACACGCGTCTTCAGGTTGGCACTACTCCGGGAAATCCCCAGATGGTGAACGGCTGGAATAAGGCGCAGGAAGAACTAGAACAAGTTGGAGCAAGCATTACAAATTTAAACAGTTTGTCTAATGAATCAGCTGCAACATCTGCTCTCGCAGCATTTGTTCTTGATTCTGCCGGCTCAACTTATGAGCTACGCGGTGCTCTTGATGAAGATCACAACCAGCTATCTGTTCTAGAAGATGAGGCCAACCAAACAGTTGTGATACTCGATCGTCTTATGAACGAGCTGACTGAAGATATTGCTCGAACACAGAATTACTTTTCTGCTGAACGTACAAATCTAACGGCTCTTCAAGTTGCCGTAGATAATGGCGAGTTCATTGGTGGTAACTTAGGTAGTCGGACATTTGGTGTTCCTGTACCTCCCCCGCCTGGCGGTCCAGCTGGTCTTGTCGGACGTCAGCCTCCTTTGGCAATCATTCGCTTCGATCAACCAAACGTCAATTATGAGCAGGCTCTCTTTACGGCCGTCAGTCGCGCACTTGATCGGCGTCCAAGCTCTGCCTTTGACCTTGTAACAGTTGCACCTGCTCGCGGTAACTCTGCACAAATTGCACTCGCAACCAGCAAATCCCGTAAATATGGTGAAGATGTTATGCGCTCACTGACGAAGCTCGGTCTCCCTGCCTCGCATGTTTCGCTATCATCAACAAGTAACCCCGGCGCTCAAGTTCCCGAGGTTCATGTTTACCAGCGGTAATGTGGCATAAGATCTAATAAAAAAGCGGCGCACAATGCGCCGCTTTTTTTATGTCAATTTAGAACGGGGCTGAAAAACCTATCTGCCATCAAAAGCCGACAACAGCACCATCGCTGCGAGGATCGGTTGCCCCTTCGAATCGACCATCAGTGTGCCGGACAATAGCTCCCGCGTGTCCCATTTCTTCTGAGAAATTATCAAGAACCTTTATGTTATGCCCCGCTTGACGCATCTGAGTTATAACATTATCGGCAAATCGGCCTTCGACCTGAACGTCAACAAAGTCAGCCTTCTCGCATCGGCCAATAAACCAACGCGGCGCAGTGATCGAGCTTTGCAAGCCCTGGCCAAACATCGCATAACGGCTAAACAATGCCGCTAAAGTCTGTGGCTGTCCGTCGCCCCCCATACACCCATAAGTCATTACTCTGCCATCTTTTAAGATAGCCATTGCAGGATTAAGGGTATGAAACGGTAGTCGATTAGGCGCTATAGCGCGTGGCATCTCTGGATTAAGAGAAAAACTGCTTCCTCTGTTTTGCTGAAGTATCCCCGTACCTGGCAAGACGACCCCTGAACCAAAAGGTTTGTAGGTACTTTGAATAAGACTGACAGAACGCCCTTGAGCGTCCATCACTCCTAGCCAGATCGTGTCCCCCTCTTGCCGATCAAGAGGCCAGGGCAAGGCCTTAGCTTTATCAACATTCATGAGTCGTGCCACGAGATCTTTGTCACTCAGATAGAGTTCTGCATTTTCTGCCATTCTTTCCGGAGCCGCAATTTCACGATCACGTATAATGTGTGCCTGTTTTGTGATCTCGACCATTGCATGCAGATATTCGAATCCATCTGCCTCAGAAACTCCCATGCGATCAAACATGGAAAGAATCATCAAAGTAGTTAACCCCTGCGTTGGCGGCGGAAGATTATAGACCGTGCCGCAGGATAACTGGCTACTCAGCGGCTTCACTTCTCTCGCCCTATATGCATTGTAATCACCGAGAACCACCGGAGAATCCAACTTAGCAAGATCAGCACAGATGCTTTTGGCTATTTTTCCTGTGTAATAATCACTTAACCCTACCCGCCCTAATCTCTTTAACGTTTCAGCCAACGCTGGCTGAACCTGGCGCGTGCCCGCTTTTGGAACACCTCCATCTTTATTTAAATAAACATCCGCGAAGCCGGGTTGCTCTGAAACAATCGGTTTGCGTTTGATTAAAGATGCTTCATGACCTGCAGTAAGTGCGAATCCCTTTTCAGCGTAATAAACCGATTCTTCCAGCAGGCGTTCCAGAGAAAACTTCCCTCCCCACTTATCAGACGTTGATAACGCTAATTGCCAGCCTCCAACCGTTCCTGCCACAGTATTTGCGGAAAGAGGACCATCTTGTGGCATGCGCTCATGACCGCGTTCACGAAAAAATTCCGGCGCTGCCTTTGTACCAGAACGCCCACAAGCCTCAATTGCGATTGGGGTGGCCCCCGGCTGATGTATCAGCCAAAAAGCATCCCCACCAATCCCGTTCATATGAGGATAAACGACTGCAACCGTGGCCGCCATAGCTACGGCGGCCTCTATGGCATTCCCGCCCTCACGCAAAATGGAAAGGCCGGTTTGTGACGCAAGGTGGTGTGGTGAAGTAACCATTCCTCGATAGCTTTGAGGAGAATTAAGCATAAAGCCTGTCCGTTCATTTTATCATTGCGGTCGAGATTAGTTGACCCGACAGAAAAAATGCTTCAGAGCACCACATCTATCGCAATCCTATGACTGATCAGAACCGTGTGTTTGGTGGAAAATCATTATATACATTTTGGTCCAACCAATCAAAGCTGAACCAAACCTCGATTGCGAATGAAAAATTATTCTTAAAATAATAAAATGAAAGCAAAATTGTGTCGCCAGAACTTTTGCCCTATGTCGCCGTAATTCTTTTTGTAGCCAGCCTTATTCAAGGTGCCGTTGGATTCGCATTTGGCCTTTTTGCTCTTACTTTCCTTATGTTACTCGGAATTGACCTGACGTTCACCGTTCCCTTGCTGTTAACAGCCGGACTTGCACAACTTCTCGTCGGTGTCTTTAAATTACGAACGCATATTCAATCCGAACCCCTAATAAAAGGGACTATTATCCGACATATCACTCTACCGCTTGGCATTATTACTCTCGGATATATTAGCAGTACGATTGAAAAATCGACAATTGAACAATTGGTCGGAGGATTGATTTTAGCTATTGTCGCCGTACAGATCATTGTTCGCCCTTCCCCGAAGGAAAAGCTTCACCCATTCTGGTCATTCCTCGCCTTTTCGGCGAGTGGATATAGCGCAGGACTAATAGCCGTTGGCGGTCCACCCATTGTCCTTTGGGTTATGGCGCATAAATGGTCCAATCCCCAAATACGTAGTTTTCTTTTTGCCAGCTTCCTGGCGAGCGCCCCCATAAATGTTGTGGTACTCTATTATGTACTCGGAGACAGTATCCTTACGCCGATGCTATATGGACTAGCATTTTCACCACTCATTGCTTTAGGCTCACACCTAGGCGTTAAATTAGGTCACAGCTTCTCTCCTGAACGACTAAGAACCATTGCTTTTTTCATACTGGCCTTGAGTTCAGCTTCATCGATCGGCGCTCCCCTTTTACATTAAATTGTATGTATTAGTCATTCCATAGAATAACAAACCAATTTCTAAAGGTTGAGATTCTCTGCCAGTTCTGCTTTATTCCCGCATCATCCAAAATTGGAGTCGTGTATCGTGTCTGAACAACCAAAAACATTCCCTGTTTCCTGGGAACAACTACATCGTGATGCCAAGGCCCTTTCCTGGCGTCTTATGAGCCAAGGCCCCTTCAAAGGAATTCTTGCAGTAACGCGCGGTGGCCTCGTCCCAGCAGCCATCATTGCCCGTGAGCTTGATATTCGCCTAATCGACACCGTTTGCATCGTCAGCTATTCAAGCGAAAACAAGCAAGGTGAACTGAAGGTCCTCAAAGAAGCACCCAAAGAAAGCAAAGGCTGGCTTATTGTTGACGACCTCGTTGATACAGGAAAAACAGCCCGTGCTGTACGAGAAATGATGCCCGACGCACACTTTGCAACTTTATACGCAAAGCCCGCAGGCAAAGATATTGTTGATAGCTTTATCACGGAAGTCAGCCAAGATACTTGGATTTACTTCCCATGGGATCTCGCTCTACAGACAGTACCGCCACTCGTCCAAGGCAAATACGACTAAGCTGTTTTCGAGAATACCGGCTCTACCGGCTGATCGGTAAATTATCAATCAGCCGGATATTGCCCATCCATGCCGCAACAAATACGCGGCTGCTTAATCTCTCTTCTTTGGAAGAGCTATCGGTTATCAAAGTAAGATTTTCTTCGGATCTTAACTCGAGGTAATCGACTTTTTCAAAGCCAGCCTCTAAAATATAATTCCGTCCCCACTCGAGGACGTGGTCCACTGCTTCACCTTGAATAAGAAGATCAGCTATCGCGCTCTCAACTTTAAAAAGAGTCGGGGCTATTTTTCGCTGCTCTGTATTTAAACGCCTGTTTCGAGATGATAATGCAAGGTTATCTTCTTCTCGAATCGTCGGCACACCAATGACATCGACCATCAGATCAAGATCTCGAGCTACACGTTGGATCAAAAGAAACTGTTGAAAATCTTTCTGACCGTAATAAGCACGATCGGGGTTGGTTTGAATCAGTAACTTGGACACAACAGTTGTCACGCCATCCATGTGTCCCGGACGTGTGGCACCGCAAAGACAATCCTGCATGTCAGCAACAGAGACAGTCGTACTGTATCCTACGGGATAAATTTCCCCCACCTGAGGTAAGTAGACCGCGTCTACACCAGAAGCTTTGAGTTTTCGAAGATCTTCATTTGTGTCGATAGGGTAGGTTTCCAGATCAGCCTTATTATCGAACTGGCGCGGGTTGATAAAGATCGTCGCGATCACCCGGTCATTATCTTTGTTTGCTGCATCAACAAGAGCCAGATGGCCTTCATGAAGAGCTCCCATCGTCATAACAACGCCGTGCTCTTCGCCTTTTGCTTTCCAGCTGCCAATAAGGGACTTTAAATCCCGTTTTGATTTCACGATAATCATTTACTGCCCCTTTTGAGCCGATTTCTGAGCTCGCACCGTAGAGCCAGACCTTATAGACCCAAGCCTTATAGACAATGCCTACGCGACAGACAATTGCTTCATCTGTGCAGATTAGCAAAGGCCATATTGCATCGCAATAATACGCCTAATTGTGAAAGATGCGAATCGCTCTTTTCCATTCTAGCACCATGACAAAACCACTCGTTTACGACTAAACCTCTTTCATTACTGTAGGATAAGAGGTCAAGCTTGCAGCCGACGCCTATATAGCTAGACTGCGCCCAAACACCTAATGACGATAACAAAGGTACTCACATGAGCCCCGCTCTCGATCTTCAAGAACGTCCGACCATTCGCTTGAGACCCAAAGCCCAAAAACGCCTGTTAAACGGTTACCCCTGGGTCTTTTCCAACGAGATCGAAATAACGGCAAAGACCAAGCTGTTGGAACCTGGTGTGGTCGTTAGGATCGAAGCCAACGATGGCCAACCTTTGGGTACGGCAATATACAACCGCCAACCTTTGATTTCCGCACGATTGCTCAGCACTAGTGCCAAGGCAATAATTGATGAAGATTTCTTTGTTGCCATTCTTAAGCGTGCTTTGACACTTAGAGACACCCTCTTCAACGTCCCTTATTACCGACTCATCCACGCCGAAGCCGACGGTCTCCCGGGAACCATTATCGATCGCTATGGCGATACACTTGTTCTCCAGGTTAACACCGCAGGTATTGAGAATCTTCTACCAACTCTCCTCGCGGCTTTAGATAAAGTTCTCGACCCAAAGACAGTCGTATTACGAAACGACACACCTTCACGATTGCTCGAAGGTTTGGAATGTTACGATAAAGTGGTCAAAGGAGAGCTAAACGGCCCGATCAAAGTCATTGAACACGACGCAACATTCTTCGCAGAGCTTCAAGAAGGTCAAAAGACTGGTTGGTTCTTTGATCAACGGGACAACAGAAAACTTGCAGCAAGTTTTGCCAAAGATGCGGACGTTCTCGATTGTTATTCATTCGCGGGTGGTTTCACCGTACAATCAGCTCTTGCCGGTGCAAAGTCTGTCATGACGGTTGATCGCAGCCAAACTGCACTCGACCTTGCAGCAATGGCGGCCGCTGAAAACGGCGTCGCAGATAAGTGCACATTTGTTAAAGCTGAGGTGTTTAACTATCTCGCCAAACTTGCAAATGAGGGGGTCACGTTCGATCTCGTCATCGTAGATCCTCCCGCTTTTGTTAAGAGTAAAAAGGATCTTCAACAGGGATCAAAAGGATATCGAAAACTTGCTCGCCTGGCAGCCAAGCTCGTCAAACCCGGTGGATATCTGGTTGCCGCGTCCTGTTCCCACCACATGGACATTGATAATTTCGCAGATCAAATGCGTAAAGGCCTTCTCGATGCCACGAGAACATCACGCCTGCTCTTTACCCGTGGTGCAGGTCCTGACCACCCTGTCCATCCTTTTTTACCTGAATCAGAGTACTTAAAACTCCAACTCTATACTCTCGATTGATAAACATGACCATCAAAGTAGATTTCCTCAGAAACTATCCTGATTGCATAGAAACCTGTGCTAATTGGGAGTACATGACTTGGGGGAAAAATTACGGATGGACGAGAGAGCGTGTTATTGCTGGTTATAAAAGTATGACAAACAAGGGAAACATTGAACAAGCTTTCGTTGCTCTCTCAAGAAATAAGCCAATAGGGACGGTACTTTTGATCGAGAATGATCACGAGAACTACAAACAGTATCGTCCCTGGTTGGCCGCCCTCTATGTTGTCCCTGAGTATCGATGTCGGGGTATTGCGAGAAAGCTTGTCGCCATGGTTGAAGACTTTGCCCGTAGTCGCGGCGAAGACCATTTATTCCTCTATACAACATCCCCCAATATATATAAGGGGATGGGGTGGCAGGTCACAGAATCCTTTGGAGAAAAATCTTCTCAAAAATTTTTAATGAATACCAAACTCTCCAGACTGTAGGATCAACCGAACAATTCGAACTTTTCATCGGTGACACCCTGTCTAATCGGGAGTTCCAGACAGAAACAAGCACCACCAAGTTCTGATGTATCAAGCCAAATATCGCCGCCATGCGCACGCATTAAATCCCGTGTAATCGCAAGCCCCAAACCTGATCCATCCTTACGCGTCGAACCCTTAAAGGGTTTAAAGAGATTATTCCTAATTTCCGGTGGAATTCCGGAACCATCGTCTGCAATTGAAACGATGAAACAATCGATCTCTTTTTGAAGTCGAATATCCACGGTCGAGGCTCCAGCTTGCTCGGCATTTCGTGCAAGGTTCTCAAACACCCTGTAAAGCTGCTCTCTATCCCCCGACACATAAGTTCCAGGCGGGATATAGTTACAAACCGTTAAATCGACACTCTCGGCAACATCTATTGTATCCGCAACTTCCCCCGTAAGTTCATGGAGATCAAACTCCATGATATCAAGCTGTGGCTTACCTTCTTTGGAGAAATTTAACATTTGTCCACAAATGTGAACGGCCCGATCTATAGCTGAAAGCAGAACTGGGGCAACTTCGCGTACTTCTGGATCTTCACTCCGGTTCAAACGATCGGAAATCAGTCTGGCTGTGGCAAGTCCGTTTCGTAAATCGTGATTAATCTTTGCCGCGGCTGTGCCAATTGCGGCCAGTCGCGTTTTCTGCCCAAGAGATTCTTGAAGTGATCCTTGCATAGAAGATAACTCTCTCTCAGCAACCCCTATCTCGTCCATACGTTTCGAAGGTTTTATCACCCCCGTAACATCCTCAGGAGCTTCCCTAAAAGTAATCATATTGCGGGTAATACGCCTGAGAGGCTGAACCAAAAGCCTGTGAAGACTGAGAAAGACCAAAGCCGCCGTCATCAAGGCAATTCCAAGAGACAGGGCCAAAATACGCCAGGAATAGTCAAACATGTCCATACGCAATGGCGCTTCACTCATCACCACCTCGACCAGAACGTCCTTATTCTTTGGTGAAGGCCCAATGACGCGCAGAATACGATGGCGTGATTGAGCCAATACAACAAAAGCATCCTTTATCAGGCCAAAGAAACTTTCTTCACGTAGATCGTACGTGGCATCGACTTCAACATCAGCACCGTTCATTAGCATCAACTTACCCTGACCGGGTCTTTTCAAAACAACCGAAAGGGCATTAACGTGACTCAAGAGTTCCTTTTCAAGGTCCTCACCAACCATCATATCATCAGTGGCATCAAGCGCCAGGATCGCCAGGTGCGCATCAGCCAAATGCTCTTGTAGATAAACCAACCTGAAGCGCCCAATAGAAGGCGCGAAAATCAAAATCTCCGCCAGCAGTACAAACATCGCAGTCAAAATCAAAAGCTTTGCTGACAGGCTTGTCATAAAAGGTGGTAATTGGAGTTTAGGCGGCATGAATCAATTATATCTCACAAAAGTATAGGTTTCAAAACTTGGCCACGAATCCCTACCCGAACTTTGAGAGGAACCTAACAATCATCTTCACTCGATCGCTAAAAAGGGACTCTGTGTAATAACTCCCAGCCACTCTTTTGCTTACCTCCGAAAGAGTTGGATAGGGTGCAATAACATTGGCCACATCACCAATTTTCAATCCTTTTGAAAGAGCCAAACACCAAGGCAAAATCAACTCACCAGCCTGCAACCCCACAATAGATGCCCCGAGTATCTTGCCCTTTTTACTAACGATAACTTTAACTTTGCCCTCTGTACGTCTTTCCGCCCGCGCCCGATCATTGTCCGCATAAGCCCAGGTCAGCACACGGTACTCTTGCCCTGTCTTCGTAGCATCATTCTCGGATAAACCAACCTGCGCCAATTCTGGATCAGTATAGGTTACCCATGGGACTGCGTTGTACGAAACTTTTGCAGGCAATCGAAACAGAGCATTTCGTATGATAATTCCGGCATCATAGGCCGCCATATGAGTAAATTGGTAACCTCCGGTCACATCCCCGGCGGCATAAATTTTCTTGTTGGAGGTACGTAGCCTTTTATCAACAACTATACCTTGACGCTCATAGTCAATGCCTGCAGCTTCGAGGTTCAAGTTTTCAACATTCGGGGCTCGACCTGCTGCCAAGAGAAGATGACTTCCTTTAAGTTCTTTTTCTACACCATCTTCTTCAACTCTCAGTACAATCCCATTTGTATTTTGACTGGCAGAAAGTACTTTTGTGTTTTCCATAATTGCCAAACCATCGGCCTGGAGACGACTTCTAACAACTTCAACAAGATCAGTATCATCCTTTGGCATGATCGTCGCCATCTCAACGATCGTGACTTGGCTTCCTAGATTATGGAACGCCTGTCCCAATTCACATCCGATGGGGCCGCCACCCACAACAATGAGTTTTTTGGGTAAATCTGTAAGATCGAAAACGGATTCATTTGTAAGATAAGAGACTCTATCAATTCCCTTGATCGGAGGCACCATGGCCCGTGACCCCGTTGAGATAATAAAACGACGCGCCTGAACAGTCTCCTCCCCTACTTTAAGAGTCTTAGGATCCAGAAACTCTCCCTTTGCCTGTACAACCCTTACGCCAAGCTCTTCAAATCTTTCAACAGAATCGTGAGGCTCAATATCGGCAATCACCCCTTTCACATGATCATGTACGGCTTGAAAGTCGATCTGTGGCGTCTGGTAATCAACGCCAAAATCTTTGGCCTTTTTCCAATGACGCGCTGCTTTTCCTGCTGTCAGAAGAGCTTTGGAAGGCACACAGCCATAGTTTAAGCAATCCCCTCCCATTCTGCCAGATTCAACGAGAACCGTATCAGCCCCCATTTGAACAGCGCCTGCGGCGATAGATAATCCAGCTGATCCAGCTCCAATAACGCAGATATCCGTTTTAATCATTCTCAACCTCTATCAATTCACGTCATCAATCGCATAACGACATTAACTACCATAAATTAATACCCTGGCATTAATGTCCTGCGTTCACATTCTCAAATTTATTAAGAGATTACGTTCGTTTTTCTTTGTAGAATTTTTTGTAGACAACAGGGATAAGCGACAACAAGGCCAACCCAAGGATAGGAAGAAGAACTTCCGGCTTTAGAATAATGCCAAGGTCGGGAGTCCCGCCAGATCGGAATAAAGCATCCAGCCCATTGCCTACACTTGCATAGACAAAAGTACCTGGAATAATTCCGATAAACGTCGCCACTACATAATTGCGAAGAGACACTCCTACAAATGCAGGGACAAGATTAACCAACCAAAAAGGAAACAACGGTACGAGACGTAAAACGAGAAGATAACTCAATTCATTCTCATGAAAACCTGCCTCCATTGCCCGCAGATATCCTTTGGCCCTTTTGTGGAAGAAATCTCGAAAAGCCGACTTTGCAGCAAGAAACACAAGTGTAGAACCAAGGGTCGCCGCCATGATGGCATAGCTTCCTCCCAGTAAAGACCCGAACAAAAACCCGCCTGCGATCGTCAAGAACGACCCACCCGGTATCGAGAAGGCAACCACAACCGTATAGAGCCCGATAAAAGCAAGAACAGCAATTAAGCCCCGCTCACGAACGAATCCGTCTAATACTTCCCGATTTTCCTGCAGAGCACTAAAACTTAAAAACTCATGCCAACCAAAAGAATAAACAACCAACAATCCTACCACCAATATAAGGAGAGGAAGTAAACGTTTAATCATAAGAACCGGCATTTTATCTTTATTTTCAGGTCTGGTCATCGTGTCATCTATATTTGTCATGAATATATAGTTTTGTAGGAATACTAAAAAAACAAGTCTATCAAGCACTTCACACAGGGATGTGATCGACCGAGAGCACTTATATGTATTAAATACGCCGAATATGATCTCTTTAAGGATAAAAATCATAATTTAGGGCTGTCCCTTGATAGCGAACATTGCTAAGTAGTGTCCAACGGTGGCTATAAAGAATCCGCTTTTGTTTGGTTTTCCCGAACTCTTGAGAAAAAAGTCTCTGATTTCAAAGGAATCCACGGAATCTAGGTTACAGGCGTTGACAGATGCCCGGTGCCCGCTTATACACCCACCACTATTTTCGATAACCTTCCGGATAACGGAGAATTACAGTGAAGCGCACTTTTCAGCCGAGCGTATTGGTACGTAAACGCCGCCATGGCTTTCGCGCACGTAAAGCTACAGTCGGCGGTCGCCGTGTATTAGCTAACCGTCGCGCAAGAGGTCGTAAGCGTCTATCCGCTTAAGACTATGATACCCGAGATCGGAAAGCTCAAAAAGCGATCCGAATTTCTTCGGGTAGCAGCGACGCATAATAAATGGGTCACACCCGGCTTGATTCTTCAAGCCATGCGGCGTCAACCTGAAAGTACTTCTAACTCAGAAGATCTTTCTAGGTCTGACGCCATTTGCATTGGTTTCACGGTAACCAAAAAAGTTGGTAATGCCGTCATACGAAATCGGGTTAAACGTAGATTACGCGCCGTTGCAGCCGAATTACTTTCCGAATATGGGAAAGCTGGACACGACTATGTATTGATAGGACGAAAGACATCAATCTTTCGCACTTATGAAGACCTAAAAAAGGATCTTATTTTTTCCCTGCAGCGGGTAAAAACAGATCGTACAAAGGCTTCAGGCAAACAAAAGCCTCAGGCATAAAACCAATAGTAAAGGAGAACACGATATTGAAAATATTAAGTGCGCTCCTACTTGGTTTTGTAAAGCTGTACCAATATGGAATCTCTCCCTATACTCCCGCAAGCTGCCGATACCACCCTACATGCTCCCAATACGCAAGCGAGGCAATTGTCACGCACGGCGCATTGCAGGGAGGCTGGTTAGCTTTAAAACGTCTCTCCCGCTGCCACCCTTGGGGTGGCCACGGTTTTGACCCTGTACCAGAACCATCTGGCTGCGATCATCACCATGATTGCGAAGCCACGAACAACCGTTGAGCCGATCACAGATGCAAAACGAAGATCAACGTAACATTGTTATTGCTGTTGTCCTGTCAGCAGTCATTCTCTTTGGGTGGACATTTGCGCAGGAATACTTCTTCCCGCCTTCACCAGAGCAAATTGCAGCAAGAGAAGCGGCTCAACAACAAGCACAAAACCAGACGCCTGTCGGTTCTGAAGGTAACATTCCCGATTTACCCGGTGGCACAGACAATTTGCTAAATCGCATTCAAGGCTTACCAAGAGATGAAGCCCTCGCGAACAGCAAACGCATTACCATAGACACCCCAACTGTAAGTGGCAGTATCTCACTGGTTGGCGGACGTGTTGATGATCTGGTTTTAAAAAATTATCAAGAGACCATTGAGGATGACAGCCCCAATGTCGTTCTTCTCTCTCCAGCCGGAACTCAAAATCCTTATTATGCCGATTTTGGATGGCTCTCGAATGACCGGAGCTTGTCTCTCCCAAACAACAAAACCATTTGGGAAACAACAAATACAAACTTAACACCAGACACCCCGGTTACTCTAACCTGGAACAATGGTCAGGGGCTCTCCTTCAAACGAACCCTCAAAATTGATGATGGCTACATGATCAACATTAAACAAAATGTTGAAAACTCATCAGGGCAACCCGTTGAAATTACGCCTTACAGCCGCGTTTCCCGGACAGGCACCCCCGAAACTCTTGGTTATTACATCCTTCACGAAGGACCGATTGGAGTCCTTGGTGGCAGCCTGACTGAAGTTGATTATTCAGATCTTCAAGAAGACAAGGAAATAAAAATTCCGTCTACAGGTGGATGGATCGGAATTACAGACAAGTATTGGCTGACAGCTCTCATTCCTGACCAAAATAAAGAGATCAACAGCAGATTCTTTTACAATGGTAAGAACGGCCCTGATAGATATCAAACCGACTATTTTTACAATGTCGAAACTGTTGAGCCCGGTCAAAATCTAGAATTCGACAGCAATCTTTTTGCTGGAGCTAAGGAAGTTCCTCTCATCGACGCCTACAATGAAAAACTAGGTATACAAGATCTCGATCTTGCAGTTGATTTTGGCTGGTTCTACTACATCACCAAACCTTTCTTCTATGCTCTTCATTGGTTGACCAGCATTATCGGCAATGTCGGCCTGTCAATTATGGCACTGACTGTCTTCATCAAAATGATCCTCTTTCCACTGGCAAACAAATCCTACGTTTCCATGGCCAAGATGAGAAAGCTTCAGCCTAAAATTGTGTTGTTGAAAGAGAAGTTTGGCGAAGATCGTCAGAAACTTAATCAGGAAATGATGACGCTCTACAAGCAGGAGAAGGTCAATCCGATGGCTGGGTGTTTGCCAATCGTCGTGCAAATTCCAATTTTCTTCTCTCTATACAAAGTCCTATTTGTAACGCTTGAGATGCGACAGGCTCCGTTCTATGGCTGGATTCATGATCTCTCTGTTCCAGATCCAACATCTTTGTTTAACGTCTTTGGTTTGATGCCATGGGGTATCCCAGAAGCTGATACAATGATTGCTTTCTTGAACATTGGTATCTGGCCAGTACTCATGGGTATTTCTATGTTCTTGCAACAGCAGCTTAACCCCCAGCCTGCCGATCCAATTCAAGCGAAAGTATTCCTGTTCATGCCATTGTTCTTTACCTTCCTGCTCGGAACCTTCCCGGCTGGCCTGGTCATTTACTGGACATGGAACAACTTGCTTTCACTATTACAACAGGCTGTAATTATGAAAAAGGCTGGCGTATCCCTCGGGCGCACACCAGCACCGAGTAAAAGCTAGTTCATAAAGCAACCCTACTGAACAAAGGCCTCGATAGATGACTATCGGGGCCTTTTCCTTTATTTCTTGCTGTGTGTTGCCGCAAGGATTATTCATATCCAAAGACAAGATCACCACGCCACACAGGCCATGGCACGACAGGAGAAACACGTGACTGACGACACCCCGACCTCAGGGATTACTTTCGACAATCCGGGAGATGATCCTCAACTGGTAGAATCCGGTCGCCTACTCTTTGCCCAATCATGTGATTTTATCCTTGGCGCAACCAAAGATGAGCACATCGGTAATTTCGGCCTCCCAGAAATTGCTTTTGCAGGCAGATCAAATGTTGGAAAGTCTAGTCTTGTCAATGCCCTAACAGGCAGAAAAACACTAGCTAGAACATCCAACACGCCAGGTCGGACACGTCAGCTCAACTTTTTTGATCTTGGCCAAAAACTCATGCTTGTTGACCTACCTGGTTACGGCTATGCCCAAGCTTCGAAATCAGATATCGCCTACTGGACCAATTTGACTCGTAATTATTTGCGTGGCAGAGCAGAATTAAAGCGCATATTTTTACTTATTGATTCTCGTCACGGCGCAAAAGACAGTGACAGAGAAATTATGGATGAACTTGATACTTGCGCCGTTTCCTATCAAATCATTATGACTAAAACAGATAAAATAAAACCTGCCGATTTAGACAAGGTTGAAAAAAACCTCATTACAGAATTAGCAAAACACCCTGCATCTCACCCGCAAATAATTAAAACATCTTCTGTTAAATCTACAGGTATTCCAGAACTTAGAGCGAGCATTGCTGCCCTTACAGAAGCATAACGTTCGCGGCATCACGGTTTTCCCACGATGTAAATTTCGCTATAAGCTTGAAATAATAGGATAATCATCTAGGACTGATAATTTCAACATCCAAAACACCGAAAATTTTCATCCTATATGTTAAAACAACACAAAGGTCGCCAACTATGACAACAAAACACGCTAAGGACCCAAGAAAGTGGCTGCGGACAGCACAGACGATTTCAGAGGCCTTACCGTTTATGCGCCGATATTCAGGGCGTAAAGTTGTCATAAAATACGGTGGTCATGCGATGGGAGATGCAGAGCTTGCTGATAAATTTGCCCACGACATCGTTTTACTTAAACAAGTCGGTATAAGCCCCATCGTGGTTCATGGCGGTGGCCCACAAATAGGGGAGATGCTCAAACGTCTTGCCGTAAATAGCGAGTTTATCGACGGCCTACGAGTTACGGACGCTGAAACTGTTGAAATTGTTGAGATGGTACTCTCTGGTAAAATCAACAAAGGCATCACCGCAGCAATTAACAAAGCAGGCGGAACTGCCGTTGGTGTGTCAGGTAAAGATGGCAGCCTGATCAAAGCACGGAAACTGCAAAGAACGGTAAAAGACGAAGATTCAAATATTGAAAAAGTTTTAGATCTTGGCTTTGTTGGCGAACCAGAAGAAATCAATCCCAGCTTTCTTGAAGAACTCAATAAGTCAGGCATGATCCCTGTCATCGCACCAATTGGTTTTGGTCCGAATGGAGAAACCTACAACATCAATGCAGATACCGCTGCTGGAGCCATTGCTGCCGCGGTGGGCGCATCCCGCTTACTGCTAATGACGGATGTAGCAGGTGTCTTAGACAAAGAAGGTGCTCTCATTTCGGATATAACCGTCGCAAAGGCACATGAGTTGAGAAAAGACGGGACCATTAGTGGCGGAATGATCCCGAAGCTTGAAACTTGTATTAATGCTGTGAACGGAGGGGTTGACGCGGCAGTCATTCTTGACGGACGGGTCGCTCACTCCATGTTGCTCGAGATTTTTACAGATTGTGGTATCGGTACACTGATTAAAAAGGATTGAGCAAACTCAATCCTTTTTAATCATAAATAAAACCACCATATATTTGATCAATTACGGTAACTCGCTATCGTCGAGATAAAGCGTGATCTGCCAATCCAGCTCCTTGTCTGGTATCGGAATATTTCCGTCTTCATCAGCCTTAATCGACTGTTGTGGTGGAATCCCTGCCAATCGAAGCTGTACAAGACTGGCAAGTTCCATCGAAAACCCAGCTTTCCAGACGAGTGCCACCACTGTTTTAGCCGCTCGCGACAGAACCATTCGTCGTGCAATCTTGGCCGGTAAATCAGCTTTCAGTGCCAAAGCGTGTATTGCGAACTCGCGATCACCACAATGAAGACGGGTGGTAATTAGTTCTTCCGTTAATTTTCCTGACTTATTTAGTTTCCTTACTTCATCTTGAATGGCTTGATCATCCACATCATTAATATCTTTTTCATCAAGAACATCTTCCGCGGCTACACGTTTTCTAACTTCCAGACCAATCGCAGTTGAAACATCAGCATCAAGCCCCGGTCGATCCAGAAGGCCTTCCAGAAGGGTTTCAGTCACAAAACCCGCCAAACGCTTCAACGATAGAGCAGATAACTTAGGCCTTTTGACCAAGGGTTTATGCCAAATCTCCACCCCAGGTGCTTGTTCAACAAGTCGATCAAGAGTTTCTTCTCTGATTTGTGCACTTTGGTTATCCAATAAAGAAGCGATCGCGTCATGATCATCAGTTTCAACGATCGCATCTGTTATTTTTTCACCAATATTAGCTCGCCGGGAAATAGCTTTAAGCCGTCCCCCGCGAACACCATCCCAGATTAATTTAAGTAGGTCATCGTCGGTGAGAATCGGAGAGTACTGCAATATAGGTGAGGAAACAGCTTCGTTCTCATCCATGGCAAGTTGTCGGACTAAAGCCACAGGAATAGTGTCGAGATCTTTAAGCGCGCCCGAGAGTATCGTGCGTACCTTACTCTCCTGGTCTTTAATGAGAACCTTCAAGGTTTTTATGACATACTCATGTGCTTTTCGTTGTGTTTTGGGATCTAATTCTGGTGCCAAGTTCGCAATCTTATCCGCAAGCTCCTCCCTTACCTTGGCATCTTTATCTTTCGCAAGAACATAGTCCGCCTGTATGGGGGTGGATACATTTGAAGCGATCGCTTGTCGAACTGCAGGAACCTTATCATCAGCAAGGAAATAAAGGAGTTCAGGCCGTATATTCGTCTGTTTCGCAAGAGAAAGGCGAACCTCTCCATCATCGCTCTCGGCCATCTTTTTTGCGTCTTCATATGCAAATGCTGTTTGCATTACCTTCCCATCCTCTGGTCTACCTATAGGTCTAACCTCTGACCCATCCACAACATCATCACCAAGATTATCAGTTGGATCACTCATCAACCAACCCCATCCAGTTTCTCTTTAACAACATAAACACCGTTTTTCCCAGACCGTTTCACCCTGTACATTGCTTCATCTGAATGTAAAAACAAATCTGAGAGCTCTTGACCTTCACGTGCCCTAAATAGGTAACCACCCACAGAAGCACTGAGGGACCATTCATGATCATCATCGCGTGAAAATGCAGGGATCAAAGCCTCCAATAGGTCTTGAGCTTTACTCGCGGCTTCTTCTTCACGAACCACAGGAAGGAAAATGGCAAACTCATCGCCTCCAAGTCTGGCCAGCCAATCATGGCGCCGCGTTTTGTGTTTTAATACTTCTGCAAAATCCTTTAGCACCTTATCACCTTCTTGATGCCCATAAGCATCGTTCACGTACTTAAAGTTATCCAGATCAAGATAAAGCAACAAATGTGTGCGCTCATCCCCCACGTTATCTTCCAAGAACCCTGATAATAAGTGTTCAAAATGGCGCCTGTTCAACAGTCCGGTCAGCGGGTCTGTGCTCGATAGTGTTTGCAATTCTCGATGGTGACCAAATTGTTGAAGAGAGATTCCTATTTGGGACTGGACTCTTTGAAGGAGTTCGGCCTCCCCTGAGGACCAATTGGCATTCTCACCTTTACGCCACAGGCAGATAGCGCCATTGGCTTGATCTCTAAATTTCGTACTTATAGCGACAAGCACGCCATCAGTACTGGTTTCTTGATAAACAGTTTCTCCCATCTCCAATGCTGTCTGAACCCTGGCTATCGCATCTAATTGTAAAGCTTCACCCTCTTCGGCAACAGCTTGCCAAATTTCACCATCAAAATGGCTGATCATTACCGCATCTACGGGCAAAGCAGGTATTAGACAAGAAGCCGTGGAGGCAAGCATCCGAACGGGAACCATCTCACTTCGAGCGATTTCAAGAATTCGATTATAAATACGTTCTCGGTGAATTTCATCAGCGCGTAGCATCTCTTCTTTGCGAAGTCTTGTTATATCCCGGCAAAACCCTCTGTTCCCATGCCAAATTTCCTCATCACTCCAAAGCGGCATAGATGTAATCACAAGACAGCGTTCGTCACGATAACTATCTTTGACCCAAACCTCCTCTTCAGAACAAGGAACCTTGCAGGAAAAAGGATTGGTCACTGCAGAAGACAAATCTACAAAAAGTTGCGTAATTTTTGACCCTGCAAGCTCTGAAGCAGAGTAACCTAATCCTCCGTCGGGCGTGATAAAGGTGATGACACCATCAATATCGGTTTCCCAAGCAAAATCACAAGAAGCTTCCAAAAGGTCACGGTAACGTTGCCGGGATTCGATTAAAGCAGCACGTAGGTTTCTTTCTAACGAAATATTCCTGCCAAGGAGAAGAGCAGCACGGCCTCCATCCCAAGGAAGCAGCGCGAGATCAAAAGCAGCAAGAACTTTACTTGTTTCTTTCTTCTCCGCGCGGATGAGTAAAGGATTTACCTGAGCGGCTTTGCCATTCAAGGCTGATTTCAAGGCCTCCCGATACTCATCAGATCCACCTCGGTTGATGAACTTGCATAGCAATTCAGCCTGTTCATTAGAACTGGAAACAGCCCCATTGCTTTCCACCAGCACAACAGCACCAGGAAAGTCAGAAAACGGCCCGCCTGGAACGACTAACCCCCAGTGATCCTTATCATTTTTATTGGGCAAAGTACCACTCTTGATAATATTATTATTTTCTTGGTGAAGCATACATTGCTACCCCTCGTAACAACTTTACGCCAAGTTTATCGGAGTCCAGTTAACACGTACTTAAACTTTGCAAATCAATCCATTTTACATCCAACATCACTTCTAGCTTGGCAACGTCTTAAAATCTGCTAGGGATTGCTTACCTAATAAGCCTGAAAATACAAATGCGAGATGCGGTATAATGACAAGCCTGGATGGAAAAGACGTTTGGTTGTTTGACTTGGATAACACTTTGTATCCAGCTTCTAACAACCTGTTTAGCCAAATTGAAAAACGTATGGGGAGTTTTATTCAGGAATATCTGGATTTAGATCCTGCCAAAGCTTATTCCGTACAAAAAGATTATTTCAGAAGGTATGGTACCACTCTTAAAGGGCTTATGGTTAATCATAACCTCGCTCCAAATCTCTTTTTAGATTACGTTCACGACGTGGATTTTTCCATGATCACCCAGAACGTTGCTCTCGGAAACGCCCTTACAAACCTGCCCGGGCGGAAACTGATCTTCACCAATGCATCAAGCTTACACGCAATCAACGTAATGGATCGCTTGGGAATTTCTCACCATTTTGAAGAAATCTATGATATCGCCAACGCTGACTACATCCCCAAGCCAGCTCAATTTCCATATGACAATCTTGTCAAAAAACATAATATAGACCCAAGAAAAACTGTATTCTTTGAGGATTCAGCCAAAAATCTCAAACCCGCTGCAGAAATGGGCATGACAACTGTTTGGGTCAAAACTGACACTGACTGGGCTTCCATCGGAGCAACAAACGAAGACGGAAGTCCGGTGGATTTCATTCACCACCAAACGGATGACCTTGTAGAATGGCTCAATGCCCTTTAACCCGCAAATTTTCTAGAATCGTATAACATCAACAGATTGGCTCTGGAGGCGTTGACAAAATCGTCTCGCCTAACGCATTGTCCCTTCAAACGACCTACTCTGCCTTGGCGGATAACTTAGAGCGATGGGATAGATCATCATGAATACCGATATTCAAAATGTCATTGAGAACGCCTGGGAAAACCGGGAAAAAATATCAGCGGCAACCACTGGGGAAACCCGCCAGGCTGTTGATGAAGCTCTAATGTTAATGGATACAGGTAAACGCCGAGTAGCTGAAAAAGGTCCCGATGGATGGAAAGTTAATCAGTGGCTTAAGAAAGCCGTTTTGCTTTCTTTCCGTCTCAACGACATGTCAATTATTGCTGGTGGCCCTGGTGAAAACACCAACTGGTGGGACAAAGTACCTTCAAAATTTGAAGGCTGGTCTGGTGAACAATTTTCCTCTGCAGGTTTTCGCGCTGTACCGGGCAGCATCGTGCGTCGGTCTGCCTATATCGCGCCGGGTGCTGTTTTGATGCCAAGCTTCGTCAACCTTGGTGCCTATGTTGATAGCGGCACGATGGTTGATACCTGGGCAACAGTTGGTTCCTGTGCCCAAATTGGTAAGAATGTACACCTTTCCGGCGGCACAGGTATTGGAGGTGTTTTAGAACCTCTGCAAGCTGGCCCCGTTATCATTGAAGACAATTGCTTTATTGGTGCCCGCGCCGAGGTTGCCGAAGGTGTAATCGTCGAAGAAGGCTCTGTTCTTTCCATGGGCGTTTACATTGGCGCCTCTACAAAAATTATTGACCGCGAAACCGGCGAGATCTTCATGGGACGCGTCCCAGCCTATTCTGTCGTTGTTTCCGGCACCCTTCCCGGCAAACCACTAGCAGATGGCACACCAGGTCCGAACCTCTATTGCGCCGTAATCGTAAAACGCGTTGATGAACGTACCCGCTCAAAAACATCCATTAACGATCTCTTGCGCGATTAAATTTTAAACCGGAGTCTAAAAATGAGTGTCGAGAACCCCGCGTCAGCCCTGGAAGTCAGCCAGGCGTTAATTCGCTGTCCCTCTGTAACACCAGAGGAAGGCGGGGCACTCGATCTCATGGAAACTCTCCTCAAACCTCTTGGCTTTGAGTGTCAACGACTGCCGTTTGATTGTGCGAATACTTATGGCGTTGATAACCTCTATGCCCGCAGAGGAACGAGTGGTCCCGTATTTGGGTACGGTGGCCATACAGATGTCGTCCCTGTGGGCGATCTACAGGCATGGACTGTCGATCCCTTTGGCGGTGCCGTTGTTGACGGCAAGCTAATTGGTCGTGGTGCAGTCGACATGAAAGGCTCTATTGGCGCTTATGTTGCCGCACTAACCCGCTTCCTTAATGCACCGCAAAATAAAAATTTTGATGGATCTCTCAGCCTGATTATCACAGGCGATGAAGAAGGTATTGGCCAGAACGGGACCAAAAAGGTCCTCGAATGGATGGCTGATAAGGGGGAGACCATGGATGTCTGCTTGATCGGAGAACCGACCAGTAATGACGTTCTTGGAGATATGGTTAAAATTGGCCGGCGCGGCAGTATGAATTTCAGTCTGTCAGTACGGGGCATTCAAGGGCATACAGCCTACCCGCAGCTGGCCAGTAATCCGATACACCCTCTCGTCACCATGTTACACAACCTTCTCGAAGAACCCTTAGATAGTGGAACAGAACACTTTCCCCCTTCGAGTTTGCAACTGACAACCATCGATGTCGGCAATACCACAACCAACGTCATTCCCGCAGATGCCAAAGCCCATTTCAATGTTCGCTTTAGTGATCTTTACTCATCTGAACAAGTTGAAGCATGGGTGCGCGAACGCCTTCACCGTGCGGATTTTGAATATGATCTTCAAATAAGAGTATCTGGGGAATCTTTCCTGTGTCCCCCCGGTCCTCTTAGTGGATTGATCTCCCAATCCATTGAAAAAATCACAGGTATCAAGGCAGAACTTGGTACCTCAGGTGGCACTTCTGATGCTCGTTTTATCAAAGATTATGCTACCGTAGCGGAATTCGGCCTGCTCAACGATACAGCTCATAAAGTTGATGAACATTGCTCTGTTCAGGAGTTGGAAGATCTTTCGCGTATTTATGAATCCATGCTTAAAGGATATTTCAAAGTTTGATCCCCTCTATCGCAGAGATAAAACAGAACTTACTTGGCACCCTTCCATTTATGCGTTTTGACAAACGTGGCCTTGGGTACCTTGTAATCAGTGATGAACTTTTTTGGAAATCCTTCTTCGCCGCGGTACTTTGTTATCCCGGCGCATAGTTTATCAGCACCCTGCAAGAACCCGAAATAGCAACCACCCTGGATCCCTTTACAGTCCTTCTGATTGATACGCTGTTTTACCTCGTCAGTTGGTTGGTTTATCCCGTCTTTATGCATGCGCTGCTCGTGCTCCATAACAAACGGGACAACTATAAGCTTTTCATCATCAGTTTTAATTGGTTGCAAGTATGGCAAATCATCTTCTTAGTTTGCTTGCACACCCTGACAAATAGCGACCTTCTCACGCCAACAATCATTGATTTCTTAGGGCTATTGGGGATGTTGTATATACTGGGAACTCAGGCTTATATGACAAAGGTCACCATCGAAACCAACTGGTTTTCGGCCTCAGCGTTTGTCTTCTTCAATATTCTTTTGGCGATGAGTATGTACAAACTCAATACCGCACTGATTGCCTGCTAAACTTAAGGGGCCATTCCGGAGCTATTGAGCCGTTGCACTTTCGCCTGCCGACAGGTCATGTCCGACATCTTCCTCTTGAGGATCAAACTTGACCCCAACAAAATACAGCCCCCATGCAGGTGCCATTTCTCCGGCTTGACTGCGATCTTTTGCTTCCAGAACACGTTTGATGTCTTCTTTCGTCCATTTCCCTATACCTACCTTTTTCAAAGATCCTGCGATGTTTCGGACTTGGTGGTAAAGAAACGAACGGGCCGAGAGTTCAATACGAATTTCTTCGCCAACTCTGCCCACCGAGATCTGATTTATTGATTTTATTGGGGATTTTGCCTGGCAATCCTTTGCCCGAAAGGATGAAAAATCATGAACACCGACCAAGGCTTGAGCTGCTTCATGCATCGCGTCGGCATTTAATTGTTGCGGGACAAACCAAGCGCGTTTGTGATCGAGAACCAAATGCGCTCGACGGTTCACAATCCGATAAAGATAACTTCTTTCTGTCGCGGAAAAGCGCGCATGAAAGTCATCATTCACAATTTCAGCATCAACGACAGCAACTTTGGCAGGGCGTATATGAAAATTGATCGCCTCACGTACTTTAAAAGCGGGAAACTCTCGCTTCAGATCCATAGACACAACTTGCCCAAAGGCGTGTACGCCGCTGTCCGTCCTCCCAGAAGCAAAGACCTGAACGGGCTCTCCACAGAACTTGAAAATAGCGTCTTCTAGAACTTCTTGTACTGAGATCTGTTCTTTTTGGCGTTGCCAGCCAAAAAAATCAGTCCCGTCATATTCGATGGTGAGTTTATAGCGTGTCATCCGCTCTTTGGTCCGTCGAGTTTTATACCCTTACTCAGTGGATACCCGTTCAAAAAGGCTTTGGCATCCATACTGCCTTTACCCGGGCGTTGTAACCGATCAATACGAAGCGCATCCTTACCACAAGAAACAAGCAATAAATCATCGAGCAATGTGCCTGGTTCATGATTTTCTTGTGTTGCCATATCATCAAAAGAAACAAGAGTCGTTTCCTGTACCTTTATCCGGTCCCCTTCATAAGTAAAGTGAACACCCGGCCAAGGAGTTAAGGCTCGAATTTTTCGATCAATCTCCACAGCAGGCAGTGACCAATCAAGCTCACTCTCTTCACGGGTAAGTTTCTTGGCATAAGTCACGCCGTCCTCTTGTTGCGGAATAGGCGTCAAAGAAGCATCGTTCATACCCTCAAGAGCTTTTACAATGAGTTCGCTACCAATTTTCGAGAGTTCATCATGTAAACTGGAAGCTGTCGTCTGATCCGTAATAGCAACCCGCCCCTCAAGGATAACATCCCCAGCATCGAGTTCTTCCACCATCTGCATAATTGCAACTCCGCTCTCAGCATCACCCGCTTCGATAGCACGTTGTATCGGAGCTGCACCGCGCCATCTTGGTAACAGAGAAGCATGGATATTTACACATCCCATTCTCGGTGCAACCAAGGCTTCTGTCGGTAAAATCAATCCATAAGCGACAACAACAGCGACATCGACCTCAAGGTTGCGAAATTCGTCTTGAATATCTTTATTACGAAAGCTTTTAGGCGTATAGACAGGCCAACCATTTTCAACGGCTACGGCATGAACAGGAGATAGCTTTGCTTTTTGTCCTCTGCCTGCCGGGCGTGGTGGTTGGCTATACACAGCCACAACTTCATGCCCGGCCTCTGCCAGAGCCTCTAAACAAGGAACAGAGAAATCGGGCGTTCCCATAAAGGCAATCCTCAATTTATTCATTTAGAATTTCCTTGTCTTAAATACGATGTCAGCATAGGTCTCGCTTAAAAAAACTCAATACAAAGGCTTAATGCCCGATATTAATCAGCCGCTTTTGCTGCGACAATCTTCTTGAGCTTTTTCATAATCATTCCCCGTTTAAGTTTGGAAATATGATCCACAAAAAGCAGCCCATCCAAGTGGTCAATTTCATGTTGAATACACGTTGCCAGCAAATCATCCGCTTCAAGTTCTTGTTTTTTACCATTCTCATCAAGATAGGTCATCTTGATGGCGGCTGGACGTTCAACATCTGCATACTGTTCGGGCAAAGAAAGGCAGCCCTCTTGATAAACTGACCATTCATCAGATTCCCAAGTGATCTCTGGATTAATCATGCAATAAGGCTGGTTTTCTTCCTTATCATCACTAACATCAACCACAATAACTCTCTTGGTTACCCCAACCTGACAAGCCGCCAAACCAATGCCTGGCGCTTTATACATTGTCTCCAGCATATCGCTAACAAGCGTCCGAATGTTATCGTCGACTTCCGCTACAGGTTCGCAAACGGTTTTTAGCACCGGATCCGGTGCAATAACTATTTCTAGAATAGCCATAATTACTCGCTATTATCTTACAGTTTAAATTTATGGACTAATTTCCTATTTTTCTGAGATCTACAGCCCTTTTCTCTTTGGTATTGTCTTGGAAGCTTAAGGTCAAGCAAAGCCTTATATAGAACCTCAATACTGACGTTTCCTATAGCCTCGTGTTACAGTACATTTCGAATCGTACAATTCAAAATTTCACAAAAATACAGGACTTCTAATGGATCTCACGGCTCTTCTCATTGGTGGCTTCTCTGGCCTTGCTATCGCGTCGTTCATTGGACTGCTTATTCATCAGAAAGTTCGTAATCAGCTTTCCGAACTTAATGCGAATTATCAAGCACAATTGAGCCGTAAAAATGAGCTTGTGCTCGAGTTAGATAAACTGCGTCTAGAATATCAAAACCTATCTACGGACCGTGAAGAGCTACACGAAGCTTTGAATGATACAGCCACCCGCGCAGCCATAGAGGAACAAAAAGCAACTAGAATTCCTGAGCTGTTAGCCCAGACAAAAGCTTTAGAAAAAGAGATCCTAGAGTTTCGTAATATGAACGCTCACCTTGAAAACAAAGCGACAGAAAGCAGAACTACCCTTGAAAAAGAACGAGAGTCCCATACTGAAAAATTACAAATCCTGGATGAAGCTCGCGCAAAACTCACTGAACAGTTTGAAAACCTTGCGAACCGTATACTCGAAGAGAAAACAAAGAAATTTACTGAGCAAAACAAACAAGGCCTTGAAACTCTCCTTAACCCGCTCAAGGAAAATATCCAGAACTTTCAAAAGAAGGTTGAAGAAACTTACGACAAGGAATCCAAAGAACGATTTTCTCTACATAAAGAAGTACAACGGCTCTCAGACCTCAATAAACAAGTCAGCGAAGATACGCATAACCTGACAAAAGCCCTCAAAGGACAAAGTCAAACCCAGGGGGCCTGGGGTGAAATGATTTTGGAAATGGTTCTGGAAAAATCTGGCCTGAGTAAAGGTCGTGAATACGATGTCCAGCAGTCCCTCAATAACGAAGAAGGTAAACGATACCGTCCAGACGTAATTGTTCATCTCCCCAACGGCAAAGATATCGTTATTGATTCCAAAGTATCCCTTACTGCTTATGAGCGTTATCACTCATCAGAAGAGGAAAAAGAGATTGCAGCAGCCCTTTCTGAACATGTTACCTCTATTCAAAGTCATGTAAGAGATCTGTCCAAAAAATCGTATCAAGATCTGGAAACGATCCGTTCACTCGATTACGTTTTACTTTTCATGCCAATCGAAGGGGCTTTTAGTGCCGCTGTACAGCATCATCCTGATCTCGTTGGTCAAGCCTTGGAAAAGAACGTTGTTATCGTAACGCCCTCTACTCTCTTACTTGCCTTACGGACCGTCGAGAATATTTGGCGATATGAGGACCAAAACCAAAACGCACAAAAAATTGCCGAACGGGCAGGCAAACTCTACGATAAATTTGTTGGTTTTGCGGATGATCTCGCCAAAGTTGGTGATTTCTTAGACAAAGCACAAAACAGCCATGACGAAGCCTTTAAAAAACTCACAAACGGTAGAGGTAATCTCGTCCGACAGGTAGATCAGTTACAAAAAATGGGTGCTAAAACCACAAAAGCTCTGCCTGATAGTCTGACAGAGCTTTTGGATGACGATGATCCCGACGATAAAGTAGAAGACGTGGTTCTAATTTCTGACAAAAACACTTAAAGCAAGTGCCTTATTGTTCGTGAGAAACCCGTAACTTGTAATCAAAGGTGCTTTTCCCTTTTGCAGGAACATCAACGGTCCAGATAACTTTTCGCGAAGATTCTTTAACGTGTTTTGCGCTCTCTTCCAGAATTTTCCAGTTTCCTGGCAAATGTCCGACAACATCAACACTGACACTTTTATCACCACTGTTGCTCAAAGTGATTTCCTGGGTAAGTTGATAACTGTTGCGAGAAAGATTTTCATAAGACGTCTGTGTTCCCCGACCCGTCACCTGGTTGGCAGAACCGATCACCAATTCAATCTCTTCGCCAACAGGAACCGCTTGCATCGCATCTTCACCCATGAAGATTGAAGAAGCCTCACCCTCAGATTTTTGGTAAACCCGCAAGGTTCCTTCTGGAAGGGCTTGGCCGAGACCTTTTGCTTTCGTATTTGTTGATTTGAGAACAATCTCAGCCTGCTGCCTTCCGGTATCATCATTTCCAGCATAGGGCTGAATAAGCTGTTGGAACCGAAAACGTTTTTCAACCACAACAGCATTGTTTTCGAGGAGTGTTACCTGTTTTGTTTCCACTCCGCCAATATCAACTTTTCCAGGAAGGACATAGACATCACGGTCAGCGACTGACTGACGTTGCGGCATCGACGACTTGGCGTACCCTCCCGCATCTTGTTCCATCGCCATCATTACATTTCTTGGGGCTGGGGCCTGCTGTACTCGGTTGACTTCGCCCGCAACCAGTCTGATACTTGCCTGTTCAAAGTTTACACCTGTTTGATTGGTCAGGGTTGCCATCCCCTTCAAAGCCAACGTTGTTCCACTTGGATCGAGTTCTGCGACATAAGTCACACGCCAATCTAGTCCACCTGTGAGGTACGTCAGCTGAAGGTCTTGTTCTCCGGCTTTTTCACTTTCAACAACAGCAAGTAAAGTTGGGCCTGACCTCAACCCCTCAGGAATAGCATCATAAACCAATCGACCGGGTATAGATGTTTCAATTTTATCGCCAATACGAAGAACAAGCCCTTCCCGAACGGCGAGGACTTCTGCTTTTACACTCGTTTCTTCACCTGTTTGCGGGTTGGTTTTTATAACGGTAATGGTTTTGCCTAAAGAAGCAGCAAGTAGACGCTGAGGAGAAAGAATTTCCTGATCTAGTCGCTGCTCACGAATACCAAGTCCCTTACTCTCAAGGAAAAGACTATCGAGGATGAGGTGAGGACTGACGTCTTCCAGGGCGAGTGTACTCCCCCCTTGAGAAAGTTTACTTCTACGAGTCTGGCTTACCTGACCAAGGTTACCGCTATAAAAAACCAATTCAGTTGATTTGTTAGCCTCAGCCCCAATAGAAACTTCTTCAGCTCCCGCAACTGAAACACCTCCACTGGCACACGCAACTGCTCCCACAACATAACCAATACGGAAGAGTTTTGATATTTTTGTCATAGTCTCACTTTCAAGATCAGAAACAGTTAAATGCAACATGTCTATCAATTAGGACAAAAGTTTGTCTCTATAAGGGCAAAATTTTACTATTTTCGATAGGTAATACTATTCGCAAATTGTTGCACTTCTGATTTTGTATAACGGGCTTCACCACAATCATATCCGATGAGTATACCGGTCGGATTTGAATTATGGTTATAACCAGCAAGAGTAGCCGCTCTAACAGACTGCATAAATGCCATACAGTCTTCCTTTTTATCATTCTTTACTTCAGCGTAATAAAACTTCCCATATTTATTTGTTGTCGTTTGAACCATTTTTGCAGAAATACCAGAGGCACTTTCTTTAAAGACATTCCAATCTGAAAGGTGGTTACCAAATTCTTTTGCGTCAACTTTCATTCTATAATGACGCGCATGCCCGGCTTTGGTGAGAAACAAGCTCCCATCTTCCCAAACCCATTCTTCCTGATAAGTACCACTATGCGTTACTTTTCTCGCATAGAGAGAGGTTTGTTTCGTTTGGTTCCAATCAAGAATTGCCTCTTCTTTTGGAATTCCCTCCCAGTCAGTCCACCCATTATTGGTTGTCTGACACCCGCTAAGAGCGAATACAAAAATTATGGACAAAGAAACAATGATTTTAGACATAGAACCCCACAAACATTAATCAATTACAATTCGGTTATAATCTCTCATAAGGAGAGTATTATCAACGCGCAATCATTAATTGAAAAATAATTAGAATCCAATAATTTTGAAAAAATTTAATTCGCAGAGCGTCGTGCTTTTAATGCAGCGCTCAAAGTACCATCATCAAGATAATCAAGGCTTCCCCCAACAGGCACGCCGTGTGCAAGCTTTGAGACATCGACTTCATAGCCCGCCAAACATTCGTTAAGATAATGCCCTGTTGTTTGACCGTCGACCGTCGCACTTAGCGCCAGAATAACTTCCTGAACATGAGGTTCTCCTGCACGGTCCAGCAAACCATTTACATGCAATTGGGCAGGTCCCCGCCCATCCAAGGCCGATAAGGTGCCGCCCAAAACATGATAATGTCCCTTAAAAGCACCGCTGCGTTCCAAGGCCCAAAGATCACCGACTTCTTCGACAACACAAATTTTACTGATATCCCTCTTCGGACTTTGGCAAATATGGCAAGGATTTTCGGTATCGAGGTTACCGCACACGCGACAGTTTGTAATGCTAGACGCCGCTGCTGTCATGGCTTTAGCAAGCGGGAGCATCAGGCTCTCCCGCTTTTTCATCAAATACAAAACCGCCCGCCTCGCCGATCGAGGCCCCAAGCCCGGCAAGCGAGAGAGGAGTTGCGTCAAACGGTCGAGTTCATTTGTTGCCATAAATACGCTCGGCCTTTAAAATGGTAGCTTCATACCAGCAGGAAGATTTAGACCGCCAGTAACGTCCTGCATTTTTTCCTGCTTTGCGGTTTCGACTTTTGAGCTGGCATCGTTTACTGCTGCCATGATCAGATCTTCAAGCACTTCCAAATCATCAGAGTTCACAAGTGTTGGATCAATTTTAATAGAGCTCAAGCTAAACTTGCCCGTCATAACAACCTTAACCATTCCAGCGCCTGCTGCACCTTCAACTTCCATAGCAGCAAGTTCTTCTTGCATGTCAGCCATTTTGCCCTGCATTTGTTGAGCTTGTTTCATTAGCCCGGCCAAGTTCTTCATTAGACTTCATCTCCATTATTAAGCCGTTGCATCAATTCAGCGTCATCCAAATCTCGATCGTCCATATCTGGGTCATTAATTGATTCAATCAAGGATTTTTCATCCACGCCTTCTACTACAAAGTTATCAGGCAGCAAGCCTTTTCGGCTGATTAATTTTGTTCCTGGGAAAAGTTTCAACACGGTCTTAACCAACGGGTCTTCCATGGCGTTGTCATCCAACACCTGATTGATCTGCTTTTCCTGAGCCCGGATCGTCTCGACACCTTCCTTACTGGTCTCGGTTACTTTCCAAGTTTTACCAGTCCATTCACGAAGATTTCGTTGAATTCTGGCCGATAGATCACGAGGAGCATGCCCTGCAGGACGATATTCTATTTCACCCGGTGCAAACCTCAAGAGATGAACGTCATTTCCAAGGTATGCAGATAGAATACGATCCCCCTTATCCCTTGCTAATTCAATAACCTCGCGAAACGTCTGCGGCGAGGCGAGTTCCTCTTCTTCAAAGCTTTCTACGACGTGCCGGGATGTATTATCAACAACCAACTCAGGCTTTAGTGTTGTCACTTCCTGATCAGTGGAAGAGAACGCAACAGCTGAGACTTGCGTCGCAACAGACAGATTTCCTCTTGAACTTGAAACGGCATGAGACCCGTTATTTAAATTCGAACCACCAGATGTATTTGGGACGCGACCAGCAGAGGTGTTACCCGCTGGCGCGTCCTGGAGCTTTTTTATAAGATCCCCCGGTGTAGGAAGGTTACTTGCATAGGTCAGACGAATAATCACCATTTCTGCAGCCTGCAAAGGATGAGGTGCGGTTTGGATTTCACTTAAGCCTTTTAGAAGCATTTGCCATGTTCGGGCCAATATCGCCATGGACAACTTATTACTCATCTCCCCGCCTCGAACACGCTCAGCTTCGGGAATACCCGGAGACTCCAAGGTTTGAGGAACAAGTTTTGCTCGGGTCAGAAGGTGACTTAACTCCAGCATATCTTTTATAATAACGACAGGCTCTGCACCGCCGTTGTAAAGGTCGCTTAAAATCTGAAGCGCCTCTGGACAATCACCTTTCATGATAGCATCAAAAAGATCAAAAATCCGGGTTCTGTCTGCCAGTCCGAGCATATGCCGTATCGGATCACTATCGATAGACTTCCCCCCACCCAAGGCGATTCCCTGATCAAGGAGAGACAGACCATCACGCGCGGAACCATCGGCCGCTTTGGCCAAAAGACCAAGGGCTTCGTCTTCGAACGAGATCTGCTCTTTACCTAAGACCATAGTAAATAACTTAACAAGTTCGGTATGCTCTAAGCGTCGAAGATCAAACCGCTGACATCTGGAAAGTACCGTCACAGGGACTTTACGAATTTCAGTGGTCGCAAAAATAAAGACGACGTGCTCGGGAGGTTCTTCGAGTGTTTTCAACAGCGCATTAAAAGCACTGTTGGAAAGCATATGAACCTCATCAATGATATAGACTTTCTTGCGTGCGGATACTGGCCTATAGCGCACCCCTTCGATAAGCTCTCGAATATCGCCGACACCGGTTCGACTGGCTGCATCCATCTCCATAACATCGACGTGTCGATCTTGAGCAATAGACACACAGCTTTCACAGACCCCACAGGGATCTGCCGTCGGGCCACCTGTTCCATCGGTTCCGATACAGTTCAGTGCTTTTGCGATGATCCTGGCTGATGTAGTTTTACCAACACCGCGTACCCCCGTTAAAATAAAGGCATGTGCCAGGCGATCACTCTCAATCGCGTTGGTAATAGTTCTTACCAGCGCATCTTGCCCATAAAGATCGCGAAAAGAAGTCGGCCGATACTTACGGGCCAGCACCTGATAGGCAGCCCCGGATTCGGTATCGGAGTCCTGTTGTTCTGTTGATTTATCGCTCATGCCAACTACTAGCTATTTCCTACTTTGACCTACTTTACCCCATTGCAGCAGCAAGGCAATCACAGTCGAAAAAGTTCTTTAAAAAGGGAAATTTGAGCATAAAAAAACGAGCTAAAAGCTCGTGTTTATAATAACTTATAATTCAATGAATAAGGTGAGAGGCTGAACCACGACCCGCGGCAAACTCGTTACGGCTGCTTCCTTCCGGATCTGACCGGGTTGGCGAGCGCTACGCCCGTAGCCAACCTCTCGCCCCCTATATCGGACTTCTCTTCCCTTAACGCAAGTCTTTTTGAAACCTTTTAAAATTTGCCTACTCTTGATATTTACAGAACCCTTTCTCTGGTACACCCTCAAGCCATGACTGACAGACGACACATTTACACAACATCCAAACTAGACCGCGCGGCACATCTGCGAATCTTACCTGACACGCTACAAGGATATCAACATTCGCCAGATACCCTTGTTACGACGGTTTGGCGCCACAAAGGTCTTTTTAACTCAGAACAAGATTTATGTCCGGTTTTCTTACCCGGCAGCGAAGCCACAGAAATTTTTGAATACGCCGAAGAAATTATTTTCCTTGGCATGCGTGACGATCGTCCCGTTTTAGCAGCGATGTTACCCCATTCGGAAGAACCTCCAGAACTCTCGGTTGGTACATTTTTGGACTTAAGAGATCACTGGAGTCTGCTCAACGTTGATGACGCCGCAATAATGGCATATGCCCGTGGCTTGGTACATTGGCACAAACAACACAGGTTTTGCGGCAACTGCGGGAATCCGACGAGATCTACCGAAGGCGGCCATGTTCTTCAATGTACCGGAGACACCTGTGGCCGCCTGCATTACCCCAGAACTGATCCCGCGGTCATTATGCGGATTACAGATGGAGACTGGTGCCTGCTTGCCAGAAATCCTGGCTGGAGACCAGGGGGACATTCCGTACTTGCTGGCTTCCTTGAGATTGGTGAGAGTTTGGAACAAACCGTCATAAGAGAAGTCAAAGAAGAAGTCGGCATAACTGTGAAGAATGTAAAATATCACTCTTCACAACCTTGGCCTTTTCCGGCGTCTCTTATGGTTGGGTTCACCGCGGAAGGATCTCGCCATGATCCTCTCGTCCTAGACAAACAAGAAATAGAATCTGCGCAATGGTTCCATCGAGATGAGCTTCTAATCTCCCCTGAAGACGAGACTTTCAACCTTCCCCGTAAAGATTCAATCTCTCGTGTACTCGTCGATGATTGGCTTAAAGAAAAATAAATGGCTTAAGCACATAAAAAGACCCAAATAAAAAACCGAACTGAAATTAGTCCGGTTTTTTATTTGGGTTATGCGACGGTGTTAAGAGTGTTCTACTCCGCAGCAACACCTCGTTCACGGAATGAGTTTGCGGGGTAAACCCCCATAATCCGAACTTCTTTAGAAAAGAAGCTTAACTCTTCAAGCGCCAAGCGAACAAGGCGTTCAGAAGGGTGACCTTCAACATCCGCATAGAACTGGGCAACAGAGAAACTACCATCTGTAATATAACTCTCAAGTTTGGTCAGGTTAACCCCGTTGGTCGCAAAACCGCCCAGCGCTTTGTAAAGCGCTGCAGGTACAGAACGAACTTTAAAAACAAACGTTGTCATTACCTTAGATTCAACTGGATCAGGATCGATAGGATCGCGTGCCATCACAAGAAATCTGGTCGTATTGTCTGCGTTATCGTTAACATCAACACCCAACGTATCCAACCCATAGATCTCTCCTGCGAGAGAGGTTGCAATTGCGCCCACATCTTTATTGCCCCACAAAGCGACTTGTTCTGCGGCCCCCGCAGTGTCCGCGGCAACGATCGGCTCTATATTGTGTTCACGTAGGAACTCCCGACATTGCGCAAGAGCTTGAACATGTGAATGAACTTGTCGTAACCCGGCAAGAGTAGCCCCTTTCGGTGCCAATAGTTGATGTTCGATTTTTTGGTAATGCTCTCCAATAATATGCAATCCTGATTCTGGCATCAAATGATGATTGTCCGCCACACGTCCCGCACTGGAGTTCTCAATTGGAATCATAGCTAAACGGGCCTTCCCCTCACGTACCGCCGCAAAGGTGTCTTCAAAAGAGTAACAAGCCAACGTTTCCATATCTGGAAAAACAGCATGACAGGCTATGTCAGAGTTTGCTCCTTTGACACCTTGAAAGGCGATAGTGTTTTCGACATCAGTCATTGGGTAGGCCCTATGTTAAAATATAAGTTAATAACGTATTTTAGCCCTCAAGAATTTTTCTGGCTTTCTCAAGGTCTGCGGGAGTATCGACCCCCAGAGGAATAGTGTCAACGAGAGCGACATCTATACGCATACCCGCTTCCAAAGCTCTAAGCTGTTCCAGACGTTCACGTTTTTCCAGAGGAGACGCAGGCAGAGAAACAAAGCGTTCCAACGCAGAACGACGATAGGCATACATGCCGATATGATGATAAAGCGGCTTTGTATTATCCCCATCATCCCAAGGTGCAGTACTGCGGCTAAAATAGAGCGCCCGCGCAATATACTGCCCCTCTTCAAAACCAGCGATAGCCTTAACAACATTTGGGTTACTGCGTTCTTCAAGGTCGCTAATTTCAACAGCAAGGGTTGCAATATCGACATCAGGGTCAGCCAATACTTCAAACGTACGTCGTATCAAACGAGGTTCGACAGTTGGTAGATCCCCTTGAACATTAATAATCGCATCGTGTTTACCTGTTGGATCAAAGATTTGCAGGGCTTCATGAATTCGATCTGATCCCGATGGGTGATTAGGGTCTGTCAAAACCGCTATACCCCCAATTCTCTCCACAGCTTCTGCAATTTCAGGCTCAGCACAGGCAATAACGACAGGACCAAGCCCAGCTTCTATTGCTCGATTATAACACTGTGCGATCATTGGTATCCCGCAAATATCCGCCAAGGGCTTATTCGGGAGTCGCGACGAAGCCATACGAGCGGGAATCAGGACAACAGGGTTTGTTGGAAGGAACATTCAAGCCTCAAAATACTCATTTGGAAAAGTGACAAAACGGTCAGTTTACCAACAATTAAAATACATCGCGAAATAACACAGGTCGGCCATAGCATAATTAAAGTAATCGCATCAAACAAAGTCCATTAAGGCTTATTTCGAAAGAAAGTGTCAAAAAAACTATCCGAACCCACCAAAAACCGTTAGAAACTATTGAATGCTTGGCCCGAGAGAGTTATTGTCGGCCGGAATTTTTAAAAATAAGCCCAAAGGGTCAGGAAGAATGTCTCTAGAGAACAACAAGGCCTTTGCCTCAGTCTTAACTGCTGGCATCATCTTATTGGCATCCGGTTTTGCTGCCACAATGCTTTATCATCCACAGGATCTGGAAGAGAACGCATTTAAGATTGAAGTCGCGGACAGTGGCGCAGAGGTTGATGCGGCAGCACCTGCTGGTCCCGTGATAGAGCCAATCAGCGCGCTACTTGCAAGTGCAGACATTGCTGCTGGTGAAAAAGGGTTCAAAAAATGCTCTGCATGCCACAGCATTGAAAGTGGTGGCGCGAATAAGATTGGCCCTGCTCTTTGGGGCGTCGTTGATCGCACACGCGCATCCGTTGATGGCTTTTCTTATTCTGATGTCCTAAATGGCATGAACAGCGAGACTTGGGATTATGAAGCTCTCAATGAATTTCTTGCCAAGCCAAAAGCCTACGCGCCTGGAACCAAGATGGGTTTTGCGGGCCTCAAAAAAGTTGACCAGCGTGCTGACCTAATCGCTTATCTACGTCAACAGAGTGACAGTCCAGCAGCTCTTCCAGAGTAACTGGATCAAAACGAACAAAAAAAGGCGGCCTTTCAGGTCGCCTTTTTTATGCACACTATCTACAAAGTCAGTACAATACCCTTAAGGACTCGCCGTATGAAAACTCATTTTCAATGCCCAAACGAATTTATTCAACTCGGTGAAAAACTGTGTGATGCTGCACAGGCAATAATCCTTAAGCATTTTCGTCAACCGCTAGAGGTCGAAGGCAAAAGTGATGACTCTCCCGTAACCATCGCGGATCGCAATGCTGAAAGCGCCATGCGGGAACTGATCAACAAACACTACCCAGATCACGGTATTGTCGGTGAAGAACATGGCGCAGAAAATACCGATGCCGAATTTGTATGGGCACTCGACCCCATCGACGGAACGCGCAGCTTTATCTCTGGTCACGCCATATTTGGTACCCTTGTCGCTTTGTTGAGGAACAATGAACCGATCATGGGGATTCTTGCCATGCCTGTGATCAATGAGCGCTGGATTGGTGCAACGGGGCATTCAACTCTATTTAAGGATTATCGCGGCACAAACGAAGCCAGAGTCCGTGAGTGCGCCAGCCTTGCCCAAGCTACTATAGCAACAACCTCTCCCCTTCTATTCAAGGACGACGAGTTGCCCAAATTTGACCGGGTTAGAAAATCCGCCAATATGCCGTTATTTGGCGGCGACTGTTATAATTATGGCCTGGTTAGCAGTGGCCTTATCGACCTGACCATAGAAGCCGGCATGGGGGTTTATGATTTTCTCGCGCAGGTACCCATTGTTACGGGCGCGGGAGGCATTATGACCGATTGGGAAGGTAATACCTTAGGCATGCATTCTGATGGTAAAGTTATTACGGCGGGGGATAAACGCGTTCATCAGGAAGTCCAAATCCTCTTTAATGAATAATTTTATGGTTATTTTTAGATTAATTTTGTGACGTTAACCATTTTTCATCCAAAGGCTGCGAAACTCTCTCTTCCACGTGTTTGAGGGTATCAAGGCCTTGATACTATTTTTAAAACCCCTCAAACTGTCATCACGAGGGGACTCCCCCTCAAAACCAAAACGACATGACGGGGGAATTGCCAAGAAGATGCGCGCACTCACTCTGGCCAGCTTTGTCCTAGGCGTCCTCTTACCGCCATTAACGGTAACGGCAGCTTCTGCCGCAACAACGAAGTCCCACGGTATCGCCATCCATGGCGAACCTGGATACCCCGCAAACTTCACTCATTTTAATTATGTAAACCCAGACGCGCCAAAAGGGGGCGAACTTCGCGTTGCCAGCGAAGGTACCTTCGATAGCTTCAATCCCTACATTATCAAAGGCGTACCCGGCCCCGGCTTCTCTCCGGAAAGCCTTTTGGTTTCAAGTGCCGATGAAGCTTCCAGTGAGTATGGCCTTATTGCCGAGACTCTTGAGTGGCCGGACGACAGATCTTGGGTAATTTTTACATTAAGACCCGAAGCGCGTTGGCATGATGGCAAAGCAATCACCGTTGATGACGTTATGTTCTCTCTGGATATCATCCGTAGCGACGCTGATCCTTATGTCAAAAATTTTTACGGCATTATTGAGCGGATCGAGAAAATCGACGAGAGAAGGGTGAAATTTTATTCTGCCGAACCGGGAAACAAGGAATTTCCAATCCGTGCTGGCTCGCTCCCTATTTTTGCCAAGCACTATTGGGAAACGAGAGATTTCTCAAAAAGCACCCTCGAACCGCCACTTGGCAGCGGTCCTTACAAAGTCACCGATTTTGAAGCCGGGCGTTACATCGTTCAAGAGCGCGTAAAGGACTATTGGGGCAAAGATCTTCCCGTCAATAAAGGACAAGACAATTTCGATGTGCTTCGGACCACTTATTATCAAGACGGCGACATTATAAAGCTGGCGATTAAGTCCGGAGATATTGACTATAATGAGGAAAGATCTTCCAGTGGCTGGGCACAAGATTATAACGTTCCAGCTGTCAAAAAAGGCTGGCTCAAAAAAGAGTCTATTCCGCACAAACGTCCCCAGGGAATACAGGGATATTTTTTAAATACCCGCCGCGATCTGTTTAAAAATCCAAAGGTAAGAGAAGCTCTCGGCTATCTCTATGACTTTGAATGGACAAATAAAAATCTCTCCTATGGTCTTCTCACTCGTACGACAAATTACTTTGGTAATTCAGAACTTTCCTCCACTGGGGTCCCAACAGGCAGAGAGCTTGAAATATTAGAGCCATATCGGGGTAAAGTTCCTGATCGCCTTTTCACAGAGCCTTTCCTCGTCCCTAAAACGGATGGTAATGGATGGCCCAGAGATAATTATCGCAAAGCATTTGAGTTATTTTCTGAAGCCGGCTGGGTTGTTCGTGATCTCAAATTGGTAAATGAAAAAACCGGTAAGCAAATGTCATTTGAGGTGTTAATCCGATCGAAAGGCATGGAGAGAACAGTCTTACCCTACACCTCCACTCTCAATAAACTCGGAATTGACGCGAAAATCCGCCTGGTTGATTCCGCGCAATACTCCAATCGAGTTCAAAATTTTGATTTTGATGTAACCATTATCAAGCTTTCAGCCAGCATCACGCCCGGAACCGAACAACGCGGATTATGGACAAGCAAAACGGCGAACCTCACAGGTAGCGGTAATTTTTCAGGAATCAGTGATCCTGTCGTCGATGAACTGGTGGAATCCCTTATCAAAGTGGACAACAGAGAAGAGCTCGTTGCAACTGTTCGAGCTTTGGATCGAGTTTTACTTTGGGGTTATTACGTTATCCCACAATTTCATACCAAAGATGATCGTGCGCTCTACTGGGACAAATTCTCTCGCCCTGAAATTACACCTTGGCGAGGCTCAAGTACGTCCTACTGGTGGTTTGATAAGAAAAAAGAAGCAAAACTTATTGCTTCAATGGCGAAGAATGAAAGATCTCTATCCGTCACTTCAGAGACAGAACCAAGCGCGGAACCATTAAGCAACGACGATGGTGAGCCATTTTACGATCCGGCCATCATTGATACCTTTTTGGAAAATTTTGAAAAACTCGGTATCCAACCACAAAAAATAAAAAACTTTTTCACTTTCCAACTCTTTACCGACCCCCATGCTTTTTTCCAAAAAAATAACTGGCGGCCCTATGCTTTGGGAAGCACCTTAGTTGTCTTGGTCTTGCTCATATTGCGGAGACGACGCAAAAAGGGAGATCAAGCCTAATGCTTGCTTATATCATACGTCGGCTCTTGCTTATGATACCTACCCTCCTCGGGGTTATGCTTTTAAACTTTGCAATTATTCAGCTAGCACCAGGCGGCCCTATTGAACAAGTTCTCGCCAAAATATCCGGTCAAGATACTGAAATTACAGAACGTATTACCCAAAATAAAGATGACCTCGCGCCATCCATAAACAGTTCTATCCCTAACAACGCCCAGTACAGAGGTGCTCAAGGGCTAGACCCAGAGTTCATCAAAGAACTTGAAGTTCAGTTTGGATTAGATAAGCCACTGCATGAACAGTTTTTTATTATGATGAAAAACTATCTAACGTTTGATTTCGGAGAGAGTTTTTTTCGGGATCGAAAGGTGGTTGATCTAATTTTGGACAAAATGCCTGTGTCTATTTCTCTCGGTTTATGGACAACCCTTCTCGTATATCTGATTTCCATTCCGCTGGGCATAAAAAAAGCCGTCCAGGATGGATCAACCTTTGACGTTTGGACAAGCGGCCTTGTTATCGTGGGCTATGCGATTCCCAGTTTTATCTTTGCCGTCATCCTTCTCGTTGTTTTTGCAGGGGGAAGTTATCTAACAATTCTTCCATTGAGCGGTTTAACCTCAGAGAACTGGGACAAGTTATCCGATATTGATAAAGCCCTAGATTACCTAAAACATATCATTCTTCCGGTTACGGCAATGGTTATTGGTGGCTTTGCCAGCCTTACCATGCTGACAAAAAATTCATTCCTCGAACAAATCGGACAACAGTATGTCGTCACGGCCAAAGCAAAAGGGTTAACAGAGAAAAGGGTTCTCTATGGTCACGTCTTTCGTAATGCCATGCTCATTGTTATTGCCGCCTTTCCCGCAAGCTTTATCGGGGTCCTCTTCACAGGATCAGTTTTGATTGAAGTCATTTTTTCACTCGATGGACTAGGGCGCCTTGGTTTCGAAGCTGTATTTAATCGCGACTATCCCATCATATTTGGAACCCTCTATTTCTTTACTCTCGTTGGCCTTCTTATGAACATCGTCGGGGATATTACCTACATGCTCGTTGATCCACGTATTGATTTTGAAAGCAGAGAGGGATAGCTCATGGCACTAGAAACAGGCACCCTTTTTGGCATAAAGCTTGGCCCGATGAACCAACGCCGCTTGCAAAATTTCAAAAAAAATCGTCGAGGATACTGGTCTCTTCGAATTTTTGTTTTGTTATTTGGTCTCAGCCTCTTTGCTGAAGTAATCGCCAATGATAAACCCATTTTGATTATCTTCGATGAACAGTCCTATTTTCCAATTGTTCAGGCCTTACCAGAAACAGCTTTTGGTGGTGAATTTAAAACCGAAGCAGATTACCACGATCCTTTTGTCCAAAATCTGATATCGGAAAAGGGTTGGATGGTATGGCCGCCGATTCAATATCATTACAGAACTGTGGATTTTGATCTTCCTTCTCCTGCACCTACACCTCCAGATTTCGAGCATTGGTTAGGGACAGATGATCAAGCCAGAGATGTTATGGCGCGTTTGATTTACGGCATGAGAATTTCAATTATATTCGGGCTAATCTTAACCGCGATAAGCGCTGTGATAGGGGTCGCAGCGGGAGCCATCCAGGGATACTTTGGCGGTCTGTTAGATCTTATAGCTCAACGATTTATTGAAATTTGGAGCGGACTGCCAAGTCTTTACATTTTAATCATCATTAGCTCTGTCCTGGTGCCAAGCTTTTGGACCATCCTCGGAATTTTAATGCTCTTTAGCTGGGTCGGTTTCGTCGGTGTGGTTCGTGCTGAATTCCTCAAAGTTCGAAATTTTGATTATATCAGGTCTGCCAAGGCACTCGGCGTCAGTGATTTTGTCATTATGTATCGACACATCCTGCCCAATGCCATGGTTGCCACCCTTACCTTTCTACCCTTTACCTTGACGGCCTCCATTACACAGTTAACTTCTCTGGATTTTTTGGGACTTGGCCTTCCACCAGGGTCTGCATCTTTAGGAGAATTACTGGCTCAAGGGAAAGCCAACCTTCAAGCGCCTTGGTTAAGCGCAACGGCCTTTGTCTCCCTGGCAATTATGCTCAGCATGCTGGTCTTTATCGGTGAAGCCGTTCGTGATGCCTTTGATCCGCGAAAACTCTTTAACGGAGACCGCTCATGAATGTGCTCGTTGATCACTCTGTTGAAGAAGAACAACCTTTGCTCGACATCACCAGCCTTTCTGTACAATTCCACAGTGAGAATAAAACGGTTGATGCGGTTGGCGGCATTACCTATCAAATCATGGAAGGGCAAACTGTCGCTCTGGTAGGAGAATCAGGATCAGGTAAATCTGTCAGTGCTCTTTCCATCTTACAGCTCCTACCCTACCCACAAGCCCAACACCCACAAGGGAGCTCCGTTAAATATAGAGGGCAGGAAATTATCGGTGCTGATGAAGCAACCATGCGAAAAATTCGCGGCAACAAGATTTCGATTATCTTTCAAGAACCCATGACGTCATTGAATCCTCTGCATACAATAGAAAAACAAATCAACGAAGTTCTGCTCGTGCACAAAGGCCTCAACAAGATTGATGCTCGCAAACGGACCCTCGAGTTGTTAAAACTTGTTGGCCTAAAAGACCCCACCAGCCGATTAAAGTTTTATCCTCACGAACTCTCTGGTGGGCAACGCCAACGAGTTATGATCGCAATGGCTTTAGCAAACGAACCCGATCTGCTTATTGCCGATGAACCGACAACCGCTTTAGATGTCACAATACAGGCACAGATTCTTGAGTTATTGAAAGAGCTTCAAAAAAAACTTGGTATGTCGATCCTTCTCATCACTCATGATCTTGGTATCGTTCGAAAAATGGCCGATCGTGTCTGTGTGATGAGCAAGGGACAGATCGTCGAAAAGGGGCCAACAAAAGAAGTTTATGAAAACCCTCAACATCCCTATACTCAAGCCCTTCTCGCAGCCGAGCCCAAAGGGAACCCGGTTGAGACCAATCCGGATGTTCCGGAAATTATGGCTGGCGATAACATCAAAGTTCACTTTCCCGTAAAGCGGGGTGTTTTGCGTAGAACCGTGGACCACATTAAGGCTGTTGATGGAGTATCTCTTTCTATAAAGCAGGGCCATACTCTTGGAATTGTTGGTGAATCAGGATCCGGAAAAACCACTCTCGGCTTGGCTTTGTTACGGCTTATTTCAAGCACAGGAGATATTAAGTATGACAATAAGCTGCTCAACGGCATCAGCGGGAGAAAACTCAGACCCTTGCGCCAGGAAATGCAAATTGTCTTTCAGGATCCTTATGGCTCTCTGAGTCCCAGGCTTTCAATTAACGAGATCATCGAAGAAGGTCTAAAAGTTCACGAGTTAGGTGGCAACGCCAAGGCTCGCGAGATTTTGATTATTGAAGCCCTTAGGGAAGTCGGTCTCGACCCCGAAAGTCGTCATCGCTATCCACACGAATTTTCAGGCGGGCAACGCCAACGTATTGCCATTGCCCGCGTCATGGTCCTTAAACCAAGGTTCTTAATTCTGGACGAACCGACCTCTGCGCTTGATATGTCTGTTCAAGCACAAATTGTCGATCTTTTAAGAGCCTTGCAAATCAAACATAACCTGACTTATCTCTTTATCAGTCACGATCTCAAAGTCGTAAGAACACTCGCTGATGATGTCATTGTCATGCGCAATGGCAAAGCTGTAGAAACAGGCCCCGCGAAACAAATTTTCGAAAATCCTCAAAGCGAATATACACAAGCTTTGATAAAGGCAGCCTTTGATCTCGAAGTTATTAACCAAGATACCGTAGGCGCTTAAGATAGTCTTCTCGGGAGAGAAGGCTTCTCTGATGAAGCGCCTGAAATAAAAAACTTTTGTTGCTGGATTGCCAGATCTTTCCAGCATCACTTACACTGTCTTATCTCTTTTATTTCTTTAGGTTAATTTGATGGCTCTACTCTTCATTTCAGATCAAACGCGTGTCGATGCATGGCGAGATCAACTTGCGCATGAAATTCCCAACCTTGATCTTCGCATGCTATCTGATTATGGAAACAAAGAAGACATCGAATACGCCTTGGTCTGGCAACCACCCAAGGGATTTTTGCGATCACTGCCCAACCTCAAGGTTATCTTCTCCCTGGGTGCTGGAATAGATCATCTGGCCTCTGATCCAGAACTCCCCAACGATGTACCAATCGTCCGAATGGTCGATCCCTCCCTGACATCGGGCATGACAGAGTATGTAGTCATGAGTGTGCTTAACCACCACAAAAGCATGCGCCTTTATCGTGATCAGCAAAGCCAAAAAGAATGGGCGCCTCACGTCCCTCCTGTCACTTGGGACCGCAGAGTTGGCATTATGGGTATGGGTGTCCTTGGCTCGGATGCTGCGGGAAAGCTAAGTTATCTGGGCTTTGATGTCGCGGGTTGGAGCCGAACCCATAGAGAGCGTCCCGGTATAAAAACCTTCGCGGGAACGGAACAGCTTGATGACTTCTTGAGTCAAACAGAAATTTTGGTTTGCTTGTTACCTCTTACCGAAGAAACGACCGATATTTTAAACACGGATCTCTTCGCCAAACTCCCCAAAGGAGCCAGTATCATTAATGCTGCCCGGGGCGGCCATCTTATAGAAGAAGATTTATTAACGGCACTGGACAGCGGCCATCTTTCCGAAGCCACTCTTGATGTTTTTAAGTCTGAGCCTTTGGATAAAAACCATCCCTTTTGGCTCCACCCCAAAATCACAGTCACCCCGCATGCAGCAAGTTTCACGCATCCAAGTTCCAGTGTACGTTTGATCGCCGAGGGCATGAGACGTTTTGAAAACGACGAACCACTTCTCAATGTTGTCGATATGAAACGCGGTTATTAATGCTGAGCTACAAAGTTAGGCTGGCCAGATAAAAAATTACGGGTTCAGCTTTTCTTACGTGTACTATCCGATGAGAGATAGCGGATACTCGTTAAACATCTTCTGCATAATTTTCAACCATGTCGCCAAACTCGCGGAGAAATACAGACCCCTTGATCGTTCGCTGAACAAGAATGGATCTACGGTCGCTTTCATCCGTCTTCCGTCGGATAAAATCTAGTTTTCCAAGTCTATCCAGCGCCCGGGTAACCGCAGGCTTAGACATATTAAGCTCACCCGCAAGACCACGCACTGTATGTGCTTGATCCTTTAGATAAACGTGTAGCAGTAATGTAAATTGGCGAGACGTCAAATCCGGTAGCCCCTTTTGAAGAGCACCAACCATTACGCCTCGCCATAATTCCAGAGCCTGTTTTGCTGGTATATCCACAATCGTTCCCGAACATTCCGCATTCGCAATGATTCTAGAACGAAAATAAGCTCCAGCTCAAGGTATTCCTGATTTTATCTTACAGTAACACAGGTCACTTTACTCAAACTGGCAACTTTATGAGACACAGAACCCAGCAAGAGCGATTCAAGATCACCATGACCTCGGCTTCCCATCACAACCGCATTTACTTTTTCTTTATCAGCGAATTCAACAATTGTACGAGCAGGTGGGCCGACTTTGACTTCCGTTCGGATACGTTTCACACCCATTTTCTTTGCGATTTCTTTGGCTTCTGTCAAAACTTCCTGGCTAAAGGAGTCCAAAACATATTGAGCATCCTGTCCTGAAACATGCTCAACTTCCATGAAACGACGCAATCCTTCGTTCATTTTCACAGCTTTGGCAACGGTGAGAAAAATCAATTCTCCCTCAAATTTCATTGCTAAAGCAGAAGCTTTTTCAACAGCACGCATACTGTGGTCAGAGCCATCAACAGCACAAAGGATTTTATCAAACATTGTCATACTCCATATGTAAGACAGATAAGGTAATAGTCAGAATTCTTAGATAGAATAACACATAATAAGAGAATTTTCCCAATCTCTATTGGCAACCCAGAAATGCAAAAAAATCAAGGTTCTAGCTCACCATTTCCTTAATCATGGAATAAACAGCCCTCAACCCCATAGCTTCACCACCTTCAGGCCGTCCTGGGCGAGCAGAAGTGTTATAGGCCATTACATCAAAGTGAGCCCAAGAGGTTTCTGTTCCTACGAATTCCTCCAGATAAAGAGCCGCAGTAATCGCCCCTCCATAAGGACCGCTGGATATATTATTTAAATCAGCGATCTGGCTATCCAGCATTTTACGATAAGGCTTGTGTAAGGGCATCCGCCACACTTCATCTTCACAAACAACAGAATGTTTACGAATATTTTCTGCAATCTTATCATCATTACAAAACAGTGCGGGAAGTTCCGCTCCCAAGGCCACACGTGCTGCCCCGGTTAGTGTGGCAAAATCCATAATAAGGTCTGGCTTAGTTCGCACTGCCTCTGCCAACGCATCACAAAGCACCAAACGCCCTTCTGCGTCAGTATTACCCACTTCTACTGTTAGGCCTTTTCTGGTCTTTATAACATCTGATGGACGGAAGGCATTGCCTGATACAGCATTTTCCACGGCAGGGATCAAAACCCGCAACTGACAGGCAAGATTACTTTCCATGATCGCAGCAGCAATACCCAGCACATGAGCCGCTCCCCCCATATCTTTCTTCATCAGGAGCATACCTGCTGGTGATTTCAGATCTAGTCCCCCTGTGTCGAAACAGACGCCCTTACCCACCAAAGTAATTTTAGGTCCCTTATCACCCCATCTAAAATCGATAAGGCGCGGCGCACGATCAGAGGCCTTCCCAACCTCATAGATTGCGGGATAGTTTGCCTGTAAAAGGTCATCTCCAATGATGACATTACAGTCAGCTTCGTACTCACCAGCCAATTGTGACGCCGCTGTTGCCAGTTCTTCAGGCCCCATATCATTACTAGGGGTGTTGATCAAATCACGGGTAAGATGAACACCTCCAGCCAACGAAGATACTTGTTGTTGATCGGCATTATCCGGCCACACCAAAGACGCTAAAGCCCGATCTGATTGTTTGTAACGGGTAAAGCGATAACTTCCAATCGCCCAACCAAGAGCTATTTCCGTTGCAACCACTGAACTCACTTTATCCTTTAAGCAATACCTGCCTGAAGGGAGAGAGTGGCTTAGACCAGCCACAGTCCAAATACCGGGTGCATCCCTATCGCCCAACCCAACCACAACGAAATCAATACCACCCTTGCTGTCTGGAACTGTACAAATATCTCCTTCTCCAGCCTTGAAACTATTTGCCGTCATCCAAACCGCAGAAGGACCACTTTCCTGGAGGGTCTCGCTAAGCTGCGTTTTATTTATAAAAATCAGGGGGATTGCTTGTTCTGATGAATCTTCGATCAACTGGAAGCTCATAACTTACCTTCTATTTCTAATTTAGATGTATTGGCAAAAAGGGAGGCTTAATCCCTATTAAGAAAAACAGAACCAATTATATGGCCTGAGATTGTAACTGCGCAGAATTTTATAAAATTTAGGCCGCTTAAGTTGTGTCGAAAAGGAGACCCCGCAATCAATTTAATTATCCACAGTTAGATATCACTTTATCGAAATAAATATGGTCACTCTCGCCTTAAGGGAAGGTTTATTTGACCTTTGCTTCAGAAAGAACTTCAGTAACCATTCCCGGTTATAAACTATTTTGTGAAATGCTTTCAGGGATACTTTCTAACGGCATCTCATAGGACTCATCATCTTCATCTATTATGACGTGATCCCCAATCAATCCGATTTCACGATAAAACCTTTCCGCGCCAGGATGGAGGGGCATAATTAAACCATCAAGAGCAGTATCAAGCTTTATAAAACGGCCCAAAGTATGACCTTTGGCAAGATTTTGTGCCGTGGTTTTATGCCAAAGAGCCTTGGTAATCCCATATATCAACTTCTCATCCATATCATCACGTACCAGAAATTGAGCAGGAACCATCAATGCAAGCGTATCGGGTACAGTATTATAGGTGCCAACTGGAATCGTCCCACCTGTAAAGAAGGGATAGATATCGTGCAAAACATCGACATCAGCTTGGCTAAGGGAAAGAAGAGAAACTTTGTGCTGATCTGTAAGGGCAGTGACAAGCCGCGCTGGCGTCCCTGCGATGGCAAAAAAAGCATCAATTTCGCCATTCAGAATAGCTTCATAAGCTTCACTATTAGATAAGGTCAGCATGTTTTTGTTCGGTATGCGGATATTCCTGGTTTCCAAAACCAGTTGAGCCCCAGCATTGGACCCTGATCCTTCTGGCCCAATCGATATTTTTTTTCCAACAAGATCTTCGAGTGTTCTAATTCCACTATGAAAGCTGACCACCAAATGCATGGCTTCGGGATATAAGTTGGCGACACTTCTCAAGTTACCGATGGCCCCTCGAGTCCTAAAAATGTGTTCGCCCCGAAGAGCCCAATAGACCACATCCGCCTGAGCAAAACCGCCTTCCAGTGTTCCGTTCGCAATACCAAGTATATTTTCAACAGAGCCTTGCGTGGAAACACTGACAGATAAAAGCCCATCAACCCCGCAACTTCCACCCTTGTTGCAATCTCGTGATCCAACAGGTTTACTGATAGAACTCGCAATTATCCCACCTATTGGGAAATAGTTCCCAATGGTTGCACCAGTTCCTATTCGAAAGATAGGTGTATCTTGCGCAAATAACGCCCCTGAAAAACCAAATACAATTAGACTTGCGATGATAAAAAAGGGCTTTTTTACAAGGGTACGAAATACTGAGGACGTCGTGAACAACCGACTACCTTTCTCTTATCACAGAATGGTCTCTGGGAAGCTTTTCTTATTCTACGTTATAATAAGTTAAAAGTTAATTATAACTTTGACCTTCAGAAATATTTTTTATTTCAAAGAAAATGAGAATTTTACCCCCTCTAACAACCCTCTTTGCATTCTGAGAGTTAATCTTTCAGTCCCTTATCTTCACCATAAAACATGGCTATTACATGACTTAAAAATGGCGTGGGCAAAATTTTACAGAGAATTAAACAGCCGTAGATAAGTAGGACCAGAGTCGTTAGATACGCCAATGAAGAGACATATATTATTTTGTCTCTTAAGCCGCCGCAGAAAAAGTTAGGCCACCTGTTCGAGTAAACGGCCGTTAGATAGCTCTACTTGTCGGGTGGCTACTTTATTCAAAAAATGATGATTATGAGATACGATGATCATCGCTTGCGGTAATTCAGAGAGCAACGTTATCAGGTGTTGCTTGGTATCACGGTCAAGATCGTTTGTTGGCTCATCCAGTAAAAGGACATCTGGTTCTAATGCCATCACCGTCGCAAGAGCAACCAGACGTTTCTGCCCCCCAGAAAGCTTGTGCGTAATACGATCAGCAAGATGTTCAAGCTTTAGCATCTTGAGGGTCTTCTCAACGATAGAAACAACCTCTTGCCTCGACTTACCAATGTTTAACGGCCCAAAGGCGAGGTCTTCTGCAACAGTTGGGCAGAACAATTGATCATCAGGGTCTTGGAAAACCAGACCAGCGCGAACACGAACTTCTCGGAAATCTTTTTCTTGCTGGCGGACCGCGCCAAAAGCGTAAATTTCACCGCTTTTGGCTGTTTCCAAGCCATTTATTAGGCGTAAAAGAGTGCTTTTCCCCGCACCATTACTCCCTGTCAACGCTACGCGCTCTCCTGCCCTAAGTTCAAAATCAACGCCGCTGAGAACGTCTAACCCGCTGGTATAAGAAAAGTGTAGGTCACGTACCGTAATCAAAGGAGTAATTAAAGAGGACATCAAAGATACTCCACGACCAAAAGGCCAACCATAATTATAGATGCCGCAATACCAAAAAAGACATCCCTTTGGCTTGTTTTCATGTCATTGAGAATATGAAATCGTCCATCAAAGCCCCGACATTTCATTGCTTCCATAATACGATCAGATCGTTCCAAACTACGGACCAACATCATGCCAATGAGGTACCCGATAGATCGTAAGGTATGTAAATCAGTTCTCGGGAAAAATCCACGTGCCTTCATAGCCATACGCATCGTTTTATATTCTTTATAAAAAACATCAATGTAACGCACAGTAAAAAGAAACAGGTGAACCAATTTAGCTGGTACTTTAAGCCGATATAAAGCATGCCCAAGAACTGACGGCTCCATGATGCCAAGTAACCCCATCAGGGAAAAGAGAATCGCATTTGCTTTAAGCCCAACTTCTGCAGCTCGATAAAATCCTTCACGACTGGCCTCCAAGCCCCAGAGAGTAAACACGGTCTCTCCAGGCATTGTAAAAGGTAAGGTTAAAAGCAGAACGACGATAAACGAATCAACAACAACAACCTTACGCACCGTCGTCCAAAGCGGGAGTCGCGCTGATAACGAAAGCCCGACACCGATACCCAGAGCAAGTGTCAGGGCTCCTAACTCATGCATTGCCGAAATAAGAAAGGCAAAAAGAACACAAGAAACAAACCGGACACGCGGGTCAAGTTTGTTTAGAAAAGTCTCAGATTGACTTTGCGGATTATTCGTAGCCCATGACTGAGAAACTTCGCCCAACACTTGCGTCACTTTAAGCTTCCTTTACAGATTTTCGGCGACCAAGGAGAAAGGATGCAATACCAAAAATCCCAAGAATATACCCAATCCCTCCAAGAATATCCTGCAGGCGACGTTCTTCTTTGTATTGCACCAAATCTTTACGCAAAGAACGGGTTTCCTTACTTGCTTTCGAAATTAGCTGTTCCAAAGCCGCTTGATCAATAACGATAAGGTTTGAACTCTCTGCAAGAGCTACTGCCATAAGAGTATCTGAGGTAGTTGGATCAGAAACTGTCTTGGATTGGGCCACGCTTATTGTCTTCGTAACAACGCCCCCCTCTCCAGCAAGATCATCTGGTAGCTCCTCTGCGAGTACAGAAAAAGTCGCAACGTGACCAGCACTTAAATCTGCACGAAATATATGATCGACTTTCTTGGTCGCAGTAAAAGCAAAAAGACCCTCTTCATCAGTGGTGACTTCCCCTAATTTATTTCCGTCAGGGTCCGTAATCATAACGAGAAGATTGACCGCCATATCCCCACTGGAAAAACCGATCTCACCCTCGATGAGATTGCCATCCGGATAAGCGGCCGCAATAACTTTGTGTGCCCAGGCATTTGTTGTGGTTCCAATGGTAAGAACAGCAGCAACAACCAACCCGGATAATATCGATTTACCGTACGGCATAAATGAGCTCCGGTTTTACTTTAGTAATCAACTGTATGGTCGCGGCGGTTAAGATGCCTTCAACAGCCATAACCGGGAAATGCGCGACAACGACAAACTCTGCTGCTTTTGCAAATTCATCGCCGGAAAGCGCTAAAGAAATTGCAACCATAATTGCGGTAAAGAAAATAGAAAGCGAACCTCCGAGAAACCCCCAGAACCCAGCGACAGACAGGATTCCCCGACGATACAGCACGTATCCGCCGATCATAACCAAGGCAAACAACATCAAAGAGATTCCATTTATGGAAACTCGCCATGTTGCGCCCTCAACCTGATAGGCTTCAAACAGTGCAAAACCAGCCCATACCGAGGTAACAAAGAAGACCGCAAACAACCCATCAGCAACCAGCTTTGCAAGTTTATAACGTTCTGCATTCAACCCCCACCGACAAAGATAAAAAACCATAACTGCCGGGAAAGCAATATTAACGGCATTAACACCAAGAACGGTTAATCCGCCAAAGCCAAAGAAGATAGCTTGTAATAGCAGTGCAACTGCAAGTGCAGGAAACGCAGCCCACCCAAGAATAATTCCGAGCAATCCGTTCAGGATCAAATGCACGGAGGAAAACCCAAGAGGAACATGAATAAGTGAAACCACAAAAAATACTGCCGAGAGAACCCCTACACGCGGAAGATCTTCAGGTTCTAGTTTTTTCAAACTATAGGCGACACCAGCGGCGGCAAGAATGCCGCCACCAATCAACACCGGATTTGATAAAGCACCATCAACGATATGCATCGCTCGTCCAATCTTTAATCGACATCACGAGCTTGAATCCAAATAACAGCATCTTGTGAAAGCTCTTTGCCTTCATGCTCCGTATCCGGTCCGGCACCAAGAGCTGCAATTCCCCAAAACCCTGCTTTTGGAACTCCAAATGTAAACGTACCTGAAGCATCAGAACGAATGGCATGAGACGGCGAGGAAATCATCCCTACATCAGCAAATTTATTGTTTTCAATATCAGCCGGGAAATTAATGTATTCGATTTCGATTTCAGCAAAAGGAACAGGCTTACCTTCGGAGAGAACCACCCCTGTAAAAGTACCCCCAGCAATGACGTTATAAGGTTTGGTAAGCGGGCGAATTTCAGCTTTCAACCCTTGAACTTCTGACCAATCAGTTGGAAGGTCACCAACATTTACATAAGACTTTGTAATTTGCTGAATATAGATGTCTTCACTTGCTTCATAAAATGGCGTCGGTTTAAGCACGAACACATTGTCGCCAAGACCACGTAATTTCACTTCTGCTTCATAGGCTTTTCCAGTGTTTTCATTACTGGTCCACTCAATGATTTTAAGCTTATCCATCAAGTCCGTCTTTTTACCTTTACGGATAGAATAGAATTCTTCTGGTATGCCCATATCCATAACGTGACCCGATTCTGCGGGATGTGTAAACGGCATTTTAAGAGTGAGTTTTCCACCTTTTTCAAGCATGGTTTCAGGTGTATAAATCAATTGGAAGTGCGCTTGTGCACCAGTAATAAAAGCTGTCAGGCCAGCGGCGATAACACTACAAAAGAGAACTTTTTTCATCTCGTTTAATATCTCCCAGCCGTCAACTTATTAGTCAACGGCAACGTTCCTATTGAAGCATAGTGGATTAAAGAGAGATTTTAGACATCCCATCGACATAAATCCTCAGGTTAAACCTGATTATTCATGATCCAGTAGCTCGGCTCAAAGGCACGCCACAAACGGATGTCCGTCACCGATGGTGCTCCCCGCCCTACGGTTTAGTGACATTATGCCGGCAGGTCTCCTGGCTCACGGATCGTAGCTCTATCACCAGACCTTCCCGGCTCTTTGCCAGTGATCATAATTGGTAAGAACTCACCGTTCACAGTTGCGGGGGCAGCCACGGCTTGAAATTCCCTGATGGGTAAATTAATCCGTGTTCCCTTTTAATCCCCGAGCGACTTCACTCTTGGGGAACCATGCATAGCCGCAGTTTATGCAGACAAAAAAAAAGTGCAAGCGAGATTAACGACGTCCTGGAATTTTACCCCGTCATGCTAATGAGTCTGTTTTAATCCAAATTAGAACCGTAGAAGATTTTAGAACACAAGGTGAAATGCTTGTAATTTTGATGTCTGAAAAGAATGCCATCCGAGATGGTTTTACTGATTGACCTTCTCACTCAAGATTGACAGACTGCGCCCGTGTCGGTTTTCCAAGTGTAAATTTGACTTGGGAATAATAGGGAATACGGAATGATCTGCCCATCAGGGGATCTTGAGCCGTAGCTGTCCTCGCAACTGTGTCGGTTCTTTTTCACCGGAACCTATAGCCAGAAGACCTGCCGCCGTAACGTCACCTATTCTAATGAACGAGGTCATTCATTAGGGCGGTTTTCCGTCGTGTGGCGTGCCTGTCGATGATGGTCGAAATCTCACAACATATGAGCTTTTGAACATTGTCATAACTATTTTGACAAGGCGCGTACCATGTTTTTGATACGATTATCTCTCATGCTTGTCATGAGCTTACCACCATTGGCTCTAACAACATCTTTTGCCAATGCCCACTTTTTAGAATTAATTCCCTCTCAGCCTTTTATCTCAAAAAGTAAGCACAGCACCCTAACCTTTGACATCAGATTTACCCATCCAATGGAGGGGGCTCCCTTGATGGACATGCAAACTCCCGAACAGTTTGGTGTTCAGATTGCGGGTGTAAAACATGACCTAACGTCAGAACTTGAATCCACCCGACTAAAAGGAAAATTGAACCCGGCGAACGTATCGTCTTTCAAAGCTCAGCATAAGATTAAACGTGCGGGAGATTATACCTTCTTCCTGACCCCCGCCCCCTATTGGGAAGCGGAAGAACAAGCAATGATTATTCACTATACAAAAGTTATCGTGAATGCCTATGGCCTTGAGAACGGGTGGGAAACGCCTGTAGGTTTGCCCGTAGAAATCATGCCTCTCAGCCGCCCTTACGGATTGTGGACAAACAATCTTTTCTCAGGGCAAGTCCTCAACAATGGTCAGCCAGAAGCCAATGCACTGGTTGAAATTGAGTATAGAGGTCAGGGAAATGTTAAGATCCCCGCCACCCCTTTCATAACCCAAGTTGTCCGCGCAGATGTAAATGGCATCTTTCACTACGCTATGCCAAAAGCTGGCTGGTGGGGTTTCGCGGCTCTGGTTGATAATGGTAAAACGCTCATTGCACCAGACGGTACCAATGCACAGGTCGAAGAAGGTGGCTTACTCTGGGTTCACACTCAGAACATGCCAAAATAGAACATACTTAGAGAGTGTAACGATGGAACAAAATGATCCGTCGTTACACCAATCAGATAAATACCAAATTCTTCAACAAGTTTATTTAACCTGCCATATAAGCCATCATCTGTTCATTTTCGAATTCGAGCTCCATAAGGCGTTTTCGTACCACGTCACCAATGGAAATCATGCCACACAACTTCCCATTCTCAACCACTGGCATATGTCGGAATCGCCCGTTCGTCATCTTCTGCATGACTTCGTGAACTCGGGCTTCTGGACCACAACAAATTGGGTCTGCTGTCATAATCTCAGTGATGTTTTTATCAAATATCGCTAAGCCATCTTTACCAACACCAACAACCACATCGCGTTCTGAGACAATGCCAATTGGGCGTTTATCTGCATCTGCAATAACAAGGGCACCAATTTTAAATGAATTAAGCATCCCCACTACATCCAATACAGTATGGCTAGTGTCGATGGTATGAATATCCCCGCCTTTTTCAGCAAGAACATCTTTAACCATCCCGCCAGAAGACCCTACTGTATTCCCAGCCTCTCCTGAGCCAGAACCGCTGTCACCTTGGTAAAGTGCGGTGCCGAAATCACTGGAAAATATCATGCTCGTACCTCCTCGTGTTCTGCTATGAACAGTAACTATAGCACAATAATTCTACGCATTAACTCTCGATTAACAAAACACTTAAATTCGATTGAGAAAATCTCCCGGGAAATAAGATTTTACTCATTGTTTCCCGGGATAGTTGGCGGATCTAAACGGGTAAACCGTTATTCCAAGTAAAGAAAATTTCAGGAGCTAAAAGGAATAAGTAACAGAGAGAAAACTAGAGAATTGATTTTCACTTTCCACAAAGGGGCTATCAGCGGCATCACCGAGAAGACGCGTATAATTAACGCCACCCACCATGGTCCAGTCTTCATCAAGTGCATACATTGCGTTCAAATGAAGTCCCAGATCCTTAAATCCTGCATCTGCATCAAACTGATTATATTTACTTCGGGAAGCCTGTTTCCCATCCACCCCAAAATAGGTGCTCATATAATCGCCGGATGCCCAGCTTGCGTCCGGGCCAACCTCGAACATCAGCCTGTCATCCAAATAGGTAAAGCGGTAATCTGCACCGAGAGAGACAACAGCACCTTTGTCATTGCCACTCAAATCCTGAGTAACATCAACACCAAAGGCATATTTCCCAAAATCCAGTCCCGCAAAAGCTGTGATATTGATACCGTCGTCAACATCACCTAGTCCCCGCAAGGCACTATTATCCCCATCATCACGACCACCATCATAATTGAAGGAAACTCCTGAGCTAAAATGCTCCGACCGTAACAAAGTGGCCCCGATGCCATTTACAGAAGAGACAAAAAAAGTATCGTCTCGCCAGGAAGCCTCAATGATCGGCAATCCCCCTACTTCATAATCATCAGAACCTTCATAGTCCGGGCTGATCCCTGCTCCAGCACCAAGAGTAAAGTTCCAATCACTCAAAACGTCATCGATTAAATCATTATTTTGCACACCCAAGGGTCTTGGCACTTTTTCTTCGGCTAATACCTCGGTCATAGGTAAAAAAAACATACCTACAGATACCAACATCGTCATTTTCAATAGCCTCAGAGAAAACTGACAACATTGAAAAAATCTCTGACAAAGTCTTATAAAAGGCATTCTCAATTTAACATTTCCCTGATATTCTGGCATTAACTTCCTCGCCTATAACACTCTTGATATACAATGTTTTATAAGGAGGAGCTGACCGTAATCTGACAGATGAAACATTAATTGAAGGCATCAGGCATAAACGATTTTTTCGGCTCCAAGTTCAAACAACAAACTTTCAGGAATTGCGATGTTGTTTGACATGAGAGAAGTATTTTTGGGTTGAACACGCTCGAACAATTTTTGCACTTCCCGTGCCGTTAGCCCATCCCAAGAAGGTTGTAATACCTGAAAAATGCAATCCTCTAGTGCTTTATAAGATGCTTTAACCATGGATTTCCTCTCTGCAGAGGAAGAGATATCAATAATGCTCGGCATTTCCCAGTGTACACGCAGTGCCCCAAGCGGCCCAAGGACGGGCATGCGCTCGTCGCATGCACTTACTGTCACGACCAAATCAATATGTGGCGCCCCGTCTTCCAGAAATAATTGAAGCGTTTTAGAAAACAGTCCTGCGGTTTCATAACCTTTCTTACTTAAGTACCTTTCCACATCCGGGCAGATCGTACCAACAGGAGTGGTTCCTGCGCTAAAACAATGTGCTCTTCCTCCAGCAAGATCACGCAACAAGACTTCACTCATAAGACTTCGAGCAGTATTGGCTGTGCTTAAAAATAAAACATGAAGAGGTTGCGATACCATGAGAGGCTCCATAGGTTAGCGACGAAGATCAACAATCCGCTGCCAAGTATCTCTCATATAGATCGCACCTAGATTAAAACTAAATGATGGATTTATGAATTTGATTTTGAAAGAGCGTCCAGCATCTCCCCCATAACCGACCTGATTGCAGGTACAAATCGTAGATCACCGTGAACAATCAAATATAAATTTGCGAGAAGGCCTTGGATATCAGGCGTTAAGCGTTTCAACAACGGATCCGTATCCCCCGCCTGTGAGGGGAGTAATCCAATGCCAAGATTCTTTTGCAGTAATGTCTGCATCATCATTGCGTGATTTATCCGTATCACAGGCGTTACAGATTTTAGCATCGCTTTCATCCAAGCGGCATCAGGTTGATACGAATGCTCTTCGTCCCAGCCAATCCAAGGATGATCTTTTCGCGACAACCAATCGTCTAGTTCTTCCTTCTCCTTCATCGTCGCAACATTACTATCGATCGAAGCAAAAACAGCAAAAGGCATTTCTGTCAGCTTTTGTGCATAAAGATTACCTTGCTTCGGTTTGCAGAATCGAATGAGCAAATCAGCTTCTCTCCGAGACAGACTAGCCTCGACATGAGTGGTTATTAATTCCAGTTCGATCCCTGGCAAGGTTTCCCTGATTTTAGCGACATGCCCAGATAGCAACATCCCTGCCTGCTCGTTCATCGAAATCCGTACTGTCCCAACAGATTCAGCTGACAACAAAGCACTTTGTCGGTTTAAAACTTCAGCCGCCTCAGCCATAGGAAAGGCTTTGGAAGCTAACATTACTCCGGATTCTGTCGGCGACAACCCTTCCGAAAGCCGTTCAAACAAACGATTGTTCAGCGCCTCTTCCAAAGATTTGACCCGGCGCCCCACGGTGGGTTGGCTTAAACCAAGGCCCCGTGCCGCACCAGAAAAAGATCTGGTTTCATAGACGGCTAGAAAGACGCGAATATCATCCCAGTCATAGGCAGATTTCAGCATGCAAGATCCATTCATTTATGAACATCAAAAATACAGTTATATTTATATCATTCATATTTGAACAGGCATATTCTATTGTAAAATCACCACCCAACGATCGACTGAAAGACCGAGCCATGCGATTTTCTGACTTACTTGAGAGCACGACATTCAAGGCTATGCTTGCTGTTTTGTTCGCGGCTTTTCTTTTTTCAGTAATGTTTGCTTTACCGAAAACAGCTGCGATTACTCTTCCTTGGTACCAGATCGTATTTATACGTTATCTCGGCGGGTTAATATTTTTATTACCAATAGCTTTTAACTGGAAAGTGCGCGGGAACTCTTTGAAAAGTGAGTTTGGGTTGATGCATATTGGTCGTTCAATTGCGGGTATCGGATCGGTAGCATGTGTCGTCATCGCGGCCTTGCAAATTCCCTTGGTCGATGTCGTCACTATCAGCTTTTCCAATGGCGCTATAGTCCTGATACTGGCAGGAATTATTCTTGGCGAGCGTGTTCTTCCGCGTCATTGGCTTGCCGTTATTCTAAGCATTACTGGGGCTGTTTTTGTCGCCTACGGAAGCCGAGGAGAAGCTGGAAGCAATCTTTTTCACCCGGCATCGTTAATCGCACTTCTCGGGGCCTGTTGTATGGCTGTTGAAATCATTGTCATTAAATTTGTCAGCCAGCGCGAAGCTATTCCCGTCACGTTGTTTTATGTGAATTCTCTTGCCACTTTACTTCTGGCAATCCCTTCCCTGATATGGGGACAATGGGGCGATCTTACGAGCTGGTGGCCCGTTCTCCTTATGGGGCCAATTGCAATTTTGGGGCAATCTCTCAACCTCTATGGATTTAGAAAAGCAGATGTCGTTCTGCTTACGCCCTTAACATATAGCTCAATTGTTTTCTCTGCGATTATTGGCTTCCTTCTGTTTGGGGAAGGCTTGCGTTGGACCACCACGACAGGTGCCTGCATTATCATCCTTGGGTGCTTACTGGGCTTGGGAGTGCGAAGGATAAAACTCGCTGCGACCGCGTCATAATCGAATTCGCTTGGGTCAGCGTCGGATACTCGATAAATTACAATCACTAACCTTTAGAGAGAGATCTGAAGTGCCATGGCACATCCTCCAAAAGCCTCGAATGAGACCGACGATCTAAAAGCAATTGTTTCCCGCTTTACCGACGAGCAAGTTTCGACCCCTGTTTTTGTCGCCAACGTCCTTCGAGAGGCAATAATTTCAGGCACCTTGCCCGCCCATAGTCTTGTACGTCAGGACACCGCAGCCGATTCAATGGGTGTTAGTAAAATTCCGGTAAGAGAAGCCCTGCGTACGCTAGAGGGGGAAAACCTCATTAGCTTTGAGCGCAACAGAGGCGCCAGAGTCCTTCCGGGGTCGATCACGGAAATGATGGAAATTTTTGAGCTTAGAAAAATCATCGAGCCCCATCTCTTAAGCTTGTCCGTGCCCAATTTAAGCGAAGAAGACCTACTACTTGCCCAATCCCTTGTACAAAAAGAAACATTCAGTACAAATCAAAAAGAACTCGGGCAATTAAATCGACAATTCCATGAAGTCATCCTTTCCGGTGCAAGAGAAACTATTGGTTATCGTTTCCAATCCATTCTTTTCACCGCTTCTGAAAGGTACTTACGCATCAGCTTGAAAGAACCCCAGTCACAAACCAGAAGTAATTACGAGCACCAACAATTGCTTAAAGCTTGCATGACCAAAGACCAAGGACTTGCAGCAAATTTGCTGATTAAACACTTGGAATCAGCTCAGGCCGTTATCCATGAAAAACTTCAACTGGATAAGTCGGTCGATCCATAAAAACGTGCTCCGACACATTGGGTATCGAAGCACGTTAGAGCTCAATCTAAACCTCTTTCATCAACCGTAACGCATCATAAATCGCCGCATGGGTATTACGTGCGGAAACAGCATCCCCGATCCGAAAGAGTTGAAATTTTCCTTCCCCGTTAGAGACAACGTTCTGAGGGTCTCCCGCAATAAAGGCCGCTTGGTCCAACTCTCCCAGATTGGAGGACAAGGGCTTGAGATCGAAATAAATGTCGTCCATGGGTATCGTACCGTGGTTTACAACGATCTGGTCGTAATCTCGCGTTTTTGTCAGATTACTATAATCACTGCCAATAACAGCCGAAAGATGGTTGCCCTCGTGCGCAGCAGCTCTAAGGCGATAGGTCACAGTAAAGGTCACGTCTTTGTCCTGCATTGATCTCATATAGGGAACAAGATTCATGGCCATAACCTCAGGGGCAAAGCTCCTATCCGGTGTCATAATTTCAACTTTTGCGCCCGTCGCTGCGATCAACTCTGCGGCCTGTAAACCCGCATGATCCCCGGCGTCATCATACACCAGAACATCTTGGCCCGGCTTCACATCGCCTGAGATAATATCCCAACTTGAGACGACCAATTCGTTACCAAATTCCAGAACATCTGTGTGAGGCAATCCCCCCGTGGCGATAATCACCACATCAGGTTTTTCGGGCAGGATATCACCCGTTTCAGCCCAAGTGTTAAAACGAAACTCGACATCTCTTGCCGCGCACTGCGCCATGCGCCAATCAATGATCGATATCATCTCCGCCCGCCTTGGGCTTTGCGCAGTCAACCGGATTTGCCCACCGGGTTCAGATGCTGCTTCGAAAACCGTTACAGAATGTCCGCGTTCGGCTGCAACACGCGCCGCTTCCAAACCTGCGGGACCAGATCCAACGATAACGACTTTCTTTTTTGATTCCGCAAGCGGGATATCATGCGGCATTGTAAGTTCCCGTCCTGTCGCCGCGTTATGTATACAAAGGGCATCACCGCCCTGATAGATCCTATCCAGGCAATAGGTTGCGCCAACACAGGGACGAATATCGTGTTCACGCCCTTCGATAATCTTGCGGACGATATGCGGATCGGCCATGTGCGCACGTGTCATCCCAACCATATCGATAAGCCCGGCTGATACAGCGTAACGTGCCGTCGCCACATCGGGAATACGCGCGGCATGAAACGTCGGCATTCCCGTGGCTTCTTTTACCCGGCCCGCAAAATCAAGGTGCGGGGCGGATTTCATTCCTTGTACCGGGATAACGTCGGTTAATCCAGGATCGGTATCGATATGGCCCCGAATGACGTTTAAAAAGTCAACCAGACCTGATTTTTGCAGGCGTTTAGAAATTTCAATGCCATCGTCTTCAGAAATGCCATCCTTATCTGCTTCATCAGCAGTATAGCGAATACCAACGATAAACTCTTCGCCTACGCGTTTTCGAATGGCCGCCAGAACATCCAGTGAAAACCGCATCCGATTTTCCAGTGAACCACCGTAAGCGCCATCTAAAGTGTTGGTCCGGGGTGACCAGAACTGATCCATCAAATGACCATAGGCTTCCAGCTCGATACCATCCAGACCTGCGGCTTGCATACGCTCGGCGGCATCGGCGTAATCCTTGATGATGCGCTCGATATCCCAGTCTTCCATTTTCTTGGGAAAGGCCCTGTGTGACGCTTCTCTATGGTGAGAGGGAGAAACCGCCGGAAGCCAATCTCCCTTGTTCCAGCCCGTCCGACGTCCAAGGTGGGTCAACTGGATCATGACCGCGCAGCCGTGCGCGTGACAGGCATCTGCGACCTTCGCCATCCAGGGCACAACCTCGTCTTTGTAGGCAAGGACATTGTTAAAAACCGGGGGGCTATCCCGGGAAACGGCCGCAGAGCCAGCTGTCATCGTCATGCCGACCCCCGCTTTCGCGCGTTCTTCATGATAGACCCGATAACGATCTTTGGGCATGCCATCTTCGGGGTACGCTGGTTCATGGCTTGTGGTCATGATCCGGTTTTTTATCGTCAGATGTTTCAGCTTGTAGGGCTGCAACAAAGGATCATTGCTGGCCATTTTATTCTCTCCTGTTTTACTTAAACGCCCGTTACGAAATAGCTCTCGCTCGGGTCTTTCATTAACGATACAACATAAGCCTGCTCACAGGCTCTCAATTCGTGCCCTTTAATTCAGGGGCAACTGTCGAAAACGTCCTGGATTTTGGGGATCATTGAAATGGCTCATAGGGCCGTGATCGACAAAATGTTGATACCAGCGCGCCATAGAAACTTGATCCAGCTCGACGCCCAGGCCGGGCTGTTCGGGAACCCGCACAGTGTTGTTCGTCTGGCGGAAAGGTCCATTTTGAATGACGTCTCCCACTTGCCAGCGGAACAGAGATTGCGAAGGCTCCGTTATCCATGGCGTTGCGGCAACAACGTGCAAGTAAGCCGCCGTCATGATCCCGAGATCGTTTGAGTAGCACCAAAATCCCTTGCCCATAGCCTCACAAGCCGCAACAAACTTCATTGTCTTGGCGATGCCGCCAAGTGCGGCAAAATTACAGACAAAATAATCCGGTGCCCCGAGCGCAACCGCGCGCCGCAAGTCTGGAACATGCGTGGAAAAAGGAATGATCGAATGCTTGCGCAACTCGGCCATTTCCTCAAAAGTCGCAACCGGGTCTTCGTAATTTCGAATGTTGTATTGCTCCAGCTCTCGCAAAACCCAACGCGCCGTCGTGAGTGACCACTGCATGTTAGAATCAAGACGCAACATTGTATCGGCACCAAGAGCTTCACGGAGCAAACGAACGGTTCGAATTTCCAGTTGAGGGTCGCCTTGGATCAATTTGCCTTCAAAATAAGTCGAGCCGTGCTCTTCTTTCACTTTCAGGCAATAATCGACAATGGCTTCCGGCGTCATCTCTCCGCCCGCACCATTATTTTCCGGGCGAAAGGCAAAGTACTCCGTAAAAGGAATATCCTTTCTCACCGCCCCGCCCAAAACCTTATAAAGCGGCATATTCATGACCTTGCCGCGAATATCCCAAAGCGCAAGTTCCAGCGCCCCAAAGGCAATAGAGATCGCATTTTCTCCAGTGTTGGCGGTTATTTGCCACGGAGGGACGCACCGCGCTTCACAATCAGCAAGATCAAGAGGATCCGCCCCAATCAGAAGCGGCGCAATATCCTTTTTGATGACCTCCCCAAAGTGCCACCAAGGCGCTTCCCCAAGCCCAACGACACCTTCGTCCGTATAGACCTCAATGATCGACTTTGAAGCACCGGGATAAAGCCCTGCGGTCCACCAAAACGGCGCATCAAAAGGAACATTTACATGAGTTACTTTAATATCGGTAATCTTCATAACACCCTCCCATCGAGCTCAAGGAATCAATACCAAGCGTCTGTCATCTCAGCTTTGCGGCGTGCGACAAACTCCAGCAAAGCATCTTCTTTATCCGCGTCCATATGCGGAGCCTGATAATCAGCAAGAATTTTTTTCCACTTGCGATTGGCCCTGATCGCCGCATCATCGCCGCCTTGCTCAATCCAGCTTTCAAACGGCTGATCATCATTAAAGTCGGTATCCCAATAGGCACTTTCATAGTGTCTCAGGGTATGCGCGGTACCAAACATGTGCTGTCCGGGGCCGCCTTCGCGCAGAGAATCAATGCCCAAGGTCTCGTCATTGACTTCAAATCCTTTGAGATAAGCATGAAGCGCGCCACAAATATCCGTATCCATAATGAATTTTTCGTAGGACATCGACAGTAATCCATCGAGAAACCCTGCTGAATGAAGGATATAGTTCGCCCCCCCTTGTACGGCAGACATCATCGACATCATGCCCTGCGTAGCTGCCTGCGCATCGGGTAATTTAGAAGTTGGGAAGTTACCCGCACACCTAAGAGGTAATTTTAAACGCCGCGCCAGCTGCCCCATGACCAGACTACCAAGGGCAGGTTCCGGCGTACCAAAGGTGGGACTCCCCGACCGCAATGACAAGGAAGACAAAAACGAGGCCAGGATTACTGGCGCACCCGGACGCACCAGTTGGGTTAAAGCACAACCAACCATGGATTCGGCCAACCCTTGTGCCACAGCTCCAGGCATCGTTACCGGAGAAACGGCTCCTCCAAGCAAGAAAGGCAAAAGGATTGATCCCTGCCCCGCCTGCGCATAGGCCCTAATGCCTTGGGTTGAGACTCCATCCCAAACCAAAGGTGATGTGGAATTAAAGTTGCCCATAATCACACAATTCTGATCGACAAACTCGGATCCAAATAGAACCCGGCACATTTCTATACTATCTAACGCGCGTTCAGGAGCCGTAACGGAACCAAGAAAGGCGCGATCAGAATAGCGCATATGAGCCAGCACCATATCGAGATGACGCTTATTCACCGGGATATCCGTCGGTTCACAAATGGTTCCACCCGAATGATGGAGCCAAGGACTGGATTGGGCCAGCTTCACAAAGTTCTCAAAATCATCAAGCGTCCCATAACGCCGCCCTCTATCCATATCCATAACAAAAGGAGATCCGTAGGCCGGGGCGAAGACCATTGCATCGCCGCCAATATCTACAGAGTTAAGAGAGTTTCTGGCATGTTGGGTGAAGCGTTCCGGAGCCGTCTTTAAAATCTCACGGATCATTCCGGGTTCAAATTTTATGTTCCATACAGCTTCAGAGATTGGCGTTACATCGCCCCCAGCTTTTTTGAACAGAGCAACAGTCTCAGGATCGTCGCGAAATTCAATCCCAAGTTCAGCAAGAATTGTATCTGCGGCCTGTTCAATCTTGATCAAACTTTGTTCGTTCAACAAATCATAGGGAGGAATATTACGTGTGATAAAGGGCGTCTTAAGGCTTTTATTCTGTTCGGCTCCCCCCTCGCGACTTGCCCGTCTTGCCGCGCGTCCGCGTGGTTTGGTCCCAAGTGGTTTAACCCCACGTGATTTAACCCCATGTAATTTAACTGTGGACTGATCGCTATCTGCTCTTCCCGGTTCAAGTTCCCTGACCATGTACCTACATCCTTCTGAAATTGGGATAGGCAAATGGTATACTTATGCAATAGACTTGTGACTTCTTATAATTCTTACTCTTTGACTAAGTTTAACTGATGCGAAAATTAAAAAATCTGATTCAATCCCCAACGGCCCTTTTCTCTTTTGAAGCCGCTGGAAGGCACTTATCGTTTGCCCGAGCAGCAGAAGAACTAAACGTCAGCCAAGCTGCTGTGAGTTATGCCATCAAACAGTTAGAAATGGCATTAAACATCCAACTGTTCTATCGTGGGCACCGATCCGTTCAGCTTACAGAGGCGGGGGTACGCTTTCATAACGACGTTACAATGGGGCTTGGACATATCCACAGATCCGCCCAGGAGCTATCAAGATCAGAACCAGACAGCCACGTCACCTTGTCGTGCTCTACTGCCTTTGCCAATTACTGGGTAGTTCCGCGCCTAACCGCTTTCAGTCAACACTACCCAGAAATTGATATCAGGCTACAAACCACGGATAAAGACGTTGATCCTGCTGCCGAAGGCATTCCCTTAGGCATCAGACGAGGTAACGGAAACTGGCCAGAGCACGAAGCAATCCAAATCGCGAAAGAAGTGGTTTATCCCGTAGCTAGCCCCAAATATCTAGCCGATTTTGGTAAGCCAAATACGCCTTTGGAATTATCAAAACGCCGCCTGCTCCATCTCGAAGAACCCTATCGGGATCGCCCCAATTGGCACAACTGGTTCAAGGCAAAAAATTTGGAATGGAAGGATAACGGGGACGGCCTTCGGCTCAACGATTATGCCCTTGTCATTCAGGCGGCACTTGCTGGCGGAGGTATTGCCCTGGGGTGGTGGCATCTGGTTGATCATCTTGTTCATCACGGTTTACTTGAGCTCCTCGATGAAGAGCCTGTTCACTTTGGTGGCGACTTCTGGGTCCTCTGGCCCACGCATAAGCCCTTGAGTCCGCAGACACAAAAAGTACGCGACTGGTTGATTTCACATCAAGAACCCTTGGACAGGGCGCAATATTAAGGCAATGATAGCGTTCGTAAAACAGGGAGATACTTTATGAGCCAGAGCCCCAAACGCACAATTGCAATGGTTGCACACGATAAAATGAAACCCGTTCTTCTGGAATGGGCCTTAGAAAACAAAGAAGCCCTCAAAAAATTCAATATTGTTGCGACCGGAACAACCGGACGGATTCTTGCTGAAAACCTTCCCGAACACAGTATTGTTTCTTACAAAAGCGGCCCTCTTGGTGGCGACCTTCAAATTGGGGCCTTGATCTCCAACGATGAACTTGAGGCTCTATTTTTCCTCGTTGACCCCATGACACCTCAACCACACGATGTTGACGTTAAAGCCCTAATCCGCATCTCAACACTTTACGAAACACCTGTTGCCTGCAACAGAACCACGGCCGATTTTGTCCTCAGAGGGATCACCGCACCCGGTTATACAAAGCGTGCGGCTCACCCCATGATCGAAGAATACGTCCAGCGTTCCGTATAGTCCCCTTTACGACAAAATAAATCTTCAGGAACTCTTGACCCACCCCTTAAACTGGTGTTGAAGCTGACTTTAAGATCATCAAGAGTTCCTCCTGCATGTGAACCAGCGCCGATTTGATACGGTCCGAAGTTTTCATCAACTGGTCTGTTGCATTCCCCGTCGTTTTTGATGCTTCTCTCATAGCGGCGCTACTGCCTGAAACCTTACTCGCGTTTTCAACCGAACTTTCAACAAAATTAGCAATACTATGGGATGCTTGAACCTGGACTTCAAAGAGTTGCACCAATCCTCTCATTGATTGATCTACTTCATCAATGCGCCCTTCGATAGATGTAATGTCCTGAGCGGCATCTTCAGAGACTTCGCGTATGGACTTAACTCGATTGGCAATTGCATCGGCAGCTTCAGCTGTTTCCCCAGAAAGCTTCTTCACCTCCTCTGCAACGACAGCAAAACCAGCCCCAGCAGCTCCCGCACGTGACGCTTCAATAGTCGCGTTCAAAGCTAGCAAATGGGTTTGCCCCGCGATTTTTTGGATCATCTCAATGATCTCACCGACTTGATCAGCCGTTTCATACAAATGTCCAACCGTTTTGTGAGCTTTTTTACTATCGGCTCCAGCCAGAGACGTCAGTTTTATCTGTTGATCCACCGCCGCTGTCATTTCTGCGCTACAAGAAACCAAATTTTCTGAAAGCTCTTTGATTTCTTTTGCCATGTTCGCGTTAATGTCGGCCAGTTCAATTGTTTCACCCGCCTGAGTATTGGTGTTCGACGCAAAATCTTGCAGTTGATCCGACATCCGAGCGAGCAGATCAGCGTGTTCAGAGACATCCCTAACACTCGAGTTCATACCGCATTCCAATTGGCTTGCAACCGAAGACAAACGATTTTCGACAGCCTTTTGATTACGCAATCGCTCTTTTTCGTTTTCATCGCGTAGGGTATCCGCTTCATCCCGCGCTTGTTGAAACCGTTCAATACCCCGTGCCAACGATCCAATTTCATCTAACCTCGCAACTTCTTTCAGAACAACATATCCACCGTCAGCAACTTCCCGTGTCGCGCTTTGTAATCGAACGATCGACCGCGTCACCAAACCACGGCTAACCCCAAAAACAACCGTAATAATAAGAAAGACGGCACCCAGTCCCAATGCCCCATTAATTAAAAAAATCTGTTCAGCAAAAGCATGAACTTCTTCATCTTTTTGCTTGATCTCGTCGACATAATTTAAAATCGCTATGCGTTTACGTTCTGCTTCAAGGCTAGCATCTACGAGCATTGCTTTAAGTGAAGCCACTTTATATCCCAAAGCATCCGGCCCTGTATTTTCAGTGCTGATTTGGAAAACAGATTGCTTCAAATCTACTATATTTTTATTCTCAAATCTGATTTCTTTAACTTGGCCTTTAAATTCAATACCATCAAAAACACCTAAGGAAATAGCAGCTTTTCCCGCCCCATCATCAACGACAAAGACACCACGTTTTGACAAATCCCGGCGTTGGCTTCTTTGCCTATATCTTGCTTTAATTCCAGCACGGCCATCATGAATGACCACATTCCCACCCTGGGAGAGCGCCCAATTCTCAACGTCCTTGATAGCATCGACCTCTAAGTGAGTACCAATCGAGAGATACTGGGTTTGAAGTTCGGAAATCTCGACCCGTAAAATTTGATTCATTTCTCTAAGCAATTGAGTACGGTCATCCTGCTTTGTCATAATCTCTCGCAAAAGAAAATCAAATGCGATTAACAGCCCTGCCATCAAGGGAATAAGAACAGAAATCAATGCAAGAATAAGCTTGAAGTCGATCCGGGATCTAAGCGTCGTAAACATATAAACCTCACTACTGTGACTAACGCGAACAAATATCTTTTTTCACAGCAAGATCGGTAACGGCATCGCATTACGATTTAGAGACTCTTTCATGAAGGTGTTTCTAAATGAAGATTCAATTTTAAATATTTTTGAATACTTTGGTCTAAATTACTCTGAGGACATAATTGATTTAAGCACTTCCAAAGGGAGTTCGTACACGACGCGACCTTTATACCCCTCGGTGGTCGTCGCTTGACACACCGAGTTTACAATCGCCTCTTCAGTAGCTTCAACAACAGCGTGAAACAATAAGTTGATATCTTTTTCGGGTAAGGCCTTTATGTCTTGATGCAGCCCTTCTTCCCTAAGATTGAGAATATTACCCGTAGAAAAAGCAACAACATAATCCCCGCTACCATTGTGCCCAAAGCCGCCGGCACGCCCCAGCCCGAGCACTGCTCTTTTGGCGAGACGATCACATTGTTTAGAGAGAAGCGGAGCATCCGTTGCCACGACAATAATAATTGACCCGTCTTCAGTATGTGGCACTTTCTTTCGGTCAGGAACAGGAACCTCCGAAGCAGGAATTTTCGCGCCAACAGAAACGCCATTCACCCGAAAGTCTGATCGGTCCCCGTAGTTTGCCTGAACTAAAACCCCGAGAGTATAGGTCTCTCCCTCGATCTCGACCTTACGTGACGATGTCCCTATTCCCGCTTTGAAGTCATGGCAGACCATACCTGTGCCTCCGCCGACACAACCTTCCTCAACGGGGCCACTGTCAGCGTCGTTCAAAGCTTTCTCAACATGCTCTGTTGTCAACGCAAAAGCATTGGGGTCACTAAGCCAACCATCCCAGGTTTCAGCTACAATTGGATGAGTTCCACTATGAATATCAATATCATCGCACAGCTGATTGATACCTCGATGAACAGCGCCAACCCCATAATAAGATGTCAATAAAATCGGCGAGGACAATTGCCCTGCCTCTTCCAACCACCCCCGACCCGTCATCTCACCATAACCATTAAAAACACTGCATCCCGCGAAGAGACCATGGCTCCATACTTTGTTACGTCCTAATGGTAAAATCGCAGTCACCCCCGTCCTTAAAGTGTTTGGGTTATCCTGAATCACTGTACAGTGCCCAACTTCTACCCCAGAAACATCCGTGATGGCATTATATTGTCCCGTTGGTAGCGTACCAATTTCAACACCTAAGTCCCGAAAGCGACGTCTCTTTTCAACCATGATTTTTACCATTATTCCATCAATAAGCACCAACAAAGACAATGCCTTGTTCTCAATATCAAAAGCAAGATTATCAAAAATTTCACAATCAATTAAATCCACAAAAAACAAACTCGCTTTCAAGTGATCGTGATATGCAGTTTATTCGATTTTCTCTTATGTTAGGTGATTATCAACAAATAAAGATGCCTTATGTTCAACCAACCTCGACGCTTAATTCTCGCCTTTTTCGCCGTAATTTTCGCCTCCGGTGCAGCTCTGTCTATAGCCCCTGCGCCCTCTCACGCAGCTCAAAATCAAATTTATACAAGCTACTTTTCATCTGTTGCTATCGATGGCCACGATCCAGTTGCCTATTTCAAACAAGGCAAACCCGTCGAAGGTTCAAAACAGTTTCAACATCAATGGAAAGGCGTAACTTGGCTCTTTTCTAGCGCTGAAAACCTCGAAATCTTCAAAGCCGCACCAGATTTCTATGCACCACAGTATGGCGGTTATTGTGCTTGGGCTGTTGCACAGGGCAATACCGCCTCTTCAGATCCTACCGCCTGGAAAATCGTGAACAACAAACTTTATCTCAACTACAGTTCTGACATTCAACGTCGTTGGGAAAAGGATATCTCAAACAACATAAAACGCGGTGATAAGAATTGGCCCCACGTATTGGACTAGAGAGCTAATTAATTTTTAGGTTACATCTCGTATAGTTAAAGTTGTTCAAAAGCAGATTTTAAATCGAGTAATCTTCTGTCTTTTAACTACATGATAATCCTATTTTTCAATTTTACGTTTTGTCCGCCCTAATGATCCGTTATTCTCCCCACTTAAATATCAGTGGCAGTGACTTAAGATCACGACTGCTTGTCCCAAGCCACAAATTAGCGAACGAAGATATAAAAGGATCATCGATATGCCATCATTTGATATCGTTTCAAAAACAGACATGCCAGAACTAAACAACGCGCTCGATGGCGTACGCCGTGAAGTCACTCAACGCTATGACTTCAAAGGCTCAAAATGCGAGATCACACTGGAAGATGAACTCATCACTATTCTTGCTGATGACGATCTTAAACTAAAGCAAATGCACGAGCTTCTCAAAGTTCACACCACCCGTCGAAACATCGACCCTGCGGCTCTCGACTTTGGTAAAGAAGAAGCCGCATCCGGCAACATGGTCCGTCAGGTCGTTACCCTAAAGCAGGGCATTGACCGTGAGCTCGCCAAAAAAATCACAACTGCAGTAAAGCAATCAAAACTAAAGGTTCAAGCCGCGGTACAAGGTGACGAAGTGCGTATCACTGGTAAAAAAAGAGATGATTTGCAGGGCGCAATGTCCATGATTAAGGAATTGAATCTCGACCAACCGCTGCAATACGAAAACTTCCGCGATTAGTTGAACTTTTAAGTTTTAAGCAGATATGTTCTCCTAATACAGCTGGATTGGCATAACAATAATGGCATCGATGGAGTTATCCTTTCGGTGCCATTTGTTTTTTAATGTATAGCAGAACCATCCGACACAAAGATAAGCCCTCGCAACATATGAAGAGTTTAAGCCAATGGAATTTTTAATTTTTTAAATCATTTATCAGGGGGAAAGTATAATGGCGGAGAGAGAGGGATTCGAACCCTCGATACGCGTTAACGTATACACACTTTCCAGGCGTGCGCCTTCAGCCACTCGGCCACCTCTCCCGCATTATAAGGCACCCTTGGGTGCGAGGCGGAACTTACTGGGTATAGCCATGGGATGCAACCGTTTTTTTACTCGGTTTACACACCAATTCTTGAACGGTTCAACAAAGCCTTAAGTCTTGAATTTCATTCATAAAAACCCTTAATTAGTGCTATAGTACTATCGAAGATAATGATTTGTCATATATCTGCAGAACATTGGAGCCAAATACATGGCTAAGTTTTTTCGACTTCTCGGGTGGTTTTTTCTCGCGATTGCTTTTTTGTCGTTTGTTTCAGACGTCTGGGCTTTTTTCCAAACAGGCAATTTGAACTTTTCTCAGTTGGGTGAGAACTGGTACAGCTTACACGCAGGATCCTTAAATCTCCTGCAGGCCATAACTGAAAGATATATATCTCCCTACGCTTGGGATTATGGTTTTTCTCAGCTTCTTTTCCTTCCAACCCTTGTCGTGATGACAGTGATCGGTGGCCTACTCACTCTTTTCAGCAGTAACTCCTCGAAAAAAAGGCGTCATTGAAATTAAAACTTCAATAGAACGCAAGACTTGCGAGGATCACGGATAGTCAGTCGCCTATTCTAAATATAAAAAACTCCAGAGAACTTGGTTACAAAGTTCTCTGGAGTTTTTTAGTTTGGTTTAGTGCGCGACTAGAGAAGGTTAATCGTCACCCATTTTAAGTGCGGCAAGGAAAGCAGATTGCGGAATTTCCACATTACCAACTTGCCGCATGCGTTTCTTACCAGCCTTCTGCTTATCAAGAAGTTTCTTCTTACGAGAAACATCCCCACCATAACACTTGGCGGTAACATCTTTGCGCATTGCAGAAATCGTCTCCCGCGCCACAATTTTTCCACCAATTGCCGCCTGAACAGCAATCTTGAAAAGCTGGCGAGGGATCAAACTTTTAAGACGTTCACACAGCATACGCCCACGTGGTTCAGCCTGTGAGCGGTGCACGATGATGGAAAGAGAATCTACGGGCTCGGAGTTAACCAGAATTGAAACCTTCACCAACTCGTTGCGTTCGTAACCTTCGATTGAATAATCAAAAGATGCGTATCCACGAGAGATCGATTTCAAGCGATCGTAAAAATCAAAGACAACTTCGTTAAGAGGCAACTTGTAAACAATCATCGCCCGGCTGCCGACGTAGGTCAGTTCAACCTGAATACCGCGCCGGTCTTCACAGAGCTTTAGCACCTGACCAAGATAATCATCTGGCACCAAAATATTGGCTTTAATCCAAGGCTCTTCGATGTGATCAATCTTCACCACATCCGGGAAATCAGCCGGATTGTGCAGCTCCATCATCGAACCGTTGTTCATATGTATTTTATAAACAACACTTGGGGCAGTTGTAATCAAATCCAGATTGAACTCACGTTCCAATCGCTCTTGAATGATCTCCAGGTGCAAGAGTCCCAAAAACCCGCAACGGAAGCCAAATCCAAGCGCCGCTGATGATTCAGGTTCAAAGTGGAAAGAAGCATCGTTAAGCGCCAGTTTACCAAGACTATCTCTCAACATCTCATAGTCATTGGCGTCAATTGGAAACAGACCACAAAACACAACCGGAACAGAAGGCTTAAAACCAGCCAATGGCTTTTCGGCCAAGTTCTTTTCATCCGTGATCGTATCGCCGACCTTAGTGTCCGTAATCTGTTTGATACCTGCAGTAATATACCCGATTTCACCCGCGCGGAGTTCTTTTAACTTGGTCAGCTTTGGCGTGAAAGCACCGACAGCATCGACAAGGTGAGTAGTTCCTGTCCCCATCATACGGATTTTCATACCCGGCTTAATAACCCCATCGACCACACGTACAAGCGTGATCACCCCAAGATAGCTGTCATACCAACTATCAACTAAAAGGGCCGTTAGCTTGCCTTCCGGATCGCCTTGGGGCGCGGGCAGCTTTGCAACAATAGCCTCAAGAACCTCATCGACACCTGCCCCGGTTTTACCAGAGACACTCAAAGCTTCAGAGGCATCAATACCAATGACATCCTCAATTTGCTGGCGAATACGCTCAGGCTCGGCAGCTGGCAAATCGATCTTGTTCAGTACCGGGATAATCTCGTGATCATTCTCAATGGCCAGATACACATTGGCCAGAGTTTGCGCTTCAACACCCTGAGAAGCATCAACAAGCAAGATTGATCCCTCACACGCGGCAAGCGAACGACTGACCTCATAAGTGAAGTCAACGTGGCCCGGTGTGTCAATCAGGTTGAGTTGATACAGTTCACCATCTTTAGCCTTGTAGTCCAAGCGAACTGTTTGGGCTTTAATAGTAATACCGCGCTCGCGCTCAAGCTCCATATTATCGAGAACCTGATCTTGCATTTCACGGTTGGTTAACCCCCCGCAATGTTGGATCAAACGATCTGCAAGCGTAGATTTCCCATGGTCAATATGGGCAACAATAGAAAAATTTCGGATATGTTTCAGGTCAGCCATTACATCATATGCCTATCAATAATGCTGCGGAAGATAAGCCCTTAACTTCGATTGCGCAATCTCTGTCTTCATATGAGGAAATAACAAGTAAAAAAATCAGCTTTTAAAGATGAAAAACACCTTCCAACTTGTTAAAATTCACACTCTATTCTCTGCAAAATAAGGTCTATTCACAAGGAGATCTCTCATCGCATTATATTCATGGATATTAAATCCCCTGTAAACTTTTCGGAGATATAATTTAATAAATGAATACTGTACTTAAGGGATTATCAGGTGACTTCAAACACAATCGGATTTGTAACCTCTATCAGTGGTGACAGCTTAAACGCGAGCCTGGCGCCCAACATTGACCTACCATCCATTGGTGAGATGATCAGGATACAATCCAAAACTGCTGTTGCCTTTGGTCTGATAAGCGACATGGCAATTCCCAATCCCTCGATGCCCCCAAGTCCTGAAGACATCAAGATCATGTCCATTGACCTCCTTGGTGAAAAGCTATTGGATCCCGGCAAGGGAGAGCTTCCCGGCTTTCAACGTGGCGTATCACGCTTCCCTGTTCTCGGCTCAATTGTTGAACCTGTACAAACAGAAGAACTTGCCGAAATTTATGCCCGCCCCGACAAGCCCTGCTTCGTTGTAGGGGCATTATCGCAAGAACAAAAATTACCTGCCTACATCATGACCGATGCACTCCTTGGTAAACACTTTGCCATTTTGGGCACAACAGGTAGCGGAAAATCTTGTTCTCTGACAGTTATCCTCAAGTCAATCCTCGACAGTCATCCTTGCGGACATATTATCCTTATCGACCCACACAATGAATATTCTGCCGCCTTCAAACACAGAGCAGAGTGCCTCAGTCCAGAATCTTTACGCCTGCCTTACTGGTTGCTAAACTTCGAAGAAACGGTTGAGATTTACTGTAGCCAAGAACCCGCAGCTAGAAACGTTGAATCTAATATTCTCAAGGATGCGATCCTGACAGCAAAGCTCGCTTGGAGCGGCGACCAAGCCGATGCAGCGACACTGACTGTCGACACACCTTTACCCTATAAAATCTCAGACATGCTTCATCGTATAGATCAAATGATGGGTCAGCTCGGCAAACCAGAACAGCTCGCGCCCTTCCAACGCCTCAAGAACAGAATTGAAAATTTACGTAATGATCGACGTTACGCCTTTATGTTTGGCAATGTAGCTCTCAGAGATAACATGAGCTATATCCTCAGCCAACTCATGCGTATCCCCAACGATGGTAAGCCCGTTTCCATATTTGATCTCTCCGGCGTACCTTCAGAAGTTGTCGACGTTATGGTATCCTTACTTTGCAGAACAATTTTTGATCTCGCTGTTTGGGGGCATCGCCACGATCCGATTCCTATTCTCATTGTTTGTGAAGAAGCGCACCGCTACGTCCCGTACGATAAAAATTCTGGTTTTGCACCGACGCGTAAAGCACTTGAACAAATCGCAAAAGAAGGTCGTAAATACGGCGTTTCATTAGGATTGATCACCCAACGTCCGTCTGAGTTGTCGGAAACAATATTATCCCAATGTAATACGATGTTCTCTCTGCGTATGAGCAACGAACGCGATCAAATGTTTGTCCAGAGAACGCTACCACAAAGTTCTTCCAGCCTCTTAAAGTCCTTACCCTCACTTCGTAATCAGGAAGCCATTGTTGTGGGAGAAGGGGTAAATTTTCCAACCCGTATCAGGTTTCATGAATTATCAGCGGATGAACTACCTGAAAGTAACACCGCAAGCTTTGCCGCTAATTGGGCAGAAGATCGATTTGATGCCAATCACATCAACTATTCCCTTAAACGCTGGCGAACACAAACCCGGGAATCATAACACTCACTTTCCCACTCAAAACCTTTACCTTCAAGCAACAGTGTCCTAGACGAAGAATAATCGAGGTGCACCAGAGAGGTATTTTTCTACATTTTTTTCTGCCCAACACTTAAATTTCGAAAGTCTGAAAAGTTTGAAAAACCAAGAACAACTCATAACAACAATTACATCGGACAGCCTGCGAATGACGGCTCTAGAAGCAGTTAAGAATCTCAATCTTCCCGATTGTTGGGTTGCAGCAGGGTTTATTCGAAATTTTATTTGGGATCGACTATCCAGCATTAAATTATCCCCGGTGATGAATGATATCGACGTTATCTATTTTGATCCCAAGGATACACGCCAAAAAACCGAGCAGGAAATCGAAAAATTCCTACAATCAAACTATTCTGGTTGCTCAAATAAATTAGGATGTTGGTCTGTCAAAAACCAGGCCCGTATGCATCACGTTAATCGGGATCGTCCTTATCAAGACTGTGCGGACGCAATGAAGCATTGGCCTGAAACAGTGACGGCCATTGCCATAAGGCTAAATCCAGAACACGAATTAGAGATTCTTGCACCTTTTGGTTTGGAAGACCTCTATCAAAAAACGGTGCAACCTAGTCCTCACTTCAGACAACACAAGTTGTTTGAATTCAAGGTTCGACAAGATAAAAAAAAATGGGTAGATCGCTGGGCTAATCTGAACTTTAAAACTTAAGCTCTCTCCTTATTTTATCTGGATGGAGCAAGGCTTAAGTAATCAGTGGTACTAGTTGATCTTCATCATACGACGGAAAGCGCCATCGTAAATTCCGGCCAGATCCTGAAAGATTTGGGTCGCCTGCTTCATATCATTAGCACTAGGTGTTTTTACATCAGCGGCACCGGAAATCTGATCGACTTCTGTTTGCAAACCAGCAATGTGTCCCTTTAGCTCGCCTGGAACTTGGTAACTAACAGAGGACACCCCCTGAAGGCTTTCTAGGTGGGAAAAAATAACGGCCAACTGACGCTCTTCAGTTTCATTGAGAAGTTTCTTAGGGTCTGAAAGCAACCGATCGGCTTCCTCTTCCAGACGTCGAGCAAGGTGATGGTGCATCGGATCGATAGTTTTAGGCTGATATCCCAAGACATCATCCATGCGGCTATAAAGTACCGCAATTTGTTCTTTTTCTTCCTTATTTAGAATTTTATTTGGTGCGTAACCAAAGATTTCATCCAGTTGTTTTTCCAAACCGCGTATACGGCCCTGTTCCTCTGGGGAGAGATCTTGAAAGCGTACGTCGCTTGCCTGACGAACAGTTCCTTCCATTCTTGCGATGAGGGCTTTAGCTTCTTCAGACAGCGTAATCTCATAGGCTGCTGAAGTTTGATTACCTTCTTTTGCAACTCGTTTTTGCTGCCCAGCCATATCTTCCGCAGGAACAGGTGCAACAGTATTCGGGAGCCCATAACCAGAACCTGTACTTAAAGAAACCGTATCAAGACTTAAACTCACGTCGACCCACCTCACAAAACTCTTTCGTTTTATAAAGCAAAATTCAGGCCACTTATTTTATGTATTGATATCAACAACTAAGCAGATTTAAAAAATCTAAAATGATCTCGAAATAGAGGACAATAAGCATAAATTTCCCTCTTAGTTCCAGTGGGGTAAAAAAGTCCCCCCAAATTTGCACTCTATCTTTTAATTAAATAATCGCGCCCGCTAAAAAAGGATCAGTTTCACGACCATGTACCGGATTTGTAGCCGGATCGCCCGACACAGGAATATCATGACAGTGCACATCATCAGCTCCCTGTTCGGTTAAAATCGACATTGCCATTTCTTCATGATTCTGGTCACGGAGTGTCACCCACAAAAGCAACCCGCCATGTTTTAGTTGGCTTTCGATATTCTCGGCACTCTTATGCCCAATCCACTCCGCTACAAATGATCCAAAAACACCTGCTGAACCACCCGCGAGTACCGCACCAATTATAGCAACCGCTAAAGGTCCTCCTGATGCAACAATAGGAGCGGCGGCAACGACCGCACCTATATAGGCAAAACCACCAATGAGAGCCATTTTGCCTTCGACTACAGAATCCCTTTCGACATAGGCAGTACGGGGAACATCCGCGTCGTCTTCAAGTTCATGAACAGAATCATATCTATGTCCAAGCTTTTCATCCACCGTCTCTTCACTCGCAAGTAAGCTTATCTCAGAACGATCAAACCCTGTGTTCAATAAGACATCGATTGCGCTCTCAAGCTCTTGTGCCGTATGGAAAACACCTACAGCTTCCCGTACAGTTTCCTTCGATACTTTGTGTTGTTCCGTGGGTACAGACATGAACGTCTCCTATTGGTCATACCCCCAGATCATTTCCCCCGATACCTAAAGTATATCACACTTTTTTTAGAGAATTTCAGGTCACCGCTCTCATAAAAACCTTTTGATTACGGCACAAAAAAAGCCCGACAGAAGCTGTCGGGCTTTTTATAAATAAAACAAACTCTTTTTAACTACGAAGCGTTGCTCCGGTGGCTTTCATTGCTTGCGCAACAACCTTTTGAGAAACAACGTCAATCTCTTCATCTGTTAAGGTATGGTCTCTCGGTTGAAGAGTGACGGTAATTGCCAAGGACTTTTTACCTTCTTCAACGCCTTTTCCTGTATAGACGTCAAAAAGAACAGCATCTGAAATCAAGGCTTTGTCAGCCCCTTTTGCCGAGCGGATCAACTTACCTGCTTCAACGCTCTCGTCGACGAGAAAGGCAAAATCACGTTCAACCGGTTGGAATGGCGAAAGGTCGAGAGCAGGTTTAATCTTTCCAGTTTCTCCCTTTTTCACCTTAGGCTGAGGGATATTATCCAAGAAAACTTCAAAAGCTACGACAGGCCCCTTGATATCCATGGCTTCAAGAACCCGCGGGTGGAGTTCACCAAAGACCGCAAGTACGTTCTTTGGTCCAAGCCCCATCACACCAGAGCGTCCTGGGTGATAATAGGACGGTGCCGTCGTAAAGACTTGTAAGTTATCCACAGGGGCACCTGCTGCCTCAAGAGCAGCCAGAGCATCGCCCTTGGCATCAAACACATCAACAGACCGATTAGCGCTTTCCCAATGACGTCCAGCAATGGAACCTGACCGCAATCCCGACGCCATTTTCTGTTGCCCCTTAGCCGTATCATCTACGTACTGAGGTCCCACTTCAAATAGTGCATTATCAGGATAACCACGATCCGTATTTCTGACAGCTGCAGATAGCAAAGTCGGCAGAATAGATGGGCGCATGGTATCTAGATCTGTCGAGATTGGGTTTGCAACACGAAGACTGTCTGGGACACCACCAAAAAGCTCGGCTTCGGCATAAGAAACAAACGAGAAAGTCACCGCCTCATCAAGACCACGCCAACACAAAGATGTTCGTGCATTGGAAACCCGACGTTGATCGAGCGTTAAAACACCTTGTGGCAGATAGTTTGCCGTCTCCATCTGTAATTCAGGGATATTTTCATAACCGTAAATACGTAGAATTTCCTCAACCAAGCAGGCTTCCAACTCAACATCGGGGCGCCATGTTGGAACCACGACAGAAATCAAATCGTCCTTTTCACTGACTTCAAAGCCAAGAATTGAGAGAATTTCGATCTGTTTATCTTTGGCGACTGCAACACAACATAAATCTTCAATACGATTTGGACGAAGTTCAATGACACGCTTTTCAGACGGGATTGAGCCGGCAGTAGTGATTTGGCTTACTTCGCCACCGCAAAGATCGAGAACCATTTGCGTTGCAACATCAACACCCCAATCCGCGGACTGGCTATCAACGGTGCGTTCAAAGCGATAACGTGCATCAGAAAGAATACCAGACTTACGGCCTGTTATTGCCACAGAAATCGGGTCGAACAGCGCAACTTCTAAAAACATGTTGGTGGTCTTGTCACTACAGCCGGAATTCAAGCCGCCCATAACTCCACCAATACCTTGAACGCCGTTATCATCCCCAATAACAACCATGGTATCATCAAGCTTGTAAGTCTCTTCATCCAAAGCCAAAAACTCTTCACCGTTCTCAGCAGGGCGCATGGTCAGATTACCACTAATCTTATCTGCGTCGAAAACATGCAGCGGACGCCCGAGATCAAATGATACATAGTTGGTAATATCAACAAGCGTTGAAATCGGACGCAGTCCAATAGCAAGTAGTCGTTCTTGCAGCCATTTAGGGCTAGGGCCGTTTTTAATATTCCGAAAATAGCGCCCCGCAACATAGGGAACCTTTTCAGCGACGGCAGAATCGGCCAACCACTTAATCGGACTATCAAAAGAGCCTTCGAATTTTTCAACCTTTAGGGGCTTTAGTTTTCCAAGGCCCGCAGCCGCGAGATCACGTGCAACACCACGCACTCCAAGGCAATCACCACGGTTTGGCGTGATCGCAATTTCGATAATCGGATCATCGAGTCCAAGAACTTCGGCAATCGGCACACCAATCTCGGTGCCTTCAGGAAGATCAATAATACCGTCATGCTCGTCGGAAAGTCCCATTTCGCGCTCAGATACCAACATACCGTTGGAGTCTTCTCCGCGAAGGTTTCCGGCCTTTAGCGTCAGATCAATACCCGGGACATAAGAACCCACAGGAGCAAAGACACCTACCATGCCTGTGCGTGCGTTAGGCGCCCCACAGACCACCTGACTAACACCTTCTGCGGACTGCACCTGACAAACGCGCAAACGATCAGCATTGGGATGCTGAACAGCTTCGATAACTTTGGCCGTTTTAAAGGCCTTTAGTTCGTCAGCTTTGTTTTCAACGCCTTCAACCTCGAGGCCGATAAGGGAAAGTTTTTCGACAATTGCTTCAAGAGAAGCATCTGTATCGAGGTGATCTTTCAACCAGTTCAATGTGAATTTCATTTTCTCAAACCTCCTTACAGACCACGGACCATGCTGGGCATTTCCATTGGCAAGAAGCCATAGTGTTTCATCCAGCGAAGATCAGTTTCATAGAAGGTTCTTAAATCTGGTATGCCGTATTTGAGCATGGCGAGACGCTCAATCCCGATACCAAAAGCAAAGCCCTGATATTTATTAGAATCAATACCACAGTTCTCAAGAACTTTCGGGTGAACCATACCACTGCCCAAGATCTCCAGCCAGTCGTCACCAGCACCGATTTTAAGCTGGCCGTCAGAACGGGTACAGCCGATGTCAACTTCAGCAGAAGGCTCGGTAAAGGGGAAGTAACTTGGGCGAAAACGCATCGGCAGATCTTTCACGCCAAAATAGGCCCGACAAAATTCAATCAACACACCCTTGAGATGACCCATGTTGGTTTTCTCATCGATAACCAGTCCCTCAACCTGATGAAACATCGGGGAGTGCGTGGCATCATGATCCGCACGGAAAGTCCGCCCTGGTGCAATGATCCGGATTGGCGGAGTCGTGTTCTGCATCGCCCGAATTTGAACAGGAGAAGTATGTGTACGAAGGACAGGGCGACTTCCATCTTCCTTTTCAGGCATATAAAAAGTATCGAGTTCCTGACGCGCAGGATGCTCTGGCGGAATATTCAGCGCCGTGAAGTTATGAAAGTCATCTTCGATATGGTGGCCTTCGGCAACGGAAAATCCCATCTCCCCAAAAATCGCAACCAACTCTTCCAAGGTCTGACTTATTGGGTGCATCTTTCCGATGGTGGTCGGACGCGCTGGTAAAGATACATCAACTCTTTCTTCAGCAAGGCGCGCTTCTAACGCCGCGCCATGCAAGGTCTTCTTTCGAACTTCGATTGCTTCAGCAACAGCTTGCTTAATAACATTAAAGGCTTGGCCAGCTTCTTTACGTTCTTCCGGGGCAAGCCCACCGAGCGTTTTCATACGTTGAGTAATTTCACCCTTTTTACCCAAAGCCTGTATACGCACAGTATCCAACGCCTCAAGATCCGAGGCTTCTTCTACTCTTTGCAGCAAGGCGCTGCGAAGTTCTTCCAGATTATCCATTCCACTACTTCCCGTTATTGAGATGCACTCAATAATGTTTCCCTATTCGAGCTTCATTGCCAGCATTGCGACAGCACCACTAATGACACTTTGTACCTGGTCATCAAGTAGTACTTTATCCAAAACCACCCTTTTTGAGGTATGATCGTAACGATATTCAAGTACAAGTACGTGTTCGGTACCGTTCAAGTTTTTTTGAATAGTTGCGCTTACACGCGTTAATTGATCAGACTGTTTATCACCCCAAGCAGCCGAGAGCCAAGTGACTTTTCCATGACGGCCGGCAAGGCTATTAACAAGATCGTTATTACTTTGACCATCGAGAACTTCGTCTTGAACCGCTTCTATGGCATCAGACCCCGAAGAGTTCCCGGCTTCAAAACAACCTGTAAGCAAGAGGCATAATAGAACAGTTTGCAGGATCCTCAGAGGAGAAATCATGGTCAATCGTTCTTGTTGGTTACGTAGATACATGAGTTAAATATTACCCCCTGCTCAAGGCAGGACGATAAAACAACATTGCGCAACAACGCAATTCAGTTTTGTTTCTCAATTTTTATGGCTTTAATGACAAACGGGCAGCACCCGAAACCGGATGCTGCCCTGTCATAAAGCTAAACGTATGTGCGTTAAGCCAGAGCTGCTTTTGCTTTTTCAACAACAGCAGTAAATGCAGCTGGCTCACGAACTGCCAAATCAGCAAGAACCTTACGGTCCAGACCAATTTCAGCTTTTTTAACACCGTTCATGAACTGAGAGTAGGTAATACCGTGCATACGTGCACCAGCGTTGATACGCTGAATCCACAGACCACGGAATGTACGTTTTTTAACACGACGATCGCGATAAGCGTACTGCCAGCCTTTTTCAAGGCGCTGTACGGCAACGCGGAAGACGTTTTTGCCCCGGCTGCGATAGCCTTTAGCAAGTTTTGAGATTTTTTTGTGGCGTGCACGCGCTGTGACGCCCCGTTTTACACGAGCCATTTTGCTACTACCTTAACCTTAAGCGTTAACTAGGAAATTACGTTTGATTACACGAGCATCCGAATCACATAGAGTAGTCGTACCGCGAGCGTTACGAATCATTGTCTGTGAGCGTTTACGCATACCGTGACGTTTGCCTGCTTGAGCTGCAACGACTTTACCGGTACCGGTTAGGCGGAAGCGTTTCTTCGCGCCAGATTTCGTCTTAAGTTTGGGCATTTTCTTTCCTTATAACTAAAGTTCTTTTTCAGAGTGACTAGGCATACCCTATGGCACATGCCACCCGACAATGGCGGGGTTATAGATCCCCTTCCCGAGGAATGCAAGAGTAATCACGCGATCAGGATCTGCAAGGGATATTTATTCAGGGCTGCGAAGGGAGTCTCAGCAGCCTACACGTCACCGAAAATTAACAAAACCACCCTACTCATAGTATATTAAACTCTTGACCTCACCCGAGCATATTCTAGGGTATTGAACTGACATTCTTAAAGCCCCACCTAGGCAGCAGTAAAAGTACACGCATTTAACTAGGACTTCACCACATCAGGGACTGCCTACAAATCCTGTGGTGACAAAAGATCAAAATAAAAGAATAAAACAAAAGAAGTGAGCGCATGCACAATTTCTCAAAGTGGGGACTTAACGCCCTTATCCTAATCTCCTCAACCTTTGTCCCCCATTTTACTCTCGCCCAAGACAAAACCGTCCCAGCACCAAGTGTGATTGTCACGACAGTAGAAGAACAGGACATTACCCCACAGCTCACTTTTGTTGGCCGTGTTGAACCCGTCGAAACAGTTGAATTGCGAGCTCGCGTAGAAGGTTTTCTCGAACAACGCCTTTTTAAGGAAGGCGCAGAAGTCAAAAAAGGTGACCTCCTTTATATTCTCGAAAAAGCATCTTATGAAATAGCTGTCGCCCAAAGTAAGGCCGATTTGGTTGGAGCTGAAGCAACCTTAAAAAATGCCCGATCCGACTTAAAAAGAAAAAAAGATCTTCAACAAAAGAGAGTCGTCTCAGAAGCCTCACTCGACACCTCTGAAGCCAGTGAATCCACAGCCCTTGCAAGTGTGCTACAAGCCAAAGCATCCCTGAGACGTTCCGAACTTGATTTAAGTTACACAGAAATATACAGCCCGATAAATGGACAGATCAGCCGATCAAATTATAGTGTCGGAAACCTTGTAAATTCCAGCAGCGATCCTCTCGCCACGATTACAAGTATGGACCCCATTTATGTCAGTGTTCCGGTCAGTGATAAGATCATTCTCCAAGAGCGCCGCAAAGGTATGAGCGATGAAGCACCAGTTATTCCCAGCCTCATCCTGTCCGACGGAGAAGCTTATCCCTTTGAAGGGCGTTTTGATTTCATCAATACCAAGGTCAACCAAGACACTAACTCAATCTTAACACGGGCTGTTTTTGCAAACCCCAACCGCATTCTGGTGCCCGGCCAATTTGTAAACGTTGTTGTTCGCGGCAAAGAAACCCAACGGGCACTCGTGATTCCCCAAGCTTCCGTTCAAAAGGACCAGCAAGGTTATTTCGCCCTTGTGGTCAATAGATCCAACAAGGTTGAAGTGCGCCGTGTTGAAGTAGGTGAGCCTGTCGGCACCAACTGGGTCGTCACAAATGGTCTACTAAAAGGAGAACGACTGATTGTTCAGGGCATACAAAAGGTGAAACCTGACATGCTGGTGAACCCGGTTGAAGAAGGAGCCTGATCGTGTTCTCAGCTTTTTTCATCAACCGCCCCAAGTTTGCCTTGGTCATCTCCATTGTAATCTCGCTTGCGGGTCTCATTGCGCTTAACGCTCTACCCGTTGCCGAATACCCTGATATCGCCCCACCACAGGTTAAAGTCTCCACAAGCTATCCAGGCGCTAATGCCACCGTAGTGGAACAATCCGTTGCGGCCCCAATCGAAGCCAAGGTCAATGGCGTCGAGAATATGCTTTATATGTCATCAACCAGCGGCAACGATGGCAGTTACGAACTCACCATTACCTTTGCTGTTGGCACAGACCCCGACATCGCCGCAGTAAACGTGCAAAACCGCGTAGCAACGGCAAACTCATCCTTGCCTCAAGATGTCATTCGACAAGGCGTCATCACCCAAAAACAATCCACGTCAATGCTATTGGTCGTCAATTTGGTTTCACCGGATGAGAGTAAAGATTCCCTATTTCTCAGCAACTATGCCTCTATTAACATTCAAGATGCCCTTGCCAGAATTAATGGTGTTGGAAGTGTCTCTCAGTTTGGTGCTCTTGATTATGGCATGCGCATTTGGCTCGACCCCAACAAGTTAACGGCCTTAGAACTCACCACCAAAGATATATCCAACGCCATTGAAAGTCAGAATATTCAGGCCACAGCAGGACAACTTGGCGCACCGCCGTTTGATGGCACCCCACAATTTCAATACACTCTGCAAGCCAAAGGACGCCTGACCTCAGTTGCAGAATTTGAGCAAATCGTCATCCGCGCCAACAGGGATGGCTCGTTTGTTCGCTTGAGAGATGTCGCGCGTATCGAGCTTGGATCTCAGAATTACTCATCGGCATCAAAACTTAACAACAAGCCTTCCGCAGCCATCGCCGTTTACCAGTCGCCAGGCGCAAACGCGCTTGATGTCGCCGATGGTATCTATGCAGAACTTGATCGTTTATCCGAAAGTTTCCCTCAAGGCGTAGAATATAAAATCCTTTACGACACAACCAATTCGGTACGTGCTTCTGTGAAAGAAGTTGTCGAAACCTTGATGATCACCTTTGCTCTTGTGGTTGCCGTTACGTTCTTCTTCTTGAGCGATTGGAGATCAACACTCATACCAACCCTCGCAATACCAGTCTCTCTTATTGGTACTTTTGGTATTCTCTACCTCGTGGGTTTCAGCATTAACATGATCACGCTCTTTGCCATTATTCTGGCAATCGGGATTGTCGTTGACGACAGTATTATCGTGGTTGAAAACGTTCAACGCATCATGAAAGAAACAGGTAAAAGCGCTAAAGATTCAACACGTCAGGCTATGAAAGAAGTCACAGGCCCTGTTGTCGCTACAACCCTGGTTCTCGTGGCGATTTTTGTCCCAGTGTCCTTTATGCCCGGCATTACCGGTGAACTCTACAAACAGTTTTCCATCACCATTTGCGCCGCTGTTGTTCTTTCCTCCATCAACGCCTTGACCCTTTCGCCTGCGCTTTGTGGCCTGCTCTTAAAGTCGGGCTCGGCTGAACCACGTGGCCCCCTTAAGTTTTTTGCCAACATGGTCGACAAAACCCGTAATGGCTACAGTCGCATCGCAGCCTTGATGATACGCCGCACCCTATTGTCTATGGCCGTGTTTGGTATTTTTGTTGCCGCGACGGGCTATATGTTCACAACCGTACCAACTGGCTTTATACCGATGGAAGACAAGGGCGTTTTCTTTGTAAACGTCCAACTCCCAGATGGTGCGTCATTAGGCAGAACCAATAAAGTCACGGCACAAGTGACCGACATGTTGTTAGAAGAAGAAGGCGTAACAGATGTTATCTCCGTTTCAGGCTTCAGCATCCTTTCCGGGACAGCCTCAAATTCATCGCTCCTTATTCCAATCCTAAGCAGTTGGGACAACCGCACCAGCGAAGACCTCAAGTGGTACAACATTCTCGGACGCTTAAATCGCCAGCTGGCGGGCCTTGCTTCTGCAGAATCTTTCGCTTTCCCACTTCCACCCATATCCGGGCTGGGCACGAGCGGGGGCGTTGAAGCCCAGATCCAGGATTATCTTGGTCGCACACCACAGGAGCTTGCCGCGGCCGTTCGAAGTCTTTCTTTTGCGGCGAACCAACAACCAGCGCTTGCCAATGCCTTTAGCACCTATTCGGCCAATATTCCGCAACTATTTCTCGAAGTAGACAGAGAAAAGGCTCAAGTTCTAGGCATTCAAATTTCGGATATTTTTTCGACCCTGCAAGCCAACCTTGGTTCTTCATATATCAATGATTTCAATCTATTCGGTAAGGTTTACCGAGTTCAAATTCAAGCCGAGGCTAAATATAGAGAAAGTATTAAAGATATTGAGCGCCTTCACGTGAGGAACGCAAACGGCGACATGGTTCCCTTACGCACCCTCATAGAAATCAAACCCATTCTCGGACCACTTTCTCTCACGCGGTACAATCAATTCAAAACGGCTTCGATTACTGCCTCACCTGCAAGTGGCTATAGCACAGGCGATGCAATCGCCGCTCTGGAACGTGCCGCCAAACAAGCGCTGCCCGAAGGATATGGGATTGAATGGACGGGCACCTCAAAACAAGAACAGGATGCGGGGGGCTATATCCTCATCATCTTCTCTCTTGCTTTGATCTTTGCCTATCTTTTCCTTGTTGCACAGTATGAAAGCTGGAGCGTCCCGCTATCTGTTATCACTTCTGTGGCCATCGCAGTGTTCGGCGCTCTTGTTCCCATGGCATTGTTGCCTTTTCTTGACAACAATCTCTATGCCCAGATCGGGATGGTTATGCTCATTGGCCTTGCAAGTAAAAGTGCCATTCTCATTGTTGAGTTTGCCAAAGAACGCCGAGAAGCGGGCCTCAGCATCAAAGATGCCGCTCTTGAAGCTGCTACTCTGCGGTTTAGAGCCGTTATGATGACAGCACTCTCGTTCATCTTAGGCGTATTACCCTTAATTTTCGCAAGCGGAGCAGGCGCAGCCAGTCGTGTTGCCGTTGGCTTTGTCGTCTTTGGGGGGATGGTTGCAGCAACGTCGATCGGGATACTCTTCATCCCGACTCTCTACGTCAGTTTCCAAACCATGCGGGAAGCCGTCAACAAACGGATTTGGAAATCCAACGAAAGTTAAAAATGACAAGGGTCGGATTTTCCGGCCCTTGTCATTTCTCGACTTCTATTTCTCTTGATATATCATTTCGATTTTCGAGCCCGTGCCTCTGCACATAACATCTGAAACTCTGCCGAAGTTGGATCAATCGCACCAAAACGTTCAGGATTAAACGCGCAAAGATCATATTTAGAGGTTCCACCGATGATGATTTCAGCCAACGCTTCCCCAATGCCGCCAGAAGCCATTACCCCAGAACCACAACATCCTGTAGCAACATGAAGCCCTGTGACTTTATCTACTGGCCCTAAAATAAAATGCCCATCAGGAGTGTAGGCTGAAAGTCCGGCCATATAACTTTCAAACCCCGCATTTTCAAGCCCAGGGAAGAAGCTCTTAATTCTTATCTCCGCCTCAATAAGAGCGTCCCATTCACTCCCCTCTTCCGTCACAGCGAAAGAAAGAATATCATCGGGGAGTTTTCTATAGTCAAAAGTTCGGGATTGCGCCTCTTGCACACCAAGTAAGAGGCCACCAACTTCTGGCCGCGTATAAGCGCCAGCATCTGCATGAACAACCATCGGCTGGTCAGGCCCAAAATTTTCATCAGGAGCAGCTATCCAGAAATGGCTTCTTGTTGGTATCATTGGCAAGGGCACACCAAGTGGAGCAGTAAGCTGATTTGACCAAGATCCTCCAGCCACGACAACACTGTCACACGATATCTGCCCAGTATCAGTCTCAACCCCTGAGATCTTACCATTACACGTATTTAGAGATAAAACAGACACACCTGTTTTGATCTTTGCCCCATAATGCCGGGCCGCTTTGGCATAAGCATTGGTTAGGCGGTAGGGATCAATATACCCCTCGTCTTGAAAATAAACCGCGAGAGCATCAGAACCAGACTTCAACCACGGTAACTGCTCCAAACGCCACTTTTCAGATACTTGTTCGGCCGATACACCTTCATTCTGAGCCCTTTTATAAAGCGCATTAAGATTATTTTTCTCGCCCACAGCCTCAGCAATTCGGAGTGTACCAGCAGATTTAAAGTCCAATTCTTCATCGGTAATTTTCTCAAGAGTAGAAAGCACTTCAAAAGTACGACGACTAAGTTGATCAACAGCAGGTTTAGAGGAAACCTGAAACATCAAACCTGCTGCCTGGGAAGAAGAAGCTGTCGCCAGATTGTTACGCTCTAATAAAAGAACATCTTTCTGGCCCATACTCGCCAAGTGATATGCGACAGATGCTCCCAGAACGCCGCCACCAATGATAACAACAGAGGTACTCTCCATACCTATACTTCCCATAGGGTAAACTAATGAAATTTAGATACAAAAAAAGCCGCTCTGAATCAGAGCGGCTTTTAAAAAATCCGTTAGGAGTTATTTCGGCGCCAAGATCATAATCATTTGGCGACCTTCCATCTTAGGACGGAGTTCAAGCTTAGCCAACTCAACAAGATCAGTCTCAATCCGTTTAAGGACCTCAAGACCAACTTCTTGGTGAGTAATTTCACGTCCGCGAAAGCGCATAGTCACTTTCACCTTGTCACCAGCAGAAATAAACTTCTCAGCTGCCCGCATCTTCACGTCATAATCATGCGTGTCGATATTCGGGCGAACTTTGAGTTCTTTGAGCTCAACAATTTTTTGTTTCTTGCGAGCTTCATTTTTCTTTTTCTGCGTTTCAAAACGAAAACGGCCATAATCCATAATCTTACATACTGGCGGCTCCGCATTCGGAGAAACCTCAACAAGATCTAGTCCAGCGTCGAATGCACGTTTTTGAGCATCCCGTGTTGGCACTACGCCAACCTGTTCGCCGTCTGCGTCTACAAGACGTACAGAGTTTACCGTAATTCGTTCGTTTACCCGCGGACCGTCGATGCGCGGGGGTGTCGTCATTGGTGCGCGTGCTATTGTCGTGCTCCCGTTATTTCTGTTATCCCAAAATCACAGACAATTCTTTGTCCGTAATAGGCTGTTATCTTAAAATACCAACCGTTTATTTTGCGTTTACGCCTACCACTTTCGTGTGGCGCATAATGCCAATAACCCGTACCAGTCGGCAACCCGAAAAATAATTTTTATCACTTACTCATCAACAGGCGATTTTGCTTCTTTAGTCAAAGAGCTAAGTGCTTCTTCCAAAGACATAATTTCCTGGTTCTTTCCACCCAAACGACGCAGAGCAACTTTCCCTTCCTCTGCCTCGCGGCGACCAACCACAGCAATAACAGGTGTTTTACTAAGGCTATGTTCGCGGATCTTATAGTTAATTTTCTCATTACGCAAATCAGCTTGCACTCGGAGTCCCGCTGCTTTCAGCTTATCACGAACTTCCTCAGCGTAATCATTTGCATCTGTCGTAATAGACGCCACAACAACTTGTTGCGGAGACATCCACAGCGGGAATTTTCCAGCATGTTGTTCAATCAAAATCGCAAGGAATCGTTCGAACGATCCTAAAATTGCACGGTGCAGCATGACCGGACGATGACGCTTATCATCTTCGCCGACATATGACGCGTCCAGTCGCTCAGGAAGGATAACGTCAACCTGCAACGTTCCACACTGCCAGTCACGGCCAATCGCATCCTTAAGAACGAACTCAAGCTTAGGACCATAAAAAGCCCCTTCTCCGGGGTTCGGAGAGTATTCAAGACCGGCCTCTTCAACGGCTTCTCTTAAAGCTGCCTCAGATTTATCCCAAGCTTCATCCGTACCAGCACGTTTTTCCGGGCGATCAGAGAACTTTACAACAATCTCTTCAAAGCCAAGATCTTTATACACAGTTTTCAGCAGATCACAGAAAATGACTGTTTCACTGTTAATCTGATCTTCGGTACAGAAAATATGTGCATCATCTTGCGTAAAGGCCCGGACGCGCATCAAACCATGTAGCGCACCAGAAGGTTCGTTACGATGGCAAGCGCCAAATTCCGCCATCCGTAATGGAAGATCTCGATAACTCGTCTGCCCTTGCTTAAAGATCTGAACATGCCCAGGACAGTTCATGGGTTTAACAGCAAGAGTCCGGTCATCTTCGGAAGACGCGATAAACATGCCTTCGCGGAATTTTTCCCAGTGCCCAGATGCTTCCCAGAGAGACCGGTCAATCAGCTGAGGAGTTTTCACTTCTTGATATCCGCCAGCCTCAAGGCGTTTACGCATGTAATCTTCGAGCGAGCGATAAAGCGCCCATCCTTTAGGATGCCAGAAGACAGAACCAGCAGCTTCTTCTTGGAGATGGAAAAGACCAAGCTCTTTGCCAAGGCGGCGATGATCGCGCTTCTCGGCTTCTTCAAGCATTTGAAGATATTTTTTAAGCTCTTTTTCATCAGACCAACAGGTACCGTAAATACGCTGAAGCTGATCATTATCCTTGTCTCCACGCCAATAGGCTCCAGAGACCTTCATCAATTTAAAGCCCTTGCCAATACGTCCTGTAGAAGGTGCGTGTGGCCCACGACAGAGATCAAGCCAATCGCCCTGACGATAAATTGTCAGGTTTTCATCACCAGGAATATTGTCAACGTGCTCTGCTTTGTACTTTTCACCCTTTGCCGTAAAAAGCTCTTTGGCTTTTTCCCGATCCCAGATTTCACAGACGAAAGTTTCATCACGGGCGATGATTTCATGCATTTTGGTTTCGATTTTTTCGAGGTCCGTCGATGAAAACGGCTCATCGCGGGCAAAATCATAGTAAAAACCAACATCCGTAGAAGGACCGAAAGTAACCTGTGTTTCCGGATAGAGTTCCTGTACCGCCTCAGCCATCACATGCGCACAGTCATGGCGCAACAAATCGAGTGCCGCAGGATGCTTGCGGGTTACAATTTCCAAGGTCGCGTCCGTGGCGATGCTATAGGTCGTATCTTTCAACTCCCCATTTACAACCACAGCTAAAGCATCTTTGGCCAAACGCGGGCCAATAGATTCTGCTACCTCATGTCCTGTTACAGGACCATCATATTTGCGCTGACTTTCGTCAGGCAATGTAATTGTGACCATTGGAAATCGTTCTCAGTTTCAGTTCTATCAACAAGGGAAATTAAATCTTCTAGAGTTTCTGCAATGTAAAAGGATTCCTTGCCCTGTCAAGCGTAACACCAAGGATTCAGCCAATAATTTCTATAAATCACCCCTAATCCAACTTAATCGCATCCTGTTCTTTGAATTTACTTTTTTAAGTCCCGGTTTTACCTTCCATCATACGAAAATATTCAATGAGGTCAGGCAGTAGGGGAGATTCTTTACGATAACGTGCGGTTACGAAGCAAAACTCCCACTTCATTTCAGGAACAATCGGGATGACTTTAACATCAGGATTAAGATTTTCTCGGGCAATGTCCTGATCCATCAATGCCAAACCAACCCCCTGCTCGACAAGACGCAACGCGATCCTTTGCGTCCTCACTTCGGCAACAAAGTTTGGTTCAACAGCAAGTTTTCTGAAAAGCTCCATCGTTTGATACCGAAAGGGGCTTCCTGAACCAATGGAAATAAAGTCCTGCCCACTTAGCTTTATCAAAGAAATTTTATCGCAAGAAGCATACTCATGCCCTGCAGGCACCGTACAAACAACCGAAGAACTCTTCCACGGATACACCTGAAGAGCAGGATTACTTAGGGGTAACGCCACGACCCCAAGATCAAATTGCCCCGAGGTCACCAGATCAATTACCTGGGTCATGCCAAAGGATTCAATTTCAACGAAAATTCCTTTACGTTGCGCCAAGAAGGAACCAATGACAGTACTGACAATTCCATCTGCATAAGCCGGTAGCGCTGCAATACGGAGATGGCCTAACTTTCCTTGCCGGATTGCCTGAGCTTTTTGCTCAATATCTGACACCGCCTTAATCGAGAGTCTGGCTTCCTCAAAAAAACGATGCCCATTTGACGTCAATGCTAATGCTCGTCCTGAACGCTCAAAGAGCTTAAAGCCAACACCCTCTTCAAGAGTTCGAAGCAAATGGCTGATCGCAGGTTGGGATACATTTAAAAATTCAGCCGCTGACTTCACAGACCCCAAATCGACAATGGTGTGAAATGCTTCAAGCTGCTTTAGACTGATCCGTGCAGACATTCTTTAATCTCTCAAAGTTAATCATTAGTTTATTTTATCTAAAACCAACTATTTCTCAATTTTTCTTATTTATAAATTATTTTATCTTTTATGACATGGAACCAAGCTCCCTTTTATAAGGTCCAAGCACATGATCGAAAATGCTTTGCACTCTCCCGAAAACCTTATCCCCGAACTGAATATCCACAGAAGAGTTCTTCTTGGCCATAGCCCCACACCAATCGACGCCCTGCCCCACCTAGGGAAAGAGCTTGGCATAGAAGTTTGGGCAAAAAGGGATGACTGTAATGGTCTCGCCTTTGGTGGCAACAAAGTCAGACAATTGGAATACTACCTCGGCCCCGGCGAACAGCAAAAAGCCGACACCGTTTTGATTACCGGTGCCTTACAGTCGAACTTTGTCCGTTTGACCGCAGCTGCCGCCTGTAAACTTGGCTGGCAAGCGCATGTACAACTCGAAGAGCGAGTCCCCAGCGACGATACTTTCTACCGTACATCAGGAAATATTTTCCTGAACAATCTCCTTGGTGCCGAGATTTCATATTTTCCCGAAGGAGAAGACGAAGCCGGTGCAGATAACACCCTTGATGAACGCGCAGAAAAACTTAAGAAAGCGGGTCGCACCCCTTATGTCATCCATCTGGGTTTAAATTCTCAACCTCTTGGAGGCCTGGGATATGTCAGAGCCGCCGCAGAAACCTGGATACAGATCAAACAATCCGGAAACGAACCTGACTTTGTCGTCATTCCATCCGGTTCAGGACTGACCCACGCAGGTTTTCTGGTTGGGGCACGGGCAATTGGTTGGAACGTGCCGATTATCGGTATTTGTGTCCGGCGGGACCGCGCCTCTCAAATCACAAGAATCAACCAGCGCGCCAAAGAAATCCAGAAGATGATTGCTCGCCCAAACCTCATAAAAGAAAGTGATATCGAGATTTCTGACCGGGTTCTCGCTCCCGGTTATGGTCAAATGAACAAAGCCGTACAAGAAGCCATCGAAAAATCTGCCCATATGGAAGCACTGATCCTTGACCCTGTTTATAGCGGCAGGACGATGGCCGGACTATTTGATCAGGTCAGAGAGAACCGCATTCCACTGGGTGCAAAAGTTCTTTTCGTTCATACGGGAGGAAATCCCGCAATATTTGCTTATCAGAATGCAATCACCGACTTTAAGTAAGTTTAAAACCGGATTTGAAAAAAACAACCGACACCCTATTACGCGTCACAAAACGATACGGCGTAATAGGGTGAGTATTAGTTCGACTTAGACGCCGTTACCAACTCGTGATAAACGCCAACAGTCTTGGCACACATGAGTTTTTTCGTGAAAAACTGCTGCACCCGCTCCTGACCTTTTAAAGAAAGAATTTCCCGCTCACGCGCATTAAGCCCCAAAGCTCGGCGAATTGCGCGAGCACAACTCTCAGCATCCCCATTTTCAAAAAGAAACCCTGTTTCGTTGGGAACCAATTGCTCTTTAGCACCGCCATGGTCGCTTGCCACGACAGGACGACCCATGGCCTGCCCTTCGCTAACAACACGACCAAAGCCTTCTGGATCCGTAGAAGCAGACACCACAACATCCGACAGCATGTAAGCTGACGGCATATCGTTGCAATCGTCCATAATAAAGGCCCGACCGACCAGATCCTTATCCAGTATCATTTTTTCCAGCTCATCCCGATAGGCTGTACGCCCTTGGTCAGAGCCAACCAACGCACAACAGAGATCCAAATCTCTAAGATGAGTCAGCGCTTCCAGCAAAACCGCCTGCCCCTTCCAACGGGTAAGACGTCCGGGCAGCATAATCAACGGCACACCATCCGGCAGGCGCCAGTTGGTAGAAAGCTGAATAACCCGGACAGCACTCACTGCATGAGGGCTAAAACTATCCGTATCCATGCCACGATGGATCACACGAATCTTACTCTCATCAACTTGATAATTTGTCCGAATATAATCCGAAACAAACTCAGAGATGGAAATGACAACATCACCTTTGGTCATGATCGAATTGTAGTAACGCTTCAAACCGTTGTGAATATTGTAAGGCGCATGCACCGTTGTCACGAAGGGAACACCTGTTTTTCGCGCAGCACGGTGCGCCGGACGCGCCGGAGCGCGTGATCGCGCATGCACGATATCAACGCCGCGCTCTTTAATCAGGCGAGCCAAACGTCCAGTGTTCCGCCACATTGTCCAAGGGTTTTTGGAGTGAACAGGCAGCTCTACGTGCTCAGCGCCCGCAATTTTAAGACGCGCGACTAACTGACCGCCCTTAGAAGCAACAATGGCTTTGCCGCCAGCTTCAATCACCGCTTTTGCCATATCCAGCGTCCCGCGTTCGACACCGCCAGAATCCATAGCGGGAACGACTTGGAGAACCGTTATTGGCGTCCCGTCCGCTTTTACAAGAGAAGGAAGCACAGGGGTAGCGGCTTCGGATAACGTGGTGTTAAGATATGTGCCATCAGTCATATGTCGGTTACTTCAGGAGTCCTATATTTTTATGTCTAAAAGCGATACAAAGCAGCCTACTCTACGTCCCCAATTCATAGAACGCCCCGATGGAGAGCGTATAGCCTATATCAAGACAGAAGGCGACAAGGATTTACCTGGCATTGTCTTTCTTGGCGGCTACATGTCCGACATGACAGGGTCAAAGGCGACTGCTTTGGAAGAGTTTGCTGTTAAAAATAGTCAAAATTTTGTTCGTTTTGATTATATGGGGCATGGACAGTCATCTGGCAAGTTTACTGATGGCACAATAGGGCGTTGGACCGAAGATGCCCTCGCCGTGATTGATGACCTAACCACAGGACCGCAAGTTCTGGTTGGTTCATCCATGGGCGGATGGATCATGCTCAATGCCGCGATCAAACGTCCAAATCGAACTAAAGCTCTTGTTGGAATCGCAGCCGCTCCAGACTTCACCGAAGATCTTATGTGGGATAAATTCTCTCCTAAAATCAAAGACACTCTCCTGAATGATGGCGTGTATTACGAACCGAGTGAATACGGCGATGAATCTTACGCGATCACGTTAAATTTAATCGAAGAGGGTCGAAAACACCTCCTGCTGGGCAGTGAACAGCCTATTGATTGCCCTGTCCGACTTATCCAAGGAGTCAAAGACCTCGATGTCCCTTGGGAAGTCGCACCTCAAATATTGGAGTCGGTGCGCTCAAAAGACGTAGAGCTTACATTGGTGAAGAACGGCGACCATCGCCTTTCCGAACCTGAAGACCTTGCACGACTGTGCCATATTGTTAGCGAGATCAGCCTTTAAGCCCCTATTCAGGTTCTTGTAACCTAAGACAAAAAAGCAGCGAATATTCCCTTCGCTGCTTTTTTGCTTTTTTCCAACAGCACAATTTAGTATAGTAGTTACGTAACCAGTTACGTAACTACTATACAGTGATCATGAACTATCTAACATCCCTTGGCAGCTTAACCCTCGGCAGTCGCCTCAAACGCTTGAGCGACACCCTTTTTAACGAGGTCAATATCATCTATGAAAAAACAGGCGTTGCGCTGCAAGCGGGCTACTTCCCCCTGTTCTATCTGCTTTACAAAGAAAATTCGGTCTCGGTAACCGATTGCGCTACCGCCCTTGGGGTTAGCCATCCTGCCGTAAGCAAGATGTCACGGAAAATGATCGAAGATGGCTGGGTTATCAAAACTCCATCACCCAAAGATGAACGAACACAACTCCTAACCCTTTCCGACCAATCGAGACACGCTTTACCTAAACTGGTTCCAATTTGGGATGAAATCAAAAGGTCTCTGGATCGAATGCTTGAAGAAGCTCGAGGCGAAAATCTTATTGAACAGCTCATAGCCATGGAAAAAGAAAACGCCACAATCTCACTCAGCAAAAAAGTCCTCGACAATTTAGCCGATCCTTATTTATCAGGCGACATCGAAATTGTGGGCTGGGACGCCAAGTATGCAGACACCTTCAAGCAGCTAAGTAAAGAATGGTTAGACCATTACTTTCCCAATCTTCAAGAAGAACGGGACAAGGAATCGCTTGATAATCCAGGCGGTTATTACCTCGCCCGGGGTGGAACAATTTTCTTTGCTCTTACTGGCGGACAACCCGTTGGTGCTTGTGCCCTCGCCCGAGAAAGTGACGATCTTTATGAAATTTCAAAAGTTGGGGTCACTCCTGCGGCACAATCTCGAGGCATCGGGCGAAAATTGGTCGTCGCAGCTTTGAATGAAGCAAGAAGACTTGGCGCAAAACAAGTCTTTCTCGAAAGTAATAGAAAACTTGTAAACGCCCAAAAAATCTATCGAAAACTTGGTTTTTGCGACATTCCTCATCCCACTGGGACGTCAGCATACCGACGGTCTAATATTTATATGATTGTAACACTATGAGTAAAACGATGAGTGAAGCACATACCTCCAACAATCACTGTATCGGAGAGACACACGAGGATACTCAAAAGGCTTCTCGGAGTGAAATCCTTATTGAAATCCTTGCAGGATCACGCGCAACCTTACCAATGGTTGTCGGTGCTATTCCTTTTGGCATTATTTTTGGCACTCTCGCAGACCAGAGCGGCCTATCGCCTATTGCTGCGATCGCCATGTCGATATTCGTCTTTGCAGGCTCGTCCCAGTTTATTGCACTCGGATTGCTTGCTGCGGGAACAGGTCCTCTGATCATCATTGCAACTACCTTCATTGTGAACCTGCGACACCTTCTTTACTCGGCTGCAATTGTCGATGACGTCAAACACCTTTCCGGGCCGTGGCGCGCGCTCATCGCTTTTGGCCTTACGGACGAAGCTTTTGCCACGGTTGTTGATAAAATTCGCAAATCTGATGACACATGGCGCTTAAAATATGTCCAGTGGTTCTATCTCGGGTCCTTTGGCACCATGTATGCGAACTGGATCCTCTGCACCATAATAGGCATCACCTTGGGTGAGCTTGTCCCGGGCATGAGTGGTTGGGGACTGGACTTTGCCATGTCTGCTACCTTTATCGGCATGGTCCTGCCATACCTCAACACCCGTCCAATGATGGCATGTGTCTTGGTTGCTGCCGCCATGTCTCTTGGCACAGCAGATCTGCCCCACAAACTTGGTCTCATGGTATCAGCACTGTCCGCCGTTGCGGTTGGCCTCTCCTATCATCTCGCCAGCCGGAAAAACTTGACCAATCGGAGAACAATAAAATGACTGAAGTCTTCATGATCGCCGGAATGGCTTTTGTAACCTTTGGCATTCGCTACGTCTTATTGGCTTCCGCAGGACACTTCACCTTTCCAAACTGGGCAAAAACGGGCCTCAACTTTGTGCCTCCGGCCGTTTTGACAGCCATTATTGTGCCAGCGGTCCTTATTCCCAATGGGGCAGGCATTGAATTCCATCTGCAGAACGCGTACCTGCTCGCGGCCTGCGTTACTGTGGTCGTCGGCTTGATCCGTAAGGATCTTCTGACGACCATCGTAGTCGGCATGGTTGCCTTTGGTATTTTTAAGTGGCTGCTCTAATCCAACCTCACACGAAACTTAGATGGAACAAAAATGCCTGAAAGAAACGTTGTTAATCTACCCGAAGCGCTCAGCCAGATTAACGAGCAATGGTCCCCGAAGATTCTTGCCAAAGTTAATGACCAATACGTCAAGATTGCCAAGATCGAGAACGAATTTGTCTGGCACAAACACGACAATGAAGACGAGCTCTTTTATATCATAAAAGGTAGCCTTCAGATGCAGTACGAAGATGAAACCATTGTGCTCAATGAAGGCGACATGCATGTCGTCCCCAAAGGTGTTATGCACAATCCTGTTGCAAAGCAAGAGTGCTGGATCATGTTGGTGGAACCCGTCGCAACCGCCCATACAGGCGACATTGTGACCGATCGTACCCGCAGCCTGGAAGAGCAATTGAGCTAACATTGAACTATGGCAGTTGAGAATAAACATCCAATGGCTGTACCCAGAGACTTCTGAATACCACGGGTTACGGATTATTTACAAAAGACTTTTTAATCCTGTCTCATAATCCGGGTACGCCAACTCCACATCCAACTCTTTAAGAATACGACTGTTATCAACTCTTTTATTATCGAGCCAAAAAGTTCTCGCCATAGCGCTCATCTCGGCTTCAGCAAACGGTACTAGCGGAGGAGGAATAATGCCCAATAGCTGACTGGCCAGAGTGGTAACTTTCCATGGTTCCTCTGGAGCATTATCGCAAACGTTATAAATTCTACCGGGGTTTGGTTTTGTCATAGAAGCAATTAAGACATTTGCAATATCCTCAACGTGAATACGACTAAAGATATGTCCCGGTTTAGAAATTCGCTGCTTTACTCGCCCAGAACGGAGAGCATCCAAAGGGCTACGCCCGGGCCCATAAATACCTGCCAATCTAAAAACTTGTACCGGGATATCGAATTTTTCCCATAGAACCTGCCACCTTTTCTCCGCCAGCGCTCTTTGAGTACTTCTCACACTCGAAGGATTGAGCTTGTCATCCTCATGAACCAACGCCCCATCCCTGTTGCCATAAACGCCCGTTGTGGAAAGATAGCCCAACCATTTCAGGTTATTGCATGCCACAATATCAGCAGCATGGTGATCAAGAACCACATCTCCCTCTTTTCCCGGAGGAACAGAAGTAATAACATGAGTAACGTCTTTCAAAATCTCACCAGGATTCACAAGCGGGACATCTCGATCAAAGTCATAAACATGGAAGTTCTCAGCTTGAAGCGCCTCTCTCTTACCATGATCTTTCTCCGTATCGGGTCTCACTGTACCCGATACAGTCCAGCCCTGGGCTTTTAGCCTGCGCGCTAAAACCAGAGCAGAATACCCCAAACCAAAACAGAAAAGATGATTAGAATTTTGTGACATAGGTCCCTCAGTCTCGAAATTGCCTAATTCCTTATATAGGCTCCGCAACACAACAAAAAAGCAAAGCTTGCCAAGAACACAATTTATGGTCCAAATGCCCTTATGATTAAGAAAAAAATTGCATCTGTAGCCTTATTTTCCCTCTTTACCGTACTCAACCTTTCTAACAGTGTTGAGGCTGCAGGGAAAAAGCCACCGATTAATCACGAAGACCAATATACGGCCTGTATAAAGCTGGTTGAACGCCGACCGGATGCTGCTTTTGAGGCCGCTCTTTCCTGGGCCTCACAAGGTGGTGGATTCCCCGCAGAACACTGCGCCACTCAGGCGCTTTATGCATTAAAAATTTACGATGCCGCAGCAACCCGCCTGGAGAAACTCGCCGATGCGATGAAGACGGACAATGCAGAGCTTCGCTCGCAACTGCTTCATCAAGCCGGACGCGCCTGGTACGACCACGGCGACCTAGAGCGCGCCTTCGCCGTTCAAAGTACGGCCATAACTCTCTATCCAGATGGCACAGATTATTATATCGACAGGGCGGAAATTTTAGCCGAACTCGGTCGATTTAACGAAGCTCTGATCGATCTGGAAGTCGCACACAGCCTTGATCCTGAACGTGACGACATCATCACCTTACGGGCAACCGCCAAACGTTATCTCGGCGACGATATCGGTGCAAAAACAGATATCGATCGCGCGCTTGAAATAAATCCAGATAATCAGGAAGCCCTACTGGAAAGAGGTATCCTCAAACGCATTAAAGGTGACGACACTGGCGCCCGTGAAGACTGGCTGCGAATCGTAAATATGGCACTAGGCACTCCCGCCGCTGATGCCGCCCAGCGCAATCTCGAAAAGCTGGACGTAAAGGTGGAATAAGCCGAAAAACGACTTTTCTCTACCTCTAGAAACCTAAATCATTTTTAAAAATCAAGATCTGCGTAGTGCTTAGGCGGCGGCACACCCGGAACCAAATCCGTGAGCACTCCGCGCATACACGGACGTGACTTGATTCGAGCATACCAGTCTTTGGCCCCGAGATGGTCTTTCCAAGGCACATCGCCCATATAGTCCAGCGACGAAATGTGCGACGCAGCTGTAATATCGGCGAGCGAAAAATCATCCCCCGCAAGCCAGGTACGACGGTCGGTTAGCCAGGCGATGTATTCCAGGTGATAGTGGATATTGGCATGGCCCGCTCGTATGGCCTGAGAATTTGGCTCTCCCAACCCCAAGAAGCGTTTAAGCATTTTCTCTTCGACAAGGTTTGTTGTGACCTCGCGCCGAAATTTATCATCGAACCACGCAACGATTCGACGAACCTCAGCTCGCGTTAATGGATCTTCACCCAGGAGAGTGTTTTCAGGATAAACCTCCTCCAAGTATTCAGAGATGACCTGCGCCCCCCCCGTAATGCTCGTGCCATCACCCTCGACAAGCACAGGCACTTCACCAGCAGGATTAAGCTTTAGAAACGCATCTCGGCGTTCCCAAACTTTTTCAGCGTAAAGCTCGCATTCCAGCTTTTTTTCTCGCAACAACATGCGGATTTTGCGGCAACCAGAATCGAGTGGAAGATGATGAAGTTTTCTCATTACCGCGACTATACTCTCGCTTGCCAAACGAGAAAACCTCGGAAAATACGGATGTTAAAAAGAACACAAATCACGACATAAACACCAAAACATTTGTTTTATAAAGAGGATCTCATTTGCCTGATAAAAGTGGCTGCAAAAAGATGCTTATAACTTTTATCGTCACTTCTTAAATTTAATTGCAAACCGACAACACTTCGTCTACCATTTAATTATGAAAGAAGGACCAGATATAGCCTTATTGGGCTCTCTCATAGGCGACCCTGCACGCGCAAACATGCTGTCTGCGCTAATCAGTGGGAAAGCCCTCACACCAAGTGAGCTTGCTGAAATCGCCAATATCACACTGCAGACAACCAGCGCCCATCTTAAAAAAATGGAAGCTGGCGGCCTTATTCGACAACGCAAACAAGGGCGGCATCGCTATTTCAATCTTGCTGATGAAGATGTCGCCGGGCTGATCGAAAGTATGATGGGGCTCGCTGCAAAAAAAGGCCACATCAGAACCAGGACCGGACCAAAAGCGCCTGAACTGAGAAAAGCCCGTGTTTGTTATAACCATCTGGCAGGAGAACTCGGCGTTCAGATGTACGACAGTCTCATTTCCCGGAAATATCTGCATGAAAATGAGGATGAAGTTACTCTGACCAAGGCTGGTAAAGACTTTATTTCAACCCTCGGCATAGAGATTGATACCCTGAAAAGCTCTCGCCGGCCTCTGTGTAAATCTTGCCTGGACTGGAGTGCGCGCAGAAGCCACCTTGCCGGATCGCTTGGAACTGCTTTGCTCGATCATATTTACGCTAAAGGTTGGGCTCGACGATTGAACGAGGTTCGCGTTGTTGAGTTTTCCCCAAAAGGTGAGCTGGAGTTTACGGCTCATTTCCCCCTATAAGTTTTCAACATTCTAAATTCGGCCCTCGATTGGACATTTCCAGTGCGGACTTCACAATTTAAAACCCTTTTTCATCTGTCTAATGATGATATGGATATTATTGAAATTAAGCTTTTGAATTTACCTTCAGGTAGCGATAAATCCCTCCTGTTCTATTGGCTTCTCATCAGAAAAGAAATCGCGCCAGAGCGCCTGACTTATATGAATATGTCAGATCACAAAGAAACCCAATTTAGAAATTTCAAGGAAGGGCAGTTGACCTTCAACGACACAGTAGGGAAATACACGCCAATAGAATCTGGGAAATCATACAAATTTGACGTTATTAATCCGCCAGATCTCAATATAAATTTGATTCAAAGAGTAGAAAATTATCTGCCTTAGGAAAACCGTTTAGGGGAGCTAATCACCATTAACTCCCCAAAAAACGGTTAAGCTGTTTTTAACTCAGCTTCGTCGGTAACTGGGTGTTCCAAAAGGTTGAGCATTTCTTTTGGAACGACTTGCCAAAAGTCACCTTTGATCTGGTGCCAGTCATTAAGAAGAAGCTCTGCATACACCGACTGAGTTTCAGCCCGATGCTCTTTTATCAAATCAAGTAACACTTGTTCCCAATGATCCGTTTTAACTTTTTGATAAATCACAGTTTCATTGTTAATTCGACTTGGGAGCAAGCGATTAGGATCATAAATAAACGCCATGCCTCCAGACATTCCAGCCCCAAAGTTCATTCCGACATCTCCAAGAATGACCGCAGTTCCACCTGTCATATACTCACAGCCATTCGAACCACACCCCTCAACCACCACTTCAGCTCCTGAATTACGCACAGCAAAACGCTCACCAGCCTGTCCAGCAGCAAAAAGTTTCCCAGCCGTTGCCCCATAGAGCACAGTATTGCCGATAATCGTATTATGTTGAGTTGCAAGCTTACTTGAAGCTAATGGACGCACGGCAATCACGCCTCCGGACAAGCCTTTACCTACGTAATCATTGGCATCCCCAAAAACTTCCAACTTCATCCCCTGCACTGCAAAAGCACCAAGAGATTGCCCTGCAGAACCGCGTAAACGCACTGTAATATGACCCGGCTGTAGTTCTTTCATGCCGAAACGGCGGGTTATTTTAGAGGCCAAACGTGTCCCGACAGCACGGTGGGTATTTCGCACATTGTACTGTAACTGCATCTTCTCCCCGACTTCAAAGAAGGGGTTCGCATCTTTAATGATCTGAGCATCCAAAGTATCAGGAACCGCATTACGTCCTTCAAGAGTGCAATAACGCTTTGCATCCCCGCTATCAGCAAGTGCAAGTAATGGGTTGAGATCGAGATCATCAAGATGCGGCGCCCCCCTACTCACTTGTTTTAGCAGGTCAGTACGTCCAATAATTTCATTTAAAGTTTTATAACCAAGAGAGGCCAAAATTTCACGAACCTCTTCGGCAATAAAGCTAAACAGATTAACAACTTTTTCTGGCGTCCCGCCAAAGCGCGCACGTAGATCTTCGTCTTGCGTACAAACACCCACAGGGCAAGTGTTTGAATGACACTGGCGCACCATAATGCAGCCCATAGCCACCAAAGACGCAGTCCCAACACCATACTCTTCGGCGCCAAGCATTGCCGCAATGACGATATCGCGACCTGTCTTGAGGCCACCATCGGTGCGAAGCGTGACATTGTTTCGCAAACCGTTCAACGTCAAAACCTGCTGAACTTCACTCAACCCAATTTCCCAGGGAACACCCGCAAATTTCAAGGATGTTAGTGGTGATGCTCCGGTTCCGCCGACATTACCTGAAATAAGGATCACATCCGCCTTTGCCTTGGCCACACCAGCAGCAACAGTTCCTATCCCGGAACGTGCGACAAGCTTCACACAGACCTTTGCTATCGGATTGATCTGCTTGAGATCGTAAATAAGCTGAGCCAAATCTTCAATCGAGTAGATATCGTGATGTGGCGGCGGGGAAATCAGGGTTACGCCCGGGGTAGAATGACGTAACCGTGCAATCAGTTTCGTCACCTTGAAGCCTGGAAGCTGCCCGCCTTCACCCGGTTTTGCCCCCTGCGCGACCTTAATTTCGATCTCACGGCACTTATTCAGATATTCAGCCGTCACGCCAAAACGACCAGAAGCCACTTGCTTAATAGCAGAGTTTTCGTTGTCACCGTTCGGGTGTGGCACATAACGTTCGGGCACTTCACCACCCTCCCCGGAATCAGACTTGGCGCCAATACGGTTCATGGCAATATTAAGCGTACCGTGGGCTTCCGGGCTTAAAGCCCCCAACGACATTGCTGGAGTGATAAAGCGTTTTCTCAATGATGTGATTGACTCTGTATCTTCAACGTCAAGTCCACCTTCGGGATCGCGCTTAAAGTCGAGTAAATCACGTAAATTGATCGGCGGGCGCTCATGAAGCCCCTGAGTGTATTTCTTGAAAAGAGAATAAGATCCCTTAGTAACCGCCGTTTGCATGGTGTGAATCAGCTGACCTTCCCACGCATGCTCTTCCCCCCCTGCGCGATAGCGATAAAACCCCCCAACAGGGAGAGCGGTCGAGTCTGACTGCCACGCTTTTTCGTGAAGTTCGAGCGCCTTCTCTTCAAGTCCGTTCATACCAATACCTGAAATCCGGCTTGGCATTCCCGGGAAGAATTCATCAACCAAAGTACGGGAGAGCCCCAGAGCTTCGAAGTTATACCCCCCCCGATAAGATGAGATAACGGAGATTCCCATCTTACCCATGATTTTAAGCAACCCATCGTCCACAGCCGTTGTGAAACGCTCCATACAAACATCAAAGCTCATATCGCCAAACAAGCCACGACGATGGCGATCAGCAATCGCCTCTTCCGCCAAATAGGCATTTACAGTTGTTGCACCAACACCAATGAGAACTGCAAAATAATGAACATCCAGACATTCAGCACTGCGCACATTAATAGAACAAAAAGACCGAAGCTTGTGTTCGACAAGATGTGTATGAACAGCACCTGTTGCCAAGATCATTGGAATGGCAACGCGCTCAGCACTTTGCGCTTCATCGGTCAAAACAACGTGCTCAAACCCTTCGCGCACAAACTCTTCAGCCTCACGACGCACCCGATTTAGGGCATTTCGCAAAGATCCCGGCTTGCCGCTTGCCTCAAAAGTACAGTCAACGACGCCGACCGAACGGCCCATATGTTTAGATAGAGCGACAAATTCAGAATTAGTCAAAACTGGAGAGTCTAATTGAAGAATGGTCACCTGACCTTCTTCTTCATCCAGCACATTGCCAAGATTACCCAAACGCGTAATCAATGACATCACCTGTTTTTCACGCAAGCTGTCGATTGGTGGGTTTGTCACCTGGCTAAAGTTTTGACGGAAGAAATGATGCATCGGCCGCACGTTGTCAGAGAGAACCGCAAGTGGCGTATCATCCCCCATTGACCCTATCGCTTCTTTGGCACCCTCCACCATTGGATGGAGGATAAGTTCCATATCTTCAACTGTGAGACCGAAATCCAACTGGCGCCGCCTTAACTCATCACGAGAGAGAGGTTTACGGCTGTATTTGTGCTTTTTGACAAGGTCGTCGATGACCAGAATATTTTTCAGCCAATCCCCATAAGGCTGTTGCGCTGCCAAACGATCCTTTAAAGCTTTATCCTTGTAGATCTTACCTTCTTCGAAATTGACCGCGATCATTTGTCCTGGACCCAATCGGCCTTTCTCAACAATACGGCTCACATCAATATGAACCATCCCGGTCTCTGACCCAGCAAAGAGCAAACCGTCATCTGTGATCGCATAGCGCATCGGTCTCAGGCCGTTGCGATCCGTTCCCGCCAATGCCCAAGGACCAGAAAAACCACAGACAGCAGCGGGACCATCCCACGGCTCCATCACAGCATTACAATAGGCATAGAGCTCTTTGTGCTCTTGTGGAACGGCGTCGTTCTTACTCCATGACTCAGGCACCAGCAGCGTCTTCGCCATCGGAAGACTACGGTCTGACCGGATCATTAACTCAAACACAGAATCCAAAGCAGCAGAATCAGAACTTCCCGGTCGAATTACAGGCTTTAGATCTTCAACGTTTGATCCAAATTTTGGATGATCAATTCGACATTCATGTGACTTCATCCAATTCACATTACCCCGAAGCGTATTGATCTCTCCATTATGGGCAATTACTCGGAAGGGCTGCGCCAAATGCCACGTCGGGAAAGTATTGGTCGAAAAGCGTTGATGGAAGATCGCAAAGCAAGAAACGAAGCGCTCATCCTGAAGGTCAGGGTAAAAATCAGCCAAATTCTCAGCAAGGACCATGCCTTTATAGATTATTGAGCGACAACTGAAGGAACAAATATAGAAGTCTTTTATAGAATCACGCTCAGTTGCGGCTTCAATCCTGCGCCGAATAATATAAAGGTCAGTTTCAAAACGCTCAGCGTCAACACCCTTGCTGTTGGCAATCATAATCTGTTCAATTTCAGGGCGGTTCAGGCTTGCCTTTTCCCCGCAAATCGATGTGTTGACCGGAACTTGACGCCAGCCATAGATAGAATAACCAAAATTAAGAATTTCTCGCTCAACAATAACACGGCAGCGTTCTTGCGAACCGAAGTCTGTCCTTGGTAAAAACACCATACCAATGGCGAGGTCTTCCTGCTTTTTCGCATGACCGATATGCTCAATGTGTTCGCGGAAAAATTCTTTTGGAATCTCGACGTGAATTCCACATCCGTCACCAGTTTTCCCATCAGCATCTACAGCGCCACGGTGCCAGACCGCTTTGAGAGCTTCAATACCCGCTTCAACAACAGAACGCCGAGGATTTCCATCAACTGCGGCAACAAGACCAACACCACAGGCAGAGTGTTCGTCTTCGGGATTATAAAGACCATGCTTTTGATAATGCGCAGCCTGCTCTTCCCATTTTTCAATTGGGTTTTTACTTTCCATGGGCTCTCTCCTTAAGCGGCTGCAGTTTTTCTGCGCTCGATATATGAATGTATTTGATCAGCAGCATCCCGAGCATCCTTGATTGCCCAAACAACAAGGGACGCACCACGAACAATATCACCAGCGGCAAAAACACCATCCAAGGCCGTCATCATCGTTGAATTATTAACCTGTAACGTGCCGTAACTACTCACCTCAAGAGCTTGCTCATTAAAGAGTTTCGGTAAGTTTTCCGGTGAAAACCCTAACGCTTTGATAACAAGGTCAGCAGGAATGGCTTCACGAGAATCAGGTACAATTTGCGGCACTTGACGCCCTGAAGCATCAGGAACACCCAAATGAACTTTGGAAACAAGGACTTCGCTTACGTTCTCCGTACCAACAAAAGCATCAGGAGCGGACAGCCAAACAAATTCAACACCTTCCTCCTCGGCGTTTTTAACTTCTCTCTCTGACCCGGGCATATTTTCTTTATCTCGGCGATAAAGGCATTTAACGGATTTTGCTCCCTGACGAACGGCAGTACGAACACAATCCATAGCCGTGTCTCCACCGCCAATAACAACAACGTTCTTGCCCTTGGCATCCAGGTCTTCACTCATATGGTCAGACCCAAGGCCTAAATCACGGCGATTTGCTTCCGTCAAATAATAGAGTGCTGGTAAAATATTCCCGAGTTCACTACCTGGCAGACTAAGATCACGCGCTTGGTATACACCCGTCGCAACCAAAATTGCATTATGCTTTTCACGTAATTCAGAAAAAGGAAGTGTCCCGCCAATATCCTGGCCAAGATGAAACTTGATCCCGGCTTCTTCCAGCAGTTTGATCCGCCGATCAACAACATCTTTTTCAAGTTTAAAACCCGGTATTCCATAACTAAGCAGGCCGCCAGCACGGTCATAACGATCATAAATATGAACCTGATACCCCCTGCGCCGTAGCTGCTCACCCGCAGCTAACCCTCCGGGACCGGCACCAATAATAGCGACGGTTTCTGCGCGCTCTCGAACCGGAACAACAGGTTTCACCCAACCATTTTCCCACGCAGTGTCGGTAAGGAATTTCTCTACAGCTCCAATGGTAACCGTCTCATGCCCTGATTGCTGAATAACGCAGGAACCTTCACATAACCTATCCTGAGGACAAATTCTTCCGCAAATTTCCGGAAAATTATTGGTTGCCTGCGAAAGCTCGTAAGCTTCTTCCAAGCGACCATTTGCCGTCAGCATTAACCAGTCCGGGATGTTGTTGGCAAGTGGGCAGTGGATCTGACAAAATGGGACACCACACTGAGAACAGCGACTTGCTTGAATTTGAGCCGCGCCCTCTGTGAAAGAATCATATATTTCCCGAAAATCCTCACTCCGCTGCTTCGGAGTACGTTTTTCTGGCATCTTTCGCTCTTGCCGAACGAATTGAAGCATCTTGTCTGACATTTTCTCTCTCCTGAAGCAGTGCGCTTTTTTTATTATTTTTAATGCAATGTGGAATTTCCCACGCACAAGCAATCTGCGAGTCTCCGCTATAGCAACAATCAATAGTACATATAGGTAACTATATTTGACCTATATGTCAAATTACAGAGAGAAAATTCTCGAAAAATCAAAAAAATATCAAGAAGCAACTCACAATAGTCTCGATTTGGTACTATTGCGGAGTATTTTTATCAAACCCGACTACTTACCCCCACCCGAACGATATCGAGACAGATAAGTCGGCAAAATCAATTCAACATCAACCGGATCAATACCGAATGCACCAACACCCAATGCATGGCTTGAGACCACATTATCATTTTGTAACATCTTAAGCTGATCCAAAGTGAGTGGCGGGTTCGGTAGCACCCCGAAAAAGAAAGCCTGAACTTTAGCAATCCACATGGGCAGAGATACAAATAGTCTGTCTCGCCTAATTTGCCTCAACATAACCTCTAAACACCTTCGAAAAGACAGAACCCTGGGGCCGCCAAGCTCATAAACACTCCCCCCATAATCTTTCGGGTTATTTACAGCTTTAAGAATTGCATGCGCGACGTCCCCTACATAAACAGGTTGAAATTTCACCCGACCACCGTCGATTAAAGGCAAAAAAGGACTGATCACTGACATGCGAGCGAAGCGATTAAAAAAATCATCCTCTGGACCAAAAATTATACTCGGCCGCATGATCGTTACTCCTGGAAAGCTCGACTTCGCCGCCAACTCCCCTTCTGCCTTACTTCGACCATAAGCTGAAAAAGACCGCACATCAGCGCCAATAGCTGACATTTGGATCAAAGCCCTCACCCCCGCATGTTTCGCAGCCAGCCCGATTACCCCCGGCAATGAAGCCTGCAAATAATCGAACCGCTGCCTCCCCCCTTCAAAAAGAATTCCAATAAGATTAACGACCGCATCACTTCCAGCAATCACATGCGAAACGGCTTCCTCATCAAAGACATCAATAACCAGAGGCACAACCTGTCCCACATCACCACAGGGACACAAAAATTTGGCATGATGCGGGTCTCTTACAGGCACACGTACTTGCCACCCATCTTTCGCCAATAGCGAGACAACGTAACGACCGACAAACCCTGATCCGCCAAATACAGTCACGACTTTAGTTGAGCTTTTCATTCGACCTCTCACTTGCATACCCTCGGTACAATTGAACTCCAATCAATCATTCCATTTACGAAACAGGAATGGCGCACATACGTACAAATAATATACACTAAAAGCCGCAAGAACCTTGACAGAATTTTACCGCCAGCGAGAATGCAGCCACATTAACGTTACATCGACGCTTTGCTGATATGCTCTTAGCGCGACCAACCCACTCCAGGAGCCCAAAGTGAGCGACGTAAAAATCCACCTCCACCAAACAGACCTTCCAAATGACGTAGATTTCGGGAACGCCGTTGCAGTTGATTCAGAAACCATGGGATTAAATTTATCCCGGGATCGACTTTGCCTGATACAGCTTTCAGCAGGAGATGGTGTTTGTCATCTCGTACAGTTCAAGGATGGTAACTTTGATGCACCGAACCTTCGTGCGCTCTTTACCAACCAGGACATTACCAAAATATTTCACTTTGCCCGCTTCGACCTTGCAGCAATTGAACGTTATCTCGGTGTCACCTGCACTCCCGTTTTCTGTACTAAAATTGCCTCTAAACTGATCAGAACCTATACAGACCGTCATGGCCTCAAAGAACTCTGCAAAGAGTTATTGAAAGTTGACATCTCCAAGCAGCAACAGTCATCCGACTGGGGCTCTCCAGAACTTTCAGAAGATCAACTTAAATACGCCGCTTCCGACGTCCTTTATCTCCACAAAATGATGGCCATTCTTGAAGAGCGCCTCGAAAGAGAAGGCCGTACCCAGATGGCTAAATCCTGCTTTGACTTCCTGCCTTGGCGCGCCAAACTTGATATCGCAGGATGGGACGAAACAGATATTTTTGCTCACTCCTAAACCGTAAAAAAATAATGGCTGATACTTAAAGTTAACTGTCAGCCATTATCTCGACATTATTTATGTCCATTTTCATACGAATTTCAGCAACGCTGGTTTTACTTACCAGCGTTTTAAGTGTACCAATTAGTTAAGACATGCACCTTTGGTGCCAGCTTTATATTTTGCCTTGGATTCAAGTATAACAAATGGCCAATCAAGTTCGTAATACCGAGCCCGACATGACACAGTCTGTGACAGACACTTCTAAAGCCTTGGAAACAGCACGGCGGGTCTTGGATTTGGAAGCCCGAGGCATTCAAATGTTAAGTAAAGAGCTTGATGGAAACTTTATTGAAGCATTGAACTTATTACTTGCCGTCACCGGACGTGTGATTATCTCAGGCATGGGGAAGAGCGGACATATTGCTAAAAAAATAGCCGCATCCCTAGCATCAACCGGTACTCCCGCTTATTGCGTGCATCCCGGCGAAGCCAGTCATGGCGACCTCGGCATGATTACCAAAAATGACGCCGTGCTCGCCATGTCTAACTCAGGAAACACCTCTGAACTTAGCGACTTGATCACCTATACTCGGCGCTTTGGTATCCCCTTGATTGCCATGACCAGCAAACGGGTTTCAGCTCTGGCAGAAGCCGCTGATGTAGCACTTATCTTGCCGTCACTTCCAGAAGCCTGTCCCCATGGTCTCGCACCAACAACGTCAACGACAATGTCACTTGCTTTAGGGGATGCTCTAGCAATAGCCCTAATGGAGCAAAAAAACTTTCAGCCGAATGATTTCAAAGTCTTCCACCCAGGCGGCTCTCTAGGCAACAAGCTCCTCAAGGTTTCAGACATCATGCATGCTGAACAGCTTCCCATTTGCCCTCTGAAGACATCGATGACAGAAACAATCCTTATCATGACGAACCGTGCCTTTGGGTGCATCGGCGTTACCAACGCAAAAGGAGAGTTGGAGGGCATTATAACCGATGGGGATTTACGTAGACATATGAACTCTGACCTGCTTTCCATGACTGCCGAAGCGGTAATGACTGCAGCCCCAAAAACCACTCGCCCCGACGCTTTGGCCGCAGAAGCTCTAGGCCAGATGAACGAAGGCTCCATCACCAGCCTATTTGTCACTGATAACAGCTTACCTGTTGGCATAATACACATTCATGACTGCCTGCGCGCAGGCATCGCCTAAAAAAAACCTGAGATTACATAAAAGAATGAGTACCTCGCAAAGATCAACGGACAACGCTACAAACCTCGCCCTGACAGGACCCGAGGACACGACACCCGTAAAGCCGCCGAGATTTTCAGGTGGTAATGCTTACAGTGTTTTTGTTAGTATTGCGAAGGTTACACTTCCATTTTTTGCAATCGTTTTGATTCTACTTGTCATCGTCTGGCCTCAACTTGAAAAACAGGTTATTTCCGAAGGTACCGCGATCGGCAACAGTATTCTTGAAACATCGACCCCAGATACACTCAGCGCTCTAAACCCTAAATATCTTGGCCTTGATGAAAAAGACCAACCCTTCACGATCATTGCGGATCTCGCCGAACAATCCAGCGAGAGAGAGAGTGAGATATTCCTTACTCTACCCAAAGCTGACATTACATTAGAGGATGGCACCTGGCTCGCCTTATCAGCTCAATCAGGCGTCTATGACCGTGATGAAAAATACCTTAACCTGAATGGAAATGTGAACATATTTCAAGATCAAGGCTTTCAAATTGTGACTGAGGAAGCCATGTTGGATGCGAAATCCGGGTCTGCCTTTGGACAACTACCCGTCCAAGGCCACGGCCCTTCAGGGACAATCAACTCTGAAGGATTTATCATAACAGACCGGGGTCAACGCATTACTTTTACAGGAAAGAGCCACTTGATTATTCTTCCCGGGGCTCAGGAGGCCTTAAAAAAATGACCCGTGAAAATATGACTCCAAATAAAACAATACACTTGGCATTTGCTTTAGTTATCGTCGCGACAATTCTTATATCTAGCTCTTCCTCCATTGTTTACGCACAAGCTTTGACCGAAGGGTTGGGAAGCAGTAATGTTCCCCTCGAAATCAATGCTGACGAAGGTATTGAATGGCGCCGGGATCAAAAACAATACGTTGCCAGTGGCAATGCGCGTGCCGCCCAAGGCGAGCTCGAAGTATTTGGTAACCAGCTGATAGCTCACTACCGTGAAGGCGTTGAAGGCGGCACTGAAATTTACCGGGTTGATGCTATTGGTGACGTTAAGATTGTCTCACCTGGTGAGACGGCTTATGGAGACAATGGTGTTTACGATATCGACAAACAGGTAATGGTTCTCACAGGTCAAAACCTCCGTATGGTCAGCGGAGCTGATACGATAACCGCACGCGATAGCCTTGAATACTGGGAACAAAAACAACTTGCCGTGGCCCGAGGCAACGCCGTTGCCATTCGTGAAGACAAAAGAGTTCACGGCAACGTTCTCACAGCATACTTTGTTCGAGATGCCGAGAATAAGCTCGAATTGGAACGCATTGATGCCCACGGCGATGTACGAGTAGCAACAAAAACTGAGTACGCCACCGGTAATCAAGGCATCTATTATGTAAAGAAGGAGTTGGCGAACCTCATTGGGAATGTAAAAATAACCCAGGGGGAAAACCAAATGAATGGTGATGAAGCAGAATTTAACCTCGCTACTGGCGTTAGCAAGCTGAAAAGCAGTAGTGGCGCGCCTGTTACCGGCCTCATACTTCCTTCAAGTAAAAAGAAATAGCATGTTATCTGGACAGATCAACTCAAATAGTATCCACCGCGTTTTACACGCATCGATTTTTAACGGCAGAGCTGAATGACAAACAAGCAGCACCCAGCAGCAAGTCAGGACAAGAAATCAGTGCCTTCTCTTATTGCTGATAATCAGGGGCTAATGGTCACTAATATTGGTAAAAGTTTCAAAAAGAGACCTGTACTGAGAGCCGTTTCCATGCGCGTACAACGCGGCGAAGTTGTTGGTCTTCTTGGACCAAATGGCGCGGGGAAGACTACCAGCTTTTACATCATAACGGGGTTACTCTCTCCGGATTCAGGTTGGGTTACTCTCGATAACCAGGACATCACAGACCTTCCTATGTACCGCCGCTCACGCATGGGTATTGGGTATCTCCCCCAAGAAGCCTCTATTTTCCGCGGGCTGTCGGTTGAGGAGAATATTCGCGGTGTTCTCGAAGTCGTCGAGCCTGTGAGAAGCAAGAGAGTGGCTAAATTAGATAGTCTGCTTGCAGAGTTTTCTATCACCCACCTGCGAAATACCCCGGCAATTGCCCTCTCAGGGGGAGAACGTCGCCGTGTAGAAATTGCCCGCGCTCTCGCCTCTGACCCAAGCTTTATTCTGCTTGATGAGCCCCTTGCGGGGATTGATCCCATCGCGGTTGGTGATATTCGAGATCTTGTAATGCACCTTAAAGATCGTGGAATTGGCGTCCTAATTACAGATCACAATGTACGAGAAACCTTGGATATTGTTGATAGAGCCTATATCATTCATGATGGAACCGTGCTTATGGAAGGCACCCCTAGTGAAATTGTGAACAACGACGATGTACGTCGTGTTTACTTAGGCGAAAGGTTTAGCCTCTAAGGGTTATACCTATGGCAATATCGCAAAGACTAGAGCTGAGGCAAAGTCAAAGCCTCGTGATGACCCCGCAGTTACAGCAGGCGATTAAGCTTTTGCAATTGTCGAACATGGATTTAGTTGATTATGTCCAACAGGAAATAGAACAAAATCCTTTGCTCGACAGGGATGACGGCACAGGAAATTCCTCTCTCCCAGAAACAGACAATACCGATCTACACTCAGCCGCCGCTTCTCCTTCAGAAAATGAAAAATCACAACCAGATTCTTTAGAACTCACAAATGCTGAAACATTACCAGACAGCAATCAAGCGCCTCTAGATAACGACTTTGATAATTATTACGACAGTAGCCCTGACAACCAATGGAGTGAGGACAACACCTCCTTTTCTAATTGGGGGCCTGGCGGCAACACCCGCTTTGAGGACGCATCCTATTCCCTCGAAAATAGTCTAGAAGAAACAAAGACACTGCGCGACCATCTGCGCGAGCAACTTAACATGGAGATCAGCTCACCTGCTGAGCGTATAATCGGCATTCATCTCATCGATCAGGTTGATGAGACCGGATATATCAGAGCTGACTTGGAAGAGCTCGCTGCTCAACTGGGCTGCCCTATCGATCTACTGCTTTCCGTTCTTGCAACTCTTCAAGAGTTCGATCCCGCCGGCATTTGCGCACGTGACCTTGCTGAGTGTCTCGCGATCCAACTCCGGGAAAAAAACCGACTCGATCCCGCCATACAGGCACTACTAGATAATCTAGATCTCTTAGCCAAGCGCGACATAAAAGGCCTGCGAAGCGTTTGCGGTGTTGATGACGAAGACATCACCGATATGATTGCTGAAATTCGCGGCCTTAACCCCAGGCCCGCAGCCGCCTTTGATACCAGTGACGTCGAAACCTTAATTCCAGAAGTTATTATCAAATCCGACGGTAAAGACGGATGGAATATTGAGTTGAACAACGATGCCTTACCCAAAGTTCTCCTCAATAACAAGTATCATGGCAGTATCACTGACCTGGCCCGCACCAAAGAAGATAAATCATATATTTCTGAACAGTTACAGTCTGCCAATTGGCTTATCAAAGCCCTCCACCAACGAGCAACAACCGTTCTTAAGGTCGCCACAGAAATTGTCCGTCAACAGGACGGCTTTTTAAAAAAAGGGGTTCAGGCTCTAAAACCTCTCACGCTGAAAGACATCGCCGAAGTCATAGAGATGCACGAATCTACTGTAAGCAGGGTGACATCAAACAAATATATGGTAACCCCAAGAGGTACTTTCGAAATGAAATACTTCTTTACCTCTTCAATTGGAGGCGACAATGGAAATACGCACTCCTCTGAAGCTGTTAGAGATCGAATTAAAAGACTTATTGATGAAGAGGATCATAAAAAAATCCTTTCTGATGATGCACTCGTCACAAAACTAAAAGCCGAGGGCATAGATATTGCCCGGCGTACAATTGCCAAGTATCGCGAAGCTTTGGGTATTCCATCCTCCGTACAGCGACGTCGAGAAAAGAAACTTACTTTGTAATTTTTCGCTTAACAAAATCGACTCTCTTAAAAAGACTGTGTATACTACATCTGTCGTTTACTTTAACGAGAGGAAAACATGGTTATACCTACTGTCCTTGACTCACCGAAACGACGACACTATGGTGCCGCCCCAGATAGCGGGGCTTGATTGGCACATATGGCTATTACGCTAACCCCCTTAACAATTCAGAGAATTTGTTCACATGCAGCTTACCGTTAAAGGCAAGCAGCTCGACGTTGGCGACGCGCTGCGCACTCATATCGAAGCAAACCTTACCGCAACACTGGATAAGTATTTTGGCGATGCAATTGATGTAAACGTCACGATATCCAAGAATGCGTACCTCTACCGTACTACGGTGGTGGCGCATGTCGGTAAAAACATAAGACTTGAAGCAAATGGTGAAGCAGGAGAACCATATCCTGCTTTTGATTTAGCCGCAGAAAGACTGTCAAAACGGTTGCGACGTCATAAGCGTAGATTGCGCGATGACCATGCCGAAGGTGGCAAAGAAGCAACCCATGCTCAGCACTACATTTTATCTGGTGAGCAAGAAAAAGAAGAACCAACCGAAATTGATGCTGAAGATAGCCCCTTAATCGTGGCAGAAATGGCAGCAGAAATTCCGACTCTAACCACAGGCCTTGCCGTTATGCGCATGGATCTCGAAGACCTTCCCGCCATGATGTTTCGCAACAGTAAACACGGAGGATTAAATATGATCTACCGCCGTTCTGATGGAAATATTGGCTGGGTTGACCCTTCAAAAAGCTAAAGCAAATAACAGCTAAAGACGTATGTAATGGAATTAACCGACCTAATCGGCCCAAATGCCGTGGCCGCAGATTTGCGCGCTAACAGTAAAAAGCAATTTCTTCAAGAAATTGCAAAACGGGCTGCGACCATCACTGGATCAGAAGAACGAGATATTTTTGACGTTCTCATTGAACGTGAAAAGCTTGGAACAACCGGAATAGGACAAGGCATAGCCATTCCTCATGGTAAACTTCCAAATCTCGACAAACTTTATGGATTCTTTTTTAAACTAGAGCGTCCTATAGACTTTGATTCAATTGATGAACAACCGGTTGACCTGATCTGCCTGTTGCTTGCACCTGAAACTGCAGGCGCAGATCACCTCAAAGCACTCGCACGAGTGTCACGTTTTTTACGTAACGCGACGACTTGTGAAAAGCTTAGGGGAACGAATAGTGACGATGGCATTTACGCACTCCTAAGCGCAACAACGACAAGTCATGCTGCTTAAGTCAGGTTAAGTTCGTTTCATACAAAAAGGAAAAGGCTCCCAAACGGGGGCCTTTTTAAATCTCTATATACAAGATTTTATTCTAATGAACGCTTAACGGCTCAAGATCTTGTTGCCGAACAGCGGCGAAAGCAACATCGCGATCGCCAACGACTGTTATCTCAGTCCCATCAGCAGCATAAATACCAAAGCAAGCATCACCCTCAACATCAACAGGTTTAACATAGGCCACAACCTCAAGGCCCAATGCTGTCATATCCTGATCCGTCATCAACTCTGAAATAACTTGCTTTATCATCATTACTCTTTTCCCACTTCGGCATCGACATTTTAGCCTATCGAACAGCCATGTACCAACAATAGTTCTTTATTCTTAAAGAACCATCAATCAGATTCATTTATTATTGATTTTAATTCTCTTCAATCACTGTCGTTCTGACGTCACTCTTACTCGTTTGGATTTCAATACTTCGCACAGAGACGTTTTGTAAAGGCTGCTCTAAATCTACGTGCAATAACCCGTTATCTAGATTTGCATTCAGAACTTCAATGCCTTCTGCTAACACAAATGCGCGTCTGAATTGACGCGTCGCAATTCCCCGATGAAGAAATTCTTTTTCATCGTCGGATTTAGCCTTACCACGTATAACAAGCTGGTTGTTCTCAATTTGTACCTGCATATCCTCGGGAGAGAATCCTGCAACAGCAAGCGTTATACGAATTTTATTCTCGCTAACCTTTTCCACATTATACGGCGGATAACCGTCAGCGGCTGTCTTCGTAATCATATCAATCGCTTGTTCAAACTGCTCAAAACCCAACATTAGGGGACTATTAAATAGAGACAATCTTGACACCAATACCTCCTCGATAGAGCAAGGCTCATTCTTTATATAGGCTCCATTAAGGCAACCGTTCCATTATTCATGATCTACAAATCAGCATCACAATACTGTTTGAATTTGGGGTCTGTATGAGCATAGGTCAAGGCTCAGTTCGTGCTGACCTTTAAATATTCACGAATTATGTCTTACTACTGCATACCCTATAAGTGTATCTATGCGTAACTCACCAACCTATGATTTATATTATTTCCAAATCACTCCTAATTGTGTATATATAGGTGCGTACTACACCATATATTGTGGACAACTCTGTGGATAAGTTGATGAAAACTTCACTGACAGTAAGATCTAGCCCCTATTTAACAAGGCCCTTACGTACGATTGAGCAAGTACAAGCTGCTCAAGAGGAAAAAAAATATCGGCAAGAGGCAGAGAGAAACGCACGTCACAAAAAATCAGTGCAAAACAGAAAAGAAAAAACACATTAAAATAATCCTTCTGAGCTGTTACCTATTGTCAAATCCAACGGAAATCTCAAAGTAACCGCAGTCCCCAACCCAGGCTCACTTGTAATCAGTAACTCTCCCCCCAGAGCCTCAACCGATCTTTTAGAAACAGGAAGACCTAACCCCGTCCCTCTAACATGTGTCTGTGCCTGCGCTCTTTGAATCTGCCCATATGGCGTTAAAGCAAGAGCAAGCTCTTCAGCTGACATACCAACTCCGTTGTCCCTGATAATCATGAGTATCGCACCATCTTTCAAATCAAACTGGCCCTCAATGCCAACACGGCCACCTCGGCGGGTGAACTTAATTGCGTTGGTTACCAAGTTTGTTAAGACTTGCTTGAAACGTCGCTCATCGGTTTTTAAACTGGGAAAATCATCAGCTATATTCACCGAGAGTTCTATGCCGGACTCTTCAGCCAGTAAAGATAACATTCTCATCGTATCATTCACCGCATCCAGAATCGACACTTCTGTTATCTGTAAACTGTTTTCCTCCGCATCCGCTTTTGCCAAATCTAGAACATCATTTACGATTCCTAATAGATGTTTACTCGCGTTATGAATATCCCCGACATACCCACGGTACTTTTCGTGCCCTAAAGTCCCCAGACGCTCTTCTTTCATTATCTCAGAGAATCCGAGTATCGCATTTAATGGTGTACGTAATTCATGGCTCATGTCGGCAATAATGTTACTATTATTACGTCTTTGCAGTGGCAAATCCGGGTTATTTTCCAGTATTTTTCTCTCCGCTTGCTTCAACAACACCAAAGCTAAGTCGGCTTTTTCTGTTTTTTTTGCGATTTCATTTTCGAATTTCTCACGCTCAAGAAACCAAGCACGGCGGGCATATGACAAATTAAGCAAAGAAGAACAGCACAGACTCAAACGATTCAGATCTCGAGGAAATGAAATCATATCGTCAAACAGAGCCATACTTTCGTCATCAAGGGCTTTCTGGTTTGATTTTTCAACACAAACTACGGGGCAAGTTTCCTGTTGTTGTAAATGTCGGATTTGTGCCAAAACACCTTTTAAACTAGTGCCAAAGGACCCCACATCTAAAAACAGAAGTTCTGGGAATAACTTATCCAAAAATTCGTAATCAGTCGAACACGTGATATTGGAAAACCCAACGTCACGTAAACTCGTAACAAAATCTGATCGAAAATTATTATCGCCACTAACGACAACAATATTCGCCAATTTATATTCTTCATTTACTAACAAAGGAAAACCTGAACCACCAATTAATACCAGTGACCAATTGAATTGGACGCCACTACAACCAAGCTGTCAAATTATACTATGAGGGTTATAAAACTGTTAAATATCAGTCGCTTTTTATTTAACTACCCAATCAATTGCACTTTCAATTTATACTTTTATTCCACGGCATAAGACGTAAGACTCTCGCCAGACCACAAACCCCTGAAATGCCTGCTAAAAGCAACCCCACACCAACAAAGCCTGAAATTGCGATATAGTTGGAGTTAACAAAAAAGCCCAAAATAGCACCAATACTAACCAACCCGCCGGCAATAATTTGAACTTGCCGCATGAGGTCTATAGGAGATTTTGTGGATTTTACTGTCGACAAATTCTTTGCCTTCCATGCCATAATTCCACCCTCAAGAATCAAAACTTCCTTAAAAGGGTACTTATTGAGAAAGTCAGCTGCTTGCGAAGTTCGGCGCCCTCTTCGGCAGTAAAAAATTGCCGCCTTATTATAATCTTTTGAAAAGTCATAGCTACCAAACTCTTCAATTGGAATGTTTTTCGAGCCTCTTAAATACTCTTCCTGATATTCCTGTACGCTCCGAATATCAATAAGAACAAAATTATCCGCCTTCATGCGTTCGAAAAGATCAGACGGTGAAATTTTCTTTACTTGCCCTACCATTTTTTAATTCCACTTCACTATACAAAAATACGGCCTCAAAGTTTAGGGCAATATGCATCATAAAGTACTTCTAAAATTTTGAATGCAGCAGGATTTTCCAATCCATAAATAACATTCTGACCTTCACGTCTTGAGCTCACCAGGCCTTCTTTCTTTAGCACCGATAATTGCTGGGAAACCATAGCTTGAGCTATTCCTAATTTATCGATTAAAGCCCCTACGGATTTTTCTCCCTCAACAAGCTGGCACAAAATCATAAGCCTACGTTCATTTGCTAAAGCCTTTAAAAGTGCGCTTGCTTTACTAACAGAAGCTTCCATATCATTCATATTCATAATTTGATATATATCAATATTGATATATATCAGTCAACAGCTATACTACTAATCAACGAATCGTATTCTGGAGAAAACCATGCCAGCACAAGTTGAAGCCTTTTTTCACAAAGCCAGCAACACGATCTCATACATAGCTTGGGACTCCCAAACAAAGCAGGCTGCCATTATTGATTCTGTATTGGATTTTGATGCTAATTCCGGCCACACATCAACGACCAGCGCCAAGATCCTCGTTACGCGCTTTAAAGAGCTTGAACTTAGTTGCCAATGGGTTCTCGAAACACATATTCATGCAGATCACCTTAGTGCTGCACCCTTCATCAAAAAAGAGCTCGGGGGCACGACAGCTGTTGGCGATCATACACCTGAAATTCAACAGACATTTAAAACCATCTACAATGCAGAGCCATCTTTCAATACTAGCGGTCAGCAATTCGATTATTTGTTTTCTGATGGCGCAGAATTTTCTATTGGAAAGATTAATTGTCGAGCCATTCACACTCCAGGACACACACCTGCCTGCTTGACTTATTTAGTTGAAGACCTTGCTTTTGTCGGCGACACACTTTTTATGCCTGACTTTGGCACCGCGCGCGCAGATTTTCCGGGTGGTGATGCAGGACAGCTTTACGATTCAATCCATAAAATCCTTAACCTACCGGACACAACGCGTCTTTTCACCTGTCATGATTACGCCCCCAATGGTAGGGAAGTTGCTTGGGAAACAACCGTACAAGCACAAAGAGAAAATAACTTGCATACTCGTAACGGGATCAGCAGAGAGGCGTTCATAAAAATGCGCACAGAACGCGATAAGCAACTCGCGATGCCCGCACTATTAATCCCTTCTATTCAGGTTAACATGCGTGCCGGATCGCTCCCCCCAGTCGAAAGTGATGGTGAGCATTACCTAAAGATTCCCATTAATAAGTTGTAAAAAAAAAGGCAGCCAAATGGCCACCTTCTTTTATAAAACCCACTGAAAAATCTGTTCAAACAGTTAGGCGATCGGATCAGGTTTTTCGTGCTGACCAACCGTTGCAATACGTAGGTTATTTGTTGAACCTGGCGTTCCAAAAGGAACACCCGCTGTAACCACGATCTTATCGCCGTCGACACAAAAACCTTCACGTCGGGCGATCCGGGTTGATTTCCCCACCATTTCACCAAAGCTTTTGACGTCACGCGTGTTAACCGAATGCACACCCCAGATAAGCGCCATCTTGCGGGCAACTCTTAAATCTGGTGTCAAACCAAGCAGCGGCGTATTTGGGCGACCTCGCGCGGCACGAAAGGCCGTACTCCCCGTTGTCGTGAAAGTCACAATTGCTTTGGCACCAATGAGATCAGCTACTTGGCGCGCGGCATCACTTATCGCGTCCCCTTCGGTAGGGTTTGGTACCAAGGCATCTGCGTGTACCAATTTAAGATAAAGTGGATCCCGCTCAATGGTTTCAATAATACGGTTCATCATCGTGACTGCCTCAAGCGGATAAGCACCGCTCGCAGATTCAGCAGACAGCATAACAGCATCTGCACCGTCATATACCGCCGTCGCAACATCAGAAGCTTCTGCTCGCGTTGGTGTAGGAGCCGAAACCATCGTTTCAAGCATTTGGGTCGCGACAACAACAGGCTTTCCATACTCACGGCATATACGAATAATACGCTTTTGAAGGACGGGTACATTTTCAGGGGGAAGTTCAACGCCCAGATCACCACGGGCAACCATCACAGCGTCTGTCAGTTTAACAATTTCCTCAAGCTGCTCAATCGCAGAAGGCTTTTCAAGTTTCGCCATCACGCCCGCGCGGCCTTTGACCAGACGCTTGGCTTCAATAATATCTTCAGGCCGCTGTACAAAAGAGAGCGCGCACCAATCACAGCCAAGCTCCAAACCGAATTCCATATCCAGCAGATCTTTTTCTGTAAGTGCTGATAGAGGCAGAATAACACCGGGGACATTTACCCCTTTATTATTAGACAAGATACCGCCAACAATCACTTCTGTCGTTGCCTCCACATCCGTTACGGCTGTTACCCGAAGACAAATTCTCCCGTCATCAAGCAAAAGCTCTGTACCGGTCTCAATCGCTTGAAAAATCTCTTTATGCGGAAGAGTTGCTCTGGTCGCATCACCAAGTTCATCTTTCATGTCCAATCGGAAAGTACTGCCATTCACCAATTCGACAGAATCATTCACAAAGCGCCCAACACGTAGTTTTGGCCCCTGAAGGTCCATAAGCACAGCAATCGGACGGCCCACCTCTTGTTCCACTTCACGGATGAGATCGTAACGCTTCTTATGATCTTCATGAGTACCGTGACTGAAATTCATACGGAAAGTATCGACTCCCGCCTCAAAAAGAGCAGCAATAGTCTCTTTTTCAGAGCTCGCTGGGCCGAGAGTCGCAACAATCTTACAAAGGCGCTTACGCTTCATTCCTGAAACCTTTTCATTTTATTTCATTACAGGACGATAACCTGCATTAATCTCATAACACTTTTTTGTTACAAATGCTTGGCTTAACGACGACAGTTTTGTCGCAACCCGCGAAACCTTTAAACACACAAAAGGCACGTCTATCCGTGCCGACGGTCTAACAAAATGTATTTCTCAAAACATTCCCGTAAAACATTTCTGTTAAACAGCACTGCAAAAAAAGATCAGGAGGAGGCCCTCTACCTCCTCCTGATCAAGTAGACCTAGAGGCTAAGCCCCAGGGCGACAGCAGTGTCAACCATACGGTTGGAGAACCCCCACTCATTGTCATACCAGCTCAAGACACGAACCAGACGATCCCCAACGAGTTGGGTTTGCGTCAGATCAAAAGTCGAGCTTGCAGGTGAGTGGTTAAAGTCTATAGAAACCAGCGGCTCATCATTTACATCAAGAACACCTTTCAATGTACCCTCAGAAGCCGCGCGCATAGCTTGATTAATTTCTTCTGCGCTGGTTTTACGTCCCGCAGTAAAGACAAGGTCAATCATGGAAACATTTGCCGTTGGAACCCGGACAGCAGTTCCATCTAACTTCCCTGACAATTCAGGTAACACAAGGCCGACAGCACGAGCAGCACCCGTTGAGGTCGGGATCATGGAAAGCGCAGCAGCCCTCGCACGACGAAGATCAGAATGCATTGTATCAACCGTGTTCTGGTCCCCGGTGTAGGCGTGAACGGTTGTTACAAAGCCTTCTTCCAAGCCAACCAGCTGGTTAAGAACATGAGCAACTGGTGCAAGACAGTTTGTTGTACAAGAAGCATTAGAAACGATTTTGTGTTCAGGCGTAATTTTGTCGTGGTTTACGCCGTAAACAACCGTTAGATCAGCATTATTACCCGGCGCAGAAATCAACACCTTCTTGGCACCCGCTTCTAGATGAAGAGCCGCTTTTTCCCGAGCGGTAAAAAGGCCCGTACATTCAAGAGCAACATCGATTTTCAACTCTCCCCAAGGAAGGTCCGCAGGGTTACGTTCGGATAAAACCGCAATACGTTTGCCCTCAACAATGAGCACACCATCTTCAGCGGTGATGCTTTTACGAAGCGTACCATGAACAGAATCGTATTTGAGTAGATGCGCATTTGACTGAGCCGACGCCAGATCGTTAATGGCAACAACTTCAACATCATCACGGCCAGACTCTATAATCGCACGCAGAACAAGCCGACCAATCCGGCCAAAACCATTAATTGCAACACGAACCGCCATAATATGCTCCTCAGGGAATAAATAAGTATTCTTAGCTTTAATAAATGTTCATTTTCGAACATAAACGCAAGTGATATTTTTCTAAAATGAATATTTTATGACACCAAATATTCGTTCTATAAGGTTAGAAGAAAAACACTTAAAACATCTTAAAAAAACTTAAATTATTGTTTTTAAACAATTTTAAACTCGTTAAAATCTTAAAAACCCCTCAGGAAAAGTATTCCGGGAAAGAGAACAACTGAAATAAAGCTAAAGTATGAACGTTCAGTTACAACAAGACAGTTAGAATTAGGCCCGATCGAAAAGAATCCGGCTCATCAATCTGACTTATTAACAAAGGACTTCGATATCCAATGACTCAATAATCGAAGCAAGTGGTTCCTTTGGCATACTGTCGGTGACCAAGGTATCAATCTGAGAAAGGTGACCTAATCGAACCAGAGCATTGCGACCGTATTTACTGCTATCAGCAACTAAAAGAGTTTGGCGAGCATTTTCAATAATAGTCTGCGACACCCGGACTCCACCATAGTCGTAGTCCAGCAAACTACCATCTTCATCAATGCCCCCAACAGCAATGATCCCGTAGTCTGCGCGAAATTGACGGAAAAAATCAACCGTTGCTTCCCCTATGATACTACGATCAAGACTGCGCACCACTCCCCCGGCAACGATGATCTCAAAACTTGGGTTTGGGCTCATAATATGAGCGACACTGAGACTGTTGGTAATCACTCGTAACCCGATATGCCCCATCAAGGCGTGGGCCACACTTTCGTTGGTTGTCCCCATGTTGATAAATATGGAAGCATTGTTTGGAATCTCCTTGGCAACAAGCAAAGCGATCCCTTCTTTTTCCTGCGTGTTGATACCTTGACGTTGCGTGTAATCAAGGTTCAAAACAGAAGAACTGAAACTGGCCCCGCCATGGAAGCGATTTAAAAACTTTGAATCACAAAGTTCATTGATGTCTCTTCGGATGGTTTGTGTCGTAACTGAAAAATCCTGTGCTAGCGTTTCTATTGAAACGAAGCCCTGCTCCTTTGCCAATTCAAGTATCTGCCTTTGGCGACGACTCAAACTATTTAAATTCATATAACCATCCCTTCGACACACCTTTTCACCGTTTTCCCGGCTATTTGGCCTTACTTTTCTCAGAGTTCCTTTACGAAAGGACCCTATGTTCACTTTACTTTCATAAACGAACATACGAAAGTAAAGATGAAAATCCAAGGGGAGTACATAGGGAATCCGGCATGAGTGATAAAAAATTTATTCTTTCCATCGACCAAGGCACAACAAGTAGCCGAGCAATTGTCTTTGACTCGAAGGGAACAAGCCTTGCTGTTTCCCAAGAAGAATTCCCTCAAATTTTTCCAAATGACGGATGGGTTGAACATGACCCAGAAACTATATGGTCCTCGACTCTCAACGTCTGTACTCGTGCTTTAAAAGATGCAAAAAAACAAGGCATTAGAGTTGCCACTATTGGCATAACAAATCAGCGTGAAACCACCGTGGTTTGGGACAAATCAACGGGAAAACCTATCTACAATGCAATAGTGTGGCAAGATCGTCGAACAGCCGATTTTTGCGCACAATTAAAAAGCGATGGGCTCGAAAAACAGGTCACGGCTAAAACAGGTTTACTGCTCGACCCCTATTTCTCTGCAACTAAGATTTCCTGGATTCTCGATAACGTCGAAGGTGCGCGGGTAAAAGCTGAGCGCGGAGAGCTAGCTTTCGGCACAATAGATTCATTCCTGCTTTGGCGACTTACTGGTGGGAAGGAACACGCAACTGATGTCACCAATGCGTCACGTACAATGATCTTCGACATCCACAAATTGAGTTGGGATGAAGAGCTTCTTAAAATTTTTAATATTCCAGCCTCTATGCTTCCACAAGTAAAAGAGTGTGCTGCTGAGTTTGGGCTAACCGATCCTAGCGTTTTTGGATCCAGTATCCCCGTACAAGGCATTGCAGGAGACCAACAAGCTGCGAGCTTTGGACAAACATGCTTTGAACCTGGAGACATAAAAAGCACCTACGGCACAGGTTGTTTTGTCCTTTTAAACACTGGGGAAAAACCTCTGACCTCCAAGAACCGTTTGCTCACCACTATTGGGTACCGTGTAAACGGAAAAACTGCCTACGCGATTGAGGGAGCAATTTTTATGTCTGGCGCAGCAGTCCAATGGCTACGTGATGGACTCAAAATTATCCAATCGGCAAGTGAAACCGAAGCTCTCGCCAAAAGCATTCCTGACAATAAAGGTGTTTATCTTGTCCCCGCGTTCACAGGGCTAGGCGCTCCCTATTGGAACCCTCACGCACGTGGCGCCATATACGGTCTGACCCGGGACAGTGGACCCGCAGAAATAACGCGCGCAACACTCGAAGCTGTTTGCTATCAAACCCGTGACCTGTTTCAAGCTATGACAGATGACGGCATGACGCCAAACGCACTACGTGTCGATGGCGGTATGGTCGCCAACAACTGGGTTATGCAATTTCTGTCCGATACTCTAAATCTTGAAGTTAACCGTCCAGCGGTTGCTGAGACAACAGCCTTGGGGGCCGCTTATCTCGCAGGCCTGCAGCATGGAATTTACGCTTCGTTAGATGATATCAAGAAAAACTGGTCTCTCGATCATTGTTTTGAGCCCCAAATGCCTGCTGAAACCCGAGACAAAAACCTTCAAGGATGGGATCAAGCTATCAAACGGACTTGCTTGCAGTAAGTTCGGCTGCATTTGAGAAACACCAAAATTATACCCTTAGCATAATCACAGGCTTGCTCCCTACTTTAGTCTAAATGCCAAACAAAAGGCCCTGCTTTTCAGCAGGGCCTTACATCATCAAAACATACCGAACGATTACATCACAACTATTTTTGAGCCCAAGATCCATCCTTAAGCAGAAACCATGTACCTGCAGGCGCCTTACTCATAATTTGTTGTGCATAAACCTGCCCAACCTGAAGAACAGGTACCCCTTCTTTCGTGGCACGTTGTTGATAGATCTTAGAGCGCTCAGCATTAACCGATGAAACAAACTCCGCAACGGAGTTGTCTCTGGCAACAGCGAGGCCGTCATATCTTTCTCCGACAGCACCAGAACCTCTCAAACTATCAAGATCCGCCGACCACGCAGATGGGACAACCGACAAGACAGCGAATGCTATGAACAGAACTCTTAACATTTTCATGCTTTGTAGAACCATTGTTTCAGTTTCCTCTACCAACTACCTAAAAGAGAGCCGGGTTATTGTTAATATCGTCTTTTGCCTGATCTTCCAAACGCACACGAACTTCGGCGTCCAGTTTAATATTCAGGTTTATGGTGATCGGCTCTTTAGGGGCTTCGACTTTAACAGTCGGAGCACAAGCCTGAAGACCGACAGTCACTGCGGTCAATATCACTAGACGTCGATAAAAATCATCGTTTAGAAGGCCAAGCAAGGCACGATCCTTTTGTAAAAGTAATTTTATTCAAGATAACAATAGCCGTCAAAATAAGGCAAAGGAAAGGCGCAATTGGAAACGTCGATATTTTCGCGGACATCAAGGCTTTAAGATAAAGACTTTCTACCATTGTTTTGAGATAAAAAAATTTAAGTTTGAAAATTATCGCTTCTTAATAAAACCAGAAACCAGTCCTTGAGAAATTTTCTGTCCTTGTAAAAACACCTCAAGTAGAGGTTCCACCCGTGTTTCCAAGTTAATGTTAAGTCGAAAAGGATGACCGTCCAGAACATCTTTATTGGCACCACTTATTCCCAGCTTGACCTGAGCAGCTCCGTTAATCGGTTTTTCAATATCTAAAGTCAATTCTGTATAAGAAAAATTCTGTAGTGCTTTAACCAATAGCTCAACTTGTTCGCCACCAGAGGCTAATGCATCAGCTATGACTTGTGATCTAATTTGCAAAATCCCCGGGCCACCTGTCGCCAGATGTCCGCCTTTGATGATAACTTGGTCGCCGACAATCCTGATCGGGACTTGCCCGGAAAGCATACCTGTACCGCTTAAATCTTCTCGGCCAATCAAAGCAAAAAGCTCTTTAACATCCAGCTTATCAACCAAGACTTCAATACTCTGATCCTCTTCAAGAACAAAGAACTTATCGGGCTTTAAGCTGATCAGACCTCCAGTGATATTCACGCCCGCAGTCCGAAGCTCTATAACGGGCTCACCCTTTTCCAGAAAGGCTCCAAATAACAACTCAATATCCGTAATAGGTACACCTGCATCAAGGTTACCAATTTTTAAGCTTTGACCTGGAGGTAAGGCGGGCTCGGTTATACCCTGAAAGAAGAAACGACCGGCCAGATCTTTAACAGGCAAGTCGCTGATAACGGCGTCATTGATATCAACATTGATGTATCCGTGCCCGTCAGGAACCCCCTTTGCCAAGATAACTTCTGCATGCCCCGAAAAAGTACCGTTTTGGACTTTAACATCAGACAATAGAGGAGAGAACGTCGCCGGCTGCACGCCTCCCTCTAAAAATAAAATCTTTGGAATAACAACATCAAAGGTCCCATTGAGGTCTTCAGGGTCAAGCTGCCCCCCAATACTCAGCAGAGTTGCCCCTTTAAGAAGACTGAACTCTGCTTGCAATTTTAACTCTTGCAGCGTGCCTTTACCATTTGCTGAAAATTTCCCCGCTGGTAACGCCAGATCATGATCTTCCGATTTTAAATGCCCACTAACAGTGACCTCAAATGGCATCTCGCCAAAATCGTCCGGCGTTCCTTGCGGCGTAAAGGGCGTTGTGATGATTGACGAAAAGTTCTCCATCCTGATTTTCACATCTGGAATTAAGGCCTCTCCTATCGTCGACTTCATCCGCCATCCTGCCTTATCATTCCCGTTTAGCTCTAATTCAATTGCTGCCAACGAAATTCTTTTGTTAGCCTTTCCAAGCTGTGCGCTTAAATCCTTTACTGTAATTTTGGTATCTATTTTCTTTAAGGAGGCTGCTTCAACTGTCGGAGAGGGTAAAAGCAACGTTGTATTGAACTTTTGCACCAAAAGAGAAACCGCGGATGAGATTTCCATTTGCCCAGGTAGAGACAAAGACGACAGCAAAGCGTTCCCTTTTCGGGCCTCGACCATCAGGCTATTGCTATCCAGTTGGTAAGCCCCATCAAGCAAACCGGAAGAAACTTTTAAAACATTTATTGTGCCATTATTTTTTTGCTCTACCCGTGCACCTTTAACTTCGCCCTGCCATTTTCCGACCCAACCATTGGAACCGTTATGTATAGTATTGAGTTGGAGCTGGGCTTTATCTGCCTTAACCCCTGACATGGTAATTTCTGAGGCGGTAAGTTCGAAGTTTCCTTGTAGTCCATTTAAAAGGTTTTCTCCCAAGCCAACCTCACCAGAAACATCCCCTTGGTAAGAGAGATCAATACCTTCCTGTCCTTTTGCTTTGCCATTTAATTTTAGGGAATAAGGCCGCCCAGCGCTTAATTGAAGGGAAAGTTCACTCTGATCTTTAAAAAATTGTCCAGATACGCCATTTCCGAGTAAATCACCTAGCTCTGAAGGGAGTGATTGATCGCCTTGTAGCCCAGAGATTTCATATCTAACATCTCGATTAAATCCAAGATGCGTGTCCAACCCAGCTTGTTTGATTCTTAGGGGCAGATTACTCTCTAGAGAGACACCCGAGTGCAAAAGAGCCCGCGTCTGTATTTCTAAGGATAAATCAGCCGTGGACCTGTTCAAGTTTTCCAATAGAGGGCCAATTGCTGTACGCCACTTTTTTGGGGATTTATCAACAATGTTAATTTCACCAACACCGTCTAATTTAACTTCCCCCTCAAGCATTTTCACATCAGCCGCATGATCGCCAAGGAAGACGGCAGGTACACTCCCTTTGATGCCGCCAAAGACATTCCAACTTAACCCCGGGCCATCCAAAAACAACGAGGCCGCACCTTCACCTTCGAAACCAAGCTCACGCCAGTTTACATCCCAATCCAACTGCAGATCCGATGATGAAAAAATCGCCCCTAAGTAAAATTCCTCAGGCTCACGATCACCAAGCTTTCCGCCTTCAAAACTAAGCCACCCCTGAACGTCATCTTCCGACGTGCCAATAATTTCAGCTGCTAATGGCAGATAGATTAGCCCTTGCTCCCCTTTAATATTCACCTCGCTATTGGTCAGGTGAAGTTCAGGTCGAAACGGCAACACAGATAAAACAGTAGGCTCTGCACCTTCGCCATCGGAGAACAAAATATCCAACGATCCGAGTAAAGGTCGCTTTCCTGTTACATCAAGTGATAATTTCAAGCGATCAATATTTACCTTTAGAACTCCCCCGCGCCAAAGATCAAAAAGATCAAAATTTAGCTGCAAGCTTTCCAATGAAAATTCTGCGGCATCTCCTGCGGTAAGATCTTCTAGAGCAAATGTATCGTACGAAACATTTGTAACTTTAATTTTAAAGTTTGGAATTCTTGTTTGTTGCGCAACGTATTCAACAAGGTACTGGGCAATCGGGATTCGATAAAAGATCAATGCGCTCCCGAGAAGGAATAACGTCAACCCAAGCCCCAAAATTATCTTAAGTAATTTTCCAGTAAAAACTCTCCCAAAAACCAGAGAGGCAACCGTACTCAATTTTTGCCAATATTTTTTTTCAAAAACCATTTCTCAACACTAACACAAGCAAAACTCGACAAAAGACAAGAAGCTTAAAGGACAGTATTTTATCGATGGAAAGAACAAATACTTACCTCTGTTAACATTATAGAAGAAGCACACAAACAGTTGTCATATTCAAACAAAAGTACCAGTCTGTTAAATAAGCTGGAGTATAAAACCAGCATGAATACGATATAATATAAAAGCGATAACGTGCGGAGAAATTAGAAGCAATGACCCAAAGGATCACCGTCCTAGTTAACGCTATGAAGGACCAGGCCCAAAACATTCGTACTTACGAACTGGTTAGTCCCAGCGGGGAGACACTTCCTCCCTTTACTGCCGGATCACACATTGATGTCTTTCTGGCGAACGGATTGATTAGACAGTATTCACTGTCAAATGCCCCCGAGGAACAACTTCGATATGTCATTGGCGTCCAGAAAGAAGAGAACGGGCGCGGGGGATCAAAGTATCTGCACGACACCGTGAATATTGGAGATGAAATAGAGATCTCTGTGCCGCGCAATCATTTTGAACTCGATGAAAGTGCTCAGAAATACAATCTCATTGGCGGCGGCATCGGTATTACTCCCATTCTGTCCATGGCACGCCGCTTAAAAAGCTTAGGCAAACCTTTTCAACTTTATTACGCATGCCGAAACGAAGGCCGTGCGGCCTTTATGGAAGAACTAAAATCAAGCGAGCTCTCCCCCCACGTGGTAGTGTCTTACGACGATGTACATGGGCCCTTGAAAACCCAAACTTTATTTGGCCCTGTCGAGCCAGAAGTTCAAATATACTGCTGTGGCCCCACGGGACTTATGGACGCCGTAAAATGTGCAACCATAACTTGGCCGAACAATACCGTACATTTTGAACATTTTTCTGCAGACGACAGTACTGGTCCGAAAGAAGACGATGGCAGCTTTGAAATTATCATTCAGAGCACCGGTAAAGTGCTTCATGTCCCTGCAGACAAAAGTATTCTCACAATCCTCGAAGATAATGGTATTTTCGTTGATCACGCCTGTTGTGAAGGCGTGTGCGGCACTTGCGAAACTGGTCTTCTTGAAGGTGACGCCGACCATCGGGACATGATCCTGACCGACGATGAAAAAAAGGAAAATCAAGTATTGATGGTTTGCTGCTCAAGAGCAAAAAGTGCAAGTCTGACACTTGACCTCTAAGTATCCTGAAATTCACCCCTTTGAGGAGATCAGCCTGTAAAAAAACAAGAATTTTTGTAACTAGGTAATATCCCGTGGTGGCCAGATTGAAAAATCTGACTTAGTATAACGGAATATTAATGTACAATTATGTTTACTTAGCCCATTCGAGGCAGGGGGAAATATGACCTATATCAAGCTAGCCCTAGCGGCACTTTTCATTTCAGCACTTACAGCTTGCTCGCCAGAAGTTGGTAGCAAAGAATGGTGTGATGGTTTGAAAGAAAAACCAAAAGGCGACTGGTCTGCTAATGAAGCAACAGATTTCGCCAAGCACTGTATTCTTTAACAGGAATCAAAAATGAGTGATGGGCTGGATTTAGAGCTTCAAGATTTTGTTGCCGCAACAGAAAGCTTCTCGACGCCGGGCGTAACTGATCTTGACGATATCAGGCATAGTTACAACCAGATGTGTTTACACTTCCAGTCCTCTCACCCAGATAATTTAAAAATACTAGAGGGCGCGATCGAAGGGCCGGATGGTGATATTCCGATCCGGGTTTATCGCCCAAAAAATCGTATAGGCCTTCATCCAACCTTGATATATTTCCACGGTGGGGGATGGGTTCTTGGCGACCTTGATAGCCACGATTCCATCACAGCCGATCTTGCTGAGCAAGCGAATGTCCAGGTGATCGCCGTTGATTATCGCTTAGCCCCAGAACATCCATATCCTGCAGCAGTCGATGATTGTTGGGCTGTGTACCAAGCCGTCACAGAGGCTCCAAAAATTTTCGACATAGATATCAATCGCTTGGTGATTGGTGGGGATTCAGCAGGTGGAACCTTAGCTGCGGTAATCACGATGATCGCCCGTGATATCCACTTACTTGGCTTTAATGCTCCCTGGATAAAGGGACAACTTCTTATTTACCCTGCGCTCTCAAGCGAAGTATTGCCTTCTCGCGTTCAACAAGCAGATGCCCCCCTTTTTAGTACGCCTGATCTTAATCTTTTTATCGATTATTATCTTGGTCACCCTGCAACCGAGCAAAACAAACAGGATTTTAAGATCTTTCCAGCACAAGCTGATGATTTTTCCAACCTGCCTCCTGCTTACATCTCTTCGGCTGAGCTTGATCCACTTTCTGATGATGGCCCTGACTTTGTCGACAAACTCAAATCAACTGGCAGTACAGCAAGATCTGTGATTGAGCCCGGCCTCATGCATGGTTGGCTTCGTGCGCGTCATGTTAGCTCCAGGGCAGAGCAAGCTTTTGCGCGAATCGTGCAAGCTCTTAAGGATCTAGCCGCCTAGCAATCATTCCTATTTTTTTCGCACTAAAGTCATGCCGTCAGAAAAGGGCAGCATTGTCATCTCAACCCTTTCGTCTTCTACGATGATTTTATTTAAGGCACGAATGGCCTTAGTAATAGGCTCTGTTACAGAAGCTTTCGCAACATTTCCATACCAAAGCACGTTATCAACGATTAAAAGCCCGCCCGACGATAAAAGCCCCAGACAGGCTTCGTAATAATCAGGATAACGCTCTTTGTCGGCATCTAAAAATATCATATCAAACCGGGCAGCCTTTTGACGCAAGCGCTCTATTTCGGCCAATGCATCGCAGAGCCGCAATTCAATTTTATCCAGCACGCCGGCTTCTAACCAGTAAGCTTCGGCAATATCCGTAAAACGTTTTTGATTATCTAAAGCCATCAAGACACCATCATTCGAGAGTGCCCGCGCCATACATAAACTACTGTATCCAGTAAAAACACCAATCTCTAAAACCGATGTAACCCCAAGAAGCTTGATCAAAAACGCAAGGAGTTGCCCCTGTTCTGGACTGACCTGCATATGTCCAAAACGCATTGCCAGAGTTTCGTTTCTCAAGCGTTCCAACAATTGGTCTTCTCGAACTCCAAAATTGTAAAGATACTCCTGCAATTCATCTGTGATACCAACATGTCGAGAATTCATACAAATAATCCAAATCAATCAAACAAATCACGACCACTTTTACCATAGCAACGACCAATAATTACAGCCATAAACAGTAGTGTCGCAAACGTCGTTCTGCCAGTCGCTTTTTAAGGCGAATCAACTGTGTATTTTAATAAAACTTCTCCTGTCGATAACATAAAATGACAACTCCTCCAGGTGTCACCCAAAAATCAAAATATTAATTTGAGGTGAATAATTGGGAAGTCGGTAAGCGCGATCAAATCTATAGCGCAAATCCGACACTGCCCCCGCAACGGTAGGAGAGGATTAGATTCGCAAAAAACCACTGGGGCTCCCCCTGGGAAGGATGCGAATTGCGGTGATAAGCCTCCTCTCGAGTCCGGAAACCAGCCTGAGGTAAGTCGATAATCGCGGAGGGCGATTGGAACGATATTAAAGCAATAGTCTGTGCTTAAGCACTGCTATCGCCAAGTAGCGTTTCTTTATCTCACCGTAAGCTGCAAGCATAACCCCTAACAAGGGGAGCCAAGAATGGTGAATAGGACCAAGAGATGAGTATATCAACCCACGACAAGATGTTCGATCAGCTCCGGGACAAAAAGCAGAACTATAGTCTTCCCAGAGAGTTTTATAACGATCCAGAGTTTTTTAAACTCGACATGAAGCACATCTTTGGTAAATCCTGGGTTTTTGTAGGCTTGGTTTGCGACATCCCAAAGCCAGGTAATTTTTTTACTCTTTCCATTGGTGATGATCCACTGGTTATTGTCAGAGACGATAACAAAGAAGTTCATGCCATCTATAATACCTGCCGACACAGGGGCTCAAAGGTTTGTCTCGAAGAAAAAGGTCATACCGCTAAACTTGTCTGCCCCTATCACCAATGGACTTACAACCTCGACGGCAATCTTCTTTTTGCCGGCAACATGGATGAAGGTTTTAAGCCAGCCGATTTTCCGCTTAAAAAAGCACATATTGGCATTGCGGGCGGCATGATTTTTGTCAGTCTTGCAGAAAGCCCTCCTCCTTTTGATCATTTTAAAAAAGCCGTTGAACCATTTCTGAAACCTCACGGCTTGGAAAAGGCAAAGGTTGCGCACGAAGTCACCATTCGCGAGCAAGCCAACTGGAAATTGGTGATAGAAAATAATCGTGAGTGCTACCACTGCAACGGCTCCCATCCCGAATTACTTAACACGCTTCTCGAGTTTGATAATACCGATGATCCTCGCGCAACACCTGAATTTAAAAAACTCGTGGCCAAGAAAACCCGTGACTGGGACGCTCAGGGCATTACTCACGAAAGCACCCCTCACAATCTAGAGTATCGTGCTGTTCGTATGCCTCTTGCTGAAGGTTCAGTCTCAATGACAATCGATGGCACCCAGGTTTGCCAAAAACTTATGGGTGACTTGGAAGACCCTGATATGGGTTCCATGCGACTACTACACCTTCCCAACACCTGGAATCATTTTATGGGGGATCACTCTGTAATCTTCCGCGTGATGCCTGTTGGGCCACAAGAAACACTCGTCACGACCAAGTGGATCGTACACGAAGAAGCGGTCGAAGGTGAAGACTACGACATCGAAAAAATGGTCGCAGTCTGGAACGCGACTAATCATCAGGATCGAGAGTTGGCAGAAAATAATCAATTGGGCATTAATTCAAAAGCTTACCAACCAGGTCCTTACGCAGAGAGTGCAGAGTTTGGTGTAATCAATTTCATCAATTGGTACAGCTCCGACATGTTGGGCAAGCTGTTTGATCCCGAAAGATTAAAAGCCATCGCCAGCCAGTAGTAGCTTCTGCACTCAAACACACAAACCGTTAATAACAAGGTCGCACTTAAGTGCGACCGCATGAGTATGCCGAAAAGGCATGAATTGGGAATTCAACAAATGGCTGTCAAACAGGCAATCAGAGAACTTAACACAACAACACAATGGGATAGTCACTCACAGATGCTTGAATGCGTGATGATCCTGCAAGATACTCACGATGTGAAGACATTCTGCTTTCAAACGAATGACAGCAGCTGGTTCCGTTATCTGCCAGGGCAGTTTATTACTCTTGAGCTGGAGATTGATGGCAAGCCCGTGTTGAGAACCTATACACTATCCTCAAGCCCTTCTCGTCCGCTTTCCATTTCAATTACCGTTAAAGCGACAAAAGGTGGTTACGTCTCCAACTGGCTTCATGCAAACCTTAAAGAAGGCGATAAAATCAAGGCTCATGGTCCTGCGGGTCTCTTTACCTTGCATGACTATATGGCTGAAAAATACCTTTTCATTTCTGGCGGTGCAGGCATCACCCCGACCCTTTCAATGACGCGTTGGCTTTTCGATTACGGCAACCACACCGATGTCCATTTCATCCATTGCGCCCGGACACCATCGGACATCATTGCCCGTCAGGAGCTGGAGAGTATGAGTGCACGGGTTGGTGACATTAAGGTCGCATTTGTCTGCGAAGAGCCTGATCCTTATGGCAGCTGGACGGGCTATACAGGTCGAGTCAACCAGTTGATGTTAGAGCTGATTTCATCCGATTATCAAGAACGTGAAATTTTCTGCTGTGGCCCTGCACCTTTTATGCAAGCCGTACGCGACATCCTAAATACTGCTGGCTTCGACATGGATCATTACCACGAGGAAAGTTTTGATTCTCCGATTATCGAAGAGGAAGATCGCCCAGACCACGATGACGTTATTATTGATGATGACGCCAAGTCTTCTGTGACGTTTAGCAAGTCAAAAAAAGATACCCGGGTCAAAGAATCCGACACCATCTTAACCGCCGCCAAAAAAACAGGCCTGCATATTCCAAGTGCCTGTCAGTTCGGTGTTTGCGGGACCTGTAAGGTCAAAAAGATCTCCGGTGACGTTCATATGATGCACAACGGTGGAATCACTCAGGAGCAAATCGACGATGGCTACGTCCTTGCCTGTTGTTCTAATCCTCTTGGAGATGTTGTCATTGACTTTTAAAGCGGTAAGCCCCCCATAAAGGCAGTTTATTAGAGCAGGGGGTAATATCTCCAACCCCTGCTCTACTCTTTAGTTCCTATACGTCACAGGTATTTGTCAGACACAAAACATCCTTCTTGTCGCCAAAAACCCTATTACTGGCTAAAATATTTCAGAATCTGGAAATAACAGACACTGGCAATAATAGGCTTTATTTTAAAAACATTGGGATTTGAAACAGATGAAATTACTGCGTTATGGCCCAGTTGGACAGGAAAAACCTGGACTACTTGATTCAGAAAATAACATCCGAGATCTCTCTCTTATCATTTCAGACATCAACGGATCGACCATCGATGATGCCACACTCACACGACTACGTTCTCATGATCCACAACGGCTCCCCCTTGTTAAGGGCGTGCCCAGAATTGGTCCCTGCATTAACGGCGTAAACAAAATCATTTGTATCGGCTTAAACTATCACGATCACGCCACAGAAGTTGGTGCTAAACCAACACCTGAACCACGCATTTTTATGAAAGCTAATTCGTCCATCTGTGGTCCAAATGATAACGTAGAAATTCCACGTGGCTCCCAGAAAACTGATTGGGAAGTTGAGCTGGCCATCGTGATTGGCAAAAAAGCAAAGTATGTTGATGAAACCTCTGCTATTGACCATATCGCAGGGTACTGCCTGGCAAATGATGTTTCTGAAAGGGACTATCAAATGCACAGGTCGGGACAATGGGTAAAAGGGAAGAGTCATGACACCTTCTGCCCCATTGGCCCCTGGTTAGTAACAAAAGACGAAATTAAAGACCCACACAACCTCAAAATTTGGTTAGAAGTCGACGGTGTACGACATCAAAATGGAACCACTGGCAACCTCGTTCATAAGATCCCAACAATTGTCAGTCACCTAAGTCACTTTATGACACTCGTTCCTGGCGACCTTATTTTAACTGGTACGCCCGCAGGGGTCGGCATGGGTATTAAGCCTGAACCAATCTTTCTAAAGCCAGGAATGATAATGGAACTCGGCGTTGAAGGACTTGGAATTCAAAAACAAATGACAATTTCATCTGATTACTAGTTACTGTTGAATACACTTCCATGGTCGCTCTATTTATCAATCAGTGGATGTAAAATGCACAATTCACGCATAATACACTTCCGTTTTGGCACTAAATCATTAAAGATCGTCTGGACTTCAAGATTTAATCTATAGATTAACAGCCCAATTCATGGGCAGGTAAAAGAATTGTGGCCTAGACAGCATGACAAAACTAAAGCTGCTCCACTCCTACTGGTGCGCAAAAAAGGAACTCAATGCTTTCCCTTCCAGGAAAGATATTGACCCCCTTGATTTCTCATATGTGCTCGGAGACGTTTCTTTGATTGATGTTATACAAAACGAAGAACACAAAACTCCACGATTCAATGTTAGGCTTCTCGGCAGTAATATTCAAACGAGAGTAGGTAGCGCTTTAATCAACAAGAACATCGAAGAGTTTCCTGAACAGGACTCACTCAATAAAATGAAGATTGCCTACCAGAATGTCCTTAGAACCAAAGAGCCTGTTGCCTATCCCAGCTTATTCACGATAGGTGAAAAAAAGGAGGCTTACATCTGTTGTATATGGCCGCTGTCCAGTGACGGAGATAACATTGACATGTTATTGTGTTGTCGTGAAAAAGTAGCCGAAGAAAAGCTCATTCCCAACCGTACAGAACGACTTAATCAGCACCCAACCTGGCCGTATCAGGGCTGGGCCCAAAACCAACTACTCAACCAACTTGAGTGTTAAAACAAAAGCCTCTGGAAGAACAAAGTTTTTTGTTTTAATCACTTCAAAAAATTAACCACGGCCACGGTAGGGTGGCACACCCTGATCCGGAATCCAAATACCTTCCGGTGTTGGGCCAGATTGATAAAAAACATCAATCGGAATACCACCCCGAGGATACCAATAACCTCCAATACGAAGCCACTTTGGATCAAGAAGCTCTTCAATTCGTTTGCCAATAGAAACAGTGCAATCTTCATGGAAAGCACCGTGATTACGGAAAGAACCAAGGAAAAGCTTCAGCGACTTACTCTCAACCAGCCAATCACCGGGAACATAGTCGATCATGAGGTGAGCAAAATCAGGTTGGCCAGTAATCGGACAGAGGGATGTAAATTCTGGTGCCGTAAAGCGCACTACGTAACCAGATCCTTTTTGTGGATTAGGCACGCGTTCCATAACGGCCTCTTCCGGCGTTAAAGGTAATTTACTGTCCCCACCCAATTGGGTCAGGTTTGCATAAATATTTTCTTCAGTCATATCGACCAAGCTCCGTTATTAAGAGCAGCCATCTGCTTAATCAGATGGCTGAATTATCAATTACATCATTTAGATTAATCTTTTCGCGATCAAACACCGCGTTCATTTCCCCAGATCAACACATGAAGCTGAGGAAGAACCGTAACCTCAAACCATCCATCATCAACAACCTTGTCGATCAACCACCGCATACGATCCATGACCCCTTTGATATCAATCACAGGCTCTTCTTCTTCGACAGTTCCTGGAGTATGATTTCCTGGCTGCAAGAACATTTTCAATTGCGGATGACGTTGATGAACCTTTTTTGCATAGGCATAGTCTTCATCATCGAAAATCACAATTTTCATAATTGTTTCAGTGTCAGGTCCAGCGGCGGCAACACATTCAGAAAGAATTTCCCAGTTGGTTTCCATCTCCGAGGATGGTGGTTTCGGGCTCAGCGTTAAATTATCTAATTTTGAAAACCAGTCTTTTGCCACAGAACCCTGTGTCTCAAGCGCGAACTTGAATCCCTGTTCATGCCCCATATCAATAAGACAACCTAAGGGTTGTATCGCAGGATTCCCACCTGAGAGAGAAACCAAGAGAGGCTTCCCACCGGATAAATCCGCAACTTCATCCATGATCGCCGATGCAGACATCGGTTTCCATTTATCACGAAAACTTGAATCAACGGCATAGAGTGTGTCGCACCACGTACAACGATAATCACAGCCCCCCATGCGAACAAAGACTGTCGGAACACCTGTGAGCGCTCCCTCTCCTTGAATGGTGGGTCCGAAAATTTCACTCACCCGAATAGTTCGTGCATTCGGTAATTCGTTGCTAAAGCGCTTCATCCCAGATGCGTTGTCGTTAGAGGCACCCTTAATCATGGCCTATACTCTGCCCATGTCTTGGGCGTCTCACTAATGCGCATCGCTGTTACTTCTGGCCAACGCACAAACGACCAATCAAAGAGATGTTTGGCCAATCGTTCTGCCGTAACCATCTCATCACCTAGAACTTCGTTTAGATGACGATGATCAAGAACGTTATCAATGTACTTTTTCAAATCGCCAAGTTCGAGATAATCACGAACAAACCCAGCTTCATTTAGAGTTTCACCGGAAAGCTCAATCTCAACGATATAGTTATGACCATGGAGCCGGGAACAAGGATGCCCTTCGGGTACGCCCATAAGCTGGTGAGAGGCAGAGAATGCAAATTGTTTGGAAATCCGATACATACTATCCCTCCTTTGCTTTTTCGACAGCTTCGAGCCAATAATCCGGATCTTCATAAACCGTTGGATCCTCAACACCAGAGATATGGAAAGCTTCGCGGCGCTCCACACACGTTCCACAACGACCACAATGGTGTTCGTGACCCTTATAGCAAGACCAAGTCTCCTCAAAAGGAACCTTAAGGCGTGCACCTTCAGCTGCAATATCACTTTTGGGGATGTGTACGAAAGGCGTGTAAAGTTTTACGGCAGCATATCCGTCAAGGGCATGACGCTGCATCTCTTCAAAAGAATCAATGAACGTTGGCCGACAATCCGGATAAATAAAATGATCCCCACCGTGTACTGCAGCGGCGACAGCATCAGCTTGTTCAGCAGCAGCCGCACCGAAAGCTATCGCGAGCATAATCGCGTTACGATTAGGAACAACAGTCACTTTCATAGTCTCTTCCGCGTAATGTCCATCAGGGACATCGAGATCATCAGTTAAGGCAGACCCAGAAAGCAAAGCACCAACGTTGGCAATGTCTATAATGTTATGTGGAACCCCCAAGCGCTCGGCGCAAAGACGGGCATAATCGAGTTCTTTCTTATGACGTTGTCCGTAGTCGAAAGATATCAGGCGTGTTAACTCAGCTTCCGCAGCAACCTTGTGCGCAAGCGTAACTGAGTCTAAGCCACCTGAACAGATGACGAGTGTTTTCATACATTCCAATCCTTGTTTTTCTACCGGGTAGGCTGCGACCGGGGAGCCCGACATTGCGCTGATGGCTCCAGTTTCACTTAGGTAGCGCGAGTTTGATATAGCCTAGTGTAACACAAAAGCAAAGCGCTCTCGTAATTCCATAAAGGAAAGGCACCTATGCATTTATGCCTCAAATTTATAATCATTGATGAACTATTCCTCTTATCACGGTTAAAAATCATGCCTTAACATGCAATAAAATAGTTTGATTGCCTCTCTTTTCAGAGCTTGCTATCACAATTACGAGCACTAAATAATCATACTGGGCCGTTGTCCTCGGCAATAGGCTGTGCCTATGATGCCTTTCTTCCCCTTCTTTCTCGTGAGGCCACTATGGAACTTAAAGACCCTTCGTTGTTGCGGAATAAATGCTATATTGATGGCACATGGGCGGATGCAGACAGTGGAGAAACCTTTGCTGTTACTAATCCTGCAAATGGCGACATCATTACCTCTGTCCCCAAAATGGGTGAATCAGAGACCAAACGTGCAATTGATGCCGCACAGACAGCTTTTGGCCCCTGGAAAGATAGAACCGCAAAAGAGCGTTCTCAAATCATGCGTAAATGGTTTGAGTTGATTATGGCCAATCAGGAAGATCTGGCTTTGCTCATGACCTTGGAACAAGGGAAACCTTTAGCTGAAGCCATGGGTGAAGTGGCCTACGGGGCCAGTTTTGTCGAATGGTTTGCAGAAGAATGTAAACGTATCTATGGCGACACCATCCCTGAACATCTTCCCGGACGTCGCCTTATCGTAAACAAAGAACCCATTGGTGTAGTTGCAGCTATTACCCCTTGGAATTTTCCCATTGCCATGATCACACGCAAATGCGCGCCAGCAATTGCGGCGGGCTGTACGGTGGTAATCAAACCTGCTGAAGACACCCCTCTCAGCGCCTTTGCACTAGCGGAACTTGCCGAACGGGCAGGTATTCCAAAAGGGGTCATGAATATCGTCTCTGGCATTCCCCAGCAAATCGGCAAAGCCCTGACCGAGAGTAAAATTGTCCGTAAACTTACTTTCACAGGGTCCACTCCTGTTGGAAAACTCTTGATGAAGCAATGTGCTGATACCGTTAAAAAAACTTCGATGGAACTTGGTGGTAATGCGCCCTTTATCGTTTTCGAAGATGCCGATCTTGATGCCGCCGTCGAGGGCGCAATGATGAGCAAATTCCGTAATGCAGGTCAAACCTGTGTGTGCTCTAACCGTATTCTCGTACAAGAAGGTGTTTATGATGCCTTTGCCAAGAAACTCGTTGAAAAGGTTGCAGCTCTTAAGGTTGCTCCCGGCACTGAAGAAGGTGCTCAACAAGGCCCGCTCATTAACGCAGCAGCCTCCAGCAAAGTAAGCGAGTTGATAAACGACGCCGTTAGCAAGGGTGCAAAAACCATTATTGGCGGAAATCCCCATGATCTTGGCGGTACCTTCTTTGAACCAACGGTAATTACCGGTGTCACCGATGAGATGCGCGTGTTCAGCGAGGAAATTTTTGGTCCCGTTGCTCCGCTCTACAAATTCAAAACTGAAGAAGAAGCAGTGAAGATGGCAAATGACACACCATTTGGCCTTGCTGCATACTTCTATAGCCGTGATATCGGAAGAGTATGGCGTGTTTCTCGCGCACTTGAATATGGTATTGTTGGTATCAATGAAGGCATTATCTCCAACGAAGTTGCTCCGTTCGGCGGCGTTAAGGAAAGTGGAGTCGGTCGCGAAGGCTCAAAGTACGGTATGGAAGATTTCCTTGAAATCAAATACCTCTGTATGGGCGGAATTTAACTCCCCTTAGAACATTACTTATTAATCAAAAAGGAGCCTTAACGGGCTCCTTTTTGCTATAGCTTTAATACAAGTACCGTTTTATCGGAAAGCATTTTCACAACCATATAGACCGCCAGGGCAGCAACCAAATGTTTAAGACTATGCCCACTTAAAGCTGTTTCAAAAAATTGATAAACCTCTGCGTCGAAAAACTCCAATCCCTTGGCGGTAGTATACCAAACATACATCCAAATCAGATACCTCACCGGTGTTAAGTTAAATCTTGGATATAACCAGCAAATCAAAGGCAAAACCACCAAAGGATAAAACTGAACCAAAACGTATGGACGCAGATCCCCAACACCTTGAATTTCGGTCTGCCGCCAATAAAGTAAAGACACAACGCCGAATAACACCATTACCCACAATGCCTTACCTGAGAATAGAACATGCACACGATCGGCAAGTATTCCGGCAAAAAGTGACATAAAGGCAATTGTCATTGGCAAACGATCCCAAAACAGGCGATCATTATCTGGAACTTCATGATAATACGCAGAGCCTGGGGCAACAAAAGCCACTGCAATAAAGAACAGTAAAAATGGGCTCATCTGCCAGAAATTATCAAACCGTCCTCCCTGCCACAGAGCTTTCAATTTGACCAAACCAATCAATCCGACCAGCAGAAATCCACCGTTTGAAATAACATCTCCAAAATTTGCCACCCCCAAACAACTACGCGTATCGGCAAAAATATGATAGGCAGGATCCTGAGGAATAGGTGAGGCAAGCAATAACGCCGCCGAAAGCACGACCAAACTCACAACCAGCATCAGACTTCGTTTTTCCAACATATGACTTACTTAAAGCCCAAGATTTCCTACTTGAATGTAATTCAAAGCAGCAGAAATAACCTCTGTTTGGTTACACATGGAAGAGTGTAAACCTGGTAATACAATAAAGTCGTCACATCCAGAAAGCTTAGCTTCCGCAACAGTTACAACGCCATCATCATCTCCCACTAACAACGGGTTATAGCCCCGGCCATCAGATTTACCACCGGCAATGATCCCCAACTCGCATAAAGGCACGGGAAGAGTCTGTGCGATATCCGGTACCAACTCCTGCCCCGATTTCCCATAGATAAGCTGATATAGCATTCTTTGTTTTATATATTCGGCGACAATCGAACCTTGATTCGGTGGCGCAATCATCACGATCCGACCCAATGCTGTATGTGTCTTCCATTTATTTTCAAGGCTGAGTAATTCACGCACAATCAAGCCTCCCATGGAGTGGGTAACAAACGACACCTTTCTGACATCAGGTCTTCTGTTAAGAAGTTGATCCAACTGATTCGCATGATCTTGGATGTAAGCGCGCGTCGAAGGGTAAGTTATGGCAGCAACTTCCAATCCCTGTGCAGCAAATATAGGCTTCATTCTGGTAAATGTGTCTCCAGAACGGGTAATCCCATGAACCATAAGGACGAGATGAATCCCCCCCTCTTTGGGATCGATAGGTGCGTTTATTTGTTCCTCAGCTTTAATTTTTTTAAAAACGCCCAAACAATCTTCATAACCTCCCCAAGCATAACGCATATCATCGGGGGCCAATAACCGGGAATGACCGCTGAAGAGATTTGATTGTATACGCCATCCCGCATATACAAAATCATCACGCCAAAGCTGTTTCCCACCCAAGGTTGGCATCTGGAAATTAAGAGGCGCACTTTGTTCAAATCGAAGATTTTCAGTGGCGTAAGACATGCCTTGTCTAAAGTATTTTACCATATCCACTATTCAGCCCCTCCCCACTGAAGGAGAAAGTTTGAGACCATTTAAAAATTGACTTACAAGCAGTCGACAAAGTTCTAACGGGTTAGCGTCTGAGATAACATTCAGTTTGTTGCTGTCAGTAAGAGACACAATCCCATGCAGTCCTGCCCATAGGGTTGCTGAGGATTTCCTTAAACTAACCGGATCTCTGCCTTTGAAGTACGGCCTTAAAGTATCGTCCAGTAAAGCGAGTAACTTTTCAACACGCGCACCATACCAATCAGGTAAATCACAACCCATTATTGCTCTATGATCAAAGAGGGTACGCCATAAGTTTCTCTTTGCTTCTACAAACTCAAGATATCCACGTAAGAGCATGTCAAAGTTATCTTCAACAGACCCATCTTTATTGATATTAGCCAATGCCAAATACAATTCATCAAGCGTTCTCGCATTAAGTTGCAACACTAGATCATCCAGATTCGAAAATATATTGTAGATTGTACCTGGAGAATAACCGATAGCAGTACCGATCTTCCTCATACTCAAGGATGAATAACCCTCTTGTTCAACAAGATGACGCGCAGCTTCCAAAATCATTTCTTTAAGTTCTTCGTGATTATGATCAACACGCCGTGCCATTATAGTTCCCCAATTATGTGCTTAACAGCACAATAGTGAACACCGTTCAAAATACAAAAAAAATAAATGCCACCAAATAATCTTCAGATGACATCTATTTTTAAAACATGGCTTTAAAGCCTGAGATCCTGTACTCAAACCTTAGCTAAAGCACTCAATTTTACAGCAATATTCGCAGCAAGAACCGCATTGTTTTTCACTAATGCAATATTGGCTTCAAGACTTCGACCATCAGTTAACTCAACAATTTTGGTAAGTAGATAAGGTGTAATAGCCTTACCAACCACACCATCATTTTGTGCATCTGAAAGGGCCGATGAAATCACAAGATTCATCTCGGTAGCGTCCATCGCGTGAGATTGAGGGATCGGGTTCGCGATCACCGCCCCACTTTCATAACCAAGATCCCTTTGAACTTTCAACATCGCGGCAATCGTTTCAGGATCTTGTGCCGTCAAAGGGGCACTCAGACCGCTTTCTCGACAATAAAACGCAGGAAACTGGTCTGTTTGATAACCAACTACAGGAACACCTCTTGTTTCCAAATACTCTAGCGTTTTTGGTAAATCCAAAATCGACTTTGCCCCGGCACAAACAACAGCAACAGACGTCTTGGAAAGCTCATCAAGATCAGCAGATATATCAAAATTTCCTTCTGCGCCCCGATGCACCCCCCCAATACCGCCTGTAGCAAAAATTGAAATCCCAGCAAATGCCGCACAAATCATTGTTGCAGCAACCGTTGTTGCTCCGTCACCCTTACGTGCAACAATCATCGGCAAATCTCTACGAGACAGTTTGGCAACGTTCTTTGCTTGTCCCAGCCGCTCAAGATCAGAATCATCTAGGCCAATTCGTATCCGACCATCAAGAACAGCAATTGTCGCCGGAACGGCGCCTCGATTACGAATGATTTCTTCAACCTCACGCGCAGTTTCAACGTTTTTTGGGTAGGGCATGCCGTGAGCGATAATTGTAGATTCAAGCGCGACAACAGCGCGTCCTTGAGCCAAAGCTGCTGTGACTTCCGGTGTTATATCAAGGTAATCTGTAATTTTTGAATTCATTATTTTAGCCAATTATTGGAAAGTTGATTTTATTTTAAACGGTGCCAATAGCGTCAACGCTCAATTCTCGCAAGTCTTCAGTCGTGGCCCCTTGCTTTTTGAGGGTGAAGGCGGCTGTTGCCAAACCGAGTTGAAGCGAGTGTTCAAGGTCATACCCTCTGGATATTCCACTTAAAGTACCAGCGATTAAAGAATCTCCGGCCCCTGTGACATCCACAACGTCAACTGTTTTCGCTTGAAAATATCGGTGCCCTTCCCCGTCAAACAAATGAACACCCAGGGATCCCATCGTGATGATAACTGCCCGAGCGCCTTGTAAAATCAATTCTTTACCTGCTGCGACAATATCACTTTCAACTTTTAAACTTGTTCCCGTTAATTCAGCGGCTTCATCTCTATTACAAAACAATAAATCCAGGCGATTGATAACGCTCAACAGTTTTGATGACTTGGCAACGGAAACCGCATCTGCAGCAATAAATCCATTGCCTTGTTGCCAACGGGTCAACACGTCAAGAGTCTCGATGGGTAAGTTGGTATCAACAAACCAAATAGGAAACGATTTAAAGTCACTCTTTAACGCGGCAAGAATATCCTCTGTAAAATCATCGTATATTGCCATGTCTGCTAAACCAAAAGCCAGTTCTCCATTGGGTTCCAGAACCGCAGTGTAGGTCGCGGTCGGATAAATCATGGAACGCGGCAATGGAATAACAGTTAAACCCTTGTCCGTTAAAAGAGATTGTATGGCATCCCCGGCAGAATCATTTCCCCATCGGCTCACCAGCCCCGTTTTACTGCCGAGCCGGCATACGTTCACAGCAACATTGTGAGCCACACCACCTGGATAGCGAGAAACAGAAACAGGATTAGAGGTTCCCCTTCGAACAGGTTCCTGGCTTTGTGAGCGCACATCCCAATGGGCCGCTCCGATACAAAGGACAGGCGAATGTTTCAAATCTAGCAAATTTTATACTCTTATTAATCTGAAATAGTCTTCCCACTCTTCTATCCATTAGTCACCATAATAGGAAGACATCATTGATCAATATCAATGCTACGCAAACAAACCTCCTTTAAGCTTCGTACGTTGATACAATTAGCTTAGGCTCCATCCCAAAAGTTGACATTTTTAAGGTTCAAAGTTGCGATTACAAAAAAACATCTGTGCACAGCAAAAAGGCGATGTCTCACCACGCCATAATTTGCGACGCTCGCTGTTTGCTTTTTTCGCTGCTTTTTCTTTATTATTTCAACTTCTTGTACCGTTGGACCAAAGTTGGGCGCACTCATCTTTAAAATTCGATCTGGAAGCAGATGATGTCTTTATCATTTGCACGCCAAGAGGATTAAGAGTTCTCTCCTTAAATTCTGAAGATGACGGTCAACCAATAGAAAGCAGTTTGGATTTATCATGTCCCGCTTGCTCGCTGACGTCGGTAACCATAGCTCCTCTACCTGTCAGCGTTCCCATCTCGCGGCGATACGATGCCCTAAACACAGCTACTTGGTTTGTCCATTCTCACCCAACTATTACCGTTTCAACGGCCCCTCTTCCTGCCAGGGGCCCACCAGAAGTCCACTCGCTCAGAATACAAAAAATAGTCCTAAAAAATTAAAGATCTCGGATAGCCATCTGCGATCTTTAATTTTTGATCGTCGACTTTATTTATCAACAACAGTTTCACCTCTGATTCATCGACAAAACTTTAAGGCCCATAGATTACTTTAGGTTGTTTATTGATCTCGCTCATCTAGATTTTCTCTTTGGAATTGTTTATTGGATCGCCCCCAGACGCAAAATTCATCAACGATATCCTTGATGTCGCGCGTGTCGAAATCGGTGAAATGGGTATTCGTGAAGACCCCATAGATATTAAAGATCTCTTTTCAAAGTGCACCAGAATGATGAAGACCCAAGCTGAAAATTCCAACCTGACACTTGAAAGTGAAATACCCGATAACTTCCCTTTTCTTCTCGGTGATCTAAAGACACCTTAAACAAATTTTGATTAACCTCCTGACAAACGCAATTAAATTCACACCAGCTGGCGGCACAGTGAGTATGCAAGCTCGCCACACTCTAACAAAGAGAATGATTATTTCAGTTAGAGATACTGGCGTTGGTATAAACAAAGAAGATCTATTAAGAGTTCAAGAGCCTTTTGCTCAGGCGGAAAACGCCTTTACCAAAAAAACACCTCGGCACAGGATTGGGTTTAACGATAATTAAGGCCCTTACGTGGTGTCATAATAGTACGTTACTCCTAAATAGCACACTTGATGTCGGCACGACGATCGAGGTTTGCTTTCCTTAAGAAAGAATCCTTGAGCGAGAGAATAAAAAGATCAGTTACCGACAGGCAAAAACTTAACCATAGGCCTGGCTTGTTATCGCCCAATAATCCCGACGCCTCTCCGGATACGAATGTACATTCGCTACCGGGTCAGACCGTAACATAGCCGGAGGGTTTGCGATGAGACGAAACCCAAGATCAGGTAGAATCTCATGTAACTCACTTTGTTCTTCCGGAACATCAATCCGCAATTCACGACTCTCTTTTTCCGCCAATGCCAAGATCATAGCAAGAGACACGTCTCGATGAGGTGCCGTAATCGGTCCGATATGCCGTTGTGCACGCTGTTGGCAAGAAAGCGCAAAAGCTTCAATTTTATCCTGAGAGCTTTCCATCACATAACCAATATCTGATTGTGCGAGTCTCAGTCTTAATAGGTTTTCACGCTCACCACCTACCGAACAGGTATCCAGTTGGATTAAGGCCGCCAAATCGCTCTTTACAACAGTCCTTAGTTTGAACTCTGGAAAGCGTAAACTTTGTGTTTTCTCTCTGACCTCCTTTGGATCAGCGAAAAATTTCCGGATACGGCTCGCAGTGTGATAACCAAGCTTTCGATAAAGCGGTTCACCTTCATCAGTTGCAACCAAGCACAAGTGTCTCCCGCGTGCGACATCGCTCCTGTGCAAAGCCAGCATTATCGCCTTGCCATATCCTTTCCTGCGATGGTTAGGGTTCACCATGATCATACCAACAGATGCCAACGTTTCACCATAAGGGAAAAGTGCTCCCGTCGCGATGATCTCTCCACGATCGTCGCGTAATCCTAAAAATAACCCAACGCGAAGCATCACTTCAAGATCAGCTTCGACATGCGTCCAATTTAAGGCCTCGACCAATCTCAAAATTTCAGAAATATCTTCTCGTGTCAGTTCTTGAACAAAAGGGTGAGCTTGGTCAGGCATTGACATCAACAACAACTCTCCCCTGAACAGATCCTTTTAAGATAGCAGCCCCAAGTTCTGGTAAATCACTTAACTTGGCTGGCTGAACGATAGCTTCGAGTTTATCCAACGGGAGATCAGAAACCACACGTTGCCATGCCCGTTGACGATTTTCAAAGGGTTGCATCACCGAATCTATCCCTAATAGATTAACCCCCCGCAACAAAAACGGGATCACGGTTGCTGGTAAATTTGCGCCCCCAGCCAATCCGACAGCAGCAACAGATCCGCCGTATTTCATTTGCCCTAAAACACGCGCAAGCATGTTCCCGCCAACAGCATCAATACACCCAGCCCAGGTTTCACTTTCAAGCGGACGCTTAACTGTTTCATTTAACTCTTCTCGCGCCACAACGCGACTTGCTCCAATCGATTTAAGATAATCAGCTGTTTCAGGCCGACCAGTCACCCCTGCAACATCATATCCGAGTTTTGCAAGAATCGACGTTGCCACAGAACCAACCCCTCCCGCAGCACCCGTGACCAACACTTCCCCTTTTTCAGAAGACAATCCATGATCTTCCAGCGCCATAACAGCAAGCATCGCCGTGAACCCTGCCGTACCAACCGCCATTGCTTGTTGTGTGCTCAATCTCTTAGGCAAAGGAACAAGCCAGTCGGCTTTAACACGGGCTTTTTGTGCATATCCCCCCCACCAAGCTTCACCAACCCGCCATCCTGTGAGAATAACTTTATCCCCTGGGTTATAACGCGCATCATCTGACTGTTCGACCACACCCGCAAAGTCAATTCCAGGAATATGAGGATAGTTGCGAACCAAGCCACCACTCCCCGTAAGGCAAAGACCATCTTTGTAATTAACGGTTGAATACTCAATCGCAACGGTAACGTTACCATCAAGTGGCAAACGACTGTCATCCAGCTCCTGAATTGCAGAAGTTACGACACCGTCTTCAGATTTATCGACAACAAGGGCCTTGAACATAGCTGCTCCTCAGTAGATTATTTATGCGTTATTCGTATCGCAAATCGATACTGGCAGATTAAGGATCGGGTAATATTATCTTAATCGGTACTTCACTGTCCTGAAAACCGGTATATTAAAAAATCATGCTTAATCAAAAAGCAACGTTTGGCCACAGGTTCCCTGAATTATGATCAGGTAAACATTTCCTGCAATCTTGTCCTTTATTAAGAGCTTTCTAACTTTAGACAAGATAGAATAAGAAAACGAATAGCAAGTGAATGCCCTATATGGTTGGACCAACAAACACAGATATTCCTTTCACACAAAGTGAATGGAATTCAAAGATTAGTAAGATTTATAACTACTGGTTATCAATTCATCCTAAAAGTAACGAACTACCTAGACGACAAGACTTCGATCCAATGGATATTGTCGACCTCCTTCCCCTTGTATGGATGCTGGATATCCACAACGACCCTCTTCGATATAAATTTCGATTACTCGGCACAGCCCTAACCCCAATCCTGGGAAAAGAACCAACAGGGCAGTGGCTGGATGAAGCTTTCCCAGACGCGCTCAATAGCGGTGCTTATGACGACTATCATTACGTCGTACGAACCCAAAAGGCCCTCTATCGTAAAGGTACGCCGCAATATATTGTTCCAGAATACAAAACAATCGAACGATTGCTCATGCCGCTGGTAGACAGAGATAACAACTGTCAAATTATTCTCGGATTATCGGTTTACACCTGATCGTCACCTCCCCTCCATGCGTCCCGACACATATTTTGGCAATTCAAACTCGATTTTAAATTATTACACTTTTATGCTTTCTTTATAAATTGGAGAAATAATAGACGGAGTTATTCAACTAATCCTGATCAACCAAGTGTGGTAACAAGGAGTCTCGTGCAATGTCCTTTAACATTGGTAGCCGTATCTTAGCAGCTGCGGCTTTGATTGTTGTGGTTACTTTTTCTGCCTTTATTTTATATTTTGATATCAATCAAAAAGCAGAAATCCGTGCATCACTGAAATCAAATGTGATCGAAACAGGAAACCTCGCGACGACAGGCATTGCCAACTGGATTAGCGGTCGCCAATTTTTAATCGAAAATGTAGGACAGAATATCGTTACAGATCCCAGCTCTGAGAAGGTTGCGACCTATGTCGATCGAAAAGTTCTTAGTGACACTTTCATGTTTACCTATTTTGGTAGTGACCAAGGCGTCATGACGATGTTTCCCAACGATGCTTTACCTGATGGATATGACCCTAGGGCACGACCTTGGTACAAAGATGCCGTTGCCGCTCGTTCCAGCACATTAACCGAACCCTATGAAGATGCCTCAACTGGAAATTTAATTGTTACGGTAACAACACCCGTCATCGACGGCGATAAAGTGCTGGGCGTTGCTGGCGGTGATATTGAAATTACCGTGTTGGGTGATCTTATTCGCAGTGTCGATCTCGGCGGCATCGGGTATGCCTTTCTCGTCAATGACAAGGGAACAATACTAATCCATCCCGACAAACAATGGACGCTCAAATCAATCAATGACGCCTTTCCTGATTCCCCTCCTACAGTCAGTCCCGATATGGCATCTTTTGCCGAGAGCTCAAACGACCAGATGTTTGCCTTTTTTCAAGTCGAAGGCCTGCCGACTGTTAACTGGTATTTGGGTCTCGCAATTGATCGCGATGCCGCCTTTCAGTCGCTCACAGACTTCAGGATAACCGCCATTATAACAGCAGTTGTCGCCGTATTGGCTATCATGGGACTTCTTGGCATTCTGGTACGATTATGGGTATCAAAACCTGTCCTCGCCATGACAGGTGCCATGACAAATTTGGCCAGCGGTAACCTTGAAGTCGATATTCCCGGTCAAGAACAGACCGACGAAATCGGCTCAATGGCCGCAGCCGTGAATGTGTTTAAAACGAATGCCATTGAAATGGGCCGCCTTGCCAGAGAAAACGAGCAGGCCACAGAACGTCTAGCCGAAGAGCGCCGGAACACTCTTCATCAAATGGCTGATTCTTTTGAACAGTCCGTTTTATCTATTGTTGAAGCCGTTGTTCAGGCCTCGAGTAAAACGCAAAATGTTGCAAGCCAACTGACCTCCAGTGCGGAAGAGTCAAACGCCCGTGCTCTTGCCGTTTCCAATGCGGCCGAAGAAACCAGTTTGAGTGTCCAGACCGTCGCTGCGGCAACAGAAGAACTATCCGCAGCCATACGTGAGATCGGCGTTCAGGTTACTCAATCTATTAAAGTGACCGGAGAGGCCGTAGAAGGTGTGAACCGTACCAATGGCACTGTTACAGAGCTTGCTGAAGCCGCCCAACGTATTGGCGAAGTTGTGAGTCTGATCTCAGATGTAGCAGGTCAGACCAATCTTCTTGCCCTTAATGCAACCATCGAAGCTGCCCGCGCGGGTGATGCCGGAAAAGGCTTTGCTGTCGTGGCATCGGAAGTAAAAACCTTGGCAAACCAAACCGACCAGGCCACAGGTGATATCCAAACCCAGGTCGATGGTATTCAAGGTGCGAGTACTCAATCCGTTCAAGAAATCAAAAATATTAGTACCACGATTGAAAAAATGAACGAATTTGCCAATGCTATCGCTGCTGCAATCGAAGAGCAAGGAGCGGCAACTCAAGAAATATCCAACAGTGTACAAAGAGCCGCTTCCGGTACACAAGAAGTCTCCAGTAACGTCGCTGTCGTGACAGAAGCTTCCTCACAGGTAAGTGCTGAAGCAAATAATCTACTGCAGTCCTCCAGTGAAATGCAGACCATGGCCGAAAATCTACGATCAGAGGTCCAGGACTTCCTCAATACAGTGCGAAATAGCTAGTAGTTGAAGGTAGAAACAGAACAAAGGCCCTGTCATTGATACAGGGCCTTTGTCCTTATCAGCGTTAATCAACTGCGGATATTCAACGAAAAGACTCAAAGGTCAAAATTACCCGGAATTACCGGGAGACAGGATTATTTAGAAAAGAACCCATAATTATTTTTCCCCTGACGTTTGATCAAATACATCGACTGGTCTGCATTTCGTATAACCGCTTTGGCTGATCCGCCATCGTCAGGAGAAATCGCAATACCGATACTTGCTCCAACCTTGATTTTATCATTCTTAATTAAAAACGGGACAGAGAGTTCTGCAACAATTTCCTGTGCGATCAAGGCCACATCCTCGCGTTGTCCGGCCTCGTTCAACAACACAACAAATTCGTCTCCACCGATACGAGCAACAGTATCATTTTCCCGAATAAGAGCTTTCAACCTCTGCCCAACACCAATCAATACAGCATCACCCGCCTCATGCCCCAGACTATCATTCACGACTTTAAAACCATCCAGATCAATAAACAAAACAGCGGTTTTAGTCTTGTTTCGGCGATCATTCATCATAGCCTGTTCAAGCCGATCCATGCACAAACGTCGACTAGGTAATTTGGTCAAAGCGTCGTGCAATGCCAGAAACTTCATTTCCTGTTCCGCGGCCTGAAGATCTTCAGCAAGCGCCACAAGTTCCTGAGCCTGCAACTCCATACGCTCCTCGCTATCTCTTAGTTCGGAAATCTGAATTTTCAGTTGCTCTTCAGACAAGATTAAGGCCAGCTCGGCCGCTTTGCGTTTTTCAATATTAAATTGCTGCTCTTCTGCCAGGCCCACCATTTCCTGTGCCTGCGCTTCCATACGCTCTTCACTGTCACGCAAAGTATGAAGTTCAATATTAAAACGCTCTTCAAGTAGGTCGACAGCTTGTTTTATTTTTTGAGTCAGATCATTTTCGCCCTCGGCAACGATCGTCTCAACAACCGTAATCGCACGTGTTAACAGGTGATCGAAAGCCACACCAAAAGGGCGCTCATCCCACCAAGTGATTTCCTGCAAACACGGCTTAAGATCACTTACTGAAATTAAAGCCACAAAACGGGGAACTTTAATATGGGTGATATAACACTCCCCACTTTCCCCTTTTCCATAAATAAAATCATCGTAGCCAAGAACTGGCGCCGGGTCGTTAAGTTCCAACATAATAGAAGTAGCCCCCGAAACAAAATCTCCTGATAATGACTTCAGAAGTCCGTCTCTTCCTTCTCTTTTGATAATTTAAAAATGCGAAACAGTTTTTGATTTTTTTAGTCAGGCGTTTTAACACACCTTAACTGAAAAATCATAACCAAAATACCATAACCGACCACAAAAGGTGTATATGCGCCACGTACATCAACGTTTCCTCACCAACATCACCCAGAGTAACCTAACTTTCCCACGATAATAACTTCAAACATGTGAAACTATTTTTATCATTATGAGTTGATACCTCCCTGTTTTCCAATTTTACAACGCTTTACTTCTACACCTTTAAATTCCAAGAAGATTGACCAAATACATTTCTGCGTTAAAAGCATGTAGAACATCGGCACAATAATCAGCTCTGGTTGTATTTATGACAAAATCACTTATTCAGGGAGCATCTCTTTCCCTTACTGACAAACTCAAAAAGCTATTGAAGGGGGACAAATTCGCCTTCGCTATTGCAGCATTGATTGTCGTAAATGCCATTACTTTAGGTCTCGAAACCAACCCGAACCTAAGCCCTGAAAACACCGAACTCCTTTTTTGGGTAGATAAAGTAATTTTGGTTATTTTTTCCATCGAGCTCTCTTTAAAGCTTTTTGCTTATCGCATGAACTTTTTTAAGGACGGTTGGAATCTATTTGATCTGCTTATCATCACTGTTGCCTGGATTCCGGCAAGTGGTGCCTTTGCCGTTCTACGGGCATTCCGTATTTTGCGTGTGCTGAGACTGATCTCTGTCATCCCGCAAATGCGACGGGTTATCGGCGCCATTGTCCATTCCATCCCCGGCATGCTCTCCGTCATCGGAGTGTTGTGTATTGTCTTTTATGTCGCGGCCGTTCTGACAACCAAGTTGTTTGGCCAACATCCCGACCCCAACATGCAAGAATGGTTCGGCACCATTTCTGCGTCTGCCTACACCCTGTTTCAGATCATGACACTTGAAAGCTGGTCTATGGGGATCGTTCGCCCAACAATGGAGATCTTTCCACACTCTTGGATTTTCTTTATTCCCTTTATTATCATCACCAGTTTTGCCGTTCTGAACCTATTTATCGGTATTATAGTGGATGCCATGCAGACTTCACACGAAAACGATACTGACGACAAGATAACCGAAATGGCGGCGCTCACGCATGATGACCTGCGCGCCCTAATCCATCGGTTTGATAAATTAGACGAAAAAATTGAGAAGCTGGCGCCAAAAACACCTAAATAATGTTAGCTTTTTGGTTTCAGCTTCTCAATGACACGTAAATATTTGCGTCGATTGCATATTGCCCTAAGCCTAAGCTTGCTCTTCTAAATCGGCACTGGTCGCCTCAAGTGATACAGCGCCATGGCTTACGTTCAAAAGGGCAACGCCCTCTTTTTTGAGAGCTGTGAGCAACGCGGTATTTATACGGTATCTTTTTTGGAAATATTGCTGACTTGGCACCCAATAGCGTAAACCAAGAATCACGCCGCCATAAGTAAAGTCATGTACACCAATTTGAGGACTTGGTTCATCAGGAATATCCGGATCATTTTCCAGAACTTTACGTAATACCCCAATGACTTTATCAACATCCTCATGATGAGGCACCGGGATCCTCGTTTCCACAATCGAGCTACTGTGCGAATTGGTGATAACTTCGCCGACAATTCTCTTATTGGGGATTGTGATCAGCTCTTTATCCTCACCGATCAGCTGGGTATAGGCCAGTTTGACCTCATGCACCACGCCGCTACCGCCTTTTACGATAATCGTATCACCAATGGTAAAGGGTCGAGTCAGGATGATGGAAAGTCCTGCACCATAGTTGGACAAGGGCCCTTGAATAGCCAACGTCGCACCAAAGGCTCCCGCACCTGCCAGGGCAATAAGCGGGGCCGTGCTGATCCCGAAATTACCAAGCGTAATAATAATGACAAAGACAACGATAACGACCTTAACAATACTTCCAATGAACAATGAAAGAGTCTGATCAAATTCTTTTTTGATGCAAATGCCACTGACCTTGCCCCCGATCCAACTGGCAATTTTAAGACCAATAACCAGAACAATAATGGCACCCAGAATCTGGAAACCATAGGTTACTCCGAATTGGATCAGTTGTTCCAAAAGTGCTTCCGCTGTTTTCAGTTCTTCATTCATTGCCTAATCACCACCAAACATTGTTTAACCGTTATTTATTTTATGGGTTAAAATTCCTTGTCCCCATCAAACCGCGAAGTAAAGAAAGCATCAACAATTATTTCCGTTCAGAACAATAGTGAACACTTATTCATCCACCTGCATGACTAATATCAGAGTTTTATTTATTCTCTGTAATCCATTGATCATAGACAAGCTGAACACTTGGTCGTGCCATGACGGTATTGGCAATGCGCTTAACATTCGGGAACGCGTCCGTTGACGGATGTCCACGCAGTGGATCTAACCAAGTAGTCAACATGAAAAGGTAGATATCGACGGCACTGAATTGATCACCCAACACCCATTCATTACTTCCAATTTGATCATCAATAACCTTCCAAGTTTCTCTCAAACGACGGATACCACGCCTTTGCGCGCTTGGTTCATCAGCCGACGTATTCGCAAACCGTTCAGGGTAATAGTTGAGCTGAAATGCATTTTGAACAGAGCTAGAGAAATACACCAACGTCTGTAAATACAAGCCATATTCAGGATCATCAATCTTTGGAGCCAACCTTACCTCTGGATGACGAGCGCACAAGAACATAGCAATGGCGGCACCTTCGTACATTGTAATATCATCACAAATGAGCACCGGCACCCAACCGTTCGGGTTTAGTGCCAATAATTCTGGCGATCGCGTCTTATCACTGGAAATTTTCGTGGGTATTAACTCATACGACACACTAATTTCTTCCAGCAGCACGCGCGTTCCCATCGCGGCACTTCCTGATGCATAATACAGTTTGTACCCCACCGATTTCCCCTTGTTTCTTCGTTACCCCGTGATTTCATTATCTTCATCAATAACACTCATCAAGAAGTGAAGAGAAGAAAGCATCAACAATTATTTATATCTCACAAAAATTGTTTAGTTTTTTTGGGATATACACTATCAATCTATTTGTACCTGCTCTCTAGAAATTAGACTCAACTTTAGTCTCTTATAAATTCACGTCGTTTCATTTTTGAAAGCTCCATTCAATGACAAAGCCTATGAAATTTAATGCACGGGTTTTTGATGAAAGTTTTTTGGATCGTTGCGATGAACGCATCGCCGCATTCTATCAATTATGGAAATCAAAGTGTAAGAACAACTCTACTCCTTCACGAAGTGATTTTGATCCCATTGAGATGATCGAATTTTTACCGGGAATAACTTTGGTTGATGTCGACATAGAAACCCTTGAGCTAACCTATCGATTGGTTGGCACCAACGAAGTTGCCGTCCGTGGAAAAGACCCCACAGGTGAAAGTGTAAAAGATAATTTTCATGCGAATACCTGGGAAGATGCTTGGGGAAACTATGGTCACGTCATAATGACCCAAGGCATAGCCTACGATGATTCAGATATTCCCAATTCAAATGGCGTTATGGTCGGCGACGAAACAATATTTGTGCCTCTATCACCCGACGGCGAGCACGTGAATATTGTTATGCTGTATAGTATTCAGCGAAGAGTATCTCGATAAGTTTTCCAGCTTTAAATCCCCATTGTACAATCAAGCATCGCGAAGTGAACTTTCCCGAAATTTAGATACTGGATCTTAATATGTTACTTAATCCCGAGAGTTTTGTGGTTTATACTTTATAATCAACATAAGAACCGTAACATACTAAAGATGAGTTTGAATTTTTCGGGTATCACTCGTCTTTCTATGTTTCCCGACTTTGGGGCATACCCCACTTTGCCACTTTGCCCACCTTGGAGGATTACGACAATTTATTACGATATGCCCCTTTATCGCCCTCCGAGTGAAGGCAATAACCTGATTATTCAAGCCACTCTTGGATGTTCAGCAAACTATTGCACCTTTTGCTCTATGTATAAGACCAAATCATACACCGCCAGACCGCTTGCGCAGGTATTCGCAGATATAGACAGCGCAGCACGTGAATGGCCCACGGCAAGTCGTGTGTTCCTTGCCGATGGGGATGCCCTCACCCTGTCGATGGATAATCTGCGCGCGATTTTAAACAAGCTCCACGAAACCTTCCCCGCACTTACACGCGTATCGGCCTATGCAACGCCCAAGAACCTAATCGATAAATCTGTTGATGAATTGCGTGAGCTTAAAAGTATGAAGCTTAACCTCGTATATATGGGGATAGAATCAGGATCAACGGACGTCCTCAAACGTGTCATCAAAGGGGCCTCGCAAAAGACCCATGGCATGGCATTGGACAATGCGAACGCAGCTGGATTGAAAGTGTCGGCAACTGTAATCCTCGGACTAGCAGGACAGGCCGGATGGGAAGACCACATTGCGGGGACAGCAAAGCTTATCAATGAACATCCACCGACCTACCTTTCAACACTTCAACTCACGCTTGATGAGGGCGTAGTTGATGAGTTCATGGCAGGACAAGAAGAGGGTTTTCAGTTTCAAGATGACGATGCAATCCTCATTGAGCAAGAACACTTGCTCAAGCTTCTTAACCCGCCAAAGCCGGTCATTTTCCGCTCCAACCATGCCTCGAACTGTTTGCCGCTGGCTGGTAATCTACCAAAGGATCGGGATAAGTTATTGGACGTTATTGCTCTCGCAAAAAACCAAACCCACTTGCTCCGTTCGCCCCAGATGCGCGGCCTCTGATAGATGGCCTGTAATGGATGGCCTAATAATGCGAGATATATGATGGGTAACCCATAATGAAACTATTTCCCAGTCTCTCATTTCTCTCGGTTAAGGGTGTACCTTCCTTGGCCTGGAGTTCCCCAAAACCCCTAAACTTACGACCCAACCTTATCACCGTACTCTTTTTGGTATTTGGCCTTATAATATTTGGTCTTGGTGAAGCCCTTCTTATCGCTGCGGGAACAGGCGTAAGCCCTTGGACTGTCCTTGCTCAGGGTGTGAGCAACATAGCGGGGTGGAGTATTGGTCTATCGACTTTTATCGTCAGTATAACTGTGCTTTTATTGTGGTGGCCGCTCAAACAAGTGCCGGGTATCGGAACAATCCTTAATGCCATTATTATTGCCCTCGTCTTCGAATTTGTGCTCCCCTACATTCCAAGACCTGACACGTTTATATTTCAGGTCTTACTCGCCATATTAGGTATTCTTGTTACCGGATTAGGGGGCGGTATTTACTTGATCGCTAATCTAGGCCCTGGACCAAGAGATGGCTTGATGACGGGGATACAGCAACAGACGAACTTTCCGATTGCATGGGTTAGAAGCGGTATAGAGCTAACGGCTGTTATTGCCGGGTGGGCCTTGGGCGGTGTCGTCGGCCTTGGCACAATATTGTTCGCCTTCCTAATCGGCCCCTCTGTCGCTTGCAGTTTGTTTATGTTGAACAAGATGTTTGGTCGGGAGAAATAAAAAAGCAAGGGTCACACAAAGACCGGTTGCAGCATTGCACTCTCGATGGAATGATAAGCGCTCCAAATCTATATGGAGAGTATATTGATAGGACAGTGCCTTCATTATGCGGCGAGAGTTAGTATCTTTCTCGCCATAACATCGCCAGCACATGCGACGGTTGGCTGCATGGTTAAATCCAATACAGCTGGAGCAGAAAGCGCCAATCTCTATAATGCCCCCGATAACACATCAGAAACAATCCGGGAAATTCCACAGGGTGACATCGTGTTATATCCCGCTCAGGAATTAGCACCCGTGCAAACCAATGATTGGGTTTGGGTGCGACATGACATTACTCAAGAAGAAATTTGGAATAGCGGAATTTACGGATGGATGAAGCCTGAGAACATTTCAGAAAACTGTGGGTAGTTAACTGCCAAGGTGATTAAGACACCATAGCCACTGCTAAAAATTTAAAAGCCGCCGACCAGAGAGATCACCTGATGAGCGAGTTTCAATTTGCAATCTACGTCATTGCCAAAATTAATATTAAAGATACCTTGATAGAAAATTTATGATGTTTAAATGGTAGATTTATGCTGTTATTGAAAAGCTTAAAATAGTAAATCTCATGGAATATTAACTTATGGACACTTAGAGCAAGACTATATTTCTGTCTGCCATTTTCTTTTTATCTGGGTGTTGGAACATATAGCAATAATATCGTAGGATTAGTGTAAAAATATTTGATAACCCTAGCATCAGAAAGATACACCTACTAAGAATAGTACTGTGATGGAAACGACCGCAAACTCAAATTACAACTTTTCACTCGTATCACGAACCAACGTCACCTTAGAATAACTAGATCTGCTAGGGTCATCTACCAGATTATGAGGAATTAAACTAAAAATGCAGTGTTCGGAAGATCAGACGTGAAGTCAACTCGTGTAGCAAGTTTTTTTGCCGGTGCAGGTGGCCTCGACATAGGCTTCAAACAAGCAGGCTTCGATATAGTCTATGCCTCTGACATCGAGAGCGATTGTTGTGAAACTCTCAGAATCAACCGTGGCTCTTCTACTTCTGATAGCTCAAATATTCACTGCGGCGACATTAGAACAATCGACTTTAATACTCTTCCAGACAATATTGACCTCGTTGTTGGAGGCCCCCCATGTCAAAGTTTTTCAGCTTCTGGGCGAAGAGCTGGGGGGGCCGCTGGACGGTTGGACGACCGAGGCAATCTCTTTGAAACATACCGTGACATCATTAGACATCTTAAGCCTAAGGCGTTTGTTTTTGAAAACGTACGAGGCATTTTAGCAACCAACAAAGGCCAAGATTGGGTCGCGATAGTCGCCGCTTTCAACGAACTTGGCTACTCAGTGAATTATCGGCTGTTAGATGCCGCTGATTATGGTGTACCGCAACATCGCGAACGAGTATTCTTAGTAGGGCATCTCTCTGAAGGACCCTTTTTGTTCCCACGTCCGTTGTTTGGGCCTGACTCTTGCGATGACACTCAGCACGTTTCTCCCAAGGATGCATTCAGAGGCTTGAGAGTAAGAAATTCAGAAGCCGATACACTGAAATTTGAGGGCGGCAAATACTCACATCTTTTGCCAGAGGTACCCGAAGGCCAAAATTACCTATTCTTTACGGCCAAGCGCGGACATCCTAACCCAATCTTTGCATACAGATCACGGTTTTCCGATTTTCTCTATAAGGCTCATCCCGAGTATCCGATGAAAACCATTATAGCTAGCCCAGGAAAGTATACGGGGCCGCTTCATTGGGACAATCGTTACTTTTCGATTAACGAATATAAAGCGATCCAAGGCTTTCCTCTGGACTATCGTTTTTATGGTGAGCGGGCATCTGTCATAAAGCAAATTGGCAATTCCGTTTCCCCAAAAATCGCTTTTTGTTTAGCCCAGGCCGTAGCGCATCAGATATTCGAAGCATCACAGAAATTGGATCTACTGGGCGCTGAAGAACACCTAACCTTCGACAAAAGAAAAGGGGTGAAGGCTGCAAAGACGCGAAAACTTCACGGGCAAATACAGAAAAAGCGCAATAGAAGCGTAATTATTGCGAAAGGTGAGAAAGATTTTCAATTTTCGCTTTCACCTCGTGGAGCTTTAGCGCCCAAAGTGAATGTGATGGGTACTGCGAGAGACGATAAGCATCATCTGGATGTTTTTTTCGCAGCTCGAGGTAAGTTAACTGCAGAAGTAGTGATTGATGTGTGGTCCACAGCCCGCGACTTTTCAGGCACACCAACTGCTACATTGAACTTATCACTTTATGGGAGCGGGCTTAGCGCCCCACAGCTTCTGTGGAATGCTGTTGATGAGTGGGTGCGATCAGTCAGTTCATTTGGTTCTTTATTCGAACTGTATGGGCATTTTACCGAGCCATATCCATTCTTTCAGATTTCACAATTTACAGCGACGAAGAGGGATGCAATTCTTCAATTTGCTAGGTATGCCTCTGATTTTCAACATTGTTCCAAATATTTAAACAAAAGTGACCTTATGGCGGAACTGGCAGATGCCTTTCAGGTGTCAACATTTGATGAATTAGCAACGCGGCTAAGAGAAATGCGGTACGACGTTAGGACACGCGAGACAAATATTGCCATTCCGCATGGTAAATACATGATTGCGTACCCGTTCACGTTACCTCAAAGCAAGCAGATGAACTTTTCTGTCAAACAACGTACTAATTCAAAAATTGCTACCTCATACATTACAAAGAAACGAGCTTCCCTTTGAGCGATTACACAGACCACAATAACCTGATCCTAGAAACACTAAACAAAGCTCTTATTGTTGGGGATGAAATGGACCGCAACGATACCGTAGATAAAACCTTTGGTCTTCCTGGTGGCCTTAGAGCAAGCTTGGATACCATGAACGATAAAGCGGATAGCTCGGCTACGGCAGCTTTCACTAACCTGGTTACCGGAATTGCAATTAAGATTGCATACCCAGAAGTAGATGTTCGCTTTCACCAAATTCAAATACAAAACCCCCAGCACTTTAACCATCGTGGGGTCAGTGAAAATGTCGTCTATCCTTTCCTTCGAGACCAGGATTTTGATGGTGCTAAATCCGGATGGCAAACTCGGACGTTGGAGCGTCCCAAGCCATATATTCTTACCTATGATGAGAATATAAGAGCGGTCAAGGATGAATTTTTAGCTTGTTATCACGCACTTGAAGAAGGTGGAGTTGATGCTAAGCACATGCTCAATTATCTGTTTCTCGGGCAAGTGGTTCGTCGGAACGCCAAGAGAATTGATCTAATAGAACCACGGATAGACGACATCAGTACTATCATGGGGCATTTTGAGGCACATTTTTTTGCTAAATATAAATCTCGGGGTCAATCAAGGTTACCCGTTCTAGCACTGCACAGTCTTTACAAGCTCATTATGCCAGAGCTTAAGCGCTTTGAGGGGCTGGACTTGGCAAACCTTGAACTTCACAGCGCCGCCGACTCGCAGACCGGCGCTACAGGCGACATCGAGATTAAGAAAAATGATGGCACCGTTTTTGAAGCAATTGAGGTTAAACACGGCATCCCAGTTTCGCTTGACCTCGTGACGGACGCGGCAAAAAAACTGATAACCCGTCGTGTTGATCGTTTTTACGTTCTTACAACCCATAAAAATTGCGGACAGACTGATGAAGTGGCTGCAAAGATCAAAGAAGTGAGAGAACGCACTGGCTGTCAGGTTATAGCAAATGGTGTGATACCAACCATGCGATATTACCTTCGTCTGGCGCAAAACCCCGCTGATATATTTCCGCACTACACTTCTTTGCTCAAAGTTGAACCTGCTATTTCGCATGAACATAGGGTAAAATGGAACGACATCGTTTTGCCACACTGATACTTATCAAAGGCATTAGCGCAAAAAATTATTTCCAATAACAAGTTGCCGATTACACCCCTTAGTGTTCCTCGGTATTTTATATATTCCGTATAAAAAACTCGTGTAAATATTGACCAATACTAGAAGAACTGGAAAAATTACCTTTAATAGTTTGGGGGCACCTCATGTATAATATATGAGGATAATTCTGTATTATGATTAAGTGATTCGCTTCAAACAATTGTAGGGCGGCACATAAGCTGTCACCGTAAATAACGCAGTTTAAGGCTTTTAGAAGATTTCGAGCGTGTCCGCCATGCTTGAGAATGACGCATAAGATGTCATCGGCCAAAGCTTTGAACTCAAATAGTGCCATTTAACAAATTTTGTAAGATTTATTTCACATAAGACAGCTTATGAGTTCCCCGCTCAAACGAAATCAATAACTTAGCATCGATTTCGATGACAGCTTCTTTGACGCCCTATACAAATGGTGATCCCGACGCGATTCGAACGCGTGACCCTCAGATTAGGAATCTGATGCTCTATCCTGCTGAGCTACGGGACCACTATTGTTCTGTATAGTCGAGAGTTTCTTTTCTGCCAAGGGGGGAAGGTGTGTGAATTTATCGATTTCGCGCATCCATAATCAGACTTTTAATCTGGTATCTAATCTGGCTCTTTATCCAACCATGAACTTCAAGACAAAAAGAACCCCGGCAGTATGAATACCACCGGGGTCTTGAGTTAAGGCACGTTACTGACAGGGTGCCTTTGGGAGAGTTCTCTAGCTATCTCACTTTGCGCCTTATCTAAAAGCAAACTGAAATAACTATGTTTTTTTAAATCAACACATTGACCGCGTTAAACACTCGCGGTTTCTGTGATGATGCTATTGTTATCCAACAGATCCTGAAGGCTTTGTCCGCCAAAATCTGCGGTGGCAACACGGTCCCAACCGCTGTCTGCGCCATTGCATGACGGGCCGTCATCGTTCTGGATCAGAAGATCATTCCCCTCAACACGCAGATAGTTATCAAGGGCGTCGCCTTCTACGCCTGCTTCATAACCAACATCGCCCAAGAGATCAGCAACGTTAATCACATCCCCTTCGTCAGCGTTAAAGTCAAAGATACGATCAACCCCACGATCAGAAGTAACCATAAAGGTATCCGCACCAGCACCACCAAGCAGGAAGTCACTGCCCGCGCCGCCAATCAGGATATCATCGCCTTCGCCGCCAATCAGAAGATCAAGACCACGTCCGCCGTCCAGCGTATCGTCTCCTTCACCCCCAAGAAGGAAATCACGACCTCTGCCACCTGACAGATTGTCATCTCCACCACGGCCCCAAAGAACATCATTGCCCCGTAGGCCAGTGATTGCATCATTACCGTCTTCACCCATCAGGTAATCGTTCTGCATTGTGCCCGTGACAGGGTTAATCGGTACGGGTGTTGGTTCTGGTGTAGGCTCTGGTGTAGGCTCTGGTATAGGTTCTGGAGTTGGTTCCGGTGTAGGTTCTGGAGTTGGCTCCGGTGTGGGTTCTGGAGTTGGCTCCGGTGTAGGTTCTGGAGTTGGCTCCGGTGTAGGCTCTGGAGTTGGCTCCGGTGTTGGCTCTGGAGTTGGTTCCGGTGTAGGTTCTGGAGTTGGCTCCGGTGTAGGCTCTGGAGTTGGTTCCGGTGTAGGTTCTGGAGTTGGCTCCGGTGTAGGCTCTGGAGTTGGTTCCGGTGTAGGTTCAGGGGTTGGTGTTGGCGTAGGTGTCGTTTGGGACAACTGAACGGTCTGGTCGTTGAATTTCAGCGACTCAATATTGGTTAGTGTATCCATGCCCTCTGTACCACGCAGATCGCGGATCTGGTGACCATCAGCAGTTTCAGTGATCTCAAAATCGCTGGCATTACCATCGTAAACCGCAACGTCACCGCCGTCACCACCATCAAGCATGTCATTCCCGGCACCACCTGTCAGTGTATCGGCACCCGCCATCCCGGAAAGGGTATTATCCCCTTTGTTTCCTTGAAGAACATTATCCAACTCGTTCCCGGTTGCATTAATGTTATCAAGACCCAGTAGATTGATCCCCATCAGATTTTCGCCTGCCGTTGCGGTAACGGATGTTTCCACAACATCATCCCCGATCAGATCGATCTTGGCATTTTCACCTGCCAGCGCAACCGCGACAGCAACAGGCTTGGAAAGATCACCACCTGAGAAGCGGACATTGTAATCACCGTCTGCCAGTTGCTTTTGATAACCACCACTTTGATAGGTTTCAGTTGTTTTTGCGTCGCCACCCGCTGAAGTTGGGGTGGGGGTCGCGCTTACCGTAATGCCTTCACGGCCCTCACCAACGGAATAGAAGCCATCCCCATCGGCATCTTTATACGCAACACCTGTGAGGAATTTATCACCGCCTTGATCAGAGAAATTCTGACTTGTCATCAGGGCGTTATATGAAACGCCGTTGCCAGCTGTAAACTCACCATCGCGGACGCCAAGGCCAACTTCGGTGAAATTATCGCTCATCAAGTTTGTGCGGTGGCCGGAACTTTTAAACAGACCTTCATGCTCGCTCAGGGTTGTCGCGGCTTGATCAATCTGTCCTGTTGATCCTTGCCATGCGATGTTCTCGCCCCAGTTACGTGTGCTATAGCCCGCCGCACGCATCCGCTCTCCCGGATCACTTCCGCCGCTTCCAGTGTGGCTAAAGGTATTGGTGGATAACATCCAATCAGAATGATCCCGTGCGGAATCAATAAGCTGTTCGTTAAAAGCAAGAGGTTGTTTGCTGTCGCCAGAGATCTGTCCGGGCGGCAGGCCCTGATTGAGATCGAGGCCAAGTCTGGCTGCTTCGGCCTCTGGGTCAAGACGTGCACGGTTTATAAGTTCTAGTTGGTATTGTTCAAGATCACTCGGTTTCGCCATTTGTTTGTCCTTTCGGGTTTCGAAGGTGCAAACCATGACCTGAACAGCGTCAAAAGTGTTGTGAGAAAAGCTAGATATATCTGTGACTTAAACAGGATTTTTCCGCCTTTATGTCATCACATTTCAGACTCTAAAATATTACGATGAAAAAAATAAGTGCCGCAAAATGGCGCTCACCCTGAACCTATGCGGATCTGAATTTTATAGAGGCTGTGTCTAAAACCGGATGGCCTTCTCTCTGCCTTTTCTCTGCCACTTTTGGCGCGAGTCTTTCAGCCACAACTATGCCGGGCGCGTGTACGATTCGAACACGCCTCTGCTCAAAAAACATAAGGCACAAAAAATTAAGGTCCCCAGAAAGGAAAAAAGAAAGGACGAAAGGTTAGAAAAACTAAGGCAACGCCTTAAATTTTTCCATGGCTTCAACCAGTGCTTTCGCAATCCCGGGCTCATTGGCAGAATGTCCAGCATCATCAATCACCCGAAACTCAGCCTCGGGCCACGCTTTTGAAAGGGTATAGGCCGTCGTAATCGGACAAACGATATCATACCGTCCGTGGACAATTACAGCCGGAATGTGTCTGATTTTATCCACGTGTCCCAACAGGCCTTCTTCAGGCAGGAAGCTACCATGTTTGAAATAATGCGCCTCGATCCTCGCGGTGCTGAGGGCTTTGCTATCCATCCGTGAAGCGGCGATAACTTCGGGGTCAGGCACCAAACAGACGCAAGATCCTTCATAACCACTCCACGCCTTTGCAACCGGCATATGTATCGCCGGGTCCGGGTCGGTTAATCTCGTATAAAACGAATTGAATATGTCGTCATGTTCGTCTTCGGGCAGGCTTGCAATAAAATCGTCATAAGCCTCCGGGAAAATTGCCCCCATACCCTCCTTGGACATAAACCAATCCAGCTCGGATTGGCGAGACAGGAATATCCCCCTGAGAATAAGTGCCTCGGTCCGATCGGGATGTGCCTGTGCATAGGCAAGGGAGAGTGTCGATCCCCAAGAACCACCAAATACCAGCCAGCTTTCAATGGCAAGCAGTTCGCGCAACGCCTCCATATCGGAAATCAGGTGTTGCGTGTCATTATTGACCAATGATCCCAGCGGAAGGGATTTTCCACAGCCGCGCTGATCAAACAACACAATGCGATAGTGCGCGGGATCAAAAAACTGGCGTTGTTTTGGTGTCGTTCCGCCGCCTGGGCCACCATGGACAAAAATAACAGGCTTACCGTCTGGATTACCGGATATTTCCCAATAAATTTCATGGTCATCCCCAACAGAAAGAGATCCGGAATCGTAGGGTTCAATTTCAGGATAAAGTTCTTGGCGGCTCATCAAAGAAAATCCATCTATACTATTAACGGTTGCAGTTTTAAATTTCCCACACTATGACGGGACTATGTCTTTTTTAAAAGCCCAGATCCCTTTTTCTTCTGCTCGACAGGCCATCCTATATATTTCCTGTCTGATTTTAAGCTTGATGATAAACCTCCCCGTACAGGCTCAATCCCAAAGCGAACTTATTAAAAAACTTGATTTCTCTCAACCCGTTGAAATTTTTGCTATTAATAAGGATGGTGATTTCATTCTAAAGTCGGGTCAAACATTAAGGTCTGCCGAGCTTAATTTACCAAGTACCCAGGACTGTGATCGACTAGCCCAAGTATGCAGTATTACTAAAAAAATTCGCGACTACTACACACAAAACCTTGTTGGGCGAACGGTCATGATAGATCAAAGCACCATTTTTAGTGATCGTTACAACAGATTACACGCTCATATCCAAATTTCCGGTGAGAATTGGCTCCAATACACCCTGTTAAGCCTTGGTTTAGCAAGAGTAGAAACACTGCACCCCTCACCACTCACCACTCCATTTCTACTCGCTGCTGAAGCCACCGCACGTGAACAGAAAGTAGGGATTTGGTCTCTTAAAGCCTTTGAGCCTCTTTCAGTCGATATTCCAAAAAGTAAAATGGACCGTTTTCAGATCATTGAAGGCACCATACAAGAAACTGCCGACGTAAAAGGTGTTATCTATCTGAATTTTGGCGACAACTGGCGTGAAGATTTTACCATAAAGCTACCTGCAGACATCCGCCGAAAATTTGTTGATAAGGGACAGTCATTATTGGGATTAAAAGATCACCGTATTCGCATACGGGGCTGGTTGTTTTGGGAAAACGGCCCTATGATATCGTTGTATCATCCAGAACAACTGGAAATTTTGACCCCACAATAAAATTATAAAAACAAGGGTGGAGAGAGCATGCCACAAAATCAAAATACCTCCTCTGAGATCAGTTTGAATGCCTTGTTAGAAATTGCCAAATCAGAGATAACAGAACATGAACCACAAGAAATAAAAGAACTGCTTTCTGGCGGCGACGCAAAGCTTCTCGATATCAGGGATATACGCGAACTCACCCGCGAAGGCCGTATTCCCGGATCATATCACTGTCCACGCGGTATGCTGGAGTTTTGGATTGCTCCCGACAGTCCATATTTCAAAGAAGCTCTTTCTCCAGATCAGCATTTCATCCTACACTGTGCCTCGGGTTGGCGCTCTGCCCTCGCGGCTAAAACCCTGCAAGATATGGGCGTGAAAAGAGTCAGCCACATGAAGGGCGGCTTTAATGCATGGAAAGAATGTGGCTTAGAGGTCGAAGAAAAGCCATAATTCTCTCTTAAATTTCACAAGATTGCCGCGTTGACTTCAAGAATTTTTTACCCAAGAGAAGTCTCGACAAGAGAGATGCAAAACAGTATCCCCAGCGACGCATACCTAGCTAACATAAGAGAAACAGGCCTGAGACACATGACAGATTTAAAATTATCATCTTTTAGAAAACCTCTTCTGGCCCTCGCTCTTATTGCAATCGGACCACTGCTCTCAGCCTGCTCAACATCAGAAGCAACGGGACGGACATTTTTTAACGGTGGCATGTCTCCCGATCAGGAACAGGAAGTCGGGCGCACTGAACACGCCAAAATCGTCAAGGAATTTGGTGGAGTTTACAACGAAGATCCAGCGCTTACCAACTACATTACCAAGCTCGGTACCTTTCTAGGCAAGACATCCGAAACCCCTGATCAAAAATTCACCTTTACCTTACTCGACAGTCCTGTGGTAAATGCTTTCGCCCTTCCAGGCGGGTATGTGTACACTACCCGTGGTCTTCTCGCGCTTGCTAATGACGAAGCTGAACTTGCAGGCGTCATCGCCCACGAGATTGGTCATGTGACAGCAAAACATTCTGCCGAACGTTATGGCTCCACCTTAACCGCAGGCCTCCTCGCCGCGGGTGTTGGCATTCTGACAGGCAGTGGCGAAGCTGCTCAAGCGGCAAGCGCGGTCGGCAATCTTGCTGTTACCGGGTTTTCTCGCGAACAAGAATTTGAAGCTGACCTTCTCGGAGTACGTTACCTTACCCGTGGTGGTTTTGATCCAAACGGTATGGGTGAATTCTTGACCCAACTACAAGCGAGTAGCCGTCTTGACGCCACAATCGCTGGCGATCCTGGCCGTGCTGATAAATTTAACATCATGCAAACCCACCCGCGCACAGCTGACCGGATTGAGCGTGCGATTAAACAGGCCGGCACAACGGCTGTTAAAAATCCGATTATTGGCAGAGATGTCTATTTGAAAAAAATTGATGGCATGCTCTACGGGGATGATCCAAGTCAGGGTTACATTCGGGGGCAAACCTTTTCTCACCCGGAACTCAAACTGACCTTTACCGCTCCTGAAGGATTTCGGTTGATCAACTCAAAAACAAAAGTTGCAGCCGTCGGGCCAGATGATTCCATAATAATTTTTGACGGGGCCAAAGGCAAAGTCAGTGGCAGCCTCAAAAGTTATCTCGTAAATACCTGGGCAGAAAAAGCACCAATCAAAGGCGTTGAGAACATCACCATCAATGGTATGGAAGCCGTGACAGGCAGCATAAGTATCAAACAGAGAAACGGGCAGCGCGATTTCAGGCTGATTGCAATCAGGTTCGACGGCGACAAAGTTTATCGGTTCACCTTTGTTACCAATCCAAATCAAACAAATCGCTTGTCCGAAGACTTCCGCCGCACAACATACTCGTTCAAAAGAATCTCGAAATCTGAAGCTGCAAAACTAAAGCCCTACCGTATAAAAATACACACTGTACGTTCTGGCGAGACTCTGGCCAGTTTGGCAAAAAAAATGCCTTTTTCAGATTACAAACTTGAAAGATTACTCGTGTTGAACGGCCTCAAAGAAAACAGCCCATTGCAACGTGGTCAAAAAGTCAAACTTATCACTGAGTGATAAACCAACCAGCAATTTCTAACCTGCAATGCATCACCTGATAACTTCTTACGGAATAAATAGGACCCAATTTTGGCTAGAGTCTCTGCGCCCCTTTCCCCTCAAAAAAGAACTGACTGTGCCGTAAAGCAACATTGGCGCCCCTCCCTGGCCATTGCGTTGTCCTTTGGCTTTGGTGGCATGTCTATGGTCGCCCTAGCAATCGTGATCTGGTTATCTTTTGATACTGCCAGAGATAACACCTTCGCCCTGACGCAAGAAGTAACCGAAATCAGTTTTGGATCAATTCGCGAGCATATTGACAATAAGTTGACAGCCGCGGCACGCCAAGTCACCTATATGGCCGATCTCATAGAAAACGGCTTGCTGGATCCCAATGATGAAAATGCTATAACCCAAACCATCAAAGGGGCCTTGGCTGCAACTCCACAAGTTCGGGGGATGAGCTTGATGCGAACAAATGGGTCAGTTGTACAGGCAGGTTGGTTCGATGAAACATCCTTCTTTAGCAGGAATAAAAAAGGGGATAATGAGTACCGCTTTGCTGCTTTATTACAAGAATTAAGCAAAAGAGATGACGTCTATTGGGGAGGCGTCATCTGGATAGAAGAAGTTAAAGAACCGCATATTTCTGTATTTCATCCAGTCTATAGAGACGACGAATATATTGGTGCAATGGGAGCAATTATTTCAATCAGTTCCCTTTCAGAATATCTGAACAAACTGGATAAAGAGACCGGCAACCACACCTACCTTCTTATGGATCGTAACAAGGTACTCGCCCACCCTTCCCTAATCGATATGAGCAGATCAGGACTATCAGCAGAAAACCCGCTACCGTCACTCAATCAGGTTATTGATGGAAACTTACGCCGCATTTGGGATGAGCCACTCTTCGAATTCAACGAGATGCTAGGAAAGGGCAATATCAAGGGTCACACCGTTGATTCTTTTGCCGGAGAGCTTACATTCTTGCACACAAGCTTTTCCGATTATGGCTTTAAAGATCTCACCCTTGGTATCTATTTCATGGAAGGTGAGCTTGAGGGGTACTACGAACGCCTCTGGTTTACAGCTATATTGGCAATGGGTATTGCCTTTATTACAGTGATCACCATTTTCCTTGCCGGCAAATTTATTGCCATTCCCCTACAAAGACTTTCCGAGGCTTCCCAACAAGTAGGACAACTTGATCTTGCCCACGCTAAACGCCTTCCCGGATCAATATTCAAAGAGCTGGATACTGCTGCTAACGCCTATAATTCCATGCTCAGCGGATTGAAATGGTTTGAGAACTATGTTCCGAAGAAGCTGGTCAAACAACTTATGGATACTAATGGCGAAGGCATCGCATCTGAAGAGCGTGAAATCACTGTTATGTTCACCGATATTGTCAACTTTACAAGCCTTAGTGAAAGCATGCCAGCCAGCGAACTTGCTGACCTGCTAAATCATCATTTTGACCTCTTAGGAGTAAAGATCGACGAGCAGGAAGGCACAATAGACAAATACATCGGTGATTCGATTATGGCCTTTTGGGGGGCACCATCCCTTCAAGAAGATCATGCTCAGCGCGCCTGTCGGGCAGCCCTTGCCATAGAGAAGGCCCTAACGAATGACAATAGAGTACGAAAAGAAAAAGGTCTCGACCCAATTAATATTCGTATTGGCATTCACAGTGGACTTGCTATCGCTGGAAATATAGGTGCTAAAGGACGCGTCAACTACACCCTTATTGGAGATACCGTCAATACTGCCCAACGCTTGGAAAGCTTAGGCAAAGAAGCACTCACAAAAAGCACCCAAACCGCAAAGACACTTATTTCAGCAACGACCCAAGCATACATCAAGAGCGAAACTGGTATGGTAACCATACATAAGGGGAACTTTGCCTTACGCGGAAGAGAAACCGAGACCGAAGTTTATGAACTAACAGCCCCTGAACAGAGTTTGATATCATAACTTAAGATCACTGATTTCATTTTTGTTTAAACATTTCTGAGACACTCAATACGCAGGCATTATATCATTAATATCCAGAGTGAGTAGAAATGGGACTCTTACTGGTTCATAGCACTGTGTACGCTGATCTTCTTTCCAGGCACCGCCATGATCGCAACGGAGGAGTTTCTACCGCGCTATTATCAGGAAACCTCCCCCCAAAAGGGCTTTCAACGTAAGTATTTTATGCTCAATTGGCCCCAAGGTTTGAGTTCAATTGAGAGAATCTACAGCTGGGCAGTTATCAAAACAAGCATGAGTCACGCAAAGCTTTCACTCCGAGCTTTCACACTCTAAGTGACGCAAAAAATCATCATGAGTTTTTCCCCGCTCTTTTGGAAACTCATCTTCGAGAACAAACATCTGTTCAATACGATCCAAACGGAATACACGAAACCCTTGTCGAAGCTCACACCACGCACCAAGCATCCAAATCGCACGATAGAGCTGCAACCCAAGCGGCCAGAGTGTACGTTGGCTTTTATCACCTTTGCCATCCCGGTACTTAATCATAACCTTGTTTTGGCTACGAATAGCAAAACGCAGATCCCCGACGTCGATAACAATAGGTTCTGGCAGGGCATCTCCATAGGCAACAAGACTGGGTTTTGCTAATCGAGGACGTAATGGATCTGGAAGAACACTCTCTATTTTTTGTAAAACATCTGTCGCCGCATGTGCCAATTTAGGATCGGCCCATGCCTGAACCATTGTCATCCCAAAGGCAAGGGCCTCAAGTTCTTCAGGGTCGAACATAAGGGGTGGAAGGTCGTAGCCTTCATAAAGCAGATACCCAACACCAGCTTCGCCTTCAACCGGAACACCAGATCCGATCAAGTCTTTGATGTCGCGATAAACGGTTCTGGTGGAAATTTCCAACTCTTCAGCTAATTGAGCAGCTGTAATCAGCTTTCCGCGTCTGAGTATTTGCACCAGTCGGAACAACCGATCTCCCCGACGCATTAGCTTTCCAAAAGTTCGATAACTTGGCCGTCTAGATCAATACAGGCCGCAGCTAACTTGCCCCCAAAACCACACCCACTATCCAAGGTAACTGCGTGTTTGGTATAGACAATTCCTTCGTGATTTGGATCATACCCACGAAACAGTCGAGTAAAGGGGCCAAAATTTTCCTTTAGGCGCATAAAGCCTTTATTGGCCCACCAAAAACTATCTTTTTGCGTTTCAAGAGGGCGGCTTGGGTTGATACCACTATTAACAAATAAGGTTGTGCCGTTATTGGGGTAGGCCGCACGCTTTAACTCACCGAGAATTTGATAATGCCCTGGGCGTTCTTGCATTGCACGACGCACTTTGTTCGTCCATCGTGTCAATTGCATTGCACCTGCAGCAGCTTCTCTAAAGCCATCTTTCGGATCAAAACCATAAGCTTGAAGTGATGCCCCAACACCCTGATCAATCATCCACTGCAAAACACCTCGGGGATCTGTTGCAAATTGAAGCTGTAACAGCTTCTGCCACATTTCTTCTTGCGAGCCACGGAGATAAACAATATCTCGAGGAAAGTTTTGAAACCGTGCAAGAAAAAACCGTCTAAAGGAAATCAGTTCATCCAGAGTCTCGCAAGTACGAAGACCCTGACCCATAAAATTCCCCAAGTAAATAATTCTATCACCACGCTTGAGACGTGATTCTAAAGCTGCATGAATATGACGCAACTGTTCGACCTCACCGTGAATGGCACTAACTGCCCAAATACGGTGCGTCGCGGTTAATACTGCAAATTTTTGTCGGTCGTCCATGTGAAAGGACGGTACCCCTGTCTACAGCTAGAGCGAGAAAACGTGTTGATAAACAAAAATATGTTGAAGCCAATTTTTCTCTAGGCTCCCCTATCCCCGTGATCTAATCGGTAACCATCAAACGGTCGATATCTTCCGACCGTTTCCAGCCAGCACACACCCAGACCACAATCAACAAATTCCCAGCTCTTTTGCCCAATCTTACGGGCGGTTAAAGCGAAGAAGAATCAAACGCGGCGCCACGAGAACGGCACCGCGCGATACATGTTCTCCGGAAAACTAGGCTGCTGCAAGCATTTCTTCTAGTTTAATCGAGGCAGAATCTTCATCAATTTCCTCAACAGCAGCAAATTCACGCGCTAGGCGCTCTAAGGCTGCTTGGTACATTTGACGTTCACTGAAGGATTGCTCCGGCTGCTCAGGCCCGCGATGAAGATCACGAACAACTTCTGCGATCATTACAGGATCACCAGAATTAATTTTCAATTCATACTCCTGTGCACGACGGCTCCACATTGTACGCTTGGCACGAGAACGGCCCTTCAAAGTGGTAAGAGCATCTTCCATAAGTTTTCTGCTGGACAGTTTACGAAGACCAGAGCTTTCTGCACGTGCCATAGGAACTCGCAAGGTCATTCTGTCTTGCTCAAAGGTCACAATAAGGAGCTCAAGAGTAACACCAGAAATCTCCTGGGTTTCAATGCCTTGAACACGGCCTACACCGTGCGTTGGATAGACCACGTAATCGCCGGCACTGTATTCTGACTGTTTACCCATAGGATCTCGTCTCTCCGTTTTCACCACCTGTTTTTACAGGCTGTATATTCATATAGGCACATTTATGGATTAACCAACCCATTAATACCGCTTTTGGTTTACACGATGCATACGTGCACAGACACAACATCCCCACTCAACTACCAGAATTGGCGGGGAAAGTATCTATCCATAAATGTCAAACTACCTATCTGTGAGTGTAATGGTACACTCATCAGGTTCTCAACATCTGTCCATCACTATTTCTTTATACAGGAAAAGTAACAAAATTTCAATATTCACGTAGAACATGCCTGCTGCGCAAAAACAGCATAGACCTGTTCAGATAAAATATTTAAATTGGATAAAACGCTCCGCAAACAATCACTAAGATCATGATTATGCTTAATTATTTAACTTAAACCACGCAAAGCTGATGAGCACCCCTGTCACAAGTGCTCAACTTTATCTTTTAGCCGTCGGTATCACCGGGCTTCTCACTGAAATGCTTTGCCAATTTATCCGACACACCATTCCATTCGTCTGCATCAGCTGGCTTCTCACCCATACGCGTGATGTTGGGCCAAATATCAGCCCATTTTTTATTCAGCTCCATTACAGCTTCTGACGCAGGGTCAGTATCTGGTAATATTGCCTCTGCAGGACACTCAGGCTCACACACACCGCAATCAATACATTCATCCGGATGAATGACGAGCATGTTTTCACCTTCGTAGAAACAGTCTACCGGGCAAACTTCCACGCAATCCATGTATTTGCACTTAATGCAATTTTCCAGGACGACATAAGTCATCGTCTAATCTCCATTTGGTACCTGACCAATTATTCGAGAGCATCGCCCCCACTTCTGGTTCTCCAGAATTGTTGCAAAGGGCCTACCCTGTCAGCCCTAAACGAGCAAGAGCTTTTTTCCGAGCAGTACCGTTATCGTGATCTGAAACATAGAGCAAGCCGGCAATTCGACGCATCAAGCTACCTTCAAAGTGATGTAACTCTCCATCCGCATAAACCACTTCCCACATCATTTCCATAAAATCCAGACGTTCTTCAGGGCTATAGCTGCTTTTAATAACCCGCGTAAATCCAAACAACTGACTGGATTCTCCTGACTTCTCTTCAGCAAGAGCGAGTAGTTCCTGGCTATCATCTGCGCTTAGTCCAAGCCTATTTTCAATCAGCTCTATAATCTTTTCGCGTTCTTGTGAACCAAAGTCTTCGTCCATACGCGCAGCTTCAACCATCAGAGCTGCAGCAGCTACTTTTTTGTCACTATGGCTCACCAGACTGCCTTCAGGCTGTTTGGTGAGTTCTGACAACAATTCTTTAATTCGACCAAACAAAGCTTTTACCTCACACTCATGTATAAAAAAGTAACCTTGATGATTGTTAAATCACGTTTCATACTTAACTTAATGTCACCTTGCCCTGCAAACAACTCCAGCAATTAAACATTATGCCTGCAAATAAAACGCCGAACATCCTATCACAACAAAGGGATGAGAGACGCTTTTCTCCTTCTGCCGAGAGAAACCGTGTACATATTTATGACGTTATTAAGGATCTTGTTCCTGCAGAAGGCCTCTTATTTGAAGTCGCAAGCGGTACAGGAGATCACGCCTCTTGGATTGGACCTCAGCTTGCCCCCCTTATTTGGCAAACGAGCGAATATAGTCCCGAAATGTTTCCCAGCATTAACAGCCATATTTCTTATACAAACTCAGGTAATCTGCGCAGCCCTCACCATGTCGATGTCACTCAAAAAGGATGGAACCTGAACGAAGATAAACAACAAGAATTCGACAATAACATCGACCTCATTACCTGTGTAAATATGGTCCACATATCACCATGGACAGCAACTCTTGGGCTCATGTCCGGCGCAGCCGACTTTTTAAAAAAGAATGGTGTTCTTTACCTCTACGGACCTTTTATTCAGAACCAAATCGAGACTGCATTCAGTAATATACAGTTTGATATATCTTTAAGGCAAAGAAACAGTGCCTGGGGAATAAGGAAGCTCGAAGACGTTCAACAAATAGCAAAAAACAACGATCTAACCCTTGAAAAAGTCATCCCAATGCCAGCAAACAATCTATCTTTGATATTTCGAAAAACATCTCTTTCCAAAACACAAACTTCATCCTTGGCATAATAGCCCCTGCTCCGCGATCCAGGACGTCAGAAGTTTTAAAAACAAAGCCCTTCTTTCGAGCTGCAATTTGCTCAGATTCTCTAAAAGATTCTTTTTTTGCGTCACCACACAATCTGCAACAGGTTCCCTCTTGATTAACGGCCCAGCAAGGATTGTATTTTCTTTACCAAGCCATTGGTTGTTCACTAGAAAGCCAAAACAACCCATCGCATCGGGCCACGTTGCATCTAAGAAGAATCCATCCGCATTGCGCTCAAACTCATCAGTTTGTTCAGCTTCATCAGGACGAACTATTGGGTGAAGCAAGACGACGTTGTGGTAATCAAAAATTTCTCCTTTTTCAATCAACTCAATGAGTTCATCAGGCATTGATGAATGCACAGGAATATTTTTATTGAAATGAGTAAAAAGAGTAAGGACATCAGCTTTATAGCTGGCGGCACGCAATAAATCCCGCAATAAAATATGCTTGCCTGAACACGTACCACAATTTCTCTCGGAAACCAGCCTGGGGTTTCTTTGCCCAACCCCACCATAAGAAATTTCTCTAACGTGGTGATAAATTCCTACGTAGCTTCTATCGCTCAAAGCAGACAGAATTCTATGTAAGAAATTTTGATAATCCTTGCTAATTCCAACACCCAAGCTGCTAGAAATTATTATTCCCCTCGTAACTTATCAGTATCCCGACGCTCTTTTTTGGTAGGACGCCCGGCACCCAAATCTCTGATAACGCCACCACCCACAACCGCTTTTGAGCCCGTAGCACTTCTTTCCACAGGCGCAAGGTCTTCGTACAACAGTTGCGCTTCGGAAGCAGGCCCACGACGGGCCCCTAAAGCAAGGATACGAACAATACGAATGTTGGGTCCTTGCGAAAAGGTCAAAACATCCTCAATCCGAATAAGGTGGCTCGGTTTACGGACCGTTGCCCCGCCAACCCGAACACGGCCTCCATTACAGACAACGCTCGCTAATGTACGGGTTTTAAAGAACCGTGCATACCAAAGCCATTTATCAATGCGCAGTGTTTCGTTGGTATCTGCTGCCATCGACAATAGCCCTTAGCGTTTGAAAGACATGTCCTGAAGTACAGCAAAGGGAGAATCAGCCATCCGGGCCTTTTCAGCCTCGACCTGCTTTTTCCGTGCTTCTTTTTTCTTGGGATCTTGTTTTCTCGGGGCGCGTTGACTGAAGGCTGTAACTCCACCTTTTAAGCGACTTGGATGAAAGCGTAAGGACTTGAGTACAAACCCAATAGCATGATCATCCAGTCCCGATACTTTGCGCATCTCATCGTTAATGGCAAAAGATCCTGCGGGTAATTGTAACGCGCTTTCATCTTTGTCTTTTTCTGCAGGATTTTTTTCTACAAAGTCTTTTTCAACAGAAACTTCTTCGATAGATGTGGCTTCGACATCAGCAACAACGCCGCTTGTATCGTTATCATTTGGCGTTGTTATCTCTGCAATCACGGTGTCTTCAACGATCGGCGCTTCCACGGAAGGGGTCTCTATTTCTGTAACTTTTGGTGTCGTTGTTACAGATTTTTTTATCATTTTTTCTTCGCCGCTATCTTTGCTTAAGCGAAGTAATTTGTAGGCTTCATGCGACACGCGCTCAAGAGCATCAGCACGCAGGACCAGTTCACGCCCCTTGCGGTCAGATAGGTGGCGATAACCTACAGAAGCACAGAAACCATCTGTTTGTGAGGCTGCGGGCTCAAAACTATTAACATCGAACTCCGGCATTACAGGAACAGCAACTTCATTCCAGGCTGCCCATAGTAAAGCTCTAATACGGCTAGGGCGCGGACGGTTAAGATTCGGCAAGAATACACTCTCTCGGCCAAGACGCAATCCAAGGTCAGCAAGTGCCTTACGATCAGTTTTACTCAAACCATTGATCTGATCACGCACGATGTATCGTGGTACAAGCCCAAGCCCTTCAAGAACCTGAAAGGCAATCCCGCGGGCTGTTCCATCCAAGGTCGCATCAGCGAGATAGAACAACGGTTTCAACTGTGCACGAAGATGACGTTCGAGCCACGCAACCAAGCGCAGGCGAATTTTCTCACGCATAGCGCTATCGATAAACTCGGTAGAATAAACATCAACGACAGGGTTCAAAGGCGCGTCACCTTTGATTAACTTAGCAATGGGAATCCCCCGCCAAGTTAGTTCTCCTGAATCATTCAGAAGAAATGATCCATCATTATCTTCTTCAAGAACGCTTACCCGAGCAGGCATTTCGCTCAACAGCGTTTTACGCGCTGCAGTCAGGGCCGGCTTAACATCCGTTCCCTCCAGACTTTCATCCAGGTCAAAGGAGAATCCAACGATCCGCCCAAGGAGTTCACCTTCGACGATCACGTCACCATTTGCTTTTATCGCCGACACTATATTATCTCCCGCCTGGAGGCTTCGTACCAATTTCGCTGCACGTCTATCAACAAAACGCTGAGTAAGACGATCATGTAATGCATCTGATAACCGATCTTCTATCGCACGACTTACGCCTTGCCAATGCTCATTATCTTCAATCCAGTCTCCCCTATGACTTATATACGTCCAGGTACGGATATGAGCGATACGGGATACAAGGGTATCAATATCCCCATCTATGCGATCAATTCTTCTGATTTGAGCCGCCACCCAGTCTTCTGGCAACAGCCTACGGTTGCTTATCAAATAATGATACATCTGAGAAAGCAACCGAATATGTTGATCTGTTAGAATTTTTCTGAAATCTGGCACCTGACAAACTTCCCAAAGTAACTTTACAGAAGCCTGTGTTGTTGCATTATCTTGTATGGTCGTTTCCTGAGCCAACGCCATCAAAGCCTGATGATCCTCAGCATCCCGAACACGCATCAGAATTTTATCCTCGGGTCGACGCTCTAATGATTTCAAAAGGGTTTGTGGCGACCGATAATCCAGATCACTATTTCGCCAATAAAGAACTCGAAGAGCCTCGTATTCGTGATTTTCAACCCGTGCTATTAAATCTTCATCGAGAGGCCCGATGTTATTTGTCGTTCCAAAAGTTCCATCTGTGGTATGGCGCCCTGCCCGGCCTGCAATCTGACCAATCTCCGCTGCACGTAAGTAACGGGAAATTCTACCGTCAAATTTTTCCATCCGAGAAAAGGCAACGTGATTGACATTAAGATTGAGCCCCATGCCAATTGCATCAGTTGCGACCAGATAATCCACATCTCCATTTTCAAAAAGTTCGACCTGAGCATTTCGTGTCCTTGGACTAAGCGCTCCCAAAACCACGGCAGTACCACCACGGTGGCGGCGCATGGTTTCGGCAATGGCATAAACATCCGTCGCGGAGAAAGCGACTACCGCTGATCGCGGGGGCAGCCGGATAATCTTTTTACTGCCGGAAAAAGAAAGGTTGGAAAACCTAGGACGCTCGACAAACTCAATGTCCTTGATAAGCCTTCTCAAGATCGGGGCAATCGTACTTGATCCCATAAACATGGTCTCAGCTGTCCCCCGCGCATTCAGCAAGCGATCCGTAAAGACATGCCCTCTTTCCTCATCAGCAGCCAACTGAATTTCATCAATAGCAAGGAATTCAACCAGCTTGTCCACAGGCATGGATTCAACAGTACAGAAAAAATACCTCGCCCCTTTGGGCAAAATTTTCTCTTCGCCCGTCACCAATGCGCATTTCGCAGAACCCTTGATTGCCACCGCCTTGTCGTAGTTTTCACGCGCAAGCAGCCGAAGCGGAAAACCGATCATACCTGAGTTGTATGCCAGCAGGCGTTCCATAGCCAAATAGGTTTTCCCAGTATTGGTAGGGCCTAGAACAGCTGTAATTTTAGCTGATGCAAGAAAATTCATCGAGCTCTCCCGCACTGAAAAGTGCCATGACAGCTATATCCGTAAATATCCAAATCAAAATTCTTTAAATTATGTTGAAATTTTATACACAAAAGACCAGAGGAATAAAATGCAATTCGCAAAGCAGGATTTGAGTATCCATTATACTGGATAGTACCTATTCACTAAAAATATCAATGCCCTTGAGACTTTGTCTCAGTGGGTACGTGAAGTATTTTCCAATAATTTTCAAACATCCGCACCACATCGATAAAATTAACCCCAGCTTCTTCTTTAACAAAATAGCCTGCAATTTTTTTGTTGTAGCTTTCTATAATATCCTGATCAGATTTTGAGGTCGTCAGAACAAAAACAACCGTATCATGGAAGTCAGGATCTTTTCGTAATTTTTCTAAAAACTCCAAACCGTTCATACGTGGCATCTGAAGATCCAGTAAGATCATAAAAGGATGAGTTACGGCACCGTTTCTTAATAGCTCAAATGCCTCAACACCATCATGCGCCCTTACAATCAAGTTTCCAATTCTCTGTTTAAGAAAGCTTCGCTCAATAGATGCAGCATCAATGTCATCGTCTTCTACCAATAACAAAGTTACTTCTTTTGTGTCAGCTTTCATGCACGAGGCTCCAAACATCTATCTATTACGTGAAATATACAATCTATTACGTGAAATATACAATTTATTCAAATGGCCAAAAAATCACACAACAAGTTCCAACTGTTCGCCCAGTTTCAATTTGAAATGTCCCGCCATGATGCTCAATAATTTTCTTTACCATGGCAAGACCCATCCCACTTCCTTCCACCTTATCCCGGGGTTTCAGCGTTTGAAACATTTCTAACGCTTTATGGTGTAAATTATCTGGAATTCCCGGCCCATCATCTTCAAAGCGCAAAAGATGTCCAGCCTCTTGCTCCTGGTAGCTGATTGTAATTACACCCGTTTTTTTATCATGATGTTTAATTGTGTTGGATATCAAATTACGCAAAACTATTTCTAACGGAGTATGCGGTAACTTTATTTCAATATCAGGCACTTCACAGGAGAAGTTTTTATCTGCACCATGTAAGAACAATATATCCAAAGTCATTTTCTGGAGAGACACGGGTTCATTTAAATATTCAAATCGCCGAACTTGAGAATATTCCAGTAAATCCTTCAATAACTTCATCATACGTTGGCTGCGGTTTTTTAACATGCCTATATGTTCTTTGGATTTTTCTGGGAGAAGATGATGGCAATCTTCCTCTATCCAGCTTATAACTTGATTTATCGAATTAAGAGGCGCCTTGAGATCGTGAGATGCTACGTAGGAAAACTGCTCAAGGTCGTGGTTCGACTTAACTAAATGCTTAGATTTTTCCTTAAGCGCCAATGTCATTTGATCGGCATAAGCAAGAGCACTTCTATTTGCTCTCGTTAAAAAAACAAATAATCCCAAAAGAAGACTATCAATAATTAAACCTCCTATTAAAATCCAATAAGGTTGGTTGTTAGACGTGCTGTCTCGAAAACTCAGACTTGTCTCAAGACCAAAAAGCCATGTTCGACCATACAATTCAACATTCACTTTTTTTGAAAACAATGGACTGCTATCACGTATATTTTTCATTCCATCTTTTTGATCGTTATCAGCATATAAAAGGGTATCTTCGTCGCTGATTCTTATCCGAATTTGACGGCTTTCACTGGCCAGAGTTCCTAGCATAAGCTTGCTCATGATAAAGGGGGCATAAGTCACCCCGGTAATCTTCGCTCTACGTTCTTCTATAGTTTTTGGACGATCCCCAGCTTGATAAAAAGGAGTGTACAGTAAAAAACCCGGCGTTTTTTGGGCGTCTTGAACAAGTGTAATAGGACCTGTCATTTGCGCAATACCACTATCTCGTGCTTTTTTAATGGTGGTATAACGATTATTTTCATAAGCCACATCCAAACCAACAGCTCTGGCATTAGAACTTAAAGGTTCAATATAGGTTATAGGCCAATATTCATTTTCCTTATGTTCTGGATGTAGCTTGTAATCTGAGCGCAAGACTCTTTCGCGAGAAAGGTAAGACGTAAGTTCTGGCGGTTGAACATTATATATCACGCCAATTCCATTAATTCCGGGATATACCTGATCAATTCGAAGGCTGTTTGCATAAGATAGCCATTGCGTGTAATTCGTCCCTCCCCCGTTTGCATCAATAAAAGCCACGCCACTCCAAAGTGCGTTTTCGTAAAGATGCATTCTCTCTTCTACCAACCCTATCACCTGCTCAACCTGTCGAAGAAATTTCTCCTCATTCTTTTGAACAGCTTGCTCGCTTGAGATGTACCAGGCACCAAATGTTAAGATAAGAGACAAGAAAACAACAAGCCAATGGACCCAGCCTAACGATCCTCTGCGAACCAATCGAATCCTTTGTTCCTGGTCAATAGAATCAACTTGATCGATCTCGGTCATATATTCTATTTCCCAGGAAATTTAATCAGATAGAGGCTTCGTTAGCGACGTTAATTCAGATTTTAATGTTGAAGATCCATTTTTAATAAAAGGTCCTCAAATTCATTTACAGGCATTGGCTTTGCAAAATAGAACCCTTGGATGCGATCAAACGACAATTTTTGACACCATTCTTTCTGCGCCTTGGTCTCGACGCCCTCAACAACGGTCAAAATACCAAGGGTCTTCGAAAAGGCATTTATTGCTTCCAAGAACACAATATCATCAGGGTTGTCTTCTATGGATTGAACAAAGGACCTATCAATCTTTAAGATTTGGAACGGATATTTTTGTAACTGCAAAAGGGACGAATGACCCGTGCCAAAGTCATCCAACGCCAAAGGGATACCAAGATTAGCGAGATCGAACAGAACCTGAGAGCTCGCATCTGTCCCCTTGATAAGCGTACTTTCGGTAACCTCTAGCTCCAACTGTTCGGGATTAACTTTATGTTTCTTTAAAATCCGCTGAACCGTCTCAACAAACCCATGTAAACTTAGCTGTAACGGCGATAAATTAACCGCAACAGAAAACCTTGTTCCCAAGATTTTGTACTTTTCATTCCAATAGCCTAATCGTTCACACGTTGTTTCCAGAACATATTCACCAATTTTATCGATAAGGCCAATTTCTTCCGCAATTGGGATAAACTCATAAGGACCAATCAAACCTTTGGTAGGGTGTTTCCAACGTACCAATGCTTCGGCCCCAATAATTTTCTCTGTAGAACAATCGATTTGCGGCTGATAATAAACTACGAATTCATCTTTTGTGACGGCATTATGTAATTCCCGCTCAAGCTCAACTTTTCTATGAATAGCATCATGGATTACTTTTGAATAAAAATGTGTTTGATTTTTCCCCATCTCCTTGGATCGATACATCGCAACATCAGCACATTTAAAAAGTTGTGCAGCGTCAGCCGCACAATCAGGGTAATTAGCAACCCCTATACTCGTTGTAATAATGAGTTCAGAATCATCAATAATAAATGGCTTTGTAAGTACGGATAAAATGCGTCGAGTGAGGTACTGCAATAAAAGAGGGTCATCAACATTATGAACCAAAATCGCGAATTCATCACCACCAATACGACATAGAATATCCCCGTCTCTAACAAGGGAAGTCAGACGCTTCGAAACTTCGATTAACAGCTTATCACCAATACTATGGCCAAGTGTGTCATTTATATTTTTAAAATTATCCAGATCCAACATTAGAAGAGCCAATCCACGAGAAAGTCTCTTAGCATAGGGGATTGCCGTTTCTAAACTCGTCTTGAAAACATAGCGGTTAGATAGGCCTGTGAGAGGATCTTTTTCTGCTAAATATTGTAATTCCTTACGACTTTCTCGGAGCTCCTGCTCTATTTTGTAACGCTCTTTTGCATGTAAAATCGCGCGGAGCAATCGAGGAGCGGTCACTTCATTTTTAACGATAAAATCCTGAGCGCCCGCTTCTATGCACTTAATCGCTAAATCTTCATCTTCGATATTACTAAGCATAACTATTGCAATATTTGCGCGCTCGGATTCGTTCAGCGATTGAAGAAAATCTAACCCCGTCATTGTCGGTAATTTGTAGTCCAACAATATAATATCAAAAGGCTTATTCTCATGATACTGCAGCCCCTCTTCAGCAGAAGACGCTTCAGTTATATTCATTAAATGCCCGGATCTATCTAGGGCTCTAATCGAATTCTCTCGGTCAATATTATCGTCATCGATTAGTAATAAATTCAAATTGCATGTGTTCCTTATCAAGTCTGTGCAAACGGGTTTCAAAGATGAAAAATTTATTGAACACCTGATCTCGGTGCTCACCATAAACCAAAGGCATTAAAAAACCCTAACAAACACCCTATGAGGGAAAATAAATTTAAGACTTAATAAACTGCATACATGTATCAGTATCTTCTCTCGAAGGATTACAATTAGACGTACTGCAGTTCTCGATCAAAAGTCTCGATCAATCTATTTCGTTCGACAAAAGAGAATTAAGCACAATAATCACCATTGACCTTCCCCCACCTGTAACGTTTACAATTTTAAAAAATTTGGAGATGATTATGTTTAATAAAACTTTGGTCTTGTTGATTTTCCTGTTCACCACAGCCCTCCCAACTCTGAGCTTTTCCCATGCCAAAATCGTAAAAACATTCCCAAAAAATAACGCCGTATTACAGATTTCTCCAAAAAAAATAACATTGACCTTTCCTGAACCAGTACAAGTTACAACTTTCAAACTAGAAAATGACAAAGGGGAAAAATTGGACGTGGAAGGTGGAAAAAGCATAAGCCCCACCAAACAAATCAATGCCAAGCCACCCACGCTTCAACAAGGAACTTATTATGTAAATTGGCGAGGATTATCTTCGGACGGGCATCCGACAAAAGGTCATTTTAATTTCACCATAACCCCTTAATTTCTCTTGATACATATTGACTTAGTTGAATTATTACTAACCCTCATCAAAGCAGGGATTTACGCGGCCAGTCTTTTTGCATGTGGCTCTATGATGTTCAGTCACCTCTACAAATCCGACATTATTCTTATTCAGGACGATTTATACCGGCATATAAAAAAGCTTTGTTTTGTCGGAATCGTTCTTGTTCTAATAAATCTCGGTACAAATATCCTCTGGCTTTCAGGAAGTGAATTCGAAGCCTTAATTGACCCAGATATGATTTCACTTGTCCTCTTATCATCCAGCGGAAAACTCCAGGGCCTTCTTGTTCTGGGCTTCGTACTTATTCTGGTCGCCACTTTAAAACGAAATTGGTTATTTACATTACTTGGTATTGGGAGCGTGCTCGCGTCTTACGTCCTCAGCGGTCACACAGGAGCGTACGAACCAACACTCTTGCTCAAACCTCTTATACTGGTTCATCTGCTTATCGCCTGCTTTTGGGCCGGCAGCTTTGTACCTTTATTGACTCTACTAAAAGAGCATGAAGAACTGGCCGCGCCGACTTTGGAGCATTTTGGACGGACCGCGGCCTGGGCCATTCCCTTGCTTCTCGTATCAGGAGTCATCATGTCCTGGTTTATCGCAGGCGGATACCATGGCCTTACGACGACCAGTTATGGATGGATGATACTGGGAAAGTTCGGGATCGTTCTCTTAGTTTTGAGTCTCGCCGCCTTAAACAAATTTAGACTTGTTCCCAATTTGAGCAAGGTAGAGAGCGGAAACGACTATCATAATAACGCAACCAGAAAACTACGTCGATCTATCCGGTTTGAAATCATTCTGGTTTTGATAATTTTACTCGCCACCGCCATATTTACCACCTTAATTTCACCTGCAGACCTTGGTCATAGAATAGGTTAATTTTAGGCTGACTTTATTGTTGCGCTGCAGGGACAGGTCCATCTTTTTGTGGATCCCAACCAGATGACCACATCTCGTATGGCACAATATGGGGCTTTACTCCGCTACTCTCAAACCAAGAATCAATCGCGTAACTCTTACCTGATGCACTATCTACAACAGCCGCAGAAGTATGCGGCCAGCCTCCAATGAAAAAACCTCTGGTTACCTGAGAGCGAAGCCTGTGGTGTTTGAGCAACCCCAACTCCTGAAGGAAAATCAAAGTTGTCGTCGTATTCGCGGATTCATCTTCACAATCTAGTTGTCCTGATTGCCCATAACCCGTGAAGGTTCCTCCTATATCACTTTCCGTACCCGCCTTTGGTGCGTTTGTTTGTTCCATATACGCAACGGCCTTAGCCATCGCCGCTCTTTCTTCGTACGCGGTTGAAGCCTGCCCAAAGGCCGAGATCAGACCAAATTTCTCTTGATCACTGAGCTTCAAACTCAACTGCTTTGCGCAACCATATCCATGACAATACTGGTACGACGTCATCTTTGGTTTGGAAATACCCTTACGTTCGAAAACCATATTTGGCGAAGAATTCGGCCCTGCAGCACACGCGCCAAGCAATAATGAAATAACAAGAAGTACTGAAAACCGTCCAGATAACCCAACCACAAAAAAAGCCCTTTCGAAACAGTACCTATTAATTGTATGTGCTACAGAATTATGGATCTTTTCTACATTATTCTTTAGATCTCACAACCCCCACGAACGTAACTGTACGGAAACCCAGAGGAGATACCTTGAAAAATAACCGTAGTTGAGCCATATCTCTTCTGCTCTTGGAAATAAACACCCAAGGGTTAAACAACATAAACTCGACTAATTAAAAGGTGGACATAGTAATCATGTCTGAGGAACAACTTTCCTTCCAGGCCGAGGTTTCTCGACTCTTGGACATTGTGGCGCATTCCCTCTACTCCAACAAAGAGATCTTCTTACGTGAGCTAATTTCCAACGCATCTGATGCCTGTGACAAGCTCCGTTATCTCGCCGTTACTGATGGCGATTTGATGAAGGATGATCCAGAATTTCGAATTGATCTTGAAATCGATCCAGACGGAAAAACCCTGACCATTAGCGATAATGGTGTGGGCATGAACCGTCAGGAATTGATCGACAATCTCGGAACAATTGCCCGATCTGGTACGGATGCCTTTATGGCGCAGATGGAAAACAATAAAGATGGTAACAACCTCATCGGTCAATTCGGGGTTGGTTTTTATTCTGCATATATGGTTTCTGATACAATAACCGTCACCAGTCGCCGTGCAGGCGAAGACCAAGGCTGGAAGTGGGTATCGGACGGCAAGGGTACATTTACCGTTAGCGAAGCTGATAAAGATACCCGCGGAACCAGCATTGAGCTCCACCTAAAAGAAGAACAGAAAGAATTTGGTGAAGAGTTGCGCCTACGCACCATCATCAAAACCTATTCTGATCATATTCCAATTCCAATCCGCTTTAAAAAAGCCGCTTCAACAAATGAAGACGGCACAATTGAAAATGCGGGAGAATGGGAAACACTGAATTCAGCATCAGCGATTTGGACACGTAGTAAATCCGATGTCTCCGATGAACAATACAAAGAGTTTTACCACCACGTTGCCCATGCTTATGACGACCCATGGCTCCAGGAACATTTCCGTGTAGAAGGCGTTTTGGAATATTCTGGGTTGCTCTTTATCCCAGGAAGCAAACCTTTTGATTTGTTCCACCCAGAACGCAAACATGGCGTGAAGCTTTATGTACGTCGGGTCTTTATTACCGATGATTGTCAGGAACTGGTGCCTGCTTACATGCGCTTTCTCAAAGGCGTCATTGATTCTGAAGATCTTCCACTAAACATCAGCCGGGAAATGTTACAAGACAACCCGATGCTTCGGAAAATTCGCAGTGGAATAATTAAACGCGTTCTTGGTCTTCTCGACAAAAAGGCTGAAAATGAGCCTGAAGAATTCATCAAATTCTGGGAAAATTTTGGACCTGTGCTGAAAGAAGGTCTCTATGAAGACCTCCCTCAAAAAGATCCTATCCTAAAACTCTGCCGGTTCCGTTCGATTAACAACGATGGTTGGATCAGTTTGGCTGATTACATCGCGAACATGAAAGAAGGCCAAGAGCACATCTATTACATTTCCGGTGAAGATGAAAAAGCTCTCCGCCGCAGTCCTCAGGTCGAAGGTTTCAAAGCCAAAGGTGTTGATGTTCTTGTCCTCAACGATTCCGTTGATGAATTCTGGGTTACTTCAATCAATGAGTTTGAAGGCAAAGACTTCAAATCTGTAACCCGTGGTGGTGCAGATCTTGGTAAGATCGACGGCTCAGATACAGCAGATGAAAAGTCTGAAGACAAAGAAGACGATAAAGCTGAAATGGGTGCTCTGTTAGGCTATCTCAAACTTACACTTGAAGATGAAGTCAAAGACATTCGTAGTTCAGAGCGTCTAACCGATTCAGCCGTGTGTCTTGTTGCTGACGAAGGTGACATGGATATCCACCTAGAACGTATTCTTCGCAGTCACAATCAGGTAAATGAAGTCAGTAAGCGTGTTCTTGAAATAAATCCCAAGCACGATCTGGTAAAACGTCTATCAGACCTCATCAAGCAAGATGGTGCGGCTTCAGATCTGGAAGACATCGCTTGGCTTCTGCTTGATCAAGCAAGAATCCTTGAAGGGCAAATGCCGTCAGACGTCACAACATTCTCCCAACGAATGTCTCGTGTGATGGGTAAGGGTCTTTCTTAAAAAAAACATTTTATCCCACTCCAGTTAAATATTCATTTTTCTGGAGTGGGATAAAAATAGAGATAGTTAGATCCTATTTGATTTTACCTACAGGCGATAATTTTATTTCTCTGGGTAACATTGTATCTCTTTACTATAAGCCTTAACACTTCCAACAACTTATGATTTAGAGTTATAATCTCCAAAAAAATTTCAATCCATCAAAAATATACGTTCAGAATGGCTATGGTAACTAATTTTTCATCGAACAAACGTAACTTTATTTTCGTCGGTCACAGTCATTTATACTCTCTGATGTCTGCAGCTCAAAAACACTTTAAATCATTGAATACACTTGATTTTTTAATATTAGACCACGAAATAATATTTACAAAAAACGATACTTTAAATATTCTAAACCCTAATATTATCTTAAAATTACAATCCTTAATAATCAAGGCTGATAATCCAATAATCATGACGTCAATCGGTGGAAACACTCATAATACTCTGGGGTTATGGGAGCTCCCCCAACCAATTGATTTTCTTTTACCTAAAACGAATCTTCACCACGAAAATGAACAAGCTCTATTCATCACTTATCAGCAAGTTTTTGATATTTTACAAAATAAATTAACTACATTGTTTATAATTTTTGATTTAATTAGAGAACAAATAAATGTTCCCATATATCACATAGAATCTCCACCCCCAATTTCATGTGATCAACATATATTAAAGTATTTAGCTTCAAATTTAGCACCAACGACAAGTAATAAAAAATTATCAAGCAAAACGTTACGCCTCAAATTGTGGAAAGCCCATTCTAATGTATTTCGAGAATATTGTAGAAAATATGGAATAACATTTATACCTGCGCCAGTTTCCACAATGGATTCTGATGGTTTTCTAAAACCAGAAGGTTACTTTGAAGATCCCACACATGGAAACACCTGGTACGGAAGAAAAGTTCTCGAGGACATTTTAGAAAACTTTAATACGACAGTAAGTGATAATGCATCCGTATAAACATATAAAGCCCTACCAACATTGGACAAAAGCTCTATCTGAAACCATAAATTCAGACGTTGATCCTGTTCGCAATTTTAATTTAAAAATAAACCCTCAAGATAAAATAGCGACTGCAGGTAGCTGTTTTGCACAACATATATCCCGCTATCTTCCGAATTTAAATCTTCAACTCTACATTGAAGAAAAAGGATCTTTACTGCTAACGGATGATCTTTTAACAAAATATAATTACAATGTTTTTTCTGCCCGATACGGAAATATTTATACATCAAGACAATTGCTACAGCTCCTATTACGTGCAAAAAATAAATTCTCCCCTACAGACAGCGCTTGGGTCACAGAGCAAAATAGATGGTATGATCCCTATCGCCCTTCCATAGAACCAAATGGATTTGCTTCCAAAGAAGAATTATTAAGAGACAGGCAACAACATTTACATTCCGTGGCCAAAATGTTCTCAAGCCTCGATGTATTTATCTTTACACTAGGCTTAACTGAAACATGGATAAATAAAATAGACGGCGCCATTTATCCTGTATGCCCCGGCGTAATTGCAGGAACTTTTAATCATGAAGCTCATGAATTCGTAAATTTAGGGGTCAAAGATGTAATAGAAGATATGAATTTGTTTTTAGCAGAGTTAACAAAAATAAATCCTAAGGCTCAAATTATATTAACTGTGTCTCCTGTCGCCCTTAAAGCAACAGCATTAAACAGGCACATTATAGAATCAAATTCAGTCTCAAAATCTATACTCCGTGCAGCAGCCGATCAAATCCAGCAAGAGAACTCTAACGTATATTATTTTCCTTCATACGAGATTATTACCTCTCAACATAACCGAGGGAAATACCTCGACAGTGATTCAAGGTCTATACTTGAATCTGGTGTTAGTTATGTAATGTCATTATTCTCAAAACATGCTGTTGATGAGCGTTCCTACACATCACTGAATAATTTTAAAGAAGACCTGGAAAAGAATAAAATGACTGCTTTTGAAACCGATATGGATAAAATCGTAACCGCGATTTGTGATGAAGATTTTTTATGATCCAGTTATTTGAAATATATCTACTTCACCATTCTTTTTACGATGCAACTTCTAAAACAGCGCCTTCCGACCCATCATGCGAAAACAAGTTATTCAATCGTTACCAATTCAAAATATGATTACCTAAAAGCATTACATATATCATAATTACGTCACTCAATCAAGAATAAACCCGCAAAAAGGATATTTATTCACTTGTTAGCACCGCCCAAAGACATTGAATAACCACACTCATTCTGTCTTTGCCCCTCATCAGCACTGGAAAATGATTCTTTCAAACCAATTAATGATAAAATATCAGCTCGGCGCCTAAGAGTACATCGGCTAGCCGACAGCGCGACCAATTCAACTCCTTTTCTGATCTAATCAAACAAGATGGCCCGACCAGAGTTTGAACTCCTTATTTGGCTCTTATTAAATCAAGAGTGTATTTGTCAGATAATGAGTAAAGAGTTTTCCTAATTCCTAAGAAGACGTCATATAAAAGAGCCTGTTCCTTCTCACTACCTCTTTTATTGTAGTATGCCTATTGTATTAGTTATTAGCTTTATCTTGAATAACAGCTCCAATGACTGTGCCACCAAGTCCATCCTGAAGGATCAGAGCATATCCATCCCCGGGTGTTATATTCAGGTCCTTGAAGTTAAAAGAAAGAGAAGTATCAATACCATTCCAAAGTGCGGCTTGTTCAAATTCACGAACAACGTGTTTGTTCACCATAAACAAACCCTTGTTTTCGCCGCGTTGAATTTCGGTTTCGTGTTGTTCGTCAAAAACAGCAACCCAAAGCGTTGCTGTTCCGCCAAGATGTAATGCACCACTAAAATCTATTGTAGGCGCATTTCCCACATCCCCAGATATCGCTATCGTTACAGCCTTACCAGCTTTGGCTGCCTCCTCAATCTCGACTAAGACTTCACCTCGACGAGACCCTACGAGCTCTCTACGTCCATCAATCACAATCTGAGGCGTATAAACATAACGAAGGGCTAACTCCTTACCATAAGTACGTTGCCTTATGGTCGATGCCTCGCTCGAAAAAGGATCTTTCCAGCCAATGTAATCCCAGTAATCAACATGATAGGATAGGGCAATAACACCTGGCTGATCAGCCAATTCGCTCAACAGCGCATCAGCTGGTGGACAAGAGCTACACCCCTGAGAAGTGAAAAGCTCCAACACAACTGGGGCCGACTTTGATAAACCAGCCAATTCTGCTGCCCCTTTAACAAGTTGCCCTTGGGCCAATCTTTTCTCTGCGGCCTCGACAACTTCAGATGCTGGACCGCTTATCGCCATATAGGCCCAGCCAAATGAAAGACCAACAATGACAGCTGCAATCTTCACAACAGGGAGTCGGAGGAATTTAAATGTGTTTCTCATATATAGAGACTATTCCTCCTCTTCCCAAATCTCCAGTCACGACACCTTCAAGTTTGCGCGATCACTTATCAGGAATGTCATTACAACCTGCTCTACTTCTTCATATCATCCTGACTGGTGGCTGAGAGTTGAGCCAATTTAAGAACACCATCCCCCATACACTCTCGAAGCTCCTTTCCCCATTCAATCGCTTCTTCTTTAGTATCGACACTGATAACTGTATACCCTGGAATTAGTTCTTTCCCCTCGATAAAGGGTCCATCAGAAATAGAGAATTCTCCTTTGTCTAACTCGATTTCGGTCACTTGCCTTGGAAGTCGCCCTGTTGAAACAATCATTCCTGACTCAAAGGACTTTTCCATAAACTTTCCCATTTTAGCCATTCCTTCAGCAGAAGGTGGGTTCATGGGCTTTCCTTCAGACATCGTGAAATAAATAAAAAATTGCATACTTTTCTCCTTAGTTGATGAGAAGTATATCAAACCTCTCATCCATGAATTGCTTTAACACCTTATAGTCGAATAGCTCTTCTCAACGGGGACATGAGAAACAATAATTACTTTAAATTTTTTTTAAGCTGTTGCTTTAAATAATTTATTTCTAACTCTTCCGACGCAAATTCAATTGCCTTTTGATAGGCCTCAACCGCCTCATCGTTTAAACCTTGCCTTTTTGAAAACTCGGCCAACGTTGAATAAAGAATATGATAAGAAGACAATTTTGGATTTTTTTCTAGACGCTTTATGAGCTTTATAGCAGCTTTTGGACCTTCATGCATTCCAACAGCAATAGCACGATTAAGCTCTATGACTGGGGAATTATTGACGGATAAAAGCATATCATAATACCCGATGATCAACTCCCACTGGGTATTCTCAACTGAATCTGACACCGCATAAACCGAGGCTATTGCAGCCTGTAAACTGTAATTACCCAAACGACCCGACATCACGGCTTGATGAATTAACTGCAATCCTTCTGCTATTAGCTTCTGATCCCATAATGACCGGTCTTGTTCATCAAGCGAAAGGATAGTTCCCTCTGCAGAAACCCGTGCATATTTCCGGGATTCCTGAATGAGAAAAAGGGCTAACAATCCAAAGCTTTCAGAACTGGGAAGTAACTCTACCAGTTTCCTACCCAGATATATGGCCTGAGTTGAAAGCTCTCTACGAAAATGATTCTCTCCCGTAGTGGCGGAATAGCCTTCGTTATAAATCAAGTAAATCACTTGCATTACAGAATCTAAACGTTGACCCAACTCTTTTTTTGTCGGTATTTCATAAGGAATGTTCTGTTCTTTGATAAGTGTTTTAGCTCTAGAGATTCTTCGCTTGGTATTTTCATAAGATGTTAAATAAGCGCGTGAAATCTCTTTCGTACTCAGTCCGCAGATCTCCCGAAGCGCCAAGGTTGTACGTGAATCTAATGGTAACATAGGATGACAGCAATAAAAGATTAGGCGGAGTTGGTCGTCTTCAATAAGGTATTTTTCAACATACTGATCTTCATCAAAGCCCAGAGTATGTTCTATCGTTTCAAAAAGGAAGTTTTCGGTTATTAATTCTTTTCCTCGTACGGATCTTCTTATCGTATCAATTGCCTTGAATTTCCCTACCGATACCAGCCAAGCATAAGGGGTCCTTGGCAAACCTTCTGCGGGCCATTTTTCCAGAGCTACAGAAAAAGCGTCCTGCAAAGCCTCTTCTGCAAGGTCAAGATCTCCCAAAATCCTTATCAAGCTGGCCAATACACGGCCAGACTCTGATTTGAATATCTTCTCAATTTCTTTTTTTAATGAATGGTGCATACGAGTTTTGGCACAAAAACTATAGAGGAGAATTATATAAAAGGGGATTGCATTAAGAATGTGTATTCATTGTATAACCATTTATCCTGAGACCAAGTTTTACCTAAACTTATTTCAGGGCAGGACACATCAACGAAAAAAGGCAGCCCTTCTACGGACTGCCTTTCCTACAAAAATGAAATCCTGCGTTATGCAGCGTCGTTCATTAAATTACGCAGTACGTAATGTAAGATACCACCGTGACGGAAGTACTCGACCTCGTCAGCAGTATCGATACGGCACATTAATTTAATTTCTTCAACTGATCCGTCTGGACGACTGATACGACAATCAACATCCATACCCGGTGTAATACCGTTTTCGATACCTGAGATGTCGATGGTTTCATCACCCGTAATACCTAACGTTTCACGTGTCACACCTTCTTTGAACACCAGAGGCAAAACACCCATAAACACTAAGTTCGAACGGTGAATACGCTCAAAGCTTTCAACGATCACGGCTTTAACGCCAAGAAGACGGGTACCTTTAGCAGCCCAGTCACGAGATGAACCCATACCGTACTCTTTACCGCCAAAGACCACCAACGGCGTTCCATCATCGATGTATTTCATCGCAGCATCATAGACAGGCATTACTTCGCCCTTGTACTTGGACAAGCCACCTTCTGTACCCGGAACCATTTCGTTCTTGATACGAATGTTAGCAAAAGTACCGCGCATCATAACTTCGTGGTTACCACGACGAGATCCGTAGGAATTGAAATCCACCGGGCGAACCTGATGGTTTGTTAAGTAATCTCCAGCGGGGCTATCAGCTTTGATCGCACCGGCAGGTGAAATGTGGTCAGTGGTAATGTTATCTGCCAGAACCAAGAGAGGACGCGCACCAGAAACATCACTAAGCTCACCTGCTTCTCTGCTCATACCCTGGAAGAACGGAGGGTACTGAACATACGTACTCTGATCATTCCAGTCGTAAGTTAAGCCTGTAGCCGTTTCGATCTTTTTCCATTCCTCAGGGCCTTCAAAGACGTTTTCATAACGGTCTTTGAACATCTGTGGCGTCACCGCATAGTTAGAGATTTCAGCAATTTCTTGGGAAGATGGCCAAATATCTTTGAGGTAAACATCCTTGCCGTCTTTACCCTGCCCGATAGGATCATTGAGAAGATCTATCGTCACATTACCAGCGAGTGCGTAAGCAACAACCAATGGCGGTGATGCAAGATAGTTCAAACGCGTTTGCGGGCTCACACGACCTTCAAAGTTACGGTTCCCGGAAAGAACAGCCGCAACTTGCAACTCTTCTTTATCGATTGCTGCAATATGTTCATCAGACAGAGGGCCTGAGTTCCCGATACACGTGGTACACCCGTAACCAACAAGATCAAAGCCAAGAGTATTCAGGTGCTCTTGAAGACCTGCTTTTTCAAGATAATCAGTCACAACCTGTGATCCTGGTGCGAGGGAAGTCTTGACCCAGGGCTTGACCTGAAGACCAAGTTCAACAGCTTTTTTAGCAACAAGACCAGCACCAATAAGAACAGACGGGTTAGATGTGTTCGTACAGCTGGTAATCGCTGCAATCATCACATCACCATGGCTCAAATCGTAGTCTTTACCTTCAACTGCAGCACTTGTATTTGCTTTGTCGCCAACAGCTTCTTTAATCAACTCAGCTGATCTCGGCGCAAGATTGCTCAGAGAAATACGGTCCTGAGGACGTTTAGGTCCAGCAAGACTAGGCTCAACAGTCGAAAGATCAAGATCAAGCGAAGATGTAAATACAGGATCTGGCGTATCAGTGTCACGCCACATACCTTGTGCTTTTGCATAAGCTTCAACAAGGGCAACACGATCAGCATCACGGCTGGTGAAGGTCAAATATCGAATAGTTTCAGCATCGATTGGGAAGAAACCACATGTCGCACCATATTCTGGGGCCATGTTCGCAATCGTTGCTTGATCAGCAAGAGTAAGGTTATCCAGACCAGCGCCGTAAAATTCAACGAATTTACCAACAACACCATGCGCACGCAGGATTTCAGTAATGGTTAAAACCAAATCAGTTGCTGTGGTGCCTTCCCTCATTTTACCGGTCAGCTTCATGCCAACAACTTCCGGGATCACCATGGAAACAGGCTGACCCAGCATAGCGGCTTCGGCTTCGATGCCGCCAACACCCCAACCAAGAACAGAAAGTCCGTTCACCATAGTTGTGTGGGAATCAGTACCAACCAGTGTATCTGGATAAGCGGTGGTCACACCATTTTCTTCTTTGGTCCAGACAACCTGTGCCAAATTCTCAACGTTCACCTGGTGACAGATACCTGTTCCCGGCGGTACAACACGGAAGTTATCAAAGGCTGTTTGTCCCCAACGTAAGAAAGCATAGCGCTCTCCGTTACGTTCAAATTCCAAATCGACATTTTTCTGAAATGAGTCAGGACCGCCGTACGAATCAACCATCACAGAGTGATCAATGACGAGATCAACAGGAGAGAGCGGATTAATTTTCTTTGGATCGCCACCCATTTCCACCATGGCTTCGCGCATGGCCGCAAGATCAACCACAGCCGGAACGCCTGTGAAATCCTGCATCAAAACACGGGCAGGACGATAAGCAATTTCACTGTCTGACTTCTGATTTTTCAACCAGCCAGCCATCGCTTTGATGTCATCAACCTTAACACTTCTATCATCTTCAAAGCGTAACAGATTTTCCAAAAGTACTTTTAGGGAAAACGGCAAACGGGAAATATCACCAAGCGTTTTGGATGCTTCGACAAGACTGTAGTAGTCGTAAGTCTTGCCATTTGCAGTAAGCTGGCGGCGGGTATTTAGTGTATCCTTACCAAGAGCCAATTTAGTCTCCTTTGACTGGTATGCTTCTCTCCAGATGGGTCCTTACCGATTATAAAAGAAACTTTGTCGGCTTCCACGGTGTTCGGACCTTCTCATCTCTCTAATTCTTGAGGTTAAAATACCCCTTTAATAAGAAAAATCAATATATGCTGCATTGCAAAAATTAGATATATTTAACATTACAATTAGCAATTACTTATTTTAATGTTCACATTTACTTCTTGAGCTTCCCCCAACGGGAAGAATTATGATGTTAACCTACAAGCCATAAAACGCTCAAGTAGGCAGGAATAACATGACACAGATAAAACGGATCCGAAAAATTGTGCTTTCCGGACTCCTGATAACAGGAGTCGCAACCTTAGCCGCGACTTACTTTATAATTGATTACAATGAATCAAGTATTGAAAAAGAGAGTCGTGAAAATCTGGCGCTGTTATTTCCCTACCCTGATCCGGACAATACCCAACAAGTCCAGCTGGGCCAACAACTATACGCGCATGAATGCGCCACTTGTCACGGCTCTAACCTAGAAGGTGAGCCCAATTGGCGCTCACAACTGCAAGACGGTAGTTTACCCGCCCCACCCCATAATGAAACGGGTCACACATGGCACCATCCAGATGATGTGTTACTTCAGATAACAAAATACGGTGGTGCATCCGTAGCCCCTAAGGGGTTTGCCAGCAGAATGCCTGCATTTGAGGGTACATTGAGCAATGAAGATATTTCAGCAACGCTCGCTTTTATCAAAAGTCGGTGGCCCAAGGAAGTTCGAATGCGGCAACAACGAATTACAACAAAAATAAATCAAGCAATTAGTGAATAACAAACTGATTCTATAAAGGATTGTTTACCTCATTTCATTCACTTCACTTGACATAAATCAAGGCCATGAGTGTTTCGGTCGGGTATTGCTGGCTTTATGAAAACAGAGACCATTCAAAAATACGACAAAGGGGTTCCTCGTTATACGAGCTATCCTACTGCGCACCTTTTCAAACCCGGTTTCACACCAGAAATGTATAGTGACTGGCTAAAGGCCGTACCTGAAGACATGCCATTGTCTCTCTATTCGCACATACCCTATTGCGATAGTCTCTGTTGGTTTTGTGGGTGCCACACCAAGATCACTCAAAAGTACAAACCTATCCAAGATTACCTTACATCTCTTCGAAAAGAGATCACCATGACTGCCGAGGTCATGGGAAAAGGTCGACCAGTCAATCATATGCACTTTGGGGGCGGAAGCCCTACCATCCTCATACCGGAAGACGTTCGCGACTTATTCCAAACTTTCGAGGAAGTTTTTCATTTCACTGCAGATGCTGAAATTGCTGTTGAAATCGATCCCAGAGATATGAGCCAAGAGGCTATCCACGCTTGGGCAGATGGCGGGGTAAACAGAGCAAGCCTTGGGGTCCAGGACGTTCAAGAGAAAGTGCAACGCGCAATTAACCGCATCCAATCCATTGAAGAAACAGCACAAGTCGCCAACTGGCTCCATGAAAGCGGCATTCACGGAATAAATATGGATTTGATGTACGGATTACCTTATCAAACTGTTGAATCCGTATTGGAGACTATTCGTCGCGTGATGGAAATGGCCCCTGACCGGATAGCTCTTTTTGGGTACGCGCATATTCCATCCCTTAAACCGCATCAGAGACTCTTACCTGAAGAGATCCTTCCGGATTTTAATGAGAGATTTGAGCAACAAGAAGCAGCTGCAGAATTACTTGGTTCCTATGGCTTTGTACGCATTGGTCTTGATCATTTTGCAAAACCTGACGATCCCATGGCAGTCGCATTTATAAACGGAAGTCTTCGCCGGAATTTTCAAGGTTACACAACAGACAAAGCCGAAGCCATGATCGGGTTTGGTGCGTCTTCGATCGGTTCACTCCCCCAGGGACATGTCCAGAATATCGTCCCGATCAGAAACTATCGCGCAGCCATTGATAGTGGAAAGTTTGCCGTTGCTAAATCCATTCCCTTCAAAGGGCAGGACAAGTTACGTGCAGCAATCATAGAGCAACTCATGTGTTATCACAGAGTAGACCTCAACGTAATTTGCAAAGAGTATGGCGCATCTCTCAATGATTTTGAGTATGAACTTGAAGCTGTTCAGGCCTTTATCGAAGATGGTATTGCCACTTATGACCAAGGCGTTATCACAATCCAGCACGAAGCCAGAGCATTGGTCAGGGCCCTCAGCGCACTCTTTGACGAATATCATGGACAACGTGAGTTGATTTACTCTCAGGCTGTTTAACTCCTAAACTTATGAGTGACTCAGCTCTCAAAAAAATGCCCGTTATCAGCGTTTAGGCTTTAACTACTTTACCTGTGCTTACCTGACGCATTTCCATTAAGATGCAATTACAATACATCTTAATGGATGAATATTAGGATAAAAAACATAAGGCAACGACAATGAACTCAAATATTCCAGCCTTCTGGCGTGCAGGATTTAGGCCCTTTTTCTTATCCGGAGCATTTTACGCACTTCTCGTACTGTGTTTGTGGATATTAAGCCTTACAGGGTATCTGGAATATGAGACTTACGTCGCACCGCCTCTTATCCACGGCCACGAAATGCTTTACGGGTTTGGTGTTGCAGCTATTGCTGGCTTCATCCTCACAGCCATGCCCAATTGGACCAACACGCCTCCACTTTCCGGGCTCCCTCTCGCGGGGCTATACGCATTTTGGATTGCTGGGCGGCTTTCTCTTTGGGCGGGAACATCCATTCCTTTTGTTGTGCTGGCCACTGTTGATATGCTTTTCTTGCCAACCTTGGCAATAATGACAGCACGGACACTCTATAAAGCAGGCAATAAAAAGAACCTTATGTTACCGGGCATTTTCTTACTGCTCGGAACTTTTAACTTACTCTTTTATCTTTCAGAAATGTCCGTAATCGAGTTGTCATCAAGAACCATTCTGGAAGCAGCAATCTCCGTTTTAATCCTGTTAATTACGATTATTGGCGGGCGTATTGTTCCGGCTTTTACGCGGAACGCCTTACATCAACAAGGTATAACTATTGAGATCTCCGCCCCAACAAAACTAAGCATTGCCTGTATTATAGGGACCTTTGTTATGGTTCTCGGTGACGTATTCATATCCCCTGATTATCCAAATTCATTTGCAGTATTTTGTCTTCTTCTTGCTATGGCCCATTTTATCAGACTTATCTTTTGGAAAGGTTGGCTCACCCTCAACGATCCTCTTTTATGGTCAATGCACCTTGGTTACCTCTGGATCCCAATTGGCCTGCTGCTTAAATCCTATGGTCTTTATGAATATGGATATTTTTGGGAAGGGGCATTGCACGCCCTGACGACAGGCGCGATTGCCACCATGGTTTTGGTCGTGATGATAAGAGCCGGACTTGGGCATTCAGGAAGCCCTCTAAAGAGCAGCTTCCTTCTAACCTGCTCCCTTATCGCAATAACTCTCGCTGCCCTTTCCCGTGTCGTACAAAGCGCATTAGAAGGACCGCTTTCAGTTCCGGTTCTTCACTCCTCGGGCTTACTCTGGACTCTCGCTTTTGGCCTATACATCATCCATTTTTTACCCATAATGTTCAAACCTCGGCTTGATGGGAAGCCAGGCTAGCCATTAGCTCTTGGGAGCGGACACACAGTCAATATTTTGCTTTTCTCTTGAAAACTTCAAAAGGGAATCATCTTGAGGGCTTTCAACGGTTTTTCTCGACCAGTCAGAGCGTCGACGCACAAGTTCAGCAGCACCTACATTCTTTTCCCCCATCAAGGGATTTTGTAGTCGTACATAGGTAACCCCATCGACATGGGATTTATACACATCCGTCACAACCCAGTCCTGCAAAAACCTTGTTCTTTTAGAATAGACTTCTCCAACAACGGGTAACTTGTCGGGGATATTTTCTTTCATTGAAATTTACCTCTGTATTCATAATTCATAATCACTCAAACTGATTTGAAATTATGGAGTCTCAAAGGCTACATCAAGGCTCTCTCAGGGCGAGAGGAGGCTTAACATATTTTTATCATCTGGCTGACACAAAACGGCCCCGACATGGCTTTCCAACCCATCAAGAAAAGACCGTTACCAATCAAACTTTCAGGAAAAAATCATAAATGTAATGTCAAAAAATAAATGAAGGCAAAATAAAAACCCGCAGCTAAACTACGGGTTTATATACACATCTTTTAGATAATTTAATTTTGAACAGGTGCTTTACGCAACCAATCCGATCCGCGGCGCGTCAATTCAACAGCACTAACTGACTTATCACCAATATCTTTATTGCGGAGTCTGGTATATTGAATACCATCGATCGTCGATTTATAAACCTCAACAACGACCCAATCCTGATATGAAGCGTGCCTTTTCGAAAAAATATCACCGATTTCAGGCATGCGTTCTGACTCTTTCATTAATCACTCTCAATATAGCTCTCAGGACTTCTATCGTTTTGATACTCCGAGGACCGCTTTCAATCAATCGAATAGATCACATTTAGCTAAAAAAATAGAAATCAATCTTCCGAGAGTGTAATTTTCCTTGGACACCATCGGAAGAAAGAACAAATTATATAAAAGAACTTAAGCCTCCCGTCTGCCCCTTTCAAGCTGTTTAACTATATCTTTTGTTATTCCGCGACACCTTTGATTGAATGAATTTAAAGTGACACAAATAAGTCGACTCCAATTGTCTCTTTCTACTCAAGTAAGGATACGAGAACAGACAGCATCTGCCCTTATTCAATATCTCTTACATGCACCAAACTATCTTCAAACCGAGAGAGGAAGTCATCACAAATCGAGCGATCATGAGCCAGTGACAGATAAAGTTTGGTTCCCATGGGGTTTAAAAAAATACCGCGCTTAAACAACTCAAGCATGAGTACACGGCCTTTCTTTTTGTTACCTTGCGCCGTGGTTCGATAGTTGAAGACGGGCTGATCTGTGAAGACGATTTGGGCCAGAGGACCATCTCCAATTACTTGAGCGATTTCTCCATGCGCTTCGATAATTCTACGTAGGCCGGTTCGTAAATACTGCCCAAGATCAAATAACTTCAAATAGCTCCCCTCTTGCCGATAAACTGATAATGCAGCATTCGCCGCACAAGTCGATATCGGATTTCCCCCAAGAGTAGAGGCCATCCATACATAATTCTCCTGACCAATATAATGTTCGTTTACGTGGTCCATAATATCGGCACGCCCCCCAAAGACACCGATGGGATACCCACCTCCCAACGCTTTCCCATAAGCAACCAGATCAGGAATAATCCCGTACTTTTCCTGCGCTCCGCCATAGGCAAGTCGAAATCCTGTAACAACTTCATCAAAAATAAGAGGGATATCATATTTATCGCAAAGAGCTCTTACTCCTTCAAGAAACCCGGGAAGCGGTGGTGTGCAGCGTTGAAGGGGTTCCATGAGAACACCCGCGATCTCGCCTTTATTTGCGGCAATAATCTCTGCAGTTATCTCTAATTCATTATAGGGAGCGACAAGCAAGTTCTCTCGCGCCAACGGTGTTCCAGCAGAGGTCAACTCTGGTGTTGGGAACGGCAAATTTTGATTTGGAAATAATGACGTAACACCTGCCTCATTAGCCCCGTGATAAGCTCCTTCAAACTTCAAAATCTTCGTCTTACCCGTAAAAGCCCGGGCAAGACGTTGGCAGTACATCGTCGCTTCGGTTCCAGATGCACAAAACCTCAAACGTTCAATTGCAGGCGAAATCCTTTTTATTTCTTCCCCAAGTTCCAACGCATGCGAATTAAGATAAGAAAAATTGGAGCCTTTTTCGGCTTGTTTCGTGACAGCCTCAACCACTTCATCTTTGGCATGCCCAACCAAGCAGGATCCCCAGCCGATCGAAAAGTCGAGATATTCTTTACCGGTGGTATCCCACAATCGGGCCCCTTTGCCTCGGTCCAGTGCAATCAATGTTTCTGGAGGAAAGCCAAATTCACCATTTGAAATTCCAGCGGTAAATACTCCCAAGGCTCTTTGCTGAACGTGATTGGTGTCTTCTTTTGTCATGTTGTTTTCCTCACCCTATGGATTGTATTTAACAAGTTTAGCAGCTGGTCGTTTTATCGTTTCGGTTTAGGGCTAAGGCGGAGAAGCAACAATTTAATAATCTTAGAATTTGTTCCAAGAAAAATTAACTTCACAACAATCTGAACGTAAAATGCTTTGGGATAACTCTTTTTCATTTATCATTAAAAATTCTCAGAGGCGCTTTTACTTACAAGCACCGACTTAATATTCAATCGGCTTTGGAGAACATAGATGCATCTTCATAAGATTAAGTTCTTATTATCCATCATAAGCCTTGCTCTAGGATGTTCCATTCCCCCCCTTACTGGCTTTGCAAAGGCCAATGAAATCATCGAACGATTCACGAGTGAAAAAATAACTTTTAAATTGCATCGCCTTACCAAAAATCTCGACCACCCTTGGGGAATGGCCTTCCTTCCGGATGATCGACTTTTGATCACAGAAAGAAATGGAAAGTTAAAGATATTTGATGGGAGTTCTCTCAAAGAAATAACCTTGACGGATTTTCCCGATATTTATACCAGAGGACAAGGAGGATTGCTGGATGTTACTCCCCATCCAAATTTCTCAGAAAACAACCTCATCTATTTTACTTATAGTCATCCACTATCATCGGGCTCCACCACAGCACTCGCCCAAGCAAAACTTCAAGGCAACGTGCTATCAAACAGCCAAATCCTCTTTATCGCCAAAACCCGTTCGGACACCAGTCATCACTATGGATCCCGGATCAAATTTGATCGTCAGGGCTTTCTTTTCATGACCGTTGGAGATCGCGGTCAACGCCATAACGCACAACGATTAGACCTCCATGCCGGGAAAATCTTACGCCTCACAGAGAACGGTAAACCTGCTCCTGGCAATCCCTTTGTCAATCACTCAAACGCCTTACCTGAAATTTATTCCTTTGGTCACAGAAACCCTCAAGGCCTCAGCCTAAATCCCGCTACCGGAGATATATGGCTAAGTGAACACGGCCCTCGCGGTGGCGATGAACTCAACATTATACAATCTGGTAAAAACTATGGATGGCCCATTATTACTTATGGCAAAGAGTATATTGGCGGATCTATTGGACAAGGAACTCATCATCCGAACATGTCTCAACCCATCCACCAGTGGACCCCTTCAATAGCTCCAGCAGGCATTACTTTTTATACAGGAGAGGCTTTCCCATCCTGGCAAGGAAATCTATTCACTTCCGCTTTAAAGTTTAAACTTCTGGTTAGACAGGAAATCAAAAACAATAAGGTGGTTCTCGAGGAACGATTACTAGAAGGTGAAGTCGGAAGAATCAGAGCCGTCACCCAAGGACCAGATGGCTTACTTTATTTAATTTCCGATGAAAGCGACGGAGCTCTCTATCGGCTTTCTCCTCTATAACTCAAAGATATTTATCTAAATATCTTTGAGGCTGATACCTTTATCCCAGTAGGGTTCTCTGCCAAATTTACTTTCAAGAAACTCTATAAAAGATCTCGTTTTCGCCGGAAGATGTTCTCGATTTGGGTAAAGGACATATACCGCAGCACCTGGAAGCTCAAATTCCCTAAGAATAGGGATTAGTTCACCCGCCTTAAGCTCGTCGGCAATATCCCAGGTCGATTTGATTGCAATTCCAATCCCAGCTTTGGTGGCATCACGTAAAATTTCACCGTTGTTGGTTTCCAGATTGCCCTTCACTTTGACATCAATGTGTCCTTCCGCCCCTTTAAAGTGCCAGTGATCATGGACACCTCCCGGATAACCAAGAACCAAACAGTTGTGCTGGAGTAAATCGCTTGGATGTTCCGGTATACCAGCTTTGCTTAAATACTCCCTTGAAGCACAGACAACCCGTCGTGCCGGGCTAAGTTTTCGTGCAATCAAACTACTATCTTGGAGTTCCCCCGTTCGAATAGCCAAATCAAACCCGGCTTGAATCATATCAACAATTTGATCAGTTAAGCTCACCTGAATGGAGACGTCGGGATATTGCTTTAAAAACTCAGGGATAAGTCGAGAAATATGCTTCCGACCAAAAGAAGAAGGCGCTGTTATTCTCAGAGTTCCTTTTACATTACCGGCCAAGCCTGAAAGCGCCGCTTCTGCATCCAAAATGTCCTCGAGTATAGATTTACAACGCGTAAAATACCCCGACCCTTCATCGGTCAAACTTAACCTTCTCGTCGTGCGATTAAATAACCGAACATCAAGGCGTTCTTCAAGATTGGCAATGCGCTTACTTACCACCGCAGCCGAAAGATTGAGGTTTCGCCCCGCAGCAGTCATGCCTCCGGCCGTGGCAACCTCAACAAAAACGGTCATGTCATTAATTACATCCATAGTATTATCAAAATAAACGAAACAATCCTTCTACAACAAGCCCTATTATCATTTTTAAAAAAGAGTGCATATTAGAGACAAGTATAAAAGATAAAGGATTGATCTCATGAACCGCCAAGATGCCAACAAAACTATTTTTGATCTGCAAGTTGCGGATATGGATTATCACTTCCAAACTGCCCGTCGCCTGAGATCAGCCGAGGCCCACAACATCTTTGGAAAATTATTCCGACGCCTAGCCTCTCCCTTTACTAATTTCAAAACCAACTATTATCTCGCGCTTACCAGAGCCGCTTAAATTATCCAGTTACCAATATCCAAGGGGATGCCAAACCGCATCCTCTTTTCATCAGAGTTCTCGTACTTGAATGTAAAAGTTCAAGATAGCCATTTTCAGAACCAAGCTATCTATAACTAGCCATATTCAAAAATTAACCCTTCTTTAAGCGAACTCCTATTTAATACAATCATAAATTGATTAATACATAACATAAACGATCCTTAGATTGAAAACCTTCCTCCTGATCACTCTCAAAACTTAGGAGCACTTAACAATAGAAGACAATATTTTGTGTAAGGTTAGATCCTAATAACTACGACCTAATTTGAAGACAAATACTTGCGCCCCCAACGCAAAAGCCTTGGCTGCATACTCAGTCTTCACAAAAGCGCATCTTACCCCGATGCTCATGGGTGCCGAGACGCTAACAATTCGACCTTAGCATCTTCCCCAAAGTCTCAGCATCCGACTAGCCAACCGGATTTTCCTCCGGTTGGCATTTTTCTATCTAATCGCCACTTCACCTAATGCGCGGACTTCATTTCTCAACTTGCAATTATCAAAGCTCCTCCTCATACTTATTTTCCAAAATATCTACTGTGACGGCTAAACACGACACGCAGAATCTAACTTCTCATTGTGTCGCAAAGTTGAAACACTATCAGGATCTAATTGCTCTTGCTTAGGTGACAAAGAAGGCTTTCCTACTCCATACTTCCAAGTCTCCTTTTAGAACTGAACAATCAGATAGCATTTCTAGAAGATAACTGAGATACTTTGTGATTAGACAGGTAGGCACACTATGCAGATGGAAGGCCAACAGCTTATCCCCGCACCACAGATTAAAGTATGGGAAGCATTAAACGATCCTGAAATCCTGAGGCAATCTATCCCTGGCTGCGAAACTGTAGAAAAAAGTTCCGACACCGAATTTCGGGCCAGCCTGACAGCAAAATTTGGCCCCGTGAAAGCAAAATTCAAAGGGCACGTCACTCTTTCTGATTTAGACCCTCCAAATGGATACACCCTTACTGGTGAAGGCAAAGGTGGCGCAGCAGGATTTGGTAAAGGAGAGGCAAAAGTTTCTCTTAAAGAACAGGCAGGACAAACCCTTTTAAGCTACTCTGTTAATGCAAAAGTAGGTGGAAAGCTTGCTCAGATAGGCTCGAGACTGGTTGATGCCGCCGCAAAGAAGATGGCTGATGACTTTTTCAAAGCTTTCTCTAAAAACGTGACGTCATCTGATCAAAACACACCTTTACAAGAGCCTCCTTTAGATATGACGGATGCAGCCGACTTAAATACAGTAATCCCCAGAGAGCCATCAAAGAACTGGCTTCTCTATATAGGCGGGGCCTCACTTCTTATCATACTCGCCGTATACGCCTTTAATTAATAACGGCCAGTCATTACCAAGTCCGGAAGATTCCGGGATTGTACCCAGCAGGACCAAGTCTGTAGCCTGCTTTAAATAGTAAAAACTACCAACATTCTTATAAAAAGAATGAGTAAATTTCAAATTGCGTTGTTCCTTATTTTATCACGAAAGCAATGCTATTTAGCCCTTCCGGGCAAGCAGACCCAAAAGCAGTAATGCAAAAAATAAAAGGGCTGTGACACCACGAACAGGAGAAAACCGATGCCAACGGTATCTATGAAAGTAAATGGCAAACAAGTATCGGCAGACGTCGCGCCGAATACCTTGCTTGTGACCTTTATTCGAGAAAACTTAAAATTAACAGGCACCCATGTCGGCTGTGATACCAGCCAATGTGGAGCGTGCGTTGTCCATGTTGACGGTAATAGCGCCAAATCCTGCACCATGCTCGCCGTTCAAGCTGAAGGTGCAGAGATAACAACAATCGAAGGTCTTGCAAGTGGTGGAGAACTTCATCCAATGCAAAAATCTTTTCAAGAAAATCACGGCTTACAATGCGGTTTTTGTACCACAGGCATGATTATGACTGCGGTTGATATGGTCAACAAGCAGAACAATCTGGATGATGCATCAATTCGTAAAGGCCTGGAAGGTAATATCTGTCGCTGCACTGGATATCAAAATATTGTCAAGTCGGTAAAAGCTGCTGCACAAGAAATGGGGGGCTGATCATGACCACAGAAACTGGAATTGGCGCATCGGTTCGTCGTAAAGAAGATAAACGCTTTATCATCGGAAAAGGCCGCTATCTTGATGACATTAACAAACAAGGGCAAACCTACGGATATTTTATTAGATCCCCTCACGCCCATGCTAAAATCAATGGATTTGATGCCACTGAAGCCTTGAATGCACCCGGCGTTGTCGCCGTTCTCACAGGCCCAGATATGGAAGCTGACGGCATTGGCCCCATTATTTGTGGTTGGGCAATTACCTCAAAAGACGGCTCACCTCATAAAGCGCCAGCCCATCCTGCTCTCGCAATTGGGCATGTTCGCTACGTTGGCCACCAAGTCGCACTCGTTGTTGCTGAAACTCTGCAAGAAGCTAAGAACGCGGCAGAATTGGTTGACGTTGATTATGAAGAACTTCCTCATGTAGTAGAAGTCGGTGATGCTCTGGCTGAAGGCGCTCCACAAATTCACGCTGATGTACCCGGCAACCTTTCGTTTGACTGGGAACTTGGTGATAGAGCTGCCGCAGAGCAGGCAATATCAACTGCCCATCACGTCACCCGGATGGATTTACGCAATAACCGCGTAATTCCCAATGCGATGGAGCCTCGCGCTGCTCTTAGCGAGTACGATATGGGTACGGATGAAATTACGCTTTATACGACGAGCCAAAATCCTCACGTACACAGATTGGTTCTGTCAGCCTTTAACGGTGTCGCTCCCGAACATAAACTCAGGGTTATTGCACCTGATGTCGGGGGGGGCTTCGGCTCAAAGATCTTCATTTATTCTGAAGAAACCGTCTGCGCCTGGGCAACAAAAAAGCTCAATCGTCCGATTAAATGGACCGCCGAACGTTCCGAAGCATTTCTCAGTGATGCGCACGGACGGGATCATGAAACCCATGCTGAAATGGCTTTTGATGCCCAAGGTAAAATCTTAGGCTTTAAAGTATCCACAAAAGCCAACGTCGGTTGTTACCTCTCTACTTTTGCGTCGGCTGTTCCCACCTATCTCTATGGCACCTTGCTGAATGGCCAGTACACTATGCCTGCCATATATGTTGAGGTCCAAGCAGGTTTCACGAACACTGCACCCGTAGATGCCTATCGGGGTGCTGGTCGCCCGGAAGCAACTTATGTTGTTGAACGTATGATCGAGATTGGCGCACGTGAAATGGGGATTGATCCCGGAGAAATACGAAAACGTAATTTCATCCCGCCAGATGCATATCCTTATGAAACCCCAGTTATCATGACTTATGATAGTGGGAACTATGCCTTGGCTATGGATAAAGCACAGGCAGCGATTGACTACAAAGGCTTTGAAGCGCGCAAAGCAGAATCAGCACAACGTGGTAAGTTACGTGGTATCGGCTACTCTGCCTTTATCGAAGCTTGTGGCATAGCCCCATCCGCTGCTGTTGGCTCTCTTGGGGCTGGTGTTGGTCTTTGGGAATCAGCGCAAGTTCGGTTCAACCCAACAGGTAGTGTGACTGTCTTTACGGGCAGCCATTCTCATGGTCAGGGTCATGAAACCACTTTTGCTCAAATTATCTCAGATCAACTTGGAGTTCCAATTGATCAGGTTGAGATATCACACGGAGATACAGGGAAAGTTCCATTTGGTATGGGCACTTATGGTTCTCGGTCCCTTGCTGTCGGAGGCTCCGCAATCGTAAAAGCCATCGATAAAATCGTAGAAAAAAGTAAAAAGATTGCGGCACATACACTGGAAGCATCAGTTGAAGACATCGAGCACGCCCACGGTGTGTTCTCTGTTGCCGGGACTGACAAAAAAATGACCATGGCAGAAATCGCCTTCTCTGCTTATGTTCCCCATAATTATCCGGCGGATGTTGAGCCCGGCATGGATGAAACAGCTTTCTATGATCCACTTAATTTTACCTTCCCCGCAGGTACCCATATTGCAGAAGTCGAAATTGACCCTGAAACAGGAACGACAGAGATCCTCGACTGGGTAGCAGTTGATGACTTCGGGAATGTTATCAATCCGATGATTGTTGAAGGACAGGTACACGGTGGGCTTGCTCAGGGTATTGGACAAGCTCTCCTTGAAAACTGTGTTTATGACAAAGAAAGTGGGCAACTTCTGACAGGTTCCTATATGGATTACTGTATGCCACGCGCAGATGACTTACCTACTTTCAGAGTTGAAACCATCAACACGCCTTGTACGACCAACCCACTGGGTGTGAAAGGTTGTGGCGAAGCAGGCGCCATTTCTGCTCCTGCGGCATTAATGAACGCCATCACCAATGCACTCGGCAAAGAAATTGACATGCCTGCGACACCTGAAAAGGTATGGCGTGCGGCACAGGGCCTTTAAGGGAGGAATGCATTATGTATGATTTTGATTACAAACGTCCAAGTACTCTGGATGAAGCAGCAACTCTCTTAAATGAGGATTCTGTTTTATTGGCCGGTGGCCATACGCTATTACCAACACTCAAACAACGACTGGCTCAACCAGAAACTTTGGTTGATCTGAGCGCGATTGATTCCTTACACGGAGTTTGCCCCGATGGTGACCTATTAGCCATCGGTGCGATGACCACCCACGCAGAAGTTGCACGCAAGGCCACTATTCCGGCGCTTGCATCACTTGCTGGTGGCATTGGAGATCCACAAGTCCGGAATCGGGGAACCATTGGCGGCTCCATCGCCAATAATGATCCTGCCGCAGACTACCCGGCAGCGGTTGTTGGATTAAATGCTATCGTCAATACCAACAAGCGGGCAATCTCAGCGGATGATTTTTTCGTGGACCTATTCGAAACCGCTCTAGGTGAAGGAGAGATTATAACCAATGTCACCTTCACAAAACCAGAGGCTGCTGCTTATGTAAAATTTGATAACCCAGCGTCTCGTTATGCGATAGTTGGCGTTATGGTTGCAAAAACATCTTCTGGCGTCAGAGTCGCCGTTACAGGAGCTGGTCCATGTGTTTTTAGACAAACGGAGATGGAAGCTGCTCTTTCTCGTAACTTCTCGCCACAGGCACTTGAGAGCATAACCGTATCAGCGGATGGCCTTAACAGCGACATTCATGCCTCAGCAGAATATCGTGCGAACCTAATCAAGGTTCTTGCCAAACGTGCCGTTGCCCAAATCAACGGTTAATTTATCTGGCCACTTTCGTGCACAAGCACCGGAAGTGGCCATTTTTATAAGTGCCTCATAACCCGGAGCGCGTCATGCCCAACCAAGCTCAAATCCCGCAATCAATTGATGACGTTCTTCAGTGTCTCTCAGATGGAAAATACGTAGCGGATAGATCTCTCGCAACCGTCATTTTTTTAGCCCTAAGAATGCAACGGCCCCTTTTTCTTGAAGGAGAAGCCGGTGTCGGAAAGACCGAGATTGCAAAGGTTTTATCAACAACTTTGAACCGGCCACTTGTCCGCCTTCAGTGCTATGAAGGTCTGGATGTAAATACCGCTGTTTACGAGTGGAATTACACGAGACAGATGGTAGAAATACGGATTGCCGAGGCCTCCGGCGAAATTGACCGCAACCGTTTGACAAAGGATATATTTACGTCTGAATTTTTGATCAAGCGACCTTTGCTCGAAGCACTTGAGGGAAAAGACGGAAAAAGCCCGGTTCTATTAATTGATGAGTTGGATCGCGCAGATGAAGCTTTTGAAGCTTACCTTTTAGAAGTTCTCTCCGACTATCAAATTACCATTCCAGAACTGGGAACAATCAAGGCACAAGAACCCCCGATAGTTATCATCACGTCCAACCGAACCCGCGAAATTCACGATGCTTTGAAACGTCGATGCCTCTATCATTGGGTTGATTACCCTGATGCATTAAGAGAATTAGAGATCCTTAAAATCAAGGCTCCAGATGCGGCAGAGAAACTAAGTAAGGAAGTTGTTTTCTTTATTCAAGAGCTTCGAAAAAACCCTGAAATATTCAAACAACCCGGGATCGCAGAAACCATCGATTGGACGAACGCCCTAACCCAACTCGACTGTGTCTCTCTCGCGCCAGAGGCCGTTAGCGACACGCTTGGCGTCCTTTTAAAATATCAAGATGACATCGGGCGCATCAAAGGAAGTGAAGCCTCGCAGATGCTCCACAATATCCAAAGCGAAATGGATCAGGTCGGGGTTTAACTTGGTGAAATCCTCCCCCTCTAAGAGCGCATCTCCGAACGAAGGTTTTCTTTCGCAAAATCTTCTTCACTTTGCCAGAACGTTGAGAAAGGCGGGTCTGAAAGTTCCTTCTTCACGTGTTATAGAAGCTGTTGATGCAATTGGGATAACGGGCTTAGCCCGCAGAGAAGAGCTACACGCAACACTGGGTTGTCTCTTTGTGACACGCAGAGATCAACAAGAAATTTTTGATCAGTGCTTTTATATTTTTTGGCGAAATCCAGAGCTGTTAGAACGCGCTATCTCTATGATTTTACCCACAACTTTTTTGGAAAATGCGCCTCAAGATGAAAAAGACAAAGCACTAAAGCGGGTTAGTGAAGCATTTACTCCTGAGCAAGAAAAATCCTCCCTACCTGACGAAGAAGAAAAGGACGAAGTAGAATTCGACGCCCGCATGACGATCTCGGATGAAGAAGTTCTAAGGCACAAAGATTTCGAACAGATGAGCTCTCAAGAACAACAAAATGCCCTACGGCTGATAAAACGATTAAAGCTGCCCGCTGAAAATATCGTAACCAGACGCTTTTCCCCCACGCTCCATCGACACAAAATTGATATGAGACGAAGCATGCAGGCATCAATGCGAAACGGAGGGGATATTATCAATCTACGTCACAAATCTCGTCAGCACAAGAGAGCCCCCCTCGTCGTCCTTTGTGATATATCCGGATCAATGAGCCATTACAGCAGAATGCTACTCCATTTCATCCATACTCTCAGTGGAGCACGAGATAGAATACACAGTTTTGTCTTTGGAACACGTTTGCACAATATTACCCGCCAGATGTGTAGCACTGATGTCGACGAGGCCTTGGAGGCCGTCGGCAAACAAGTCAATGACTGGTCTGGGGGGACAAGGATCGCTACAGCGCTTCATGATTTCAACAAAAACTGGTCACGACGTGTCCTTGGCCAAGGCGCAAATGTTCTTTTGATAACCGATGGCTTGGAGCGCGAAAGTAATCAGGATCTGTCTTTGGAGATGGATCGATTACACCGGTCTTGTCGAAAATTAATTTGGCTTAACCCTCTACTTCGCTACGATGCTTTTGAAGTAAAAGCACAGGGCATTAAGCTCATGCTACCGCATGTTGACGAATTTCGAAGTGCGCATAATCTGGAAAGTTTGGAAGGACTGGTTGAAAGCTTGCAATCCAATCCCCTCATTAAACATACTAAAGCCTACAAGAAATAACGTCATCAGTCCTTCTTATAAGCTCATCAATTTTTTTGAGACCATAAACCTGTTCTTCTTATGAAAGAGAAACCGTGACCACACCGATCCATCAAGAATTGTCTGCCAGTGATCTATTGATCACCGCTGCGCGTTGGCAAGACAGCGGCAAAAAAGTTGCCTTGGCAACCGTGATCCAAACCTGGGGATCATCTCCTCGGCAAGCTGGCAGTATCATGATTATCGATGAAGATATGACGATGCTTGGGTCTGTCAGTGGAGGTTGTATTGAAGGTGCGGTCATTCAAGAAGCGCTTGAAATCATGGATCACGGAGAAGCCAAAACCCTTGAATTTGGTGTTGGAGATGAACAGGCTTGGGACGTTGGTCTTGCCTGTGGCGGAACGATTCAAGTTTATGTTGAGCGATTGGAAGTGTCATGAAACGCTTGTTACTAGATCAACTCAACCAAGCACGTTCTGAGAAAAAAACGGTCGTTTTACTCACAAACTTGAACGATGGTACTCAAGAATTAATTACTCCTCTTAACCAAGACCAGAACCATCCCTTGTTCTCAGATATAAAAAAATCCATCCGGGATGATCGATCTTATGTCCATGAAGAAAACGGATCAAAAACCTTTATCCAAGTATTTAATCCACCTTTAAGACTCGTCATCGTTGGCGCCGTTCATATTTCTCAATTCCTGGTCCCTATGGCTCAACTCGCAGGATATGAAGTCATAGTTGTTGATCCACGCCGTGCCTTTGGAAACCCCGCCCGTTTTCCAAGCTGCGTCATTAACAACGAATGGCCCGATGATGCCATGCAGGAACTTAAGCCAGATCACCGAACAGCCGTGGTTATTCTTACACATGATCCAAAACTTGATGATCCTGCCATTGAGACCACCCTCAAATCCGATGCCTTTTACATTGGTACTTTAGGTAGTAACCGCACTCATGCAAAACGCCTGGAGAGGCTCGAACGCTTGGAAAACTTGGAACGTATCGAAGGACCAATTGGCCTCAATATTGGATCTAAAAACCCTGCCGAGATAGCCATCTCTATTCTTGCATCCATTACCAATACTTTAAGAAATGGGTCCAGCAAGTGATCTACGAGGAAATTGCCACAGGCCAAGCCGAAGGTACCTATCTTGCACACTCCCTAAAAAGTCGTTCCGGACGCTTGGGGAAAGGGCATAAGATCACAGTTCAAGACATCAACGACCTCCTCGCGGAAAATATCAAGCAGGTCACCTCTATCAGAATGGAAGAGGGAGATGTCCACGAAGATCAAGCAGCAGCACAGCTGGGTAATGTAATATCAGGGCATGGGGTTGCACCAAGTAAAGCCTTTACTGGACGCTGCAACATTCACAGCACTATCCATGGACTACTCTCTGTCATACCAAGAGAAATAGACGCACTGAACAGTGTTGATGAGGCGATTACCCTCGCCACGCTGGCACCCTATAGTGTGGTTTATCCCGGCCAACTAGTTGCCACTGTTAAAATAATCCCTTTGGCAGCTTCCGCGCAAACCCTTGCTGTTGCACAACAAAAAAGCCGCCTCTGCGCCCATCCCTTTGTCCCACACAAGATTGGTTTAATCTTAACCCAGCTCCCTCAAACTAAAGACTCTGTTCTTGAAAAAACTTTAAACGTTGTAAATCAACGTTTGAAGAACTGCGGCAACAAAGTCCACACCACACTAAAAGTCAGACATAAAGACCTCGCCATTGCCAACGCAATTAAAACCTTAAAAACTGAAAATCATGATCTAGTCTTAATTTTTGGTGCTTCTGCGATTGTTGACAGACAGGACGCTTTACCAAGCGGCCTTGTCCTTGCTGGAGGTGCCATAACTCACTTTGGCATGCCCGTTGACCCAGGAAACCTCTTGCTGCTTGGTGAGCATTCTGGAACCGCCGTCATTGGCCTGCCAGGATGTGCAAGATCTCCAAAATTAAATGGTTTCGATTGGGTCCTGCAACGGGTTTTAGCTAAAATTCCCGTAACAAAAAAAGATATTACTGCGATGGGCTGTGGTGGTTTATTATCAGAGATCACCACTCGACCTCAGCCGAGAGAAAAAATGACATCTGAGCATATTCCACAACGACCGAAAATAACGGCCCTTCTCCTTGCAGCCGGACAATCTCGCCGTATGGGTACAAAAAACAAACTATTGCAGGATTGGAATGGCAAGCCATTAGTGAAATGGGTTGCGGATAGTCTTGGGCACAGTTCTGTCAATCAAACCATCGTTGTCACTGGACATGAAGCCGATCAGGTTCGAGATTGTTTGTCAGAACTGGATCTTGAGTTTGTTCACAATCCCGATTTTGAAGATGGCCTTAGTACATCCCTTATTAAGGGCCTCATGGCAGTTCCAGCAGATAGCGATGCTGTCCTGATTTGTTTAGGCGACATGCCATCAATCACAAATAAACAACTCAATACCCTCATCAATGCCTACGATCCGGATAATGCTGCTGCCATCTGTATCCCAACCTTCGAAGGGAAAAGAGGCAATCCCGTACTTTGGAATAGAGATTTCATCCCTGAAATGATGACTATAAAAGGTGACAGCGGAGCCAGACATCTGCTTGGCATCTATGCAGGAGATGTTTACGAAGTTCCCATGTCCAATACCGCCATATTATCGGACATAGACACTCCCGAAGCTTTACAAGCCCTCAGAAATGACCCTCTCAATGACTAATGGAACAACACTCAAAAAGACCAATTCCGGAAAAGGTAACTCCAGAAATAATCAATCAAGCGATAGTGATGATCTGTATAACAAAGAACTCTTGAAGCTTGCCAATAAGGGAGATTGTAGCTTAGAGCAGCCAGATATTTCAATTACCCATGACAATCCGCTTTGCGGTGATCGCATAACAATCGATCTCGTAATGGAAAAAGATGTCATCAAAAGTATTGGTTACAAAGCACGATCTTGTGCTCTTTGCAAAGCCTCGGCACAACTCTTAAAAGAAATCGCTCCTGGACACAACTTGGATTATTTACAAAAATTTTATGGAGAATTAAAAATTCATCTAAAAGAAAATCGCCCATTGAACTTTCCGAACGATTGGAAATCCTATGGTATATTCCAACCAGTTGGCACAATCAAAAACCGACATACTTGCGTTTTACTGCCTTTTGAAGCACTCGTAAAAATAGAAAGAAAATATTAAAACAATTGAGTTTATAATCTCTCTGATCGGTCATTGCAGTTTCTTTGTCTTGTCTGCAAAATCGGACAAACTGCGTCAAACAAGAGGGGAAAAGCAACACGATGTCCATTCAGGGGAAAATTGGTTCGCTCGTTGCCGCGTTATTTCTAATGCTGATTATTTTCAGCGCTGGAATTCTCTATTCAATTGTGATTCCAGAGTTTGAAAACCTTGATCGTGAAAATACAATCCACCGTGCGCAACAGATTCAAAATACCCTCCATGACGAACTTGAAGACCTCGTGGTTTATTCCAGCGACTGGGGGATTTGGGATGATACCTATGCCTATATGGAAAGCCGAGATCCTGAGTTTATTGCCTCAAGCGCGCCTGATGACACTTTTGAGATAACAAATATCCACCTCATGGCCTTCTTTAACATGGACAAGGAGTTGGTCTGGGGTAGATGGCTCGACAAGAAAACCGAGAGCTATTCCGATTTAAACATTTCATTTGTCGACGAAAAAACTGGGTCTTTAATGTCTCCTGAAGCAATCGTGACCCAGGGATCTCTCTCCGGTTTTGTACAGACCAGTCGGGGTCCAATGCTGATTGCCGCATATCCTATTTTGAAAAGTAATCAAGACGGCCCTGCAAGAGGATTTGCCTTAACCGGACGATATATGGACGAAGATCGGATGGGTAAAATTGCAGAAGACCTCAACGCCAGTTTTGATACAATCGTTGACGGCAGAATAGTCGGCAAACAAAGCGCAATAATACCGAATGAAGTCATTATTGATACTCTACCCGAAAATGGCATTGGGCTTTATAATGCCCCAGATGAAGATATGATGTATTCTTACATAGATATTATCGCCATGAACGGCGTCACCCTGATGAGATTGGTGCATCCTCATCCAATGGCGATTCTTGAGAAAGGGCAATTTGCGATAACAACAGCGTTGCAGTTGTTCGTAGCCTTCTTTGCTATTGCCCTTTTATTTATCGTCATGTCTTTGCACCGCATTGTGGTAACGCCTCTCTCAACCCTTCGAAACAAAATCACATCTCTCGCTTCAAGAGACACACTTCCTGCGGAAAAAATCTCTCAAATCCAGTCCAATGAGCTACTGCTTGCTCTTGAAAGCTTCGATATCATGGAAGAAGAGATTCGCCACCATCAAAGCGAACTTGAAGACAAGGTCCGTGATCGAACACATTGGTTACAGGAAACCAACGATCGTCTCGAAAAAGAAGTCGAAGAAAGACAACGCACCGAACAAAACCTTTTGGCCGCAAAAGTCGAAGCGGAACAAGCCAGTAAAAGTAAGTCAGAGTTTCTAGCTACAATCAGCCATGAGATCCGCACACCAATGAACGGCGTGGTTGGCATGACCAACCTGTTGCTTGAAAGCTCATTGGATGACGAACAACTGGATTACACTCAGTCCATCCGAAATTCTGCGGATCACCTATTGCTTTTAATCAACGATATCCTCGACATTTCCAAACTTGAATCTGGAATGAGTCGTCTTGAAATCAGTAGCTTTAACTTACCAGATTTACTTTCTTCCGTCACAGGTGTGCAACAACCCAAAGCACATTCAAAAGGACTTGAACTCAAAACTGAAATAGACCCTGAACTCCCCGAATGGGTTCGCAGTGACCCAACGCGGTTACGCCAAATTCTTTTCAATCTAATTGGCAACGCCATCAAGTTCACAGACCAGGGACATATCAAAATATCAGTAACCCCCTTCATGCCCCGCGAAGGAACCACGCAATGGATAAAATGTACGGTGGAAGACACCGGCATCGGGATCAGTGCTGAAGACCAAGCTCGAATTTTTGAGCGCTTTACTCAAGCAGACGGCTCAGCGTCAAGAAAACATGGCGGCGTAGGCCTCGGCCTGTCCATTGCCAAAAGGTTGAGCAAGCAAATGGACGGTGAAATCGGCCTGGAGAGTACACCAGAAAACGGTAGCCTATTCTGGTTCACAATTCCTTTGGAAGTCGCGAAGTCCGCTCCAGCACCGGATCAAGCCATCGGGTCGTCAGAGAAGAACACAACCGAAAAACCAACAGTTCCAGAAAAGAGCGAAAATCCCCTCCAGATTTTGGTTGTAGAAGACAATAAGATCAATCAAATGTTATTGCTAAAATTCCTTACAAAACGGGGCCACAACGTTGATATTACCGTCAACGGTATAGAAGCTTTGAAATATTTAGAGACCAGTTCTCCTGACATCATCCTGATGGATATCCAGATGCCAGAGATGGACGGAATTGAAGCAACGAAAGTCATTCGTACAATGGAAGGGGATTTAGCTACGGTGCCTATTATTGCCGTAACGGCAAACGCGATGAAAGGCGATCGCGATACCTATATCACAGCAGGCATGAACGATTATGTCGCAAAACCAGTGGATTTCAAAAGACTCACAGAGGTGATAAACCTCTATGCTCCAAACCGCAGCTCTGAGGCTAAAAAGAAAGTCAGCAAAACTTAATCTTGCCCTGAATTTATTTCCCCTATCTGCTCAAAAAAAATTAAAGCCTCATACTATTGTCCCCCCATTTCTGGGGACAATTCCTCTACGCCCTTGCACCATCTTCCTCAAATTTCTAAGCTCAGCATAATCTAATTAATCCTAAATTTTCTTGGAACAACTTGAAAATGATCAGGAATAGCCCGAAACCAACTCCACAATAAGTAAGGAACAAAAGATGGCAAAAGTTGCATTTATTGGTTTAGGTGTCATGGGTTACCCAATGGCAGGCCATCTGGCGGCCAAAGGTCATGACGTTACGGTTTATAACCGTACAGACGCCAAATCTGAGGCCTGGGTCAAAGAGCATGGCGGCAATAAAGCCAGCACACCGCGCGCAGCTTCCGAAAATGCCGAGATCGTATTTTGCTGTGTTGGTAACGACGATGACTTACGTTCAGTTGTGCTCGGTGATAACGGTATCTTCGCAGGGATGGCTACTGACGCTGTTTTGGTGGACCACACAACCGCATCGGCTGATGTCGCACGCGAACTTGGCAATATTGCCACAGAAAGAGGACTGCACTTTATTGATGCACCAGTATCCGGTGGTCAAGCTGGAGCTGAAAATGGAATTTTGACGGTTATGTGTGGGGGAGAACAGGCACCTTTTGATCGCATCAAACCCGTCGCAAATTGTTTCTCACGCGCCGTAACTCTTATGGGACCTGTTGGTTCAGGACAGCTCACCAAAATGGTCAATCAAATCGCCATCGCCGGGGTCGTTCAAGGTCTGAGTGAAGCCATGAACTTTGGACAAAAAGCAAACCTGGATATGGAAAAGGTGATCGACGTCATCTCCAAGGGCGCTGCAGGTTCTTGGCAGATGGAAAACCGAGGACCAACTATGTGTAAAGGAGAATTCGAATTCGGATTTGCCGTGGATTGGATGCGCAAAGATCTAGGTATTTGCTTTGAGGAATCAAAGCGTAATGGCGCCCGTCTCCCGGTCACACACCTAGTTGATCAGTTTTATGCTCAGGTTCAAGGACGAGGTGGCAAACGTTGGGATACCTCCAGTCTTGTTCACCTGCTTCAGAATGACTAGTTAACCCTACCAACGATCAGTAGCAGAGCTTTAAGCTGTGCTACTGATCGGTTACGACACTCTCTTATTGTCCCCAGAGCTTAAATCCTGCTTCAGTCGAAGTCGCAATTCCGCAAAGCACCGTGGTATCTATTGTAAGACCGCAACGCTCAACCATCTGCTGCGATATTTTATTTTTAACAGATACCTGTTCGTAAAAACCTTTGGCCCCGAGTTTACGAATACACTCTCGCAACATTGACGCGTTAACCAAGATACCAAGGCCTTTACCACGGTAATCGGCATCAACCGCAACCAGGCCGCCCCATCCAGTCTTGTTGTGCCTGCTATGATCGTTGTGAGCAAAATACCCATAAGCCATAGCAACAATTTTACCGCAAGATTTTCGAAGAACCTTGGTACTGGATTTAACAGACTGTCCAGAGAGCATCAAGCCAGATACCGGGGGGATGCCGTTATCTGACAGAAAGATTTGAACCTCTTTAATAAGCTCTGGATTATGAAGTTCTGTTTCAGGAATAAACGAGAGGTCTTCTGGTAAAGCCTTGCTCCCGAGATTTTCTGTCGCTTTCAAAATATGAGTAGCAGTTCCCGTGAAGACATTCCAAAAACTAATCCCAAACCCTTCTTTTTCGAGTTTGCCACGCACGACATCTATCGTGTTAGCCGGAATCATTCGAAAACCAAATCTGCCATCTCGTTTTAGATGTTCAAAAATCACATCCCAACCAAGTATATCAGGATCATCACAACCGAGACACCGCCCAGGATGACAAGCACCCGCCGTCGAATACATCCATTTGGTGTATTCGTCGGCTCTCCGTTGCAGTCGTATCTGTATATCCGTGCCGAAATATTGTTCCATTACACCTCTGTAGCAAGAACATCCTATCAACTGATTGTGAAGGAAACCTTGATGGTCTGTAAATGCCTAATGCAACCTTGCTCCTGACTTAAGCTACCGTCATGATGGCACAAATTTTAATTTCGTGACCAGAAGAGAAAGAACCCTATGTTTCACAGCTTTTTTAAATCAGAGAAGTGGGCGCTTTGGGCTTACGGAGGAAGTGCTCTAATATTAGCAATGATATACCTCCAAGTACAATTGTCTGTCGCTTTCAATAGTTGGTACGGGGATTTTTATGACCTGTTACAGAAGTCAGACAATTACACAGATAAAATTGATGAAGGCCTTGCATTATTCCATTTAAAATTAATTTCTTTAGAGTTTTTGTTTAATGATTTTGATGGGACTCCCTCATTTGCAGTCATTGTCTTTCCAATGATTTTCCTTGGCGCTTTTCTTAACTGGTTCACGCGTATTTTTATACTACGTTGGCGCGAAGCAATGACCTTTGGATACCTTCCACGTTGGCAATCTGTCACCGTGGAAATCGAAGGTGCATCACAGCGTATTCAAGAAGACTGCTTTCGATTTGCAAGAATATTAGAACTTCTTGGAGTTCGTACAATACATGCATTTCTAACCTTAATTGCCTTTATTCCTTTGTTATGGGGACTAAGTAGCAAGGTAGATGTTCCGTATCTAAAGGATATTGAAGGATCGCTTGTATGGGTCGCCTTAATTGTTTCGATAGGTGGGTTAATTATTTCATGGTTTGTTGGCTATAAGCTTCCTGGTTTAGAATACAATAATCAAAAAATTGAAGCAGCTTTTCGAAAAGAGCTCGTTTTAGCAGAAGACAATAAGGTTGATTACGCTCAGACCGAAACAATTGTCGAACTATTTTTAGGAATTAGATTTAATTATCATAAGTTATATTTGCATTACAGCTACTTCGATCTTTGGGCACATTTATACGGTCAGATTATGATTATCGTACCTTATCTTATAATTGCTCCTAGCTTGTTCAGTGGCCTTATTGCTCTTGGCGTTATGGTGCAAGTATCAAACGCATTTGGCAAAGTTCATAATGGATTTTCTGTTTTCATTGATAACTGGACAGTTATCACAGAATTACGTTCAATACATCTTCGGCTTTCAGAGTTCGAAGAGAACCTTCGTAAGCATGAAACACCTCAAGAAATTCTCAGATAATAAGGTGATCTATTTATTATGACTAAAACCGCAGTTTTTACTGCGGCTTTATCACATTCTTGCTGTAAACAATTGGTAATCCACCATCAAGCTTTGCGCTGAGAAATCTCTCATGATTAACTCCGAGAAAATTTATTTACTTAAAAATTCACTGGAGTTAATCATGAGAAATAAAGATCTCCTGACCGTTGGTTTGGCCCAAATCACCCCAATTTGGCTCGACCGCGAAGCAACCTTGTTAAAGATTGCCGACTATATAAATCAAGCCGCCGATCAGGGCTGTGACCTTGTTGGCTTTGGCGAGGCTTTGGCCCCCGGTTATCCTTTCTGGCTGGATAGAACAGACGGTGCGCGATTTAACAACGACATCCAAAAAGAGATTCACGCCAAATACCTCGACGAAGGGGTATGCATTGAACGTGGCGATCTCAAGGATATTTGTGAATTGGCAAAGGCGCGCTCAATTGCGGTTTATGTCGGCATCATGGAACGTCCTCTGGATCGCGCGGGACATAGTCTCTATTGCACACTGGTTTATATCAATAAGCAGGGAGAAATCGGATCGGTCCACCGTAAGTTAATGCCAACATACGAAGAACGTCTTGCCTGGGCACCGGGCGATGGCCACGGCCTTCGCACCCATCCAATCGGAGAATTCACTGTCGGTGGGCTGAATTGTTGGGAAAATTGGATGCCGTTGGCGCGGGCTTCGCTCTATGCGCAAGGTGAAGATCTGCACTTTTCCTGTTGGCCCGGTGGCGATCACAACACCCACGACCTCCCCGGCTTTATCGCCAAGGAATCCAGATCTTACACCATGTTCGTCTGCGGCCTGATGCGTATCGAAGATATTTCCGACAATATTCCTTATGCAGATCTTATCAGAGCGGGGGAAACTACAGGCTTCCTCGCCAATGGGGGATCTTGCCTGATGGGGCCGGACGGAAAGTGGGTTATTGAACCAATCGTTGGGAAAGAGCGTCTTGCCGTTGCGACCATTGACCACAAGCTGGTCCGTCGTGAAAGGCAAAATTTTGATCCTGCTGGGCACTATTCCCGTCCGGATGTAACCCAACTTAACGTGAACAGGACTCGTCAATCAACCGTGGTTTTAAACGATTAAGGATCACTAATCCTAATGTAGGGACTGAGCATTCAGTTTGGTTCCTGCACCACCACTTTTATTTTTTCGCGGGTTTGTTAAGTAAGTTTTTTTTGTCCCTTACCCGTATATTTGGAAACTGCAGATAAACCGAAGTCCCCTCTCCAAGTTCACTCTCTATCCTGACTTGTCCATCATGTAGTTCGATCAAAGACTTCACAATATGAAGGCCAAGTCCTGTGCCGTCATGGCTTCGGGTAAATGCATCTCCGGTTTGCTGAAAAGGTTCCATGACTTGCTCCAAATCTTTTGGCCCGATTCCAATCCCTTGGTCCGTAATATCAAAGCACATATTCCCTTCAGCCGAGAGACTGGCCGTCACGCGCACTTCTCCGCCAGCTTTTGAAAATTTTACCGCGTTAGATAAGACATTTAATAAAATTTGTTTAACTCGACGTGGATCCCCATAAAGATACGGCAGGTCATTTGGCAAATCTAGTGTGAGAGATATCCCTTGGATTTGTGCTCTATTCACCATCATTTTGAAACTGGAATTCATGAGATCATAGAGATCAATTTCACTTTCTCTTAAATCCACATCTCCTGATTCAAATTTCGAAACATCAAGAACGTCGTTCAGTACATCAAGTAAATGTACCCCAGCTTGATAGATATCGACAGAATAGTCGCGATACCGCTCTTGGCCAAGAGGCCCAAACGCCTCATTTTTGAGTAACTCCGAAAATCCGATAATACAATTTAGTGGCGTCCGTAACTCGTGGCTCATATTCGCCAAAAACTCTGTTTTAGCGCGATTGGCGAGTTGTTCTTTTTCCATTGCTTCGATCAAACGCTCTTCGGTCTCTATTCTATTGAGTAATTCCGCCTGTAGCTCAACTGTTCGTAATTTCACCCGCTTCTCCAAGCTACTGTTAGCTTCTTTCAGAGCACTTTCCGCCATTTTTTGCGCTGAAACGTCTGTGTAAGTCGTAACAAATCCGTCTTGTATTGGATTTCCACAAACCTCAACTACGCTGCCATCACTTCGCTTACGTTGAATTTGATGTACTTCAAATTTATAAGCAAGTGCCATGCGTTCTCTTACTTGCTCATCCACATTTCCCGGTCCGTACTCTCCCTTCTTAGCATTATAACGGAAGAGTTCAGCCAGGGGTGTTCCGGGCTTCCCCAACGCGCGCGGAAAATCCATCAATTCCAAAAAGCGATCGTTGCAAAGAACCAAATTACAATTACGATCAAATAACGTAATGCCTTGCGTTATACTTTCCACGACTGTTTGTAATTGCCCAGCAATTGCAGTTATTCCGCCTGCCAGACAGGACGAAGCATCACTGACAATCAGAGACAAGCCACCGTTGATCATCGACGCTGTCCGCAACTGTATCAGTTTTTGATTATTTTTTTGAAAAACAACAGGTTGTCCAAGCCCAAGAAAGTACAGCCATTCGTCCAAAGTCTGACACTTGATATCTTCGGGTTTGCTGTTGAGATCTTCTTCAACACAGGATAATAAAATTCGTGCTAATGATGTATCTGACTCAACCAAATCATTTGATAAATCCAAAAATTTTTGGAAATCCGTATCACATGTAATAAGCTTTTGGTTCGCACTAAAATAGGCAACAGCTTGCTTAGGCAAATAAAGTGGGCTGATCGTCGAATGGCAGTCCTCTCCCACGATAATTTGCTTCGTTTTCCCCATACATTCGGCCTCAAGTTTATTTAGCGGCTTGTTCACCAGTCTTGGTCGAAAAGAATACGCCGTAACTCCTTAAAAATTGGTTGCACCAAATTCTTAAACAAAAATGACAAAACTTGACCTTGCTGCCCGAAAAATCGTTAAATGTTATACAATATAATGTTTTGCGTTTGGATACAGATTCACCATCTGGATAATTCTCACGCCTCGAACACAGGCCACTCGTTAAACTACATCTTCTAAGAGTACCCAAAATTTAATCCAGACCATTCAAACAGGTAAGCCAACAGCATGACAACACTTGACCTTGATTTCGTGCGCTCTCACTTTTCGGCCTTTAATGAGCCCTCCCTCGCGGGATGGTCCTTTTTTGAAAATGCCGGAGGATCTTATGCCTGTAATCAAGTCATTGATCGGCTCACCAACTACTACCGGAAAACAAAGTTACAACCTTTCCATCCTTTCCCAGCGTCAGAGCAAGCTGGACGTGAAATGGATGCCGCAATAAACAACCTTGCTGCCTATCTGAACGTTGACGAAGACGAGATCGATCTTGGTCCCTCAACCAGTCAAAACACTTACGTTCTTGCACAGGCTTTTCTCTCCATTATGCAGGCGGGTGATGAAGTTATTGTCACCAATCAGGATCACGAAGCAAATTCCGGTGCATGGCGGCGGTTGACAGACAGAGGAATTATTGTTCGCGAATGGCGGGTTGATCCTGAAACGGGGTATCTAGACATCGCTAAGCTTGATAAGCTTCTCAATGACAAGACTCGTCTAGTCACCTTTCCTCACTGCTCAAACATCATGGCTCATGTGAATCCCGTTGCTGAGATTTCAGCGAAAGCCCATGCGGTGGGTGCCAAAGTCGTTGTCGATGGTGTTTCCTATGCAGGTCACGGTTTTCCTGACGTTGATGCCCTCGGCGCAGATGTTTATCTGTTTTCTCTTTACAAGACCTATGGCCCTCATCAAGGCCTCATGGTTGTACGAAAAGACACACGCGAGGCCTTGGGCTCTCAAGGGCACTTTTTCAACGAAGGCCTTGTTCACAAAAGGTTAGTTCCCGCAGGGCCCGATCATGCTCAGGTAGCAGCCTCTAGTGGTGTCACTGAATACTTTGATGCTGTGCATGCCCATCATTTTGGACCACAGGCTGATGCCAGTAAACGTGGCCCCGACATACATGATCTTTTTCAAGCTCACGAACAGGTCTTGATGGCCCCATTGTTGGAGTACATCAGAAGTCGCAATGATGTTCGCTTGCTCGGACCAGAAAATCCTGAAGAGCGTGCTCCGACAATTTCTATGATCACAAACCGTGATGGCCGTTCTGTTGCTGAAGACCTATCCAAACACGGCATCATGGCCGCGGGGGGGCATTTTTATTCGCACCGTTTGTTCCAGGGCTTAAACCTCGACCCTGAAGCCGGGGCTCTTCGCGTATCTTTTGTGCATTACACGAGTCCAGCCGATATTCAAAAGCTTCTCAAAGCGATGGACGCTGTGCTTTAAGGTAAAAAATCAGTTCTCAGCTTCTTATATTAAAGAAACAAAACTATTATCTAGCGGTCAATGAGCATTAAGCACCATTGGCCGCTTTTTTTATAAGCTCAATAATATAAGACAAAGTCAGTATCAGCTGATCTGCACTTAACTGTTCAGCTTATTTATCGAAGCCTTCCTCAACGAAAAACTCAATCCTAAAAACTAAAGCTCCTACGACTGAAGCCAGAGGATTTAACCAATTTATGGAATTTAAATTTTCTCATTCCTCTGTGATGGCACAGAAATCTTACCTAACGTTATGCAAAGAATCACAATAAACATAGCCGGAACTAGGCAAAGAGCTATCGCAAAAACACCTTGAATGCCCCAAGTGAACCCAGCCAAGATCCAGATTAATATTATATTTAATAAAAAATAGAGTGTTGCGTCAGAGTTTGGATCTAAAAGCTCTTTAAAGAAAGATCCTATAACTGGAATTGAATAAAAAAAGCGAAAAATTTTTATTTCATTTTCAGATGAAATTGATGAGGCATCCACTACGTTATTAGTCATACATTTTCCTAGGATTTTACTCTGGTATTATCCTCAGAGAAATGTGACGTCTGCCCTCAAACTACAAAGTGACAGAGTGTCACAGGCCTAAGAGTTAAATCTCGGTATGCATTCGATACCCTGGGGCGTAGGCTAGACGCACTGCAGTGACCGGGATATCTCCATTCCAGGTAGTGCGATCGATCACAAAGATGGCAGCTCCAACACCCGCCTCTAACAACTCAGCTTCCTGTTTTGTTGTATTTGCTGCTGAAAAGGAAATATCACCGCGCGTGAAGGTGGCGTTTTGCACCAACCATTCGTTAGCATCAATGCTTTGAAAGCTGACATCACAAATGCCTTTGACGGCAGAGATATTTATCCAACGGTCTTCGTACAAAAAGGGGTGATTATTGGCATAGTGCAAACTGCGCACATGCAACATGGGCGTATTTGTAGGAAGACCTAATCTACTCGCGACCACAACAGGTGTGACCGTTTCTTTCCGTTCCAGAATTGCATGACGCCAAATAGCTCCGCGTTGCTCCACCTCAAGGCGGGTAATCGGTATTTCGAGGGTGGCTTTACGTGTAGGATTAAGGGCAACCCGAGTTCCCGCCTTGCGGCGACGTTCCAGCAATCCTGCATCAGCAAGATCGCGCATTGCCCGGTTTACAGTCGCCCGCGCGACACCAAACTCTTCGGCAAGATCAACTTCATTGGGAACGAGATCACCTGGCAACCAGGTGCGTTCGACAATGCGGCGCATCACTTCAGCTTTTACAGATTGCCAACTATTGATCTCCGGTACCGTCAAACTCTATCCTTCAGCGACATCATGGTTTTTTTATAGCGAGAGACAATAGTATCGTGCTTGGTGTGCTTGCCATCTTTTACCAGGTGACGGCCTGCAGACCAGACATCCGTGATCATTTTGTCATCCCCTGTAAAGATATAGCTATCAAGAACTGCGTCACCTTCTTTGCCCATAAGATCAACTGCGTTGGAATTCAGAGCAAAGAGATCAGCTATTCTGCCAACTTCGATAGCACCCGCATTACGTTGCCCAGCCTGAACACCGCCCTGGACCACGCCATCCATAAGAACTCGACCCGTTGATTTCTCACGGGTTGCCAAAACAGCACGGCTGCGATCTCTCAACCGCTGGGAATATTCCAAAGTACGGAGTTCTTCTGAAAGCGTAATGCGAATATTAGAATCAGATCCTACACCAAATTTTCCGCCTGCTTCCAGGTACCGCACACCATCAAAGATACCATCACCAAGACTTGATTCTGTAATAGGACACAAACCCGCAACGGCACCTGATTTGGCCAAGCCTTTGGTTTCATGTGGTTCCATATGGGTACAGTGAATAAGACACCAGCGGCTATCTACGTTGTGATTTTCAAGCAACCACTCCATAGGGCGCTTGCCCCAAGCCGCCTTAATCTCCTCGATCTCAGCGGTCTGTTCGGCGATGTGCAAATGAAGCGGTGCGTTTGGTGCAAGCTTGGTCGCGAAGATCATGCCCTCTTGGCTAACTGCACGCAAAGAATGCGGTGCAACCCCAAGCCTTGTATCCCCGGGTAAAATTTTAAGCGCCTTATCAGCTGCCTCAAACAGTTTTTGAAAGCGATCAGGCGAGTTCCCAAATCGGATCTGACCCGGCCCAAGCGTTCTGCCATCACAACCACCATGCTCATAGAGAACTGGCAACAAAGTCAGACCAATACCTGTTTCATTTGCTGCAGCAATTACGCGGTTCGATAACTCACCGATGTCGTCATAGCTGGCACCACCGGGTTGATGGTGCAGATAGTGAAATTCACAAACCGCGGAATAACCTGCTTCGAGCATTTCCATTTGCATAAAAGCAGCAATGGCTTCGATATCATCTGGCGTCAGATGATCCAAGAAACTGTACATAAGCTTGCGCCACGTCCAGAAGCTATCGCGCGGATCTTCACCACGAGTTTCTGTCATCCCTGCCATGGCACGTTGAAAAGCATGGCTGTGTAAATTGGTCGGAGATGGCAACAAAATACCAAGCTTTTCACCCAGAGCTTTACTGCCTGCTTCAACATCTGTGATCAGTCCATCGTCACCTATTGTAACAAGAACATTTTTTTGCCAACCCACTGATGTTAGTGCCTGTTCTGCCCACAAATGTCTCACCGTTGTTCTCCTAGCCATAGCTTGACAAAATATTATGTGCAGACATAATACAATAAAGTCAGGTCTAATCAAGACAAGAAAAGAGCGATTCTGTCATGCCATCAGCAAAGACACCCAACGGAACTTCCTTACCAACAGACATGCCACCAGTCACCATTACAACAGGTAACAGCCCTGTCGTTCTTGGCATGCCTCATACAGGAACCTGGCTGCCAATGGGTATTTTTGAGAAGCTAAATAAGAATGGCCAAAAACTTGCTGACACAGATTGGCACATCGACCAACTTTATGACGGCCTTTTACCTGATGCGACTATCGTAAAGGCCAATTTTCATCGCTACGCCATCGACGCCAATCGTGATCCATCCGGCATAAGTTTATATCCCGGTCAAAACACAACGAGCCTCTGCCCACTTATTGATTTTGACAACGCACCAATTTACCTCGAAGGTTGCGAGCCAAACGATGTAGAGATAGAGCAACGTCGCCTGACCTTTCATGCCCCCTATCACGCAGCACTTAAAGCAGAGCTTGAACGTGTTCGAAAAATTCACGGCATAGCCATTCTTTATGACTGCCACTCGATCCGTTCTCACATCTCCTTCCTATTTGAGGGCAAACTTCCTGACTTTAGCATCGGGACGAACAATGGAGAGACCTGCGCGGCCAGTATTGAAAAAGCTGTCGAAAACGTGTGCCTTACTGCTGAGGGTTATAGTACGGTCCTAAATGGTCGCTTCAAAGGCGGCTGGACGACACGGCATTACGGACAACCAGAAACGGGAATCCATGCGATCCAGATGGAGCTTACACAATCTGCCTATTTAGCGACCGAGGAACTGCCTTTTTCATACGATCCTGAAAGAGCAGATCAATTACGTAACCATCTAAAAAATCTTTTAGAAGAAGTTCGTACTCTGGGTTTAAATGGATCTCTCTTATCTTAAATTTGGATAAGATCGTCAAACAAACGAGCTGCAAGAAATACCCCTCTTGCCGCTCGTTGCATGCTTAGTCTCAGCAGCCCTCACCTCTAGAGAGTATACTGCCAACTGGACTGGTGATAGCTATAACGATCCCCATTACGGGCGACGTGACCAAGACCCGGAAACTCTAAGTGACTTCCCAACACCGCTAGTTTATCTGCACTGACACGATCCAACATTTTTCGGCGCGTCTTTTCAGCTAACTCCATATCGGAATCGAAAACAATACTCCATTCAGGATACGCAAACTGAAGTGCTGTAAAGTGGACAACATCACCCCAAATCAAGAGTTCTTGCCCCTCTGATCTCAGAATAAAACCTGTGTGGCCGGGGGTATGCCCCGGCATGGCAATGGCTTCAATACCAGGCAGCACCTCTATATCTTCTTCAACCAGAGTAAGGCGTTTTAAATAAGGCGCTGACATCGCCCGGGCATTAACAAAGTTGCTCTTCATGAAATCGCCCGCTTGAGACATAAAACCATCATCGTTCCAATAATCCCAATCTGCTTTATGTACAATCAGTTCTGCATTTGGAAATAATGCCTTACCATCCTTAGAAGTTATCCCCGAAATGTGATCCACATGCATATGTGTAAGCAATATCGCATCAACAGATTCTGGCGCGATACCTGCCGCTTTCAGATTTCCTGTAAATTGTCCCAGTGTTGGCCCCATATTATCCGCGGTACCAGAATCAATCAGAATAACCTTCTCACCTGTATTTATAACAAATGAGTTGATTGGAATTCTAATTTTTTCGGCCAAAGGGGGGCGAAACTGGTCTTGATATAATTGTGTAGCTTTTAGACCATCATAACTAGGGATCAGGGTTGGGTCAGCATCAATATAACCATCTAGCAAGGCAGTGACTTCAAAATTCCCTACTGAAAATCGGTACATTCCAGGTGTTTGAATCCTAACTTTAGGTGCGGCAGCCAGACCTGCCTCTGAAAAAGGGAGTCCTGCCAAAGAAGCCATAACCCCCGCCCCTCCAGTAAGAAGTGATCCGCGTAATAGTTCCCGTCTTGAAAGTGTCATGTCTCTTATCCTGATATGTTTATTTGAACATTTACTTTAATCGTTATCTCAATATCGGGATAAATTACTGGAAAGGCAGAGGGTTCTTACCTATACTCAATATAAGCAACACTTATATCTAAATGTTTGTATGAAAGTTTATCGGGAACACCAATGGATAGACTGCAACTCTTTCAATCTTTTATCACAGCCATTGATCAGGGCTCGCTCTCAGGCGCGGCCAAGGAACTTGGCATCAGTCAACCTGCTGTGAGCCAACAAATAGCATTGCTGGAAAGTATTCTCCGCAAAGAACTCCTCTTTCGAACATCACGTGGCGTTCAGGCCACCGAAGCTGGATTATTGGTTTATCAGGGTGCCCACAAGATACTGGATCAGGTAAACTCTCTCGAAGAAGACTTGAACAATCTAGATCACAGCCTGTCCGGCTCGCTTCGTTTAACTGCGCCTCTAGCTATTGGGCAAAACCTCGTCGCGCCAATCGTTTTTGATATGCAAAGTAAGTACCCGGAACTTGATATTTCGCTTAAGCTCAGTGATCTTCTGGCTGATCTCGTTAAAGACCGAATAGACTTGGCGATACGTGTTGGGTCTCTTGGAAAATCAGACGCACTTGCCAGGAAAATAGGTGATCTGGAACTTGTACTTATTGCATCTCCTGATTTTTTAAATAAACACGGCCACCCAAAAGAACCTAATGACCTTTCCAACTTACCAATGATCCAATATCGGGACGATAAAAAGAAATCTCAACAGGTTTTAATCAAAGGCGGTCAACAAAGTACAACCCCTATTCAAGCTGCTTTTACCTTCGACAATCCTGACGTCATTATCAATGCCTTAGCAAGAGGAATTGGCTATACAAAGTTCCCTTATCTTTTGGTAAAAGAGCAATTGAAAAGTGGCGAATTAGAACAAATACTTCCTGACTATACCGTACCATCAAAGCCTGTTTATTTGCTTTATCCGTCTCGACAATCGCTCACCAGAAGAGCAGAAGTATTCATCGAACACCTTTTATCCACTATTATAACTCTTGATGGCGTCACGCCAGCACGTGGTGGAAAATGGCGAGAAACAATCAACGAATCCAATAAGCGCCTTATCAACGCGGCTTGAGGGCCCTTTTAGTCTATTTTTTTTAATTCGAGAGGCTCTATTAATTGGGTCTGGGGCCAAAGAGAATTATGAACGCCCCAACCACACAAATTGCCGCACCAATTAGATCCCATCGATCGGGGCGATTACCTTCGACAATCCACATCCAACCAAGAGACGACAGAATGTAAATCCCGCCATAAGCTGCATAGGACCGGCCAGCAAAATCACTCTCAACTTTTGTCAGCAGGAAAGCAAAAATAGCGAGACTCGCCATACCCGGTACAAGCCAATAGGGACTTTTATCGAGCCGTAACCAAGCCCAAAATGCAAAACAACCTCCAATTTCAGTAAGAGCCGCAAGTGTATAAATCAGAAGACTTAGGTAATGCATTTTTATTGCTCAGGTCCTATTAACGAGAGACCATGGTACCCAATAGAATTGAGGACAGCACGACAAAACACTCAAAGAGGGTCTCGATAAATTTAAGAGTTCGTAGGGGAAAAGTACAAAACCCACCGCTTTAGGCAGTGGGTTTTGATGGTGGAGCCAAGGAGGATCGAACTCCTGACCTCTTCGCTGCCAGAGACGGGGAACTCAAGCAAAGCCGGGTAAAAGAGCGAAATTCCCTAGAACACCCTCTCTATATTTTTCAACAACTTATCACTACTACCAAAGGAGTTTTGCAAACCTGTTTGCGAAACCCCTTTTTGTCGCTCTCTGCAAACTTACTCAATGCAGGAGGGCTTCAACATGTCTGATCTTGCCCTTCAACATGTCATCTCATCAGTCAGCTTGGAACCTGCGGGAACAGGCCGTTATCGCCTCGTAGTTGACCTTAAAACTGATGACATTATTCAATTATTCCAACAACTAGGTCCATTGCTGGAACCTATCGCAAATGCTCGAACGACAAAGAAAGCTAATGAAGACGCCAAACTCAAAGCCGAATCAAACGAACGATTTCGGATAGCACGCGAAAAAGGTCACAAACTACACCATCGTATTATTGAGCTTACAAACGAAGGCTTATCAACAAAGGCAGCACAAAATAAAACAGCTACGGAATTTGGTATTTCTGTTTTTAATCTAAAAACCTGCCTCCAACTTTACAGAATTCAAAAAAACCAAAATCAAAAACCAGCAATCCTTGAAGCAGTCAAAGAAGGCTTAAGTTACCGAAAGATTGCCAAGGATTTTGAGGTTTCTCACACCGCTGTCACGAAGATCGTTAAGGAAGCGGGACTAAAGATCAAACACAAGAGAGGTGCAAAATAATGCAGCACTTCTCTATAATGATTACCGAGATTTTGGCCGGGCTCTGCTGGGAAGCAACCCGAGCCTTTAGAGGGGACGAGGGCGGTAGGAAACTCCGCCCTCTCCACCCTGCTCTAGGGGATGTAATCCCCTCTAAAAAAGAAAATCCATATCTTACTCGCCCGGGAGGGCGAGGAGAAAGGCACTTAACGAACTCTGGCATCATTAAAACAAAGTGGAATTTTAAAGGATGTTCTGCTGATAGAGCTATTTGTTCCAGCAGTTTCGTAATCGCCGCCAATTCCCATAACTTTAATATCAATTTTGCCACCAGTTTTTGCTCCAGTCTTCTCTTCAACTGTAACAGCAACATCAAATTCAACAGGAATACCGTATCCTGCTGTCCCAAAATCGATAAAGCCAGATCCCGACCTAGCTACATTTGCTTGCACCATCATGTTCGGAAAATCAGGTACAGCCACAGCAGATCCATCCTCTCGTTCCTGGTTAAAGTCTTCAACTGCACCAGAAATATCACTCAGTGTCTGACTGATAAATTTTCGCAAAGTAACCATACGGCATCTCCAGTAAATACAATCATTGGAGGCAGCCTATGACGGTCTCCCTTGATATACACGCAAATAATGCTTCACCCCCTGTCTCAAACCAGAACTCCCAAGTCGGAAACCTCTCCGAAAAGAAGGATCAAAAATACCGCCGTCATGCTCTACGACGGTCATCAAGCGCCCTTATGCGCCAAGAGCGGGTATCTTGCTGCGGTCAAAAGACCATTGGCGGTTTCGCTTCACTTCATCACCATCAGGGACAATCCCACTTTGGTAGTGTCGAAACATGCGGCTCTGTATGGATGTGTCCTGTTTGCGCTGCAAAGATCACTCAGGGGCGCTTAACTGAGCTAGACGCTCTCCTAGACTCTCACAGATTGGTTTCAGGCCATGCCTATATGGCGACCCTGACAATCCCACATCATCGTTTTCAATCTTGTGCAGAGTTAAAGCAAGCCGTCGCCAATGCATGGCGCAAAGTCAAAACTGGAAAAGGCTGGCAGACAGCAAGAGATAGCAATCTTTGGATTGGTGACATTCGTGCTCTGGAAATTACCCACGGTGATAATGGCTGGCACCCTCATTTACACATTCTTGTCTTCTTTGATCACCATGCAACAGACGGACAAATGCTGGAATTTGGCGAATGGCTTTTCGAAACATGGGCCAAGTCAGTAGAGCGCAATGGTTTCGGACGCTGTAGTAGGAACGCTTTTCGCTATGACCGGGTAAACGATGCCAAAGGTGCCGCCGAGTACGTTGGCAAATGGGGTGTTGCTATGGAAATGACCAAAGCACACGTCAAGCGAAGTAAAAATGGTCGTACACCTTGGCAAATTCTCACCGATTACAACGAGACAGGTGACGAACGCGATGCAGGTTTGTTTCAGGAATATGCCATTGCCTTCAAAGGAGCACGTCAACTCACTTGGAGCCGTGCTTTCAAGCGTAGAAACCTGAGTGAAATACCAAGCATCCGAAAACGATATCTCGAAGGTGAAGAGTTAAGCGATCAAGAGTTATCCGAAGAACCGACAATGAAAGAAACTCAAACCGCTTTCATCACACGAGACCTTTTCAAAACTATTTCAGGCAAGGCCATGACGGCTGATGTCTTGAGCGCTCAAGAACGTGGTGGACTTGATGAAGTTCTCACGCTTTTGAGCAACAGGGGAGTGCTTTGGAAAATCACCGAAGTGCCGGGATTATTGGAAGGAACCTTTGTCCCCATGCTGTCCCCGAGAACCTCCCGGGGATGTTCCCCGGAGGTATTCCCCAAGCCTACGTAACGTAAACGTAGGTTAAGGGAACAATTCAAATCATACTTTTAGGAAAATATAATGGTTAAGCAAATGAACGATCTACCGGAAATCAACACAGAAGAAACTCTGGCCCACAAACTACGTACTGCCAGAGATAATACCAGCCTTTCGAGGGCAAAGGTTCAAGCTGAAACAGGTATTTCAGCCAAGTCTCTTGAGAAATATGAGGATGGTTCATCAGAACCTCCTTTAAGTCGCTTGAAAACTCTTTGTGCGCTTTATGACCTGCCTTTACATGAATTGCTGGGAGAAGAAAAAACGGCAGGAAATCAAGACCTCGTGAATATCCCCGGTACATCTGAGGTACTGAGCGAGGAAAGCCCCGAGGAAGTTACCGAGGACATGCTTTCAGTCGTAAGAGAAATGCTCAAGCAACTTGATGACAATCATTCTACTAACTTCAAAGCAGTTACCCGGCAAAGCTTGGCGCAAACTTCTGACCTTCAAAAAATTATGAAACATCTTGAAGTTGATGAGCTTCTTCAACTCGCAACAGAGCGAGGGTTATTTGTTGATGAATGCCCAGACAGAGACACACTGTTTGGTGTATTTGAAGCCAGTATTGATGAGGGGCAATCATTGTGTTGCGATATTGGAGAGCGGCTTATTGATACAGCAGTTCTTGGTGTTGACCTTCACGCCATTGATCGGGATGCATTGGCAAGTTTCATCGACGATTTGAGCGAAGATTTTGAAATCGAATCAGAAGTCTTTTTCGGTTGGGGCAAACACAATGATTTTGTACCGAATATTCGTGGTCCACTCCGTCAATTGGCATTCACTGGCAAACCAATTGATTTCAAAGACCAAGAGCGTTTTCCAGCCCGTCAGTAATCAAGAACTCAAACTAAGAACGGCGCATGTCTGATCACATTGCGCCGCTCACTCTCAAAAGGATCACATACCATGAACCGTTTACACACAGTATCATCACCGACTATGAAAAGTATACGCTCAAGTTTCGGCGTAGCTGGCTTGGCATTTCATAATGTGCCAAATCACGACTACATCATTATCAGCAGAGCAATTTTAAAAGCGGCACAAAAAATATGCCATCCACATTCTGATGATCCAACCGATTTTTTGATTGATGCTCTCACTCGAAAAGCCGAAGAGTTTGTAAAAAATGGTTGGTTATCACATGACGACTTTGATCAAGCCATAATGCCGTTAATGTTTTTTGCTGGTGAGTATCTGGCCGAAAATACTGTGGCAAAGAACTCCTAATCAACAAAGTGGAGCACGACTAGGTTGTGCTCCATAACTTTTTCCCCTGTGAGTATCAAATTAGAATTGACACTTCGTCATAAATTCAGCATATTACTAAAAGGTAAAAACTTTATACTATTTTGAGGCAGCGTCATGGCACGGCAAAAGAACGATCAAATCCCTCTAGGCGAGCTCCTAACTATGGCTCGTCTTGAAAAGGGTTTAAGCCGGGCACAGCTAGCGAAAGAGACAAACGTCAGTGAAAATTCGATTGTCCGATACGAAAAAGCAGGCTTGGAGAAAGATGGACAATATCCACCAAGCCAAAAATTAGCTGCCCTATGTTTTTGCCTAGGAATTTCTCCTCTAACAGCATTGTTGAGCAGTTTAGAAAGAGATGATTATTGGATGTATTACGGAGAAACAGATCAGGAGTGGCTTATGTCTCACCCAGCCCATAGTTATCTTTCAGAGCAATGGTTTGCTTTAACGAGAGATAATCAACTACTCAGAGAAATGCTTAAAGTATTTCTTTGTCCAGAAAAAGCAGCAGAAAACTTTCACGAAGACGATATTGAATGGATGAAGGAAGAAGCAAGGAAAGTCATCGAAGTACAAGATAAATTCGAAAGTAAAATGATTGATCTTGGATTATTCAGCCCGACCCAAAGAACCTTATCTACCCCCGGTGATCCAACTAAGGTCACAAGAAAAGGTTTTGAAAAAGATCCATTCGATTACGCCAGTATGAGTAATGATTACACTGGTACGAAAAACGGCTCAGATTAATTTATCTGAGCCGTTCATATTCGCTTTAACCACTCAAACTGTTGGAAGCAGTTTCGAACAAACCCAAAAGGAATATTCATGAGCAATTTCACTAATAATAGCGTTCCTAATATATTAAAGCAAGTAGATGATCCCCTGTTGACTCTTCATCAAGTCGCAGATCGTCTCAATGTTTGTTACGAAACAGCCCGAAAACTGGTTAAGCGTGGCGAGATATCATCACACCGCCGTCCAGGTTGTTCAATTCGTGTCTTTCAATCTGCTTTAAATGAATATCTGGAGCGTTACACATGGCCCGCCCAAGAAAACAATCACGTCTCGTCAAACTCAAAGACCGTAAATATTGGTACATCCGCGATGGCCGAAAAACAACGTGTACGTTCTTTACAAGCGAGCTGGAGGCGGAACAGTGCTTAATCGACTACAATGCATTAAAAAATGCTCCAGACAAAAACCCATCAATCAAAGAGCTTTTAGGAAAGCGGATGGAAGATGTTCAACTCAGGAAACTGAGGCGAGCATCTTCCATAGCTTATTTTCACCCTCCACTGATAGAGCACTTTGGAAATCTCAGGCCGGACCAACTCACAAGCGTCTTTCTTCATGCCTACATGGAAAAACGGGCCAACGTTCAAGGAATGTTGCGCGAAGAACTAATCGAGCTACGAGCAACCTTAAATCATGCAGTGAAGAGCAAATGGATCGAATCCGCTCCTATAATCACCCTGCCCCCCAGAAGCGCACCAAGAGAACGGTTCATCACCAAAGAAGAAGCCTACAAATTACTGGAAGCAGCGAGTGCTATGCACTTGAGAACTTACATCCTGATTGCAATGGCCACAGCAGCCCGAAAAGGCGCTATTCTGGGACTAACTTGGGATCGTGTGGACTTGCATCACAACAGGATCGACTTTCGCGACCCACAGCTAGCAATAACCAAGAAGCGACGATCAGTTGTTCCAATCGACGAAGAAGTGACCGAAGTTTTGAAGGACATCAGGAAATATGCTCAGACACCCTTTGTTGTCGAATACATGGGAAAGCCAGTCGCGGACATAAAGAAATCATTCCAGAAAGCATGTATCAAAGCAGAACTAAGAGACGTGTCACCACACATCTTAAAGCATTCAGTGATTTCGTGGTTAGCAGAAGCTCGTTTTTCGGTGGACGAAATATCAGATATGACAGCCACAACGCGAGAAACAGTGTCCAAGGTTTATCGGAAATTTTCACCCGATTACTTAGCACCAATGGCACAAAGTCTTGTTCCAAAACAGGGTTTCGCAAACCTGTTCGCAAAACTCTAGAAATTTTCATTAAAAACTGTGCGCCAGAAATGGCAAAACCTCTAGGTTTTCCTAGAGGTTTTGATGGTGGAGCCAAGGAGGATCGAACTCCTGACCTCTTCGCTGCCAGCGAAGCGCTCTCCCAGCTGAGCTATGGCCCCAATAATCCGCCGCTGTTTAGCGGATGCGGCGGAAAGTATGACGTCTTTTCCTAATTGGCAAGAGAAAAATCCTCTGCTCAAAAGAAAAAGATCTGTCAACATAAGGCAACTTAGTTATTCGCTGTGACGGCCACTTGCGCTAGCGCTAACAGATTGCAAATCTTCATCATCTTCAGAATCATCATCATCTGAATCATCTATATGCACCAACTCTTCCTCATCGGGAAACTCGGCAACATCATCAAGATCATCAACCTCTTCTTCAGTAGCTTTAATATCAACTACGTTAGATTCTGCAGCCACTTTCTTACGACTATTACCCGCATCTAACGCTGTCCCACACTTTGGACAGGTAATAGGGGACTTCAAAAAGTCATAATATTTTGTCTTACAGCTTTGACAGATATGTTTACTGCCCCATTCCGGCTTAGTCACAGCCAGCTCCTCCAGTCAGAAATTGTATCGAGTACAATTATAGTTTCGAATACTACCACGAAAAAAAAAACTGCAAATGCCATGATCCCCCCAGACTGTCAATAAAGGGTGAATGACAATTTAAATTTGTTTAAAAAAAATTTAGATCATCTTTATCAACCACAGCCTTCTCGACAAGGAAACTCTAGATCAATCTCTGGTAAAAGCAATTTTTCCTATGTAAAAGAAATCGTAACCATCCCTTAAGCAGAAATTAAATGACTTCATTAAAACCTGCTTAGCATCAGGTTTATGCTCCTTGAAGAATTATGGGGCGAATCTGAACAAACAAGAATACGGAATAGAAAATGACCAGCGACACATCTTTGTCCTCCGCTCCCAGTGGTGCACTCAAAGGAACTATGAAAGTTCCCGGTGATAAATCGATTTCTCATCGCTCCCTTATGTTTGGTGCGCTCGCAATCGGTAAAACCAGCGTTTTTGGGATGCTTGAAGGCGAAGACGTTCTGGCCACAGCAAAAGCCATGCGCGCCCTCGGCGCCAAGATTGAACGCGACGAAGATGGTGTTTGGTATATTGAAGGTCGTGGTATTGGTGGGCTGTGTGAACCAGAAGATGTCTTGGACATGGGCAACTCTGGAACATCCGCGCGTCTTTTGATGGGAATACTCGGCAGTCACCCTATCACCACATTTCTGACTGGCGATGCCTCCTTACGTAAACGTCCTATGGGCCGTGTTGCCAACCCTATTACAGAAATGGGCGCTCAGGTTCATTGTCGTTCCGGACAGAGGCTCCCCCTTTTAGTGCAGGGTGCAAAGACACCAATGCCTATAAGGTATAAATTGCCGATGGCTTCAGCTCAGGTAAAATCTTGTGTCCTTTTAGCTGGCCTTAACACTCCCGGTGAAACCACGGTTATTGAGACTGAACACACACGAGATCATACAGAGCTTATGCTCCGCCATTTTGGCGCTGAGGTGCGTGTTATCCAAACAGATGAAGGTCGAGAAACCACCATCGTTGGCCAGCCTGAATTGAAGGCCGCAGACGTGCACGTTCCTTCTGATCCGTCATCTGCTGCATTTCCAACAGTTGCAGCCCTTATCAAGCCAGGGTCAGAGCTTACTTTGCCTGGAATAGGGATGAACCCTCACCGTAATGGGATCTATATCACCCTTAAGGAAATGGGCGCGGATATCATCTTGACGAATGAGCGGGAAGAAGCAGGCGAACCAGTAGCCGATCTCGTTATTCGTGCCAGTAAACTTAAAGGCATCACTGTTCCAGCTGAACGCGCCCCTTCCATGATTGACGAATACCCAATTCTGGCAATTGCAGCCTCTTTTGCCGAGGGGAAAACAGTTATGGAAGGCCTCGGCGAACTTCGGGTAAAAGAAAGCGACCGTCTATCGGCTGTTGCAAATGGCCTGAAAGCCTGTGGCGTAACCTGCGAAGAAGGCGACGATTTTCTCATCGTAGAAGGATCCAGCATCGCGCCACAAGGTGGTGGTACCATTACGACCCATTTTGATCACCGTATTGCCATGAGTTTTCTTGTGCTGGGTATGGCCAGCCAGCAACCTGTGAAAGTCTTGGACGCCGAAGCGATCGACACTAGCTTCCCGAATTTTGCCAAATTGCTGAACGACCTTGGTGGCAATATTGGCTGATGACCAGCCAATCGGCGGCGCATAAATGCCGCCCGCCAACTATGTTTGAAAGCAGTAAGACCCTAATTTATACCAGAGGAAGAAACCTTGCCCGTAATCGCTATTGATGGCCCCGTCGCATCCGGAAAGGGAACCCTTGCTCGACGTCTGGCCAAAGCGCTCAATTTCGCTTATCTCGATACAGGTTCCTTGTATAGAGCGGTTGCTTCCCTCGTTTTAGCACGCGGTAGTGACCCTAACGACTCCGTACTTGCAGCCAAGGTTGCTGATAGCTTTACTGCGGATGATATTGATCGAGACGATTTACGTGAAGAAAAAGTAGGACAAGCAGCATCCATCGTTGCCGCCAATCAAGAAGTCAGAAAATCGCTTCTCGAGTTCCAGCGTAACTTTGCAAAAACACCACCAAACAACCACTTAGGTGCTGTTTTGGATGGAAGAGACATTGGAACTGTTGTTTGTCCAAGCGCAGAAATAAAACTTTTCATTTCCGCAACGCCTGAAGTTCGTGCTGAACGTCGGCATAAAGAGTTGCTAGGTCGCGGGGATCAGTCTATATACGCCCGCGTACTGGAAGACTTGCGTGAGCGTGATGAACGTGATCGTAACCGTGACACAGCTCCTCTTAGAGCAGCTGATGATGCAGTAGTTCTTGATACAAGTGATATGGATGCTGACAAGGCGTTTACGCTAGCGAAGAAACTCATAGACGAGCGCCTTTCCGCCTAGTTCTTGTAAGTATCCTTGAACGTCACGTATTTGGACGCTTTTCTGACAGTATATTATGACTAGCCCGGGATGGTCCTGGGTAGACCGCCGGAAAAACCGGCCGGCCTGTATAGTGCGAACCTTTTGAAAGGAATTATTAACCATGGCTGAAGCAGCTGTTGAAAGCTTTGCCGATCTTCTAGACGAGTCCCTCGGTCAATCCGATCGTCTTGAAGGTAACGTACTTAAAGGTACAATCGTTGCCATCGAAGGCGACGTTGCCCTTATTGATGTAGGCCTCAAATCTGAAGGCCGCGTTCCACTTAGAGAATTTGCTGACGCTGGTCAGGCTCCCGAAATGAAAATTGGGGATGAGGTAGAAGTTTACCTCGAACGCATGGAAAGCAAAACCGGGGATGTTATGATCTCCCGTGATAAAGCCAAGCGTGAAGAAGCCTGGACACAGCTTGAAAAATCCTTTGGCGACAACGAGCGCGTTAACGGCGTTATCTTTGGTCGCGTTAAAGGTGGCTTCACTGTCGATCTTTCTGGCGCCGTAGCATTCTTGCCGGGCAGCCAAGTTGACATCCGCCCTGTACGTGACGTTTCTCCATTGATGGGCAACCCTCAACCGTTCCAGATCCTGAAAATGGATCGCGCACGTGGCAACATCGTTGTTTCACGTCGTGCCGTTCTCGAAGAGACACGTGCAGAACAGCGTTCAGAGTTGATCCAGAACCTTACTGAAGGTCAAGTTCTTCAGGGTGTTGTTAAAAACATCACTGATTACGGTGCCTTCGTTGATCTCGGCGGCGTAGACGGCCTGTTGCACGTTACCGACATCTCATGGAAACGTATTAACCACCCAAGCGAAAAACTGACTATTGGCCAACAGGTCGACGTTCAGGTTATCCGCTTCAACGCAGAAACTCAGCGTATCAGCCTCGGCATGAAACAGCTTGAAACCGATCCTTGGGATGGCGTTGCTGCTAAATACCCAGTTGGTGCGAAGCTTGAAGGCCGCGTTACCAATATCACTGATTACGGTGCCTTTGTTGAGCTCGAAGCTGGTATTGAAGGTCTGGTTCACGTTTCGGAAATGTCTTGGACTAAGAAAAACATCCACCCTGGTAAAATTGTTTCTACCAGTCAGGAAGTTGCGGTTATGGTTCTTGACGTTGACGAATCCAAACGTCGTATCAGCCTCGGCCTGAAACAATGTTCTTCTAATCCTTGGGAGTCATTCCAAGCAAACCACCCTGCTGAAACTGAGCTTGATGGCGAAATCAAAAACATCACCGAATTTGGTCTGTTTGTTGGTCTCCCAGGCGAAATCGACGGCATGGTTCACCTTTCAGATCTGAACTGGGAACTTTCCGGTGACGAAGCTGTTAAAGAATACACTAAAGGTGACATGGTTAAGGTTAAAGTTCTCGACGTTGACGTTGACAAAGAACGTATTAGCCTTGGTATCAAACAGCTTAGCGCAGATCCATTCGCTGGTTCTGTTGAAGGCTTGAAAAAAGGTGTTGTTGTTACTTGTACAATTACATCTGTTACGGATAACACGCTCGAAGTTCAAATCGCTGATGGTGCCAGTGGCACAATCCGTAAAACTGAGCTTTCACGTGAGCGTAGCGAGCAACGTACAGATCGTTTCGCTGTTGGCGAAAAAATCGATGCCCGTATCACGAATATTGATGCCAAATCCCGTCGTATCACATTGTCTGTTAAACAGCATGAAGCTGCTGAAGAGAAACAGGCAATGGCTGAATTCGGTTCAACAGACTCCGGCGCTAGCCTCGGCGATATTCTCGGCGAAGCTCTTTCCAAGGCTTCTGCTGACAAAAAATAAATCGAAATTTTCGGTTCAAAAAGAAGGCTCGGTGTTCATTCACCGGGCCTTTTTTGTTTTATATTCAACTTTTCTCATGGAAATGCTTTATTCTTAATGACTTAGACTTGACGGATTTTTCGGGCTCTGGCACCCTTTAGAAGAACAGGACTTAAATTACGGCATCAAAACCTATATAGTTTCAAATATAAGCCGGGGACACCGAGTTAATTGAACGGGTATTCACAATCTCGGAAACAGCTACAGGGAGACGTAAGGCATGACCAAGTCAGAGCTCATTCAGCATATTGCAGAGCAAAACCCCCACCTCTATCACCGGGATGTAGAAAGAATCGTTACCACGATCTTTGATGAAATTTCCAATGCGTTAGCAGATGGCAACCGGGTTGAACTCCGCGGCTTTGGAGCTTTTTCAGTCAAGCATCGCGACGCTCGTGTTGGCAGAAATCCACGCACAGGCGAATCAGTAGAAGTTGATTCGAAACACATTCCGTTTTTCAAAACTGGAAAACAACTCCGCGAACGCCTCAATAATGGCGTAGATTCTGAATAACAAAAGTTGGTTAAAATAAGTGAAAAGTTTTAGCTGGGTACTTACAGCACCTATAACGCTGGCTATACTGGTCTTGGCGGTCAACAACCGTCAGGACGTCACACTGGAAGTATGGCCTTTCGGGCTTCAGTTCGACTACCCTCTATACTTAATCATCCTATTTTCCATTGGCGTCGGTATTTTTTCAGGCATCATTATTGCGTGGCTATCCAGTACTGCCACGCGTAAACGTGCGAAAACTGCAGAGTGGAAGATATTGGACTTACAGAGAGACCTCAGCTTTGAACGTGACGAACTCAAAAAAGAACAATTAAAGAACAAATCACGAGAAGTCACCACCAACTAACCCGCTTAAACTACCCAAATCATACGACATATCACTAAACAGAATCTCTCCAATTGGCACTTAAGTCATATTAGCTGGCTCTGCCGAGCATAGCATTGTATACAATATTCAATAAAGCTTATTGATACAGGATCAACTCGTGCAAAATATCACCGCAGACCAAGTAGCTCAAACACTGGACTATCCCTCGCTCATTGAAGCTTTGAAAGAAGCCTTCCGCGGAAACATCACAGTTCCAATGCGACACCACCATGACATGGAGCAGCCTGGCGGAAGAAGAGAATCCACTCTTCTTTTAATGCCTGCATGGGAATCAGGAAAAGCTGTCGGTGTGAAACTTGTAACCGTCAGCCCAGAAAATGGTGAAAAAAACCTTCCTGCCATCCAAGGCATTTATATTTTATTTGACGGTGAAACCGGTACTCCCAAAGCGCTTATAGAGGCCAAAACTTTAACTGCACGAAGAACAGCCGCCGCCTCAGCCCTTGCCGCATCTTATCTTGCCCGATCCAATAGTGAAAAACTCACCATGGTTGGCACTGGCGTACTGGCCCCGAGCCTCATTCACGCACATGCAGCCATCCGCCCAATAAAACAAGTAACAATCTGGGGCAGAGATTACGACAAGGCCGTGGCCTTGGCTCTTGAAATCACAGCTTCGGGCGTTCCTGCACAGGCCACAGAAAACTTGGAAGCCGCGGTAAAATCTGCGGATATCATTTCCTGCGCTACTCTAAGTCAACAGCCTTTGATTAAAGGAACGTGGCTACAATCAGGACAGCACCTAGATCTTGTCGGAGCTTATCGCCCGGATATGCGTGAAGCCGATGACGATGCCATTCGTAGCTCCAGTATTTTTGTCGACACACGCGCCGGAGCAACAAAAGAAGGTGGTGACATAGTCATCCCGATTTCTACGGGTGTGTTGGATATAAACGAGATCAAAGCTGATCTCTTTGATCTCGCCAGAGGACAACATCCTGGGCGGTCCAATGAACTGGAAATCACTCTATTTAAGTCAGTCGGTCATGCGCTTGAAGATCTCGCGGCAGCCCAATTGGTCGATCAGCGAACCAACAATAAAAAGCCTCACGAATAACCAGTAAAATCCTGATCTATTTAGTAAAAAGAAAATTAGATTACTGGTTTAGTCGTAAACGAAAAAAACAGGGGTGACCAATGCGATCACCTCTGTTAGGAATGAGCTCCGATACAACTCTGACCGGAGATCGGCATTATGACCCCCAAAGAACGCATTTATGTTGCAATTGATACCCCAGATATTAACCGGGCAACAAAGTTAGCGCGCCTACTTTCTGGTGAAGTCGGTGGCATCAAAATTGGTAAGGAGCTTTTTACAGCTCAAGGACCTAATGCTGTCAGAGGTGCTGTCGGCGGAGAACCTCTGTTTGTCGACCTCAAGTTCCACGATATTCCGAATACTGTTGCAGGTGCTATCCGTTCCTCACTACACATGCGCCCCTTTATGGTCAATGTTCACGCCTCAGGCGGCAAAGCCATGATGCAAGCAGCCGTTGAAGCCGCACGAGAAACATCTGAAGACCTTGGTATTCCGCGCCCCCTCGTACTTGCCGTTACGGTGCTGACCAGTCTGGATGACACTGATCTTTCAGATGTCGGTCAAAAAGGTCCGGCAGCGGATCAGGTCAAACGCCTTGCACTCCTTGCGCAGGAAAGTGGTATCGACGGGGTTGTCTGCTCTTCTCGTGAAATTACTCTCTTGCGCGAAACCTGTGGCCCAGATTTTAAATTGGTCGTGCCAGGTATCCGTCCAACCTGGGCCGCCGTTGGCGATCAAAAACGTATCATGACACCCAAAGATGCCGTCGCCGCAGGTGCTGATTACCTCGTCATTGGCCGCCCGATTACCGGCGCAGAGGACCCCGTCGCAGCCGCACGTCGCATTGTTGAAGAACTCGAAGCATAAGTTCGCGCTAGAAAGAAGTAAGGTTATGGTATCTCACAGACCTCCGGAACACGCCGTCAGAAATTTGCCGATCAGGGAAGTTACCCTCGCAGCCTTGCGCTACACAAGTAACAATTTCAGCGCCCTGACACGCATAGCAATGTTCCCGCTTCTGCTTTCTACATTGCTAACTGTGCTTTCAGTTCAGGCCCTTACAAGCCCGGGACTATACCTTATACTTTACTTACTGACATATGTACCACATACGCTCTTTGCTGTTGCTTGGCACCGAAGAACCCTTCTTCAAACAGAGGAAATCAGCACGCCTTCGGTCCCGGCATGGCAAAGCCGTCACTGGCTGTTCTTGTTTCGAACTTTTCTGCTGCTGATTATCTTCTATGGGATCTTAATTTTTGGCAGCATACCTGTCGGCTTTCTCAGCGCCATCCTGCCCCTTGTGGCGCCATTTTTGATTTTGGCCCTCTTACTGGGAGCGGGTTATGTCGTAGCAAGGTTATCGTTTGTGCTGCCTGCAACAGCCGTAGAAGAAAGTTACTCCCTAGACAATAGCTGGCAACAAACCAAAAACCAGGGTGTACGCTTGATTAGCGCCTACCTCTTGATGACATTACCATTCATCTTGCTGTATTTACTCATTTCCCCTCTGATTTTTGATGGCTTGATGAGTGGAAAACCACAGCTGCCTGAAATTACAGAACAGCTCACAATAATGGATTTACTCCAACCTTATATAAACTACCTACAAATCAACGCTGTTGGATACACTTTTGCGCAAATTATCCTCCTGGCACTTTCATACTTCCCCATTGCCGCGATCATAACCCTGTTATCCTTTGCCTTTCAGGCTTGTACAGGCTGGGTGCCCGAAGATATTGAAAAAGAAGGCGATAATCACGATGATAATATTACTGAGTAATGTTTCTCTCGAATGCTAAGACCATAAATATGGGCTATGTACGGCCTATAACGTAAAATAATTTTGTTGCAAAAACCCTCTTCACTTGAAAAAGTGATTTCAATCACGCCGCAAGCTCGCAATTTGCAGTGTTTATATCAGGGGGAAAAAATTGGCGATACAATCAGATACACATCAAGCCGTTGAGAAGCTTTCGATATCAGAAGCTTTAAGCCAGGCTTTTCTGCCATTATTCCGAAACTTACCTGTAGCCCTAAAGCTCGCCTTTTTCCCCGCCCTAACACTGGCAATTTTAGGAACCACAACTTTTGATGTTTTCATCACTCCTGTTGAAGAAGTGTCTCAAGATATAGGGGATGCTCTTTATCTGTGGCTTGTACAGATATTACTTATGATCGTTTCCTTTTTTATCATGATACAATATTTCACCTCATGGGTACGTTTTATCAGCAAGGATGAGTTCAATCTAAAGGCAACAATTTTACTTTTTCCTTCAAAAAGACAACTGATCGCCTTTGCAAAAGGCTTCGCCATCTTTGTTGTAAGTTATATTGTGCTGATACTAGCCGTACTAATATTTTTCTTCCTTGCAATGACAATCAATAGCGGTTTCATTATCGCCCCATTCGTCATCGCTTTAATCATTGCTTGGCTCACCCTAATACTCAGATTGTCATATGTCGTGCCAGCGGCTACACTAGATGAGCCTTACAGCTTAAAAGATAGCTGGAAACACACGCGTTCACGGAGTTTACCTTTGTTTCTCTCATTTTTTGTTTTAAGCATCATCTACTTTGTTGCAGCTTTAATTCTGGCTGCGGCCTTTGCAGCAATTGCTGGCATATTTGACATATCGATCCTCAGCGCACTGTCAGCAGGCGATCTTAGTGGCTTTCTTCAAAACCCCAACTTCATCTGGATGTATTTTGTATTTAATTTGGTAACGCTATACATCAGTTTCTTGTTTTATACACCTTACATGAATATGTATTTATATTGCTTTCAGACAAACTCTGGATGGCAAAAACATGAAAATATTGCGGAAACATTTGCATAGTGCGATCGTAAAAAAATCATAATATATTGAACATGATTTTCTCTACGCCCCAATAAGAAAACTAAAAGGCACCACCTTGCAAACAGAAGTCAAAATATGCGGCATCAACAGCAATGAAGCGCTCCATTCAGCACAACAAGCTGGCGCTGATTACCTGGGGTTTGTCTTTTTCCCCAAGAGTCCCCGTCATGTCAGCCTTGATCAGGCAAGCGCTCTTACACGACAGGTAAAACCCGGTATCAAAAAGGTCGGTTTGCTCGTGGATGTCAGTGATGATGAGATCAGGCAAATTTTGACCCAGATTCCGCTTGATATTTTGCAGCTTCATGGCGAGGAGTCTCTTGAGCGCGTAGCGGAAATCAAGCGCACCTTTGGTCTTGAAGTCATGAAAGTGTTCAAAGTCTCTGATAAAAAAGATTTCGAAAACATTACGCCTTTCGAAGAAGTTGCTGATCGTTTTCTTTTTGATGCCAAACCACCCAAAGGGTTAAAAAATGCTCTGCCCGGCGGCAATGCGATCTCCTTTGACTGGAGGCTTCTGTCGGGGAGAAGCTGGAGACGGCCGTGGATGCTCGCTGGTGGGCTTCACTGTGACAATATCAAAGAAGCGTTAAAGATATCCGGCGCACAGGCCGTGGATGTTTCCTCGGGCGTGGAAGAAAGTCCCGGTGTAAAGTCATCTGAAAAAATTGAACGCTTCACCGCGCTTGCGAAAAGAGTGTGATGTCGGATTTTTTGACAGAACTGCTTTCCCCCACAGTAATCGCTGCCCTTTCTCACTTAGGGGAAATTCAGCTCTTTCTGGTCTCGACCGTCTGCATCTACTGGGTGATTTGTCCGCGCTTGGGAACACGCCTTTGGTTCGCTTTGTGCCTGTCTAGTTCCGTACAACAAACTTTGAAAATGGCAATTTTTCAGCCTCGCCCCTATTGGGTGGAACCAGGACTTGTCGCCATTGAAAAAAGTACTTCTTATGGTATGCCATCTGGCCACGCCCAGACGCCGCCAATTTTTTATGGCCTGCTTGCTAAGTCCTCTCGACGGTATTGGGCTTATGGACTGGCAGCCCTCATCGTGGTTATAACGGGGTGGACCCGGATTGTTGGGAACGTTCACACTTCCGCTCAGGTATACACGGGATGGATGATAGGCATTATTTTGCTCATCGCCATCATATCCTTGGAAAAACCTGCCATGAAGTGGTGGCAAAACAGTACGACAAAATTCCGTATTTTAGGATCATTTTTCTTTTCGCTTTTTTTAATGCTTATCGGCCTTATTGCTGTCCAGATTGCAGCCGGACAACCTGTACTCGACGAATGGCTGCGCAATGCAGGTCATCCTATTAAACCTGTTAAAGCTGATAACATTATCCTCGTACCCGCTCTCTTGTTCGGCTGGCTTCTAGGGCTTGCGCTTTTAGATGGAAAGCATCCCCCAAAAACGGTAAATAAACTCAAACTGGCTCTCCGTCCACTTATCGGTCTTCCGCCTATCCTCTTACTGTTGGATATTGCCCCGGGAAAAGGGCTCGACCTTGTTCTTATTCTTACCTTTATCGTCGGTGTGGTTGCTGGCCTGTGGTGTAGCTATGGTGCGCCGTTGCTTTTCAAAATATTCAAGATCTAAGCTGTCGATCCCTTGCAGGAACAAAGGTTTTCAGGCAAAGTCCGCCCGAGATAGATCGCCAAGGCAGATCACAGTGTTCGCATAAGGTTGTAGAGTAGATATGAAAACACCCAATTCCTATATGAACGGTCCGGATGAACGCGGGCATTTTGGTATTTTTGGCGGACGCTTTGTCGCCGAAACGCTTATGCCTCTTATTCTGGAGGTTGAAAAGGCTTACAACGCAGCAAAAGCTGATCCCTCTTTTCAGAAAGATTATGACTATTACGCCAAACATTACGTTGGTCGTCCAAGCCCGCTTTATTTTGCTGAACGTCTGACTGAACGATGCGGTGGTGCAAAAATCTATTTCAAACGTGATGAACTCAACCACACAGGATCTCACAAAGCCAACAATGTTCTCGGCCAAATTCTATTAGCCAAGCGCATGGGGAAAAAGAGAATCATCGCTGAAACAGGTGCCGGCCAACACGGCGTTGCAACTGCAACTTTCTGTGCTCTTTTCGATCTACCCTGCGTTGTCTACATGGGGGCAACCGATATCGCACGCCAAGCACCAAATGTTTTTCGCATGAAACTCCTCGGCGCGGAAGTCATTGCGGTTGAAAGTGGTACAGGCACTCTTAAAGACGCCATGAACGATGCCCTGCGTGATTGGGTCGCAAACGTCGAAGAAACCTTCTACATCATTGGAACAGCTGCTGGACCTCACCCCTACCCGATGATGGTTCGCGACTTTCAGTCGATTATTGGTCGCGAAGCAAAAGAACAAATGCTCGAAGCAGAAGGACGCCTTCCTGATCAACTTGTGGCCTGTATTGGCGGCGGATCTAACGCCATCGGACTGTTCTATCCTTTCTTGGATGACAAAGATGTTGCCATTACCGGTGTAGAAGCTGCCGGCCATGGTGTATCTACCGATAAACACGCGGCATCCTTAACGGGTGGAAAGCCTGGCGTTCTTCATGGAAACCGTACATTCCTACTCCAAGATGACGACGGCCAAATTACAGATGCACACTCCATATCTGCGGGGCTGGACTATCCTGGTATTGGGCCAGAACATTCTTGGCTCCATGACGTTGGTCGTGTAAATTACGCCTCAGCCACAGATGTAGAAGCGTTAGAAGCATTTCAATTGCTTTCAAAAATAGAGGGTATCATTCCCGCTCTAGAGCCTGCTCATGCCCTGGCTCACGTTACAAAAATCGCACCAAGGATGGGTAAAGACAAAATCCTTCTTATGAACCTTTGTGGTCGTGGTGATAAAGATATCTTTACTGTTGCCGACGCTCTCGGCGTGACGATTTGAGTGGGAAACAGGATATGAGCCAAACTAGACTAGAAAAACGTTTTTCCGACCTGCAAGAACAAGGTCGCGGCGGTCTCGTCACCTTTTTAACCGCAGGTGACCCCGACTTTGAAACAAGTCTTGAAATCGTTAAAGGTCTGCCCGCAGCAGGCGCCGATGTTATTGAACTTGGGATGCCCTTTTCAGATCCCATGGCTGATGGTCCGGCGATCCAAGCCTCAAGTCTTCGTGCGTTGCGTCAGGGTATGACGTTAAAAAAGACATTAGAACTCGTCAAAGCTTTTAGAGAAGACAATCAAAACACGCCCATTATCCTTATGGGCTATTACAACCCCATCTATATTTATGGCGTTGAGACTTTCCTTATCGATGCAAAAGAAGTTGGTGTTGACGGCTTTATCATCGTTGATCTTCCCCCAGAGCATGACGACGAGTTCTGTATCCCTGCGTTAGAGCAAGGCCTACATTTCATTCGCTTGACCACACCAACTACAGTTGGTGAAAGATTACCGAAAGTACTTAACAACACCAGCGGATTTGTATATTACGTGTCCATTCTTGGAATCACCGGAACAGCCGCTGCATCTCAAGACAATATTCGAGAATCTGTTGCCCGTATAAAAACCGATACCGATCTGCCTGTTGCAGTTGGATTTGGCATCCGGACACCAGATCAAGCAGCAAGTGTTGCCCAAGTTGCAGATGCCGCTGTTGTCGGTTCCGCAATTATTGATAAACTAAAAGAAAATCTGGATGAGAACAACCGACCAAAACCGGGCCTCAGCCAAGCTGTGTTGGAATACGTACGTACACTTTCAGAAGGTGTACGTGGCGCCCGCACGTAGATATTTGACCAATAAGGCAGATTAGAATGAACTGGATCTCCAACTACGTTCGCCCGAAAATCCGCGCTCTTGTGCAGAAAGATACGCCGGACGATCTCTGGGTAAAATCACCCGCGACAGGGCAAATGATTTTCAAAAAAGAGCTAGAGAAAAATCTATGGGTTTGCCCTTATAGCGGCCATCACATGAGAATTTCGGCACGTAAACGCCTAGAGACCTTGTTTGACGATGGTGAGTTCACCTTAGTAGAGCTCCCAAAAACCATTGCTGATCCCCTCAAATTTAAAGACTTAAAGCGCTATACCGATCGCATCAAAGACGCCAATGCCAAGAACGAAGACAAGGAAGCAATCCTCGTCGCTCGCGGCACCATGGGCGGCATGCAAACGGTTGTTGCTGCCTTTAACTTCTCCTACATGGGTGGTTCTATGGGTACGGCTGTTGGTGAAGGGCTACTTACAGCCGCACGTCTAGCTGTTCTCCAGAAAGCTCCTCTGCTTGTAATTCCCGCCTCTGGTGGTGCACGTATGCAAGAAGGCATCTTGTCTCTAATGCAGATGCCACGCTCCATCATCGCAGTTGATATGGTCAAAGATGCTGGCCTTCCTTACGTAGTTCTCCTGACCGACCCGACAACAGGGGGTGTTTCAGCGTCCTTTGCTATGCTCGGGGATATCGCAATTGCGGAACCCGAAGCCAATATTGGGTTTGCAGGCAAGCGTGTGATTGAAGAAACCATTCGCGAGAAACTACCTGAAGGTTTCCAAACCGCAGAGTATCTCTTGGAACACGGCATGGTGGACATGGTTGTTCATCGTCATGATATGCGTGAAACACTGATACGTATATTTAAACTTCTTACTCAAAGAGGTCCTGCTGCAGAGGTATTACCGCTGCCAGAAACCACAGAGAAAACTGAAAAAGTAACGATTGAAACATCAGGTGCGCCTATTGAATCCTAACGCTTCGCTGTTTGTCGTTGTCGCTTAAAGAAACCGGGTAGTAAGAAATGTCCATGCGTCGTAGTGATGTCGTGCTTGAACGCCTTAGTCTTTTACATCCAAAGATTATTGATCTTTCTCTCGGGCGTGTTGAACGGCTTTTATCGTTGTTTAACCATCCAGAAGAGAAATTGCCCCCGGTGATCCATGTTGCCGGAACCAATGGCAAGGGCTCCTTTTTGGCCTATGTTCGGGCCATTTTGGAAGCGCACGATAAAAAGGTTCATCTCTATACCTCTCCTCATCTGGTGAAATTCCACGAGCGCATCCGCCTCGCCGGGGAACTCATCAGTGAAAATGATCTGGTTTCCTTGCTCGAAGAATGCGAAAGGGTCAACGGACCTGAATCTATAACATTTTTCGAAGTAACGACGGTCGCCGCTTTTATTGCCTATAGCCGTACTCCTGCAGACGCTCTCCTGCTTGAGACCGGACTTGGAGGACGTTTGGATGCCACGAATATGGTTGCCCAACCTGCTTTGACCGCAATTACGCCCATTTCTATCGATCACACACAGTTTCTGGGCGATACTATTGAAGAAATTGCTGGCGAGAAGGCGGGCATCCTCAAGCCAGGGGTTGCCTGTGTTGTTGGTAAGCAGTTACCTGAAGTACTCGACGTTATTGAAGCCCGGGCAAAAGAAATTGGCTCAGAGCTTTACATTGAAGGCCGTGACTGGTCAATTATGATCGAGGAGAACAGCTTTCTCTTTACGGGGCGGAACGCTAGTACACGGTATCCACGTCCTAACCTGCTCGGTGCCCATCAGGTAGAAAATGCTGCTCTTGCAGTCGCCGCAACAGACCTTCTCACAAATCAGTTCTCTCTTGAGGAAGATAAAGTTAAACTGGGCTTAACCCATGCATCGTGGCCGGGGCGCATGCAACAGCTCCATTCTGGCTTGCTTCCTGACTTACTCCCCAACAACAACCCTTGGGAGCTTTGGCTTGATGGCGGGCATAACGAATCAGCGGGTCTCGCCCTTGCTAAAATTTTGGAGACTTGGCAAGAAAAACCCGTTCACATTATCTATGGCATGCTCAACACCAAAGCAGCTTCAGAGTATCTTCGCCCCTTAGCCTCTTTGGGAACAAGTTTGCGGGCGATCGAAATTCCGTATGAGCCTGCTTCACTAAGCGCAGAAGATGCCGCAGGTCACGCTAATGAAGCAGGGTTTGACGCCAAAGCCTGTCCATCTGCAGAACAAGCCGTTGCTGAGATCATTACACAGGAAAAACCAGGTCGAATTTTGATCTGCGGGTCACTTTATTTAGCAGGACATATTCTCTCTCAAAGCTTCTAAGACACCCGAAACCTGCTCCTTTAAAATATTTCTATTATGTGACGTTTTAACGGAATTTACCTAGAAGCTTATATCCCTATTTATAGCGCCTCATATAAACTTGATTCAGGTTATAATTCCTAACATTTGCAAAGCACCCGTTTTTTTTCAAGTTGTTGGACGAAACGTTGGAAAAAGTGGATTTTTCGATAACTTTCGGGTATCCTTATCTCACTCAGAAAGAGGACCAGATCATGCCGATCATCCGTGTGGAGATGTTCCAAGGTCGTTCCCTCGAGCAAAAACGTGCTCTCGTCAAAAAATTGACCGAGGAAACGGCTAGAATCACAGGTTGTAATAGGGAAGCTGTCTATGTCGTCATTGACGATGTAAATAAGGAAAATTGGGGTGCTGGTGGCATCTTATGTACCGATAAGGTACACCACTAATTTTTGAATACAGCTCGTGACCATAAAATAATTTACTAAATCACATTATCCAATGTGACTTTTCGCACTCTCATGATTTGAATAAAAGGAACACACATAAAAAAGCCCCGCTGACCAGCGAGGCTTTTTCATAAGCAAAATTAACCTAGGCAAGTGCAGTGTTAATCCACTCTTTCAATTGGCCCTTAGCGATTGCACCAACTTTAGTTGCAACAACTTCACCACCTTTAAAAAGCAGTAACGTCGGAATACCCCGCACGCCATACTGCTGTGGTGTCATTGAATTTTCGTCAATGTTCAGTTTTGCAATAGTAAGTGAACCGCCCATTTCAACAGCGAGCTCATCAAGAGCAGGCGCAATCATTTTACAAGGACCACACCATTCAGCCCAGAAATCGACGAGGACAGGAGTCTCTGCCTTAAGAACATCTGCTTCAAAAGAAGCGTCGCTGATTGCGATCGTTGACATATCGTACCTCTTGCCATTTTGTTTTTGTGCAATGTTTTAAAAAGATTTCTAAATATACATTACAGCGTCAGCATGAATGTAGGGATTGAGGTCCCCCAACGTCAAGGTTCATATTGCGAAAGAATATCATCAGGCAGATACATTAAACGTGCATCATCAGTCCAAAGTAAGTGAGCCTCGATCTCATGCTCAGGGTAAATTTGACGTAAAACGACCCGATAAGCCGCCATTTGCCTCAGATAAGCACGATGTACTTTATTAACAAATTGAGGCGGTGGTCGGTTGGTTTTGTAATCAATTATTTTTACTTTTTTATCAGAAATAACCAAACGATCAACTTGCCCTGAAATAACTTCAACGCCACCATCTCTTCTAACAAGACCAACAATCGGCACTTCAGCCTGGCTACTTTCACCAAATAAATCACGGTAATCTGGATGTTTCAGAACTGAGAGTGTTTCTTGAAGTAATCCTTCCACCTGTTCAGAGTTAAGTTCGTGTAGTGGAGAAGTTAGAAAGCGTCGCCCCACATCAAACCACTTACTCTCAGGTTGATCAGGAAGGCTCTGAAGTAATCTATGAATTAGACGCCCCCTGCGATAACGAGAGCTGTCATCGTTCCCAAGAGGAGAGCGAACTGGGGGCTCGTCGTCTTTTGCGCGTGAAGGAGCCAAAGGTTTAGGTGGAACGGGTTCACTATCAGGATCGCAGCTTGCCCACGCAGGTAAACTTTCAACCAGAACCGTTTCCACAACCTCTTCAGTAGAACTCTTGATCTCAGCAGTCTGCGGGTTCTCTTGCACCCAGCCTGCAGCACTCCAAAGGCCAGCAGGATCTTCGGGAAAGGCAAAGTCCATTTCTTTGGCCGATCCTGACAAGGCAGCTCTTGCTAAAGCATACCAGCTATCCTCAGAAGGTTCTCTCTGTCCCATCCACCCGCAAATGACCAAACGATCTTCCGCGCGGGTCATGGCCACATAAAGAAGTCGCCGATACTCCCGGAGAGCATCTTTGCGCAATTGATCCCGCGCTGACGAGATAACCTCTGTATTCATTGCCGTTCGCGGTGACCACACCGGAATACTGTTGTTCTCTTTTAGCCAAACCACGCCTCGGTCAGCCTGAGGTATCTGGGTGGTATCCGGGAGCAGAACAACAGGAGCCTGAAGACCTTTGGAACCATGTACTGTCATGATCCTGACCGCACCGCCCCCTTGTTCAAGGTCACGCTTGATCTCTTGATCTCCCGCTTCCAGCCAGTGCAGAAAGCCTTCCAATGATGGTGTTTCTTCACGCTCATAAACCAGAGAAAGGGAAAGGAACTCTTCGATTGGGTCACGCGCATCCGGTCCTAAACGCGCCAAGAGTTTTTTACGCCCTTCAAGTGGACCTAAAATATGGGACAAAAGTTCAAAAGGCGGTGTATAGTCGGCCCTTGCCAGCAATCCATTGAGATATCCCGCTGCCAGGGCAAAAGCCTCATTATGACGCGCCTTATCACGCAGCACCGACCAAAGGCTTCCTTTGCGTTTATAGGCCAGTTCAAACAACTGATCTTCATCTAGTCCGATCAGCGGGCCTTTAAGGATGGTTGCTAAGGTCAAATCATCATCAGGCAACAACAAAAAGCGTCCTAAGGCAATAAGATCCATGACCGCCATTTGATCAGTAAGGACCATACGGTCAACACCGGAAACAGGTACCCCAAGTGTTTTTAGCTCCCGAACCAATTCTTCAACAAAGGCATTTCGTCGACGGACCAAAACAAGAACATCACCGGCATCAATCCGTCGCCCCTTGGCGGTTAGCTGACAAACAGGATCCTGCTCACCTTCAGGAGACAAGGTCCAATAGTAAATGCGTCGCGCAAGGACCGTCGCCAGACGAGACCGCGATTCCATTTCAGCTTCTTGCGCCAGTGGTAAAGTCCAAGGCGTATCATCCGCCTGGCCTTCGCTGGCCATCAAAGGCCAAAGCTCTACCCGACCGGCTTGACCAAGTCTTACAGGTTGGTGCTGTAGAGGCCCCTCCTCAAAGGAGACCCCATCTGCGGCAACCGCAGAGGCAAAGACTTGATCAACGACAGAGAGAACCGACGGCGTAGAGCGAAACGAAACATCCAGACTTATGCGCTGCCATGCTTGTTTGGCCGTAGTGACTCGCTCCTCGAAATGACGTCGCATTTCTTCAAATTTGGCCGGGTCCGCACGTTGAAAGGAATAGATTGACTGTTTAACATCTCCGACCGCAAAGATCGTTCGCACATATTCTCTGGCCCCTTCGCCATCAAAGAATTCATTACACAGAGAAGCAACCACCTCCCACTGTTCTGGATTAGTATCCTGTGCTTCATCAATGAGGACATGATTCAAACCCCCATCAAGTTTGAAAAGAACCCACGCGACAGCTTTTTCACCACGGAGAAGATCACGGGCTTTAAGAATAAGATCATCATAGTCGAGAAAAGCACGAGCTTCTTTGTATCTTTGGTAACGGGCCAGTATCGAGACCCCCAGTGTCAGCAGAGCCGAAGTCGACTTTGCGACTCCAATGGCATTGAGCTTTTCATTCAATCGGATAAGGCGCTCTGCTTCACCAACCAAAATATCAGGTAACTGAGGTAAAACGGAGAGAGCCCCCTTTGTTGCCAGACGACTGCGAATATCACCGGATTGAGTAAAGAAAACGCCTCGATACGTTGTGTAGAGTTCGCCTCGAATCTTGGGATCGGCTTCAATCCAATTTTTTAGAACTTTGCCTCGTTCCTGATCGGATTTTGCCCCTTGTAACAAGGCATCGGCGGCATGCCTCAAATTTAAAATATCTACGACATTATCTTCACAGGCTGCTTCAAGAAGAGAGCCGGGGTTTGCCCCCAGCGGAGCGTCAAGAACATGATAAATTGCCGCTTTCAAACCATCAAGGTCACCGTACTCTTTTAGCAACAGAGCAATACGTCCTCTTTCTCTGATGATCTCTTGAACCAAGGGTGCAAAGGTTTGCTCTTGAGTGTAGGCCGTTAGATTATCTAAGGCTTTGGACACTTCAAATTCGCTTAATCCTCCACGCGCAGCAAGAACATCTTCGCGAGAACGATAAAGCAGTTCATCCGCAGAACGATCATCCAAAATTTGAAAGTTCGGGGCCACACCCGCTTCAAGAGGAAAGCGCCCCAGTAAAGACTGGCAAAAGGCGTGGATGGTCTGGATTTTCATGCCACCGGGCGTATCAAGAACCCGAGCAAATAACCGCCGTGCAGTAATGACTTCATTCGCTTCGGGCCAGCGCCCAAGCAGGTATTGCAATTCTTCACTTAGTTCAGTTTCTGGGATCGTAGACCACCGCGCCAACTTAGCTGAAAGACGATTAGCCATCTCTGCCGCTGCGGCTTTGGTAAAGGTCAAAGCCAAAATTTTTCCCGGCTCAGAGCCGCTCAACAGGAGATTAAGTATCCTGTCTGTAAGCACTTTGGTTTTACCTGCTCCAGCCGAAGCACCAACCCATACCGATGTATTCGGATCCGCGGCCTGACGTTGTTCTCTGGTTGCTTTATTCAGGATATCTTCAATAGTGGTGCTCATGCTTCGCCCTCACCACTACTTGCCCATTCCTTGACACGTGCAAGGTGTTCAAAGTCATTATAAACCAAAGCCTGTTTGGGACGCGGTCGAGGTGAATATGGGGTCTCCTGATAGTCAAACTCAGTGATCAAATCCAGCACTCCCTCCAGAGCAACTTTAGACACTTCACTTACACCTTCTTTTGCTCCGCGTTGACCAAGGGCATTTTTCTCTTCCCCCGCAGGTTCTCCCCCAGTCAGACGCCAATAAAGTAGCTCTTTGACCTCGTCAGGCAAAATACCAAACCCGCCTTCAACAGCAATCACAGCCTCAAGAGGTAATTGAGGAGATATCCCCTGAAGGACATTTTTTGCGCTCGGCACAGTTCCTGTTTTATAGTCTAAAATGGCCAGCCCTCCCGCCGCCAATTCGTCGATCCGATCCGCTTTTGCCGTCAGCGTAAAGTCACCCGCCGGCCCTTTAAGAACAATTTCTCCTACCACCTCAACATGTGATTTTGAAACACGTTTTCGGCGTGTGCGCTCTTCCTCGACAAACCACTTTGCGATGCGTTGAAACCGGGGCCACCAAAAGGCCCAAATTCCGGGACGATCCCGAACCGCAGAAAAAACCTCTTCTCCAATCGCGATCAACTGCTTTTCGCCATCTTCTGGCACAAAATCGGGGTAGCGTTTTAAAAAAATCTCAAGAGCTTCATGGATCAAACTCCCCTTATCCGCGCCCGAAGGATCCGCATCCAAAGGGTCCAGCTTTCTCAAATTTAGAATTTTTTGTGCATATAATGCGTAAGGATCACGCATCCAGGTTTCAATGCGCGTTACGGATAAATTGCGTGGGCGCGCAGATACGGGCGGTGTCGGCGCCGGAGGTTTAACAGAAATGCGTTGCGCAGGAAGATCTTTTTCCTCGGCCCACGACAACCACTTCTCCGCATCATTTTGAATAAGACCTTTTAGTCCTCGACCTTCAAGTAATGCTTCTATGCGCAATAGCCAACGTGAAGGAACCGTCGGTGCACCCTCGACCTTTTCAGAGCGTGTGAGGTAAACTTCCGGCGCACAAAAAGCCTGAACAAAGTCCTGCGCAGACAAACCGACCTGCAACTCAGGTTGTGGCAAGCCAAAATCCTTACGCATCGGACGACTCATCCAGGGACCAGATTTTGCTTCTGCCGGCCAACTACCTTCGTTAAGTCCACCCAGAATAACCACGTCCGAATGTTGTAACCGGGCCTCGATTGCGCCCAGAATACTCAATCGAGGATGTGCGCCAAACGGCGCCCGAACCGCGCGCCCAACCATTAAAGCCGCGATTAATTCCGGATAACGCCGCCCGGAAACTTCGGGGGCATCGGCCACAGCTTCACGCAAATCGGCAACGAACTCGGCCGTCGCAGAACCATCATCCCCTGCCCACAACCTTTCCGATCCATCCAATTCATCCGTTGCAGCAAGAGTTTCAGCAAAACCGACATGCCCTTCCAACAGCTCCTTAAATGACTTTGTTCCTTCATCTATTGCGCGAGTGAAATTTTCGGCTGACTCCGCAATCTTTTCAACAAAGAGACAAAGTTCTTTATCTTTATCTTTCTCTAGATCTAGTGCTGCAAGTAATCCAGAAAACCCTGGCGCAGGCCTTACCCCGCGTAAAATAGTGATTTCCAAACGCCGGAGGATGCGGTTAAAAACACCCGGAGCCATTCCCCCAGCACATAAAGGGTGCTTTAGAGCTGACAACAAAGAGATCGGCGCCAAGCCAGATACCATCATCTCGGCAGTTAGACGCAGAAAAACAGCAGGTGCAGCCTCTGGGAGAGGAGAGCCAGCTGAATCATCAATTTTTACGCTCCATCGTTCCATCTCTGCAGTGACCCTACGCGCCAAATCCCTGTCCGGCGTAATCAGAGCAGCTGTTTTAGCCGGATTTTCTAAAACTGACCTCAATATCAGCGCAATCGATAACGCCTCTTCGCCAGGTCCTGGACAATCAATCCGCGTGACGCCACTCAGGGCTTTTTTAAAAGTGTCAGGACCAGTTCTAGCAATATACCCTTGCCATTCCGTGGTCGATTGCGCAGGACGCATAGCAGTTTGGATCAACTCTACGCGCTCATCCGGTGCTCGACCTTCCTGCGTGCAAGGCCATATCTGTATCTCGTCCCGACCAATATTCAACCGCGATAACAAAGTCGCCAAGCCATGTTGGGGATGCGAACTGTCCTTTAAAAAATCATTCCAAACTTCATCAACTGCTTGAAAATCCACACCAGGCAAAACCACCTGCCCCAAGGATAAATTCGAAATCACACCGATGAGTTCAGCCGCCGCCGGGATGGAACCCGTAGAACCAGCAACAATAACCGGATGTTCAGGGGGGCAATTCCGCCAAAACTCAGCCTGCCCCTCAAGCAAGCGACGCCGGCGCTCTGCGGGACCAATACCACCTGTTGCTTCTTCTACCACCGGCCAAATTTTAGTGAGAATTTCCAAAAATTCTAAAGTAATTTGCCAATGCTCAGCATAATCCTCAGGCACCAATGTGCTGAGTTCAGAAAAATTGAGTCCTTCGGTCTGCACTTGATCCAGAAAACGACCAAGTTCACCAGCCAAACGTACAGCCTGATCCTCAGGAATAATTTCACTGCCATGAAGCTTGGCTTGAGTTGCCGACCATTTCAAAACCAATTGACTGAGCAATAGTTGACGCCTCAGCGACGACAAAACGGGTGGCAGATCAAGTTCCATTCCCTGCCCAACAGACACATCTGACGCTGAGATCAACAGCTCATCGGGATCGAGGTCTCCAAGTGGAAGCAATCTCGGCAACATGAGGGCCTTGCCCTCTGAAGCCCGTAAAAAGGCATGTTGTAATGATCGACAAGCCCGGCGGGTTGGTAACAAAACCATTACCCGCGAAAGTTCTAAAGGATTTGCTCCCCACTGATCGAGGATTCCCTGAGCTAAAGCATCTGCAAAAGACGCATTCGAGGGAACAGTGTAAATATGTCTCGCCATTAAATAACCCTGAAATCAGTGGCTGTGGGGAACAGAGTTCCTGCTTTGCAAAATCTCCTCAACTTCTTTCAAACCCTTTGGGGTACCGACATGAAACCAGTCGCCATCATGAACCAGACCACATAGCCGATCATCGACCAAGGCCTTGTCAAAGACATGATTCAAAGAGAAAGCACCATCCGGGGCATCCTTAAACAGTTTTGGGTGTAATATTTGAATTCCTGCATATACATAAGGCGCGTGATCACTTTCTCCGCGGCGCGCTAAACAACCTTCCGAATTCATCGTAAAGTCTCCCGAACCCTCATAGCCAATAGCTTGAGAAGTGGGGTGAAGCAAGAGCAGGCCATCCATCTTCTCACCATCCCAGAGTTCGGTGAGCCGCTGTAAAGCTGGTTCTGCCCCATCAATCCAGCACACATCACCGTTCACAACAGCAAAGGGTTTATCGCCAAGTTTAGGTAACGCAAGTAAGACACCGCCTCCGGTTTCCAAAACACAACTCTCTTCCGAATAAATAAGTGAAGGGTCTGCTCTGTTCTCTAGAAATCCGCGAATATGGTCTTTTAAATAAAAGGCATTAACCACGATTTTATCAAAACCAGATTCTTTTAACTTATCGAGAATAGAAGCCAACATCGGTTTACCGCATACTGGCACCAATGGTTTTGGTATTTTCTCTGTAAGGGGCCGCATCCGCTTGCCAAAACCTGCCGCAAGGACCATCGCCGTCGTAATTTTCATAAATTTTTCTTTTTAAATATCCATCTAAGAGGTGGAGACTTGAGCAAAGAGCGGAGACAAGCGTTCTTGCCATTTTTCATTACCAAAAAATGTAATTACTCGCGCCGTGTCCGTGCTCCCGTATCGTAAACTCACCAATAAACGGTCAGAAGGCATAAGAAATCCCAGCTTGTCTGGCCACTCAATCAAAGACACTCCTTCAAGAAAAGCATCCTCTATACCAAGCTCATAAGCTTCTTCAGGATCTTCAAGTCGATACAAATCAAAATGCCACACTTGCAGCTCGGCACGGTCATACATTTGCACAAGTGTAAAAGTCGGGCTGGGGACTTCTTCTTTTTCAAGTTGGTTCGCGTCAAAAGGTAACGCATTTATCAAGGCCCGAGAAAAAGCCGTTTTACCGGCCCCAAGATCCCCATCTAAGGCCAGAACATCCCCAGTTTTCAGATAAGGAGCAAACGCGTTAGCAAACATAATTGTCGCCTTTTCATCCGCAATTAAAACCTCACTGATAAATCTCTCATCTGTCACGGGCTGGCCTCACAATTTTATTTCCTAAATTTTATCACGATCAGATTGCGTACCCTGTACATCTTCGGAAATATCTTCTGTCTTCCCTGAACCTTCTACGCCGTCTGTGCCGTCTGTGGAGACGATTTCCTCCTCTTGATCCATATCCGATTTTTGTTCTGTAATCTGATTGATGACCTCTGTCACAACACTTCGAATATCATTTGTTTCGTCTGGCAAGCTTATTTCATCTGCACCATCAGATATATTTTGAACGGCATTGTCTTGGCTTAAGCCATCTTGATCCAAAAGTGGGATATGACAGGTCACCTTTGTTCCATCACTCACAGCGGATTCAATTTCAACCCAGCCACCATGCAACTCAACCAGGCTTTTAACCAAAGACAATCCCAAACCGGCACCAGCTTGTTTGGCATGCCCCTCACCGCGCTCAAACTTAAGAAAGACCCGGTCTTGATCTTCCTGACTGATGCCAACTCCATTATCAGAAACTGAAATACGTAATTCGTGATCCTTACTGGCTTCAACCGTGACGGTTCCACCTTCGGGGGAAAATTTCATAGCATTTAATAATAGATTATAAAGCGCCTGTGTTAAACGACGCTCATCAACAAGAACCAAGCCAATATCATCATCGCAGAGTATATCCACCTCGATATTCCGATGGCGCGCTCTTTCATGACCAATCGTATGAAGGTGTTGTAACATCTGATCAACGTTGACTTCTCCCAGATCTAAGTGGAGATAGCCGGCTTCAATAGTTGCAAGGTCGAGGATGTCGTTAATTAAGGTCATCAGACGATGGGATGATTCAACAATCGCCTGACTGTATTCCATCTGGCGCTCGTTAAGTTCCCCAAAGAACTGGTTTTCCAGTATTTCTGCAAACCCTACAATCGCGTTCAATGGTGTTCTCAACTCATACGACACGTTTGCAATAAAGGCTGTTTTAAGTCGATCTGCGGTTTCCAACGCTTCATTTTTTTCTAACAACGCACGTTCAACAGTGAAGGAATCTGTAACATCGAGGAAAGTCAAAAGAGAGGCACCATCAGGTAACATAACCTGTGCCCAATCGAGGACCACCCCATCAGCTCGGACAATACGGCCTGCGCGACCTTCAGGTTCGCAAACCCTGGCAACCATAACCTCTCGACGTTGCTCCCACTCTTCATCATCAACATCAAACAGATCTCGACTACGAGAAACCACATCACGAACATGCGGTTCGGTATTTAAAAACTCTTCTGGTAATTTCCAAATTTCAGCAAAATTTGGGTTAAACAGCTTCAAGCGTCCATCCGCTCCATAAACGACGACGGCCTCATATAGTTTGTTAAGGGTCTCTCTTTGAACTGCGGTGAGAGTGTTATAGGAACGTTCGAGAGCAAGACTATCAGTAACGTCTTCTATAGTCTCAATAACACCACCAAAGGGGTGCGCAGTTGCAACCGAGCGTAAAGTCGTGCCGTCGGTCAGATGTAGTAGCTCTTCAACAGGCTCAATAATTGAGCGATATTCCCTGAGGCGTTGCTGCTTAAACTCCGGGAAGTTTGCATATTCGGGTAGCCGTCTGTTTTCACGCATCGTGTCAAGAATTTCACTTAGGTGCGGCTCAGAGCGCAGAAAATCTTCATTGAGTTTAAACAAGGTTGCGTATGAAGAATTGAAAAATGACAAACGCTCGTCCGGACCAAAAATGGAGATTGCAATCCCCAAATTCTCGAGAACCTGTGCATGCGCCTCAATATGGCTATTTAATTCACGTTCCGCATCTTCAAGACGGGTTTGATCAACAGCAAAACCCAAAAGATTTTTATCGTCTAATGCCTTTTCACAAAATTCAAGGAGGCGTCTTTCTCCTGCTATGATCGCGTGATGCTTTTCACAAACAAGACCATCAGTTTCAAGCGCCTTGTTGGCCAGATTATGAGCCTGAATCACTTTCGAACGATCCATAAGCTCCATGCTTTGCTCAATGACCTCCGCCTGACTTGATTCGACAGCACTGGCATAGGCCTTATTGCAGTAAGTTAATGCTAATCTTTCGTCTCGCATCCATACTGGAACCGGAAGGTTGTCAAGTAGCCAAGTTATATGTCGAGATCCATCAAGAGCATTCCTTGTTTGCTTTTCCATATCGCTGACGTCGTGAAACCAAACAACATCAGCAACAGGAGGCAGCTCAGATGATAATACAATGCGTTCACCTGTAATACGGTACGTTCTACCTTTAGCTGTCAGGGTAACCGTAAAGGATTTCCCCAACTCTCTGAGTGTTTCCACGGCCTCTATCAATATGTTCGGCTTCGTGCCTCCACGCTGAAAGATAATCGAAATGGCATTGAAATCAATTTCGCCCTTATCTAGGCCGAATTCACGAACCAAACCTACGCTAGATCTCGTTTTTTTATCTCGATGAGAAAAAGTCACACACCCCAGAGGTGCAGCAAGAATCGCGGCACGATCTAAGGATGACTTAGCCTGTAAGTCGTTCAGCTTTTTTTGCACCATCCGCCAACGCAAACGATAAGCAAAAACGAGTACCCCCGAACCAATGAGGATAATCAGAGCAAGAAACAGACCCGGCATATAGGCCGAAAATGACGACACTGCGTTCCCCTCAAGAAGTACAGAATAACATCCCAAATAGACCATTTTGGATGTGAGTAGAAAATCACAATCAAGTGTAATGATTTTGTCTTGATGGAACAAGGCGTTGTAACAAATTACGGGGCGCAGATATTATCTGCGCCCCGTAATAATAACTTACTGAGAGATCAGCCCCCAGAACAAAATCCTAGAAAAATTCTAGTAACGATAATGATTTTGTTTGAAAGGACCTTCAACAGGGACATCGATATATTCGGCCTGTTCTTTCGTTAGCTTAGTCAATTTGACGCCAAGCTTTTCAAGATGAAGCATCGCAACTTTTTCATCAAGATACTTTGGCAGGACATAAACTTCGTTTTTGTAGTTTGCTGAATTCTCCCAAAGTTCGATCTGAGCCAACACCTGATTAGTGAAAGAAGCAGACATCACAAAGCTCGGGTGACCTGTAGCACAACCAAGGTTCACCAAACGACCTTCAGCCAGAATGATCAAACGTTTACCATCAGGGAATTCAACTTCATCAACCTGATCCTTAACATTGTGCCAAGGATAGTTGCGCAATGCAGCAATCTGAATTTCAGAATCAAAGTGACCGATGTTACAAACGATCGCACGATCTTTCATATCACGCATGTGATCGATGGTAATGATGTCTTTGTTACCTGTTGTGGTTACAAAAATATCACCCAATGGAGCTGCATCTTCCATAGTGGTTACTTCGTAACCTTCCATTGCAGCCTGCAGTGCACAGATAGGATCGATTTCAGTAACAAGAACACGGGCGCCCTGTGAACGCAAAGAAGCAGCAGAGCCTTTACCAACATCACCAAAGCCACCAATAACAGCAACTTTACCAGCAACCATTACGTCGGTAGCACGTTTGATGCCATCCACCAAAGATTCTCGACAACCGTAAAGGTTATCGAATTTGGATTTCGTCACAGAATCATTCACGTTGATTGCAGGAACTTTAAGAGTTCCCTTTTTCGCCATCTCGTAAAGACGATGAACACCCGTAGTTGTTTCCTCTGATAGACCGCGAATGTCTTCAAGCAGTTCAGGGTGGTTTTCATGAATGAGAACAGTAAGGTCGCCACCATCATCAAGAATCAAGTTTGGCTTCCAACCGTCAGGTCCTTGAACAGTCTGCTCAATACACCAGATGAATTCTTCTTCCGTTTCGCCTTTCCAGGCAAAAATAGGGATACCCGCAGCGGCCATAGCTGCAGCGGCCTGATCCTGTGTAGAGAAAATGTTGCACGATGACCAACGGATCGATGCACCCAGTGCGGTAAGGGTTTCGATCAAAACAGCTGTCTGAATTGTCATGTGAAGACAACCAACAATCCGGGCACCAGCAAGGGGTTTGCTTTCGCCGAACTCTTCACGCAATGCCATTAGGCCTGGCATCTCAGTTTCAGCGATAACAATTTCCTTACGGCCCCACTCTGCGAGCGACATATCCGCAACTTTATAATCTGTAAATTCTGTCATGTGCGTGACTTTCTAGCTTATTATCAGTGACATAAAGAAATCTTTATGTGTTTATTTTGCCCGATAGATATCAGTCTTCTGGCTAAATGGCAACAATTTTTCACGTTATTTATTCTGGTAATTACTGAACTATTCACAAATTGGTCATGGAATTAATTACGGGCAATCTCAACAAAAGCTTTCACCACACGTCTTTTTAACTGGCTCTTAAGACATACAATCATATCTCGATTACTATTTCTTAGCTCTTGGATAAAGGCCGCACAGGTCCGATCATCTCCCAGAATTTCATGTTCAAATAAAAACCCTATCCCCAGACCAACAGCAACGGCTTCCCGCACAGCTTCTCGGCTGCCCAGTTCAAGAACATTGCCATACCTAAGGTTAAGGCTTTTCATTTCTTTATCCAGAACACGACGAGTATTCGATCCTCGTTCTCTCAAAATCAATTGCTCATCAACAAGTTCCACCAAACTGATTTCTGAGCGATCCGCCAGTGAATGTTCTCTATGAACGAGGGCTATCATGGACTGTACAGAAAGCTCATCAATGACAAGTCGATCATCCGTACGGCAATTAGCGGTTATGGCCACATCTGCACGTTGAGCCAAAATATCCTGACGCACAGATTCGGCATTTCCTAAACTGACTGACAGTTTAATTCCAGGATACTTCTCTCTAAACATCGAAATAATGTTTAAAGCAACATGCGGTCCATCAGCAGAAATTTTCAAATGCCCAATATCCAAGGCTGAGGATGAAGATAAATGATCACGGATCTCTTCTTCTTCGATAAAAAATCGCCTAGTTTTATCGTATAGACCTTGCCCGTCTTCAGTTAAGGTTGCCTTACCACCACTCCGAATAAACAGGGTAAGCCCGTAGGCATCTTCAAGACTGCGCACCTGAATTGTAACCGCAGGGGGCGTCAGATTAAGCAATAAGGCAGCTCTTGAAAAACTACCCTCCCTTGCAACAGCATCAAAAGCCCGAAGTTGACTATGTCTCATAGATTTACCAGCCCATAGATATTTAGCCCCGGCATCACATACCCTTAAATATTATTTAATTTATTCCTTAGTGAATTTAATTTGTTTTTGAATACCCAATTTTGCAAGCTTCAATTCTCTTTACTATTCTTAGGAACATTCTATGACGAGCTCCAAATCAATCGAGAAAAGAAGCTTTAACTATATGAAGCCCTCTGTTCCAGCTCACCTTCCCGTGTTTGAAATTCCTTTGGTAAGAGCAACGACAAAGAGCCTTGAAGGTTTTGGCTCAGTGGTTACTGACTATATGAACCACCCTGTGGAAATTACCCAATGGCCCGCACAGGGGTGGCGCCCAATAGACATAGGTACAGGGGATGAGGGTGGACATCTGGAAGGAATCTTCGAGTTTTGGTGGGAAGGGGATATTTTGTTTGGCGAAAACATGGCTGTAAACGATCGCTATATTCTCGGCTGGTCTGAACTACCCGGTCAAGCTTCGAAAGACACCCCGAACCCAGATCGCACTCACTTACATATCTGGCATGCAAACTACCACCCGGATGGCGCACAGCTCTTTTATCCTTTGGACAACAAGCCCTTTGTTGTCGCCCTTGCAAAGACTGGGGATGATATGAAGCCAGAAGACTGGACCGCCTTTTATTGTGATGGCAGCTTCGGGGTTTGCATCGATTCCCACATCTGGCACGAAGCCATTACACCTCTTTCCGAAAAATCTCGATTCTACGACAAGCAAGGCGCAGTACATGCTCGGGTCAGCTGTGATTTCACCAAAGAATTCGGTATCTTTATCAAAATTCCTCTCGATCCGACATCTTTGTGAAAACAAATCGACCGAACAGGTTAAAAAACCAGTAAAATAATCGAGAGAGATTGTGAGTTTATACTCAAGACTACGGTTTGAGATTAATTGGTATAGCGTTCATTATAATCTTCAAGCATCGTCGCAATTCTGCTCGGGTCATTTTGCGTCATAATAGCTTCGGCGCGTCGCGTTACTTCCTCCATATTCAGCTTTAAAATACGGTTTTTAACACGCGGCAATGCGTTTGAACTCATCGACAGATCTCGCACTCCCAGCCCGAGAAGCAATGGCAGGTAATTAACATCCCCCGCGACCTCTCCACAGACAGACACAGGTATATGAGCCCTTCTCGCCGCTTCTACAGTCATAGAAATCAGTTTTAAAACCGCCGGATGAAGTGGATTATAAAGATAAGCAACCTGCTCTTCTGCACGATCAATCGCCAAAGTGTACATCGTCAAATCGTTGGTCCCAATAGCAAAAAAATCTGCAACCTTGGCCAAACCATCTGCTGCTAATGCAGCACCAGGCACTTCGATCATGATGCCTAAAGGCGGTAATGGATCGGCAATACGAACATCCTGTTCTTTCAAGCCCTTTGCCACTTCCGTTAAGACCTTACGCACTTCTCTAACTTCCCCTGGCGTTGTCACCATGGGTAAAAGAATACGAAGGGGACCATGAGCACTTGCCCTAAGGATGGCTCTCAACTGGGTTTCCAAAATATCCCGATGTTTAAGAGACAGCCTGATCGCCCGTAATCCCAAAGCAGGATTGGGGCAATCAGTAGGTAAAGTCCCCAAAGCAGAAACCAGCTTCTCTCCTCCCGCATCAAGTGTCCGAACTGTGACCGGGCGACCAGACATGCCATCAATAATTTCGGCCAAAGCCTCATATTGCTCTTGCTCAGTCGGTAGTTGCTCCCTGTTCATGAACAGAAACTCGGTTCGAAGCAACCCCACTCCCTCAGCACCATTAGCAACGGCCAAGCCTGTTTCACGTGGCAACTCTACATTTGCTTGCAAGCTAACGCGTTGATCATCTTTGGTGATGGCAACCACATTTCGCAATCGAGTAAGGGCGTGGACCTCACGTTCGATATCTTTTTGGCGGAGTCTATAATCTTTGAGCCGGGCTTCACTCGGGTTAATAATAACCCGACCATTGGTCCCATCGACGATAATGATTTCGCCGGTTTCCACCCCCGAAAGAAGGCCTGGAACCCCCAACACCGCTGGCAGGCCCAAAGACCTTGCCATAATCGCAGTATGTCCTTCCGGCCCGCCAAGAACGGTAGCAAAACCACCAATTTGAGCAGGGTCCATCATAGCTGTATCAGCTGGTGTAATCTCATCAGAGAGGATCACGGAGTTTTGTGCCAACCCAGAATAAGAATCCGTAACTGTTTTGGTTAGATTACGTACGATCCGGTGGCCAACCTCGCGAACTTCTTGTGATTTTGTCCGAAGATAGGGGTCCTCCATCGCAGAGAACTTACGTGCAATCTGGCCAACCTCTGCCATCACAGCAGCTTCAGCATTCTTTTGACCCGTTTTGATCCGGGCTTCGATGCCACCAATCAGGCTGGAACTTTTAAGCATCTGCATATGCGCATCAAGCAGATAACCAAGCTCTTCACCAGCCGCGCCATGAAAATCCTGTGATTGACTGTGTAGCTTTAAGACTTGTTTTTGAGCCTTATCAACAGCATCAGTTAAACGCGATAATTCGCTTGAAACTTTAGAGGTCGGCACCCGGTATTCGAGGATTTGAATATCACTGGACTCGCTCAAATAAGCAGGGCCAATTACAACCCCTGGCGAGACAGCCAGACCCTCAAAAACCCTTTCGCCTAACTCTTTTGTCACGGCGTTTCCTACTCTCGTTTAACGTTGTGATACTCTCAGCTAAGACATTGCCCTGCGTTCGATGAACAAAGCGCCTTTAGTCTTCATCAAACTTGTTCGCGACAAGTTCTTCCAGTGCAGCCATAGCATCGTCTGCAGCGGGGCCTGATGTCGTAAGCTCAACTTTGCTCCCCGTTGTCGCTGCCAACATCATTAGTCCCATAATCGAGCAACCCGAAACGACCGTATCGTCCTTACGAACTGTAATGTCAGCCTCAAATACTTCTGCTAGCTTAACAAATTTAGCAGAGGCCCGAGCGTGTAATCCTCTTTGGTTTAATATCGTTACTGTCTTCGTGAGCAACTTTATATTCCCCGCATTTCTCCTGTGGCCTAAAGCCTTTCAATAAAAAATTACCGGCTGAAATCACAGTAACTCTGAAGCGACATGTATGTATTTACGTCCAGCTTCCTGCGCTTCTAAAACGGCTTTTTTCATTGGATTGCATCCGCGCAAACCAGCCAATTTAATCAGCAATGGAAGATTAACACCCGCCACCACCTCAACATTAGCCTGATCCATAATAGAGATCGCCAAGTTAGATGGTGTGCCCCCAAACATATCCGTCAAAATAACAACGCCTTTGCCATCATCAACCTTCTTTACAGAAGCTATGATTTCCTTACGGCGTTGTTCCATATCATCCTCAGGACCGATACAAACCGTTGCAATGTGGCTTTGTTCGCCAACGACATGTTCCAATGCCGAAACGAATTCGATCGCCAGGTTACCATGGGTAACCAGAACCATCCCTATCATGCCTTACCTTTCCGCCGGCGCTTTCCTTTTGTTACGGGAAAACTACCAGCATTCCCCTGCTACTTACAAGGTGAAGCCGACTGTCATCACATTTTTTGTAGAGTCTTTTACAAAGCCGACACTTAGGAACCTGATAACTAACTGAGATAACAGATTATTTATAACGATCAGGTTCTTTGTCCACGTCTCTGTGTGCAATGATAATCTGCGGCCAAATGCTCTCAAGTTTTTTGCCCAACCACTCTGTCAAGGCAACAGAACGGTGGCGCCCACCTGTACAACCGATAGCGATCGTAAGGTAATTCTTCCCCTCCTGCTGATATCTCGGTAATAAAGGGAGTAACAGATTTTGAAGATTATTCACAAAATCATCGTAACCCGGATCTTCGGCGACGTAATCCGCAACGGCCTTATCGCGTCCCGTAAGGCTCCGCAGATCTGGATCGTAATGTGGGTTTCTGAGGAACCGCACATCAAACATCAAGTCTGCCTCTCTCGGCACACCAAAACGATAAGAGAACGACATCACCTGAAGCGTCATGATACCGCTCTCTTCCAATCCAAGTAAGCTGGTTAGATTGTGTCGAAAATCTGCAGAAGTTGTATCAGAACTATCAATAACAAAGTTCGCTCTCGCTTGAAGCGGAGCTACCAACCTTCGTTCAGCAAGAATACCGTCTTTTAAGGGCCTATCCTCTGCCAAAGGATGACGGCGGCGGGTTTCTTTAAATCTTCGCTCAAGTGCATCGACAGAGCAATCAAGGAATATAAGTGCGACATCAAGCTCAGGCCTTTTATTCAAAATGGCAATATGTTCAATGAGGGGCGGCGCCGAAAAATTTCGTGAACGGATATCAATGCCAATTGCCAAAGGACGACGACGTGGCTTTTCCCCAATTACAATATCCAGCAAATCCAATGGTAAGTTATCAATGGCTTCAAATCCATGGTCTTCAAGTACCTTCATCGCCGTAGAACGCCCTGCACCGGACATCCCAGTAACCAGAATGACCCTCAGTGGATCAGAGGCTTTACCGTCTTTAATTTTCTGCATGAATAATTGCCCTGGTTCCCGATAACATTACAAAAGAACAAATAGTTACCTAACTATATCGCTTTCTGGACGGGTTATGGCAAGTAACAGCTTTGCTAACGTCGAATGATCAAAACTATGCAACTTTAATTTTGGAACGGAAAGGCCAAGTATTTCCTCAAACTCAGGAATCGGAAGTCTATCTATTTGATCGCGAGGCACAAGATCAACAATCAGTCCAACAGGCACATCAGAACAACACGGAAAAGTAACCAGCCCCAGGCCACGAACTTCCAGTGTTCCGGCAATCGTTGGCGGGGGGGATGCCAGGATTTCCTGATCATGTCGGGTTAAAAGAGTTTGATCATCAGAAACCAGTTCCGCGCACCCCATGTCAATTGCACGCAGGGCTAAATCAGACTTCCCGCTTCCAGAGCTACCACGCAACAAAGCAACCGTTAGCCAACCATCTTTTTGAAAAGCAATGCTGGTGCAATGCATTAACGTACTGTTTGTCATTTAGCTTTGTCCAGTAGGGAGGGAGATCACAAACCGCGCCCCAGCTATTTGACCATTAGAATTTTCTCTGTTTTCTGCAGTGATCGTCCCATTATGAGCTTCAATAATTTGCTTGGAAATACTCAATCCCAATCCTGAATGGGTTCCAAATTTTTCGTCTTGCGGACGCTCCGTATAAAAGCGATCAAATATGGCCTCAAGTTTACCAGGAATTATGCCCGGACCTTCATCCTCAATTGTAATGACGATCGCTTCCTTCTCTTTGATCGCAGCAAGACTTATCTTCCCGCCTTCAGGACTAAACGTTTTGGCATTTGTCATGAGATTACGAAAGACTTGACCTAACCGTCCCTCCAATCCCTGGACAATATATGCTTCTGTTTTATCAATCAGCACTTCAAAGGTCGGTCCACCTTCGCTCACACGTTGAATTTCAACCAAGGTCTCCAATAGTTTTCCAACATCAACTTCTTCCATCGCCGCGCGCGAAAGTTCGGCGTCCAAACGAGAGGCATCTGATATATCACTGATCAAACGGTCCAGCCGCTGAACATCATCAAGGATAATAGACATCAGCTGTTTTTGTTGGTCTGGATCACTGATTCTTGCGACAGTTTCAACTGCTGAACGCAAAGATGTTAGAGGGTTTTTGATTTCATGCGCCACATCAGCAGCAAAACCCTCAATCGCATCCATCCGTGACCAAAGTGCTTCAGTCATAGCGCGCAGGGCCCCTGATAAATCTCCAATTTCATCTCGACGATGAGTAAAATCAGGAATTTCGTACTGTCGGCCCTTACCATAACGCACATAATCTGCTGCATTGGCGAGACGACGAAGCGGACGCCCAATAATCCCGGCAAGATACAGGGATAGTAAAACAGTAACCCCAAGAGCCAGCCCACAAACCGCCAAAATATCCCTGCGGCGATCTTGGACCGCCTTGGTAACCACTTCTGCATCTTTTGAAAGCATTAACGCGCCAAGAACCTGACGATATCTTTGTACGGGAACAGCCATAGACAAAACAAGCCGTCCTGCCGTATCGGTGCGTACCATCCCAGCAGGCTCTCCGTTCAAAGCAATGAGAACTTCTGTGTAATCTTCGGCACTTTGATTTTGAGCTTCGCGATAAAGCGGCCAGTCATCATGCCCCGGTAACCAGTTAATGATGCCTTCATAGAAACGGATTATGCGGTCCATCATCCCGCCACCACCCGGCACGGGTAATTCTCCCACTTCAACAGGGCCGCCAATGCCGGCAAGATAAAGACTATCAGCAAGCATTTCACCACTGGTCGAGAAGATGCGAGCACGTACGCCGATATCATTTAGCATCGCCCGCATTAAGCTTCGTGTAAGCTCGGGGACAAGCTTTTCGTCTCCGACTTGACTGGCAACGACGGCCGTTGATCCCAAGCTCAGAGAAAAGGCACGGCCCTGTATTGAAAGCGCGTCCAATTCTGTGGCGATAAGGCTCAGACGATATTGTTCAAGATGCATCAACCCCACGACCGGAATCAACAAAACCAAGCTATTAATCAATAAAATTTTATGCGTCAGCGACGAACGCCAACCACGCTTGCGCCCTTTGCGGTGCAGTTTGACCGTTTGCGCAATTTCAGCTTGTTGCTTCTGGCTTTGATCAGCCAATTCTTCCCCCAATATAACCCGCTATCTTGCGCCTCATCATAGTGACATCAATAGCTTTGCGGTCTGTTCCGGTAAACGATAGCAGACAAGGAAACCACCCTGAGCTTGAATTTTCCAAGCCTCTAAATAATTCCCGAGATAAATCAATCTTTCCTTTGAGTAAACCGAAAGACTATCAGGATGCTTCTGACCACTCCTCTGTCCCCAGAATACCCGATCGGGCCTTTTACCCTCTAAATCACAAGGAACTTCACTTCCCGCCTGACGTAACCCTAACCTAATCATTTCTTCCTGTTGAGAGCTCACGGACAGATCAACTTGTTCTCCGCTGACATCTCCCCGATTAAAAAGTATAATATCATAAGCAGGCAATTCTGGTCCGCTCAGTTTTCTTTTATCAGCCTGCCCACCTTTCATCGATGAAAGTATCGCGCTTTGCTGAAAAGAATATTGATTAGAATGCCCTTGAGCATCTTCGAACAAAACCATCAAGCCCAAAACAACAAGGCTCATCCCAATTACAAATACCAAACGTTCAAATTTATCCATCAAGAGCTCTCCTACATACTTGAGATAACATGGAGATCAGGTCTTCCCCACAAGCCCTCGACCATACAGTTATTCGCGGTAACGGTAGCCAACGCCATACAAGGTTTCTATTTGGCCAAAATCATCATCTGTTTCTTTGAATTTTTTCCGTAATCTCTTGATGTGACTATCAATTGTACGGTCATCTACATAGACAGCATCGCCATAGGCAGCATCCATCAATTGATCACGGTTCTTAACGTGTCCTGGACGTTGGGCCAAAGCCTTCAAGATCAAAAATTCGGTAACGGTTAGGTTTACGTGCTTACCTTTCCAAGTGCAGAGATGGCGAGAGGCATCAAGCATCATATCCCCGCGCTGGATCGGTTTTTCACCTTCTTTGCCCTCGCTCGCATCTTTGTTGGCTTTTTCACGTCGCAGAAGAGCTCTGATTCTCTCAACCAATAACCTTTGAGAAAATGGTTTGGTTATATAGTCGTCCGCACCCATACGAAGACCGAGGACTTCATCAATCTCATCGTCCTTAGATGTCAGAAAAATCACCGGGATAGCGTTGCTATCTCTGATACGGCGCAAAAGCTCCATACCGTCCATCCGCGGCATCTTGATGTCAAGTACAGCAAGGTCAGCCGGGTTTGATGACATACCACGTAATGCTTCCGCTCCATCAGTATAAGTGCGCACTTTAAAGCCTTCTGACTCCAGCGCGATTGAAACCGACGTTAAAATATTACGGTCGTCGTCAACCAGTACAATATTGCCTTCCATACCATTCCTCATATTAAATTCAGGTACCGCGCCCTTGGTTAGGAACGGCTCCCTTAGTTTCGCTCAAGCGATTAAATAGTAAGTATCCTGTCACATTAAGCAATGTGGAGTGTGACTGTGGCAGCATTTTGTTCGTGGATGGGCACTTATGAGAAGCGATGTTTGCGCCAATAGGTCGATGTTGAATACGCAGTCCTTCAATCACACTACACTTTTTAATTACTCAAAATATAACGAAAGCCCTAGTTACAGATTACATATCAAATGGTTAGGCAACATCATTTTGTAATTTCAGTCTATATTTTCTCTTTAATAATCGAATATTCCGCTTAAAAGTATAAAATCGCCGTTTTTATGCTATTGAAACACCTTAATGCTCAAATACAATACCGACACGAGAGACCGTTATTGCGACCTGTAAACAGGCCGATATTTATCAAATCGACCGCCAAAGGAATTATCTTCGTGAGTAAAAACAATCACCAAACAGATGTTGTCATCATCGGCGCAGGTCCTACAGGGCTATTTGCGATATTCCAATGTGGCATGTTGGGAATGAAAACTCACGTTATTGACGCTCTGGAAGCAACGGGTGGGCAATGTACTGCTCTTTATCCTGAAAAACCGATTTATGACATTCCAGGCTTCCCGACCGTCGCCGCGGCAGAACTTATAGAACATCTAGAACAGCAAGCCGCCCCCTTTGATCCCCTGTACCATTTGGATCAGCAGGTCACAGGTCTCCAGCAAGAAAGCAATGGTAACTGGACCGTTACCACGAGCAAGAGCACGGCGATATCCTGTAAAGCTGTGATAATCGCTGCGGGTGCAGGGGCCTTTGGCCCTAATCGACCTCCCCTTGAGGGGCTTGAGAACTTTGAAGGCAGCTCGGTTTTCTATCTGGTAAAACGTAGGGAAGCTTTTCGAGATAAATCAGTTGTTATTGCTGGCGGAGGCGACAGCGCAGTTGATTGGGCAATGTCGCTGCCAGAAGTTGCCAAGAAAGTTTACGTGGTTCACAGACGTGATAAATTTCGCGCAGCGCCGGAATCCGTCGCGCGTATGCGGTCCCTGGCTGAAATGGGCAAGATTGAAATGGTGGTTCCATATCAACTCCACGGACTTGAAGGCACCGACGGCAAACTGGAAGCGGTAATCGTCAAGGATCTCAAAGGAAACGAACGATCTTTGGAGGCAAATATCCTACTCCCGTTCTATGGCCTAGCAACCGACCTCGGCCCTATGGCCGACTGGGGGTTTGAACTTGAACGTAATCATGTCGTTGTTAACCCGACAACTTGCCAAACGCAAAAACCAGGTATTTTTGCTATCGGTGATATCGCCACTTATGAAAACAAACTCAAATTAATTCTCTGTGGCTTTTCCGAAGCTGCCATGGCCGCACACGCCATCTACCCCTTGGTGTTTCCCGATCACGAATTACACTTCCAATATTCAACATCCCAAGGAGTTCCAGGGGAATAAAAAATAGTTATACTTTCCTGTGACATTTCGTATTCTTTACAGCCACAGCGACATGAATGATGTTTGTACAAAATCTCCTGTGAAACATAACAAGGCCAAATGCCTAAAATGAAAAAAATCAAACATGCTCCCCATTTAACCGAAGCTCAAAAAGCTCGTAATTTAATGCGTTGGGCCAGCAAAGCTTATCTGGCTACAGAGCTTCGACCTGATCTTAAAGATGCAGGTGCCCCCGGCGGCCATGCCGGAAGTATTAGCGCAGCAACAGACGGTAACTATCCTTATGCTTCGCTTTCTTTGATTTGCCTTGATCACGACGCGACGCCTTATATGTTGCTTTCGGATTTGGCAGATCACAGCCAGAATTTAGCCGCTAATGCCAAGGCAGGTATGCTCTTTGATGGGACAGCGGGATACAGAGACCCGCTTGCCGGGGGGAGAGTGACTTTGGTTGGCACTATGACCAAGGTGGAGGATGATCGCATGTTACAACGCTTCCTCAACCGCCATCCAGCCTCTAAACTTTATGCTGGCTTCAAGGACTTTAGTCTCTACAAATACACAATCGATGCCGCCCATCTCATCGGTGGCTTTGCCAAGGCAACCTGGGTTCCTTCTACGGCGCTCAAGCTCGATTGTGAGACCTGTCAGGATTTATTAGAATCAGAATCATCCATAGTTGAGCACATGAATTCAGATCATATGGATGCGATAAACATCATTGCCGAAACTCTTCTCAAGCTAGAGAAGAAGCAAAAATGGCGCATGACAGGGATTGATCCTGAAGGGTGGGATCTCCACAACGGGCATGTACACGCCCGGTGCCCTTTTGATCAATTGATAACCGATGCCAACAGCGCTAGAAATGCCTTGATTGCACAGGCAAAATCAGCAAGAGAAGCATCACAATAGTAACAGATATCATCAGGTAACATTTACTGTCGTAAATGTTACTGGTGCTTTATCACGATAAAGGACATATCCTCTCTAGGAACACAGACTATGGGGAATAACGAATGTCTATGATCAAAAAGATTTTACCTTATTTACTGGCTATTTTTATGGCGTATGTTTTTTTACGCTACCTTCCTTTTAAATTCGCAAAAGGAAGCCACTTATTTCAAGTTCTTGAAGACTGGAGTGGCCTTGCCTGGTTTGAGCCTCATGGGCGTTACCTCACAGGTGGAGCAGAGCTTTTAGCTTGCATTTTGCTCTTTATTCCTCGCCTTCAGTCCTTGGGCGGGCTTCTTTCTTTTGCATTGATGTCCGGAGCAATCTTCTTCCACGTCTTCACCCCCTTAGGCATTGACCCTTATAATGATGGAGGTCAGCTCTTTATTCAGGCCGTTGGCGTATGGTTTTCTGGTCTTGTTATTATGTACCTACGTAAGGATGAATACGTACCCCTCTTGAAACATCTGGGGACAGACCCTAAATTTAGTAAAGAAATTATGTGATTCGATCTCCAAAATTGGCCACATAGCTCAATACAAAAGCCCGGTAGGAATACCGGGCTTTTTCCTTGTACGAACTCTGGATAATAGCTCTATTTTCAATACACTTGATTGTAATAAATCTGGATCGGATAGGGTTTAGTCTGCTACCTACTCTCCAAATTAAATCCTACAGGTAATTTTCATGAACGATATTTCCGCCCTTCTCTTCGATCTAGATGGCACCGTCTATCGCGGTACAGATGCCATCCCCGGTGCCAGTGATTTCATCACAAAACTAAAAGAGCGTGGTATTCCCTTTCTCTTTGTTACCAACCGTGGCAACCGCCGTCCCGAAGAAGTTGCTGATCAACTCAACGCCATGGGTATATCTTGTACGCCAGATGATGTATTAACCTCTGCACAAGCTGTCGCGATGGGATTGGATCGTGGAACCCGTGTTTATTGTCTTGGCGAAGAAGGCCTGACATCAACACTCGAAGATGCAGGTGTCATCATAACTGACGGATCCAGCGACACGGATGCCGTTGTTGTGAGCTATGACCGGGGAATTAATTACGAAAAATTGGGCAAGGCGCTACGCTTAATAGATGGTGGTGCTCGCTTTATTGCCACCAATACCGACCGCCTAATAACAGTAGAAGACGGTATTCTTCCCGAAGCTGGCCCTATTGTCGCAGCCGTTCAAGCCGCAACAGAAAAAGAGCCCGAAATTTTTGGTAAACCAGAAAAACAAATTATGGATGCTGCCTTGAAACGTTTGGGGAAACAGGCATCCGATTGCGCTATTATAGGTGACAATATTTTCACTGACATTCTCGCAGGCCACAAATCAGGCATGAAATCTATTTTAATTTTAACGGGTGTTGCTAGCCGAAAAGATGGCGAAGACGCTCTGTTTAAACCCACTTGGATTGCCGAAGATTATCAGGATCTAGAAAAGCTGTTTTTTAGCTAGAGCTTCTAAAGTTTAATCAAGACCATAAACCTACACTTAAAACCAAACAAAGCCGAGTCCTCATTGAACCCGGCTTTGTTTATCGTACAGAACAAACAGTGACTAGTGAGCTTCACCCCAACTGCGTCCGACGCCCGCATCTGCTGTAAGCGGAATAGAGAGCTTAAGAACCGGATCACACGCCGTTTCCATCACATTCCGAACCACAGCCGACGTCTCTTCAACCTCAGCATCAGGTACTTCAAAAATCAATTCATCATGAACCTGTAAAAGCATTTGGGCTCTAAGATTAGCATTATCCAAAGCATCCGGCATACGGATCATGGCCCGTTTAATGATATCCGCTGCCGTACCTTGAATAGGGGCGTTAATTGCAGCCCGTTCCCCAAAATTCTTTCGCATCGGATTCTTTTCATTAATCGACGGCAAATGAATGTGACGCCCAAAAAGGGTCTTCACATAACCATGCTCATGAGCAAAAGCCTTCGTTTCTTCCATATAACGCTTGATGCCAGGAAAACGCGCAAAGTAAGCATCAATATAATCTTTGGCATCTTTACGTGAAATACCAAGGCTCGCTGCTAGACCAAAAGCAGACTGACCGTAGATAATACCAAAATTAATCGCCTTTGCCTGACGCCGAACCATTGGATCCATGCCTTCAATCGGCGTTCCAAATACCTGATGAGCCGTTATCGCGTGAATATCTTGCCCCTCGGTAAAGGCCTGCCGTAAAGCGTCTTCTTCTGCAATTTCGGCAATAAGCCTCAATTCAACTTGAGAGTAATCAACAGAGAGTAACTTAAAGCCATCTTCAGCAATAAAGGCATCTCTGATTTTTCGCCCTTCTTCTGTTCGCACAGGAATGTTCTGCAAGTTCGGATCAGATGAAGACAACCGTCCTGTAGACGCGACAGCCTGAGCGTAGGATGTATGTACACGGCCGGTTTTAGAATTAATTTGATCTTGAAGAGCATCTGTATAAGTGCTTTTCAACTTTGATAGTTGGCGCCATTCAAGAACTTTCGTCGGAAGAAGATGACCTTCAGCCGCCAGTCCTTCAAGAATGTCCGCGCCTGTGCTGTAAGATCCGCTTTTTCCTTTTTTCCCACCAGGAATAGCCATTTTTTCAAACAGAACTTCCCCCAACTGCTTGGGCGACCCAATGGTAAAGGACTCACCAGCTATTTCATGGATTTCACCCTGTAAATCAACCAGCCGTTGAGCAAAATTATTTGATAACCGGTGTAGGAAAGCCCGGTCCGTTTTGATACCCCGTTGTTCCATATCAGCCAGCACTTTGACCAAAGGACGTTCTATCGTCTCATAGACCGTGGTCATCTTTTCAGGCACCAAACGCGGCTTTAACGCTGCGTGCAGGCGATAAGTAATAAGCGCGTCTTCGGCAGCATAATCAAGCGCCTTATCCAAAGGAACCTTATCAAACGTAACCTGAGACTTACCAGTACCAGCAACTTCCTTGAATTTTATCGTTGTATGGTCGAGATGTAATTCAGCAAGTTCATCCATACCATGACCATGCATACCCCCTTCAAGGACATACGAAAGCAACATAGTATCATCTATCGGTGTTACCGAGAGGCCAACTTGGGCCAAGATCACTGAATCATATTTAATATTTTGACCAATTTTAAGAACCGATGGATCTTCAAATAGTGGTTTTAAAAGCTCAAGAGCCCGGGCTTTAGGAATTTGTTTTGGGCGGTCAGCAGAACCACCCAGAAGATCAAGACCGCCCACGCTGTCTTCAGAAATTGCAATATGGTCAAGCGGTATATAACAAGCTTTATTACCACCTGTTGAAAGACTAATCCCAACAAGATTTGCCTTCATTGCATCCAAAGATGTGGTTTCTGTATCCACAGCGACAGAACCATTTTGTTTGGCTTGTGCAATCCAACGGACCAGATCTTCTTCATCCTGAACCAATTCGTATTCCGGCTCAGCGTCTATTGCAGTGGACTCGTTGGTAACTTCCAATGGTGCATCACCAAATCGCTTCGACATCTTTGCCAGCAGCGATCTAAAGGCATTGATTTCAAGGAAGGGACGTAAAACTTCCATCACAGGTTCGCGTGTGGCAAAACCTTCAAGAGGGATCTCAACTGGAACATCCTGCTTCAGCTCAACCAAACGCTTACTAATGCGCGCCAGTTCTGCATTTTCTTGCAGTTTTTCCCGACGTTTGGGTTGTTTTATTTCGCCGGCGCGTTCCAACAGGCTTTCAAGGTCCCCATACTCATTGATCAGTTGAGCAGCTGTTTTAATTCCGATGCCGGGAACCCCCGGAACGTTATCAACAGAATCTCCGGCAAGCGCCTGAACATCGATAACGCGATCAGGTTTAACACCAAACTTCTCAAAAACTTCGTTAGGTCCAATGGCTTTATTTTTCATTGGATCGAGCATAGAAATGCCGGGTTCCACCAACTGCATCAGATCTTTATCCGAAGAAACAATTGTGACTTCAATCCCTTTTTCTTTGGCCAATCGCGCATAAGTCGCGATCAAATCGTCAGCCTCATAGCCCTTCATTTCAACCTGCGGCAGATTCAACGCATCTGTTGCTTCCCGGATAAGAGCAAACTGCGGAACAAGATCTTCCGGCGCATCAGGTCTTTGAGCTTTATATTCAGCATAGAACTCGTTACGAAAACTCTGCCGTCCAGCATCAAAAATAACTGCAATGCCGTCGGCTTCCATGTCGTCGCGTAGTTTCAACAACATATTCGTGAAACCAAAAACAGCATTTACGGGGGTGCCGTCAGGACGCCGCATGGGAGGAATGCCAAAGAAAGCCCGGAAAATATATCCAGAACCATCGACGAGGTAGAGATGTTTAAAGGGTACGTTATCAGTCATGCGGCACAGAATGCCCAAGCAACTCTGTTAAGTCGAGGAAGAAGACGAAATTCTCACTGATTTTTACAAAAATCGGAGCGCTAATTTTAAGTAATCAAACAAACCCGAGTATTTTCCTCAACTTTTTTATCATCCCAAGGGAATAAAAAAGACCCTCCGAACGTTGACCTTACAATCAAGACAAAAAAACAAACAATCAACAAACAGTTGTCATGGGGAAAAGAAATGACTGATAAACCATCAAATAACCATTCTAAATCATCTGGCGTTCCTAAGCTATTTGACCTTTATAGCTCTGATCCAGCAGCCGCTGATTTTAAAATTTTTGGCCGTGTTCCTGATCAAAATCGCCGCGGCTTCTTAAAGGGTGCCGGCCTTGCCACCATGGGTGCAATGCTCGGAGCTGCTATTCCTTTCAGCAAGAATATGCCTTCGGGCCTTGTGCCAGTTGCTCTTGCTGACACAGCAGGTATTATTGAAGGTAAAGATGGCCTAACCATTCTAAATGATCGTCCGGTTAATGCCGAAACCCCTCCCCATCTTTTAGATGATACCATTACACCAATAAACCGTCATTTCGTCCGTAATAATGGCGTCCCCCCCGAAGAAGTAAATGTCGACACCTGGACCTTGACCATCGATGGTCTGGTCGACAAACCCATGAAATTAAGTATTGCCGATCTCAAGAGTAAATTTGAGGTTGTCACTCTTGCCTTGGTTATCGAATGTGGGGGCAATGGTCGGTCCTATTTTAACCCTCCTGCCAAAGGAAACCAGTGGTCCCTTGGTGCCGTAGCCTGTTCCGAGTGGACTGGTGTTCGTTTAAAAGATGTACTCGAAGCCGCAGGTGTTAAAAGTAACGTCGTTTATACAGCACATGAAGGTGCAGATACTCATCTTTCCGGTGACCCTGAAAAGCTTCCAATCTCTCGTGGGGTTCCTATTGCCAAAGCAATGGATCCCAATATCCTCATTGCTTTTGAACAAAATGGGGAAGCAATCCATCCTATGAACGGCGCACCACTTAGATTGGTTGTACCAGGTTGGCCCGGGTCTTGTTCTCAAAAATGGCTTACCCGTATCTGGTTACGAGATCAAATACACGATGGCCCGAAAATGACGGGAACAGCTTATCGCGTGCCAAACCACCCCGTTGAAGCTGGTGAGAAAGTAGATAAAAAAGATTTTGCCATTATCGAAAGAATGCCCGTTAAATCTCTAATCACTTTCCCGCAAACTGGTTTGGAAACAACCGACAAGGATATGATTGTCCGTGGTCACGCCTGGTCCGGGGATCGAGATATTACATCCCTTGTTGTATCCATTGATTTTGGCGCAACATGGCAGAATGTGAAACTAGATAAGGCCGTTAACACAGGCGCTTGGCAAAATTGGTCAACCCAAATCACCTTCCCACAAAGCGGTTATTACGAAGTCTGGGCCAAGGCAACAGACTCTAATAATGAAAGCCAACCTCACGCTATTAATTGGAACCCAAAGGGTTATCTGAACAATACGATGCACCGTATTGCGGTCAGAGTCTCCTAACTAATTATTAGGAAGCCCTTATTGCTGCTTTATACCTTGGAGAGCTCGCAACCTCTCCAAGGTTTTCCCCATTTAAAAGGGGTCTTAGATATTACGGAAAATCAGGTAATGAAAATAACAACACGACTTGTGAAAATGACGAGTCTTCTTCCCCTTACAGCCTCCTTCATCTTATTACTGGCAACCTCCAGTAATGCCCAAGAAGAAGATGAATTTGAAGGGCTGGCCCCTGGCATCGGACAAGAAGAAGTTCTGATATATTGTTCCGCCTGTCATTCGACAAGAATTGTCCAACAACAAGGCATGAAGCGTTCCGGTTGGGAAGAAACTCTTGAATGGATGGTAGAAGATCAGGGAATGAGTGAGATAGATGAGCCAGATTTAGCTCTGATCCTCGACTATCTGTCCAAACACTACAATGTGGATCGCCCCAACTTTCCAGGTAAAAAATAATTATGATATAAAAAAGCTGAACTTGATTTTAAGTTCAGCTTTTTTATATCAATACGCCACCTTGCCGCAAGTTGGGTGATGGTTTTCGGCAAAGCTCAAGCACAAACCTCAGAAGCTTCATAGGCTTGATCCATAACATACTGCTCTTCTTTTGTTGCTGGTAGATTTAGCTCCCCCTTTAGCTTGAGATAGCTTGAAATAGACTTAAAGCGTTTCTCATCCATGCCTGAGGCCAATAAACCAAATTTAAAGCGAGAGCTCTCCCAAAAGTTAGAAGCTACGCCTCTCCCCAACAGAAGCATTTCTTTTGAAATACCAGTATCAAAGCTATCCGTGTCTTGATCTTTAGGAGCAAGAAGAAAGCTTACCCGACACCCCCGCAAGCCTCTGTAATGCATGACTATTCCATCTTTTTCATCAAAGCGTTGAATAGTGACATCCACCAAATATAACTTACTTCCGGTTAAATCAGGTGCCTGTAAAGCTCCCCTTATCGAAGCCGCAATTAAAGGTTTATGGGCAAAATCGCTGACGACAAAGCTGCGTTCAGACAAGGCATCATGTTTTTCCATGGCCCAACTCTGAAAGGATGAAGAGGTATAACCTCCAAATTGAGACATTCCCAAAAAAACCATAAGCAACATGACCATGACGGCAGATCCGCTCACGACTTTCCATTTCAGCTTATCAGAGTTCCAGCCACGTTTATGTATCGCTGGCTTACTGGACAGAGCTTTTTTTAAAATGACCAACCGGGCAATCTCCGACGTCAAATTCGGATTACCCTTACAGGCATTTTTCACCCACGCTTCGCGTTCAGGAGAAAGCTCTCCATCCACATAAGCGTTTAAAGTTTCCCAGTCAGGGATTTCCTTATTGGACATCGTCAACTCTTCTCCAAAGGAAACTTCACCACATTATCTCGTTTCTGCTTTTGGCTAGGCCCAACAAGCTTGCTCAAGAGTGCCTGACGCCCACGACTAACCCTACTCATTACTGTACCTGATGAAATATCGAGCAAATCCGCCACTTCCTGATAGCGCATGCCTAAAATATCCACCAAAGCTAAAACTTCACGATGATCCGCAGATAAAGTTTCATAAGCATCTTTAATCGCAATGATATCTTCTGGATCAAGCGATTGTTCGCTGTTCTCACTTACCCAACGTTTTTCTTGGGTAAAATATTCCCTCCGAACAGATCTTTTTCTTTGTTCATCAAAATAATAGTTACGAAGTACTCGAAATAACCATGGCCTGAGATCATCAGCTGCTTTTAATGCTTTATTAGCCTCAAGTGCGCGGGTTATTGCCTCTTGAACCAGATCATCTGCCAGATCCCGATCACCACACAACGCAACAGCATAGGCCTTCAAATCAGGAATCAGTTTCTCAATACGTTTGCGGCTACCAAAAAAAGAACGGAGCACTCGTTATCCTGACCTTATAAAGACGGTGTTCCCATCTTTTACTCTATGTACGTATTTCTGTACATATTCACCGCACTTACCCTCGATCACACAAGTAATAACCGTGCAAGGTGTCGCTTTTGAATTACCACGGTATTATATCACTGGTCTCATAAAATTCAAAACCCACTTTGAATTTTTTATCAAACGATATAAAGGTCTTAGCTATTATTTTCCAACAATCGTTCGTAGATATGATAATATTCAGCGATTTGTTCGTCACAGAGTACTACTTCCAACGTTTGAGGATTCCAAAAAGCATTTGCCACACCACAAGATCTAAGGCGCAGGGTAATTTTTTTCGGCAGATGAAACGACTTTTCCACATAGTTTTCAAACTCATCGAGAATACCATGCACATGAAGCCATTGCCGATAGCCTTTATACTGTGGGTCCGCTTCATCTTCGACAACGACAATTCTTTTCACCCGGTAACGATTCCCAAGCCAATGAGGCGCCAAAATTTCATGCCATTTAGATGTCTTACGTTGATAAAGGGTCTCACACTCCTTGGTAACAATATCTTCGACCCCAAAGTCTTTAGGTAAATCCTGATAGAACTCCAAGTCCGAACCGTAAACCATGCAGAGGTGTTGTAGAAATCGCTCAGAATCCAGAGAGTGCTCACTGGTGATGTTCTGATCGCCAAAATCCTCTTCTTCGCTCAAAGTCAGCCAATAGAGAGCTGTGGAAAAAAGATAATTATCCAATTTCGATTCACGTTCCTGACTCAAATCACCTTTATTAAGTTCTTCTGTGAGCGCAATAATCGAAAAAACATCAACCGCATCCTCTTCGCTGCCTACGACTGGCAAACCATAGATTGAAACCAGTGCATGACCAATTTCATGGTAAAGAGTAAGAAGCACATTTCCAGCAATAAACTCCTGAGCTGAGATCTTAGATTCATCCTGTGCCTTGGATGGAAGCGTACTAAAGCCAGTCACCCCAATCACAGTACTAATAATCAGAAAATAATGTATCGCCCTACGTCGACAACTTTCCAAAAGCTCCGCCCTCAACTTCATGACAGGTATCCTAAAACATTTACCTTCACGAACTATACGCCAGAATTTTACAAACAAAAAAAACCTCACACATAATGCATGAGACTCTTTCTATTCTCACAAGTCTCACGGGGAATTTCCACCGCCTCCCGCTGGAATTACTTTTATAGAAAACTCCCCTAGAATCCTAATGGCCACCAGTACCGGTTGCCCCTTCTTTAAGGACAAATTGTTTGCTGCAATAAGGGCAGGAAATTTCATTCTTGCCTTCCATGTTGAGATAGACAAGGGGATGACCGTTGGGGCCACTTCCGCCATCACAAGCTACAACAGTGGTTTCCACCTCTTCCGTTTCGTATACGGCCATGACGCTTTCCTGACTTTTTACCCTGAGACGATTGATAATTCGAATAACATTTACCATCGTTCCCTTGTGTGGGTCTTTATTATTGAGACAATAGTCACTATGTATTGATGCTGAAATTCTTTTACCGCCCAGTCCGGAAATATTCCAGCCCCTTTTTCCGGTTACTAACCCATTTTTTCGACAAACCGAACAGCACATATAATATTATGCCCGACGATCACAGTTATACCACCGCTTCGCCCAGAAAAGAAACTGTCGCGCAGATACAAAAGGATATTCCAGGCATGCCAACATACGCCGTTGAACTAGAAGGCCTGACCAAGGTTTATCAAGCCGCAGGGACAGCCACAGAAAAACGAGCTCTCAGCTCTGTCGACCTTAAGATTCCACGCGGCAGTATTTTTGGCCTGCTCGGCCCTAACGGTGCCGGGAAATCAACATTGATCAATATTCTTGCTGGACTGGTGAATAAAACGAGCGGCTCCGCAAAGATCTGGGGGCATGATATCAAAGAAGAAATGCGTCCCGCACGTATGTCTATCGGTGTCGTTCCTCAAGAACTAAACTTCGATCCTTTTTTTACGCCACTTGAATTACTCGAACTACAAGCTGGGCTTTACGGCGTTCCTAAAAGTGAGCGCCGCAGCGAAGAAATTCTCGAAGTAATGGGACTTTCAGATAAAGCCAAGACCTATACCCGAAGCCTTTCTGGCGGCATGAAGCGCCGTCTGATGGTTGCGAAAGCCATGGTTCACAGCCCTCCGATTCTGGTGCTGGATGAGCCAACTGCTGGCGTGGATATAGAATTACGCCAACAACTCTGGGCTTATGTGCGCGAGCTGAACAAACGTGGTACGACCATTTTATTGACGACGCACTATCTCGAAGAAGCCGAAGAACTTTGTGATGAGATCGCCATTATTAATCATGGTCAAGTTATTGCCTGTGACACCACTCAAGCACTTTTGGCACGAATTGAAAGCAAGACACTCACCCTCTCTTTGTCTGAAGATCTTAATCAACTCCCAAACAGCTTCACCCGCTTCCATGTTGAGCAAAAAACGCCGCGCCAAATTACCTTTAGCTATAAAGCAGATGATGGACAGCTTGCCGATATTCTCAAGGCTGCCAATGATGCCGATCTCAACATTGTAGACATAATGACAGACCAAGGTGATCTCGAAGATATCTTCCTACAGCTAACGCGTGGCGCTCACAGCTAAGAAGAGTAGCAGTAACACCGCTTGCCTCCCCGCCTTGAGGGCGCAATAATCGAACCGGATAACATAAGGTTTTGTGAATGAAGATCTTTTCCGGTTCGTTAAAGAAAAAAAATCCCTTTAAGCTGGTCTTATCCATCGCTTTACTTGGGTTATTAGCTGCATGTGCTCCCCGTCTCGCCCCGCTTGGCGACACGCTCAATGCTGCGGCGCTCAATGACGACAGTTTCATCACCGATGATGGTCTTTCTCTCCCCTTTAAAAGCTGGCTGCCAGAAGGTAAACCTGAAGCCATAATCCTTGGTCTTCATGGGTTTAATGATTACTCCAATGCATTTGAAGGTCCCGGAAGTTTTTGGGCAAAATCCGGTATCGCCACCTACGCGTACGATCAACGTGGCTTTGGCACGGCCCCCCATACCGGCCTGTGGGGTGGGCATAAGCAAATGACAGCCGATCTCCGTACGGCGTTACGTTTACTACGGGCACAGCACCCCAATACGCCTTTATACACGGTCGGCATCAGCATGGGTGGTGCCGTTGTCATGGCAGCTCTTCAAGAACAAACAGCCACAGGGGTTAACCTTGATACCGATGGTGTTATTCTCTCAGCTCCTGCTGTGTGGGCGCGAGAGACCATGCCATTTTACCAAAGGGCCTCTCTCTGGTTAGTCGCACATACCACACCTTGGGCCAGCTTTACCGGAAGCGGCCTTAAAATTCAGGCTTCCGATAATATTCCAATGTTAAGAGAACTCGGCAAAGATCCTCTCGTTATCAAAAACACAAGAATCGACAGTGTTTATGGCCTCACAGATCTCATGGATGCGGCTTACGGATCACCCAAAAGCTTAACCATACCGTCTCTTCTACTTTATGGAAAGAAAGACGAGGTCGTGCCGTGGGAGCCCACAAGAGATGTATGGAAGAGCCTTCCTAATGGCATTGACGATTCCCAACGTGCCGCGCTTTATGAAAACGGCTGGCATATGCTGTTGCGCGATCTACAGGCCGAAACCGTCCTTACTGATATTAGAGCATGGGTGCAAAGCCCTCTTTCACCACTGCCATCAGGCGCCGACAAAAATGCACAGCAAGCCCTAAGACTAGAAGGTACCATTCTTACCGACAACTAACCTAAAAAAAACGAGGGCAACAGATAAGCTCAAACCCCAACAAAGGCCTTCGTAGGAGAACACAAAATGGAATTTGAAGATAATGCAGAACGGTTGGGATTTGATGCTTCACGCCTAGCGCGTATTGATCAATGGATGCAACGTTATGTGGATGAAAAAAAGTTCCCCGGCGCATCAGTATTGATCACCAGACATGGTGAGGTCGCTCACTTTTCCACCGCTGGCCTGCGCTCTATCGAACAGAATACCCCCTACGAACGCGATACTATCGTTCGTATTTATTCCATGACAAAACCTATCACCTCTCTCGCCTTGATGATGTTGATGGAACGTGGACTATTTCATCTCGACACACCCATTGATCAGTTCTTACCCGAATTTTCCAACAGTACTGCCTTGATTGAAGGCGCGACATCAATAAAGCAGACAAAACCCTGCCCCGCGCCCACGGTCCACCAAATCCTCACCCACACCAGCGGCCTGAGTTACAGCTTTAACGAAGGCATTCTTGCTTCAGCTTACGCCAAACATAAGCTCGATTTTGGTCCTGGTGATGACACACTGGAACAACGTATAAAAAGGGTAACTCTAATCCCCTTGGCATTCACTCCCGGCAGCCGTTGGGAATACTCCATTGGCATCGACATTATTGGACGCTTAATAGAAGTACTCTCTGGCCAACCGCTTGACCAATTCCTTCACCAGCAAATATTCGAACCACTAGGGATGAGCGACACAGGCTTTACCGTTCCCAAAGACAAACGCGCGCGCTTTGCCAACTGCTATCTCTACACAAAAAACAACCCATTAACTCCCATGGACCCAAGTTTATCCGACCGTTACCAGCCGGGCGCAAACAACATCCTCTCCGGTGGTGGCGGCTTGGTCTCAACGCTTGATGATTACTTGAAATTTGCTGAAATGATCCGCCTTGGTGGCAGCTTGAACGAGAACAAACTGGTTTCTGCAAACACAGTTAATTTCATGCGCAACAATCATTTACCAGGTGATATTTCATCTATGGGACCAAGTTCGTTTGCTGAAACACCGATGGACGGTATGGGCTTTGGCATCGGCGGTTCAGTTGTACTTGATCCCGCACGACAACGGACACCTGGTTCCGTCGGTGATTTTGGATGGGGAGGATTGGCAAGCACCTTCTGGTGGACCGATCCGGTTGAAGAAATCAATGTTATCTTCTTCACTCAGCTTGTACCATCAAGCACCTATTCGAGCCGACCAGAGCTTAAAGCTCTGGTCCATGCGGCTCTCCTTTAACCCCAAAGGTCTTTATGCGATCTGACGTTAATTTTTAATTTGGTTATCCGGATCTTCATCAGGCAGATGGTATTTTTGAATTATCGGATATTGGCTAAAGATAAACAAAACCATCAGCCCCATAGATCCGAATACTTTAAAGTTTACCCAAAAATCATCGGACTGTGTGCGCCAAACAATTTCGTTCAAAACCGCCATTACGATAAAATAAAGGCCAAATCGGATTGTCAGAATATACCAGCCTTCATCCGTCATTTTCCATGATTTCTCCATCAACGGTTTAATCAACGGACGCTTAAAGATAAAGAGACCACCAAGAAGAATGATCGCAAAGATGGCCTGAACAATCGTTGGCTTCATCTTATAGAAGCTTTCGTCATCAAAATAGACCGTCAATCCCCCAAAAATCATCACGATGATCGCCGTAAACAAAGGAACTTTGGGCACTTTTCCATCGTAGAAGAGAGAAAATCCAATACCGATAATCGTCGCCACCATCAACGCGGCTGTTGCCGCGATAAAGGATTTTGTCTCAAGCAACAGTTCAATTGGATAGGCTTCTACAATCCTGTCATAGCCATAGTAAATCCCGAAAAAAACAGCGATAGGCCCATACTCAATTGCGGGTCCCATCCAACTTGGTTTTTGACGCGACATACTTTAACTCCCTTGAGTTCTCACCCTTGATAAGGGCTGAAAACAGATTAACACAACAACTGCTTGGATAATTCCAAACAACTTCAGATAAAACGTGTTGGACAACAAGCCACAAAGAGCACCTTCTTTTCAAGGAAAAACGTGTTCAGGAAAAACCACCATTGGCTTGTGAACACCAGAAACCATAGCAATACTGTTCCCTCATTTGTGACAACAATTGCTATATGCTGTGACCTGTAAAAATGCCAACATAAGATCAGGTCACCATTTAACAATTGAATGTGTATCCCATAACTTTAGCAGGAATATCGCTTATCAAAGAGCCGCCCAAGAGAAATTAGCTAAGGTCATTTTGTCTCTTTACCTGCACCAAGGCTTGAAGTAATGTCCGCCCATTGACCGCTCTTTGTGCACCCGTAGCTCAGCTGGATAGAGCGCTGCCCTCCGAAGGCAGAGGTCTCGCGTTCGAATCGCGACGGGTGCACCAATAAAGTCAACATTTACAGAGCTTTTTAATTACCAGATTTCCAAAATTGGAGACGCTATCGGGTAGGTTACCGCGATGCACAATTAAAATTCACTCCCAATCCATCTCACCCACTCTCTCGCCAATATCAGATTCTATCGGCTCAAGATCACCTTCGTTCTGGCAAATGACTTTATTAAATCCCGGACCAGTGGTTCGGACCAAGCCAGACGCGCTAGCTCCCACGTAATCAGCAAGTATTATCTGTGCGTACTTAATTATAGGCATCTCTAGTTCGTGGTTTAGAATTGTCTCTGACTTCACAGCAACCCCTCAATCATCAAATAGCACAAACGTGTAGTATCTGAAATAGTCATTCTTTCGGGTGTAGTTGATGCTGTGTGTTTTCATTTCCTATGTCCTTGTTGTGAGCAAGCACAATAAAAACGTACCGAGAACAAATTAGCAGTTGGTCAAGAGAAATTGGGTTGGTAGGCTCAATCAAATTTCACGTAGTCATTGAAAAAACAAAGTGTGCATCATGTCGAGAATATTATTCGTTGTATTAGCCATTTTCTTCTCAGGGAATAATCATACGTTTGCTGCTGAGGGAGATGTAATGACGTGCGAAGTTGTACAAATATTAACTCCCGTAGAAACAGGTAAATACGCCCAAAGCCGTTCAGACTTTATAAATAGAAATTTGAATTCCCACTTCAAAATAATTGAATCAAAAAAAACAATAACTGCGATTAAAACAATAACTGCACTCAAAGAATCAGAAGACCCTATAACCAGTGAAATTGTATATGACACCTTGAAACCATCATTTAAGGATATACGGGGTATCTCAACTGGCATTATCGGCATGAGCTCTATCGCCATACAAGCAGAACAGAACCCCACTCTAGGCCATTATAGAGCTACACTTACCCACCAATCATCCTTTGCAACTAATGTTTGGATGCTGGAATGTAAAAAATTATAATCCAGCCACAAAAAATAACCCCACTGAAGCGAGGCACCATCTTGTTGGCGTCATCGATATGGTCAGTCACACCAACCAGAACGTTTACCGCAGCCGCGTTTGATTGACCGGGGATATTTGGGGACGTTATGGGGACGCTACGTGCAGATTAAAGCGAGTCTTGATGGCCGTAACCTCTTTCAAGTTCTTAAGCTTTAAAGCAATTCTCTCTATGCCATCCTAAGAACTTAGGATGAGGGCGTAATGCTGGGTTTTCTGGGGCCAGAGCTTTACCACTAGAATTCACAAGACGTTCAATCTGTGTTGGATCATTTACCTGTCTTGAGATCAAAATATCCAACTCATCACTCAATGAGATCAATCCACGATCAAACATCCAATGTACTGTTCCTGATAGGGCAATGCCATTTCGAACAGTATCAGGACCATGTTGAGCGACAGGTTTAATATGCGCTGCTTCAACTTCGGCACGACCACCACCGTTGATCAGTTGCAACCCCGTAATAGCACAGCGGCTGTCATAGGCTTTTAATACATGTTTTCTAAACACACGGTCACGGGGAATACGTGAAATGGTTTGTTCGACGCGAAAGCGTTCAGTTTCATGAAAGAAACCAGATTTTTTTTCTAACAGCCCACCCCATTCCAACGAATTTTTATTCCGATCAATCTCATCTACCCGAGGCAGTAAATCGGTTTCTTCAGGGAAGCCCTGTAAAACAATTTGATTAAAATCAGCATCAGATATTGGCCGAATAGCCCATTGGATCAAGCCACCGTTTAAGGAACCATCTTTTTTCCCTAAATCTGATTCCATAAAGCCGTTCTCTTTACGGAACGAAACAAACTCTTCGAAGGAAAGAAATGTTCTCGGCGCAATACGGGCGATATACATACCATCGTTTAGGTTATCGGGTTCAATTCTATCTATTTTAGCAATAGCTGTATAACCAAGACGTCCACCACCACCGCGAGGTTCATAATAAACGATCCAATCATTCTCAAACTTGTTCGCGCGGTTCAGATAGCGCTTTGGAAATTGATATTTCTCTTCTGGGAAATCATCATATATTGAATCTGCACGATGAACGAACACACCCTTTGCCATAAACAGATTTACTTTCTTATAAATACTTATAATTGAATAAAACAAAAATCATCTTATGTAGATTAAAAAATGTCTGCAATAAACTTTCCCGAATAATAAGGAGGATTACCTGAGTAAAAACAGTGTTATCTAAAATCCAATAGCGTCAGACACTCAAGCCATATACAATTCCTCGAGTTCCCTATTAACAGGAAATGGCTTGTAAATAACAACATATCAACAGTGGTCTGCCCCGTTGAATTAGTTTACAAGTAAGCTAGAAAATGCTCTTAAACTTGGTAAGAAATATTTAGCAAAGAAGGTAGCGTAATGGGATCAGGATCGACACGACCAAACAATGCTGACGACAAAATGATAGCAGCTATTGAGCGCGGTGATGACGGCCAATTTAAAGATCGTAACCCAGGTAAAAATGCCGATACCAAACTCATCAAAGAAAAAGCAGCAAGAGAGAAAAAAATACAAGACAAAACCGACAGATTGAAAGCGTTGAGATTGGCTGCTGAACAAGAAGCCAAGGCTAAATAAAACCGAATACTGCAGAAATTCCATGTACCTTTAGAAGGCTTCCATGATCAGAAAGCCTTCTAAAGGTACATGGACTGTCGTGATGGCTACATCTATAGGGCATAGAGTTAGTTAAAGCACAAATCATAAATTTATCCCTAGCAGCAGTTAACTCGGACCACAAAAGGTCAACACCCCACTAGTAGCTCCTGTCATGGTGAATTTTCACCAAAGTAAAATTAGCTCTCCACGTCACTTATTGTAAATTCAATAACTTCCGCAGCAGCAAACTTTACACTCAAGCCAAATCCCGTTGCTGTCGCTGTTGGACCTTCACTATAAGCACCCTGTTTCATCACAGCCCGCTCTCTAAGAACTTGATCTCCGTGAACCGCATAAGCGCCCTTTTTCCAGTTATCGGCATCTTTTGAGTTTTTCATCATTCGCAAAATGTAGCTGGCTTTGTGATCGACATCGACACCGCCAAAATGATCAAGTTGGTCTTGATCCATGATAAGTACACCAGCCTTAAAGCTCTTAAACTTACGCTGAATCATAAGTGCTATGTAGTGATTCCAATACATTCTTCGGCTACCGCCGCCTAGAGTTGCCGCGCGTAAAAGAATCACTCCTTGGGCACCCCGAACATGCCCACTCAAAGAAAACTCTGTTATCGCGGTTTGCCCGAGCTCTTTGATACCTTTGACCTGATAATGAGATCTATAATAGTCGATCAATTCTTCTTCGGTAAGAGTATCTTTACCAAGTTGCTCTTCCGCTTCAGTTCGAAAGCTCTCTGTGATTGAGTCTTGAGACAATATTGCGTTCGCAGCGTGATTTCGCCATGTACCATGGGTTTCATCAAAACTTGAGATAACGAAATCCTGAGATGAGCGGTTCACAACAACCGCACCGACAGGTCGATGAGCACTTGCAAGATCGGTTACCATTTGCGTAAAAACTGTCTGAGCCGTCACTCCTATAGCCGAAGCAATTGCAGCAAGAACCATTACTTTTCCCTCCCTATACATTTTATTAACTACATTTAATATGACCTATTCTACCGTTACCGTGACTCATCACATTAAACACCTAATGATTGATAATTATTGATAGATTTAACCTATAAAGCAAGTAACACTCGACAGCACATAAACACCCTCAACACTTTGGATAAGTAAGTAAGAGGAATTAACGTCGTATCGCTGACGGTGGTCTGCCATAAAGCTTTGAAAACACCGCATTAAATCGTCTTAAACTGCCAAAACCTGCCGTGAAGGCTATTTCTGTCATAGATAGCTCTGTATCGTTTAAAAGACGTTTTGCCCGTTGAATGCGATAGGTTTGAGCCGCCTGTAACGGGCTGGCGCCAAAGTGTTTGCTGAACAACCGAGTAAGATGGCGGGAGCCAATACCGAGGCGATCAGCCAACTCAATTACAGATCCCTCATCCAATGCACCATCGTTGATTAATTTAAGCGCCCGGTTCACCGTTGACTTTGATCCTTCCCAAGCAGGACTGAAGGGCGCTGTTTCCGGGCGGCACCGCAAACAAGGGCGCAAACCAGCAACCTCTGCAGCCGGCGCGGTCTCAAAGAATTTCACGTTCTTAGTCAGGGGTAACCGCGCAGGACACACCGGACGACAGTAGATCTGAGTTGTGAACACACCAACAAAAAACACCCCATCATAAGCCGGGTCTCGTATTAAACGGGCTTCATTACACTCATCAAAATTCAACATGATCATAATTTACAAAAATAGTCCGCCTTTGTAATGCGGAATAAATGACCACGTCCGTTTCCGACCAGCCAACGTGAACTCAATCCTTTAAGACGTTTCAAGCAATGGCTTATTAACCCGGAACAAACTCACAGGATTATTTTGATGACCACTTCTCATTACAAAGCACAAACACTCCACAAGCTTCATATAAAAGGTGATCCACTTATTTTACAAAATATTTGGGATGCAGGTAGCGCCAAAGTGGTTGCGAACTCAGGCGCCCAAGCCATTGCCACGGGAAGTTGGCCAGTGGCATCAGCTTTTGGTTACGCAGATGGTGAACAACTACCGCTTGACCTTGCACTTGCCAACATCAAGCGTATTAGTGATAGCGTCGACCTCCCTGTGACAATGGACATAGAAGCAGGTTACGGAAGAACACCCGAGAATGTGGGGAAAACTGTAACTCTCGCGCTCCAAAACGGTGCCGTTGGGTTTAACCTTGAAGATCAGAATATTAGTAATTCCAGCCTTTTTAGTATCGAAGAGCAGTCTAAAAGAATTAAGGCTGCACGTGCTGTCTCAGATGCTTTGGAAATATTCGCCTTTATCAACGCGCGAACAGATGTGTTCCTTCAGGCAAATGCCGATGACGACAACGCAAAACTTTTTACGGAAGTTGTCGCCCGAAGCAAGGCCTACTTCGCCGCTGGCGCAAACGGTCTTTTTATTCCCGGTCTCATAGATGCCGATTTAATCGAAGAACTTTGCAAATCAAGCCCGCTTCCAATCAACATTATGGTTATGCCCGATTGCCCAACGAACAATGAACTCACCAAGCTGGGCGTATCCCGTATTAGTTATGGTCCAGGACCTTACCAAGCAGCTATGAAATTGCTCGAAAGCCAATGTCACAAACTGTACAGCTAGAGAAATGGGTTTTATTTGGGAGGAAGTTTAAATTATTCCAATTCAACCCTCCCGGATAGAACCCAAGCATCCATTTAAATACATGCTTATTAAAGAAAACAATGCTTATAGAGTAAAATTTGTGCTCGTATTTTACGGCAGCTGTGGCTTGGATAACGCAGACAATGACAATGCCCGTACCCATACAATAACTTTTGATCTGTTACTTGATCTCGGATCAGGTATTATCAAAAAAAACCGTAAAGTGTCCATCCGCGTTCAATTAATTCCCCAGCGATTATTTAAAATGGCAAAGGCAAATTTATATGGTTGTCTTATTGGAAGAAATCTTATCAGCCTTTCCCGGCATTGATATACCAAAAGAACGGCAGAGCATTTCAATCACTGGAAGAGGAAGTTTACCATCCTGGTTTGAGGTCACAGACTTAGCCGCTTCATCCATGGCCTCTACAGGTCTAATGCTTTCACGTTTTACGGACACCCCCCCATCCATTCGACTTCAAACAACAGATAACCGGATTCAGATTGACCAGCGCCTCGCTTCGTTTTGGTTTGATATGACTTTGCGTCCTAAGGCTTGGAAACTGGCTCCAGCATGGGACCCTATTGCTGGTGATTACAGAGCTAAAGACGGTTGGATCAGACTGCATACCAATGCTCCTTTGCACCGTGCCGCTGCGCTTTCTGTTTTGGGTCACTATAAGGATCGCGCAACATTGGAACCTGTCGTTGCCAGGTGGAATGCCGATGATCTTGAAACGGCAATAGTACAAGCCAACGGTTGTGCCGCCACGATGCGCAGCATCGAAGATTGGGGACAACATCCTCAAGGGATTGCCGTTTCTCAAGAACCTCTGATCATTTGGGAAACTCATGGTATAGCGAAGAGAAAAGCTTGCAAACTTGCCCAAAAACGCCCCTTAGCTAATATAAAAGTGCTTGACCTAACTCGCATATTAGCAGGCCCCGTGGCTGGCCGATTTCTTGCCGCCTATGGCGCAGATGTTCTACGTATCGATCCACCTGCATGGGAAGAAGCAGGTATTATTCCAGAAGTCACACTCGGTAAACGTTGTGCTGGTCTCAATTTAAAAAATCCAGATGATCGCCAAATATTTGAGAACCTAATCGTCGAAGCAGACGTCCTGCTTCATGGCTACCGACCAGAGGCCTTAAACAACCTTGGTTATGACAGAGAAACCCTCCGCACAATAAACCCAAGCATTATTGATGTTTCCTTAAATGCCTATGGTTGGTCCGGTCCCTGGTCCCACAGGCGCGGATTTGATAGTTTGGTGCAAATGAGTTCCGGCATTGCTGATTACGGCATGCACAAGTCTGAGACATATAAACCGACCCCTCTCCCTGTTCAAGCTCTTGACCATGCAACGGGATATCTGTTGGCCAGCGCGGTACTTTATGCCTTAAACGAAATCAAAATCTCAGGTAAAGCACTCTCTGCCCGGCTGTCGCTTGCACGCGTAGCGCATCTTCTTTGCCAAAGTAAACGCACGACCCTCAGTGGAGGGTTACAGCCAGAAACCCTCGCAGATATTTCCCCAAAAATAGAGGAAACCTCTTGGGGGCCAGCTCACCGGATAAAATTCCCCCTCACGCTAAGAAACATTCCTTCTTCCTGGAATTATCCCGCCTCAGACCTTCGGTCATCGGCTCCGGTTTGGCTTAAATAAATTTCTCGATCAGATTTTTGTGATTCAAGAACTTCCCCTGTTTACTCATAGCTTTTCAACTCTATTATGCCGCGCATAACTATGGCGCAAAGAACGTCAAAAAAGATAGAGCACGTTAGGAAAGAATATGGCTGTGGACAAGGAACTATACGAGTTCCATTTTGGCTCTTTAGCTGGTTGGGAAAACTTCGACGAAAAGCTTGATAAGCCCATAGAAGACTGCTGTGTTATGGCCATGGATTTTTGCTCCTATAGTGCATTCGTCCGGGAAACCAGTGACATTGCACTTGCCCATAAAATGCTCAGTTCTTTTTGTGATGGCGCACGGGATGTATTAATCGAAAGTGGTGCTCTCGTCGATCGGGTTCAAGGCGATGGCCTACTTGCGGTCTGGGGCGTTCATGAAAAAGTGGATGCGGCCAAGGTTCTTAAGGTCGCCGCCAACATTCACTGCTTAGCCCAAAGAACCGCCCAAATTTGGCAAGACAGCATTGATCGCGTCATCGAAACCCAAGGGGCAAGGATTGGACTCTCCTATGGTCCGGTAACTCTGCTCTCTCTGCCAACCGCCTATCCAGGATTCAGCCTTCTCAGTGAGATCGTCAATTTGGCAGCCCGGCTCGAGGCACGAGCGGATCCCGGAACAGTATTTATGACCAACCGCTTTGAAAACCTTTTGCCTCCGGAATACCAAAAGGCCTGTAAGGACCTTTCAGATGAAGACGGTCAACGCGGGTTAAAATTAAAAAATATTGGCCGCGTTCAAGCTTTCAAGTGGTCCCCTGGAGATACTTAATCCAGTCACGTTAAAATGTAAAAATTCTTATTCTGCAAACTCCAGCGCCTGATGGTTATAGAGCTCAAGTAAGAATTCAAGGTAGGCCGGCTCTGCGAAAAGATCAGGGTAGGACTTTGAATTTACGACCTCTTCTTTCATAAACATCTTGATGAGTGGGAAAAGCCGTTCATCCAGAGTAAAGCTTTGGCTATCAAAACCGAGACAAAATCCACCTGTACTTGAAGTCGTTATCGCAAATTTCACGTACTCAGGTTTGATCAGGCTGGCACCTTCTTGTAATTCGCCTTCAAACTCATCGTCATAAAGCATCTCTTCACGCTCAGAATAATTTCCAAAATCTTCATGAGATGATTCAGTAAAAAACTCAACCAGCCACTGGGTAAAATTATCTGAACGAAGTTGAATATCAAAGATGTTCCGAATATCCCCGACAGCACTCTCGCTCATGGTAAAGCCAGAGCTATCAATATCAAGGCCTGCACCAACATACCGTTGATCCAAGTCTTCAAACTCGGAGAGATATTGAGAATATGCACTAAACAAATCTGATGTTTTTGGTCCAAGAAATCCCACAGAGAATGTCATAGCACTCTCTAGAGTAACACCTTCATGCGCAAATTTTGGCGGCACATAAAGAACATCTCCGCACGTCAGTTCAATCTCGTCGCCTTCAAAATCCTGATCTAAAACCTTGAGATCTATGCCCTTAATGTAAACCTCTTCCTCTATCGCCTCACGCCCGATTTTCCAACGACGTTTACCTTCTCCCTGAGTTAAGAAGACATGGTAACTATCAATATGAGGACCAACAGAACCACCTTTGGCCGAGAAGCTAACCATGATGTCATCCAGGAGCCATCGAGGTGCAAAGTTAAAGTGTCGAAGTAACGCCGATGTATCTGGATGAAATTGCTCGACATTCTGAATAAGTAAACTCCAGTCCCGATCTCCAGCCGTTTCATAATCGTCTTCCGTAAAAGGGCCGAAGCGGCATTTCCAATCCTGAAGCTCGCCAGCTGTCTTGACCATGCGAGATCGAGGAGTTTCCTCCATCGACAACCCAGCAAGTTCATCTGCGGTTATCAAACCGCTCATCTCTTCTTCAGATATAACGCCCCGAACGACGAAAGGTTGGTTATTCCAATAGACCCGGTAAAAATCCCCAGGCGAAGGCATCGTATCAAGTATGGCAAGCTTTTTGGACATTCATCTATCCGATTTAAAAGGCGGTAAAAGAGTTATAGAAGGGCTTATTACATAGAAAGCTGGGGCTTAAAAACCCTTCGTTTTATTTTAATCAGCTTCAATTTCAAAACACAGAGCCTTTCATCACAATCACACAGCTCTAGAACATTATTTATCTAATCGCAGTAAATATCAAAAACCTATGCCTGATCTGACAACAGGGTTAAACTTGGATCAATTTTATCCTTGATCCCGCCTATAATGTCAGCCCCAAAGGCGAGATAGTCAGAAGATCTCGGAGAGTTTTTACGCCACACAAGCCCCACCTTACGCCGCGCGGCCTTTAATGGAACCGCACGAGCGACCACCTGTGGATCATTAATCATTTCCGATCTCACATAAAGACTTGGAAAAAAGGAAATTCCCATCTTCATCCCGACCATTTGACGTAGTGTATCCAAACTGGTTCCTTCGTAATCAACTTGAACCACGGCTCCCAACTCAAGACAAAGTTGCTGGATTTGTTCGAATAACCGATGGCCGATTCCTAGAGATAACACCTCTTCATTACGAAGATCTTCCAGTTCAATCACCTTTTTATTTGCGAGTGGATGCTCTCTCGACATACCGATGAGTAAAGGCTCCTCGTACAAAGCCATGACCCCAAAACTATCATCTTCGACAGGCAAAGCTGTTAAAACAAGATCATGTAATCCTTCCCGTAAGGTTTGCTCAAGAGCTCTGGATCGATCCTCACGAATATGTAATTTAAGTTCAGGATACTTTTGATGCAAAAGTGGAATGACATGCGGCAACAAATACGGACCAACAGTCGGCGCAACCCCTAATCGTAACCGCCCTCCTAGCATACCCTTTGCCGATTGCGCTGCATCACACAAATCATCAAGATCACGCAACAGATATCTCGCTCGTTTAAGCAGCTCCTCACCCACAGACGTCAGCTGAACCGTCTGCCGAGATCGTTCCAACAAGGCCACGCCCAAACGGTACTCGAGTTCTTTCACTTGATCACTCAGTGTTGGTTGGCTTACGTTCAACCTTTCTGCGGCCTTTCTGAAATGAAGCGTTTCAGCCACGGCCAGAAAGTATTCAAGTTGTCGGATTGTTGGTTTTGGCATAAATATCTCGTGATAGCTTAAGGCTATTAATATACAGTAATAAATCGATTATACATATCAAACAATAGGTACCACTTTCTGAAAGCGATAATTTACCTATTAACTCTTGGCAACTTGGGAGCCACTGTTATGCCAACCAGAATGATTAGAAATTTTCTACAGATGGAATCAGCAGGCGGGATAACTCTCATGTTTGCTGCATTGCTGGCGCTCATTGCCTCGAACTCTCCCCTAGCATCCTATTATACAAGTATGCTCGATGTTCCCTTTACCATCGCTCTAGGTGAGTGGGCTCTCTCCAAAGCTGTCCTCCTCTGGATCAACGATGGCTTTATGGCCATTTTCTTTCTTCTGATCGGACTAGAGTTAAAAAGGGAAATTTTAGAAGGACAGTTGTCTTCTGTTGATCAAATAGCCCTACCGGCAATCGCTGCCGTTGGCGGTATGCTCATTCCTGCCCTTGTTTTTGTGGGAATAAATTTGGGTGAAGGCAGCAATATGAACGGATGGGCTATTCCAACAGCCACCGACATTGCTTTTGCCCTTGGTATCATGGCTCTTTTGGGCAACAGAGTTCCCCTGTCTCTCAAAATCTTGCTGACTGCTATTGCAATTTTTGATGACCTAGGCGCCATTATAATTATTGCGTTTTTCTACACCGCTGAACTTTCTCTCATCTCGCTCGCATTTGCTGCTGCTGCCTTACTGGGCCTTCTTATACTCAACCGTGTGGGTGTGACGGCAAAAATGCCTTATGTTTTGGTCGGGATCATCTTATGGGTATGCGTTCTAAAATCAGGAGTGCATGCTACACTTGCTGGAGTTGCCATCGGGTTTGCCATCCCGCTGAAAGGAAAAACACCTGAAGAGAAAAGTCCTCTGAAAAGTCTCGAGCACCACCTCCATCCATGGGTCGCTTTTATGATCTTACCCATATTTGCCTTCGCAAATGCGGGTGTATCACTTCAGGGAATTACAGTCGAAACCCTTATTGCTCCGCTCACACTCGGTATTGCCGCGGGTCTATTCATCGGTAAACAACTCGGGGTCTTTTCCTTTATTTGGTTTGCAGCAAAAACAAAAATATGCCGTCTTCCCGAAGGAACAAACTGGCGTCAAATCTATGCCTTAGCTCTATTAACGGGTATTGGTTTCACAATGAGCTTGTTTATCGGTGGCCTCGCCTTTGAAGATCCGAGCGTCGCTGGTCAGGTAAGGATCGGGGTCTTAAGCGGCTCTATACTCTCCGCGCTTGCTGGTTTCTGTCTGTTGCGCTTTGGTAACGATCAAAACAGCCCTAACAACAAACAACAAGCAGAGTAGCCCATACAGATATTAGCTTCCCTATAATAACAGAGCCCAGGAATTCCCTGGGCTCTGTCTTTCAAATCAAACGGAGTAGCTATCTGAATTATTCGTGGTTAATGTCAATATAGCCTTCATGCCAGTTGATTTCCATTTGCTTACCGTTGGCTCTTTCAGAAATGAAAACCCCACCCTTATCACCACGCATAAATCTGAAGCAAAAAACGCCCCATTCTGACCAGTCTTCACAATAACGTGCCTGATCATCGACAAACCAGGGGATTAAACGAACCGGGTCTCCCTTTATCGCAACAACAGCTATTCCACTGGAATGATTACGTTGGCGATAAGCTTTATTATCTCCAAAAACCCCGGAAATTGAATTTCCGTTCATAAGCACTAATACTTCTTTTGCAGTCATATAGCTCCCCGTATCAGCTTGAACGGAGGTCACCAAACCCACAACGACCAAGCTAACGATACAAATTTGTGTTCTCAATCTCTGCAACATTGAATTATATCCCTGTCATTATTTTCTTTGTTTTGGATTTCTTTTGCCTCAGGAAAGAGGATCCCCGACAATTGGAAAATCAATGTTAAGTGCAATTTAGTTAGAGCTTGTGAAAATCCACGCCAAAACAACGCAAAATAGCAAGAAGATAAATCCCCCTCCCCTTGGAGAAAGTTACGCACGTCAATGGTCAACCTGGTTTCAAAATCTCGGTGTTATGGCTGCCAAGATAAATCAGACCTTGCCCAACCAATTTATGAATGCATCGCAGGAACTGTTGAAATTATCTCAAAATCATGGCTATCAATCGGTGCTGCAATTAAGTTATCAGGCCGCCATAAACATAAATTTTGATCCGATAAGTTTTTCGTTATCCTCTGCCAGAACTCCTCGGCAATTGGTCTTACGATGGACGAGTTGTCTTGAGCTTCAATCCCATAACAGGCTTATCGCTTCAGGTAAGAAATTTTCTCATCCGAAATACAGGGCATGGTATAACTATTTTATAGAACAAATCTCCTCTGAAGAGATCGTCATAAGGCCGTTCCTCTCTCCGCTCGCAAACATGAGCTGTTTTGGCCCCGCTGTTCTCGGTGGTGTCGCCTGTGCTTTGTTTGACCTTCAAGCAGTCGAAATATGGGTGCATCCTCCAAACAGCCCGTCTTATAAATTGAATTTACAAAGCACACTCGTTTTTAACCCACTTCTTGCCAGAAATTTCACGCCTGATTCTGAAATCCTCATCAAAGGAACTCCTCTAATTCACCTACGGGAAAAAAACCTCGCCGCCATGCAAGACCTTACGCACCTGATTTCAGATCGAGAACTTCTCTCTCGCATAACTTCCCTGCCCAAATCCCAAGACGGCGGACACTTACCCATGCCATTTGCCGCCAGACACATTGGCATCTCAACCCGTAGCCTATCCCGACGGTTAACAAATTTAAACACGGGGTATGCAACCCTCATCCGCCACATCCGTTTTCGTGATACTTGCATCGCTCTGACTTTTGATGAACATACTATTGACGATATCGCTTGGTATCAGGGCTATTCTGATCGACATCACTTATCCCGTGAATTCAAACTATTAGGTGGTTTCACCCCGTCTAAATATAGAGATGTCTTACACTCGAACACCTGACACACTTTTAGGCAAAAACCCCTGGTTTGCTCACCGGGTAATGGCTTGCTGATGCAATAAAAAATGTCTAAGCTCGGCTTCGGTCTCAACGGGGTGCCCATAAAGGGCTGAGAATTTTCCTAAGCAGGAAAAAAACCCGTCGAACCTGAACCGGTTAGTACCGGCGGAGGGAATTGAGAGCTGGGCACAGATTACGAACCAATGGTTCTATCTGTTAAATATATTCCAGATTTTTCAGGAGCCTCCCTGCACAATAAATTGGGCTCGCCCGCTAAATATGGAGCGTCGCATGATCTTGCGAACAATGATAACTGCACTTGCAGTCACTACTTTCGGTCTGGGAATAAATTTCTCAGCGTCTGCCGATGATAAAAAAACTCTCACCATTTATACCTACGATGCCTTTGCCGCCGATTGGGGTGCAGGGCCAAAGGTTAAGAAGGCTTTTGAAGCCAATTGTGATTGTGACCTTAAGTTTGTCGCTGTTGATTCTTCTGTTGGTATTCTCAGTCGCTTAAAGCTCGAGGGAAAAGACACTACTGCAGATGTCGTTCTCGGCCTGGACACCAACTTAACAGCCGAAGCTGCTGAAACAGGTTTATTTGTAAAGAGCAATGTCTCCCTACAAAACTTCACGCTTCCAATACCCTGGAACGATGAGACCTTTGTGCCCTTTGATTATGGCTACTTTGCTTTCGTTTACAATAGCGAAAAATTACCCAGCGCCCCCACCAGTCTTGATCAATTGATCAATGGATTTCCGGATCTAAAGATTATTATTCAAGACCCTAGAAGCTCAACAACCGGTCTTGGGCTTATGCTTTGGATGCAGAATGTTTATGGAGATAAAGCCGCAGAATCCTGGAAAAAACTCTCCCCAAAAATCGTCACGGTGACCAAAGGCTGGAGCGAAGCTTACGGCTTGTTTAAGGACGGTGAAGCAGACATGGTTTTGAGCTACACCACCTCTCCCGCTTATCACATCATTGCAGAAGAAAACACCCGGTATAAAGCAGCAATTTTCGATGAGGGACATTATACTCAAGTGGAGGTTGCAGCCCAACTTGCCAGCTCAAAAGAGCCTGAACTGGCTCAAGATTTTATGAGCTTTATTGCCGCCAAAGATTTTCAAAACCAAATCCCTACAGGCAACTGGATGTATCCAGCCATTGATCTTGGTGATGGTCTACCAAGCACATTTGAAGAGCTTCCCAAACCAGAAAAAGCCCTTCTTTTCAGCCCAGAAGATGTTCAGAATAACCGCCAAGCCTGGATTGATAACTGGCTTAACGCCATCGATCGTTAATCCTGAATAATCTAATGAACCCCATATCAAAGACACGTACATCCCATGGTTGGTTTGGCTTTTTATGGCCCGGCCTTCTTAGCTTATGTGTAATCTCTTTGATATTGGGGCTCGCTTTTTCAGGGTTATTCAGTCAAATTTTTGAGATAAATTTTTCGAAGATTTATAACAACAGCTATCTGTTTCGCGTTATTAGGTTTACCCTGTACCAAGCTCTACTCAGCACAGTTATTTCAACATTTATCGCTATTCCCGTTGCACGCGCGTTATCTCGCCGCCCCAATTTACCTGGGCGAAAGTCGTTCTTGCGACTTGCATCACTGTCTTTGATTGTACCAACGATTGTCGGGGTATTTGGCATTGTTGCCGTGCATGGCCGAAACGGGTGGTTCAATCAAGCTCTATCGTTTTTCGATCTTACGGCAGGAAACTATCTCTATGGCCTTATCGGCATATTAATTGCCCATGTTTTTTTCAATGCTCCCCTGCTGTCGAGAATTTTCCTCCAAACCCTTGAAGCTTTACCACAAGAGTATTGGCGCTCAACGGCACAACTCAACATGTCAGGCAAAGACATTTTTAAGCTCATCGAATGGCCAATGTTAAGGCGGGTATTACCAGCGTCCTGTGGCCTTGTCTTTCTGCTGTGCTTTACTTCTTTTACCGTCGTTCTCGCTCTTGGCGGCGGCCCTTCAACCAATACACTTGAAGTTGCGATCTATCAGGCAATAAGACTGGATTTCGACATCCCCAAAGCCGTAATCCTTGCCCTAACTCAGCTATTCTTCTGCGCGACTTTATTGTTTATAGGCAGCCGTTTTGCTCGCAATATCCCGCTGGGAAATACTGAGCAGCAGCCAGCAAAGCGTTTTGACGCCAAAAAGCCGGCTGCGATAGCAATCGATACAATCATGCTAATTGCAATGAGCCTTTTGGTGTTCCCGCCCTTGCTTGCCACAGCTCAAAAGGCATTCTCCACACGTTTTTTTACTGTCCTCGGGGATGAAAAATTATGGAGCGCTTCATTTAACAGTCTTATGATCTCTCTGGCTGCAGGAACTCTCACCCTGTTACTCGCGATCGGTATCGCCCTCATGTTACGCAGCCTTGAACTCCCTTCTCGACTAGGGAAAAAAAACTATGCAAAGCCTTTGTCCGCAATAACCGATTTTTCAGGAAGTATTATCCTTCTTCTACCTCCCTTTGTTTTAGCCACCGGACTGTTTATCAGCCTCAAAGGAATGGCCAACCTTTCCGCACTTGCGCCTTTTCTTGTCGTTACCGTAAACTCTTTGATGGCCCTACCTTTTGCCCTGCGCATTCTCATTCCAAGCTTTGAAACTTCGGCTCAAAATAGTGATCTTTTGTGCCGAAGTCTTGGCATTAACAGCCTGAACCGGGTGCGCGTCGTCGACTGGCCCCAAAACAAGAAAGCGCTTGGACTTACCTTCGGCCTCTCTACAGCGTTATCTACAGGAGATTTGAGTGTGATCGCCCTTTTTGGCACTCAGGACTTCACGACATTACCTTTATTCATGTACCAGAAAATGGGAAGTTATCGACTGGATGATGCCGCAATCATCGCCTTTTTCCTCTGCACGCAAAGCCTTCTCCTTTTTACGGTAATAGAACGCACAATTGCAGGACATTGGTCACTTTCAAGCTTTGGATTTCCCAAAACCAAAAGTCTAAAGCCACAAAAAGAGGATGTTCCTAACCGTGTTTAATAAGATAGAATCAGGGCTTGAAATCAAACAGCTCTCTTTCAAACATTCAAGTCAGAAAGAAATCTTTGAATTCGACTTCCAGGTCTCGTCTGGTGAACTGGTCGCCATCCTGGGTCCTTCTGGTATTGGTAAATCGACCTTACTAAGCCTGATTGCCGGATTTGAAACCCCGCTATCCGGTACGATCTGCTACAATGGACAGGATCTTAGCTCTTTTCCTCCTGCAGAACGTCCAATCACGAGCCTCTTTCAAGAACACAATCTCTTTGCGCACCTCACAGCCGAAGATAATATTGGCCTCGGCATTAATTCTGGACTGCGCCTATCCTCTCTCGACCGCCAAACCATTGGCAAAGCCCTAAATGACGTTGGTCTTTCAGGCTTTAACAAGCGCCTACCTTCGGAACTCTCCGGCGGGCAAAGACAACGTGTGGCTTTGGCCCGATGCCTGGTACGGCAACGCCCTATATTGCTTTTGGATGAACCCTTCAGTGCGCTTGATCAGGCTTTAAGAAAAGAGATGTTGAAGTTAGTAAAAAACCTTCACTGCGAACACAGATTACTCACGCTAATGGTGACACACTTATCGGATGATGCAGATGAGATCGCTGATCGCGTCATCCAGCTTTCCTAAGTCATCTTCACAAACCTTTGAAGAAGAAGAGCACCTGCCCGCTACGCTTAAAACTGGCAGAATTTGCTAAGGTGTTCTACAATCGTTCACCTCGTCCTTCCTTGAAATAGCCGTAAAAACGGAATTCTTATGCTTAAAATCCCCGCGTTACTCTCTACTGTAACCCTTCTTATAGCAGGGCTCGTTGCCGGAAACCTAACAACGGCCAATGCCGCCGAACAATCTCGTCTCAATAAAATATTGAGTGCTGGGGAGCTCCGCATTGGTACAACAGGGGACTGGAACCCTATGACGGTAAAAAATACTGCAACGGGTAATTACGAAGGTTTCGACATTGATATCGTCACAGAACTAGCCAACGACATGGGGGTTGAAGCTAAGTTCGTCCCTACGGATTGGAAGACTTTGATCAACGGTATTGTCGCTAATAAATACGACGTGACCACCAGCGCTTCTTTGAATCCAAAACGTATGGCTGTTGCAGGTTACACCGATAGTTACTACAACGTCGGAACTGTTCCTCTCACTTTGAGAAAACATTTGGCCAAATTCAATTCCTGGAATGATATTAATAACTCAGATGTAACTGTTGCAACAACACTGGGCACCGTTCAGGAACAACAGGCGAAAGAATATTTCCCGAAGGCAACACTAAAATCAGTTGAAGCACCTGCGCGTGACTTTCAAGAAGTGCTTTCTGGCCGTGCCATGGTTCACATCACCTCAAACGTAGAGGCTGCAACCTTGGTTAAAAAATATGAGCAAATGGCTATTGTCCCGGTTCAAGAAGCGAGATCACCTACGCCTCTTGCCATGCTAGTGGCACAAGATGACCAAGTTTGGATCAACTATCTCAACCATTGGATTGAGCTAAAGAAAACACAGGGTTTCTTTAAACAACTGGCAAAGAAATGGGACCTTGCCGACTAATAAGCATTTGATCAACGGCGAATGAGCATAGTGGACTGACAACTGCCCACTATGCTCATCTCTATTTATAGGCCACAAAGATGATCTTCTACACAGTACCCGTGAGTAACTACTGCGCTAAAGTAGAACTTGCACTCGCTCTTAAGGGGATAGAAGCCATTCATCAAATCCCACCCGGTGGATATGGCAGTGAAAACTATAAAGTCATTGTTCCCACAGGAACTGTTCCCGCCCTTATCGACGAAGGTTTGGTTTTAAGTGATTCTGAAACCATCAACGAATACTTGGAAGAAAAATTCCCTAAGCCTGCTTTGCTTCCTATCACAATTGGCGACCGTGCGACAACACGGATGCTCTCACGTTTTCATGATTTAAAGTTTGAGCCTCTCATCAGAGCTCTCTTTAAACACATGTCTCCAAGCCAGCGTCAAGAAGCCGTAATTAAAGAAAAATACCAAGAACTCGACCAACAATTAAGTCTGCTAGAGCGCATGGGACATTTTTCACCTTACATCGCAGGTGATCAAATCTCACTTGCCGATTGTGGATTTGCTCCAACAATTTTACTCGCAACAAAAATGTTTAAAGCAGTCAACATGCCGCTCACTCTGTCACAAAAAATAGAAAGCTGGCAGATGAAGATGTCAGAACACCCCATCGCAGAACCAATACTTTCGAAGTATGCGATGGCGGTCGACGATTGGCTCCAAATCAAACTAAGTAGCTAATTAAGCTAAAGGCGGAGCTGATTAAACAACTCCGCCTTCTGTTCCAGGTACGTTTGATTGGAGATCGAACGAAATATCCTAGGCTCTAATGATACTACGACCCTGGAGTCTACTGCAAACGATGCTGATCACAAATATGTGAGAACACCTTTATAAGATCTCAGAATCATAGTTAAGGTTTATTAACCTGACAACCGCTTAAGCTTCAGTACTGTTATGCATTTTACTCAAAGCTTGTTTTTTAAGTTTGGCCCTTAGGCAAAAAAAATGGGATCGTATTGATCCCATTTTTCTATTCAAATATGAATTTTTAATGCATCGCCATGTCAGAACATAGCCTCGACGACACGGTCAGGCGGCGTATGTCCGTCAACAAACGTTTTAATATTAATAATAACCTTTTCACCCATATCGTACCGCCCCTCTATTGTTGCGGACCCCATATGAGGGAGCAATACAACGTTATCGCTGTTTAGCAATTTTGGATTTACGGCGGGCTCTTTCTCAAACACATCAAGACCTGCACCTGCAATGTCTCCCGCTTTAATCAAACGCGCCAGAGCATTTTCATCAATTACTTCACCACGGCTGGTATTCACGATAATTGCGCGTTCGCTCAGTAATTTGAGGCGTCGACTTGAAAGAAGATGGAAGGTCGCTGGCGTATGGGGACAGTTAACAGAAATTACGTCCATACGAGATAACATTTGATCAAGGCTTTCCCAGTATGTTGCCTCAAGCTCGTCTTCGATATCAGGGTGAACCTTGCGTCGGTTGTGATAATGGATTGAAAGACCGAAACCTTTAGCGCGCCGAGCAACGGCTTGGCCAATACGTCCCATTCCAATAATCCCAAGGCGTTTACCATAAAGGCGATGTCCCAGCATCCCGGTTGGGCTCCAACCTGTCCATTCACCCGACCTGATCAGTTTCACACCTTCGGTTAAACGTCGAGATACTGCGAGAATTAGAGACAAAGTCATATCTGCCGTATCTTCAGTCAAAACGCCTGGTGTATTCGTGATCGTAATACCGCGCTGGCGGCAAGTTTTAAGGTCAATATGATCCACGCCGGTTCCAAACGAAGCAATTAAGCGCAGATTTGGTCCCGCTTGCGCAAGAACCCCCGCATCAACCCGATCCGTCACAGTCGGCACCAATACATCTGCTTCTTTGACCGCTGCGATAAGTTCTTTTTGAGAGAAAGGTTTGTCGTCCAAATTAAGCCGACAATCAAAAAGCTCCATCATCCGAGTTTCAATCGCATCCGGAAGCCGCCGCGTGACGATTACAAGGGGTTTTTTCTGAGTCATATGCCTATGGGGCCCTGTTGCTGGTCCTTACTAGCAGGTCTTATCATTGTATTTACGACCTGCATGTTTGCTAAGTTAGTTTATGCCGTGAACAAGGGCTTTGCCAAGAGACAGAAAGAGTTGTTTCGATAAATTCTAGCCAGTCGGGTTTTCTAAAGGTAATCTCGGCGATAACGGACTTACCAACTTCTGAAGTACACCGAATTAATTAAATGATGAAAAACTTGTCCTGCTGCTTCTCTCCGGAGATAACGAGATGACCTTCCGGTTACAGATAGCCTCTCCAAGACGTATTATAGGACTGTTCCTTTTAGGAATTTTTCTCTCTACAAGCTCCTTAGCTTTAAGCGACAGCCCTATTGTAAATGCATCAGCAGTATCTGGTGATAAAAAAGTTGGCCCGAGCGGTCTCCCCTTACCCCGATTCGTTAGCTTTAGATCTGGCGAAGTCAATATGCGAGCAGGTCCGGGCACGCGTTACCCCATAAGTTGGATATACCATCGACGTCGATTACCTGTTGAGATCATAGATGAGTTTGATACATGGCGCCAAATTAGAGATTGGCAAGGAACCGAAGGCTGGGTTCATCAGAGTATGCTCAAAGGACAACGAAGTATGATGGTGACTGGAGCAGTAAGAACCATTTACGATGATCCAGAGGTTACCAGCCGTCCCGTCGTCCAAGCAGAAGCTGGTGTAATTGGAGAGTTAGATTCCTGTAATTCTAATGACTGGTGCCAAGTTGAAATAAAAGACATTACTGGCTGGCTACAACGCTCTGCCCTTTATGGTAGCTATAAAGGTGAAATTTTCGATTAAAACGTTACACAGAATGTATCAGGAAAACACCTCCCGACGCATAATGACCTGAAAAAACAGGGCCAAACTCATCAGAGCTTGGCCCTACTCATCTCTCGGCTCATTTTTTGAGCTCTGCCGTAACGACGGATTTTTCCAACACAAAAAGCTTACGCCTGTACGCGGTCAGCTGCAAGAATTGTCAGAAAAAATTTCTATTAACCAATTTGATTAGAAGCGGTATGAAACTGCTTATTCAGCAGCTGTCAATTCTGCCTTATCATCAATGTCCACAACGTGGACAACGACTTCAACCCGTGAGATCGCTTTACCTGCTGGTAATTTCGGTAAGTTCTTAAACTGAACACTATCACGCGAAATATCAATCAACTCACCAGTTTCTTCATAAAAAATGTGGTGATGATCACTTATGTTGGTATCGAAATAAGATCGCCCGGCTTCGACTAAAACCTCACGTAACAAGCCTGCATCATGAAATTGATGGAGCGTGTTATACACAGTAGCCAGTGACACACTAACTTTTGATTCCATCGCTTCTACATGAAGTTGCTCTGCAGAAATATGACGGTCACCCTGCGCGTACAACAACTTAGCCAAAGCCAAGCGTTGCCGTGTCGGTCTGAGACCAGCAGTTTTGAGCGTATCTATTAATTCTGTATAGGGGCGTATCTTTTCCATAATAACTAATATAAGCCAGAAACCGCACTATTAAAGGAAAAAAGAGATTCTAGCTTCATTATCACTCTAATTCACTCTGTTATACGTTATTCAGATTAATTTTACAGGTGACATCGTTTTTGTCGTTTTCAGCTACTGACCATTTCCAAAATTTCAGGGACAAAGCCGAATAAGTACGCTCTTAATCAACAAAGCAATCCCATACTCCCAAAGGATATTCTCCAAAATAGGATTCCCTAAATTAATGGAGGGGTTAATTGGCAAAATATTTACAATTTTCAATTGATAATTTAGTCTGGAGACAACACATGACAGTTCAATATTACTCTTTCATGTAACATCACGTAAAAAATTCCTTAATAAACGACCTGTTACAACTTGAAGAACATTGCCACGGCACGGTATGCCTGTGTTATAGTCAGCCCGGATTCGGCCGCTTAGGTCTGAGGTTCGGAAAACAACATAAAAAACGGTGGATAAACCTTTGAGCGAACGCCAGAACAGCTACTCCTACGAAGAAATTTTGACTTGTGGGCGTGGTGAACTTTTTGGTCCTGGAAATGCCCAGTTACCTTTGCCTCCAATGCTCATGTTCGATCGGATTACGACCATCAATGAAGATGGTGGCGAGCATGGAAAAGGGCAAATTATTGCTGAATTTGATATCAACCCTGATCTATGGTTTTTTAAATGCCACTTTGAGGGCGACCCTGTTATGCCGGGATGTCTGGGCTTAGATGCTGTATGGCAAATGACTGGTTTCTTCCTGGGTTGGAGCGGATTACTTGGTCGTGGACGCGCTCTTGGTGTTGGTGAAGTGAAACTGAAAAGTATGATCACTCCTGACATCAAAAAAGTAACCTACAAAGTTGACATGAAACGTGTCATTAATCGTAGATTGATTATGGGCGTATCTGACGGCATCATAATGGCTGATGATAACGTTGCCTTTGAAATTAAAGACATGAAAGTCGGCCTTTTTCAGGCAGATTAATCCTTTCAAGTAACTTGATTTCGACCTGACTCTTCAGCCGCGGAACATAATTTCGCGGCGTAACAAATGTAAGGACACTGCAGATGCGTCGCGTAGTCGTCACCGGACTTGGAATTGTTTCCAGCATCGGGAATAACAAGGAAGAAGTGATTGATTCCCTTAAGGAAGGTCGCTCTGGTATAGAATATTGTGAAACCTATGCTGAAATGGGTTTCCGTAGCCATGTGCACGGATCAATTAATATTGATCTTGATGCCTTGGTTGATCGTAAACTCCGGCGCTTCATGGGTGACGGATCAGCCTATAACTATATCGCAATGAAAGAGGCCATCAAAGATGCTGGCCTTGGAGATGATCTCGTCTCCAACATTCGTACCGGACTTGTGATGGGATCAGGTGGTTCGTCGACTTCCAACCAAGTAGCAGCCGCAGACATTGCTAGAACAAAGAGTCCGAAACGGGTTGGACCTTATATGGTCCCACGCGCAATGGGTTCCACAAACTCTGCAAATATGGGCACGGCCTTCAAGATCAAGGGCCATAGTTACTCCATTACGTCAGCCTGTTCCACTTCTGCACACTGTGTGGGTAATGGTGCAGAGCTCATTCAAATGGGTAAACAGGATATCGTCTTTGCCGGAGGTGGTGAAGAACTGCACTGGACCTTGACCGTTCTATTTGATGCTATGGGTGCCCTTTCCAGCAAATATAACGATAACCCAACCAAAGCTTCCCGTGCTTTTGATGTTAACCGCGATGGATTTGTTATTTCAGGTGGTGGTGGTGTTGTTGTTCTAGAAGAATACGAACATGCCAAAGCCCGTGGCGCTAAAATTTATGGTGAACTCGTTGGCTACGGGGCAACATCTGATGGTGCAGACATGGTCGCCCCCTCTGGAGAAGGTGGCGTCCGTTGTATGAAAATGGCGATCAATGAGGCTGGAAACATTCCTGTAGATTACATCAATGCACACGGCACATCGACACCTGTTGGCGATAACATAGAACTCAAGGGGATCAAGGAAGCTTTTGAGGGACAAAAAGTTCCTTGGATTTCTTCCACCAAGTCCCTGACTGGTCACTCACAGGGTGCCACAGGTGTACAAGAAATTATTTACTCCCTGCTTATGATGAACAACAACTTCTTGTGTGCATCAGCAAATATCGAAGAACTCGATCCAGAAGGCGAAGGTATGCCAATCCTTCTAGAGCGTAGAGATGATGACAATATCAACTGCGTCATGTCTAACAGCTTTGGATTTGGCGGCACCAATGCTTCGTTGGTCTTCAAACGCTTAAACAAATAGATAACGTTTTAGAAACATCGATAGAGCTCGATATAAGCAGTATTAAGACTGAAAGGTAATAACGTGACGATGACAACGGCATTGATGGACGGAAAACGCGGCCTGATTATGGGCGTCGCCAATAACCACTCCATCGCCTGGGGGATTGCTCAAGCGTTACACAGCCAAGGCGCAGAACTCGCTTTCACCTACCAAGGTGATGCATTTAAAAAACGCGTTGAACCTCTGGCTGCATCAGTAGGATCAAATTTGGTCCTGCCGTGCGACGTAGAAGATAGCGAAGCACTTGAAAATGTTTTTTCTACCTTGAAAGAACAATGGGGTAGTCTGGATTTTGTAGTCCATGCGATCGCCTATTCTGACAAGGAAGAGCTTAAGGGACGCTATGTGGACACCACGCGGGCTAATTTCCGTAACACCATGTCCATATCCTGCTATTCCTTTACTGCAGTCGCCCAAAAAGCGGCACCATTCCTGAGCGAAAACAGTAGCTTGATAACGTTAACCTATCTCGGATCCGAACGCGTAACACCGAACTACAACGTTATGGGCGTTGCCAAAGCAGCTCTTGAATCCTCTGTACGTTATCTAGCAGCGGACCTTGGTCCCACTGGCACCCGCGTCAACGCTATTTCTGCAGGACCAATGCGTACTCTTGCAGGATCTGCTATTGCTGATGCAAAATACACCTATGGCTTTACACGGGACAACTCCCCTCTGAAACGTAACGTGTTGTTAGAAGAAGTTGGTAATGCCGGACTTTATCTCGCATCTGACTTATCTGCTGGTGTTACTGGTGAGGTGCATTTTGTTGATGCCGGTTTCAACGTAACTGCAATTCCAAGTCCAAAACGTGATTAGTACGTGCAATAATTAGGGTACTTACCCTATTTTCGGGAAAGGCTGCCTGTTTGGCGGCCTTTTTTTTCACTCCCTTCAGACGTTTAATATTGTATTACCGCATATAAATTATGCCCCTTTACTTCAGGTACAGGGCAGAACTTTACCGAATAAAAGCCATCCCTTTGGATAAGTGAAGCTTATGTAACTCTAATCCCTTTTTGCGCCTTACTTAGAGATATTCAGGCAATTTTATTTTCAGGAATTTTCTATTTTTCGTATCCATCAAATTTGGGGAGATCATCTGTCAGCTCGTAATAATCGCCCTTATCCCCGACATAGATATGGGTCGAGGTTTTAATCCCGGTTTTCCCATCCAGTGTTCCTGACATTACACCCATAAGATCACGGTCATCCATATCCCAAAATAAGCTGGAACCACATGCGCTACAAAAACCTCTCTTGGCATAGGACGAAGACTGGTACCATTTCAGTCCGGTATCTTCTATAATCTCAAAATCAAGTTTATGAACTGCCGTCGCAGATACGTAGTGACCACTGGTTTTTCGGCACTGTACACAGTGACAGGCAATTGAATCACGCAAAGGGCCTTTTATTTCGTACCGCACCGCACCGCAGAGGCACCCACCAGTTTTGAATTTTGTCTTCATACCCGTTCCTTAGTAAAGCTCTTTGCGATAGCGTTCTTCCATCGAGGCATCATAAGCTTCAGCATCCAGTTCTTCTGCAATATGGTCAGCTAATATTCTTCCCATTGATGGTAAAGTTTTACGCTCGATATGTTTTTCTGGATTCCACAAATCAGAGCGCATGATCGACTTTGCACAATGAATATAAGCCTCTTTAACCGTCACGATAAAAGCACACCGAGGTCGCTTTCCTTCAACGGACAGGATATCTAACAGCGCAGGATCGATCGAAATTTCCACGTTACCGTTCACACGCAACGTTTCTTTCACTCCTGGTATCATAAAAAGTAAACCGATTTGGGGATTATCCAACATATTCAAAGGGCTATCGATGCGATTATTTCCTGGACGATCAGGGATTGCAAGCCGCGTGTCATCAAGAACTTTAACAAACCCAGGGGCATCTCCTTTGGGAGAACAATCCGTACCCGTTGCCTCACTCGAAGTCGCCAAGGTCAAGAACGGGCAATGAGCAATAAACGTGCGGCAATGTTTATCCAAGCGGGAAAGTACTTTTTTATCGGCCCTTGGACTTCTTTCGCCATAAATAGCCTGTAAATCTTCGACCGTTTTAATGATATGGGACATAACTGCTCTGCAATCTATTTAAAAGTTGGGGAACCCGGAAAACGTTCTCTCCTTTAAAGCGATTAAGGCAGCCAGTATTTTCGACTTCACCCTATCGCTTTTCAGGTGGTAGAGACTTTATCGGATCAGCGAGTGCTTTCAACTCTTCTTTGGAATATTTCGTCCGTACACGCCTGTTCGAAGGTGGTTGATGAAGCGTACTCAGACCTTTTCTATGTTCGATAGCAGGACGGATAGGGCGTGGCGAGAAACCACCACCACAGTTCGGACAGACGTTAGAAAGAACACTTTCTACACAATTTATACAAAAAGTACATTCGTACGTACAAATCATTGCCTCGGTAGTAGCTGGTGGTAAGTCCTTGTCGCAACACTCGCAATTGGGGCGTAGATCAAGCATATTTTATCTCCTAAGAGTTTTAAACACTATGTTGAATAGATCGAATGACAACAATGACAGTTACACGTCAATAGTTGCCATTTTGGCCTCTTGCAAAGTGCCTTCGTCTCGGAAAATTAACGCCGGTGGTCTCTTGGAATTAACTTTTATATTTCCTACCTGTGACTACGCGTAGATCGGCTAAATACCAATCGCTTCTATCATTTCCTTTGGAAAGTCAGTAATGATACTCTCAACACCCATAGCAACGAGTTCCTTAGCACGATCAACGTCATTGACCGTATAGGTCGCGATGCCGTACCCGAGTTGTTTGATCTCGGTGATGAGTTCAGGCGTAAACATCTTATGCCACAGATGAATGGTCGTGCAGTTCAAGCTCGCAGCATGTTTTTGCCAGTCGCTGGTGTCATCATAAAGCAAAAGACCGCGCGGAAAACTAGGCGCAAGATCCCGAACTACGGCGAGTGCTTCACGTTTAAAAGAACTAAACAAAGGTTTTGCCAAGTCATCCGGCCAAACTCTGTTGAGCAAAGTAACGACAGCCCGTGCAGTTGCAGCCTCTTCGCCATCAGAGGGTTTTAATTCAATATTGGCATGCAGCCCATTGTCGATATGAAATTGTAAAACTTCTTCTAAGGAAGGAATTTTTTCACCTTTAAATGAGGGGGCGAACCAAGCGCCAGCCTCGATCGCCTGAAGTTCATCAAAGGTATAATCCTTTACCAACCCATCTAATCCGGAGGTCCGTTTCAGGTCCTGATCATGATAGAGCACCGGGATACCGTCTTTTGACAACTTAACGTCAAACTCAGTCCAAGAAGCACCCTGCACAAGAGCCTCACGCAAGCTCGCCATAGTGTTCTCAGGCCGGACACCTTTTGCCCCACGATGGGCCTGAACCCTTGGTAATATAACTTTCGGAGTGGCGTTTGCCATGCTCCTTCTCCCTGTCACAAGCGGGTCAGCACCCCAAAGAAAAAACGGACAATCCCAGGGGATCATCCGTTTCTTAATACCTGCTTTTTGTGACAGGTCAATTACCAGTTTAACTGATGTAATGAGTCCAGTTTACATCAATTAACCAGAATATTTATTCAGCTTCTGCGTTTGCTTCAAGGTCTTCACCAGTTTCCTGGTTCACACGCTTCATGGAAAGTTTAACTTTACCACCACGCTCAACACCGATGCACTTCACCTTAACCATGTCACCTTCGTTTACAACTTCAGTAACTTTGCCAACACGACGATCTTCCAGTTCAGAGATATGAACCAGACCATCACGGGCACCCATGAAGTTCACAAAAGCACCGAAATCAACACAACGGACAACTTTACCATCGTAAACAACGCCAACTTCTGGCTCAGCAACAATAGATTTAATCCAGTTAACAGCAGCATCACCAGCTTCTTGATCAACAGCAGCAACTTTGATGGTTCCATCATCGTCGATATCGATCTTTGCGCCAGTTTCTTCGGTAATTTCCCGAATAACTTTACCACCAGTACCAATTACTTCGCGAATTTTTTCTTTTGGAATACTGAAAGTCGTTATGCGTGGTGCATGTTCAGATACACCTTCACGTCCAGATGTCAGAGCTTTGGACATTTCACCAAGGATGTGCTGACGACCTTCATGTGCCTGCTCAAGAGCAACCTTCATGATCTCCTGCGTGATAGATGTAATTTTAATATCCATCTGCAGAGCTGTCACACCATTGACGGTACCAGCTACTTTAAAGTCCATGTCACCAAGGTGGTCTTCGTCACCTAGGATGTCAGAAAGAACAGCGAAATCGTCGCCTTCTTTAATCAGCCCCATAGCAATACCAGCAACTGGTGATCCGAGAGGAACTCCAGCATCCATCAACGCAAGAGATGCGCCACACACTGTCGCCATAGAAGAAGAACCATTTGATTCTGTAATTTCAGAAACAACACGCATTGTGTATGGGAAATCTTCTTTGGTTGGCAACAATGGGCGGATCGCACGCCATGCAAGTTTACCATGACCAATTTCACGACGACCAGGACCACGAAGGAAACCTGCTTCACCAACGGAATAAGGAGGGAAGTTATAATGAAGCAAGAAATGCTCACGATAGCTACCATCAAGCTGATCGATGATCTGCTCATCTTGACCTGTGCCCAGTGTAGAAGTCACAAGCGCCTGAGTTTCACCACGAGTGAAAAGTGCTGAACCGTGAGTGAGTGGTAACTTACCAACTTCGGCTACAATAGGACGAACCTGTTTGGTGTTACGGCCATCAATACGCATGCTGGTTTTCAAAATAGAGCCACGAACAACCTGTGCTTCAAGTTTTTTAAACAAACCACCAGCAATAGAAACCTCATCGCCTTCAAGACTCTCAAGTGCAGCAGCCTTAACCGCAGCAATATTAACCTGACGTTGAAGCTTTTCTTGCTCGCCATAAGCATCAGCAAACTTATCGAGAATACCACCTGCGATCAGTTTTTCTTTAACAACAGCAACGGCTGGATCAATAGGAGCGATTTCACGTGGATCTTTTGCACACTCTTCAGCCAATTCGATAATCGCGTTGATCACAGGCATCATTTGCTCATGACCGAAAGCTACCGCGCCGAGCATTACTTCTTCAGAAAGCTCTTGAGCTTCTGATTCCACCATCAACACACCTTCGTGTGTACCAGCAAGTACCAGATCAAGATCCATTTCCGGATAATCAGGCATCAATGGGTTCAAAAGGTATTCACCGTCTTTGTAACCAACACGACAACCACCGATTGGACCAAGGAAAGGAAGACCCGAAATTGTCAGAGCCGCAGATGCGCCGATCATAGCAATGATATCAGGATCATTTTCAAGATCGTGACTGACAACAGTACAAATAACCTGTGTTTCGTTGAGATAACCATCAGCGAACAATGGACGCAATGGGCGGTCAATCAGGCGAGAAACCAATGTTTCTTTTTCTGAAGGACGTGCTTCACGCTTAAAAAAACCGCCCGGTATTTTACCAGCAGCATATGTTTTTTCTTGATAGTTAACAGTTAGTGGAAAGAAGTCCTGACCAGGTTTAACGCTACGTGCGCCAACCGCGGTACAAAGAACAACAGTATCACCATAAGTCGCAAGTACCGCACCATCAGCTTGACGTGCAATCTGACCGGTTTCCAGCTTAAGGGTACGACCACCCCATTCAATTTCTTTTGTATAGATGTTAAACATCAGTTTTCCTTACAATAATGGGCCGGTTAAACTTTGCCGGGCCTACGAAAGCTGTCTGTTTCTAGACAGCTTTCGCAGGACCGGCTCTGACTTAATATTGCCCCGACCCCCGAAACAATATCAAAGAAATATTCATGAAGATTAAGAGAGAAATCCAATCTATGAATATAGGTACACCCGGCCAACAGGAAATCAATTTCGCTGTTGGCCGGGCGTCGCAGAAACTACCTATACCTTAACGGCGTAGGCCGAGACGTTTAATCAGAGCTTCGTAACGAGCTTGATCTTTCTTTTTCGTGTAGTCCAGAAGACGACGACGCAAACCAACCATGCCCAAGAGACCACGACGGGAATGGAAATCCTTTTTGTGATCTTTGAGGTGCTCAGTCAGGTTATTGATACGTTCAGATAGAATAGCTACCTGTACTTCTGGAGAACCTGTATCGCCTTCGATAGTGGCGAATTCTTTAATAACTTCTTGCTTACGCTCAGCCGTAATCGACATCGCTTTTCCTTCTTTAAAAGCTATCTAGGACAAAACCTAGAGATTTAAAACACGCACCGATCTCACCTCACCTTTTTCAAATCGGGCCAAAGCTAACGGTTTATCGTTTTCTGTTGCCAGAAAAACGTCTCCGTTAACCAAGTCACCGATCCGCTCCAGATCATGCCTAGCTATCATTGATAACGGCTGACCATGTCGCAGGCGGGTCGCTTCGGTTTCTGATAAGGCCAACGCCGAGATGTCGTCCAGCGCGGTCTCTACCGGGAGCAATAGCTCTTCGGCAGCGGGACTATGCCCGATCTCTTCAAGAGATTCCAGTGAAATCGCATGCTCCAAAGTAAAGGGTCCCACGCGTGTACGGCGTAACTCCGTCACATGTGCGCAAGTTCCAAGTGCCTTGGCAATATCGCGGCCAAGAGATCTAACATAAGTTCCCTTCCCGCAATCAACTTCAAATACTGCTTCGTCCTTGTTTCGCATTTCGATCAAGTCAAATCGATCAATACGAACAATTCTGGACTTCATTTCAAAATCTTCATCCCCGCTCCGGGCTAAATCATAGGCTCTTTTCCCATCAACTTTAATAGCAGAATATCTGGGGGGAACTTGATTTATTTCGCCTTTAAAACTCTCAAGAGATTGAAGAATATCATTTTTTTTGGGTCTATGAGTACTCGTCTCGATGACGTCGCCTTCAAGATCTTCGGTAGAAGTTGCCTCGCCCCACTTTACAGCAAATCGATAACTTTTCCGACCATCCATAGCATAAGAAACTGTCTTTGTAGCTTCCCCAAAGGCAAGCGGAAGAAGCCCGGTTGCTAAAGGATCGAGAGTGCCACCATGACCAACTTTTTGCGCATTAAGGAGGCGACGAACCTTTCCGACAATCTGAGTCGATGTGACACCGAGTGGTTTGTCAATGACCAACCACCCATGAATGGGTAAGCCTTTTTTCCTACGGGCCATTATACCTCGGCGTCGCCATCCTCAGAGTGCGACTCGATATCGTTAGAATCATCCATCAAGTCATCGTCATCATGACGAAGATCTTGTTGAACGTTATCACTCTGAAGGATCGTGTTAATTTTAGCAGCTTCATCAAACGATGTGTCTGCCTCAAAACCAATCCGAGGACAGCTTCGTAAGCGTAACATTTGGCTTAATTCACGGCGAAAGAAACTCGAAGCCTTATTCAAAGACTCCGTAACCAAACCCAAATCAGCACCACCCAAAGGCACAACAAAAGCCGTTGCATTCCTGAGGTCGGGGCTAAGTCGAACTTCAGAAATAGTAATAATGACCCCCTCGAGATGAGGGTCATTAAAACTTGTTCGATTCAAGATTTGAGACATACCGTGGCGAATCTCTTCACCTACACGTAGTTGCCTTTGGCTTCTAGGTGTACCACTGCGGTTTTTAGAATTTGAACTCACCGGAAATCATCCCTTCATCGCTGGGCATCGCTGCCGAAAGCTTAATCAAGCTTTCGGGCGATTTCCTCGATGATGTAACACTCAACCTGATCGCCAACTTGAATGTCAAAATAGTTTTCAAAGGCCATACCACATTCGTAACCCTCTTTAACTTCCTTAACTTCTTCTTTGAAGCGGCGTAAAGTTTTAAGAGTACCATCGTGGATTACAACATTATCACGAAGCAAACGTACTTTTGAGCCACGCTGAACAATACCCTCGGTAATCATACAACCAGCAATCTTACCTGTTTTGGTAATATTAAAGATTTCGCGCATTTCTGCGTAACCAAGGAATTTCTCGCGTTGTTCAGGCTCAAGCATACCGCTCAATGCCGCTTTCACATCATCTACAACGTTATATATGATAGAGTAATAGCGAATATCGACGTTCTCACGACGAGACATTTCACGGGCTTGCGGATTGGCACGAACGTTGAACGCAATAACAAAAGCACCCGTAGACTGAGCCAATGTGATATCGGATTCGTTAATCGCACCAACACCAGTGTGAAGAATGTTAACCTTAACTTCGTCGGTATTCATTTTCTGTAGGCTGGTCGCAATTGCTTCCATTGAGCCGTGAACGTCAGCCTTAATAATAACAGGCAACTCTTCCGCTTGGCCTTCTTTTAATTTGGCAAGCATCTGTTCCAGAGAACCACGTCCTTCTGCAGCAGCAGCAAGATCTTTCTTCTTTTGCTCACGGTATTCAGCAATTTCACGGGCTTTGGCATCATTTTCAACAACGATGAAATCGTCACCAGCATTCGGCGTACCGTTTAGGCCAAGAACTTCGACAGGAAGTGCAGGACCAGCTTCTGTGATCTGTTGACCACGCTCGTTGGTCATTGCACGGACACGACCCCACTCACTACCAGTGACAAAAATATCACCAACGACAAGTGTTCCTTTTTGAACCAGAACAGTAGCAACAGAGCCACGCCCTTTATCAAGCTTGGATTCGATCACAGTACCGATTGCGTCACGATCAGAATTCGCTTTAAGTTCGAGCAACTCAGCTTGAAGCATAATCGCTTCTTCAAGCTTATCCAGACCCGTTTGAGCTTTGGCTGAAACTTCGACTGTCTGAACATCACCACCCATATCTTCAACGACGAGTTCGTGTTGAAGCAGTTCTTGTTTCACACGGTCAGAATTAGCACCCGGTTTATCCATTTTGTTGATCGCAACAATAATAGGAACTCCTGATGCCTTCGCGTGATTAATCGCTTCAATCGTTTGTTCCATGATGCCGTCATCAGCAGCAACAACGAGAACAACAATATCTGTAACCGTTGCACCACGAAGACGCATTTCGGTGAAAGCCGCGTGTCCCGGAGTATCCAAGAAAGTAATTTTATTTCCGGACTTCAAGTTCACCTGATAGGCACCGATGTGCTGGGTAATACCGCCGGCTTCACCACGAACGACATCAGCAGAGCGGATCGCATCAAGCAACGAAGTTTTACCATGATCGACGTGACCCATAATCGTCACAACAGGAGAACGTGTGGCCAAATCGCCTTCGTCATCGACTTCGACACCAAGAATGCCTTGTTCAACGTCAGCATCCGTGACTCGTTTGTACGTATGGCCAAGTTCTTGAATAACCAATTCGGCTGTATCAGCATCAATCGTCTGATTGATCGTGGCCATAACACCAAGCTTCATCAGTTCTTTAATAACATCAGTAGCCCGTTCAGCCATTCTGTTACCAAGTTCCTGAACTGTAATCGTTTCAGGCAGAATTACTTCACGTAAAACTTTCATAGGAGCTGCACGGTTTCCGCCACGCTCTTGCTGAAGTTTTTTCTGACGGCGACGTTTAACAGATGCCAATGAACGTTGACGTCCATCATTATCCGAAGTCGCGCTTGAAATAGTCAATTTACCTTTATTACGGCGATCGCCAGTGCTCTCTTTTTTGTCAGTAGCCTGTTTAGGCGTAAAGCTCGGCTTATTACCTTGCTTAACACGGCCACCAAGCTCTTGAGCGATCGCATCACCAACACTTGTTGGAGCTGCAGCAGGTTTTTTCTTAGGTTTTGGCTTTTCTTGACGCGCAGGACGTCGATCAGGTGCGCGTTCTGCAGCTTCACGTTTTTTACGAGCTTCCGTCGTAGCGCGTGCAGCAACTTTAGCTTCGTCTTCAGCTTTCTCCATTGAGCTTTTTGCATTCTCAACACGAGCAGCTTCTGTTTCCTGCTTTAATCTTTCAGCTTCATCAGCCTTAAGACGGGCGTTTTCTTCAGCTTGAATTACAGCCTTACGCTTATTCTCTTCTTCTAAGCGCAGCTTTTCTTCTTCAGCAGCTTGCCGCTTACCTTCTTCAGCTTGGCGCGCAGCAGTAAGAACCTGCATACGCTTTGCTTTTTCAGCATTCGTCAAGTTGTCCTGAGTTGCTTTAGGCTTAATAGGCTTTTTCGCAGCAGGCGCTTTTTTAACAACCACAGCCTCTTTGGGCTTTGGCGCTTCAGTAAGCTGTGGCTCAGGTGTGGTGACTTCAGCCATCCGTCCACTCTCGCCACGCTCAAAGGTACGACTGCGCTTGACTTCCACGGTAACGGACTTAGACCGCCCATGGCTAAAGCTCTGTTTAACCTGTCCGGTTTCAACAGTTTTTTTCAACTCAAGCGAATTTGGCCGACTAAGTGTCAGCGGCTTTTTGCTCTGCTTGGTGTCCTTGCTCGAGGTCATGTCTTTCAGGCGTCCACTTACTCTTTGGCGGGGGTTCCCGCAATTCCTCTTAGGGCTGACAACCGCGTCGTATCCACGACGAACTTATCAGCGATTCCACTTGGCCTAAGCGCTATATGAACCCAACTTTCCCGGCCCAACGCTTGCCCTAGTTCCTGCGCAGTAAAAATTTCGTTTGTTAGCATGTCAGGGTCTATAGCCCTGGCCAATGCACGAATTTTACCGCGCCCATCTTCTGCCGCATCAGCGGCTTGAACCAGCACCTTGACTTTCCCAGAGGAAAGCCAAGCTTTAGTCTTCTCAAACCCTGCTACTAAATGTCCTGCACGTTTTGCCAGACCTAGAGCATCAAGGCAACGTTTCGTTAGCTGCGCGTCAAGTTGATCGATCATATCGTCTGCAACTTTGACCTTCGCTTTAGCCGAACGAGCGAATAATTGTTTTTTACACGCCTTCTCTAACATATCCCGGCTTGGAGACAACCAGATTCCGCGTCCAGGCAGTTTTCCAGACAAATCAGGAACAACAAAACCGTCTGGTCCAACCACAAATCGAAGCAAGTTCGATTGGGGGAAAAGCTCTCCAGATGCGATGCAACGCCTTTCGGGGTCACTCTTTCGCTTCCATCGAACTTTCTTTTTTCCCCCAGCCTTAGAACCAGATACAGATTTAACCACAGTATCGATCCCCTGAGCTACGCGTCCTCGGAACCTTCGGAGTCTGCAGTTTCATCTTTAAACCAGTGCGCACGCGCCGCCATAATAACAGCATTTGCTTCATCCTCTGTGATCACGAGATCCGCGCCAAGCATTTCAACCAATTCATCACCGGCAAGATCAGCAAGATCATCAAGTGTTTTAACACCTTGCTCACCAAGGTGTACAAGTTGTTCACTCGTCAGGCCTTCGGCGGACATAAGATCATCGCTGACACCAAGGTTCTTACGAGATTCTTCCAGTTCTTTCTCGTGAACCTCAAGATGTGCTCTCGCACGGTTACGAAGTTCTTCAGCAATCTCTTCATCAAAACCCTGAATTGCGGCCAGTTCATCAACTGGAACAAATCCAACCTGCTCAACACTTTCAAAACCTTCCGCGACCAGAAGATGAGCGATAACATCATCAACATCCAGAGCATCAATAAAGTTTTGTGAACGTTGTTTGGTTTCATCCTGACGACGACGAGATTCCTCATCATCAGTCATGATATCAATATCCCAACCTGTCAGGATTGATGCCAGACGAACATTCTGCCCGCGACGACCAATTGCTAATGACAACTGATCATCAGGCACGACAACCTCAATACGATTTGTATCCTCATCAAGAACAACTTTAGACACCTCTGCTGGCGCAAGAGCGTTTACAACAAAAGTCGCGACATCAGGAGACCAAGGAATAATGTCAATTTTTTCACCTTGGAGTTCTGTCACAATTGCCTGTACTCGGCTACCGCGAAGACCAACACATGCGCCAACTGGATCAATTGACGAATCTTGCGATTGTACAGAAATTTTTGCACGGCTTCCCGGATCACGAGCAACGGCTTTGATCTCAATCACATTGTCATAAATTTCAGGTACTTCTTGTGAAAACAGTTTAGCCATGAATTGCGGGTGCGAACGAGATACAAAAATTTGCGGTCCCCGTGGTTCCTCACGCACATCGTAAATGTATGCACGAACACGGTCGCCATTGCGGAAGTTTTCACGCGGCAAAGTTTCGTCACGACGCATAATTGCTTCGGCTTTACCGAGGTCAACCGTCACATTACCAAATTCATTCCGCTTCACCACACCGTTGATAACTTCACCAACGCGATCTTTGTACTCACGGAATTGACGTGCACGCTCAGCATCACGTACCTTTTGAACGATAACTTGCTTCGCTGTTTGCGCAGCAATACGTCCCAGATCAATCGGAGGGAGTTCATCATAATAGAACTCTCCAATTTCAATGTCGGCCTGGCGTACTCTTGCATCTTTCAAAGTCGCTTGGGTCAGGTCGTTTACAACTTCCTCAACCACTTCTGTGTAGCGCCTCAGTCTCACTTCACCAGTCTTCCGATCAATTTCAGCACGAATATCACGCTCATGACCATATTTTGCACGTCCGGCTTTAGAAATAGCCTGCTCCATCGCATCTATGACTTCGTCACATTCAATGCTTTTTTCCCGCGCAACGGCAGCGGCAACCTGAAGAAGTTCAGTTCTGTAAAGAGCAGTCGTTTCCATGCGCCCTAAAATCCTTAATCTACACTGATGCCAGGCTACTGTTATCCTGGAGAGTCAGTTTACTATGTTCATTCTATAGCGAAGGTATGATTTACCAACACTACGCACATTCTTTACAAGTGGCGCGTTACCCGCCAGCCTGTGCTGCTGCAATCAATTCATCAGTCAATATGAGCTTTGCTCGCGACATATCCTGAAAGCGTAAGTAAATTTCAGCGTCTTCGTCCTCAAGATCGAGATGAATAGCTTCATCCTTTACACCAAGGAGTCGTCCCTTAAAGCGCCTACGACCTTCAACGCTAATAGACATCTCTATTCTGGCTTCAAAACCAGCAAACCGAGCGAAATCAGCCAATCGTGTTAAAGGACGATCAATTCCTGCTGAGCTTACTTCCAGACGAAAAGCACCCGCGATTGGATCTTCGACTTCTAACATCGCCTCAATTGCACGACTAATGTCTGAACAATTCTCAACGGTCATAGTCGCCTCGTGGTCACTGTGCTCAGCCATGACCTGTAAGGTTTTTCGTTCTTCACCACCCGTAACCATAACACGAACGATATCAAAGCCCATAGATGCCAGAGTCGGGGCTATAATCTGCTCAATTTGGGCAGCCTTACCTTCACTCGTTTTAGCAAGAAGAGGTATGGAACCTCCTGAAGCGTCAGACAAAAACTTTACTCCGTTTGTATTAAAGCGCCTGCTCACTGCTTATTATATAGCAAATAAACAGAAATTTACGCTGATTTTAGGTACAAAAAATGGGCCATAAGGCCCGCTGTCAAAACTTCGATGTAGCGGGCTACAACAAAGTGTGTCCCGCGCGCACTGTACCTCTAGCACATTTCAAGCGCAAGTGGTTTTATCAGCAAGTCACCAGAGCTAGTTTTTCTGCGCCCCAGAAAGAAATCCTGCCACAAAAAAGTCGCGAGAGGGAGAGTTTCAACTTCTCGGCAATCTCGTAAATCGAAGATAGCCAGGCTTACAGCCTTTTTTGATACCTTTTTCTTCGTACCTGGTTTTTGGCCAATCTTCGGTACGTTGATTCCAGTCTTGTTTCGAAGCTGCAATCCACTCAAAATCCGGGTGTGGAACTGTTCTCTCCAACATCCACTGCAAGTACCCCATATCATCAGTCGCCATGCGGAGCTCTCCACCATCGACCAAAAGTTCAGCCAACCGATCGAGAGTTTCGCGCTGAACAATACGACGTTTGTTATGCCGAGCTTTGTGCCAAGGATCAGGAAACAAAATAAAAACTTTTGACAGAGAACTCGGAGGCAAGAACGGCAACATATCACGAACATCACCACGATAAATGCGAACGTTTTGAGCGCCATTATCATCAAGATGCCCTAATAAGCTTGCCACGCCATTGATGAAATACTCAGCACCAATAAAATTCACTTCGGGATTGTGTTCAGCTTGCCAAGCAAGGTGTTCGCCACCACCAAATCCAATCTCGAGCCAGACTTCACGGCCTGAGTTACCAAACAAATTATCTAAATCAATCAGCTTGATATCATCCAGATCACCTGTTGGAACTGAAATCTTAGGCAGAACTGTCTCTACGAGTTCTGTTGCTTTTTTTCGTAGTGGGCGACCCTGTCGGCGGCCATAAAAAATACTACGCTTAACAGGATCGCTCATTACACAAGTCTCTACAATAACAGCTTTTACAGATTAAAAGCTGATTTAAGGCCATCAGCAAGATCAAGACGCTCCCATGAGAAGCCTCCATCATCTTCAGGACGACGCCCAAAATGTCCATAAGCTGCTGTACGGGCATAAATAGGCTTATTCAAATTCAAATGCTCACGGATTCCCCGTGGAGAAAGATCCATGATATCCATAAGAATACTTGGAAGTTTCTGCTCATCTACCAGCCCTGTACCGTGTGTATTCACATACAAAGACAAAGGCTTTGAAACACCGATGGCATAAGAAACCTGAATCGTACACCGCTCGGCAAGACCAGCACCAACAACATTTTTAGCAAGGTAACGCGCAGCATAAGCCGCAGACCGATCAACCTTGGTTGGATCTTTACCAGAGAAAGCACCACCACCATGAGGCGCAGCACCACCATAGGTATCAACGATGATCTTACGACCCGTCAGACCTGCATCACCGTCAGGGCCACCAATCACGAAACGTCCCGTCGGGTTCACGTAGAACTCATCTTCGGGACACATCCAACCTTCAGGCATCTCCTTCATCACGTGACGACGCACAATTTCACGAATTTCCTCGGAAGAAACACCTTCAGCATGTTGGGTCGAAACCACAATGGACGTAGCACGAACAGGCTTTCCATCAACGTACTCAAGAGTTACCTGACTCTTTGCGTCGGGGCCCAAGCCAGGCTCTTCACCGGAGTGCCGAACCTCAGCGAGAGAGCGTAAAATGTTATGAGAATAAAAGATCGGAGCAGGCATAAAAGCTTCGGTCTCTTTGCAAGCATAACCAAACATGATGCCCTGATCACCAGCGCCCTCATCTTTGTTTCCTGCGGCATCAACACCTTGAGCAATATCTACTGACTGTTCATGAATGTAGTTTTGAACATCCATATTTTGCCAGTGGAAACCGTCCTGTTCATATCCGATATCACGTACAGCCTGACGCGCCACTTCTTCAATGACTTCTGGAGTCACCTCAGCAGGACCACGAACTTCACCAGCCAACACAATACGGTTTGTTGTGGCCAACGTTTCGACAGCAATACGCGATTGCGGGTCATGAGATAGATATAGATCTACGATAGAATCTGATACACGATCACAAACTTTGTCTGGGTGTCCTTCAGACACAGACTCGCTTGTGAAAAGATAGCTGCCAAGTCGCACGACAACCCCTTCCTATAAAAATTATAAATAGCTTGATCAGGACACCGGATTAAAACGTTATGCGACCCATGCCAGATCAATTGCAAAATTAAATGCAAAAAGCGCGATCAGCAATGCCTGATCGCGCCTTATTATGCAATGGTTAAATGTCAATTGGTAGAAAAAGCGACACTTGGACCATTTATCAAATCCTAATTAAAGAATTTATTCCGCAGCAACACCGCTTGCTGAAGCTTCCGCAGCAGTGCCAAGTGCTTTCGTCATCTCAAAAAGACGTTTCCGTACATGAGGATCAACGATTTTGTAATAAGCTCTCACCAATTCAAGCGTTTCTCTTTTCGCCATCGGGTCGGCTTCATGAACAAAAGTATCCACTTTCTCTTCACTCATTTCGCGAAGACGCACTGGAGATTGAGAAGCGACTTCGTCTGGCATATCTGCAAAGAAATAGCCAACCGGAACTTCTAATACACGTGCAAGATCATAAAGTCGGCTTGCACCAACGCGATTTGCACCACGTTCATACTTTTGCACTTGTTGAAAAGTCAGCCCAATTGCTTCACCCAACTTTTCTTGACTCATACCAAGAAGAGTACGGCGCAACCGCACACGACTACCAACATGAACATCTACCGGGTTCGGTTTGCCTTTACCACGCACTGGTACATTTTCTTTTACTTGTCCCATTATACACTCTCTCTAAACTACACACACAAGCAACCATCTATACGAGTATAGTTATGCATACTATCGTATGCCGTCAACTTATTTCTATAAAAAAGTGTATTTATTTTAGTTTTACACGGATTCTAGATTTGATTACCAATGGTAGTAACAGGAAAATCACCATAAAAAGCACTGAAAAATTTCCAATCCTTGAGAATACAGTAACTGCAGAGGTTGTTTTTGGTAATCTTGTATCTACAACTCCGGCTTCTCCTAAACCAATACTTTTAATCACTCTACCATAAGCATCAATAGAAGCCGAAATCCCTGTATTCGCAACCCGAATAACAGGGATCCCTTCTTCAACAGCCCTGAGTTGTGCCATACCGAAATGTTGATAAGGACCACTTGTGATACCGAACCACCCATCGTTTGTCACATTGAGTATCCATTCCGGACGCTTCGAAGAGTCGACAACAGCTCCCGGAAAGATAATCTCATAACAAATAAGCATGCTTACGGGCGGAAGACCTGGCATGGATAAGGTTTGAGGTCCAGGCCCTGGTGAAAAATCTGAACTACCCGCGGTTAATTTCTCAACAAATGGTAACCAATCTTTTAAAGGCGCATATTCACCAAAGGGAACCAGATGAAACTTATCATAGGTTCCAACAATATCTCCCAGCCGGTTTAGTACATGAACTGAGTTTTTAAACTCCCGACCAACTCCGCCCTCTTCACCAGACAAAGTAACCTCCTCTATCCTCGGAGCTCCCGTGATCAGAAAACCAGAGGGGGGAACGACGCGAGAGATCGAAGATCTCAATTCACTATTGGAGGAAAGAATATAAGGAACAGCTGTTTCCGGCCAAATTACATGAGTAACATCTTTAAATCCTTCACTGACGCTCATGTCGATCTGTTTGACGACATGACTCCCTCTTAATTTGGGCTTCCATTTATCCGCCTGATTTATGTTTGGCTGCACCAGCCTTAAATTTACATTTTCAACATAATCCACGCCGGCAGGAGGCACAGCGTTCAGCCGCAAGGTACCTCCAACCCAGACGACAAGAGGGAACAGGAGTGCAATAAAAACAAATGCAACCCGTCGCTTTAGCTCTGAAATATCAAGATTTTTTTCTTCAAATAAAATCGCCGGGGCAGCAGCGGCAAAAAGAGTAATAATGCTTAGCCCCCAGACCCCTGTGATGCTTGCAAGTTGCAGCATCGAATCAGAAAAAGTCCAAACAGATCCAAGTAAATTCCAGGGGAATCCAGTAAAAATCCACGACCGAAGCCACTCAACAGCCAACCAAATAGCAACAAATGCAATCAAGCGGTCGGCTCCGCGAAATTTCAAGCGTGCCAACGCATACCCAATAAGACAATGAAAAAGCCCCATCCCGACAGCTAGACCCAACACAGCAAAAGGCATCATCCAGGCATGGCGCGCACTGTGAACGAGAAAGGAGGCTCCAACCCAGTACAAACCAACAGCAAAGTGCCCAACACCAAAAGCCCACCCGACCAAGGCTGCTTTCTTAGGGTTTTCAGCACCTTGAAAAAGCCAGAGCAGCCCCGTAAAGGCAGGAATAAGCAATGGAAACAAAAACAAGGGAGCAAAAGCGGTTGCGGAAACAGCACCCAAAGAAGAGGAGATTGCGTATCGTTTCCAGCCAGTCAACCCACGTAGCCTTACACTCAGGCTGAACAAACCAACCAGCCCTCTCCCCACAATCATTTCAGCTATTCCTCAGCCTTTTCTTCGGCCATTACTGCCTCGCTCTTCCACACGCGTAAACGCTTTATACGCCGGGGATCAGCTTCAAGGATTTCAAAAATGATTCCAGTGTCTTCATGTTCGATCAACTCGCCACGTGCTGGGACCCGATCTGCAAGCCAAAAGACAACCCCTCCCAGGGTATCAATATCTTCTTCTCGTTCGTCTTCAGTGAGGATATTTCCAATTTTTGCTTCAAGCTCTTCAATCGGGCAACGCGCATCAGCAACATAAGAGCCATCAGGCCGAGGAAAGAGACGAGGCCCCTCATCCGTATCATGCTCATCTTCGATTTCCCCAACAATCTCTTCGACAAGATCCTCAATGGTAACCAGACCGTCGATACCGCCGTACTCATCCACAATCAGTGCCATATGGACCCGCGACATACGCATCTCCAAAAGTAAATCGATAGCACGCATGGAAGGAGCAATGATCAAAACTCGCCGCACAATAGTTGAGAGATTAGGATTCCTTGATCCTTTGGAATATTCCAAAACATCCTTGATGTGTACCATTCCAACAACGTCATCAAGACTTTCCCGAAAAACCGGAAGCCTGGAATGCCCCGCATCACTCATCATATCGATGAGGTCACTAATTGAAGTATCAATATCAACAGCAACAATATCCGCCCGGGGAACCATTACATCAGAACAGGTAAGATGCCGGAGTTTGAGAATATTTCCCAGCATCATTTTTTCGTCAGCGCCAATAGGGGTTGAGGACTCAAGTTCGTCCTCACTACCTTCAATTTCGTCAATAATCTCTTCCATGGTTTCCCGAAGAGAGGAATCACTTGCTTTGATGCCAAAAAGGCCCGTTACCCAGCTCCACACACCCCCCCGAGAAGGAGCATCAGCTTCTTGGTCTTGCAGTACTTTACTGTTATCAGATATTTCACTCATCAATAGCACCTTCTATGAGCCGATCACCATCCAGCTCATAGGGGTTCTTGATACCGAGTCTGCTCAATATTTCGATTTCGAGACTTTCCATTTCTAATGCTTCATCTTCTGACAAGTGATCGTAGCCCAATAAATGCAAAACGCCATGCACTAACAGGTGAGTAAAGTGATCTTCTAACCTCTTAGATTGCGTTTTTGCTTCGCAGATCAAGGTCTCTCGAGATAAAATTATATCGCCAAGAGATAGAACACCTCGCTGATGAGCCAAATTTTCTTCTGCAGGGTCATCCAGTGTTGAGAATGACAACACATTAGTTGGCTTGCCTTTTCCCCTGTATTCGAGATTTAATTTTTGAATATCAGGATCGTTTGAAAGAACAACAGACAGTTCAGCTTCTGAAATCGACGTGATCTCAACACAGGAAGCCTCAGAGGAAAAGCCTCCCAAAACATAACTCAAAAGAACCGCACGGTGGATCAGAGCACGGCAATGGGGGAGATCCTCTTCCCAAAGTTCATCCCGGACCTCAACACCAATTTCCAAGCCTATCGTGGAAAAGGCATCGTTATCTATTTCAAGAGAACGTTCCATAGCCTCTGTCATAATCAAGTCAGACACTGCGAACCTATACTTTGTGTGTTGCCAGGCAAAGCTCAGCCATCAAAAAAATCACGTTCTTTAGCTGCACCTCTATTTGATTTAGAGCGATTGTCATAAGCCCGAACGATCTTGGTCACCAATTCATGGCGCACAATATCCGCATGGGCAAATTGGACAAACCCCACTTCCTCAAGCTTGGCAAGCGTGTCTGAAGCGTCACGAAGCCCTGAGGGTTGACCATTCGGGAGATCGACTTGTGACAAATCACCTGTAACAACCATTCTGCTGCGCTCACCTAAACGAGTTAAGAACATTTTCATTTGTACAGGTGTGGTGTTCTGAGCCTCGTCAAGAATGACAAAAGCATTTGAAAGAGTACGCCCGCGCATGAAAGCCAAAGGCGCAATCTCAATCTCACCATTTTCCAATCGGCTCAAGACCTGATCAGATGGGAGCATGTCATGTAGAGCATCGTATAAAGGTCGAAGATAAGGATCTACTTTATCCTTCATATCCCCGGGCAAGAACCCCAAACGCTCACCGGCCTCAACCGCAGGACGGGAAAGAATGATACGTTCAACTTCTCCATTTAATAGGAGAGACACACCGTAGGCCACAGCCATATACGTCTTACCCGTGCCTGCAGGACCAACACCAAATACCAATTCATGTTGCTGCATGGCCTTGATGTAATCCGCCTGTCCGGGAGAACGGGGATTCAAGCGGCGCTTACGGGTAACAATCGCAAGTTCATCACCATGGGTACTTTCGACAGCTTTTTCGACCTCTTCAAAGTCCGGCGTAATCTGCGCCATTCTGACAACAGCATCAACGTCGCCATTTCCGACTTCCAAGCCCTTTTCCAAACGCTCGTACAGCGCCTTCAAAACAACTTTTGCTGTCGCAACGGAATCTTTATTACCGCTGATTGAAACCTGATTTCCGCGTGATGCGAGATCTACTCCAAGGTGCTGCTCCAAACGAACTAGATTTTGATTGTGCTCTCCATAAAGCATTGGGAGAAGACTGTTATTATCAAATTCTAATAATTTGTTTTGCCGTGCACCACCGGTGGTTTGTCCGTTGCGAGCTCTGGCTGTCAAATGCGTGCCTCCATAGCGGTTTGTTTCTCATTAACAGTATGCCTGTCTAAAGTATCAAAGTCACCTGTTACCACAGATCCATTTAACGAATTTGGTTGGGCTGATTCAATTTTGACTTCAACAATATGCCCCATCAGACGCTCAGGCGCCTGTACAAACACTGATTGCATATAGGGACTACGTCCGCCCAACTGGCCCTCTTCACGGCCCTTACGTTCGATCAAAACAGATAGATTTTTCCCTACCATACTTTGATTAAAAGAAATTTGTTGGGCGTTCAGGAGTTCTTGCAGCATTGCCAGACGTTGAGATTTAATATCTTCAGGAACTTGCGCATCAATACCCGCAGCAGGCGTACCTGGACGCGGGCTGTATTTAAATGAATAGGCCTGAGCATAATTAATATCAGTGATAAGACGGATGGTTTCAGCAAAATCTCGATCTGACTCGCCCGGAAATCCAACGATAAAATCCGATGAAAGAGCTATCTCTGGACACGCATCCCTAAGCTTATCAATTATTTTGCGATAATGGTCAGCGGTATGCTTCCTATTCATCATCTCCAACACACGGTCTGATCCACTTTGGATCGGCAGGTGAAGATAAGGCATCAAGGTTGAAAGCTCTTGATGCGTTTTTATTAATTCATCATCCATATCGTTCGGGTGCGATGTAATATAGCGAAGACGCTCCAAGCCATCTACTTCAGCAAGCGCGCGTAATAACCGACCAAGTTTCCAGCTTTTGCCGTCAGGCGCTTCGCCGTGGAAGCCATTAACGTTCTGCCCCAGAAGCGTTATCTCTTTCGTGCCGTTCAGTACCAAACGCTTGGCTTCTTCAATGATCGACTTTACCGGTCTGGAAAACTCTGCCCCACGCGTGTAGGGCACAACACAGAACGTACAAAACTTATCACAACCTTCTTGAACCGATAGAAAAGCTGATGAACCTTGCGGTAAACTTTCTTCAGGAAGGAAATCAAATTTTGATTCCACAGGAAAATCAGTATCAGAGATGCCTCGACCTGTCGTGTTCCCCAAAGCTTGGGTAACCATTTCCGGTAATCTGTGATATGTTTGCGGACCAAAAACTAAATCAACCTGCTTGGCTCGGCGTAAAATTTCTTCGCCTTCGGCTTGGGCGACGCACCCGGCAACCCCAATAAGCATTTTCTCACCCTTGGATTCGCGACGCTCTTTTATACGACGCAACTGCCCAAGCTCGGAAAAGACCTTCTCAGATGCCTTTTCGCGAATATGACAGGTGTTGAGAATAACCATGTCTGCGCCTTCTGGGCCATCCACAGTCTCATACCCCAAAGGTACCAGCACATCTGTCATCCGATTTGTGTCATACACATTCATTTGACAGCCATAAGTCTTGATATAGAGCTTTTTAGCCAACGTAATTACCAATTCAGCCTAATGATGGGCGCGTATAAATACCGCCCCAACACCTTGTTAAATTACCATTTAGTAGGACTAGAAGCTACCCGAGAGTGCGATCCGGCAAGAGCCTTCGAAACTCCCCCAGAAACCAAACGATGACAATGTGCTGCCATTTCTTTTCGATTGGTAAAACTACTCGCTTCTATTGGCTCAAGAAACTCAACTTCAACAGTTAAGGTTCCCATCGCCAACGCATGCCACAAATGACCCGGCAACCCCATATCCCCATACCAGGCATAAAACGGTCTCCACAAACGGCCCATCGGCATACCATCCAATCGAGTGTATGTAATGGAGATTGGCTGAACCATCAAGGGGCGATCACCTTCTGCCACTTGTGCCACAGAGAACAACGCCGATTTGAAGGGTAGAACTCGAGTGCCATCACTTGAAGTACCTTCAGGAAAAAGCATGAGATCTCGCCCATCCCCCAAACGTCGTGCCATGCTGATTCGGCTTTCGTTGGACTTATGCCTCCGACGTTGAATAAAAACAGTTCCTGATAACTTGGCGAGGATGCCAAAGAGCGGCCAACTCCCCACTTCAGACTTCGCAACAAAGTGACCGTCGACCAGACTCCCCAACACAGAGATGTCTAGATATGACACATGGTTTGATACAAAAAGAGTGGGTTGTTTACGATTTCGCTGCCCCCTGGTCACAACCTTTATGCCAGTCAAAAAACATGTTGCGCCGTGGTACCACAGCGGGAGCCTGTATCGACCTGGCAGACGCAAGAGCAACAACAACATTTGAAGTGGGATTAAGCTCAAGGTAAAGCCAAGATAAGCCAGAAGTCGCCACGATGCTCGAAGGTTTGACCCCAAGCCAGATGCAACAACAATATCAGACATTTTAGGCCACCTGCTGCGCAGCAGTCCCCACTTCACGCTTATAATGTTTTAAATATTTATCTGTCACACGACTGGTTTCGACAATGACGCAGACATCCGTCGTTCCAAACTGCTCATCGACGACCGCACCATCGCCGATCACACCTCCCAAACGAAGATAGCCTTTGATCAATGGCGGAAGCTCTCTAATTGCCTCACGCGGGTCAATCTCTTCCATAGGCATCAAGTTCATTGAGCTAAATCTGTCCGGTAGTGCTTTAGGGCAAATCTCTGGATTAGCTAGATGATTATGAAACAGGTAAGACAGGGGCAACTTTAGCTCTTCAGGGTCAATTCCCTGCAAGCTCGCGCAACCAAACATATATTTAATGTCATAATGGAACACATACTGAGCTATACCACGCCAAAGAAGTTGCATAGTTGAGCCTCGGCGATAGTCTGCATTTATGCAAGATCGGCCTAACTCCAGGATTTCTCCCTTAAAATTGAGCAACTTGTCTAAATCAAACTCATCAACGGAATAGAACTGGCCTCTGGCTTTCGCGCCTGACCTACGCATAACGCGATAGGTTCCAACAACAGCCTCGGGGCCATCACCAAGCTCGTTGTCAAACACCAAAAGATGGTCACAATAGGAATCAAAGCTATCAAAATCACGGCCCAACGATTCCATTTCGGGGGTTGGTTGAGCCGAATTTTCTTGATAAAAAATTTCATACCGCAAACTTTGTGCGGCTAAAATTTCCTGCTCTGTCTCTGCCAATCGAATGGATAGAGATCCCGCCGTCACTTCAACGGGTCGCTTTGTACCCTCAATCATGCTCAGCATGTTCCTTGAAATTATACATGGCGAGGACTTTGCCAGATAATTGTGTCTATTTTATTGCACTGCAGCCTTCACGGACAGCATAAAGCTCTAATCGATGATCCACTAACCGATAGCCTAATTTTTCAGCAACTTTCCCTAGAAGCGTATGTATTTCAGCATCTGTAAACTCGAGAACTTCACCAGAATTTACATCGATTAAGTGGTCGTGATCTTCTTCAGTAACTTCTTCGTAGCGGGATCTACCATCACCAAAATCGTGGCGTTCAAGTATTTCCGCCTCTTCAAAAAGCTTAACAGTTCGATAGACCGTCGCGATCGAAATTTTCGAATCAAGCTTAGACGCCCGATGGTATACCTGCTCTACATCAGGATGATCATCGGCCTCAGAGAGCACACGCGCTATAACACGGCGCTGCTCTGTCATTTTCAGACCTCTTTCAGCGCAAAGAACTTCCAATTTTGATGTCATGACTACCCTAAAATCGTGGTTTATTTAAGCAACAGCCCAATTTTGAACAATTCTAATGTACACAAAGATGTTGGCCGGAGCAAACACCTGAAATGCATTTTTTTTCAAATTTATGGACCAATTACCAAAAAAACTTATTTAGTTCTGTTTGCACGAGTTCCCAGCCCTATTTGCTTCGCCAATGAACTACGTTGTTTCGCATAATTTGGCGCAACCATCGGGTAGTCCTGCGGTAGATTCCAGCGCTCACGATATTCTTCAGGTGTCATATTATAGGCCGTTTTCAAATGCCTTTTAAGCATTTTTAATTTCTTACCATCTTCTAAACAGATAATAAATTCAGGCGTAATGGATTTTTTGACAGAGATTACGGGAATCGGACGTTCTGGTTCTTTTTTCTCTTCTTTGCCCAAAGTGGAAAGTGTTCCATAAACCTCACGAATGAGCTGCGGCAAGTCAGCCACGGCAACAGAGTTATTGGCAACATGCGCGGAGACAAGGCGCGTTGTCAGGTCTACGAGTTCCAATGAGGATTTTTCTTCAGACATAAACGACTGTTCTTTCAAAATATAAGGTTATCTTGCTCTGTAAAGCTTCATTACTTGTTTTATAACATACTAAAAATCGAATTAAAGTCATTTTCCAAGCTTTTCAAGAAAGAAATATTACAAATAAGACAATATCTCTATGAGTTCTTAAAAAATTATTTACTACTGCATAATATTAAGTTGCATAACGATAGCATCAACTAGTTCACCATTCGTTTTATGATAATACTTTAACCTACGTCCAACTTCTTTAAATCCTACATTTGAATAAAGAGAAATTGCTGTAAAATTATCTTCAGATACCTCTAGAAACAATTTACTTACTTTACATTGCTTTAAGAAAAATAGCATTTTCTCAATCAAGGCGCGAGAATACTTCTTTCCTCTCCACTCTGGATCTATACAAATCGTTAAAATCTCTGCCTCACCGACAACTTCCTGCCAAATAACAAAGCCTATTGGCACACCACTAATACAATAAATAAGCCCCCTGCTTGTCTCTTGAAAAAGTATTCGCGAGATCGATTTACTATCCCAAGCAGCCTCTGGGAAACTACGAAAATGTAACTCAGCTAGAACTATAGAATGCTCTACCCCAGCATTAACAATAAATTCTGTATCTAAAGATGAGCTTGGCATCTCAACTAACGCACCGGAGGCTTTGGCTTTGGCAAAGAAACATCAGGAGCCCTCAAATAGAGAGGGCTAATTCGCCCTTGGTCGTGCGTAAATAATTTTCTCTCTATGGCAATATTAAGCAAATACTGTGCATCAACACTTGGATTAACCTTGGAAACGACGATCTTTCGTCCAGCCTCACTCAAGGCGGATACTACCTGATCAACACCATCACCCAATAATAACAAACTACCTTCAGGTAACTGTGAAGCCATTTTCTCTGGTGCTATAGAAAATGGCTCAGTTAAGGCCGATAGATCAGTTGAAAAGCATTGTACAAAAATATCTGCTCTCTTGGCATCAATTAGGACTGCCAACACTTGATCGGAGTCTTTCTCACAATCAGGTACTGCTCTGGCCATAACTTCAAAATTACTCACCCCCACAAGCGGTTTGCCACAAGCAAGTGCAAATCCCTGAGCCGCAGCCAAACCAATACGCACCCCTGTAAACCCGCCGGGGCCAGTTGTCACGGCAAAACCATCCATATCCATCAACTCAAGACCAGCATCGTCCAGCACGTCATGAATCAGAGGTAATAAACGCTCGGATTGCCCTCGACGCATTTCTTCCAGAAGCGTTGCAACAACTTCGCCGTTCTTCATCACAGCCACTGAGCATGAAGAACCAGCCGTATCCAAACCAAGTAACGTGGGATGCTCAGGAATATTCATAGTAACTCATTCAATTTTTGTTAAAGCAATAATCAGGAGACAATCATACAATGCAGCTTAGGACTCAACGAAATATAGTCCAAATTTATTAACCCAACTTTCGTGTCTTGGCATCATGCAGGTATACTTTTGACCTGATCAAAAATCATGGTTCCATTTTCAGATAGCACAACATGTCCTGTGTCATTAATCACCTAAAGCTATTTGGCAAGCCACTTAATGTAAATTGACATTTTATTCAGTGCTATCCATCCCGCGAGAGAACACTTTAAAATACCTTAATTAAAATTGTAGCCGCCGCTCGCATCCAGTCGACCCCTTAATGCTATAATTGCTTATAGCGAAAATGGCATTTTCTTTTTACTATACCCTCAACCCAATTACTTTTCTTCTCGCTGGTTCGCCAGTAAAAGGAACTACATTTAAACAAATGAATAGATCTGGCCATGGCAAAGTCCTCCTTCTTAAAATACCCCCTTGCAGCAATGGCCTTTTGTTTTTCAGCAAGCATCTCTGACAACACTCCACTTGCCCAGGAACCTTCTATCCAGAATGGCGCTGTCGTCATTATGTATCATCGATTTGATGAGGATAAATACCCAAGCACAAATACGAGCCTGGAAACCCTGCGTGCTCATATTGAAGAGCTTAAAGGCGGCCCCTACAACGTCCTCTCGTTGGAAGATATTGTCGATGCGATCTCTAATAATCAACCACTTCCCGACAGAACCATCGGCATTAGTATTGATGACGCCTTTCTCTCTTTTTACGAAAAGGCTTGGCCGGAATTCAAAGAGTCTAATCTTCCAGTTACCATTTTCACCTCTACCGCCCCTGTTGAGAAAAGCCTCCCTGGGTATATGAGTTGGTCTCAATTGAGAGAACTATCCGCTGACAGTCTCATCAATATAGGCAACCACGCCCATCAACATACTCATATTGTTGATCTTGATGCAGAGGCTCAAACCTTATCCATCGACAAATCCGATCAAATTTTCCGACGCGCACTTGGCAAAAGACCTCGCCTCTTTGCTTATCCTTACGGCGAAATTAGCCTTCAACTCAGCAATATTCTTCGTGCAAAAGGCTTCAAGGCTGCCTTTGGTCAAAATTCAGGGGCTATATCCCGACAGCCTGACTTGATGCAGCTTCCCCGTTTTCCTTTTAATAACCGCTTCGGAACCCCTGATCGCTTTGAATTGGCCATTAACAGCCTGCCATTACCTGTTTCTGCCGTTTTGCCGGAAGATCTCTTTCTGACTGACGCCCACAACCCTCCTTCTCTTGGCTTCACGATTTCAGAAGGCATCAAGACACGGGAAGATGGCACCTATAGAGGCCTGAATTGTTACAGTTCACAGAACGAAATATCTCTGCAGCAACTAGGAGCTGGACGCATAGAAGTCCGCCTCTCCGCTCCCTATGAACCAGGAAGAGCAAGGGTAAACTGTACCATGCTCGGCCCAGATGGACGCTGGCGCTGGTTCGGACAACAATATTACATTCCTCAATAGAGAAATCTAAATTGTTAGTCTTTAAAGTTATTGTGATATTTAATCAGAGCAACCCTTTAAGAACGTTGATCCGCGCGATCATCAGATAACCTAACGCCGTCAAAGTCCTGTAATCGATTGCTCTTAATAACAACCTGAATAGCTGAAATATAATCTTCTGCTTCTTCAGAATAGGCAAGAAGTGCACCCGTTAGAGCGTAACCATTTAGATTTTGATTGCCCCGTAGTGTTGCGCGACGCGCTCTAAAGTACTGATAAGAGTTATTTGTATTCAGATTATGAGCGTAAGCTTGAATCGAATCATACAGTTTTGAAAAACTTTTTACCTTGAACCCTGCATCTTCTTCGATAGCTTCTGGAAGCATTCCGACACTCTCACTTGACCACGTTCTTTGTCCAAATAAGGCATTTCCTTGCCGTGCAAACCGTGAAGTTCCCCACCCACTCTCCTGAATAGATTGAGCTAAAGCCAAGCTAACGGGAATAACATCTAATCGTACGAGCAATTTTTTAGGATCATTGTAAGAAAACCCATATTTTTCAGAAAGCATCGTCAACCAGACAATTTCGTCCTTTTTAACAGGTTTTCCCTCATTCAAATTTTTAGAAATGGCAAGAACACGGGCTCGATCCGCCACAATACGTTCGTTAACCCTCAGAATAAGCGGCAGAACAGCTCTAATAAAAAGACTCTTTTTAAGCCCAATGTTTTTTTCTTCATTCAAGTCATTGGGTAATTTTTTAAGAAAGAGCCGAGGTACGCTTTTTTTCTGTCTTCTAACTTCCGAGAGAAGATAGTCTTGTCTGTCAAACAATGCCTTCAAGGCTGTACGAGACTTTGCCGTTATTAATTGCCCTGCGGGCTGTCTGATTAGGTCGCGGCCTAACGAGTGATTATCTTGAGGGATTAATTGATATGCGAGATAAATCGGCAGCACGATCATCAACGCCCAGACAGATATCTGGGCGCATAAACCAATCGTATTACCCTTGCCAGATTGACGAGAGATCATTTCGGTTCAAAAATAATTTTGATACTATGCGCTAGCCCGAACTTCTGTGACTTCCGGAATATAGTGCCGCAGCATGTTCTCGATACCCATTTTCAATGTTGCGGTTGAACTCGGGCAACCAGCACACGCGCCTTGCATATGAAGATATACAACGCCGTTTTCAAAGCCATGGAATACGATATCCCCCCCATCCTGCGCTACTGCAGGGCGCACCCGAGTATCCAAAAGCTCTTTGATTTGAGAGACAATTTCGTCGTCATCTTCACCAGATGCCTCTGCATGACCCGAAATACTTTCGGCACCATCGACCATCACAGGGCGACCCGCGGTGAAATGTTCCATGACCGTACCAAGAATGGACGGTTTTAAAATATACCATTCTTTGTCTTCAGATTTTGTGATTGTAATAAAATCTGCTCCAAAGAACACACCCGTCACTCCTTCAACGTCAAAGAGACGCTGTGCAAGCGGGGAATTACTAGCAGCTTCTTTAGCTTCAAAGAAAGCCGTCCCGCCATCCAAGACAGGGCATCCCGGAAGGAATTTCAAGGTCGCAGGATTAGGGGTCTGTTCTGTTTGAATAAACATTATTTGCTCGTTTATATTCGTAGGAGTTCTAGTTCTTATATGTAATCTTGCCGTGCACATTCAAGTCCCAAGTGACAAACCATTGTTCAACTTGGACGAAGAACAAAAATTTAGGCTAACTAATTTCATCAATATCAGCAGGTTCCAAGTTGTCTGGTACAACAGTAATAGGAACCCTTAATTTTCCAATATGCTTTCCCATCAAGGCCGTTAATAGAGGCCCAGGTCCCCCGGATCCAGAACTTGCTCCCAACACCAGAATCGAGATCTGGTCGTCTTCGTTCACAAGCTTAACCAGTTCATCCCGGCGGTCCCCTTCACGCATATAAAGCACGGGAATTTGTCCAGAATACTCAAGGACTTCCTCCCCCATTTTTTGCATCAGGTTTTCGGCTTCAGCGCGTGCTTCTTCCTGCATCAAATCACCGACCGCAGCCCAGTGATTAAATTCAGCAGGTTCGATCACATAAAGCAACGCGACCCGCCCACCAGTGTGCAAAGCCCGGCGACAGGCAAACCGCATGGCCTGTTGCATTTCTTCACTTTCATCGACCACAACAAGAAAGATCCGATCTTTTGCACCGTGGTCCCTACACATCTTTTCTTTAGTTGTCTGATCAGTAGCGTCTGTATCACTCAATGTATTACCCTTTACGGAAAGCAAGATGACCGATCCAACCGGATATCAATGCAATGAATATCGCAATGATACCATACATCGCTCCATTAAGATGTGCATAGTCATAAATTTCGGCTTCAAGTCCAATCTTGGAAACGGAGAGCGGCGTTGTCCTTGCATCAACAATCTGCCCATCGCGTAAATGATAAACACTTACAAAATAAGTTCCCGTCGGTACATTTGACGGTAACTCAAACTCAGTTTTGAACAAATGTTCACCCAGGAAAATGACTTCTGCACTCTCCAACTGGTAATTTCCAGATCGCATCAAATTACGAATAAGTGAATTTTTCCAGTCCCGCGCAAGAGAGCCCGCAGCTTTGGTGACTGGTAGGTCCAACCCAATATTATTAAATCCTATATTATTAAGCGCACGGGTAGCAGAAGACGTTATCTCCTCCAGTGGTCCCGTGGAAGCCGTCGCATAAAAACTCGGCACACCTTCAAATGTCATACCTGCTGTGTTCATCCAAATACCCGCTACCCGGCTTTTTCTCAACATTTTGAAATCGGTATCTGGCCCCCGCATAATAACCAACACATCACCAGGAGTATTAATACTGCCATATAGCTGAATTCGATCCCCAGAAAAATCTGCCCTGATCGCAACCAAATGGCTCGACAAGTCTGCTTCAATGGCGTTTACCTGCTTCACGCCCCCTACGGTCCATAAACTGGCAAGACCTAATATCAGTGTTAGGCAAAGAGAAAATACATCGCAAATTTTCCTCATAACCTTGCCTCTATCGAATAGAGGTCAGCAGGGGTCACAAGCAAATCAAGAAAGAGCTTACCACAGACCATCACAACCATGATCCCCAGTAACAACCTCAACCAATCTCCCTGCATCTTAGCACCAATACGTGTGCCAAGTTGAGCACCAAGAACAGATCCGACCAAGAGCAAAAGTGCTAAAACAACATCGACCGTCTGGTTTTGGGCCGCCTGCAAAAAAGTGACGTTAGCCGCAACAAAAATAATTTGAAAAAGAGATGTGCCAATCACCATCGCGGTTGGCATTCCCAGCATATAAATCATAGCCGGAACAAGAATAAAGCCACCACCGACACCCATTATGGCAGACAGAACACCGACGAAGAAACCAATCGCAAATGGCAATAGCGCTGAGATATATAATCGCGATTTACGAAATCGAATTTTTAAAGGTAATCCATGAAACCAATTGTGTTCGTGTAATTTACCCCGCCTCGCCCCGCCCGATCTTCGGCGTCTAAAAACAGCCTTAAGCCCTTCGAGCATCATCAGCAAGCCAATGGTACCGAGAAAAACAACATAGGATAAATTAATAACGAGATCAATTTGCCCCAGACTTTTCAAAAAAGTAAAAAGTCCAACCCCAATTGTGGAGCCAATAAAACCACCAATGAGCAATATCCAACCCATGAGGAAGTCAACATTCCCCCGCCGCCAGTGGGCAAAAACACCAGAAACAGAGGCTGCAATTACATTATTTGCCTGAGTAGCAACCGCTACAGCTGGGGGAACACCAATAAATATGAGGAGTGGTGTCATAAGGAATCCCCCACCTACACCAAATATCCCTGATAACAGACCAACGCCACCTCCCATTGCAAGAAGGAGTATGATGTCTACGGATATTTCAGCGATCGGCAGATATACTTGCATCCCGATCAGCCGTTAGTGCAATAGGTTTGCATATGGCTTTACTCTATTTTGGCTTTGTTTTGACGGTAAACCTTTTTTGTGAATCTATCATAGCTCACTCAATAAAGAATCTAGCCTGCTTAGCCAAAAAGGAAAAGGGGTCAGTTTCGATTTTTTTGTTGTATTTCAACTTTTTGATTAAAGGTTTTTTAATTTTATCCAATTTTGAAATACCCAAAATTTCAAACATCACCTCTCTCGTACCATTTAAAAAATGGCACTCAACCGAAGTTGAATGCCTTTTTTAAATTCATACCAGATACCAGAGTATTATAATTTTGAGTGTAACTCTGTTAAGGGCGAAGGAAACCAACCGCATCGAAAACTTCTTTCATAACCGGTGCAGCAAGAGCCGCAGCACGATCAGCACCATCCTTTAAAACCGCATCTACATGAGATTTATCATCCATAAGCCGTTTCATTTCTTCCCCCATAGGTCCCAGCTTTGATACCGCAACGTCTGTCAGAGATTTTTTAAAGTCAGCAAAGCCTTTGCCTTCAAACTCGCTCAATACGCCGGACAACTCCTGATCCTGAAGCGCTGCATAAATTGAAAGCAAGTTAAAGGCCTCAGGGCGATCTTTACGGATTTCGGCTGGAAGAACACCGTTTTCATCCAAAATATCCAGTCCAGGAATAAGATGCTGGTCACTGGTTGCCTTTTTAACTTTTTTGGCGACCGTATCAGCATCATCCATCATCGTAATACGGCTGTAGTCAGACGGATCCGACTTACTCATCTTTTTACTGCCATCACGTAAAGACATAATTCTTGTTGCCGCACCAAAAATAAGGGGTTCTGGTACGGGGAAAAGATCTACATTAAAATCATTATTAAACTTGATCGCAATATCGCGTGTCAGTTCAAGATGCTGCTTTTGATCTTCGCCAACGGGAACGTGGGTCGCTTTATAGGCTAGGATATCCGCAGCCATCAAATTCGGATAAACATAAAGCCCCGTTGAAGCTTTTTCGCGATTTTTCCCTGCTTTATCTTTGAATTGCGTCATGCGGTTGAGCCAACCAATCCGAGACACACAATTAAAAATCCATCCGAGCTCAGCGTGTGCTGACACTTGAGATTGATTAAAAATGATATGTTTTTTGGGGTCAACACCTGCCGCAAGATACGAAGCAACCACCTCACGGGTATTATCAACCAATTGCTTTGGATCTTGCCAGACAGTAATGGCATGCATATCTACAACACAGAAGATACATTCATAATCGTCTTGCAGACGCACAAAATTGCGAATAGCGCCGAGATAGTTACCAAGATGTAGGTTCCCTGTAGGCTGCACGCCCGAGAAGATACGCTTCATGGGAAAAGATCCGTTCAATAGCGGTTATTTATAAAATTTTAGAGCAGGCTTTATCGCCGTTCAAAACCACCTGGTCAAGAGGCAGGATCTAGAGACAGATAGAGCAAGTAAAAACAGGTCAATGTCTTGCAGACCACCGGCTATAAGAGCAAAGTGTCAAACCAAGAGTTCATTACAAGAGCTCACCGTCTAAACATATACATTAAGAGAAAGGGAAGATCGGCACAGATGTACTAAGTCAATCCTCCTTTCTATCTTCCGATTTTCAATTCTGCCAAGAATAGAAATAAGCTTAATTGAACAAGTTGTTGGGATCATAAACAGGTTCGCCCCCAAGAAGTGTAGCCTCTACCCTCACCTCGCCAATTTCACGCACTGGCAAATTAAAAATATCGCGATCCAAAACCACAAAATCAGCTTGCTTTCCCACTTCTATGGATCCTGTCTCATCCTCATGGTGCAAGAGTTTGGCAACATTGATTGTCATCATCTCCACGACAGATCCAATATCTTCAAAAGCATCCTTTTCCTGAGTTAATACAGCTTGAATTTTGAGAAGCGGGGACAAGTCTTCCGCATCCCAATCACTGCTCAAAACCACATCAACACCCGCGTCGTATAACTTACGCGCAGGCATTAACCCCTCGGCACGTGCACCGATAAATCCTTCCAAGTACCGTTTCGTTTCCGGATTGGTTGAACTCGGGGCCAACTGAAAATCGGTGACAACACCCAATTGGGTAAATCGCGGCACGTCTTTTTCATCAACTAGATAAAGGTGGGTAATACGGTGACGCATACCTGTTTTTGAATTTTGCTTTTTAGCCTGCTCCAAGGCATCCAGCGCGAGGCCAACCCCGCGATCTCCCGTGGCATGGAAATGAAGTTGAAACCCAATGTTTTCCAACTTTGAGACATACTTAAAAAGAGTTTCTTTATCAAAATATAGAAAGCCTCTTTCCAATTCTTGGGGAAGATTTAATGCCTGCTCGTAAGGCGCGTAAAGAGCCCCGGTTGCTTGAGATAGGATACCATCAACATAAATTTTGGCCTGATTAAACCGCAAGAGCCCATCAGGATCATTCATATAACGTTTTTCGAACTCAGCCATCTGCTCCTCAAAGGGAAGATCAGGATAAAGGTAAAGCGCGTTACTGGCGCGTACGGTCAAAACACCCTCTTGTTCAGCCCGCACCCACGCTTCCTGATGGCCACGAGGCCAATATCCACCCGCATCGCTCACCGTGGTAATACCGTTCTCGGCCAGTACACCCAGAGCACTAATCAGACTATTATAGGCAAAATCAACGTTCTCGTCTGTTGGCGGGAGTGCCGCATTACGCAGTTTTTGTTGAGCATTTTCAAAAACGACGCCCGTTAATTGTCCGCTTAACAGATCTCGATCAAGAATGCCGCCCGGGGGATTTATGGGCGGATCTATGGGGGGATCAATTGGTAAATCACTATAACCAACCGCTTGTAGAGCTTGCGAATTTGCCCAGGCCCCGTGCCCAAGATTATCCAGGATTACCGCGGGGCGATCCGGGATAAGCTCGTCTAAAAACACAACCGGAGAATCAACCGTCTCAAGCAGTGCTGGCATGGAGACACCAGCCCCAATAAACCAATCCGATTGATCTTGTTCCTCCAGGCAGTATCCAATTTCTTCACGGTAAGTATCCGCGCTCCCTTCTGCGGGAAGGAAACACGCGGTCTCATTTATACCAGCTTCAAGGGCATGAAGATGGGGGTCTTGAAAACCTGGCATAAGCAATCTCCCGCCAAGGTCAATAACATCATATTTTTGCCCGACCTGTTTTAAAAGTTCACTTTCCGAACCAACTGCCGTAATTGTTCCTTTTTCAACCAAGACTGCCTCTGCCCAAGGCATGCCTCGATCAACCGTGTAAATATTGGCATTTACAATAAGGTAGCCTTCATCGACAGCATACCCATTCGAAATAAGACCTATCGTCATCAGGGAGGCTATAGTTCCAATTTTAAGGACCTCCGGGACAATCGTATTTACGGAGAGACTTTTTTTATTGAACAACTTCATGATCTTGCCACCAGAGGGATACGGATTTCGGTTAAGAGTTTTGCCACGACAACGTTCATTGGGTCATTGTGGTAAATCTCAATTGCAGGGCCATCTGCAGCTTCACGCCCTGAATCAGGAAGCCAGCCTCCATAGATCCAGTCATAGGCCTCATCAAGATAGTCGTAAGCCCCTTGAAAATGAGCGACGGCAAATTGACCCGCTTCTATCGTTTGCTTTTGCATTTCACCAATCTCACAAACCAAATTTGGAATCACAATCCCTGCATCTGCTCTCAAGTACTTACTCTCTGTAATGTTAGAGTCATCATGAGAAAGCATAATGATCTCTGCATCATCCCATAATAGTATATTGGCCTTCTCGGCAAGCGCATAGAGCTTATCAAAAACAGGTTCCACCTCTTCATAGGCTCCCTGATGGCGGACAAAAGCAATGTGCATTTCGTCATGATTTTCTATCTGAACATTTAATTTCATGGGTCCATCCTTATCATCCCACAAGCGATCAAATTGAAATTCCATCGCTGTGGTCCAAAGCCCGTTGGGCGCTTTATCAGGAAAGCAAAAACCACTTTCCTTCCGATAACGACTAGGGGTGACACCAAATGATTTTTTGAAAGCGCGACTGAAAGATTCCGGCGTTTCAAACCCTGCATCAAATGCGGCCTCCGTCACGGATTGTTGGGTATAAAGCAAATCACTCGCCGCCCTTTCCATCCGCAACCGCTTCACATGACTGCCAAGATTCTCCCCAACCAAGCCTCGGAAAATTCGATGAAAATGATAGGGTGAAAAATGTGCAATATCCGCAAGCTGAGCCAGGTTCAATTCTTGATCAAGATGTTGCCGAATATATCCCAACACCCGTTGAAGACGACGCTCGTAATCTATACGTGTCAAAGGCTTAACAGATATGACAGGCGTTAATGGCATAAACTTGGGTCACTCCTCTTCGTTGAAAGCACCCTAGGCGATCGTATTTATAAAAACCTGACCATTTTTGCTAACTATACCACGTTCTGGTTCTTCGAATTGGCGGACACTGATAAGGACGCCTTTACCAGTGCCCGCCTTTTCTAACAATAAAATCATTTTAGTGTTTTAATATTGGTACTTACCTTTGATTTCTCTTGATTAAGGAATAAGCTTTCTAACGCTTTATCAAGAGATGGGTAAGCAAAACTGTACCCCAGAGCAATTGCCTTTGAGGGCGAAATCTTCTGACCTTCCAGAAAGATCCCGGACATTTCACCGAGCATTGTTTTCAACACAAACGCAGGGACAGGAAAAATTACGAGCCGATTAAGAGCTTTGCCTAGCGCTTTCATGAAACCTGAATGCCGAACTGAGTCAGGAGCTGTGGCATTGAACACGCCACTTACCTTTGGGTTCGTCTGTGCAAAGTTAATCAAGCCTAGTACATCCTGGAGATGAACCCAAGGCATCCACTGCTTGCCACTTCCCATTATCGTGCCTAATCCGAAACGAACCGGTGCAGTTAAACTTGGTAAGGCACCACCATCGCGTCCAAGTACTATGCCCAACCGTAAAATGGCAACCCTCACACCATATTTTTTTGCTCTTCTGGCTTCGGCTTCCCATTGCTGGCAAAACTCTGACATGAAAACCGGTTGACCTTCACTTTTCTCATCAAGCAATCTTTCTCCACCATCGCCGTAATAGCCTACAGCAGAAGCGCTTATTAGCACCTCTGGCTTATCTTCTAATCTGGCAATAAGGGCGATTAACGCATGCGTCGTACCAATCCGACTATCACAAATGCGTTCTCGGCGGGCTTTACTCCAGGGAAGGCCGATCACCGCCTCTCCTGCGAGGTTCACAATGCGATCAATTTTGAAGTCATTGGAAATTTCATCTAAATTTTTCACTACCCTCACATGAGATCCAAAGGCATTCTTTGCTTTCGCTTCGTCTCTTGTCAGGACAATTACTCTTTCCCCCCGAGCAAGTAGATCACGAGTCAATGCTTTGCCCACAAATCCCGTTGCCCCTGTTATCAATACTGTTTTTCGAGCATTACTTTCTCCCACATAGATAGGATCTCTTAGGCATTCAGGGGTCTGTAGTGGCCCAAGCTTGATCACAGCGTAAAAATCTCTCACTCCCCAGAAAAAGACCCCAATAGCATAGAGGGTCATTACCCATGAAAGCACGCCATAGTCTGCTGGCTTAACAATACTTGCATCCAGGCTCCACTCCCACAAAATTGGCAAGAGCAGAATCAAAACAGCACCATAGTTCATCGCAAGTACCGTATGCAGCACACGCTCCAGAGGCGGTAACTTTCTGGTCATGTCTTCTTCAATAAAATCCCATAAGGTAATACCTACTTCGACCACCAATAAGACCATCGTAAATATACCAAACAAACCATGCCATGTTGCCCACCCCAACATGATGAAAAGAAACGCGTATATAAATTCTCTGGCGCTATGAAGCATAAGCTCCTTTCGCGCACCGGGTTTGGACGGAAGAGCTTCGGTTATTTCGTGGTGCCAGAAGTTATCAAATGCGCCCATCACTCCTTGGACAACCAGTAAGCTAAGCACGAGTAGCATTTTTCATCTCCTCTTCTTTAAAATAGCCATTTTGAAAGGCAAGCTTTCCAAACAATGGATGGCAGACCTCTAATATGAATTGGAACCAGTTATCGCCAATATCCCGGTGTGTTACACGTAACTTACCAGGGCTCAGCAAGCCTGGCAGAGCAATGCGCTTACCAAACATTTGCAGATAAAAGCTTGTAGAAATGAAGTGAAGCGCACCTCCTTCCTCTAGGAGTCTCAGCTTCATGCCGAAGTGTTTTCCAAAACACTCCAATAAACCTTCTTTTTGACTGACCAATTTTGTCGTTTTCGCTATTTGTATTTTGTTTGGCGTAAAGTAGTAATGACGCTCCCAAACAACCCCGCCTGCACGATCAGGATCGTCAAAGGTAATCACATCGCAAGGAACATCCTTTCCCCGGGACCAAGCCATAGGCGTACCGATTAAACGCGCCGCCTGTGCCATGATCAACCCAAGCAACGTCGCCTCTATCCTATCCATCTTTCCGCGATAAATATGTGTACTTCCCAGTTTCGCGTCACGACCAAAACGCTTGCGAATGGCTGGACGTAGCCTCAACCACGCGGCATCACCGAGCAGGGCACGAATATGTAAAGGATCATTCTGAACTCGAGTTGGCTTGAGACATGGACCCGGAAAGGACTCTAAAACTATGATCGGATCTACAGGAGAGGTTCTTCTATGCTGTTTTTTATTTGGCATTTCATTTCCTCTATTTCTGTAATTTCTGTCTTAACAGAAATCAACAAACCTAAAATAAGGCGAGTACAGCACCCGCCTTTAGATTATTTACCGACGAATCTTGCGACCGTGGCCCCCAACATCATGATTTTTATCAATGTCTTTGTTGGCAACCGGCTAATCTGTTCATACCAAGTCGTCAGGTTCGTGATAAAATCGAGCATGTCTTGCATGCGCTTTAAACTTTCCGCAGGTATGTCGCTTTCCTCGGAACCATCAAGCACACATTTCCGTAATGTAGAGAGTGTTGGTGCGATCTCACGCTGTTTACGCGCATTTGCAATTGTCAGTAACATTTCCCACAAATCGTGTGTCGCTTCGAAATGATCCCTTCGATCTCCAAGGACATGATGGAGATGAATAAGCTCCCAGCCCTGTAACTCTTTCAAGCTTGTACTGACATTGGACCTTGCAATATTCAGGGTTTCGGAAATTTCTTCTGCATGCATTGGCCTTGCAGCGAGATACAACAAGGCATGGATCTGGGACACAGACCTGTTTACCCCCCAACGAGAGCCCATTTCTCCCCAATGCAAGACGTAGCGTTCCATGGTAGGTGTGAGTATCATAGCTAAGTTCCGAAATTTCTGTTATTACAGAAATATAAGAATACACGAAAAAAGTCAAGCTATGTAATTTACCTTTTAAGCATAAAAAAAGGCCCGGAGGAATATTCCTCCGGGCCTCTAACTCAGCCCTTTAATTAAAAGGGAAAGCTTATCGATCGATTAGTTCCAGCTTTTAACAAGCTCGTCATAATCAATAGTCTCACCCTGAGGCTTCTCATTAGCCAATTTGGCTTTTGGAGAACCCGGTTGGCTCAGCCAGTAACTGGCTTCTTTTTCTTCGTTCAGCTTAGGACCACATTCGCCCTGAACGCCTGCGCGCTCCAGACGACCCAGTACTTTATCTTGAGCTGCTGCGAGTGAATCCATAGCTTCTTGTGGTGTTTTTGCACCAGAGCTTGCATCACCAATATTCTGCCACCAAAGCTGAGCCAGCTTAGGATAATCAGGAACGTTGATACCTGTTGGAGTCCACTGTAGACGTGCTGGTGAACGGTAAAATTCGATCAAACCACCAAGTTTAGGTGCACGTTCTGTGAAAGAAGCGTGCTGAATGTCACTTTCACGAATGAAAGTAAGGCCAACGTGGCTTTTCTTCAGAGAAACAGTTTTAGCAACAGTAAACTGAGCATAGAGCCAAGCAGCTTTACGACGGTCAACCGGTGTGGATTTCATCAGAGTCCAAGAACCCGCATCCTGATAACCAAGCTTCTGACCTTCTTCCCAATAAGGGCCGTGTGGAGAAGGTGCCATACGCCATTTTGGCGTACCATCTTCGTTCACAACTGGCAGGCCATCTTTTACCATGTCAGCTGTAAAGGCTGTGTACCAGAAGATCTGCTGGGCAACAGCGCCCTGAGCAGGTACAGGACCAGCTTCACCAAAGGTCATGCCTGGTGCAGATGGGGGAGCGTAGGCTTTGAGCCAATCAACATATTTGGATACGGAGTAAACAGCAGCTGGGCCGTTTGTCGCCCCACCACGGGAAACAGAAGATCCAACTGGGCTACAGCCCTCCATGCGGATGCCCCATTCATCAACGGGAAGACCGTTTGGAATGTGCTTGTCACCAGCGCCAGCCATCGAAAGCCATGCATCAGTAAAACGCCAGCCGAGGGATGGATCTTTTTTACCGTAATCCATATGGCCGTATACTGGTTTACCATCGATTTCCTTCACATCATTTGTGAAGAAGTCAGCGATATCTTCATAAGCAGACCAGTTTACCGGAACACCAAGATCATAGCCGTGTTTAGCTTTAAATTTAGCTTTGATATCTGGATCGGAGAACCAGTCATACCGGAACCAGTAAAGGTTTGCGAACTGTTGATCAGGTAGCTGATAGAGTTTGCCATCTGGGCCAGTCGTAAATGATGTACCGATAAAGTCACCAAGATCAAGATCAGGGTTACTAACGTCAGCACCTTCACCAGAGATCCAATCCGTAAGAGGAACAACCTGCTGGTAACGATAGTGCGTACCAATCAGATCAGAATCGTTGATGTAAGCATCATAGATGTTTTTGCCAGACTGCATTTGAGTTTGCAGTTTCTCAACAACATCGCCCTCACCGATCAGGTCGTGATTAACCTTGATACCTGTGATTTCATAGAACGCTTTAGCAAGAGTTTTTGATTCGTACTCGTGCGTCGTAATGGTTTCGGAAACCACATTAATTTCCATGCCTTTAAAAGGCTCAGCAGCTTTTGCAAACCACTCCATTTCACTCATTTGGTCAGCTTTTGACAGTGTCGAAGGCTGAAATTCATTGTCGACCCAGTTTTTTGCTGCAGCGGAATCCGCTTGAGCTGCTCCTGCTGAGAGGACTAAAGCAACGGCTGTCAGCGCGCCACCAAGATAACGGGACTTCATTATTATATCTCCCTATTTATTTAATCAGTAAACGAGAATTATTTTCTCGCTACCCCACACATTGCCCTCTTGCCTTACACCCACCGAAACACGATGAACGCATAGGCAGCACTTACAACGAGGGCCCACCAAAGCTGAATATCTAAAAAGAATAGCCAGCCAAGGTGAATAAAAGCGCTACCAAGCAAAGTAATGAACAATCGATCCCCGCGCGTGGTTGGAATATGAAGAATTCCAACCCGTTCTCTTTCCGGAAATTTGATTGCCAATACGGTCATCACAACAAGTGTTGTTGCAATAATGAGAAAAAATATAGCCGTTGGCCAAGTCCAGGCCATCCAGTTCAATTCCATGATACGGACTCCTTATACCCGGCCCAGGGCAAAACCCTTGGCAATGTAGTTACGAACAAAATATATCACCAGAATTCCTGGGATAATGGTCAAAATCCCCGCCGCAGCAAGTACACCCCAATCAAGGCCAGAGGCTGAAACCGTCCGTGTCATCGTTGCGCTGATAGATTTGGCATCGACAGACGTCAGGGTTCTGGCAAGCAGGAGTTCCACCCATGAGAACATGAAGCAGAAGAACGCTGCGACACCGATCCCGGATGAAATCATCGGTGTAAAGATCCGGGTAAAGAAACGCGGGAAAGAATAACCGTCAATATAGGCCGTTTCATCGATTTCACGCGGTACGCCAGACATAAATCCTTCAAGGATCCATACTGCTAAGGGAATGTTAAACAGACAGTGCGCCAACGCCACAGCAATATGCGTATCAAACAATCCAACAGAAGAGTAGAGCTGGAAGAACGGCAGAGCAAAGACAGCAGGTGGTGCCATACGGTTGGTGAGCAACCAGAAAAACAGATGTTTATCGCCCATAAAGTTATAACGCGAGAAAGCATAGGCTGCAGGTAGCGCCACCAAGAGCGTAATGATCGTGTTCAACACCACGTAGATCGTGGAATTTATATAACCATTATACCAACTCGGATCCGTAAAAATAACGATGTAGTTGGCGAACGTCAGATCCTGAGGCCAAAGGCTAAAGGTACTTAGTATTTCTTCGTTTGTCTTCAACGACATGTTTAAGAGCCAGTAAATCGGCAACAGCAAGAAGACAATGTAAAGAACGGTGACGAGAGCTTTCGTTTTCATAACTTAGTTCTCCGCTCTGTCTAGATAGCTCATAACTGTAAAGAAAACCCAGCTGAAGAGCAGAATAATGAGGAAGTAGATCAAGGACATTGCCGCAGCAGGACCAAGATCAAACTGCCCGATTGCCATTTGAACCAAGTCAATGGAAAGGAATGTCGTATCATTACCCGGACCACCACCTGTTACCACGAACGGTTCGGTATAAATCATAAAGCTGTCCATAAAACGGAGTAAAACAGCAATCAATAGAACCCGGTTCATTTTAGGTAACTGAATATAGCGGAAGGTTGCCCACTTACTGGCGCCGTCAATTCTTGCAGCTTGATAATAAGCATCAGGAATCGACTGTAAACCTGCGTAACACAGTAAAACAACCAACGAAGTCCAGTGCCACACATCCATCACGACAAGCGTTACCCACGCATCGATCGTATTTTGAGTGTAATTGTACTCAATACCAAGATTATCGAGAGTAGCGCCGAGCAGACCAATATCAATCCGACCAAAAATTTGCCAAATCGTACCGACTACATTCCATGGAATAAGGAGCGGTAAGGCCATTAAGATCAAACAGAAAGGTACCCAGAATCCTTTGCGGGGCATTGCCAGCGCAATACCAATACCAAGGGGTATTTCTATTGAAAGAATGATGAAAGAAAACAGAAACTGGCGCCCCATGGCTCCATGGAAACGATCAGATCGCAGAATTTCCCTAAACCACTCCAAGCCTGCCCAGAAAAATTCGTTATTACCAAATGTATCCTGAAAAGCGTAGTTCACAACCGTCATCAAAGGAATAACAGCAGAGAACGCAACGATCAACACCACGGGCAACACGAGCCACCAGGCACGGTTGTCAGACCATTTATTCATGATCAGTCCTCCTCTACCAAATGACTGTTGGCATATAAATTCACATGCGTAGGATCCACGATAAGCCGAGCCCCGTCTGTTGGTACTTCTTGGTCTTCTCCAACCATGACTTTGAATTCGTGATCGTCTAAGCGAACACTCGCAACTCTAAAGCGGCCAAGATCTTCCACTTTTTGAATCGACACAGCAGGCCCATCACCCTCGCGCGAAAGCGATAGGAATTCAGGACGAATACCAACTTCCAAAGAAGCGCCCTCTGGAACTTTAGAGAAGCCTTTCTCCATAGAAAAAGCGTGTCCAGCAACCATCGCTTTGTCACCATCGATGTGACAGGGCACGACGTTCATTCCTGGAGAGCCAATAAAATAGCCCACAAAAGTGTGTTTTGGACGCTCAAACAACTCTTCAGGTGTACCCATTTGGACAACCGCACCGTCATACATAACCACGACTTTATCAGCAAAGGTCAGTGCCTCGGTCTGGTCGTGGGTTACATAAACCATAGTGTAGTTAAAACGCTTATGGAGATGTTTAAGTTGAGAACGCAATTGCCACTTAAGATGAGGATCGATCACCGTTAAAGGTTCATCAAACAAAATTGCGGACACATCAGCACGAACCAAACCACGACCAAGAGATATCTTTTGTTTGGCATCAGCGGTAAGGCCGCTTGCTTTATGTTTAAGACTGTCACTTAGCTCAAGCAGTTCAGCAATCTCACGGACACGGCCATCAACTTCACTGGCACCAACACCACGATTGCGGAGCGGGAAAGCTAAGTTGTCATAAACAGACATCGTGTCATAAACGACAGGAAACTGGAAAACCTGCGCGATATTACGATCTTCAGTCGGCTTTTTAGTAACTGCATTACCATCAAACAAAATTTCCCCGTGTGTGGGAATGAGCAAGCCTGATATAATGTTCAATAAAGTTGTTTTACCACAACCAGAAGGGCCAAGCAGGGCATAGGCACCGCCATCTTCCCACACATGATTGAGTTCTTTGAGAGCAAAATCCTGAGGTTCTTGAACCTGAGGCATATAGGAATGCGCGAGACCGTTGAGTTCAATTTTAGCCATTAGCTTTGTTCCCCACTTGATGACCAAGGGCCTGCCAGAAGCTTGCCAGAAGCATCAAAAACGAAGCACTTAGATGGCTCCAGATAAACATCAATGGTGCTATCGATATCAACGTTCCGAACGCCGTGCGTTAAACTTACCCAACGGTGGCTTGCGAAATCAACGTGGACAAAGCTCTCAGATCCTGTGATTTCAGTTACCGCAACACGGGTACTGAAGGGGATCATATCCTCACTATGCTTGTGTAAGTGCAGATGATTTGGGCGGAAACCCAAGGTATAGTCACCATCGGATACCTGAGAGAGGACATTCGTTGCAGGGGCAGAGAATCTTTCACCGTGGCTAACCACGCCTCCCCGAATAGACACCGGAAGTGTATTCATTGGTGGATCAGAAAACACATCAGCCGTAAGAAGGTCGCCAGGATTGCGATAAATATCCAGTGTTGGCCCAAACTGGGTCACCCGACCTTCGTGCAGAGTTACGGTATTTCCACCCAGAAGCAAAGCCTCAGTCGGCTCAGTCGTTGCGTAAACAAACACTGCACCTGATTCTGCAAATACCCGCGGTAACTCTTCGCGTAATTCTTCACGTAATTTGTAATCCAGATTTGCGAGAGGTTCGTCGAGAAGAACAAGATCCGCCCCTTTGACCAATGCACGCGCCAAAGCTGTACGTTGCTGCTGCCCACCGGATAGCTCCAGTGGTGTGCGATCAAGCATCGGTTCAAGCTTCATCATAGCAGCGGCTTCACGGACCTTGCGATCTATTTCATCAGCAGATGCCCGTGCGATGCGTAAAGGAGAAGCAATGTTCTCATATACAGTCAAAGCTGGATAGTTAATAAATTGCTGATAGACCATTGCTACACTGCGATCTTGTACACGGACCCCAGTTACATCTTGGCCATCAAACAAGATACGACCTTTGGTTGGCTTATCCAAGCCAGCCATCAATCGCATCAGACTGGTTTTACCTGCGAGTGTCGGTCCTAAAAGAGTATTAAGAGTACCCCGCTCCAGGCTAAGATTAGCCTCAGCGATATGTACCTCGTCTCCGACCGTCCTCCAGACATTTTCAAGAGTTAACGTCATTCAAACCCCACACGAATTCAACTTTTGTTGATTCTGCTTATTAATTTTTTTATCTAACTGGCTTCTGCCAGTAATTTTATTTCCGACACCATCCATTCGGACAGTGCCTCTTTATCTGCTGCCTTAATTCGCAACCCTAGTTTACTCCGCCTCCAAAGCACGTCGTCTGCTTTCTGCGCCCATTCATGGATCATCAGATAACGGACTTCAATTTCATAAAGGTCGGCTCCGAAATTCCGACCTAAATCTTTGGATGACGTCGAATTACCAAGCAAAAGAGAGAAGCGCGTACCATAGCTGCGAATCAATCTTTCTGCATGATTTTTCTCGATAAACGGGTATTCCTTTAACAACCTCTCGACCTGATCAGCGGCTTTATCACAAGGGAAATCGCCCCCAGGTAAGGTTGCTCCTTTTGTCCAAGTTTCGCCCATCTCAGGGAAATATTTGGATAGTTTCTCCAAGGCGGATTCTGCCAAACGTCTATAGGTAGTAATTTTTCCACCAAAGATATTCAACGCAGGCGCCCCGTCCAATTCGTCGACTTTTAACACGTAATCTCGGGTTGCTTCCTGAGCCTGGCTGGCGCCATCATCATAGAGCGGACGTACGCCTGAATAGGTATGAACCACCTGATTAGAAGAAATCGATGTTTTAAAATAATTATTGGAAAGACGGCAAAGATACTCAATTTCATCCTGTGAAATCGCAACATCAGCCGGATCTCCCTGGAAGTCCTCATCGGTCGTGCCAATTAACGTGAAGTCATCTTCATAAGGAATAGCAAACACAATACGCTTATCATCGTTTTGAAAAATGTAACACCGGTCATGATCAAAGAGTTTCGGCACCACAATATGGCTGCCTTTTACCATCCGAATAGAATGGCGAGACGAGCTTTCCATTTCTTCGTTTAAAAATTTTGAAACCCAAGGCCCTGAAGCATTGATTAAAACTTTACCCCGGATATTTTGCTTTTCGCCGTTATTTCTGTTCTCACAGGTTAAGTTCCAAACACCATCTTCAACCGTGGCATCCGTGCACCGTGTTTGACAGTGAATATCAGCACCCTTGTCACGCGCATCAATCGCATTAAGCGCTACAAGACGTGCATCATCGACCCAACAGTCAGAATACTCAAAACCTTTTAGGAAGCCCTCTTTTAAGGGTGATCCTGCCTCATCTTTGAGAAGGTTAAGCCCCTTACTTGCCGGCAACTTCTTACGGCCACCGAGGTTGTCGTACAAAAACAAGCCAATACGAATCAACCAACCGGGTCGTTGAGATTTGTTATGAGGAAGCACAAAACGCAGCGGCCAGATAATATGAGGAGCCATTCCCCATAGTGTTTCTCGCTCAATCAAGGCTTCGCGTACGAGACGAAACTCGTAATGCTCTAGGTAACGTAATCCACCATGAATTAATTTTGTACTCGCTGAACTTGTAGCTTGCGCCAAATCACTTTGTTCAACAACGCACACAGATAATCCACGTCCAACAGCATCTCTTGCAATGCCGCATCCATTAACGCCACCACCAACGATGACTAGGTCATAAGTTTGACCGCCCACGATACCTCCTCGACGCAATGCTCTTTTATATGCAGGCACTGCAATTTTCGAATCTTTCGAAACTGGTTTCCTTTTAGTTTCGTTTCGAACGCTATTTGAAGATTGAAGGGTTCGCAAGTGAAAACTTTTATGACGATTTTATGACACCCCTGCTTCAATTAAGCGAACACCTTGATCCATACAGATTTTTCGTAAGTTTTCAGACTCCAAGCGGTCTGTAACAAAAGTATTTATTTGATTAAATTCCGCGACTCTTACAGGTGCTGTTCTTTTTAATTTCAGTTGATCTGCACAAAGAATGACGTGATGAGCGTTTTCAATGATCGCTTGAGCGACCTTTGCTTCGCGCAAATCGAAATCAAGCAGTGACCCATCTTCATCTACAGCAGAGGTTCCAATGATAGCGAAATCTACTTTGAACTGCTTGATGAAATCTACTGCCGTCTCCCCCACAACACCACCATCCGAGCGACGAACCATCCCCCCAGCGATGATAACATCAATGGAAGGAGCTGGCCGTAATATATTGGCAACATTAATGTTATTCGTAATAACCAAAAGATCTTTTTTACGTAACAAACACTGCGCAACCTCTTCGGTTGTCGTGCCAATATTGATAAAAAGTGAGCAATTATCCGGTATCAAATCTGCTGCAGCCGAACCAATTCCCCGTTTCTCATCCTGCGCAATCATTCTGCGCGCATCATAACGTAAATTCTCAACTCCAGCCGCGAAAACAGCCCCGCCATGGATTCTTTTCAAAATGGCCCGCGCACAAATCTCGTTGAGATCCTTACGGATTGTTTGAAGAGAAACTTCAAAACGAGAGGCCAATTCCTCAACCAAAACACGACCTTCTTCCCGGGCAAGCCCAACAATTTCCCGTTGCCGAGCGTTAAGTGTATCCACGTCAAGTTCCCCCTGAATCTATCTAAATTTATTTTTATGTTTATATTTAATAAGCAGTTTAATCCGTAAAAACGAAAAACGAAAGACTAAAGGTTTCGCTTTTCGAAAATCGAAAGTAAATTATAGTTGAGCCCTTTAAAATATTTCACCCTAAGCCCATACCACAAACAAAGAATTATTGCTTTCTCACGTAAAGATGATCGATTCAGGCTAGACCAATGAGAAAATCGGACTAATGCTAGTAAGATAGAAACTTACTACTTTTCTTCATTACAAATCGTTATGGATAACTCACATGACCAAAACCATTGATTACTATCACTTTTTACTTTCACCCTGGAGCTACTTAGGGATCAACCGATTTAATGATGTTGTCGAAAAACATGGGGCGGTTGTGAACTACAAACCTATCTCAGTAATGGATACCTTTCAGAATATGGGCGGAACCCCTCCCGCAAAGCGACATCCTTCAAGACAACGGTTTCGTATGGATGAATTGAAACGGTGGTCTAAACACCTCAATATACCGATAAATCTGAAACCTGTCTTTTGGCCTGCAGACCAAGCTCTCGCCGCTCAAATGGTTCTCGCTGTCAATGCCGCAAACGGGAAAGCCGGAAAACTAAGCGACGCCCTGTTAACAGCAGTCTGGGCCGAAGACCGCAATATTGCTGATGAAGAAACTCTCGCTGCAATCGCTCAACAATGCGGGTTTGATCCCAAGACTCTCATTGCTCAGGCCAAGAGCGATGCCATGATCGAAGCCTATAAATCCACCACCGCTGAAGCACATGAACGAGATGTTTTTGGCTCACCTACTTATGTCTATAACGGAGAAAACTACTGGGGTCAGGATCGCATTGATTTCCTTGATCGCGCCCTCATTGAAACGTAAAGCATCTCAAAAATATGCTCAAACTTTTAAGCGTCTTATCAAGATGGTTTCTTTCGTCGGAACATCTCTGAAAAATCAGCAGGGCGGACGGCGCCTAACATGAGAGATAACAAAGCATAAACAATGATCCCCCCTGCAACGAGAACAGAAAGGGCTATGACCTTTTCATAAAGAACTCCGTCAAACCAAGGACGTAACCACCGCATTCCTGACCACAAAACACCTCCCATAACCAAAGAAGAGGCCATTATTTTAGGTAAACGTGAGACAAAACGACCGTCGAGCTTAAGGTGGCCTCTCCGAACTAAAACAACCCAAAGCATCAGCACGTTCAGCCAAGAGGATATTGCTGTTGCCAAGGCAATGCCGATGTATTGCAGAAACTGAAACAGCACCAAACTCAAGCCTATATTCACAACGATAGAAACCAGAGCTAACCGAAAAGGCGTAACCGTATCTTCCCGTGCATAAAAAGCAGGCTGTAAAATTTTCACCAAGACATAAGCAGGTAACCCAAAAGCAAACGCCATCAAGGCATAAGCCGTTGCTTCGCTTGTTTCTCGGGTAAACATGCCGCGCTCAAAAATAGTTACCACGATCGGCCAGGGAATAACGACCAGGGCAATCGTCGCGGGCAGGGTTAGCAGTAACGCCATTTCCATTCCACGGTTCATACTCCGCATCGCGCCGCTGTGATCGTCTGCTTTCAACCTTCGTGCCAACTCAGGAAGAAGCACAACGCCAAAAGCTATGCCAATCATCCCCAACGGCAATTGATAAACTCTTTCCGCATAATAAAGAAAAGAAACCCCGGCTTCATGAAAGGTCGAGATCGCAGTGCCAATAACAACATTGATTTGCATAGCACCAGCAGATAAAACGCCCGGCACCATCCGCCGCATCAGAGTCTTTACGTCATTACTAAAGCGTGGCAACCGTATTTTCATTTTCAAGCCGGCGCGTTTCAAAGAAATATAAACGAGAATTAACTGACCAAAGCCTGCAGCAGTCACTGTCCAAGCCATGGCCATGCCTGGGTCTTCAACTCTGGGTACGATCACAATCAAGGTAAAAATAAAAAAGATATTCAGTAATATTGGTGCCGCCGCTGCCGCGGCAAACCGTCCCAAGCTATTGAGCATGCCTGAAAATAGAGCAACCAAAACCATGAAAAACAGATAGGGAAAAGTAATAAATGTTAGCTGTTCTGCGTATTTTAACTTTGAAATAAATCCCTCTGGCATCACAGATAATGCCTCTAACGTTCCGGGATTGATTTCCAACCACTCGTTGGTTGTAATATTGACTGCATAGTCTTCAAATCCCGGCGCCAAGGCATATGTAATCCAAGGCATTGTTGCCATGGCAACTCCGGTCAAGACTAACATAAAGGTGAACATCACCGCGTGAGTCTGTTCGGCAAAAGTTTGCGCTGCTTCTTGCCCTTCTGCCTCTAATTTCCCGGCATACAAAGGAACAAACGCGGCATTAAAAGCGCCCTCTGCAAATAGGCGCCGGAAAAGGTTCGGCAAACGAAATGCCACAAAAAAAGCATCCGCGATGGGCCCCGCGCCAATAAAGGCAGCGATAAAAATATCTCGAATAAATCCAAGAATTCTGCTTATTCCAGTAAACCCGCTAACGGTTGCCAGATTTTTAACCAACGACATTCAGATACCTCATCCAATAAGCATGTTAGGCCATTGGTTTGTTTTCCGTTATCGAGAGCAAGATTAACCCCCAAACTGCTAAGGGCTGAAAACCCTAGCGACCTTTTTAGTGGAAGCGCGCTGCCTTGGGAAGAGAGTCTTATTCAATTGATATCTTATTCACTTAAACCTCAATCCAGATCGAGAGGAAGACTGGAGGCAAGGTCTCAAGTACGAACCAGCTATTTTAATCCTTGAATCCTTTGTAATTGATATCTATTCAACATCGTTTACATAGTCTATTCCTTAGAAAGAAGTGCAATGCCTTTTGATACTTGGATCATTTTTGCCGTTACGACGTGCATTGCATCAATGACACCAGGCCCTAACATGTTGCTCTCCATGACAGTCGGCATGAACATTGGCAAGCGTGCGGCAGTTGCAAGCTCAATTGGTGGCGTTTCAGCAATGCTTATCCTGCTTTTTGGTTCAGTTGCTGGCCTTAGCGCTGTATTAGCAACTTCGGCTAAGGCCTTCATGTTCATCAAGTGGGGTGGGGTCGCTTACCTTTTGTATCTCGGAATTAAAGCATGGCGCAGCCCAGCTATCGGCCTTAGCGAGCAAGGAGAACATTCCAAAACAAAATACAGTGCACTACAACTTTACCGTCAGGCCTTTCTTGTTGGCATCAGTAATCCAAAAGCGATGATATTCTTTGCTGCCTTTCTTCCACAGTTTATAGACACAACACTTCCTCAAGCTCCACAATTAGCAGTGATGTCCGGGACTTTTGTTTTCATAGAGCTATTTTGGTTGATGAGTTATGCCACAGGAGGCAATCAACTTGTTCCGATTCTAAAACGTTCTGGAAAAGTAAAATTGATTAACCGGATCAGTGGTGGCGCTTTGATCAGTGCCAGTGCCCTACTCGCAAGCAGATAACCCGAAAGTAATCATACGAAACTATCAATAGGCGATTACTCCCCTCTACTTTTGAGCTAAGGGAACACCAAAACCAATATCAATGTAATCTCGCTGCCTAACCCTGTAATATTCTAGCTGCTTATCAATTTTTTGATGCCACTCTAGCTTTTCAACCAAATCATCGACAAAGACAAAAAGTGGCCGTCCGTCATCATCCGCGACCAAAGGATAACCAAGCGCTTCTGATAAGTGAACTTGCCCAGATTGATAGCGGCCTTCAATCACAACGCGCATGCCGCAGGGATAGGACGCTGCTTTAAAAAGTTCATTGTAAGCTTCATCTCTTCGATCCTCAGCCACAAACTCAGTATAGTCATGACCTGTAGGGTCAAAGCCCATACGCTCAACAATACCTGTTCCTACCAGCCGTAAAATTGAACGCCCAGGCGTTCCCAAATCATGTATCAAAATATGAGGTAAAATATTTTTAATCGCTGCTGGGTTGAAGTTCGATTTGTTAGGGACAGCTTGATCAGATGAGTATCTCAACTCCCACCAATACTCATGAAGCCGCCGGCATCGCGGACTTTCAAATTCCAATGAAAAGCCTGTCTTCATCAGGAACTCCCTAGATAAGTCGCCTCACATTCGCTTGAATAATTTAAGTCACACCAAATAGTTTAACTTAAATTATTCAAGCGAATGTTAAGACGGCTTTAAATAGGGTTTAAACCTTTAAAACTTCGAGTAACTTTTTCTGAATCGTTTTTAGCTTTTGCTCACTAGAGACTTTATCTCCCAAAGCCGACTGTACATAAAAAACATCAACCGCGCGAACGCCATAAGTCGCAATACGGGCCGAGTGCACCAATAATCCAAGTTTGGTTAAAGCTTGAGTCAAATGATAAAGTAGTCCTGGCCTATCCTGCCCATTAACTTCAATCACCGTATAGCTGGCACTGGCTTTATTATCGATTAAAACCCGTGGTTTTACCTTTAAAGCCTTATGAACACGGCTTGGTAACCTGGTCGGTAAAGTTTTCAGCAGCTTTGCAGCCTTTAACTCTCCTGTGAGAGATTGCTCGATAGCTGTTGCAATGGTTTCAAGCCGATCAGTATCGTTGATAGCGCCTTTACTATGTGCATCAGCAATATAAAAACTATCCAGCGCCATACCATTGCGTAAAGTATGAATAGTCGCGCCCTCAATGGATGCTCCGGAAACAGCTAAAGCCCCGGCAACACGACTAAAAAGACCTGGGTGATCTGCTGCATAAATAGTTACTTCTGTAATTTGGCGATAATGATCTACGCGTACATCAGCGGTATAAGGTGATTTGCTTTTTTCGGCCTTGAGAATCAAATTGGCATGCCGGTGCTGGGTCTCCGTGTCTGTCGAGATCCAATAGGAAACCGTTCCACGCTCAAGGTGCTCAGCAATGTCTTTAGGAGACCAGTCTGAGAGAACTTTGGTAAGCTCTTCCCAAGCAACCTGTACTCTGCGTTCTTGCCCTTCCGCCGCAAGTCCTCCTGATAATAATTCTTCTGTACGCCAGTAGAGGTCTCTTAACAATGATGCTTTCCATGCATTCCAGACATTCGGACCAACAGAGCGAATGTCTGCAACTGTAAGGACTAAAAGTAACCGCAACCGTTCAGGAGACTGAACTATTTCAGAAAAATCCTGGATTGTTTTAGGGTCATCAATGTCTCGAGAAAAAGCAGTTTCACTCATCGTCAGGTGATATCGTACTAGCCAGGAAACTGTCTCTGTTTCTTCTGGAGTAAGCCCCATACGCGGGCATACACGCAGAGCTATTTTGGCCCCTTCAACCGAATGGTCCCCTTTACGTCCTTTAGCAATATCGTGCAAAAACATCGCGACATACAGAACCTTACGAGAGATGATTTTATGAATAACCTCACTTGCAATCGGCGCTTCTTTTTTAAGTAACCCCTTTTCGACTTGATGCAAAACACCAATGGAAAACAATGTGTGCTCATCAACCGTATAATGATGATACATGTTGAATTGCATCAAAGCTTCGACTTTACCAAAATCAGGAATAAGTCGGGCTAAAACACCAGACTCATTAAGGCGACGCAGCGATTTTTCTGGATCTTTTGGGGAAGTCAATATGCTAAGAAACAAACGGCTGGCAGCTTCACTTTCACGCAATTCCTTTTTGATCAATCGCAGGTTTTGTGTAATTTTTCGAAGAGCTGCCGGATGAATATCTAGATCATGTTTTTGCGCGACATGAAAAATACGCAACATCTCTATTGGTGACTTTTCAATCGAATCAACATCTTTTAAAGTAAGCCGGTCTCCTTCAAGCCTGAATTTTTCAACAGCCCGTTTTCGTTTAAGAAAAGGAAGTGGAAGACGAAAGCCTGATCGGCGATTGTGCTCTGCTTCAAGTGTTGCGCAGAAAATTCGTGTCAGCCCGCCAACAGCTTTTGCCACGATGAAATAGTGTTTCATCATGCGTTCAACGCCTTTGGTGCCAGCATGATCCGTATAGTGCATCCAGTTCGCAAGGTCGGACTGAACGTCAAAGGATAACCGCTCTTCCGGCCGGTTTGTTAGATAGTGTAAAGCACAGCGCAAGGACCAAAGAAACGCCTGAGACTTCTCAAATTGACGAATTTCCTGACGGGTAAAGATTCCCTTTTTCACCAGACTGGATATGTCATCAACCTGATAGATAAACTTTGCAATCCAAAACAGTGTATGAAGATCACGCAGTCCCCCCTTACCCTCTTTAATGTTAGGCTCAAGAATATACCGAGACCCACCAACTTTTTTATGACGTTCACTTCTCTCAGCCAGCTTTTGCTCAATAAAAGCAGCACCGTTTCCAGAACGAACAACACGGTCATACGTCTTGCGTAATTTTGTAAATAAGCTCGGTTCTCCACAGAGATATCTGGCTTCAAGTATCGAAGTATTTATCGTTAAATCCGATTGAGAGCCTCGAATGCATTCTTTTACATTTCGAACAGAATGCCCCACCTTAAAGTGTAGATCCCAAAGGAAATACAGCATGGCTTCTACAACCTGTTCTGTTCTGGGTACTTTCTTATAGGGCATCAAAAAAAGCAGGTCGACATCTGACTGGGGGGCCAATTCACCGCGCCCATAACCGCCAACAGCAACGACAGTAATGCTTTCCCCTTTGGATGGCACTCCAACGGGATACAGCTCTTCATCAACAAAACGAAATACAAATTTCAAAATTTGATCAACGAGAAAACAATTAGCTCTAACCACCATCGTGCCAGAAGCTTTTTCATCAAAGCGTTTGCGAACTTCTGCACGCCCGTTACCCAGAGCATCTCGTAACAAAACAAGAACTTCGTTGCGTTTAGCTTGAACGTTTTTTTGCTCTGCACTGATCAGAGATATTTTCTCTGCGAGATCAACAGCGGGAAAAATTGCGTTTTTGTTTTTTACGTCATGATCGTAAGCGTAGTCGAGAGATTTGATCGGCATGCATTCCTGCTTTTCTGGAGCTCATTTATCTTTCCTTAAATGGCACCTTCCACCTTAACAATGGAGGAATACCATCAGACCGGACATTACCAAGTGATTGGTTTTTGCGCTGATTTGTTAGTTATATCAGTTTCTTATAAATCCGTAATCCAGAATGTATTCTAGCCTATGCTTTTAATTTCGTTTCCTCCTTCTCAATGGCCTTCAGCTCATAAAGTAAATCTAGGGCCTGCCGAGGAGAGATATCATCTAAATTAACTTCCTTCAGACGATGATCAACCATGGTATTCCCACCATCACTATCTTCAACAGTTGAATCTGTCGTCGGCAAATGCGCAAACAGAGGAAGGTCCTCCGCTAGATGTGCCAAGTTACCGGCCTGACCATCCCTTTCCAAGGTTTCAAGAACCTGTTCAGCTCGTGTAATCGCTGAATGTGGCAAGCCGGCCAATTTTGCCACATGGATCCCGTATGATCGATCGGCTGCACCCGAGGTTACTTCGTGGAGGAAAACAACTTCTCCCTGCCACTCTTTCACCCGCATCGAATGACATGACATTGACGACAATTGTGAGGTCAGGCTTGTCAGCTCGTGATAGTGTGTCGCAAAGAGTGCCCGAGATTTATTAGCTTCGTGCAAGTGCTCAACACAGGCCCATGCAATTGACAAACCATCATAAGTCGCCGTACCGCGCCCAATCTCATCAAGAATGACCAGGGATCTTTCTGTTGACTGGTTAAGAATTACTGCGGTTTCAACCATCTCAACCATGAAAGTTGAACGTCCGCGAGCAAGATCATCCGCTGCTCCAACACGACTGAACAAACGATCAACTGAACCAATGTGAGCCTCTTCCGCAGGAACAAAAGATCCCATTTGAGCTAAAACGGCAATCAATGCGTTTTGACGTAAAAAAGTAGATTTACCTGCCATATTAGGGCCTGTAATTAACCACAGGCGCTGCTGATCTTCCAAAGTACAGTTATTGGCAACAAAAGGACCTTCCGAGGTTTTGGCCAGCGCGGCCTCAACTACAGGATGACGTCCGCCAACGATATCAAAAGACAAACTGTCATCTATCTTGGGCCTGTTCCACCGCTCGGATATCGCAAGCTCAGCTAAGGCTGAGGTCACATCCAATTCCGCAAGAGTACGGGCAACAATCGCAATACCTTCAACCTGATTGAGCACTTCTAGAACAAGTTTTTCGTAAAGCCCTAATTCAATTGCCAGCGCCTTACCTGCCGCCCCTGAAATTTTCTGCTCCAGATCAGAAAGCTCTACTGTTGTAAACCGCATGGCCGAGGCCAGAGTTTGACGATGAATAAACTCTGAATCCGCGTCAGTATTTACCTTAGAAGCATTCGTCGGGCTGACTTCGATGAAATACCCCAACACATTATTGTGCTTCACCTTCAAGGTACTCACACCGGTTTTCTGCGCATAATCGGCCTGTAAGCCCGCAATTAGTTTTCGACTGTCATCCCGAAGCTGTTTGTACTCATCTAACTCCGATGCATAACCACTTGCAATAAAACCACCATCTCTGGCTAAGTGGGGTAAATCGTCCTGCAAAGCAGATTGTAAAACTCCACACAGCGTACTGTGATCACCAAGACCTTCGATGCAATTGATAACCCCTACTGGTAATTGATCAGAACTTACAGCGGATAAAAGTGATTTAAGACGCCCAGCCTCACGCAAAGCATCCCGAATACCAGCCAAGTCTCGGGGACCGCCGCGTCCGACAGTCAAGCGTGAAAGGCCACGTTCAATATCTGGACACTGGCGCAAGCTGGCACGAAGGTCCATGCGACGACCATCTTCTTGGACGAACCAAGATACCATATCCAAACGGCTTGTAATAGCTGACGGATCTGTGAGAGGCGCCGCCAGACGGGAACCAAGCATCCGAGCACCAGCGCCTGTGACAGTACGATCAATAGTCGCAAGCAAGCTGCCTTTTCGACCGCCTGTCAAAGACTGGCTAAGCTCCAGGTTTCGCCTTGTGGCTGCATCGATTTCCATGACTGCACCAGTACGAACTCTCTTTGGTGAGAACAGACGGGGCAGTTTTCCCTTTTGAGTCAACTCTACATAATCCAGTAGGGACCCAGCAGCAGCAATCTCGGCACGTGAAAATTCACCAAAGGCATCCAGAGCCTTGATGGAAAATACGTCCTCAAGGCGTCGACGGGCGTTCTCACTATCAAACCGTGACGACGGTAAAGGAGAAACAATAGACCGCCATTCGTTGACAATATCCGACAAACCTTCGCGTAAGAATAGCCGTTCAGGAACCAGAAGCTCTCCTGGATTTAAACGAGCTAGAGCAGCAAGAAGAACTCCTGATAAATTGGTCTCATTCGCCTGCACAGGCTGGGTATAAAAATCACCCGTAGACATATCTAGCCAAGCCAGCCCGTATTCACCGCTCGCATCCGTCAGGGCCACCAAATAGTTATGACTGCGTGCATCCAACAGTTCGTCTTCAGTAATCGTACCCGGGGTTACGAGCCGTACTACACCCCTTTTAACAACTGATTTTGGTCCCCGCTTTTTCGCTTCTGCAGGATTTTCCATCTGCTCACAGATTGCAACTTTGAAACCCTTACGAATAAGGCGCGACAAATATCCATCTGCTGCGTGAAAAGGCACACCGCACATAGGAATATCAGCGCCATTATGGTGCCCGCGCTTGGTTAGAGTGATATCCAATGCTTCGGAAGCATCAATTGCGTCTTGAAAGAACAATTCGTAAAAATCACCCATACGATAAAACAAAAGTGAGTCTGGATGATTTTCTTTTATTTCGAGATACTGCACCATCATCGGCGTTACTTTTTCAGCCGCTTTTTTGGAGTTTTTCCCAGATTTGACTTCCGTGATTTTTACGGGTGTTTCGGGGCGATCAGAAAGTGCTGATTCAGGTTGAGTTTGCACTTCGGTACGTTGGGGCATGCTTGTCGTTTCAATCACGGAAAAGATATACTCTACAAAGAAAAACTGGGCCTTAAGATCAAGATCCCGAAACTAACACAGTCATAATCCTTCGCAAAGTAACCAAGCCAAAAAACACAACAACCCGTGATCTTTTTTCTTAATTTTCGAAGACTTCAGAGGGCTTTCTTGTTCGCTCAGATGGGAAAATCATTGTGGCCTTTGTTCCCTTATTTAATTTACTTTCCAAAATGAACTGCCCTTCATGGAGCTCCATAAAGCTTTTGGAAAGCGGAAGCCCAAGGCCCGTACCTTCGTGTTGACGAGTCAAATGACTATCAACTTGAATAAAGGGCTTTAATACTTCTTCGATTTTTGCGTCTGGTATACCCATGCCGTTATCTTCAACAATGATCTCAATTTGAGACTTTGCATTCACGCCAGCGGAAAGCACCACCTCTCCTCCTTCTGGCGTAAATTTTACAGAATTGCTCAACAGATTTAACAATAATTGTCTCAACCTTGTATTGTCCCCATAAAGATAAGGGCAGTCTGGCGTAATGTTGGACTTTAAGGTTATTCGATTTCTTTCTGCACGACCGTTCATGATCTTAAAGCAAGAGGCCGTGATTTCCTGTAAATCCACAACTTCGTTTTGAAGATTTAACTCTCCGGCTTCAATTTTAGACATATCAAGAATATCGTTAATAATATCAAGAAGTAATGTCCCACTACTATAGATGTCATCTGCATATTCGCGGTATCGAGGTTCGTCAATTTTGCCGAGCATTTCGTACTTTATCATTTCTGAAAACCCGAGTATCGCGTTTAAAGGCGTTCTCAGTTCATGGCTCATATTAGCTAAAAAATAAGTCTTTGCACGGTTGGCAGCTTCAAGTCCTTGAACATAAATAAGTTGCTGTTTTTCGTGCTGCTCCAACTTATCAATCATCCGGTTATATCCTTCGATGAGATCACCTACTTCATCGGTAGATTTGACAGAAATTTTATGTCTTAACTTTTTTTGATCGAATGTCAAAAAACCCTGACTTAGATCCTTCATCGGAATGAGCAGAAACTTCCGCGTAGCAAAGATAATAATTCCTGTAAGGGCCAGTACCAACAATATATTTTCAGGTATCTCATCAAGGAACCCATCCAACAATCTGCTTGTGATGTCCGTGTGGGCAACAATAAGAATAAACTTACCTATACGACGATTTACAAATGAATCCTGATAAACAATATCCAACGTGAAACTTTGGTGATTTAAGGAACCACCATCTTCAAAGCCAGCACTAGAAATCAAATTATCTTTTTCGTCGTAAACCTTTGCAGAATAGACTTCAGAAAATTCCACCAAACTTTCAAGGTGAGAATTGATTGCTTCAAGATCAAAATTCCAAAGATACCCGGAGACAACGCTTGCCTGTGTTGTCGCAAGGTTTTGCCACTGTTCAGTTACCAAAACCTGCCGTTCTTCATAGTCCAAATAATTGTCTATGAAGGATTCGAACATAGAAACAAGAAATACTGCCGGTACAATCAAATACAGCAGCTTTGCATTTATGGTTTTAACCGGTCTAAGCATCTAAATCGTTCACAAAGTTACCATGTTCATTGTATCGAATTTTTTTCCGAACTCTTCTATTCAACTTTCCCCTGATTAAGGAGTATGTCTTAAGTTTAGTCCATTGAAAGCAATAAATTACAGTGCCCCCCTGTATTAAAAATTAAGAAAATGTACTAAAACTTACTAAAAAGCCCTTCTTCAACATACTTTAAAGCATATTTTCTATCATAATTACTTAATCAGCTACTAATTTTCCCACAATGACTGTTCATACTCTAGGATAAGCCAGTTTATCTACCCTCAATAGGTGAATCCAAATAATATAATTAGCTTTGGGGTTATATATTCAGACACTTTAGAACAATTTCCCTTCCCAATAGGGTTATTGCAATGCAGTATACCCACCAAGAACCGTTAAACAGGTTTATTTCACACCAAATACAGACCTAAAGCACCCAGATGACGACACTTATTTTTAAATAGCGGAGAGAAACCCGTGCCGAAGCACAATTCCCGGACTACAGACGCAGAAGCGCTCGAATTTCATTCCTCGGGGCGTCCCGGTAAATTAGAAATCAAAGCAACAAAACCATTAACAACACAAAGAGATCTCTCGCTCGCCTATTCACCAGGGGTAGCAGTACCATGTCTGGAAATAGAGAAAAATCCTGCAGCTGCTTATGATTATACTGCAAAAGGCAACCTTGTCGCCGTCATCTCTAACGGAACAGCCGTTTTAGGGCTTGGTAATCTTGGCGCCCTAGCTTCGAAACCCGTAATGGAAGGTAAAGCTGTCCTTTTCAAACGTTTTGCAGATGTCGATGGCATCGATCTGGAAGTTGATACCGAAAACGTTGATGAATTTGTGAACTGCGTTCGATTTCTTGGAAAAACCTTTGGCGGCATCAACCTTGAAGACATCAAAGCACCAGAATGTTTTATCATAGAACAAAGGTTACAAGAGCTTCTTGATATTCCGGTATTTCACGATGACCAGCACGGTACGGCCATTATTGCTGCAGCGGGTTTGTTAAGCGCACTCGATATCGCAGGCAAAGATATCAAAGACATAAAAATGGTCGTCAATGGCGCCGGTTCGGCAGGTATTGCCTGTACAGAACTCGTCAAAGCTTTGGGTGTTCCTCACGACAACATCCTGCTGTGCGATACCAAAGGTGTCATTTATCAAGGTCGTGTTGAGGGCATGAACCAATGGAAATCAGCTCATGCCGTCAAGAGTGATGATCGTAGTCTTACCGATGCGATGAGAAATGCTGACGTGGTTTTTGGTCTATCAGTCAAGGGGGCTTTTTCTTCTGAAATGATCAAAAGCATGGCGCCAAATCCCATCATCTTTGCCATGGCCAATCCCGATCCTGAAATTACACCAGAAGACGTTGCCAATGTCCGTGATGACGCCATTGTTGCCACGGGTCGTTCTGATTACCCAAACCAAGTCAATAATGTCCTCGGGTTTCCTTATATTTTCCGCGGAGCCTTAGACGTACGCGCTTCGAGCATTAATATGGAAATGAAGGTCGCGGCTGCCAAAGCACTCGCAAAGCTGGCCAAAGAAGATGTTCCAGACGAAGTTGGCAAAGCCTATGCTGGTCGTCAATTAAGATACGGCAGAGATTATATTATTCCAGCACCGTTTGATCCCCGTCTGGTTGCCGTAATCCCTCGTGCTGTGGCCGAAGCCGCAATGGAAAGTGGTGTTGCGGGCAAAAATATAGACGATCTGGATGCATATGAACGAGAGCTTTCAGCTCGACTTGATCCTGCAGCGACCACCTTTATGCGTATTGCGCAAAAAGTACGTAGCCATCCTAAACGTGTCGTCTTTGCAGAGGGTGAAGAAGAATCAGCCATTCGGGCTGCCGTCGCCTTTTACAATGCAGGATACGGAACACCTTTGCTTGTCGGTCGTGAAGACATTATAAAAAGTACGATGAAAAATATCGGTGTTAGCGGTGATTTTATTGAAATCCATAACGCCAGTATTTCTGAACACCGTGAACGTTATACCGATTATATTTACAGTCGTCTACAACGCAAAGGCAAGCTGTATCGCGACTGTCAACGCATGGTAAATCAAAACCGTAACATCTTTGCCTCTTGTCTGGTAACGGACGGCGTTGCCGATGCTATGGTCACAGGCCTGACCAGAAGCTTTGCTGTCTCACTGGATGATGCAATGCGGGCGATCAACTGTAAACCAGGCAAACGTGCCATGGGCATGTCGATGATGATCATAGATGGCAAAGCTATTTTTGTCGCAGATACTTCTGTAAACGAAGTTCCTACCTCAGAACAACTTGCCGATATAGCAATTCAGGCTTCGTCGCACGTTCAAGCAATGGGTTACGAACCTCGTGTCGCTTTCTTGAGTTTCTCCAATTTCGGAAACCCAACACGCGAGACAACAACACGAATCAGACGTGCCGTTTCAGTACTAGACACCATGGCAGTCGACTTCGAATATGAAGGCGAAATGCAAGCAAACCTAGCTTTGGATTTTGATCTACAAAAAAGGCTGTTCCCTTTCTCTCGTTTAACAGGTCCTGCAAATATCTTGATCATGCCAGCTCTACATTCCGCGAACATCACCACAAAGCTTATTCAAAAAGCTGGAGGAAGCACGGCGGTTATTGGACCAATGCTGGTTGGTTTGGAAAAACCAGTTCAAATTGTTCCTATGGGAGCCACAGTCACGGACCTCGTAACCATGGCTGCTCTGGGTGCCTATGAATCAATAACCAATGAGCAAGATTAAGCCATCCCTTTAAGCTGGAACCGCCTAAGTCAAACGTTACAAGTTTATGAAATCAGTTACTGCTTCTGGCATTAGACAGCCAGAAGCAGTAGCGTTTTAGTAAATAACTTTACGTAAGGTACTGAAACATAAGTAAAATTAAACATTATCTATATTCGTCTTCAAACTGTCATGAAGGCAGGCTAAGTATAGCGTAATAGGCTGCACTAAAAATAGCCGCTCCTTGCAAACATACTCGGGTCATTATGCCAGTTCGACAGGATAAATATAATCGACTGTTTACGTCGTCTCTCATTCTTGCTTCGCCAAGCGTAGCTGTACTATTTGCTTTGGTTATCCTTCATTTAGTGCCATGGCAGGCCGCCGTCATTGCAGGAATAGTAATTCTTTTTGGCACAGGTTACATCCTCACCAGCCACTACAATCATGTCGAACGACTGAAAGAATACATCACAGCGCTTCGACAGCTTAAAGGAAAAGAATCTCTCCCTGAAACGCCTTCGGCAGTCGGTAGTTTTCTCTATCCCGAATTAAACATCACACTCGCGCGCATGGCGCAAGAACGTCAACAATATCGACGTCAGCTAGAGGCTGTCACCGAAGGAAATGAGGCCATTTTAAAGTCTCTTCCTGATCCTCTGATTATGTTGGGCAGCAAGCGAAAGATCATTCGAGGAAACCCCGCAGCTGAAGCTATATTTGAAGATACGCTTGCAGATAAAGAGCTATCAACCGTTCTGCGTAACCCTTCTATTTTGAGCACTATCGATGAAATTGAGCACAGTACAAAAGACGTGTCCCGCTTTGTTGATTTCAAAATCCACGGTAGGGTTGAGCGCTACCTACAAGCCCGTATTGCCAGAATGAACGAACAAACTTGGGATGGCACCAAGATCATTGTCAGTTTACATGATCTAACTTCAGCAAAACGTGTCGAACAAATGCGTGGAGACTTTGTTGCCAACGTTAGTCACGAACTCAAAACACCTCTCGCCAGCTTAATGGGCTTCATAGAGACTCTCAAAGGACCCGCAAAAGACGATCCCGATGCCCAACAAAGATTTTTAAAGATCATGCAGGATCAAGCTGAAAGAATGTCCAGACTGGTATCAGACCTCTTGAGCCTGTCGAAGATTGAGCTTTTGGAGCACACACCACCGACAAGCGTTACAGACCTGAGCGAGGCCATAACCAACATCATAGAGGGTCTGCATACCCAAATCGAAAGTAAAGATATTACAATCCGTCGGGACATGGATGACGTCATACCTGTTCTTGGCGACAGCGAAGCCCTTACTCAGGTATTTCAAAACCTGCTCGAAAACGCCATCAAATATGGCCACAATGGAACAACGGTGACAATTCGGTGCAAATCCTATGGCCCAGGAAGCCAGGGCATGCGCCGGTTGGGGCGCCCCTCTTTTGCGATTTCCGTAATAGATCAAGGTGATGGGATTGCTCGGGAGCACTTGCCGCGATTGACAGAACGCTTTTATCGTGTCGATCCAGCACGATCTCGTAAACTCGGTGGAACAGGTTTAGGTCTCGCAATTGTAAAGCATATCGTCAATAGGCATCGCGGCGTACTAACCATTGATAGTGAGGTCGGTAGAGGCTCAACCTTTACTGTCTATTTACCTCAAGCTGTAATTACTGAAAATAAGCCAACACAGCTTGGATCTCGAAAGTTGGATTTTTAGTGAATCGAGCCAAACAAAATACTATTTAACAAAACCTTCAAATTTCATGTTTTGATATTCCTCAAACACAAAACAATGTAAATTAAAAATAAACTATTATTTATCAATACATTATCTGCTATTTTCTTTTCTCGAATCAAAAAATATTCCTTTTTTCGTGTAATTAAACTGTCACAGTAGAGTCACAGAAGTATCGTCGTTGGTAGATATGTTTTGCCTCGTCGAATGATCGACAGCGCATGAAACTCCGGCAACTTGAAAACAAGGTTGCTTTAAGGAGACCTGGAAAATCGGGATGTGCGTATTGAGATTTTAATAACGCTATATAGCGGAGATACGAACGTGATCAAAAAAGTTCTCACTGCGACAGCACTTGCTGGAATGATGATGGCAGTAGCTGGCGCCGCTCAGGCACGCGACCAGATCCGCATCGTCGGTTCTTCAACAGTTTTCCCATTCTCTACTACAGTGGCCGAAACCTTCGGTAAAACTACAGGCTTCAAAACGCCTGTTGTTGAAAGCACTGGATCCGGTGGTGGTATGAAGCTTTTCTGCGCGGGTGTTGGTGTTGAACACCCCGATATTACAAACGCTTCTCGCCGAATTAAGGCTTCTGAATACGAAAAGTGCACAAAAAATGGCGTTTCCATTACAGAAGTTAAAATCGGTTTCGATGGTATCGTTCTCGCGAACTCTAAACAGAGCGAACGCCTGACCCTCACGAAGAAACAAATCTTCCTCGCTCTTGCTAAACAAGTCCCTGTTGATGGCAAAATGGTTGATAATCCATATCAAAACTGGAGCGATATCGACAAAAGCCTGCCAAACAGCAAAATCGAAGTACTTGGTCCTCCACCGACATCTGGTACTCGCGACGCTTTCGTTGAGCTAGCCATGGAAGGTGGTGCTAAGACATTTGAAAGCCTCAAAGCGCTTCGCAAAAGCGACAAAAAAGCTTTCAAAACGATCGCCCACACTATTCGTGAAGACGGTGCTTATGTTGAAGCTGGTGAAAACGATAACCTGATCATTCAAAAACTCGAAGCTAACCCAAAAGCTGTTGGGATCTTTGGTTTCAGTTTCCTTGATCAGAACGCGGACAAAATCCAGGGTTCAATCGTCGAAGGCGCTGAGCCAACTTTCGAAAACATCGCTGCTGGAGACTACGGCGTATCCCGCTCGCTCTACTTCTATGTTAAGAAAGAACACGTTGGTTCCGTACCTGGTATCGAAGAGTTCGTTAAAGCCTTCACAAGCGAAGATGCTTGGGGTGATGAGGGTTACTTGGCTGACAAAGGCCTAATCCCACTACCTACTGCTGATCGTGAGCAGGTTAAAAACTCTGCACGTGGCCTTACATCATTAAGCATGTAAGTTGCGGATCTTTCCGGAATACTGGTGGCTTGATTGCAAGTCGCCAGTTTCTGGTGCAATAAAGTAAAGTTATTAAACTAGGTTCCCTCGCGGGTAATGTAATTAAATGGAACAGTTGGCTCTTTTCTTCGCTTTGCTTTTCCTCACAGTACTGGGATTTATCCTGGGAAAAGGGCGAGCAGTCGCGTTATCTGGACAATCAGATCAACCTCTCCACTCCAGACTGCCATACTATGGGCTCTACACAGCTATCTGGTGCGGGCTACCAAGCCTTCTAATAATGGCTGGCTGGATGATTTTCGAGCCCCAGATCGCTGAAATTTTAGTTAAATCTCAGCTTAAAGAAGCCAATGCCTCTCTCTCGGCTGACCAACTTACGCTCTTTATCAATGATGTTATCAACTTTGCATCGGGAGGCATTCTCACCCGAGATCCAGATGCGAGTATTCTAAAAGCCGCGGAGAGTTACCAACTCTTCAAACAAATCAGTTACTTTGCTATGGCTGTTGTCGCAATATCAGTTTCATTGGCAACTCTCTTTGGCAGCCTCAAAAAAATCAATCCTAACCTTCGCGCCCGAAATCAGGTCGAAAAGGTTATCTCGGTTGTCATGATGATTTCTTCTCTGATAGCCATTTTGACCACACTTGGGATTGTGCTTTCCCTTATTTTTGAGACCCTTCGTTTTTTCGAAAAAATTCCATTCTTTGATTTCATACTTGGAACCCACTGGAGCCCTCAAACAGCTTTGAGAAGTGATCAGGTTGGCGGTTCCGGATCCTTTGGGGCCATCCCGCTCTTTGCAGGAACCATGCTCATAACCTTTATCTGTATGGTTGTCGCAATTCCTGTTGGTCTTATGTCTGCAATCTATATGTCGGAATATGCAGGTAAAAAATTTAGAGCTTTTGCCAAGCCAGTCCTCGAAATACTCGCAGGCATTCCAACCGTCGTATACGGTTTTTTTGCTGCACTAACAGTTGCTCCCTTTTTTAGAAATACAGGCACTCTTATTGGGCTTGATGTTTCTTCTGAATCTGCTCTGGCAGCAGGTGCAGTAATGGGCATCATGATCATCCCCTTTATATCATCCTTATCAGATGACGTTATGAACTCTGTTCCGCAATCCTTGCGTGATGCTTCCTATGCCATGGGCGCAACCAAATCAGAAACGATCACCAAGGTCATTATACCAGCAGCACTCCCCGGAATTGTCGGCGCAATTTTATTGGCAATGAGCCGCGCCATTGGCGAGACAATGATTGTGGTAATGGCTGCAGGTCTCGCCGCAAATTTAACCGCCAATCCTCTAGAGGCCGTAACAACCGTAACAGTTCAAATTGTAACCCTTCTCGTCGGCGATCAAGAGTTCGACAGCGCCAAAACCCTCGCGGCCTTTGCCCTTGGCTTACTGCTCTTTGTCGTCACACTTGTCATGAACGTAGTAGCCCTTAAAGTGGTTCGTAAATATCGTGAAAAATATGACTGATAACACGCCACACCCCGAAGATTTGTCCACAGGGGCCAGCCCCTTGAAGATTAATCCTCTACTTTTGAAAAAACGGAATGCACGTGAGACTCGTTTTCGTCTCTACGGTCTCACAGCAGTTCTCACCGCTGTATTGGTGCTCTGCCTTCTACTGACGTCAATTATCTCCAAAGGTTATACCGCCTTTGAGCAAACCTACATCCTTATTGACGTGCGCCTAAACACTCAGACGATTGATCCGAAAGGGACAAACAGGTTAGAAGATCTTGCTGCCGCCAGTTACAAGGGTCTCTTACGTGATGCCCTTCGTGAACAGTTCCCCGGTATTGATGGCAGACGTGAAAAACGTCAGCTTTATGGTATTTTGGGAACCGCAGCTGATTATGATGTCCGCGATGCCGTCCTCGATAATCCTAAACTCGTGGGTACGACGGCAACCATTGCTGTGAAAGCCTCCGACGATGTCGATAGCTATTTTAAAGGCTATATTTCCCGCGATGTCCCCGAAGACAATCGAAAGATAAAGGATGTTGAACTTTCCTGGCTCGACACGTTCGAGACTGATGATCGTATTATCAAAAAATTTAACATGGATTTCTTTACCAACGGAGACTCTAGAGAACCAGAAGAAGCCGGTATTCTCGGCGCCGTTATAGGATCTCTCTATACTCTGGCCATCACTCTCGCGCTCTGTTTTCCAATCGGAGTATTAACCGCGATTTACCTTGAAGAATTTGCCCCGACAAACAGATGGACTGATATTATTGAAGTAAACATCAACAACCTTGCGGCTGTACCTTCAATAGTGTTTGGCCTTTTGGGCTTGGCAATTTTCTTGAACTTTTTTGGCTTACCCCGTTCTGCCCCTCTCGTCGGCGGAATGGTATTAGCTCTTATGACCTTACCAACAATTATAATTGCCTCACGTGCAGCTCTCAAAGCAGTACCTCCATCAATACGAGAGGCAGCTCTGGGCATTGGTGCGTCGCGAATGCAAACGGTCTTCCATCATGTGCTTCCACTCGCAATGCCGGGTATTCTGACAGGAACTATTCTTGGCATGGCACAAGCCCTCGGAGAGACAGCACCGCTTCTTATGATTGGAATGGTGGCTTTTATCGCAGATATTCCGGGTAGTATGGGGGATGCTGCCACTGTCCTCCCCGTACAGATATTTCTCTGGGCCGATAGCCCTGAACGTGGATTTGTAGAAAAAACTTCAGCAGCCATAATGGTCCTGCTGGCCTTCCTTGTCGTTATGAACGCAATCGCAGTTATATTGCGTAAACGTTTTGAACGCCGCTGGTAAGCTTTAAGGAAAATAGGAATGTCCTACGCTATGGATATGCAAAACTTTAACACCATCAATGAACCCCTTACATCTGAGCCTAAAATAACAGCTCGTGATGTCAGCGTATTCTATGGTGCAAGCCAAGCCTTAAAGTCCATTAATTTGGATATAGGGGCCAACGAGGTAACTTCTTTGATCGGCCCGTCGGGCTGTGGAAAGTCAACTTTTCTACGGAGTTTAAATCGCATGAACGATGTGATTGAAAATTGCGTGGTCGAAGGTCGGATTAATCTGGACGGCGTTGATATTTACAATTCCGGTCTGGACCCTGTGCTGCTTCGTGCGAGGGTCGGCATGGTTTTCCAAAAACCTAATCCCTTTCCGAAATCAATTTATGATAATATCGCCTACGGCCCTAAATTACATGGGACTGTGAATAACAAAGAGGAACTCGAAGAGTGTGTCGAAGAAAGTTTGCGTCGCGCAGGTCTCTGGGATGAAGTAAAAGATCGCCTCGACAAACCCGGTACCGGTCTCTCAGGCGGACAGCAACAACGCCTTTGTATTGCCCGTGCCATTGCGATCAACCCTGAAGTCATCCTTATGGATGAACCTTGTTCTGCTCTAGACCCCATTGCCACAGCAAAGATCGAAGAATTGATCGATGAGTTGCGCAAGAGATTTACGATTGTAATCGTAACCCACTCCATGCAACAGGCCGCAAGGGTCTCACAAAGAACTGCTTTTTTTCATATGGGCGAAGTGGTTGAAGTCGGTGAAACAGACAGACTCTTCACCAGCCCCCAAGACGACCGTACACAAGGTTACATTACTGGACGTTTTGGTTAAGGATTATAGATATGCCAGATACAAAAGACCATATCGTCAGTTCTTTCGATAAAGAATTACGCACCATCCATGAAATCATTATTCGTATGGGGGGCATGGCGGAAAACCAGCTCGCTGAAGCTGTTGACGCTCTCGTTCAACGCGACAGTGCCAAGGCAGAGTTAGTAAGAGCAGAAGATGCAAAAATCGATGCCTTAGAAGAAGAGTTAGAATCAGCAGTTGTGCAATTAATCGCCCTTCGCCAACCCGTAGCAAACGATTTACGTGCGGTTATTTCCGCCCTCAAGATCTCTTCTGATCTCGAGCGGATTGGCGATTATGCCAAAAACATCGCCAAGCGCAGCATCGCCATCAATCAGATGCCCCCGCAAAAATCGGTTACAAGCATTATGCGTATGTCTCGGCTTGTTCAAGAAATCGTCAAAGATACTCTTGATGCATTTTCTAACAGCGACAAAGACAGAGCAATTGACGTCTGGCACCGAGACGAAGAAGTTGATGAAATGTACACTTCTTTGTTCCGTGAGCTTCTCACTTACATGATGGAAGATCCACGCAACATTAGTGCCTGTACCCATATGTTATTTATCGCAAAAAACATCGAACGCATGGGAGATCATGCCACCAATATTGCCGAAACTATTTACTATCTATCCACAGGTGCGCGCCTAGAAGGCAAGCGACCAAAGGGAGACCGTACTTCCTTTCAGGTGCTCAGTCCAAATAGTGATGCGCCCGATAATAATGACAGCGAAATAGAAATTTAATACAATGGAAAAAAAGGACCTTTCCATGAAGCCTCTCGCTTTGATCATCGAAGATGAAATCGCCCTGACAACCTTGCTTCGCTATAACCTTGAAAAAGAAGGTTTTCGCGTTAACGAAGCTCATGATGGCGAAGAAGCTCTACTCCGTGCAAAAGAAGAAGCTCCAGATCTGATTTTACTAGATTGGATGCTTCCTTTGCTCTCAGGTATTGAGGTTTGCAGACAACTTCGTCGCTTGCCAGAAACCAAGGGTGTCCCGATCATCATGCTCACCGCACGCGGTGAAGAAACAGACAAGATCAGAGGTCTTGATTCTGGCGCAGATGATTATATGACCAAACCCTTTTCTCCTGCAGAACTCATTGCCCGTATTCGCGCCATCATGCGTCGCAGCAAGCCAGAAACAGTTACTGAAGCTTTGGCATTTGAAGACATAAATATGGACTTGGCAGCCTATAAGGTTTACCGCGGTGAGCGTGAAGTCCACCTCGGCCCAACCGAATTCAAACTGTTACGTCACTTGATGCAAAACCCAGGACGTGTCTTCAGCCGAGAACAGCTATTGGATTCAGTCTGGGGTCATGATGTGTACGTAGAGCCACGTACCGTTGACGTACACATCAGACGTCTGCGTAAAGTATTGAATGAAGGTCCCGAACTCGATCTTATTCGGACGGTACGATCCGCTGGGTACGCTCTGGATAGAGCCAAAGCCGCTTGACCCTTTGAAATCATATCAAAATTTCTAAAAAATGGCCGTGTTTATCACGGCCATTTTTTGCTTATAAGCCATTTTATGGTCTTATCTTTATTCTTTGTTTAGCAAGGCTTCATCACTCTAAGAGAATACAGAAGATAGTGCGAACACTACATAACTCATTGTTTTCTTGCACTCGATATGGATGACACCAACTCCTTCTGTTATCCTATCCTTCTAATCAAAATCTTAGAGGTAAGATCGTGAAGAATATCCATTTTCTGATCATAAGCAGTTTCATTTCCCTGTTTCTGCTTACCGGATGTGGTTCTCAACCAAAGTCCCAAGCCACGTCGGCTCAACCCTCGGCCACGGTTTCCTCCCCTAATGATACAGCTCAACAAGAAAATGCTTACTTTCTCACGGACAATAAAATGGCGCGTCTTGAAGCAAGGGAATATCCCTGGAGTGCGCTTGGTCGCCTAAATGTGGCAGGTCGCCACTTTTGTAATGGCGTGATGGTCGGCAAAAACAAACTTTTAGCTCCTGCTTCATGTCTCTATGATTTGGTAGAAGGCAGATGGTTTCAGCCAAAGGAAATGGTTTTTGTTGCGGGCTATCAAAGGGACGATTCAACAATTTTTTCTCCTGCTGAAAGTTACCAAATTGCACAAGGATTTGTTCCAAAGAATCAAAACTTGAAATCCATGCTCAATAACTGGGCACAGATCAGTCTCTCTCTCCCGCTCGGAGATCACACAGGATGGGTCGGTGTTCGCAATCAGGTAACCAGACAAGACCTGACTATGGTGGCGGGTTATCGCCGCGGATGGGAACATGTACAGGCACTTTTCCCTTTGTGTAATCCATCCGATACCCTCAAAAATAAGTGCCCCCAGCATAGTGATGGTCCCCTGAACCGTTATATCATAGAAGAAACTGGCCTCTCCCTCGCGCCAAATCATCCTATTTCTGCGCAAACCATCGCGCTTTGGAACTTACCAGCCTCACCGCAAGCCCCAACACAATTCAACTATGTCTCCCCGATTCCCAAAGATAGTGTGCAAAGGCTGCTGGTCGACTTGGGATATCTGGACCAAAGCTCAACCGAGATCTCGACGGCAACGTCAGAGGCTCAACAGGACCTTGGGGGTGCTCAAAATGGTCAGGCAGATATCAACACGCTCTATCTTCTCCTGAGAGAACTAAACCGCCTCCGCAATGGCAGCCCGTCATCATAAATTTGAGAACAAAGATATTGGACAACACGGATTTATAGTTCTGATTTTTGACTCTAGGACGCATAGGGCGGTAAAAGCCTTCACGACAGAGAACTGCATTAGGATGACTTTCCACAGTTTATTTGTCGATTCTTACATCAATTTTGCGAGTTAACATAGTGACGTTAATCCTGGCCCCGATGGAGGGGCTCGTCGATGCTCAAATACGCGCCGTTCTCACCGCCATCGGTGGGGTTGATCGCTGCGTGACCGAGTTTATCAGGGTTAACGATCTGGTCTTACCCCCAAAAATATTTTACCGTTTTGCCCCAGAACTACACAACAATGCCCGCACAGCTTCTGGCACGCCGGTGTCCATCCAGCTTCTTGGCAGCAATGCCCCTGTTATGGCTGAAACCGCGGCACTTGCGATCAAGCTGGGTGCACCAGCCATTGATCTCAATTTTGGCTGCCCTTCCAAAACCGTGAATAGAAACAAGGGCGGATCGGTCCTTCTTAAAGAACCAGAACTTATACATTCGATTATAAAAACCGTGCGAGAAGCGGTCCCCGAACATATCCCCGTCACGGCGAAAATGAGATTGGGATACGAAGACAAGTCTTTGGCACTGGATAATGCCTGGGCAATTCAAGACGCAGGTGCCACGGAGGTCTGCGTTCATGCCCGCACAAAAGTTGAAGGCTATAAACCGCCCGCCCATTGGGAGTGGATCGCCCGGATACGAGAAGCATTAAAAATCAACGTGGTCGCCAATGGGGATATTTGCTCTCTCGAAGATTACCTGCGCTGTCGGGAAATCAGCGGCTGTGAAGACGTTATGATCGGGCGTGGTCTAATGGCTTGGCCGGACCTTGCAATGGTCATTACCAACCACCGAAAAAATCAACCTCTTAATCCCATGGCGTGGGAACAGCTACTGCCTATTGTTCAAAATTTCTATTACGAAGCCAGCCAACAACTCCCCCCTAAACACGGTCCCGGTCGTCTCAAGCAGTGGCTTAAATTTTTAAGAAATCAATATCCCGAAGCACAAATACTGTTTGACGAAATCAGAAGTATAAAAGATCCACAGCTTATTACAGAGACTCTCAATTCTATGAGTTTGAGAAAAGCAGGTTAGGCCTTTTACTTACAACAGATGCCAAAACTGATTTTCAAGCGCCAATTGCAAGGATGAACATTTATTTAAAAACTCTTTCCAAAAGAGATTCTCTCTTTTGCCTTTTTTCTAAGCGTATCAAATACAAAACCATGAATATTGCAGGAATTCCCATTACCGACGCATACAGGAAAAATGTGGTGTAATCAGTGGCATCAACAATTAAACCTGAAAATCCGGAAAAGAACTTACCCGGCAATGTCATTATTGAACTAAACAATCCGTATTGTGTTGCTGTGAAACTTTTATTTACCAAGCTAGATAAGTAAGCGATGAAAGCTGTTCCTGCCAAACCAGCGGTAAAGTTGTCAGCACCGACAGTAAATGCAAGCACAGGCATGTTATGTCCAGCTTGAGCAAGAAATGCATAAAAAAGATTAGTTATGACCACTAGAACAGCGCCTAGTAAAATGAGCTGTAACATGCCCATCCTCATTAACAATGCACCACCAATATAAGCGCCTGCCATGGTCGCAAAAAAACCAAATACTTTTGTAACATCAGCAATTTCAGTCTTGCTATAGCCCAAATCAACATAAAGTGGGCCTGCCATATTGCCCATAACGATATCACTAATCCGATAAATACAGATGAAAACCAAAATAATTACCGCTGTAGATCTGTTTCGAGCAACAAACTCTGAGAAAGGTCTTCCTACTGTTCTATATGTAATTTCAGCAATATCTTTTACCGCGCCTCTACCCTTGGATAACCGATCTTGAAGAGTTACTTCCCACTCAAGTTGAGACTCTTCAGTGTTCGTTTCGATCACAGGCTCTCGCACGACGAAAACTGTTATAACTCCAACACTCATCAAAACGGCCATCGCCTGATATGTCGCGAACCATGAAGAGTATTCTGCCATATACAATGCCCCTGCACCGGCCACTAACGCGCCAAGACGCCACCCTAATTGATAGTTAGCCGCCATTGCTCCCTGGTGTTCTATGCCAATAGCCTCAATTCGATAAGCATCAAGCCCGACGTCTTGGGTCGCAGACGAAAAAGCAACAATCAGTGCGAATATCGCCATTTGAGCTAAATCTTGTGTAGGATCTGTCATCGACATTCCCACTAACCCAACGATAATTCCAACTTGACCAAGGAACATCCATGATCGTCTGCGTCCTAATCGTCCGAGTAATGGAAGGCGGTAATTGTCAGCAAGAGGCGCCCAAAGTACCTTTATTGAAAAAGCAATTCCAACCCATGCAAAAAAACCAATCTCCGAACGGGAAACTCCCGCTTCTCTGAGCCATACATTCAATGTTGAAAATATTAAGAGAAATGGCAGCCCAGCAGAAAACCCAAGAAATAACATTCCAAGCACTCTGGGGTGTAAGTAAATTTGGATAGATTCACCCCAAGTACGTTTCAGCTTGGTATTCTGCTCAGTCATTAATTCTCTTTCTTTGAAGCGTTATACGATTAGAGCGCTAGCATCAAAATTCATCACGTCTAATAGTTATTAACAATTCAGGCGATCATAAGTCACGCAACAATAATTTTCATATAAGGTATTTACCGCAGCTTATTAATTTCATCTATTTTTAAAAGAACCTCAATGTTACCCTTTTCAGCAAATATTTTACCTTCAAAGTTCAGGATTTTTTATTCATGTCAGACACATCCCCACAAGCTGTTGCCAAATTTCCGGCACCATCACTGGGTGAACTTACTGTTGATATGAAGCAATATTTTGACGACAACGGCGTTCTGGTTCTGGAAAATTTTGTATCCAAAGAGGCCTGTGAAAAACTTATGGCGCAGGCCGGGTCTATCGTTGAGGCCTTTGATCCCAATGAATTTCGGGCGATTTTTTCAACCACGAACAAAAGCCATGAAGGCAACACCTACTTTGAACAATCCGGCGATCAAATCCGATGTTTCTTTGAAGAAGATGCTTTTGATGACCACGGCAATTTGAAGCAAGAAAAGGCACTGTCAATTAACAAGATAGGTCATGCCCAACATGATCTTGATTCTGTTTTTTCGGCGTTTTCTCGGAATCCTGATTTGGCACAGGTCGCCAAAGATCTAGGTATGGAAAAGCCGCTACTCAGCCAGTCCATGTATATCTTTAAACAACCCCGCATTGGCGGTGAAGTCATTTGTCATCAAGACACGACCTTCCTCTATACCGAACCCCATTCATGTATCGGGATGTGGTTTGCCATGGAAGATGCGACCTTGGAAAATGGCTGTATGTGGGGTCTGCCAGGGTACCATAAAGCGCCCTTGAAAAAACGTCACTATCGTAATGCATCCGGCAAACTGATCACAGAAAAGCTTGATGACAGCCCGTGGCCCGAAGAAGACCGTGTTCCATTAGAAGTCAAACAAGGTTCATTGATCGTTCTACATGGCCAACTTCCACACCTTAGTGGGCCAAATACATCGGATAGATCCCGTCAAGCCTACACTCTTCACCTGATCGATGGTGCCTGTGACTACCCAGATACCAATTGGCTAACCCGCAGTGTAGATATGCCTTTTCGAGGCTTTAAATGAACCTAGTACGCCCTAATTATCTAGAAGTTATCGATGATCTAGATCTCAATATAGTTCTCAAAACCATTAATCATACACTTATTGGCACTCCACCGCTCATGATTGATGTTGCGAACAGTGACATAGATATTGCCTGTTATGCACAAAGTCCCAAAAAGCTCTATGGACATTTTTCTAAACACTATGGTTCATCAAAGAACTATCGTGCGCATTTTTTAGATAGCTCTCCCTGTATTACATTGATTATTAGTTTTGAGTTTTCAGACTGGGAGATTGAATTTTTCATCCAAAACCAGCCCCTCCATAAACAAAATGGGGTTCGGCATTTCAACATCGAAAAGCGCTTGCTCGCTATATTAGGAGAACCATTTAAAAAAGCTGTCATTGCTCTCAAAAATCAAAACATTAAAACGGAACCCGCTTTTGCACACCTACTTAATATAAAAGGCGATCCTTATGTTAACCTTTTGAAATTAGAAAATTTATCTGATCAACAACTTTCAATGCTTTATCAATCACATCTAAATTAACTTATAAAGATGTTGTTGTTTTCAGAAGTATGTAAAGGGTATGATCCCGTGAATTTATTTCTGTATTAACCAGCCTTACGTGTTTTTTAATAGCTGGTTTTAGGGGGTCTCTTGGACGAAGTGTTGTTGGTATTACTCGGTCTTGCCGTAATTTTCGGAGGCCCTATTCTTGCCTGTGTAGCTCTGACCAAAATAGGAGGCCTGCGCCGGGAGGTTACCTCTCTTAAATTGGCGATGAGAAAACTAGAACAGGTCAAAGAGGGATCGGCCGTGAGCCAACCTGAGCAGAGCCCGCAATCCCCAAAAACAGCCATGCCTTCGACTGAGGACCCGGCAAAACCGGCTGATATTCCAGATCCACAGAAATCTGTTCCAGCTTCTATTGATAAGGACCAAATAGAGGAAAGCCGGACACCACCGCTCGAAGAAGAACCTGTAACCCAAGAAACCTCAGAAGATCAACTACAAACCGACAGCATTGCCGCTTCGACAAAGCCTTCTGCCATTCCTTCCGTGTCCTCGTCTACACCCGAAAAAACTCAAAACAAAGAAAGCCCCTGGAAATCCTTTGAGGAAGCCTTTACCCGACAATGGTTGGTATGGCTTGGCAGTCTGACCGTTATGATCGGCGGTGTGTTTTTGATCAAATACTCAATTGAAAATGACCTGCTTTCTCCCGGATTTAGAATCACCATGGGCGTGCTCTTTGGTATTGCTTTAATGGTTGGTGGTGAGTGGTTACGCCGTCGCCCAGTTGAACTCGCCATCGCGGCGCTCAAGCCCAACCATGTGCCCCCTGCCCTTACCGCCGCCGGGCTCGCTATAACCTATGGCAGTATTTACTCGGCTTATGGCCTCTATGATTTAATCCCGCCGCTACTGGCCTTTATCCTGCTCACCCTCGTTGCTATCGCCGGACTGGGGCTGTCCCTGCTCCAGGGGCCGTTAATCGCGGCTATGGGCATGGCTGGTGCCTTTGTGATCCCGTTGCTAGTCAGCTCCGGAAATTCCTCGGCCTGGACGCTCTTTAGCTATCTGACCTTTATTACCGCTTCTGCCCTTGCGGTGGTACGCTATCAAAACTGGTGGTGGTTGGGCTGGATGTCGCTTGCCGGATCTCTGTTTTGGCAACTTGCCTGGTTTAGTACGATGTGGGAAAGCTCTGACGTCTATCCGCTCGCTTTGCATCAAATCCTGATCATCGGTCTCTTTATTGCGCCTCGGTACGAAGAATTCCTCAAATCAAACGCTGACCTAAAACACCCCTTCGATTTAGGGCGATTATCCCCTGAAAAGGTTCTGGGATTAAGCGCCATCCTCGGCGTTTTTGTTTTACAGCTGGTCTTGCTTTCATCTGACAGCTTTTCGACTCCATCTTTAATCTTTTACTTCCTAATCGCTGGGAGCATTGGATACGGTGCCTTTAGGTTAAACCACTTTGAAGCCCTTTTAGTGCCTTTGGCTCTTGTTGCCCTCTATATTGTGGCACGTTATCCCTTCCCGGGATCAATCGAACTCCCAGAAACTTTTTATGTCTCGGGGCAAGACGCGGGAACTCTGATTAATCCGATCATCCCGCCTGAGCTCAATTTCTATCTCTTGCTCTCAGCTTTCATCGCAGTAGTTGCCGCTGGCGTTGGTTTCAAAGGCCTTTCAAAAACTAAAACACCAGCCTATCTCGCTGCTCTCTCTGTTGCCGTTCCTTTTATAGCCTTACTGTTTGTCTATTTACGCATCAGCGCACTTGGCGCAGACCTCGGTTGGAGCTTTATTGCTTTGGTCTTGGCTGGCTTGGCCTTTGTGGCAGCAAAGGCCGTCTTACCCAAACGCGCAGATCCCGGCATGGAAGCTGCTCTTGGTATTTATGCACTGGCGGTACTCGCAGCTTTAGGTTTGGCCTTTGCCATCGCCTTTGAAAAAAGCGGTCTTACAATTGCCCTCGCCTTACTCCTACCTTCAGCTGGTTGGGTCGCGTCTCAAATTCGTATTCCCTTTATCAGGCCATGCGCCATATTTATTGCTGTTATCGTTGCCCTCAGGCTCACGGCAATGAACCACTTTGACCCCTTAGTTCCCCAAATAGAAATCGATGCCCTCTGGTTGCTATATAGCTTTGGCGTTCCCGCGATCGCCTTTGCCGTGGCTGCTTATTATTTCGTTCAGGAAAAGGACGATCAGCTTATTACCGTTTTGGAATCAGGGGCTTTAGCAATCGGGGTTGCTCTCGTCAGCTTGGAGATTAGGTATTTTGCCAACGACAACGATATCTACGCCCAGCATTACAGCCTGCTTGAACAAAGTCTCCAGTCCCTCGCCTGGTTGATCACGGGGGCATTCCTCTATTACCGCAATCGAACCACGCCCCGCCTCTTTAGTGAATGGGGTTCTAAAGTTCTACTGGGTGTGGCTGCTTTACAGATTTTGCTCATACAAAGTTTGTTTAATAACCCCGTTCTAACCAATGAGTTTGTTGGTAATTGGCCCCTCTTTAATACTCTCTCCCTCGCCTACTTACTACCGGGCCTGATCACAGTCTTTATCTACCGCGAAGCTCGCAACCAAAAACACTTCCAGCTCATGCCTTGGCTTGGCGGCACAGCCCTTGTTTGGGTCTTGATGGATATTACTCTTGAAGTTCGAAGAGTGTTCCACCCTGAAGCCATGGCATCAGGTGATATTCTCAATGCAGAAGGTTACAGCTATTCCGCTGCATGGTTGCTTTACGCAGGGTTATTACTTGCTGTTGGTATCTTCCGGGATATTTCTAAAGTCCGCCACGCCTCCCTCGCCCTCGTACTTCTGGTCACCAGCAAGGTCTTCTTGTGGGATATGGCAGCGTTAAGCGGCCTTTATCGTGTAGCCTCGTTCATCGGTCTTGGCCTGTGCCTGATCGGAGTTGGTTTTCTTTACCAGCGCTTTGTCTATCCGATTGGATCAGTGGCAACGGAGAACCCAGGAACGAATTAAATTTCTGGAAACAAATATATAAATTCAAGAATCGCCAAAACAATTTGAAAATATCAAAAATTGATGGATTCTCTAAAGTTTTGACATGAATATTTAGAACAAAACAAAAACGTTTGAAAAAAATAATTACGCTTAAGAAGTGTATTCTAAATCAAAACATTACCACCCCATAGTTAAGGTAATACTTGAATTTCCTCAAGGTATTTTGTTGTCAATTATTACACAAAATATGGTGTCAATACGCAAAATACTGATGACGACAACTATATATTGTGATTAAATTCTTGGTGTAGGTAACTCGTATCATATCTACACGAAAGCAAGGCCGGGGTAACAGCCCGGCCTTTACTCTATAACTCGCCGAAGTGTTTTGCCTCGAGAATTACATCTTAGTAGTGTACGAAAATCGCACACCAAGAAATAACATATTTCAAAATGTGCGCAAGTGGCAAATCATCATAGGCACTTTAAGAAGGATCACTCAGATGTCAAAAAAATTGACCCCTGAACAAATCGTTAAAGTACTTAAGTTGTTAAAACGTGGACTATATCAACATGAAATTGCGGCAATCTTTGATGTAAATCAAGGACGAATTTCTGAGATTAAAAATACATACACACTTGTTCGATCAAAACTTGGAACTGAAACACAGTTTCTTTTGATTTAATTCGCTTACAAAAAGGGCTGCTCGAGAGCAGCCCTTCTTTATTCATTGCTTAGCCTAAATAAGACTTAGCCAATAACTTCTTTCGAACGTGAGAAACGCTTCCGCTCATGCGCGATCAGATAGCGTTTACGCAGACGAATGGATTTTGGTGTGACTTCAACCAACTCATCATCTTGAATATAAGCAAGAGACTGTTCGAGTGAACGAATGCGTGGTGGCGTAAGCTTGATTGCATCATCCTTACCAGAAGCACGAACGTTTGTAAGCTGCTTGGCTTTTAGTGGATTGATTTCAAGATCGTTACTACGTGTGTGTTCACCAACGACCATGCCTTCGTAAAGGGCATCACCAGGGTTCACAAACATCAGGCCACGATCTTCTAGGTTCCACAAAGCGTAGGCAGAAGCTGCACCCGTACCGTTAGAGATCAGAACGCCCTGACGACGGCCTTGAATGGCGCCACGGTATGGACCAAAGCTATGGAACAGACGGTTCATGATACCTGTACCACGTGTATCCGTTAGGAATTCACCGTGATACCCGATCAAGCCACGTGATGGGGCTAGGAACGTAATGCGGGTTTTACCAGCACCTGAAGGACGCATATCAGTAAGTTCAGCTTTACGTTCGGCCATTTTTTCGACCACAACGCCTGAATGTTCTTCATCAACATCAATAACAACTTCTTCCATCGGCTCCATCGTGGTGCCAGATTCATCTTTGTGCATAAGTACACGTGGACGAGAAATCGAAAGTTCAAAGCCTTCACGACGCATGTTTTCAATCAAAACACCAAGTTGAAGTTCACCACGACCCGCAACTTCAAAACCATCTTTCGATTCGTTTTCCGTAATACGGATAGCAACGTTGCCTTCAACTTCACGACTTAGACGATCGCGGATCATACGACTGGTAACCTTGTCACCTTCGCGACCGGCCAAAGGCGAATCGTTAACAGAGAAAGTCATCGCCAGTGTCGGAGGATCAATCGGCTGTGCCTCAATACCTACTTCCACAGACATATCACAGATTGTATCAGCAACCGTCGCGTCTGGAATACCTGCAATAGCAACGATATCACCCGCACGGGCTTCGTTAACAGGGACACGTTTTAGACCATCAAAAGCCAAAAGTTTGGACAAACGACAATTTGGAATTGTTTTGCCATCAGCAGTGATAACTTTCACTGGCATGTTCACCTTAGCAATACCGGAGTGGATACGACCGGTCAGAATACGACCGAGGAAGTTATCCGCTTCAAGTGTGGTTGCCAACATAGAGAACGGCGCATCAACTTCTTCAGTCGGCGCAGGCAGAACATCAATCATCAACTTGAAGAGTGTGTCCATGTTCTCTTTTGGATCTTCAAGGTTGGTGATAGCCCAGCCTTGTTTCGCAGAAGCATAAAGAACCGGAAAATCAAGCTGGTCTTCAGTTGCGTCAAGGTTCACAAGCATATCAAAAACCTGATCCACAACCCAGTCAGGGCGCGCGTCAGCTTTGTCTGCTTTGTTGATAACAACAATTGGCTTCAGGCCACAGGCAAGAGCTTTGGATGTCACAAACTTGGTCTGTGGCATCGGGCCTTCTGCGGCATCAACCAGCAGAACAACACCATCAACCATGGAAAGGATACGCTCAACTTCACCACCGAAGTCGGCGTGACCTGGTGTATCAACGATATTGATACGGGTTTCTTTCCACGTAACAGACGTACACTTGGCAAGAATCGTGATACCACGTTCTTTTTCAAGATCATTGCTGTCCATTGCACGTTCATTGACCTTTTGGTGGTCGCTGTATGTACCAGATTGTTTTAGAAGCTCATCCACCAAAGTGGTTTTACCGTGATCGACGTGCGCGATAATCGCCACGTTACGAAGCGCTGTACTCATTGCCAAGTTCTCTCATGTATTAAGAGGGGCGACTGCGCCCCGCATTATCCTTCAGTCATCCAATGACGTGATCCTTATGATCTCGTCCTGATCGATACACCTGTATCAACTACTCTACGTAACCTATAAGGTCTGTAGCGCAGTCGTGTGACAGTGCGATGACCTACTTAAGTTTTTCCTCTACCAATTCCGCCAGAGACGTTTCCGGGCGGGCGCCAAAGTGGGAAATTACCTCGGCGGCTGCTATTGAACCGATCCGGCCACTGTCATAAAGACTGTAGCCGTTCGTGTATCCGTAAAGAAATCCTGCTGCATATAGGTCCCCTGCACCCGTTGTGTCAACCACCTGATCAACAGGAACGGCATCAACAACGTGAACTTCATCACCAGAACAGACCACAGATCCCTTTTCACTACGCGTAATTGCTGCGATAGAACAACAAGCTCTGACCTGTTGTAACGCCTCATCAAAGCTATCAACTTCAAATAGCGCCATAGCCTCTTCTTCGTTCGCAAAAAGGATATCTACGTAATTTTTAACCAAATCTAAAAAAGATTCGCGGTGGCGACCAACACAGAAAGAATCTGAAAGTGTTAGAGACACCTGACGACCGGCAGTTTGTGCGGTTTTTGAAGCATGAATAAAAGCTTTTTTAGCTTCTTCCGGATCCCAAAGATAACCTTCCATATAGGTTACCTTGGCAGAACGGATCATCTCTTCATCAATATCCTCAACTGTTAGGTTAACACATGCGCCGAGATAAGTATTCATAGAACGTTGTGCGTCTGGTGTTACAAAAATCAAACAACGTGCAGTAGAAGGGCCTTCTGTAGCAGGTGCCGTATTAAATTCAACACCACCCGCACGGATATCGTGACGGAAAATTTGTCCAAACTGATCATCACGGACTTTCCCGAAGTAACCACCCTTACCGCCCAGAGATGCGATACCAGCCATTGTGTTACCCGCAGAACCACCAGAGCGTTCGATGGCTGGGCCCATGATATCATAAAGAGCATCCGCACGATCTTGATCGATCAGGTTCATTGCGCCTTTGATAATGCCCTGTTCTTCAAGAAGCTTATCATCAGCTGTCGCGACGATATCTACAATCGCATTACCAATTCCAACAACATCAAGAGTAGCGTTTTCGCTCATGCGTGATTTCCGATTTATGACTTCCGGTACGTAAGCCCGGAGTGATTACAGACGTATTACAATTTGCGCGGAGTATAGCCACTTCCATTTTCTGGGCAAGCACAAAGCCGCAACGCACCTATGCGCAGTGCACACCTCTAGAAAAATCAAATTGTTTGTAAGGCCATGAATGGCTCTCGCTTAAGAAAGCCTCTTGCCCGATGAGGGATTTCAGACCAAAGTCACGCCGAAAGGGTTGGCGCCATGTCCAAGCTCTCCATATTCATTTAACGAAAAACCCAAAGGTATTCCCGTCGATGAACGGTTCTCTTAACAACGAAGAAAAAAGCACCGCCGCCTCAAACAGTGCGTCATCTGAACTACAATCACAGTTTCATCCTACGCTGCAACAAGAGACCACGATCGCGGACACAACACGACAAGGTATTCTTTTGGCCATTATCGCCATGGCCGCGTTTTCTTCAGGCGATGCCGTCGTAAAACATGTGGCACAGACATATCCCCTGCCCCAGTTGCTCTGGATCCGGTATTTGATTCTATCTGTGCTTGTCATCGGCATGGCCGTTTACCGCGAAGGCCCCGGTGGTGTGGTTAAGATAGTCCGTTCCAATAACCTATCTCTTCAGATCTTTCGCTCGATATTTCTCGTAGGAGAAGCCTTTCTTTTCACATTGAGCTTTAAGCTTCTTCCCATTGCCGATGTCCATTCCATCGTTGCTGTAGCACCAATATTTGTTACAGCGCTATCAGCGCTTTGGTTAAAAGAAAAAGTAGGATTGCGTCGTTGGTTAGCGGTGCTTATTGGTTTCGCAGGCGTAATGATTATCCTGCGCCCTGGTTTCGAAGGCTTTAATGAACTCTTCTTACTTCCCTTATTAGCCGCAATCGCCTTTGCTTTTTATCAAATACTTCTACGAATAAGCAGCCGCTATGATGACGGGCAGGTTTCCCAATTTTATACAGGGATTGTACCTCTTGTTGTCGTTACTTTTTTGGTACCCTTCTTTTGGGTACAACCAGATTTTTACGGGTGGATTGCTTTGATCGCAGGCGGCATCTTTATCAGCCTCGGCCATCTCTTCCTGATTTTTGCTTTTCAATACGCCACTCCATCAGCCGTCCAGCCCTTTAACTATACACTTTTGGTCTGGGCGACATTGTTTGGCTGGTTGTTTTACAAAGAACTACCCGATGAGTGGACCATCACCGGTGCCTTGATCGTTGTAGCCAGTGGCCTTTATACCCTTTATCGCGAGCGTAAACGTGCCACACGCCAATCTTAAAATTTTCGATATACCATATTGTATTTGAACAAAAAAAGAGGGGCCGATAGCCCCTTTTTTTATAATAAGGCAACCCCCATTATTTTAACCCGAGAACATCGCGCATGTCATAAAAGCCATTTGGTTTACCCTCTAACCAATTCGCCGCCTTAACAGCACCTCGAGCAAACACTTCACGATTTGTAGCCTTGTGACCAAGTTCAATCCGCTCGCCATCCGCAGCAAAAATTACAGAGTGATCTCCAACAACGTCCCCCCCGCGTAACGTTGCAAAGCCTATGTCTCCACGTTTTCTAGCCCCAATAATACCATCTCGGACTTTGTCCGCGACCTTATCTAGGTCAACCCCGCGTCCACTCGCAGCAGCTTCACCTAGCGCTAACGCCGTTCCAGAGGGCGAATCAATCTTATAGCGATGATGCATTTCAACCACTTCAATATCGTAGTCTTCATCAAGGGAGGCGGCGACCTGTTCAACAATGGACATCAAGAGATTAACACCCAAGCTCATATTACGCGCAAAGACGATCGATGTTTTAGACCCGGCAGTTTCTAGTTCCGCCACTTGCTCATTAGTCATCCCCGTCGTGCCAACAACAAGGGAACACCCGGTTTCAGCCGCAAGCTTAGCATGATTAAGAGTAGCTGTAGGCACTGAAAAATCGATCACTACATCACACGATGAAAACAGTGTTTTGGGGTTATCTCCAACCTTCACGCCGAGCGATCCGATTCCTGCCAGTTCCCCAAGATCCTTGTTCAGATCGGGACTTCCAGGAAGTTCTGTTCCGCCAGATACCGTGCAGTTCTCAGTGCGGCCAATGACCTCTGTCAACATACGACCCATTCGGCCCGCACAGCCAACGATCCCGATTTTGTTACTCATATCCAATTATCCCGTAAAGAAACACTGCCCAAGCGACACTTTGAAATGGTTAACAGCCATAACAGTTATGTCACATTTATCCAAGCCAGTACGTAAACTTAAAAGAGAGTAAGCTTTTGGCATCAAATCCAAGGCTTTTATCTATCCGTTAGCGCAACACGAATAGCAACCCCAAGCATTGCCATCGAAGCCAAAGTCCTGAAAGATCGCGCGATCCGTCCAGCGCCGGAAAAGAGAAACTTCATCTTCTCAGAGCAGAGGACAACCAAACTGATGATAAGCCCCGCATTCAATATGTGTATAGCCCCGTAAATCATAATCTGTTCTTGAAAATTTCCCATTTCCGGCTGTACAAACTGCGGTAGAAAGGAAATCATGAAGATAATAACCTTAGGGTTTGTGATATTGATTAACGCTGATTGAAGCACGACCTTCAAAACCGAATTTGTCTTTAAAGGTTTGTCTTTATCAACGCTAAGGTCTGCTTTCCCTGTCAAAACTTTCCAAGCAAGAAAACAAAGATATCCCGCACCGATCCATCGCAAAATTTCATAGGCGATTGCTGATTGTTGAATAAGTAGAGACAATCCGACCAAAGCAGCAACGAGATGCGCAAGAAGTCCCAAAGCGTTCCCCACAGGAATCCATAGCGATTTCCTCCACCCGTCCGATAAATTAATGGTGAGCGTGTAAAGCCAGGTTGGCCCAGGCGTTGCGGCAAGTAGCGTACTCGCCAACCAATAGGCCAAAAGATATTCGAGTGGCGGAAGCGTCATTTTCTTCTCAGGCTAAATTTATTCGCAGGCAGATTAGCAGAACAGGGCACTGATTCTACAAGAGATAATAATTCGTATAAAAAAAGGCCTGCGGAATCGTTACAATTCCAACAGGCCTTTTAAAATAACTAAACTTGGATCAACTTGATCAATTTATTCGGTCAGGTCTTCCCAAAATTCTTTCACACGTTTGAAAAAACCGGAGCTCAGAGGTGAGTTATCAGCTTCTTCGCCTTCAAACTCTTTCAACAGTTCCTTTTGACGTTTCGTCAAATTAACGGGTGTTTCAACAGTAACTTCAACGTACATATCACCGCGAGAACTTGATCGAAGAACAGACATCCCCTTACTACGCAATCGGAACTGCTGTCTGCTCTGCGTACCTTCTGGAATAGTAACCTTCGCACGTCCCCCATCAATCGTCGGGACTTCGACGCTGCCACCAAGGGCAGACTTCGTCATAGAGATCGGAACTCGGCAATAGATATCAGCGCCTTCGCGCTGGAAAATTCGATGGGGCTCTATCGACAAGAAGATATAAAGATCCCCTGGAGTTCCACCGTGGTTACCAAGCTCACCTTCACCAGCCAAACGAATGCGATTGCCTTCTTCTACACCAGCTGGAATGTTGACCTGCAGAGTTTTTTCCTGCTCAACACGGCCGGAACCATGACAATTACCACAAGGGTTTTCAATAACTCGACCAACACCCTGACAACTGTGACAGGTCCGTTCAACAGTGAAGAAGCCCTGTTGCATGCGCACACGACCATTACCTTTACAGGTACCACACGTTACAGGAGTTGAACCCTTTTCTGCGCCGCTGCCGTCGCAAGAATCACAGGAAATAGCACTTGGAATTTTAATTTCCGCTTGTTTGCCTTTGTAAGCATCTTCAAGCGAAATTTCCATGTTATAACGAAGATCACCACCGCGCTGGGCACCACCAGCTTGTCGGCCACCGCCACCAAAACCACCGAACATTTCTTCGAAAATATCAGCAAAGCCACCGCCACCAAAGCCGCCACCGCCGCCGCCAGCACCAGGGCCGCCGTTTTCGAAAGCTGCATGACCATAATTATCATACGCCGCGCGCTGTTGTTCGTCTTTGAGAATACCATAAGCTTCGTTCAATTCTTTGAACTTTTGCTCTGCCTCAGCATTATCCGGATTGCGATCCGGGTGATATTTCATGGCTAATTTTCGATAAGAGGCTTTCAGCTCTTTGGCATCAGCCGAGCGTGAAACACCTAGTATCTCGTAGAAATCCCTTTTGGACATCAGTACGATTTTCCCTCAATAAGAAGGTGAAAAGGGGCTGGCTTACGCCAACCCCTTAAAGTTCAAAACCGCGTTAAGCGCTTTTGCTGTTCTTGTCGTCGTCAACTTCTTCGAAGTCAGCGTCAACCACACCGTCATCTGCTTCTGCTTCCGGCGCACCAGAGGCATCATCGCCTTCAGCACCAGCTTGATCAGCATAAAGTGCCTCACCAAGCTTCATAGAGGCCTGACCAAGTGCTTCGGTTTTCGCTTTGATGTCTTCTACATCATCGCCTTCCAGAGCAGTCTTCAGCTCAGCAATCGCAGCTTCGATAACAACTTTCTCTTCGTCTGAGATTTTGTCACCAACTTCACCAAGAGTTTTTTCGGTCTGATGGATCAAACCTTCAGCCTGATTTTTGGTTTCAACAGCTTCACGTTTTGCTTTGTCTTCATCAGCATTCGCTTCAGCGTCACGGACCATTTGGTCGATATCAGCGTCACTCAAGCCGCCAGAAGCTTCGATACGAACAGACTGTTCTTTACCAGTCGCTTTATCTTTAGCTCCAACGTTAACGATACCATTGGCATCGATATCGAAAGTAACCTCAATCTGTGGCACACCGCGTGGTGCACTTGGGATACCTTCAAGATTGAACTGACCCAGAATTTTATTGTCTGCAGCCATTTCACGCTCACCTTGGAAAACGCGAATGGTCACAGCACTCTGACTGTCTTCAGCCGTAGAGAAAGTCTGGCTCTTTTTCGTTGGGATCGTTGTGTTACGATCGATCAACTTGGTCATAACGCCACCAAGTGTTTCAATACCGAGAGACAACGGTGTCACGTCAAGAAGAAGAACGTCTTTCACTTCACCCTGTAAAACACCAGCTTGAATAGCAGCGCCCGTTGCAACAACTTCATCAGGGTTCACACCACGGTGTGGCTCTTTCCCAAAGAAGTTCTTAACGGTATCGTGAACTTTAGGCATACGGATCATACCGCCGACCATGATGATTTCATCAATCTCGGCAGCTTTAACTCCAGCGTCTTTCAGAGCCGCTTTAACAGGGCCCATTGTACGTTGAATCAGATCATCAACAAGCGCTTCTAGTTTAGCACGTGTAAGCTTAACGTTAAGGTGCTTTGGACCCGATGCATCAGCTGTGATGAACGGAAGGTTTACTTCCGTTTGAGTAGAAGAAGACAGTTCAATTTTTGCTTTTTCAGCAGCTTCTTTCAAGCGCTGTAGAGCAAGTGTGTCTTTACGCAGGTCTATGCCCTGCTCTTTTTTGAACTCATCAGCCAAATAACCAATGATACGGCCATCAAAATCTTCACCACCGAGGAAGGTATCACCATTGGTAGATTTTACTTCGAAGACACCGTCGCCAATTTCAAGCACGGAAACATCGAAAGTACCACCCCCAAGGTCATAAACAACAACAGTACCAGTGCCTTTTTTCTCCATACCATAAGCAAGAGCAGCAGCAGTCGGCTCATTGATGATACGAAGAACTTCAAGCCCAGCAATCTTACCGGCATCTTTCGTTGCCTGACGCTGTGAATCGTTGAAGTAAGCAGGAACAGTGATAACAGCTTTGGTAACAGGCTCGCCAAGATAGCTCTCAGCTGTCTCTTTCATTTTTTGCAAAATGAATGCAGAGATTTGGGATGGGCTGTATTTTTCGCCATTAGCTTCGACCCAAGCATCGCCGTTATCAGCTTTAACGATCTTGTATGGAACAAGGTCCATATCTTTTTTCGTAAGCGGATCGTTAAAACGGCGACCAATGAGGCGCTTGATAGCGAAGAGAGTATTTGTTGGATTTGTAACAGATTGACGTTTTGCAGGAAGGCCAACAAGGCGTTCCTCTGCAGTAAAGGCAACCATAGAAGGTGTTGTACGTGCACCTTCAGCATTTTCAATAACACGGACGTCTTTACCGTCCATAATAGCGATACAGGAGTTTGTTGTTCCTAGATCAATACCAATAACTTTGCTCATGTCTTTCCTCACACTTAATTTAGCAAACCGATTTGGCAGCCTTGTTGGCAAGCACTGCCGGGCTGGTCCCTTTAAGGGATGAAGTCCATTTATTCGGGCTCAGGCACTATATATGCAGCCAATGCACGGACTGCAAGAAGCAATATGCTTAAAAAAATAAGGTTTTTAAGAAAATCAGCATCGCGTTACAAAACAAAGGTAATTAGTTACGGTGTCTGACAAAGGCATTCAGCACTTTTGAGTAAGAGACAAAAAAGCCTCGAGGACACCAAATAAAATGAACCTAAAAGACAACAAGAAGTCAGATTCCCAACGACAATCCGAACCTCGAAGTAACCACCGAGGCAACTCTCTAGCCAGTCCTTCAATACGAAAAATGGTGAAGTGGATCGCCGCCGGCGATGTTTTTTTTGGAATTATCGTCATGCTGGTTGGCTATTATAAATTTAATGCCGGATCCGTTCAGTGGTTCGGTTTTACCGTCGCCATCATTGGCGGGTTATTATTCCTAACCATACGACTGCTCGAAAAAAGAGATGTCAGAAAAATTAACTAGTGCGTAGGTGTCATGATTCCAGGCTTTAAATATTTTCCCGAATATCTGAATAAAGACGAGCAAAAGTCACTGCTTGAAAAACTGCGTAATAAAATTCAACAGAATCCTCTTTTCGAACCGCAAATGCCAAGTACAGGAAAACCTTTTTCTGTAAAAATGACAAACTTTGGTTCTCTAGGATGGGTTTCGGATAAAAATCAGGGTTATCGCTACCAAGCAACACATCCGTCAACAAAAAGTCCCTGGCTACCCATTCCCGATATTTTATTGAAACTTTGGAATGACCTTGCAGACTATCCTGAAGAACCAGAATGTTGTTTATTAAACTATTACCACAACGAAAAATCAAAAATGGGCCTGCACCGTGATGAAGATGAAGAAGATCAAATCGCGCCAGTATTTTCTTTATCACTTGGCGATACCGCCATGTTTAAAATCGGTGGCTTGACTCGAAAAGGACCATCCAATTTTATTAAACTCGCATCTGGAGATGTTGTCATACTTGGAGGGAAAGCGAGAAAAGCTTACCATGGTGTTGATCGGATTCTTCATGGCTCAAGCCAGCTTTTAAAACATGGCGGCAGAATCAATCTCACCATGCGAAGAGTAACGCCTCCTAAGATCCACACCCTCTAGGACACAAAAAAAGCCGATACATAATATGTATCGGCTTTTTCAAATCATCAGCAAAAATATTTAAGCTGTTGTATCTACTTTTTCCGCACCGGCAGCGGGGCCACCCTTGGCAACACCAACACGAGCCGGACGCAACAAACGATCATGGAGTCGGAAACCAGGCTGAATAACCTGAACGATAGTACCTTCAGGCTGAGAAGGGTCTGGAACTTCGAAAAGAGCTTCATGGCTATGAGGGTCCATTTTAGCACCAAGAGCTTCTACTTCGGTAATGTTATGACGGCTAAAAACTTTCAACATTTCGCGATTGGTCATATCAATGCCATCACGTAAGTTCTTAAGATCCTCATTACCTTCTGCGGTTTCTTCAGACACAGACAACAATGCGCGTTGCAAATTATCCATCACACCGATCAGGTCCGTCACCAATTTTTGTGGTGCATATTTTACGGTATCTTCTTTTTCCCGACGTGTACGACTGCGAAGGTTTTCCATTTCCGCCATAGTCCGCAACAATTTGTCGGTTAGCTGTGCATTTTGAGCATCAAGTTCTGCAACTCTAACAGCATCAGAAGTACCAGCCTCTTCGACAACGTCTTCAGACGTTTCGCCTTCGGATGTTTCCTCAGCGACCAGATCGTCAGGAATCTGATCTTCGGCAACACCATTTTCTTCCGGATTTATCTTTTCCGCTTCGGTCATTTTCCGTAAACCAATCTATATCTTAAGTTACCATCTTCTGGATATCACAAGATTTCAGCCTTGATATTTATCCAACCATTCGACCAAGTATCTTGGCGGTATAATCCACCATGGGAATGATCCGCGCATAGTCTATTCGTGTAGGACCAATGACGCCGATCGCACCAACCACTTGTTGACGAGTATTTTTATAAGGAGCCATTACTACAGAACAACCTGCTTGGGCAAATAAATCATTTTCTGACCCAATAAAGATCTGCACACCCTCTGCAGTTTTTGTCATCTCCAGCAATCGGACTAACGATTCTCGTTTTTCAAGCGCAGAAAATAGATGGCGTACCCGATCTAAATCTTCAAGAGCATTTATATCTTCCAGAAGCTGCGCTTGCCCTCTTACGATTAAAGCTCCGTGGGAGCTGCCATTAATATCCTCTGCCCAGGTTGCCAAACCAAGCTCAACTACCTTTTGGGATAATTCATCCAGCATCACCTGATGGGCCTTGAGTTCAGCGTGAATCTCAACAATGGCCTCTTCCAACGTCCTTCCAATTAATCGAGCAGACAGAAAGTTCGAGGCTTCAACCAAGGCCGAAGGCGGCAATCCCAGGGGAATATTCACGACCCGATTTTCGACAGAACCAGAAGCCGTAACCATCACAACGAGCGCTCGACCCGGAGCCAAAGATACAAATTCAATATGTTTAAGAGGTTCTGAAAGCTTCGGCGCAACGACAAGACCAGCACACTGCGATAGCCCTGACAGCATCCCTGTAGCTTCTTCCAGTAACTGAGGCATTGATTTACCGCCCGCAGCGCACTGCGCTTTGATATGTGATCTTTCGTCTTTACTCAAATTTCCGTGTTCAAGCAATCCATTTACATAGAGGCGAAGCCCAACATCAGTTGGTAACCGTCCCGCAGACGTGTGACGTGAAAATAACAACCCCATATCTTCTAGGTCTGCCATCACATTTCGTATCGTCGCAGGGGACAGATCCAAGCCCAATTTTCGGGAAAGAGTCCGTGATCCTATCGGTTCACCCGTTTCAACATAGGCATCCACAACGAGACGAAAAATCTCTCGAGATCTATCGCTCATCCCCGACGCGTCTACGGGTAGCAAGGAGGTATCGTTAAATTTGGCCACGTTATCCTTAAACCTTTATTTCTGACACGTTGGAACCAAACGGATTAACATCCGAGACGAATAACTCAGACAAAATTCACATTTAGATGTAGGGACGATCCAAGCAGTGTTCAATGCCGTCATCTCCATAGATGTATCCTTCGGAACGCCCTTAAGACAAACTCTACTTATGACCTTATCGAATATATTATACCATGGGTATCAAAATCACTCAGTCCATCCGCTGAACACCAAATAACTACCAAATTTGTGAAAATTGGGAACGCTTCAGTTTAAGGATTTAGGTCGAATAGTATAACTACATCTCCGGCCCCCTTCGAGAAGGTACTCTACCCTCTCCACTATAGCATCAGGACCAAGAACTGTGCGAAATATAGATAATTCTGCCCGGCAAAAGCCTTGGCACACCGTCGCTGCAGTACAGATGGGACAGTGATTTTCAACAAATAAAAAGCCACCTTGACCATCTTCTTCTACTTCAGCCATATACCCTTCTTGTTCACGTAACCTGACAAGTTGAGCGACTTTGACCTTAAGAGGTGACGCAGCAGACATAGCCTCTTGGTAAAGCTTTAAAGTTTGATCTTCTCTGTGGGCAACGAGTTGCTCAACACCCTCATCGCCAAAGACAGCTCTGGCACTTTCGATAAGGTCTTTTGTCAGTAATGCGTGCGAATCCCCGAATTTATTATGGGATAATGTCGTCAATTCCCAACTTGTAGCTGGCCGACCGGCTCCTTTAGGTTTTGATGCGATCAAAGGTGTTGCTGCGATCATTCCCATCTCATTCATACGTTTGAGATGTTGGCGCATACCTATAGCCGTTATGTTTAGTTTGCCCGCCAGATCAACTGCAGACATACTTCCCCGGGCCTTCAATAAAGCTAAAATAGCATCTTCAGTTTTGGCATTTTTCTTCATTTTTATGAGTATAAACCAGAATCAGAAATATAAAAGACTTTGCTTTTTTAATCACCTCGTATAAACATAATAAAAAAAGAAATTACTTTTCTATTAAAGGCAAAATGATGAACACCACCACATCAGGCCATACATCAGATAAAAATCCTGGTGACGCCAAAATGACAACAAAGAATATCGTACATCTTGTCATTATCTGCATGGGTGTTGCTCTGTATGCGCTTAACAGTCTGATTACCTCAACCCTGTTACCCTCAGCCGTCGACGATTTGAGCGGTGTCGAGTTTATCAATTGGTCTGCCTTACTTTATACCACCGCCGCCATGATCGCGTCCTTAGCAACAGGCACCGCTAAATCCAAAATCGGCGGACGTGCGATTCTCACAATAGCCGGGGCGGTTTTTGCTATTGGTTCCCTACTCGTAAGCCTCGCGCCATCCATGGAACTCTTTTTGTTTTCGAGAATAGTTCAAGGTGCAGGCGGCGGATTAATTCTCGCAAGTTGTTACACAGTGATTAGCGATCTTTTTTCAAGACACTTGTGGCCCACAGTGTTCGCCATGGAATCTGCTGTCTGGGGCATTGCCTCAATAGGCGGACCTCTTGCAGGAGGCCTCTTTGCAGAAACCATCGGTTGGCGTGGTGGTTTCTATGTTGTTTGTGCCTTTGCCGTTTTATTTATCGTTCTTGTTAGAACAACCTTTCCAAAGGACCATTCACCTAGCAGTAAAAATAAAATATCCAACAAATCTGCCTTACCTATATTTCGTTTGGCTCTCTTAGGTAGTTCTGTATTGGTCGTAGCAATGGCAAATCTATTGCCGAAATACGCTGTCTTACTTTTAATATTGGGATTTATACTTTTTTCTCTCTTCCTTTACCGGGACAAAAAAGCCGTCGCAACTTTATTGCCGCGTCATGGACTGAGCCTGCTTCACACCTCAGGCACAGGCCTCGCGATCGTTTTTTTGAGTATGATTTCTGCCGTCTCTTTTATGGTCTACGGTCCTTATATTTTACAAAAGGTGCATGGGTTTTCCCCTCTTTCTGCAGGCCTTATGGTCGCCGTCGAATCTTTGTCCTGGTCGTTAGCTGCAATGCTTTGCGCCAAGCTCCCACAGAATACTTCTTGGCGGTTATATCTGATTCCTATCGGTGTATTCATTGCTCTGCTTGGGGTGTATGGCATCGCGATATCTCTATACGGGGGACCATTATGGCTCCTGAGTATTGCTATATTCCTTGCGGGTGCAGGCTTCGGTATTTTTTGGGCTGATCTTTCTTCTGTCGTCATCGAAACAGGTAATCAGGAAGAACAAGACCGAAGATCCGGTGCAATACCAACACTACAAATGTGTGGTGGGGCTTTTGGACCTGCTGTCGCCGGAATCCCTGCAGCCATAATAGGGTTCGGAGAAAATGCGACAATGGAAGTCATTGAACAGACCGCCTACTGGGTCCACGCTATCTTTATCCCCGTGCTTGCCATTGCAACAATTCTCGCCGTCCACATGGTTCGCCTTAAACGGCGAGATATGGAAACAAACCAAATAACAGCAACCCCGGAACTCACATAAGAAAATCCACGTAAGAGTTTGTTGCGATCTACTATTGGCCAGCACCTTAGGATTTAGAGTAACTCTCTCTTTGGACGTTAACGCCGGCTTTAACATTAATTGTGGCGATCTTTCTGGACCTGCCAAGAACCATAAGGTAGCTTCCGCGAAACATCTTTTCTTATTCGAGGGTATACCATGCGTCCTTCAGGCCGTAATCCAGACCAAATGCGTCAAGTCACTATTGAAACCAATTTCAGCAAGCACGCCGAAGGCTCATGCCTCATTAAATTTGGGGATACCCATGTTCTTTGTACAGCGTCTGTAGAAGATAGCACTCCGCCTTGGCTTCGGAACTCCGGTAAGGGATGGATCACTGCTGAATACGGTATGTTGCCCCGCGCCACACACACACGTTCCAACCGGGAAGCCGCCCGCGGCAAGCAATCCGGTCGTACACAAGAAATCCAACGTTTGATCGGCCGTTCACTCAGAGCTGTTGCCGACATGTCAGGCTTTGGCGAACGTCAAATCAAAATCGATTGTGACGTGTTACAAGCCGACGGCGGCACACGTACAGCCTCTATCACAGGTGGATTCGTCGCCCTGCACCTTGCTTTCCAACACATGAAAAAACTGGGTATGATCGACAAGATTCCGCTCACAGATCATGTCGCTGCGATTTCCTGTGGCATCTTCGAAGGCACCCCAGTTCTCGATCTCGATTACCCCGAAGATTCTAACGCCCAAGCCGATGCCAATTTTGTTCTCACTGGTGATCTTGGTGTTGTAGAAATCCAGGGTACAGCAGAAGAAAAGCCTTTCTCACGTGATGAGTTCAATGCTCTCCTTGATCTCGCAGAAAAAGGTATTTCAGAGCTTGTCGTCCTACAAAAACAAACAATCGGTACAGAGTAAAAAAGCTGAGTTGGCTAATTAGCCGCTTAGGTTAAAATGCTGCAATGAAGTTTTCTATTGGAGATGGTCATGGCACAGGCCGATAAATCACTACGCGATGGCAAGTTGGTTCTTGCCAGCCATAACCCTGGGAAACTCAGGGAAATTGCTGAATTGCTCGCTCCTTATGGGGTAGATGTTGTTTCAGCGGGTGATCTCGGCCTGCCAGAACCGATAGAAGACGGTGATACCTTTGCTGCCAATGCTGAAATAAAAGCGATTGCCGCAGCAAAGGGTTCAGGCCTGCCAGCCTTATCCGACGACAGTGGCTTGGCTGTTATTGCTCTGAATGGAGATCCCGGTATTTTTTCTGCGCGTTGGGCTGGACCAAATAAAGACTTCGGTCTGGCGATGGAAAAGGTAGAACAAAAACTCCAAAATGCGGCAACAAAAGGTGACAATAGTCGTGCAGCCTATTTTGTCTGCGCCCTCTGCCTAGCGTGGCCTGATGGCACGACTGAAGTCTATGAAGGCCGGGTCGATGGCACCATTGTTCACCCTGCCCGCGGCCTCTCCGGCTTTGGCTACGACCCCGTGTTTCAGGCTGAAGGCGAAAGCATCACATTTGGCGAAATGGACCCGGTCCGCAAACATACTATGAGCCACCGCGCACGTGCTTTTGCGCTTCTGGTCGAAGAGAAGTTTAAGGCGTAAGCTACATCTGGTTTCCGTAATACATATTTTCTACAAAACACGCCTCAGTACATTGCTGAGTGAGTGGTAAATGCAGAAGGAAAGCGGAAACTGTTCCTGCTTCCTTCTATGTCGGGCAAATAAATGGTTACATCGATGCAATCATCCACTCTCCTACCGGCCGCGGCCAGACGGGGATTCGGGATCTATATTCATTGGCCCTTTTGCCTGAAGAAGTGCCCCTATTGCGATTTCAACAGCCACGTCAGAGAGGACGTTTCTCAAGAACGCTGGCGGGCGGCATTGTTACAAGAACTCGACCATTATGCTGAAATTTTAAAAAAGAGCGGTGGCGAAGGGCGTATCGTCAGTTCTGTCTTTTTTGGTGGCGGCACTCCATCCCTTATGGCACCAGAGACGGCAGGCGCTCTGATTGATCGCATTAGGCAGCATTGGCCGAGCCGCAATGATCTTGAAATCACCTTAGAAGCCAACCCCACCTCTGTAGAAGCTGGAAAGTTTTCTGCATTTTCCCAAGCAGGTATCAATCGCGTATCGCTCGGCATTCAATCCCTAAACGACGACGACTTGCGGTTTTTAGGTCGAGAACATTCTGCCCAAGAAGCTTTACAAGCCATTGATATCGCAAGAAAATATTTTGACCGATTTTCATTTGATCTCATCTATGCACGCCCCGATCAAGATGTCGTCTCATGGCGAAAAGAATTGGAACGTGCACTGGCAGAAGGAACGGAACACCTTTCACTCTATCAACTGACTATTGAAGAGAACACTGCATTCCACGGTGCCAGACGACGTGGAGAGCTTAGTGAACTTAACCCAGACAAAGCAGCAGAACTCTACGATCTAACGAACGAGATCATGGAGAACAAAGGCATGCCGAACTACGAAATTTCCAACTACGCCCGCCCCGGCCAAGAGAGTAGACACAACTTAACCTATTGGAAGTACGGTGATTATATTGGTATTGGCCCCGGTGCCCACGGACGTCTCACCTTGGCTGATAATAGTACATTAGGCAAAAAAATGGCCACCAGACAGCATCGCGTACCCGAAATTTGGCTCGATACAGTAGAACAAGCCGAACACGCGACACGTACCTATAGTACTGTTTCGATCCCGGAACGTTTTGAAGAAATGATGATGATGGGCCTCCGTCTCGAAGAAGGTATTAACCTTCAGGCCATAAAAGACGAAACCGGGGATAATCTGCATGATTTAGTTGACGCTAAAAAACTGAACCAACTTTGTGCAGAGAAGCTTGTCGTTGTAACCACAGGTAAAATCATCGCGACCCCTTCTGGTCGGACAAGACTAAACAGTCTTTTATCTTACCTGCTCTCATAAAATTCCGCCCTCGCAGCTTATGATTCCCCTTAAGAAAACCGCAATTATTAACAAGCATACTTATTAACTGCTTTGATGTTATCCTGATTGTGATGATTACATATATCTGGCGACCTCTTGTTATTATTTTTATAACCTTCTGCCTTGTCATCACGGGCCATTCATCCGCTGTGGCTAATCATACAGAACGAAACGCCCCCATTGTAATCGCCATAAATAACTGGTCCAGCCAGATCGTATTATCAGAAGTTTACCGAAATGTACTTGAAAGTGTTGGGTACCGGGTCATATTCGCGCCCATAGACATAACCGAACAATGGGGCGCACTTGGTAGAGGACGTATCCACGTTCAGGTTGAAGTTTGGGAAGGATCACAAAGCCTTCGTTTTCAGCAAATGCTTGCCAAAAAATTGATTGTCTCAGCTGGAACTCACAGAGCAACCACCCATGAAGAATGGTGGTATCCCGATTACGTCACCGACCTATGCCCCGGCCTACCGGACTGGAAAGCACTCAGAAAATGCGCGACAATTTTCAAAGGCAGCCCTGACCCTGACAAAGGCCTCTATATCACAGGCCCTTGGGATAAATATGAGCAATTTAAAATACTCGCACTTGACCTTCCCTTCACCATAAAACGCCTGACAAATTCAATTGAACTCCGTGTAGAAATCAAAAAACATATCGAAGCAAAGCGTCCTATACTAATTCATAATTGGACACCAAATTGGATCGATAATTACTATCCTGGCCAATTTGTTGAGTTCCCTCCCTACAGTAAAGAATGCGTAATGAATCCCGCATGGGGAATAAACCCTGATCTTGCCTATGACTGTGGCAACCCCAAAGACGGATGGCTTAAAAAGGTTGTCTGGCATGGGTTCCCCACCCAGTGGCCCTGCGCTTACAATATCCTACAAAAAATTGAAGCCCGTAACAGCATGATTGAAGAGCTTTCAAATCTTGTGAATATTGAAGGCTATACTCCTCGACAAGCTGCCGTAAAATGGCTTGAAACACACCCCCAAAAGTGGCGATCATGGCTCGAGGGAAAATGTAAATCTCATATGGATTTAACATCAGGTTCCACAAACAGCCGATAGTTTAGCTGTCTTTAACCCCATTTGGATTATCGAACTGATATATTGACATTACCCCGAATTAGATTCAGAAATGATTCATGTCGAGTTTTCAATATACCGCAGCTATTTCTGAGTTCGACGCCACACCAGAAGCTATCCATAGCCTCTTGAGCATTTGGCACAACTTAAAGGCATCTGGTAGCTTTCCATTAAAAAGCGAACTTGACCCTGTGACGTTCAAAAACTTTCTTGGGCGACTTTGCGTCGTAGATATTCAGCACGAACCGTTGGATTTTATCTATCGCCTTGATGGTACAGAAATATCTGCAGCTTCCAACGAAGATCTCGCAGGATGCAGCATTCTAAAAGGTACACCCAACGAAATATACCAATCGCATTTTGAAGAGTTCAAGATCGCATTGGATACAGCGAAACCAATGGTTTGGCAGATTTCCTATGTTGTACCAGAGAGTGAATTTGACTATTACCGAGTCATACTTCCTTTCTCTCGTGACAAACAATCAATAAGCAGTAAACCAGATCTGTTTATTACCTACTGTCACTCCAGAACATCTGACACTGGATCGTTTAAATTTTTCCGGCAACTCTCCACTGTTCAATAGGGCCTTAACTAATAAAATTACCCTCTTGGCATACATCCAGTTGCCTCACTGGCAGGTATTTGAGACAAGGTATCCAAAATAGAGGAATGGTCGATGATCAAATTGGAAAAAGCTGCCGAAGTTATCTATTCACAAGCCATGCGCCGGCCAGGATTTTCAGATTTGAGCCCTGCCGAAAAACTGAAGCAAATGGCTCCGGATAAAAACCGGGTCGTTTTGACCCTCACCCATAAATGGTTGGGCTGCATTGCCCTTATTGATGAATTAAAATCACACCCTGAAGTTATTGCCGCGGGCATAGAAGATCTACCCTCGGGTTACGTATTGGAAAAACTTGCCGGACCTAAAGCAGACGACGGCAAACTTCTCGAAGATACAGCTCGGGCCATGGTCGCTTCGATTTTGGACGCAGCTCTTCTCCGCATCATGCCATAACTAAGATTTCCCCAAATTCTCTCCGGGAGGAAATATATGGAAATCATCCAGGAAAATTTTAAAGATTTGTCCTTTTGGCGCACTCTAAATCCTGAGCTATCCATTACAAATAAGAAGCTCCAGTGTGATTCGCTTTCGAGTATTAATGAACATCTCTTGAGCAACGTTTCAGACACCCTTTGGCGCGACGGGTATTTGAATTGCCAGACGCTTTACACAGAGCAAGAACTTCTCCCCATCCGTACGGCGATGGAACTCTTCCATCAGCGCCAAATTCCACAGGCCTTTATCTATCTTTATGATGAGACGTGGACACTGTTCCTCAGAGCACGCACCCTCCTGAGCAACTTTCTCGGTGATAACTACCAGATACTTCCCCACTTTTGGGCTTGGTATATTGAACCCGGAAAAGGTAAGGGTTGGCCACCTCACCGCGATAGTGCTGACCGTTCAGTCATCAACCTTTACGGTCAAGAGATGCTGGTGTCTCTCAGCTTGTGGCTACCCTTAACCGACGCAACGCCCGAAAATAGCTGTATGTCATTACTCCCGCTCAGCTATGAACGACAGTACAACAACCCCATTACCGATCTTTCCCAAATTCCACTTCAGGATGTGCTGTGTCTCCCCGCAAAGGCCGGGTCTCTTTTAGGGTGGCGGCAGGATCTGTTTCATTGGGGAGGAAAAAGCCATGCCTCAGCAAAATCTCCGCGCTTAAGCCTCTCTCTTGAGTTTCAAAATGCAGCACTGGATCCTCTTTGTGAACCTCTATTTAATCCCGAGCATCCGCCTGCGCCAGAGGATCGCTTGAACCTCATTCTTCTACAGTTTGAAAAATACAAACACATTGCGGACCTACCAGATATTACGAGCACAGACTAGAATAGGTTTAAGGGCGATCTCTCAATAATCGGAGAGCATTTAAAGTAACGAGGACTGTTGCCCCCGTATCCGCCACCACAGCCATCCATAGCCCCGTGAAACCGAGAAGCGTCGTAACCAAGAATATTCCCTTCAGCCCTAAAGCAAGAGCAACATTCTGGTGGATATTAGCCATGGTATCACGACCTCGGCGTATCAATCGCGGTAAATCCTCCAAGCGATTTTGCATCAAAGCTATGTCTGCAGCTTCCAAAGCAACGTCAGTGCCTCCACCCATCGCAATACCAACATCAGCCACCTTTAAAGCGGGGGCATCGTTGATGCCATCGCCGACCATAACTACGATACCGTTCTGGCGTAGCTTTTCAATCTCAGCCAGCTTATCCTGGGGCATTAATCCCGCTTTAACTGAAAGGCCAAGTTGTTGCCCAAGCGCGTTTCCCGTTTTAGGATTGTCACCCGTTAGCATAATCGTTTGGATGTTCATCTTTTTTAATTCAATCAAAACATCCTGTGCCGTTTTACGGGGTTCATCCCGCAGGGCGATTAAACCATTTAAAGTGCCATCGACACTTACCGCAACGACTGTTTTACCCTGTTTCAAAAGAACAGCGACCTGATCTGATAACGATTTGTTGTCATTAATTTTTTCTGCAAGGTAATCTGTTGACCCAACAATAACGTCCAAGCCATTGACCTCACCACGCGCTGCTTTTCCTGTGATAGATTGTGCATCTTTTACCGCAGGTAAGGAAATACCCTTTTGCTCGGCATAGGCCACAATAGCAGTTGCAAGCGGGTGACCTGATCCCCTCTCAACCGCTGCGGCAAGCGTGATCATTTCCAACTCATCAACCAACGAAAGAATATCCGTGACCTCCGGTTTTCCCTCAGTCAACGTTCCCGTCTTATCAAAAGCCATCGACTTTGCACGAGACAATATTTCCAGTGCTGCTCCACCTTTAATAAGGAGCCCATTACGGGCTGAAGCAGCAAGGGACGAAGTGACAGCTGCTGGGACTGATATCACCAATGCACAAGGGCACGAAATAATAAGCAACGTCAAAGCCTTATAGATCCATACCGACCAAATTTCAGCAAAAAACACGGGTGGTATAACTGCGACCAATAGCGCTACAATCATCATTGTTGGTGTGTACCAGGAAGAGAATCGATCAATAAACCTTGCAACAGGCGCCTTGTGCTCCTCTGATTCTTCAATCAGGCGAATAATACGATCAAGTGTATTATCCCCAGCTTCTGACGAAACCTGAAATCTGGTAAGTTTTTCCAATACCAACGCACCTGCTAGTGCCGCTTCTCCTTCTTCTCGGTTACACGGTATCGATTCTCCCGTCAGCGCTGATTCGTCCAAAACTGATATTTGATCCAAAACCACGCCATCCGCAGGAAGCCTTTCGCCGGGACGTACCTCAATGACATCCCCAACCTCAAGGCTTTCTGCAGGCACTTCATGGCTATCCGTTCCATTTACCAAACGGGCGATTTTAGGCTGGAGAGCCAAAAGAAGGGTTACCCCTTCGCGGGCTTTGTTTGCCGCACGTTGTTCCAGCGCCTCACCAATTAAAAACAGAAAGAGTACCATAGATGCTTCAAGTGCCTCACCGAGTAACAAAGCACCGATCGCCGCCACCGTCATAAGGGTTTGAATACCAAAATACTGACCAAAACGAATAGATCTTAGGGTATTCAAGAAAATCGGCACCATGCCAATAAGCGCAGAGATACTATAAAAAATTCGAGAATTTTCAGGCCAAATTTGGCTCAAAACCACCGCGACTATTAAAAACCCACCCGCAAGCGCAACTTTGCTCCAGCTTTGATTCAAGGCCTTTTGCACCTGATCAAGCCAAATCGAGTGGGGTTGGGTCAGTTCTTGTGATTTGGGAGCACTGTGATCATGGTCGCCAACATTAGAAGAACAGCAACTTGATTTTTCCCGAGTTACCGGTAGTGCCTTATCAATATTTTCATCCGACAGACTATAACCCAGACCTTTTACAATGCCTTCAAGATCCTGGGCTGAAACTTGCTCTGGATCAAAATCCGTCGTCAGTCTTTCCCGAGCAAAAGAAATGCGTGCGGTGTGAACCCCCGATGCTCGCTCAACTGCCTTTTCAATAGTCTTGGCACAGCTTGGGCAATCCATACCACCGACAATCCAGGCTCGATGATGATGGCTGTCTCTTACTTCCCTTAGAACCGTTTCAATTGTCGATGTACTTTCTTCACCCCCAACCCACGCGATGACCTTCCGGGTCACTTCGAGATTCGAGATTTCAGGCAACACATTCAGGCGATCAAAAATTCGCTTGCGGCAATCGGTACAGTTTTCCGCTTCCGGCATATAATCGGAGAGTGAGAGACGATAAGACATAAGATACCCATACATGAACAGTTATTCATATGAATGTATTTTCATATGTCAAGCTAGTCAACCCCATGTCGATTCAGCGCCGCTGAATCCCAGACCAAAGCTCTTTAGGTCAAACCTTCTGGAGCCAAAATTTATAAAGAAGGCTTACCAGCCTCCCCCGCCACCACCACCGCCGCCGCCGCCCGAAGATCCTCCCCCTCCAGAAAATCCGCTGCCGCTAGAAGAAGAACTCGGCGGCGTCGATGCGGCAGAAATCGTATGAGAAATGCCGTTGGTCAGGCCAGAAACAAAATTGGAACTACCATAGCTGGAGTCGTGCGAATAAATATCTCCGTTGTACCAACCCGGTTGATATTCTGCAGACTCCTTATTCATAGAGGCAAAATAGCCGTTCAATCGCTTAGACCATTGACCTTCTACACCCAATGCAATCGCGTAGGGCAAATGCCGTTCATAGAGAGTTTCATTAAATTCAGGCTCCTTGCCGACAACCTCAAGCCTGTCCTTCTCTGCAACGCACAGATAGTGCTTATACCCTTCAATTGCATCCATAACCTTACGCCCTTTCATTGTCGGCGCTTCAAGAAGGTGCCTAAACAAAAGAACTATTGTAAAAATCAAAGTTATAATACTGTATAGTTCTATCGCTAGGATCTCCCCCGTTATCTCCTCAATCAATGTAAGAGCCAACATCGGAATCAATAAGAAGATCAAAAGCGGGATTTTCTCGGCTAAAAGCTTGGGAAATCCTATTGATGTTAAAAGCCAAGCAAGCAAAAGGCTAATTCCAGGCAAGTACACACCAGAGAAGACACCGACAAAAACCATGATAAAAATACCAGGTATCATGGCCTCACCAGCAGAGTAAAACAGGGATGTAAATGCCCCGATTACACCAATCAGGAATCCAAAAAGCCATTTCCCCATATTAAGGTTAAAATATCCTGCCTTATATTCGGACCTCACTTCTTCCTGAAAGTTTGTGAAGGCTGATGAAAAAGTAGTATTGTACTTACTTTCCAACACAAATTCTTCGCCAACTTGAGAAACAAGAATTTCTAGGATTTTTTTCTCGCCTTTAGGTAATTTTGACGCACTCCCTAAATCCTGCCTTTGTAGTCGATAGTCACTGTTCTCCTGATCAATTGTTATAAAACCTTTAGTGGCCAAGCTTGTAAGGGCAGCACTAAAAGCCGTTCTCACGTCAAAACCATTACGAAATCCATGATTTAAGACATATCCAACAGCAGCCGGTGACATCCCTTTAGGTGCCGTAAATTGTGGAATGATGATTCCTTTTTTAGGGTCCAGTCCATAAAAATACCACGTAATTAAATAGTAGGATGTCATAAAGACCAATGCTGCAAAACCAACAACAACACCAAAGTTATCTCTGACAAGCATTTCTGTTTCTTCGTAGGATGTAGGCTCCCGAACGAATCCTTTCGGCCAAGAAACAACAACAGACAGTCCCTCATAGCTTTTCAAAACTCGCGTAGTTTCAACGGTTAATACATTTTGCCCCACAGAACTCTGATAAGATTTCCCACTCCTCCCATCATATCCGGTAGAACCTGTTGACTGAATAATATCAGCCCCTTCTGGTAAGTGAACCCTTGCTACGATCTCATCAATAGGAAAATCCCAGCCATTTCCAGTTACGTTCCAATAAAGTTCATCTACATTTTCAAGAAAGCTGAGTTGACGGGTTGTTTTATAGCGCAGTTCGTACTGGTAACTTCCTTTCGGTAAAAAATACTCTTTTCGACCAACATAAATGCGAACACCATTACGTAGATTCTCTGTATGATAAGAATCAGGTACACCATCGCGCTTAACAGAAATTAACTCAAAACCAACGCTGTAGTTATTACCTGCGACGATGTATTTTGTGGGAAAATCCCGGTAGATGCCTCGTTTTATTTTTTGCCCCTGAGCCTGAACGGTAATGGTTTCTGTAACGAGAAGGCTGCCATCCTTGTTCACAACAATATCAGATTTATAGCGGGTAATGCGTTCATCATTTGCTATCGCAATGCTTGAAACACCGAACACAATCAGAATCAAAGACCAAAATGTAATCAATCGTACAGATAAAAAATTCATAACTTTACTCCAGGGGCCAGTCTGTCTTTTGGATCTTCAATTTGAAAATAGTCTGCGCGATAAAAACTAAACTGTTTGGCAATAAAAACATTCGGGAAAGTCTCTACGCCGATATTCATGATACGTACGGCCCCGTTGTAATACCTGCGGGTCATCTCGATATCGTTTTCAATCTCGGTTAAAGAATGTTGAAGATTGAGAAAACTATCATTGGCCTTTAAATCGGGATAATTTTCAGCAACAGCAAAGAGATTCACCAAAGAATTGGTGAGTTTTCCTTCTGCCTCTCCACGTTCCAATGCCCCGCCATTTTTGACTTTTATGCACTGGCCCCGAGATTCGATGACTTCGGTCAGAGTATTTTTCTCGTGCCTGGTATAGCCTTTAACCGTCTCAACCAAATTTGGGATCAGATTGCTGCGTTTTTTGAGCTGTACGTCTATCCCACTCCACCCCTCAGACACCTGTTGGCGAAACCGTACAAGACGGTTGTAAATTACAATTGCCCAAAGGCAGAACAAACCGAATAGAATCATCGGGTAGGTAAACAGTGAGATCATCTTCATTCCCTGATAGAAATAAATCTGATGTCACTATACACAGGGTGTAAAGCTCTGCCATTTAATTCATAGAGGATAAGATAATATGTACGTAGAGTCCCTATAGCTAAATTCACAAAGTTAAACAGACACTTAACAGTGTTCTTCCAGAACATGATGTGCCATGTCCGCGATGACGTGGCGGATATGATCGTCAGCAAGCTCATAGAGCACACGACGCCCGTCTTTACGCGAGATCAAAACCCGCGCGTCCCGCAACTGGCGTAAGTTGTGACTGGTTAGAGACTGGGACTGTCCTGTTGTTTCTGATAATTCGTTTACTGAACAAGGTCTCTCAAAGCAACACAAACACAACCTCAACCGCCCTTCATCTCCCAGCGTCCTGAAGATCACACTGAGGTTGACCAGCCCTGTATCCCCAAGATTTGGAAGACCAAAACAGCAATCAGCTTTTGGCTTAACCATATTAGACAGCCCCGTTTCCGCTGCAGGTAAACTCGCCGAGATCGGCGGTTGACCAAGTTTACAGCCTTTATGACTAGTCTCTTTCACACCGAGATCCTAAAAAATAAATCTTTCAACACTGCAAAGATAACAAACCCGTAAGTTCTTGCGCCTAGTTCACCAGAGGTGCAAATGTTGTTGGTGCAGGATCGACAACGTTTATGAGATCTCTTTCCAGTGTTAAAATCGCCAATCCACGCTCACTTCGACCATCGGCATGAAGACGGAACACACCATCCAACCCAGAAAAGCCCTGCGTATTTGTGAGAACTGATTGTGAATAATTTACAGCCACGGATTGGCTTTCGGCCTGACGGGCGATAACGGCTGCTAGGGCAACAGAATCATATGCAAGCGACACAATCCGAGGAGGGACCTTGCCATAAAGGACTTTGTAACGATCGTTAAAGCTATCCCAATGCTCAGGAGAAGGCGCTGCATACCAACTACCGACCAAAGCCGGTTCCCGCCCAAGTTTTGGGTTATTCCAAAGTGCCGTGCCCAGATATTTTACTTGTCCCGGATCCACATCAAAATAATTTAGCAGCGGCGCAACGGCCAGAAGCGTTTTTCCACTCGTTGGAATAACAATGGCCTGATAATCAGGAGGGCTAAAAGTATCTCGGCCTTTGAGTCTTCTTAAAGCTTTACGAGAAGCTGCGTCCCCTCTGGATTTTAGGTTCGCCTTATGAGAGAGCAGGGCTTGATGACGTTGATCGTAAGCCGCAATCGCTTTGACCTCATCGGTCAGGTCCGGATCATTCGGATTAAAAAATCCCAGTCGTGATATTTCAAAGCTTGCCCCATATGACTGAATTTGTAAGGAGCTGACAATCCGTCGCCCATATCCAGTATCAGGAGCAAAAATGGCAATTTTCCGAATACCCTGTGCTGCAGAATATTCAACAACCCTGCGAATTTGCTCTTCCGGTGTAAGCCCAAGAACATAGATACCATCACCAGCAACAGCTTGGTCATTTGAGAAGGAAAGCACATTAATTCCGGCAGATCGGGCCAGGGGAGTTATGGCTGACACCGACGTCGCAAAAAGAGGACCAATGACAAGCTCGACCTTCTCAGAAAGTAAAGATTCCATCGCAGTTTTAGCGCCCGTAGGTGTACCCGCAGTATCCCTGACAACGAGATCAAACTTCTCCCCCGACACATCAAAAAGAGCCAATTGAGCAGCATTTAACAACGCCTGACCAACTTCCTTGTGGCGTCCGCTTAAGGGGAGCAAAAAACCAACCTTTGTTCTTTGCTCAGAAATAATCACTGTCTCAGTTGGAATATCAGAAAAAGCGCTTGGCTCTTCAATAACTTCTGGCTCTATTGGTTCTAAAGAATCATCCACGGATTCATTATCCGCAACGGTTTCTTCAACCGTGGTTTTTTCAGCCGTTGCATCAGGCCCTGTTTTCATGGTTGTCTGACAGGCAGAAACAAGCAATGTAACCACGACGATTACGGGTAGGGTAACAACCCTGCGACCCCAAACAACTAAGTATCCTGACAAGAAAGTTGCCAACGTTGAGCTCAAAACACTCATCCTCTTCAAATCGACCAACCGATAAAACAACACGGGCTAATAAAGCATCTCCAGAAGAACAAGCCAACAGCGTAGATGTTCCCATCGGAGAAAAACCAGAAGCCGCACTTTACCTTGTTGCAACCCCGATCGGCAACCTAGGGGATATTACGGATCGTGCAAAAAAAATCCTTGCCGCTGCCGATCTCATCGCCTGTGAAGATACCCGGGTTACACGTAAACTTGCTCAGGCCTTTGGTTTCACAGCCCCGCTCATAGCTTATCACGAGCACAATGCCGACAAAGTAAGACCAATCCTTATTGAAAAGGTAAAAAAAGGCAATGTTGTGGCCTTGGTCTCAGATGCAGGTACTCCCTTGATATCTGATCCCGGTTACAAATTAGCCAGTACAGCTGTAGAAGAAGGAATCGGACTCACAACTATTCCCGGTGCTTCGGCTCCCATAACGGCATTGGTTCTCTCCGGTCTTCCAACAGATCGCTTTTTCTTCAATGGATTCCTGCCAAACAAAACTGGCGCGCGCTGTAAATCCTTAAAGGAACTTGTCTCCATACCCTCAACCTTGATTTTCTTCGAATCAACACACCGGTTGGCTGCAAGCCTTGTTGATATGGCTCAGGTTCTCGGGAATCGCCCAGCAGCCGTTACCCGTGAACTTACCAAGATGTATGAAGAAGTACGAAGAGGGTCCCTTCAAGAACTCGCCGAACATTATCTAGCCGCTGGAAACCCCAAAGGTGAAATCGTCGTTGTTGTTGGTCCGCCCGCAACTGAATCCGTAGAGCTAACCGAAGATGACCTGGACACTCAGATAAGATATGCGATGGAAAACAACACTCTAAGAGACGCTGCCGCTCTTGTGAGTACCGCAACGGGTCTCCCTAAAAAGAAAGTTTACCAACGCGCACTCGAGCTATCCAAGAATAAACCCGATTAGAGAGGCCTCCTTTGACGAACAGAAATCAAGCTGGCCGGAATACAGATAATAAGAAAGTTAAGGCCCAGAAAAAGGGGAAATACGCTGAGTTAGCTGCTGCTTGGTATTTGCGATTAAAGGGCTATAAAATTCTGACCCAAAATTACAAAACCAAAGTTGGTGAAATTGATTTAATTGCAAGAAAAGCCAATACTCTGTGTTTCATAGAGGTTAAGAAACGGGCCACAAAGGCAGAAGCCGCCGCTGCAATTACATCCAAACAACAAGCTCGAATCATCCGTGCTGCCGAATGTTTTTTAAATCAACATTCACACTACCAACCGCTTAATCAAAGATTTGATGCCGTTCTTATTGGCGCCACAGTTATTCCATACCATATTCAAAATGCTTGGCAGACAAACTGAACACAAAACAACGGGTTGTTTTGCCAAACCATTCTAAAGAAGTTTACTACTGTATCAGGTCAATAATAGGAGTGAGGTCACAATGACCAACAAGGGGACATTAATTAACAATAGGTCTAATGAGCGTTTGAACACTTTCAAAACAGCAAGTAAAACGACCAGCCTAATATCTTTGTCCTTACTGGGGCTTATTGCCTTAAGTGGCTGTAGTGCGACAGGCGCTGCCATAGGCGTAGGAGCAGCAGCGGCCAAGACTGCATCCGAAGAACGCTCCTTTAACAAAGCGATCACAGACACACAAATTCAAATTGAAATTAATGACTTACTCTTTCAGGAAAACATCAGCCTTTTCCGAAAAGTTAATCTACAAGTCAGTGAAGGCAAGGTTTTACTCAGCGGAAATGTTGAGCTTCCCGAACACCGTATAACAGCCGTAAAACAAGCCTGGAAAGCCACAGGTGTACGCGAAGTTATCAACGAAATCGAAATTAATAATGATAGTGGTATTACAGACTATGCACGGGATGTATGGATATCCACGCAATTAAAGACTGCCCTCATTTTCGATAAGAGAATTTCGTCCATCAATTACAATATTGATACGGTCAATCAGAGTGTTTATCTCTTGGGTATTGGGCAGGACGAAAGTGAAATCAACCGTGTAATTGCACATGCCAAAGATATTGATTACGTAAAAAGGGTCGTCAGTTACGTTGTCCTCAAAGACAATCCATCTCGTACACAATAAATAGCACCTCTTTAATCGAGGGAACGGTTTATTCTTGCTGAATACCTGTCCCCAAACAATATCGTATAGTAAATGCTTGATAGAAAATCATTAGACCAGGCTGAAATCGGAACCTTTTTGCAGGCCATTGGACAAGCCGAGGACGATAGCATCGACGTAGCAGAGTGTGCTTTACTTCTAGCAGCAAGTGAACAAAACACCGCTTCTCTCGATCGTTACCGAGATCATCTAAAATGTCTGGTGAAAGACGCCCAATCTCTCAAATCTCAGATTCAGGCCCAGTATAATCAAACCCAGTATAATCAAACTCAGAATAAAACGAGTAATCAAGCCGAGAACAATAACCCAACAATAAACGACTGTTTAGGAATCATTGAAACCGTTCTGTATGATCTACATGGATACAAAGGGGATAAAGATAACTATAATGATTTGAAAAATGCCAACATCATCTCTGTTATTGATCAACGCAAAGGATTACCCATCGTTTTAGGTATCCTGTACATGCACATTGCCCGATCTCTAGGCTGGAATGTTGACGGTTTAAATTTTCCAGGTCATTTCTTGTTACGGTTTGTCATGGGCAAAGATCGTCAAATTATCGACCCCTTTGAACGTGGTGCTGTCAGAAACACCCCTTGGCTACGTTCAACACTCAAATCCTACTTAGGCAAAAGCGCTGAGCTCACTTCTGATTACTCGCGGAGTGTAACCAACAGGGGGATTTTGTTACGATTGCAGAACAATGTAAAAATCCGACTGATCGAGGCTCAAGAGCCTGAAAAAGCACTCCTGATTTTACAGCAGATGCTTCTCATCGCACCACGGGAACCGTCAATTTGGCGAGAAGCCGGGATGTTGCAGGCTTTTTTAAATAATATTTTGGCTGCAATTGACACACTTGAACACTATCTAATGATCGAAGAAGATCCAAGAGGCCATCCAGAGGCCGCTAATCTCCTGCGACAACTAAAAGCACAATTGAACTGATTTAACTACGGAATAAATCCATGACTCTCTCCGTTGCCATCCAGATGGACCCCGTCTCAACCATTGACATCAATGGTGATAGCTCTTTTATTTTAGGGCTAGAAGCCCAAAAACGGGGATACAAACTGTTTCACTATCTGGCTCGAGATCTTTCCATGAAAGGGTCAAGAGTCTATGCCCGGATGAGACCCGTAGAGTTTCGTAGAGAGCAGGGTAACCATGCCCGTTTAGGCGATGCTCAATTAATTGATTTAGCTGATATTAACGTCATCCTGATGCGCCAGGATCCTCCGTTCGACATGTCCTACATTACCGCAACCCATTTACTGGATCACGTTCACCCTAAAACCCTTGTCGTGAATGACCCAAGTTGGGTGCGAAACTGCCCTGAGAAGCTGTTTATTGCAGAGTTCCCTGAGCTTATGCCACCAACTCTCATTACCACTGATCTGAATGAAATAAAGGCATTCAGATCTGAATATAAAGACATTATCGTCAAGCCACTTTATGGAAATGGCGGAGCAGGGGTTTTTCATATCAAACCAGATGATGAAAATCTAAATTCCGTCTATGAGCTCTTTGAACAACACTACCGTGAGCCCATCATCGCGCAGCTTTACCTGCCAGATGTTCGCAAAGGGGATAAACGGATCATCCTAATCGACGGCGAACCAGCAGGAGCAATCAACCGCGTTCCAGCCGAAGGCGAAGCCCGGTCAAACATGCATGTCGGCGGTCGTCCAGACCCCATTGGTTTGACAGAACGCGACCATGAAATCTGCGCGGCAATAGGGCCAACTCTCAAAGAACGTGGCCTGATCTTCGTTGGTATTGATGTCATCGGTGATTATATGACAGAGATAAACGTGACTTCACCTACCGGAATTCAGGAAATAAACCGCTTCAATAACGTACAGCTCGAAGCCGACATTTGGGACGCGATAGAACGTAAACTCAGTAAGTAAGCCAAATAGGGCAGCTCTAAAAACCTTCCAAACCAACGGTTTCTGTGCTGCCCTTTAATTCTCAAACAATAATCTCTCATTACCCACTATTTTGCGATCAACTTCCCAACTTCATCCCAAACCATATCCGCCGTGATATCAGCAATATTATCACTGCTAGAGATCACGGGCTTTATCCAATCCGAATAAGCAAAGTAATAGCTCTTAATAAAGATTCCCACGGCTGGTAAGCTGGACATTGCGGCCAGATTCAAACCAAAGCTATCATTCCCAACATAAAAGTCACATCTTTGCAGCAGGGCATGGCTGTGGTGCAGAGCTACTTTTTTAGTCGTTAGGTCAATAAAACGTTCTGGTTGTTTGGTCCGTTTAAGGATCTCTTCAGATACGTGCTTTACATCGTCAGCGCCAAATAACAAAATTTGCCCAGAAAACTCTTTTAGAAGCCGCTCAGCAATTGCAGAATAACCATCTGCCCCCCATTGCTTATACGCCGCGCTCGCGTTCACCCCAAGAGCGACCATCCGGGTCTTCTCACTCAAACCAAGATTAGAAAATGCGGTTTGGATAACATGATCTGGCTGACGAAACCTAACATCACTATAATCATATGGAATTCCAACATCATCCATGACCATCGCAGCATGATGCATAAAGGCAGGGAGAGGAACGATTTTCGGGGCCAATGTTCCCTTGTTCAAAAAAAATCTGTTCCAGGAACCTTTGAAAAAATAGCCAAAACGTTTTTTAACACCAGCCAACATAATGGCGAAGGCAATACCTGTGGATTTATGAAAAATAAATGCTGATTCAATCCCTGCTTCTTTGGTCAATCGGCGTAACCGTCCCAAATCAGCCTTGCCCGAAACATCTTGATCCCGGGCAATGGGTAAGACCTTACTTACCATATCCATTTCGGAAAAAAGCTCACTGATTTCCCGACCCTTTTTACAGGCAAGAACAACAGAATTACCCTCAGATCGCTGTTGTAATGAACGAATAAAGGGTAGATGAAAGAGCGTATCTCCCAGTCCACCACCTGTGACGACAAGCGTTTTACCTAATTCGGACATACTCGTTTTACGACCTTATACTACAATATGAATGATGACTGACAAAATAACCCGCTAGAGCAACAATAAACAATACCGTGAACTCAGAAAGGTTGATTTAGAACTTACTTTTTTAGGAATTCTTTCGACTTGAAATTCCAAGTACTGCAGTATGACGATCACTCTCCAAAAGAGACTGAAAACGCTTCGGGTTTAAACACGCTTTATCGGCACGCTCGGGTATAGATCGGCTGTGGAACAGATGAAGGACAGGGGAACTATGGTTCGCCGTAATTCTCTTTATACCACTGCGAATAAGGCGGAGAGTAAAATCTGAATCTTCCAAGCCATGGCCCACATAATTTTCATCGAACCCATCGACATTATAAAAGTCATCCCTCCAAACCCCAAGGTTACAGGTTTGAACTTTGTCCCAACTATCTGCTTGTTTTTTGCGTTTTTCATCCGACTGTCGTAAGGGTAAAAACTGGAAAGGTCTGTTACACTGTCCGGTAAGCCCCATGATAAATAAACCAGCACGGGACCAACGAAAAAAATCCCACCTCTTCTCTAACATCTTTGTCGTAAATCCTCGTTTTAGATAAACTCGTCGTCCTGCAACAAGCCAACCTTTTTCCGCAAGATTTCTATGTGACGAGATAAACGAAGGCATCAAACAACAATCACCATCAATAAAAATAATGTATTCACCTGTCGATAAATCAACCGCACCGTTCCTTGCCGCCGCAACGCGAAACTCATCATCTTTGTGCCAGTAGTGCTTAATACTTAATGATGATTTTTTCATGTGATCGTTGACAAGATCAGTAGTCTCTTGCTTAGACCCATCATCAGCAACAATCACTTCGAAATTTTTATCTGTTTGTTGCTCTACCGAGCGCAGAACAAAATCCAATGCTTCCGGCCAGTTATAAGTAGTGATGACAAGGCTGATCTTAATCTTGGGATCCATTGCTATTCCTAGACAAACCCGGGAACATTCCGGGCAGTATTTCCGAGTAACATGAATTGTCTATCGGTAAGTTTGAAAAATACGATCAAATGCTGCCGTCTTTTTAATTCAGTTATTCCTATCTGCCAATTAACTTTAGTATTTAAATTTGAGTAAAGATTACCTCTTCTGTGAAAATCTATGCCATAAGAGAAGCAACACAGGAGAGTAAATGTGACCACTTGTAATTTGTCCCTCGCACTTTGGGCTGTAAATTTAGAAATTCCTTTAGAGTCACTTCAAGAATGGATTGGCCAAGTTAGAACTCGGGTAGAAAGCGCTAAAAGTTCTGGTGCAGATCTTCTTGTTATGCCTGAATACCTGTCCGAGCAATGGATGTCGTTTGCTCCAGCAGGTATCTGCCCTGACGAAGAGATCCCTTGGATGGCCACGCAAGCTTCAGAAGCAATTGAACTCCTGAAAGATCTCTCTTCCAATTACGACATCGCAATTCTGGCCGGAACCTTTCCTGTCGCGATTGATATAAAGGACGAATTATCCGGAGAGCCCGTTAATGATAACGGAGGGTATTACAACCGCGCTCACTTATTTCTTCCCGATGGCCCCTACATTACCCAAGACAAACTCAGCCTCACTCCTAACGAAAGAAGCCTGCAGGCCTGGAACCTAACGCCGGGTAACAAAGTCAAGGTTTTCACCTGGCGTGGAGTCCGAATGGCAATTTTGGTATGCTTGGACATTGAAATGCCTGCTCTGTCTTCTCTTATTGCTGATCAAAATATTGACCTTGTCCTTGTTCCTTCAATGACTTCAAAGCTCGCAGGATATAACCGCGTCTTTGGATGCGCAAAAGCCCGCGCTATCGAATTACAAGCTGCTGTGGCGGTTGTTGGGCCCATTGGAGCAACGAGTTTCTTGGGCGAAAAACGTCAAAATCAGACATCCGCTGCCGCAGTTTATTTACCTTGCGAAGAAAGCTTGGGTCATAAAGGCATTGCCTCCGAAATTTCACCTTCAGATACAACGGTCGGTCTTGGTCCCTTAATCGTGGCTAAAGATATCCCAATCGAAGAAATCCGAAAACTTCGAAACGGATCTGCCGAAGTCTGGCCCGGCGGCTGGACCGCCGATCATGTTGTTGTTGAAGAAGTCTAGACCTGAATGTAAGAGTGATTAGAGCAAGGCGGTCATATAGCTTTCAGCTCCTCATCTACTTGAATTGGAACGGTATGAGCTCAGCACATACCCGACTCATTCGATTAGTTATTTTCTAATCCCAATAAATTTGTTAAAAGCGCGCCAGAAACAGATATGGCGGTTCTTCCAAAAGGATTAGATCGCCTTTAATTTTGATCGCGCCGAACGATTTCGGACGATTGATTAAATGATCCGATCGGAACACCATGAAAGCTTACAATTTTTGCGACCCGCGCAATATCAAAGCCGAAGTACTCTCGGGGTTAACCGTTGCACTTGCTCTCGTACCTGAAGCCGTCGCCTTTGCCTTCGTCGCACAGGTCGATCCTCTTGTTGGCCTTTATGCAGCTTTTATCGTTGGTCTTATTACATCCCTAATAGGCGGGCGTCCGGGTATGATTTCTGGCGCGACAGGTGCTCTAGCTGTTGTCATGGTGTCTCTTGTCGTACAACACGGGGTGCAATATCTCTTTGCAACGGTCGTATTGATGGGAATCTTACAAGTAGCAGCTGGGATTTTCAGGCTCGGGAAATTTATTCGACTTGTACCACACCCAGTAATGCTTGGATTTGTGAACGGACTTGCGATCGTTATTTTCCTCGCACAACTTTCCCAATTCACTATTAATCCTACAGACCCGAATAGTGAGTGGCTCAGCGGTTCAACACTTTACATTATGCTCGGTCTTGTCGCTCTTACCATGGCAATAAGCTTTCTTTTACCGCGTATTACATCCTTGGTGCCAGCTCCACTTGTTGCCATTGTTGTTGTATCAGCTGTTGTCATTGGCTTCGGCCTGGACATACCGACAGTTGGCAGTATGGCCTCAATTGGCGGCGGATTGCCAGAGTTTAGCATTCCAAATGTACCGTATAACCTAGAAACCCTCTATATTATCTTTCCTTACGCTCTTATCCTGGCTGCGATTGGTTTGATTGAATCCTTGCTTACTCTCACCTTGATTGACGAGATCACAGAAACCAAGGGGCAGACATCACAAGAGTGCGTGGGGCAGGGTGTTGCCAACGTCGTCACAGGTTTTTTTGGTGGTATGGGTGGTTGTGCGATGATCGGCCAAAGCATGATCAATATAAAATCAGGTGGTAAAGCACGCCTTTCTGGCTTCACTGCCGCTGCTTTCTTGTTGTTCTTTATCCTTTTTGCCTCAGACCTCATTGAACTCATTCCATTGGCCGCTCTTGTCGGCGTGATGTTTATGGTTGTGATCGGCACCTTTGAATGGTCGAGCTTCCGTATCTTGCATCGCATCCCAAAATCAGATGCGTTTGTCCTCATTCTCGTTTCTGGTGTTACCGTGTACAGTGATCTAGCCATCGCCGTAGTCGTTGGTGTTTTAGTCTCATCACTTGTTTTTGTCTGGAATTCTGCCAAGCACATTTACGCCCGTATTGGTACAACTGAAGACGGAAAAACAACTGTGTATGAAATCTCCGGACCACTTTTCTTTGGCTCAATCAGCTCATTTCGTGATCTGTTTGACCCTGAAAAAGACGCCGATGATGTTGTGGTCGATTTCAAGAACGCCCGGGTATGGGATCATTCCGGTTTAGAAGCAATTGATGCCTTGGCCGAACGCTACACCCGCCGAGGGAAAGTCCTGCATCTCCGCCATTTGAGTCCTGATTGCAGCCACCTTCTCGAAAAATCAGTCAGCATGATTGAGGAAGACAAAGAAGGCGATCCACACTACGGCGTCCTCGTGGATTATACGAAGATGTATCATGAAAACGATGAAGCAGAAGCTGCTCGCCTCTAACGTTTTAATAAATCTGTTTATTAAAAAGGGAGCTCTAGCTCCCTTTTTTTGTCGCTCTGCTAATATTAAATCTACGTACTAAGAGTAATTTCCTTTAATTAAAATCATCCAATATAAAAAATCTTCGTGCATAATGGTGAAAAGAGATAAACAGGACGTATTCACAAAAAAAACAATAAGCCAAAAATCACGAATCTATAAAGAAACGCACAGTGAACCAAACTAAAACCCTAAAAACACGAATCCTTGTTAGTGCTTGTCTTATGGGGCAACCCGTCCGCTATGATGGGCGTTACGCAACCAAAGGGCCAGATCAACTTATTCAGCTTCAAAAAGATGGTCGCGTCATCCTGTTATGCCCAGAAACGGCTGCAGGTCTCCCCATACCCCGCCCCTCGGCAGAAATAAACAACGACCAGGTCGTCACAGAAGATGGTCAAGATTTAACACAGGCCTTTGTTTTAGGTGCTCATAAAGCCCTAGAACTATGCCAAAAACACGGAATCTCACTCGCAATACTAAAAGAAAATAGTCCTTCATGTGGTAGTAATTTTATCTACGACGGCTCCTTTTCTGGCAAAAAAATTAACGGTGCGGGTAAAGTAACAGAGCTTTTAAAAGCAAATGGCATCAGAGTATTCAGCGAAATAGAAATAGATAAAGCACTCAAACTGCTCTAATTTCCCCTTTAAACTAAACTCTACATTATTCTGGTTTAGGTCTCCGCTCCTTCCTATAACTCTCTCATTTATCACACCTTCCGATCTATATTTAATTTTCTACTTTTACATGTACATATACCTGCTACACTAAAGTTCCCTCTTTGTTCTTTAACGAACTATTTAATCGGCGATTATTTATATGACGGTTCAAATAAACACGGTCTCTTTCCAAGGTATTGAGGTCGTTGATATCGAAGTGCAAGTACAACTCTCTAGCGGGCTTCCTGCCTTTAATATTGTTGGTCTTCCCGATAAAGCCGTCGCAGAGAGCCGTGAGAGAGTAAGAGCCGCATTGACGGCTATTGGCCTCGCATTACCACCCAAAAGGATTACCGTTAATCTCGCCCCTGCTGATTTACAAAAGGAAGGAAGCCATTTTGATCTCCCAATTGCCATGGGCATCCTATCCGCAATGGAAATTATGCCTATTAATGAGCTTTTCAATTACGTCGCACTTGGTGAACTTGCACTAGATGGCACGATCAGAGGGGTCAACGGCGTACTTCCCACGGCTCTTCACGCCCACGCAACTGACAAAGGGATCATCTGCCCTGTAAACCAAGGAACAGAAGCCGCTTGGGTAAAAGGCTTAGATATTATTGCACCTCAGAGCTTGCTCGCCCTTGTAAACCACATCAATGGGCGGCAAATTTTAACAGTACCCAAGCCTGTAATTAACAGTAATGTAAATGAACGCGCTCATTTGCCTGATTTAAAAGATGTGAAGGGGCAGGAAACAGCCAAAAGGGTTCTTGAAATCGCAGCAGCGGGAAATCATCATCTCCTTTTTAACGGACCTCCAGGATCTGGAAAGTCCATGTTAGCGTCAAGATTACCATCAATATTGCCAAACCTTGAACCAGAAGAAATCCTTGAAGTAAGCATGATTCACTCTCTTGCAGGCTTACTAAAGAACGGTGAATTAAAAAGTTTACGTCCATTTAGAGACCCGCATCATTCTGCATCAGCGCCTGCCATTGCAGGAGGTGGATCAAAGGCAAAACCGGGCGAAATATCCTTGGCACATAGAGGGGTTCTCTTCTTGGATGAGCTTCCTGAATTTAACCGCAACGTATTGGAAAGTCTCCGCCAACCACTGGAAACTGGAAAAATTTCAATTGCAAGAGCAGAAGCGCATATTACCTATCCTGCACGTGTCCAGATGATTGCTGCAATGAACCCCTGTCGTTGCGGGGAAGTTGATCCAGTCACACAAATATGTGCGCGTGGGCAACGATGCAGTCTTCAATATCAAGCCCGCATATCAGCCCCTTTGTACGATAGGATCGATCTTTATCTAGACGTACCACCTGTCAGGTCCCAAGATCTTTCTCTCCCCACACCCAAAGAAGGTAGCGCGGAAATAGCAGCCCGTGTACAAGCTGCACGAAACGTCCAAACAAGACGTTTTTCAAGCTATCCAAAAGAAATTCGCCCCCATGCGAATGCAGAAGCCGAGGGTAAAATTTTAGAGGAAATAGCCGAGCTCGGTAACGACGAGTTAAACATAATGCAAAAAGCCGCTGATAAATTTCAGCTTTCAGCCCGTTCCTATCATCGAGTCTTGAAGGTTTCCCGAACCATCGCGGACTTAGAAGGTCAAGATCGTATCCAGACCAACCATATTGCAGAGGCTCTGCGGTACAGAAGAAACAAATCAAGGTAGATTTAAGTACGTATACCAGCCACCAAACTAGCGCTGTAACGCGTTCATTATATAACCCTTGATCGTTGTTTCTCCCAACGCTTTATGGGCTTCCAGTCGATGAATACCTCGTAAAAGAACATACCGTTCTTTGCCCTTACGTACACTGATTGGTCGTTCTTCAGCTTCACTAATTATTTCTTCGGCTACCTGGTCCACTTTTGTAGGATCAAGCTCTTTCCGACGTTCAGTAGGTACGTAAATGTCTTCTATCTTCAGAATATGCACCTTGAGCAAGAGATACTGTCCTTAATTATGTTGTTATGTTTGCCAGTCTATCTTTCCTGGTCAAGTTTTGAAAACATCGATTTTTTTATTACTGAAACAGTCTCAAAATGCATTCATATATTCATTAATTTCATCTTAAAAATTTCATATATAGTTTGCATTTGAGATAAATAGAATCCAAATTAATGCGACTTATTGGTTCAATATTCACTGCATTATTTTACATCCTAACTCAATGAAATTATAGTATAATTTTACTTATTTGTTTTAAAAAAATAATTGTTAACAAAATATTTACTAAGAAATACAACTTAAGTGTGTATATAATAAGCAACAACTTGTGCCTTTGCCCCTAATCAATTTATAGGACTCGCAATGCTTGCATATAACAACACACAACCACCCTCTAATTTAAATGCAGGTGAATTAGATTCATGCGAAAGTATGGTCAACAACTCTCCGTATGGGATGTATAGAACGGATTTCGATGGATATTTTTCAGCCGCAAATCCTGCTTATGCAAAACTTTTTGGACTAGAAACATCAGAAGAATTTTTTGACTACATTCAATCTCCGAATTGCCAGCTTTATACTGATTTGGACTTCCGACGCGATACATACGATAGGCTTCGCAAAGAAGATCGATTAAGCCATATCGTCTATCAAATCTTTAAGGTGGATGGCACAACACAATGGGTAAGTGAAAGCTGTGTAGCCATTAGAGATCGATACGGCTCTATTATCGCCTTTGAAGGGTATGTTGAGCCTCTCGCTAAATCTTCTAATCTAGAGCAAATCAACCTCGTTCCAGAAGTCAGATTCAGGGCAATATTTGATCAAATAGAGAACATAGCTGTTCAGGGCTATGACCAAGAGAGACGCGTTATATATTGGAACAATGCCAGTACGCAGCTTTACGGTTACACTCTGAGTGAAGCAATGGGGGGACAATTAGAAGATTTGATCGTTCCCGAACATTTACACGAACGAATAATCAGTGCCCATAAACGCTGGCTGGAGTGCAACCAACCAATTCCTTCTGGAGAAATTACTCTCCGAAATAAAGAGGGAAGCCCGATCGCTGTTTATTCAAGCCACGTTATGCTCGTAAACTGTAAAGGCGAGTATGAAATGTACTGCATCGATGTGGAACTAACAGAAATCAAAAAGGTTGAACGTGCTCTTCGGGTAGCAAAGGATCATGCCGAACGTGCTAGTCAGGCAAAAACAGCCTTTCTGTCAACTATGACTCATGAACTCAGAACCCCGTTAAACGCCATTATTGGTTTTTCTGAAGTGATGGAACAACAATTGTTTGGCGAACTCGGTCATCCAAAATATCAAGAATACGTCAATGATATTCACAAAAGCGGTAGCCACCTTCTGAGTGTGATTAACGATATTCTTGATCTATCTATGATTGAAGCCGGAGAATTAAACCTCACTCAAAAAGAGATATGCCTCAAATCCGCCATTGATCATTCTTTTGAAATTGTCCAGACCAAGGCCATAAGCGCCGGTATTACCTTACAGACAAACGTGTCTTGCGACTTACCTTCTATGAAAATAGATGAGCGTAGTATAAAGCAGATCTTATTGAATTTGTTGTCTAATGCGATTAAATTCACAGCTGACAAAGGGACCGTAAATATCACTGCCAATTACACAAAACATGACGGATTTATTATTGAAATTGAAGACAATGGTATAGGTATGAATCAGTCTGAAATCGAAATCGCCCTTCGCCCCTTTACCCAGGTCGATAGCAGCCTAGAGCGTAAATACGAGGGGACAGGGCTAGGCCTTCCACTCTCACGATCACTCACCGTTATCAATGGAGGCACATTCAAACTGATCAGTGAGACTGGAGTTGGAACAAACGCCATTCTCCATTTCCCCTCCGAAATGGCCGTACTCAAAGACAAAATATAAATTTTAAAAAGGGTAATTAACGGGGCGAAAACTCTTCTTAATCAAAATCTATTTTAAGCATCGCAAAAACTATCTTTGTTAATTAAAACAACCACCCAAGTCTTTTCCACCAAGCAAGTGTACATGATAGTGCGGTACTTCTTGGCGCGCATGCTCACTATGGTTAGAAATCACTCTATAGCCCGTTTCTACGATGCCTTTTGCACGTGCAATTTCCCCAATGGCACGGTTTAGGGAGACAATTTCTTCTTCAGAAGCATTCTGAGAAAAATCTGCAAAGGAGATATAAGCACCTTTGGGAATGATAAGCACATGAACGGGTGCTTTTGCTGCAATATCATTAAAGGCAAGTACATGATCATTTTCAAAGACCTTGGCACAGGGAATTTCCCCACGAAGGATTTTTGCAAAAATGTTATTTTGATCATATGCCATGGCTTAAAACTTCCTCTTAAAATTACTCTGTAATTAATGGGATATAATTGGATCAAGTCAAAATCAAAAGACCTTAACTATTAGGTCGCGAAGCCTTTTCAGTAATTCCTGAAACACCTTTACGTCCTTCAAGCAAAGCCCATATATCTTCGGGTTTCAATCCGCGCTCAGCCCAAAGCACCATAAGGTGATAAAGTAAATCCGCTGATTCCGCTGCGAGTTCTTTCTTTGAACCGCTTACACCTTCGATCACAGTTTCAACGGCTTCTTCTCCAACCTTTTGGGCGATTTTACTCACCCCTTTGGAAAAAAGGTTCGCAGTATGAGACATTGAAGGATCATCGCCCTTGCGGCTCAATATAACCGAATAAAGCTCATCCAATACCTCTGCAGATATCTTTGTCGTACTCATTATTTCTGTTCCGCTCTCATTCTTGCTTTTCACCCAACCAGCTTAAGATCATTTATACTGGTCGAACGGGGACACCCGCCTTTGCCATATAATCTTTTGCTTGTGCAATCGTGTAAGTGCCAAAATGAAAAATAGATGCCGCCAAAACTGCCGTGGCATGACCTTCTTTAACACCGTCAACGAGATGATCGAGATTGCCGACCCCACCAGATGCAATAATTGGAATACGAACAGCATCCGCAATCGCCCGTGTTAAGGGAAGGTTATAACCTTGTTTCGTTCCATCACGATCCATGGAGGTTAAAAGCAGCTCCCCAGCGCCGTAGCTTTCCATTTTTTGTGCCCATTCAACAGCATCCAGTCCGGTTTCCTTACGACCACCGTGGGTAAAGATCTCATACTTTCCAGGGGATACTTGCTTCGCATCAATCGCAACGACGATACATTGACTGCCGAACTTCTCGCTCGCTTCTTTCACAAACTCTGGTTTGGTGACCGCTGTTGTGTTGATCGAAACCTTGTCAGCCCCAGCAAGTAACAAAGCCCGAATATCCTCAAGAGTACGAATACCACCACCAACTGTGAGGGGCATAAAACACTCTTCAGCCGTTTGGGAAACCACATCCAGCATGATATCGCGCTTTTCATGGCTCGCTGTAATATCAAGGAAACACAGTTCATCTGCACCTGCCTTGTCATAAAGCCGTGCTTGTTCAACGGGATCTCCAGCATCTCGTAAGCCAACGAAGTTCACGCCTTTTACGACGCGGCCATCTTTGACATCAAGACATGGAATGATGCGTGCCTTAAGCATGTTACTCTCCAGGGGTTTCAAAGACCCTCAAACCAATATTACGACCAGACAAAAAGCTGAAAATTGTACAGCTCAATCAATTATCCAGCAGCTATTCTTAAAGCTTCTTTCGGATCAATCCGGCCATCGTAAATAGAACGGCCACAAATAACACCTTCAATACCAGCTGCCTCGACAAGCTTAAGTTGCTTAATGTCTTCTACCGAAGCAACACCACCAGAGGCAATAACCGGGATAGATATGGCGCGCGCCAGATTAGCCGTTGATTCAACGTTGCATCCTTGGAGCAGGCCATCGCGGTCAATATCCGTATAAACAATGGCACTTACACCCGCATCTTCAAACTTTCGGGCCAATTCTGTAGCTTCCAGATCACTGGTTTCAGCCCAACCTTCAGTTGCGACCATGCCGCCGCGTGCGTCAATTCCAACCACAATTTTACCCGGAAAAACCTTACAGGCTTCGATCACAAGATTGGGGTTTTTAACAGCAACAGTACCCAGGATTACGCGGGAAACACCTGTTTCTAGCCATTGCTCAATCGTCTTGAGATCCCGTATCCCACCGCCCAGTTGGGTCGGCATTGACACCGTTTGGATAATTTCTTCCACCACACCACGGTTCACCGGACGCCCTTCAAAAGCACCGTTTAGGTCGACCATATGCAAAAATTCAAAACCAGCGTCTTCAAACTCTTTAGCCTGTGCGGCTGGATTGGTATTAAAAACAGTCGCAGTGTCCATATCTCCCTTAAGAAGACGAACAGCTTCACCATCCTTGAGATCAATTGCCGGGAATACAATCATGTCCTATCGTCCTCAGGAATTATTCAATAACTTACTATAAAAGTGACCTGCTACCCATTGGTCATCGACCTTGGCATAGCTATGTTGCGTTCCCCAACGTGTGAAGCCGATTTGCTCGTAAACACGAATCGCCTGCTTTTGCGTTTCACGAACATCCAGATTTAGCACACACAGATGGCGCTCTTTTGCTGCTTGCTCTACTGCCTTAACCATCTTCAAAGCTAAACCGTGCCCGCGTGCCCAAGGGGCCAGGAAAAAAGAGGATAACTTACCCGCATGAGCTTGGGCTTCATTGTTGCGTGGATGTAAATGAAGTTGTGCAGAACCACAGATTGTACCATCAAGCCGTGCCACAAAAATCTGCCGCCCTGGAATGAGCAACGTCCCCCGCCAATGATTCTCAAGAACATCCCGTTCCGGAACCCGTAGCCAACCAAAACCACCCCCATCTTCAATAGCAGCTTCAGTCGCATCACAGAGATCATAGAGATCGGGTCCGCGAAATTCGGTTAGCTCATTAACCACAACTGTGGGCGGAAGGTCTGGCATCGTAGGAGTAGAGGTCATGGTTTCCACTTTAGGAAATTGGCAAATAACTTTAGCCCGGCTTCCTGACTTTTTTCAGGGTGAAACTGCGTACCGATCATGTTGTCCTTACTCACAACAGCCGTGATCTCATGGCCATAGTTAACTTCAGCAAGAACGTGTTCTTTGTTTTCAGCGACATAATGATAACTGTGAACAAAATAAATGTGGGTTCCATCCTCCAGGCCATCAAGAACCGGATGTTTTTTTAGAACCTTTAATTCATTCCACCCCATATGAGGAATCTTTAAATTTTGATCTTCTGGGTCCATCTTGATCACTTCGCCCGGTATCCAACCCAAGCCTTCGCAGTCTTTATATTCCCGACCAACGCTCGCCATAAGTTGCATCCCAACACAGACGCCCATAAAAGGTTTCCCCTTTTGAATGACCTGTTCGTGCAGAGCTTCTATCATACCCGTTGTCGCGTTAAGACCGCGCCAGCAATCCGCAAAGGCACCAACCCCAGGCAGTACGATATGATCGGCTGTCAGAACGGCTTCAGGATCACTGGTGACAAGCACAGGTGTATTCAAACCAGATTCTCTTGCTGCGCGCTCATAAGCTTTGGCAGCAGAACGAAGATTACCTGACCCATAGTCGATGATCACGAGCGTCATTTATTGTACCTCATCAAGTTCTCTCTCATGATTTTAGGCATGATTTTAGGCATCCAATCAGGAATACCTGAATCAGAGCACACCTTTGGTCGAGGGAACTTCATCCGCTTTACGCGGATCAATTTCAATGGCTTCACGAATGGCACGTGCCAAGGCTTTGAAGCAGGCTTCGACAATATGGTGGTTATTAAACCCATGTAACTGATCCACATGGAGCGTCATGCCAGCGTTAAAAGAGAACGCCTGAAACCATTCTCTGAATAACTCAGTATCCATATCTCCGATTTTATCGCGATCAAAATTCACATTCCACACCAAATAAGGTCGGTTGGACAGATCCAGTGCAACACGGCTTAAAGCCTCATCCATTGGCAAGAGACACGAACCATAACGCTTGATCCCTTTACGGTCACCCAATGCTTCTTTGAAAGCCTGACCAAGAGCAATCCCCACATCCTCTGTCGTGTGGTGGAAGTCGATATGCAAATCCCCCTTCGCACGCAAAGTAATGTCCATCAAAGAGTGCCGGGATAGCTGTTCGATCATATGATCGAGAAATCCCACGCCTGTTTGCACATCATACGTACCGGAACCATCCAGATTGATCGTTGCGGTAATTTGCGTTTCGTTGGTATTGCGTTCAATACTTGCCTGCCGCACGGGGGGGTCCTTCCCAATGACTGATTCGCAGCTCTTGACGAAAGAGCTTAAACGAAAGTTGTATAGATAACCGATCTTCTTCTAGTACAAGAAAAGTCGCGGCTTTTGTAGCAGGTCAGCCCCGTTCATGCCAGTACGATTATCTTTCAAAAGCGCTTTGATCACTGCAAATAAAAATTCCATACACAAATCCACGCGTTATTCCTATGAGCTATCTCCAACACCTTTTATTGTCATCCCCAAAAGGACCTAGTATGAAATAGCCACAAAATCGAATTTTCAGGAGAGGTATTTGCTGGTTAAAAGATACAATAATTTGTTCATAACAGCAGAAACACACTTTTCCCGTAAGATCATCCCTTGACGCGACGCAATGAATGGACCATTTCAAAAACATGTCTGAAAACGATCCTATTAAATGGCGCGGCACGACAATCTTGTCCGTCCGCAAAGGTAACAAAGTGGTAATCGCCGGCGATGGCCAAGTGAGCCTGGGCAATACCGTTATCAAAGCAAATGCACGCAAAGTTCGTCGCCTTGGAAAAGGTGATGTTATCGCCGGTTTCGCTGGTGCGACTGCCGATGCATTTACTCTCTTTGAACGCTTGGAAGCAAAGCTGGAAACCTATCCAAGCCAGTTAACACGCGCCTGTGTGGAGTTGGCCAAGGACTGGCGTACAGATCGCTATCTACGTCGACTGGAAGCAATGATGGTTGTCGCGGATGCCACAACCTCGCTGATCCTTACCGGTAATGGCGATGTGTTAGAGCCAGAAGATGGCCTGATGGGGATTGGTTCTGGTGGTTCCTTCGCTCTTTCCGCGGCTAAAGCTCTGATCGACATCGATGGTCTCGGAGCCGAAGAGATAGCACGAAAGTCTTTGGGGATTGCCGCAGACATCTGCGTTTTCACCAACACCAATTTGACCGTCGAAAGTATGGACGCCGAATAATGACAGATAAAAACACCCAACAAACAGCTCAACATGCCAGCGCCTTTAGTCCACGTGAAATTGTTTCAGAACTGGACCGTTACATTATCGGGCAAAACGAAGCAAAGCGTGCCGTAGCAATTGCACTGCGTAACCGATGGCGCCGCCAACAGCTTTCAGATGAAATGCGTGATGAAGTTCTACCAAAAAACATTCTCATGATCGGCCCCACTGGCGTTGGTAAAACAGAAATTGCCCGCCGCCTTGCCAAACTTGCAAACGCACCCTTTCTAAAAGTTGAAGCAACCAAGTTTACTGAGGTAGGGTATGTTGGTCGTGATGTTGAGCAAATTATCCGCGACCTCGTCGATGCAGCCATTTTGATTTCACGTGAAACGCATCGTAAATCTGTTATCGCACAGGCAGAGCAAAATGCAGAGAACCGTGTTCTCAACGCTCTTGTTGGTGATGGTGCCAGTGAAGAGACGAGACAAAAATTCAGGAAAATGCTTCGTGAAGGTCAACTCAATGACAAGGAAATTGAAGTTGAAGTGAACGACACCAGCGGCATGCAAATGCCAACCATGGATATCCCAGGGATGCCCGGCACAAGCATGGGCATGCTCAATCTTGGTGATATTTTCGGTAAAAGTCTTGGTCAAAAGACTAAAAAACGACGTATGAGGGTAGAAGATTCATACGAACTGTTAATGGCGGAAGAGGGCGACAAACTACTCGACGAAGAAGCTGTTATTCACGATGCCATTCACAACGTAGAACAAAATGGCATTGTCTTCTTGGATGAAATTGACAAAATCACCATCCGTTCTGAACGCAGTGGTGGAGATGTCAGTAGGGAAGGCGTCCAACGCGATCTTCTCCCTCTTATAGAAGGTACAACCGTCAGCACAAAACACGGTGCCGTTAAAACTGACCATATTTTATTTATAGCATCAGGCGCTTTTCATCTTTCAAAGCCCTCAGATATGCTACCTGAACTACAGGGACGTCTTCCGATCCGGGTAGAACTTAATGCGTTGAGCAGAGATGACCTCAAACGCATCCTGTTGGAGCCGGAAAATAGCCTTATCAAACAGTACATCGCCTTGATGGGAACAGAAGAACTTACTCTTTCCTTTGAAGATACCGCGATAGATGCTTTGGCCGATCTTGCTGCCGATATCAATACATCTGTTGAAAACATTGGTGCCCGACGTCTCCATACCGTTCTTGAGAAGCTGCTTGAAGAGATCTCTTTCACAGCAACAGATCGTGGTGGAGAAAGTGTTATTATATCTGCTAAAGATGTCACTGAGCGCGTTTCTAGTCTTGCTAAAGATACTGATTTGTCGAAGTTTATTCTCTAATATTGTGAATTGAAGAAAACAATGAAACAACGCTATCGCTTTATTACCGGGAAAGACGATGATCAGTTTTGTCTTCGTGTTTCAAAAGCTCTTGAAGAAGGCTATGAACTCCACGGTTCTCCAGCTTTAACGTTCAACGGAACAGATGTTGTCTGTGGACAGGCTGTCGTTTTATTTGAACAAAAAAATACCAAATAAGCCTTAAATCAGTGCTATAATTTAAAAGCAGGAGCCTAACATCTCCTGCTTTTTTAATATACCAGAGCAATAAAAATCATTTCACGTAAAGTTTAACTGTGAGCTATTGGCATTTCTCATCTTAGCTCCCCATATCCAAGTTAATCTAAAGGGTGATTTAAGAGGATCTTGTCGCAATGAAGACTTACACTTTAACAAAAGAGGCGATCGCAAAGCTCACTCCTGAGCAACATCGAGTTACACAGGAAAATGGTACAGAGCGCCCCTATACAGGGGAATACTACAAGAACACTGACGTTGGGATTTATGTGGACATTGTTTCTGGAGAGCCCTTGTTTGCCTCATCAGACAAATTTGACAGCTTTTGTGGCTGGCCAAGTTTCACCAAACCCATCGTTCCCGCGAATGTATCGGAACTAAGAGACACTACCCTTGCAATGGAACGTGTCGAAGTTCGCTCCAAACACGGTGATAGCCACTTGGGTCATGTCTTTACAGATGGGCCTGAAGACAAAGGCGGGCTGCGATATTGTATTAATTCTGCCTCCTTAAGGTTCATCGCAAAGGACCAAATGGAAACAGAGGGTTACGGCGAATATCTAGATCAAGTAGAGGACGTTTAATATGACTGAACAAGCTGTGCTTGCTGGCGGCTGTTTCTGGGGTATGCAAGACCTTATTCGACAGCTTCCAGGTGTAGAAACAACGCGGGTTGGCTACACCGGAGGAGATGTCGAAAATGCCACTTACCGCGATCATGGCACTCATGCCGAGGGAATAGAAATTTTGTTCAACCCAGAACAAATTTCATATCGGAAAATTTTAGAATTCTTTTTTCAAATTCATGACCCTTCTACACCGGATCAACAAGGGAATGATCGTGGAACAGCTTATCGCTCAGCCATCTACTATACCAGTGACGCCCAACGTCAGGTAGCGATAGATACGATTGCCGACGTTAATGCCAGCGGTCTATGGCCTGGAAAAGTTGTTACAGAAGTTGAACCTGTTGGTGCATTTTGGGAAGCCGAAACAGAGCATCAGGACTATTTAGAACGTTTTCCAGCTGGATATACCTGCCATTTCCCAAGGCCGAATTGGAAGCTCCCCGTACGAGATGTGACTAAATAAGCAAAATTTAGTACTAAAATGATAAGTTTTGACTAAGTCGGTTATAAGAAAACAGGCGTTATACAGCGCCTGTTTTTTATTGTATAAAGCTTATTCCCCTTAAGCGATATCATTTCGATACAGGAATGGCTCTGCTTTATTCCGTCGTTTTGTTCCGGTCCGAACCATTATTAAAATCAACATTGATAATCCTCATCATCGCCTCGATCTGTTCATCTGATAGATCGGTAATCTTTTCGGCGAGACAATTCGCCAAATAAGTGGCTTTCGGCGTTAAACCAGCCGTATTGACCGAAACTTTAGGATCTGAACGGATCGCCAGCTCCTCAAGCTCTTCAGCATCATCCCATATGATATTCAGGTATTGGCATACTCTATGAACAAAACGCCGGCTCGGCTGCCCACGATGTCCATGCTCGACAGAAGAAAGATAGGCTGAGGACACACCCAAGCCTTTGGCCATTTCTTTAAGAGTAAGGTTACGATCCGCACGAATTTCGCGAAGCTTGTGTCCAAAGGGTGTCATAAGAACATTATACAGTATAAACAGAGAGGTAGCGAGATTTGCCTTAGACAGTCTCTAACTTTCCCGCCGCCTTTTCAAGAGCACATATAACGCACCACTGCCGCCATGATGATGTTTCGCATGGCTGAACGCTAAAATTGATCCTCTATTGGTCTCATCGTTCAACCATCGTGGAACCATTGTCTTCAATACCCCTTGCGACTGGGGGCCAGAACCTTTGCCTGTAATAATCAGAACATTGCGTAAATTTTTAGCTCTGCAGTCACGGATAAAAGAAGTCAAAGAAGACATTGCTTGAATTTGAGTTTGCCCATGAAGGTCCAAGATCGCTTCCATAGGCATTCTGCCTTTGGTAAAACGTTCTGCCTGTCTGCCGTCCATGTTCTCTACTTGACCATGAGAGAGCGGGCTTAAATTCTTCTTGAGAGATTCAGGTACGGGCCTGGATTTAGCTGGTGCAGATCGATAGGGCTTAAAGGGAATCTCAGCATCACTGTCAGAAAATTCAGCTTCAAATTTATCAGGATCAAAACTTGGCTGAGGGAGAACGCGGCCAAAGACATAGTAATCCCGATTTTCCAGTGGCTTAACGGTCTTAGAGACCATACGCCATAGATCAGGTTCTTTCTTCACAGAAGATTTAGATTTGTCTTTTTTAGCCACGTGTTTTCACAACAATCATTAGGGAGTAATCGGGTAAAAAAAGTTAAGAAAGACTCTCCACTTTCCCATGTACCAACCACAGTACCACCGGGAAAAGGTGATTCACTCGCTTTCACAACTTGATGCGGAGGTAATGAAGTTCATCGCGGAATGCAAGCCCATTGTAAAAAGAAGCGTTGTCTAACTCAGCCCTTTTTACCTACAGTATTAGCACAAAAATATCAGGTTTATCCGCTTATCTCATGATTTTGAGCCACCGCTTTAGGAAGTAATAAATAGTATCGTCCCTTTTGCTTCATTTTCCCAGCCTGAGCTAATGCAGGCTCACCCGGGCCCCAGAAAAAATCCCCCCTTACAGGTCCTGTAATCGCACTTCCTGTATCTTGTGCAACCATCAAGCGTTGCAAGGGCTCATCAGTACCCGGCCATGTCGTATCGAGCCAAAGAGGCACACCAAGAGGTATGTGACGGGGATCTACGGCGAGAGAACGCTCAGGCGTCAAGGCAACCCCCATGGCGCCTATAGGGCCTTCTCCCGTGATCTGCCGGAAAAAGATAAAGCGCTTATTCCTTTGCATGATTTCATTGGCTCTTTCAGGGTTCTCTCTCAACCAGGTTCTGATTGCCTGCATAGAAACTTTGTCTCTTGGAATGATCTCTTCATCAATTAATGCACGCCCAATGGCATAAAATTTATGGCCATTGTTTCCCGCATAGCCAACCCTGATTACCTCTCCACTGGGGAGCATTACACGGCCAGACCCCTGTACGTGCAAAAAGAAAACATCCACCGGATCATCAGACCAGATAACCTCTAGGCCTTGATCATTAAGAACGCCGGATTCTATTTCGGTTCTTTCATGATATGGAACCAAACGATTATCTTTAATCTTGCCGACCAATGTTGTGCCCTTTAACTGTTCATCAAAGTCACTCAACCGAACCGATACCAAGTCTTTGGGAACATCATAAAGTGGGTATTTATAGATCTCGTCCTGAATAAAGGAACCTTTCAGTTCTGCCTCGTAATACCCTGTAAAGAGGCCTTCTTGATCATCATTATTTTTAACTAGGAAAGGAACAAAGTTCTCTTCAAGCCAGACACCAAAGTCTTTGTGGTTCTCAGGATGCGCCATAAAATCGGATAAAGAGGCACAAATAATCTTCCAGTCCGCCGCTGTTCCCGCAATAGCATCAGGCCCTACAGTTTTATCATCGGGCCACCGTGCATAACGTATGCAACTTTTTGAAAGTGCAGGAAAAGCCTCAACAACCTTGTCATCCTGCCACCCTGGCAGATCAGGAAAGGCGATTTTGGACAGTGTAATCTTATCTTTCAAGGTACCCGTTGGCGCAGGTTTCTTCACAACCTGATCACAAGAAACTAAAAGAACAGAAACAACTGCAATGAGAAGAGGGCGGCCAAACCAAGTGCGTGGCGTTATAGAAAAATCCTTAAAAGACAATGTCAATCTCCCAACAAATCCTTGCGAATCAGCTGTTAAAAGTAGTTAACGATTGGCAAAGTCTAATTGGGACTGCGGGTTTCTACCAGTAACCAATTTGGATTATTATTACGGGTATCACGAGAGAAGGTCCAGATATCCGTAACTTTAACGACATGATTGGCATCACCATCAACGGTATTACCGTTTGCATCACGGGTAACGTTGACCTGCTCAGATACAAATTTCACTGTAATTACCGCATAGTCTCCGGACATTTCTGCTTCAATAATATCTGCATCAGAAACCCCGACCATCACTGTTTCATGAACGTGGTTTTGAGCTTCTCGTTCATCAATAGCAACTTGAAAGCCACTATAAACATCATCGGCAAGGAGATCACGCAGGGTATTTTTATCCCCCGAAGCGTAGGAGTTGATGACCATTTCAAATGCCATCCCTGCACCTTTTACGAATTCAGAGGAATCAAAATTCCGATCTGCTTTGGCAACATCGGATAAGCCATTTGCAAGCTCCGAATTCGCAGGAATAACGTCTTCTGCCAATTTACCGCTGTGCATTGAACCTGTACGAATTTCTTTGACTGGTTCGTTTGAATCATCCGAAAATTTAGAATCAGTAGATTGACGTTTTTCGCGATTCGGTAAATTAACGACGTTATCATTTTCTCTTTGATCCTGTACAAAAGGATCCTGATCAGGTCTTTCTTCAAAGCCAGTACGTTTACCTAATGTACTGCGAAGTCTTAAGACAAGAAATACTGCAACAGCAGCGAGAAGAACAATTTCAAAAAAAGGGAAACCGTTACCCATGGGTGATTTGTTCCAATAAATATTGATCAACTACTAGTTAGAGACCGTTTTAGCCCCTATATTAATAATCACTATATATACTTTAAATAAGCAAGTGCTTAAGAAAGAGCAAGTATGGGAATTATTTTCCTTTTTCTTTTTATCGGTATCCCCTTGTTGGAGATTATCGTTTTAATAGAAGTCGGTGATCAAATTGGCCTGTGGAGCACCATAGGGTTAATTATTCTCACGGCAATTATCGGGACCTGGATGTTACGTCTTCAAGGTCTTGCCACGCTTGCGAACGCACAAAAACAACTTAATCAAGGCGCTGTACCCGCTCAGGAAATTTTTGATGGAATCTGCCTGCTCGCGGCAGGTGCCTTACTGCTAACACCCGGGTTTGTCACCGACAGTATAGGATTTAGTTTACTACTCCCTCCTGTTCGGGAGATTTTACGCAATACCGTGGGGAAAAAAATTTCCACAAGAATGCAAAATGCCCAAGCGCGTCAACAATCGCCGGGGCAATCAAGCCCTCAGCCACCTTTTACCCGTCCCAACACCTGGAAAAATGATAACAATATTATCGATGGTGACTTTCAAGACGTTACCAAAAATGACCATGATCGATTAAAATGAACGTTTTAGAACAATCATTTTAACTCATCATTGACCAAAAAAAGTAGAGCCGTTACATTAACAATGGTTCTATTTTCATCATTTCAGCTTAATTATTTCCACTTAATAGAACAGCCCATAGAAGCTATTTGATCTCTCGGTCCCTTACCTGTTGCAGCAACACCAAGCATCGCCTCAAGTAAATCCCTCTTAGCATTAGGAATGACCTTCGCTGTTGATGCATCAAGACGGCCACGATATTGAAGGCCAAGCCCCGTATCAAAACCGAAAAAATCAGGCGTACAAACCGCGTCATAAGCCTTTGCAACTTCTTGGCTCTCATCAATGAGATAAGGAAAAGTGAAGTTGTTTTCCTGACTAAATAACTTCATATTCTCAGGAGAATCAGAAGAATAATGTTGGTAATCATTCGACATAACTGCCGCAACACCAATTCCTACGGCTTGTAGTCTCTCAGCATCAGCAACGAGATTACCAATGATCGCCTTCACATAGGGACAATGATTACAAATATACGCAATCAAAGTTCCATTTGGGCCACTTACATCTTCAAGCGTCCACACTTTTCCATCGAAGTCAGAGAGTGAAAACGCAGGTGCTTTCCATCCAAAATCACAAATCGGTGTTTCTATAAGCATGTTATTCCTAGATGACGTGTCGAATTAAGGTAAATATATAGGTGCCTGTTCTAATTTCACCAATTTTCCTTAATCAAATTAACTTGATGTTACAAAAAAACAATGAATTCAAATTCCTAAGAAAAATATATCAACAGCAGTTTTCTTATTATGACATCACCTATATTATGTCCTTAATCCCAATTAAGTGGCACCCGTATTCTTAGGAATAATGATGTATCTTCTCAGACATGGACAATCCCAGTTTAACGTCACTTATTCCAAGACCAAAATTGACCCAAACATTCCGGATCCGGAACTAACAAGCATAGGTCGCAATCAAATTCGTACTGCTGCCGAGAGTCTCAAGGAAAAAGAAATCACCAACATTCTTGTCAGCCCTTATACCAGAACATTACAAACTGCTGATATTGTTGCTGATATTTTAAAAATTCCTATTAAAATTGAATCGCTTGTGCACGAGCATGCATTTTTTTCCTGCGACATAGGGTCAACCGCTTCAAAATTATCCAAAGCTTGGCCGCACCTTGATTTTGACAATCTAAACGAACACTGGTGGCCCGATTTGGATGAAACAGAACACCAAGTAAAATTACGGTGCCATGCATTCCAGCAAAAAATGTTAGATCTTGGGGACTGGTCTAAAACCCTTGTGGTTAGCCATTGGGCTTTTATTCGAAGCCTTACGGGCAAGGAAACGATAAATGGTGAAATTTTGAACGTAAATTTAGCTTCTTTAGACATCAATCCAGAGAACAAGACAGAAAACACTCTCCTCGGAGCAGATTAAGTCGATCTATAAGTTAAAAGACATTTCTATAAATACGCCATTTAAGGACCGGCTTTTAGGGTGTGATAAATTATCCCATCCATTAATCCCTGGTTGTTCAGGCCTTCAAAGCATGCTAGCCAAACAGGCAAACTTTTAGGGAGCTTTTTTATGGCTGAAGAAAATACAGCCCAGCAACAGCCGCTGGTAATCAAGATGCAATTCATCAAGGATCTATCCTTTGAGAACCCAAATTCTCCGATGATTTATCCAATGATGTCAGAAAAAGCACCTCAGCTTGACATTAATATAGATGTAAACCCGACCCAACTATCTGATACAGCATACGAAGTTGTTCTCAACATTCGTGGTTCTGCCAAGATTGACGACAAAACAGCCTTTATGGTTGAGCTTGACTACGGCGCGGTTGTTACACTAGCTGAAGGTCTCGAAGCTCAAATTATTGAGCTACTTCTGATGGTTGAATCTCCACGTTACCTCTTCCCATTTGCACGTAATATTGTAGCCGATATCACACGGGACGGTGGATTCCCGCCATTGATTATGAACCCAATCGATTTTCATCAGATGTTCATGCAACGCAAAAACGAAGCTGCTGCTCAATCTGCCAATGAAGAAATGGCAAAAGACGAAACAACAGCAGAAGCATAATAAACCACTTATCGGTTTGTATTTAAAAGGGTAGCTTTTGCTGCCCTTTTTCTATGCCTGTTATTAATAAAATTGTCGAAGTAGAATAAAGACCGAGGATCATTATTTTCTCCAAAGTGGATCATTCAAAAGATCTAACATCGCCTCGTGTGCCACAAGCTCCTCTTCTGGAACAAGGTGTGGCCGGGCCTCCCGAATAGCTTTTCCACTTAAAGGTACAGGCCCTGTCCCTGAAGCTTTTGCTCCAGTTTTTCTATCGTTCTTTTTATTGGCATTCAGGTCAAAGCCATGCTGCCGCCCCCCACGGAGCTCGAGATAAACCTCAGCGAGAAGTTCACAATCAAGTAACGCCCCGTGATATGTCCGAGAGGAGTTATCAATTTCAAACCGGCGACAAAGAGCATCCAGATTAACTGGAGACCCTGGGAAAAGTTCACGCGCAATTATAACCGTATCAATCGGCTTGTTTTTCAGAGCTGGCTTTCCCGCCCACTTAAGCTCTGAATTAAGAAACTTCATATCAAAGGGCGCATTGTGAATAACCAGAGGATCATCACCAATAAACTCTAAAAACTCATCGACAACTTGCGGGAAAAGCGGTTTATCAGCCAAAAATTCTGAGCTAATTCCGTGTACCTTAAAAGCACCTTCAGGCATATCGCGCTCAGGATTGATATAAAGCTGCAGTGATTTTCCGGTCGGAAGGTTTTGATACACTTCCATACAACCAATCTCCACGATACGGTGGCCTTCTTCTGGCTTAAAACCAGTTGTTTCAGTATCGAGAATGATTTCACGCATTAATTTCCATCCGGTAATAAATTTATTGGCAAATAAGCGAAAGATGAGGGGAAAAACCACGGTTTTCTATAACATCTGTGCTCAAGACATCAACGAGTTGTTTGACCCTTAAATAGCTATGACGCTTGCCCTGATTTGATTGTATCACATAATCGGCCAGCGCTCTTTTTTCAGAATCAGGCATTTGTTTTTTTAAGATAGAACCATACTTACTTGCGGTCATTCCTTTGCGAGACATTACTCTTTGATCTTGAATAAAGCTTGGACTACTCACCACCAACACCCCATCACAAAAGCGATAACCTTCTGTCTCAAACAACAGAGGAATATCCAAAACGACTAATTTGCGGCGTTGATGGGCATTACGGCCCAAAAACTCATGCGTTTTTTTTCTCACCAACGGATGTAAAACCGCTTCGAGCTGTTTCAATTTTTTTGAATGGCCAAAAACCTCGTCTCCAAGTTTTTTACGGTCCACCGCGTCGTTTTGGACAACATTTGGAAAAATGGCTTCTATAGACTTAACAGCTGCCCCCTTATAACCAAGCAATTGATGAACTGCGGCGTCAGCATCATGCACAGGCACCTTCAGGCGACGAAAAATTTCTGCTGCCGTACTCTTTCCCATACCAATTGAGCCAGTTAACCCCAGAACATACATCAAAGCTGCTCCTTGAATATTAGAAGTTCGCTGCCTTTCGTCATTATGAGGAACGAGCCATTACGCATCGAGAACAAACTCTCTCAATCTAGGGGTTACTATTGGTTTTTCACCAAACCACGCTTCAAAACCGGGACGAGCCTGATGTAATAACATACCCAGTCCATCAACGATCTCATTACCTCTAGATCTGGCCATATCCAACAAGGGGGTAATCAAAGGTGCGTAAACGATGTCTGTCACCACCGCACTGAGGGGAAGTCCTGTGAGGTCTAAATCCAAAGGCGGTTGACCTGCCATACCAAGGCTGGTCGTATTCACCAAAAGATCGGCGCCTGAAAGAATATTATTTCGATCTTCCCACGCACAAACTTGAATTTTGTTGTTCTGACCTTCCGACACCCCCTGAGCCAATGCTTCAGATCTGGTCTTCGTTCTATTTACCAACAAAATATTAGATACACCCGCGTCCTGGAGGGCCACAATTACACCTCTAGCCGCGCCACCAGCACCAAGCACAACAACTTTTGCTGACGAAAAGTTCAATTGATCAGAGTTCTGTCTCAAATTTTCTATAAACCCGAAAGCATCTGTATTGGAGCCAAAGGAACGTCCATTTTTAAAAATTATTGTATTTACAGCACCAATACGGCGCGCCAGAGGATCAACCTCATTACAGAACCTCAAAGCAGCTTCCTTATGCGGTACCGTAACGTTAACGCCCTGAAATCCGGCATTCATTAATCCGTGCAGAGTTTCTTCAAAATTATCGGGTTCGACCGCAAGCGGAAGATAAGCGCCATCAATTGCGAGTTTTTCCAACCAATAACCGTGAAGTCTTGGGGATTTTGAATGAGATATCGGCCAACCTACAACACCCGCAAGACGGGCTTTCCCAGTTAAAATCATCAGGCGATAATCCTGTTTTGCCGTAAAAAATTGAGAAGCGGGAGTAAAGACAATCCGAGGATTGTGAAATAATCGCCCTGAATTCGATTAAACAACTGCGCTCCAAGTCCCTCTAGCTGATAGGCCCCTACTGAATATAGAGCTTCTTCACCAACAGCTTCCAGATAAGTATTGATAAAATTATCATCCAAAACACGCATGGTTAGTAAAGCTGTCTCATTGTGATGCCAGATACGCTGTCCGTTTTTCACGACACATAGAGAGCACTCAAGTGTATGTGTTTTCCCAGATAAAGCTTTCAAATGAGCTGCGGCATGATCCATATCCTCAGGTTTATCAAACCAGATGCCATTACAATTGAGCATCTGATCAGCACCAATAATAAAACATTCCGGGTTAGAAATAGATACCTTGCGCGCCTTTAGCTCAGCCAACGTTTCAGCAACCTGAAGAGCAGTTGCACCCTCATTTTTAAGAGAGTCTTTGACACTACTTTCATCAATTGACGCAGGTATCGTTCCTGATAAATAAACGCCTGCATTTTTCAATAACTCTTGTCGTGCCTTACTGGCAGAAGCCAGGATTATATCCATTTTTTCTAAATTATCACCGATTATGAAATTACTCATCCTCCATACCCATGTGATGATGGTAATGTTTTATAATCGTGGCTGCCGTTTCTTCAATAGAGCGTCTCGTGACGTCGATAATGGGCCATTTGTGTTCATTACAAAGCTTGCGTGCAATTTTTACTTCTTCTCTGATCGATTCAAGATGTACATAATCAGTCTCTTCTTCATTAGAAATCATCTTTAATCGGCTACGGCGAATTTGCATCAGACTGGCCGGGTCCTTGGTCAAGCCAACAACCAGTGGATTTGTCAAACTATCCAGCTCTTTCGGAAGGGGACAGCCCGGAACCACGGGAACGTTCGCCGCTTTAAATCCCCGGTTTGCCAGATAAATACAGGTCGGGGTTTTCGAAGTCCTAGACACCCCCAGCAATACAATCTCAGCATCATTCAGATTTTGCGGCAGCTGCCCGTCATCGTGATTCAAAGCAAAGTTCATTGCCTCAATTCGATTGAAATACTCGGTATCCAATGTGTGTTGCAGGCCCGGTTTTCCTGACATTTCAAGATTGAAATAACTAGCCAGAGCATGAATAACAGGGTCCAGAACGGGGATTGAAGGCAACCCTAAACGACGACATTCCCTAATCAGAATCTCACGAAGCTCTTGATTAACAACTGTAAAAAGAACAGGTCCCGGCTTTTGTCGAATCTGTAAAAGAACTTTTTCCATTTGAGTTTTTGTTCGGATCAAGCTCCAAACATGCTCAATAGGTTCTTCAACCTTAAACTGAACCATACAGGCCCGGGCTACCGAATTAATCGTTTCACCGGTTGAATCTGATACAAGATGTAAGTGGGATTGTGACATAATCTAATTCCGAACCCTTTGCCCTAAACTGATCTTTGCTGGCTATACATACACATTAAGACTTTGTCGGGAAACCTCTAGTAATTCAACAAGATCAATACTCATTATCCTGAATCACATCTAAATTTTACAACGATCATAATCAAAAGTTCTGCTTTTTAAACAACAGATTATTCACAATACACCATATGTGAATAACCCTGTGGGCACTGGGTAAAACTTTGTGGATAACTATCTGTTTTTTACACAAACTGCTTTTTTGCACACCTTGTCTCTCAAGCACTCCCTAGTCTTATGCGACAATTTGCGACAATACCCACACCTGTGTAAAACCTGTAAAAGGACTCCAGAAATAAAAAAAGTTATCCCCATAATTCACACAATTAAGTAAAATTAAGGACTCCATGACTCTCTGACGAGTCGCTATTTTGATCCCCGCGAAGACTCACAGAAGTAACAGAAAGTTTAATTGAAAGCTTGAAGCTTGCGGACAAGTTATGAATAACTAAACAGTCCTCGTGATTCACAGGGATCTACAACAACAACAAATAATTACTAAAACTTAGTATATTAATAGAGATAACACTTAACGCGAGGTTCATAAGATCGTGAAGACCGAAAACAAGCTCATGATACGTGCTTTAAAAGGCGAAAAAACAGAACGCGCCCCAATTTGGCTTATGCGCCAAGCTGGACGGTTTCTACCCGAATACAGAAAAACAAGAGCTTCAGCCAACGGCTTCCTCGATCTATGTTACACACCCGACCTCGCAGTAGAAGTTACAATGCAACCTATACGCCGCTTTGGCTTTGATGCTTCAATAGTCTTTAGCGATATTCTTGTGATTCCACATGCCCTTGGACAGAAGGTATGGTTCGAAGAGGGAGTGGGACCAAAATTAGAACCTCTCAAATCCATCAAAGACTTGGAAAAACTCAAGCTGGATAACCTTCATACCCATATGGCCCCCGTCTATGAAACCCTTGGACGATTAAAAGAAGAGCTTCCAAAGGAAACTACTCTTATCGGATTTGCAGGCGCTCCCTGGACTGTGGTCAGTTATATGATTGAAGGTGGGTCTTCCAAAGATTATGCAAAAGCAAAAACCTGGGCTTATTCAAGACCAGAAGAATTTGATCGCATTATTGATTTGATAGTAGACGCAACAACTCTTTACCTCATAAAACAAATTGAAAATGGTGCAGAGACAGTACAACTCTTTGATTCATGGGCCGGGATATGGCCAGAATTTGCTTTACGACGTTGGTGTCTAGAACCTTGTAAAAGAATTATAGCTGGAATCAAATCCGTTTATCCTGATGTCCCAGTTATTCTCTTTCCAAGGGGAGTTGGGGATAGTTATAAGTTTTTTGCTAAAGAGAGTGGTGCAGACGCTTTAGGTCTGGATACAACTCTTTCTACGGAATGGGCGAGAGATCACCTTCAACCACATGTTACGGTGCAAGGAAACCTTGATCCCCTGCTTCTGGTTGCTGGTGGAGAGCTCCTAGATCGCTCTATTGAAAAAATACTCTCTGATCTTAGTGATGGCCCCTTTATCTTCAACTTAGGCCATGGCATTGTTCCGCAAACACCGATAGAAAACGTCGAACACATGCTCAAACGCGTCAGAGGCTGATTAACCGTCAGGAAAAGATAAATATGGCTGGATTTTTGGGAGAGGGCTATCTCTGGGTCAAAGCCCTGCATATCATTTCTGTGATCTCATGGATGGCAGGACTACTTTATCTACCAAGGATCTTTGTTTATCACACGCAAGTACCTGTGGGTTCTGAACGTTCAGAAATTTTAAAAGTGATGGAGCGGAAACTTTTCCGTTTCATCATGACTCCTGCGATGGCAGCCAGCTGGTTATTTGGAATTCTGCTTGTCTTAGATACCGAGGCTTTTCGTGAAGGCTGGTTTCATGGAAAATTCCTATTTCTTTTTCTTTTGATGGGTTTTCACGGCACGTCTTCGAAATGGATGAAAACTTTTCAAGCGGATAATAATACTAAAAGTGAAAAATTTTATCGTTTTGCAAATGAAGTCCCAACATTATTGATGATCCTGATCGTAATTTTTGTGGTTGTTAAACCTTTTTAAGACCTAATTAATCTTGGAATCAGCCTGAAAATTAGAAATCCTTTGGAATTCTTTTACTTGACTTCCTTTTTGAGGTACTATAATTCACCCCGCTAACGAATGCGGACCACTTCTTTAGTCCGTTGCCCTACCTTTAGAATATGTAGCATTACAATTTTACTAGGTGCGTCTCAATCTCGACCCTCTAAAAAGTCTAGGCGCCCTTGAATAATTCTTAACTAGTATGTTGCATTCTAAAAATCATCCCGTTCAATAATTTATTTCCGACTGAACCGAACCTTTCCATCATATGAACTTACAAGATTTAAAATTAAAAAGCCCCGCAGAGTTGTTAAAGCTTGCGGAAGAGCTTGAAGTAGAGAACGCTAGTACCCTGCGTAAGCAGGATATGATGTTCGCCATTCTTAAACAAATGGCTGAGAACGATGTGCCAATCTTTGGCTCTGGTGTTTTAGAAATTCTTCAAGATGGATTTGGCTTCCTGCGTGCGCCGGAATCTAACTACTTACCAGGACCGGATGATATTTATGTCAGCCCGAGCCAAGTTCGTAGATTTGGTTTGCGAACCGGGGATACAGTCGAAGGGCAGATACGTGCGCCAAAGGATGGCGAACGTTATTTTGCCCTTCTCAAGGTTAACTCGATTAACTTTGACCAACCGGAATCTTCTCGTCACAGGATCAACTTTGACAACCTGACCCCGTTGTATCCGGACGAAAAACTTAAACTAGAAATAGATGATCCAACCTCAAAAGATATGACGACACGCGTCATTGATTTGGTTACGCCACTGGGTAAGGGTCAGCGTGCTTTGATCGTTGCACCACCAAGAACTGGTAAAACAGTCTTGATGCAGAATATTGCTCACTCAATCGCGACCAACCATCCAGAAGTATTCTTGATTGTTCTCCTTATAGATGAACGTCCAGAAGAAGTAACTGACATGGCGCGCTCTGTTAAGGGTGAAGTCGTAAGTTCTACTTTTGATGAACCTGCACACCGTCACGTTCAGGTTACTGAGATGGTTCTTGAAAAAGCAAAACGCCTTGTTGAGCATAAAAAAGATGTTGTCATTCTTTTGGACTCTATTACGCGTCTCGCACGTGCCTACAACACGGTTGTGCCAAGTTCAGGTAAGGTTTTGACAGGTGGTGTCGATGCTAATGCCCTACAACGTCCTAAGCGCTTCTTTGGTGCTGCTCGTAACATTGAAGAGGGTGGAAGCTTAACAATTATTTCTACGGCCCTTATTGATACCGGTAGCCGTATGGATGAAGTCATCTTTGAAGAGTTTAAAGGTACGGGTAACTCTGAAATTGTACTTGATCGTAAGTTATCTGATAAACGTACTTACCCTGCGATTGATATCAGTAAGTCTGGTACACGTAAGGAAGAACTACTTGTTGATAAAAAGACTCTTGGCAAAATGTGGGTTTTACGTCGTATTCTAACACCAATGGGTGTAACAGATTCTGTTGAATTCCTGGTCGAAAAACTTAAAACTTCAAAAACGAATGAAGAATTCTTTGATTCAATGAATAACTAATTTTTATTGATTAGAATGTAAAAATAGGGCCGCATTAAGCGGCCCTATTTAGTTTTAAATCCAAAACCGATTTAATGCTCTGGTATAAGAATTGTCGACCCAGTTGTTTTTCGAGCTTCCAAATCTTTATGTGCAGTTACTGCATCTGAGAGTGAGTAGCTTTGTTTGACTTCGATTTTAATGGCACCAGACGATACAGCATCAAATAAAGCTGTTGCAGATGCCAGCATGTCAGCATGAGTTCCACAATAATGGGCGAGACTTGGTCTTGTTAAATAAAGACCTCCTTTACCATTTAAGATCAAGGGTTCTATTGCTGGTACTGGTCCTGAAGCATTACCAAAGGTAACCATTGTTCCTCGAACTTTAAGGCAATCAAGGGACCCCATAAATGTATCCTTACCAACAGAATCGTAAACGACGTTTACCCCTTTGCCATTGGTAATATCTTTTACTCTTTCCACAAAGTCTTCAGTTTTATAATTGATTATATGGTGACAGCCTTTTGCTTTCGCAATTTCTGCTTTCTCTTGTGAACCAACGGTTCCTATTACAGTGGCCCCCAGTGCATTCAACCATTGTATTGCTATGGAACCTACACCACCGGCAGCAGCATGAAAGAGGACAATATCACCTGGTTGTACACAGTATGTTCTTCTGATGAGGTACTCAGTTGTCATACCTTGTAACATCATAGAGGCCGCTTGGTTGTCTGAAATTCTTTCAGGAATCAATATTACCTTATCAGCGGGGATTATTCTGTTTTCTGCATATGAACCAATAGGGCCTGTGCCATAGGCTACTCGATCCCCAATATGCAGGTCAGTTACGCCTGGTCCTATTTCTTCGATAATGCCAGCAGCTTCTAGACCAATTCCAGAAGGAAGAGTTGCTTGTGGATAGAGACCTGTCCGGTGGTATACATCAATAAAGTTCAAACCAATTGCTGTTTGCTTTAAACGTATTTTTCCTTTTGCTGGTGTTCCAACTTCAACGTTTTCGTATTTAAGGACTTCTGGACCGCCATAGTTATAGAATTGTACAGCCTTGCTCATGATCTTTTTATACTCCTGATAAAATATGGATAGTACCAATCGTAGGTATTTTTATATTTTCAATTACAATTATCTTTTGAAGATATCACAAACCGGGAAGATCTGGCTGTTTATCCTCAAACAGTTTGAATCCTTCAATAAGTAGTAATTCTTTTTTGGATTGGTCTCCCTGACCTTGTTGACCACCTGAAAAGCCGCCTAAATTTTGGTTTCCAGCAATAACTCGGTGGCAGGGTATTATAATTGGTATTGGATTTGCGCCACAAGCACCACCAACGGCTCTCGCGACTGAACCTACTTCACGCGCAATATCACCGTAAGTTTTGACTTTTCCGTATTGAATATTACTGAGCGCTGTCCAGACATTTTGTTGAAACTGTGTACCTTTTGGAGAAAGGGGTAGATCTAAAAAATTTGTTTTTTTACCTTCAAAATAAGCTAACACCTGTTTTTTAGTTTCAAGCAAAAGATCAGTATTAACGCACTTTTCTAAACCTATACTTTGTTCTGTTACCCAATTCAGGTGGGTAATATTTCCATCATTTTCGACGATTTTGAGATATCCTTGAGGAGATAAAAAAGTCAGTTGGGGCATATGATCTTCCTGATTGTTCTGGCAATAGAAGTTAGGACATAAAAAATTGACAGACCTAAGTCAGATTTATTTACTAGTTATTTTTTTGTGTAAGAATTATGACTTGAAATATGACAAACATCATCTTCTTAATATTAAGGATTAAAAAGTGGAAAGTGCTAACATAAAATCTATGAGTTGGAATTTCAAAAAGCTTATAGGTTTTAACGTTTTAATTATATCTATCATTTTCATGTTTATAGGAAATGATTTCAAGACCCCCTGGGATGAAGCCATATTTTTTATGTTGAATGGATCTCTTCAAGAAGAAAGAGACATTTGGAATGGATATTGGGCGATCACAAATAGTCGATTATTTGATACGTTTAGCGCTGTTCTTCTTGGTTTCGTTTGTCTTGTTTATCTGCTTAAAAATCGTGAAAACGTTTTTGCAGAACGCTTATCAAGAACATTATTATTAGTTATTTCTGTTATTTTGATCATGATCTCTATATCAAAAGGGTTCGAATATTATTATCACCAAAGTCCTTCTCAAATTTTAAAACCTTTTATCAATATCAATGATCTTGTTTCTTGGTTAGATGTTAAAACAGGTACGAGAAAATCTTTCCCGAGTGACCATGCCGCTATTTCATTTGTGTCAGTTATTTTATCTTGGCGATTCTTTGGGCGAAAATATGGGATATTCTTAACTATCTTTGCATTAATTAATGCAACACCTAGAATGGTTGGCGGCGGTCATTGGTTTGGTGATGTTTGGATTGGTGGTTTACTGCTCGCTTGTTTTATTTCTGTTTGGTTGATTTATAGTCCCTTTTTATCTCTAGTAAGGGTGGGGGTTGATAAAATTCTCAAATTGAAATTTTTTCATAAACTTACATCTCGTCTATCTTAAGGTATAATGTTTCACGGGAAACATTAATTCTTTTCCTTGTCAGTTAAGATCAAACAGGAGTTGTGTTGTGAAGTTTACAGTTGATGTTGATTGTACCCCAGAAGAAGCGCGTCATTTTTTGGGCCTTCCAGACGTAAGTGCTTTACAAGAAGAAGCCCTTTCTGAAATTCGAACAAAAATGCTAAAGATGATCCAATCAAGTGATTCTGAAGCCCTAATGAAATCCTGGATGCCAAGTTCAGTTCCTGATTCCATGAAAGGTTTAGATCAAATGCAAAAAATGTTCTGGTCTCAATTTTCGCCTAAATCGCCTAATACACCAAAAAATGATTAACCGTGGAAGAAGTTGATAATTAGCAGTTCTGCTATGCCAAAATCTGTTTTGACCTGGCATTATCGTAGGCCTATGTTAATCGACTTTGCTTAATCTTTCTGAATGTAAAACGTAATGTCAGAGACAATATTTGCCCTTTCTACTGCTCCGGGATTAGCTGGTGTTGCTGTGATCAGGGTTTCAGGTCCAGAGGCTAAAATGGTGTGGGAAAAGATGTGTTCGCATCAACCCAAGCCTCGTATTGCCAGTTTGATTAAATTATCTGATCCATATGACCAATCAGAAATAGATCGTTGTCTTGGACTTTGGTTTCCAGGACCAGCAAGCTTTACCGGTGAAGACGTTGTTGAATTACATCTTCACGGGGGCAGAGCAGTTGTTAATGGTGCTATTGAGGCCTTAGCAAAGCTACCTGGGTTTCGACCTGCTGAGGCAGGGGAATTTACGAGAAGGGCCTTTAATAATGATAAGTTGGATCTAACAGAAGTAGAAGGTCTTTCTGATTTAATTGCCGCGGAAACAGAAGCTCAACGCAAACAAGCTATACGTCAAATGGATGGTGAGCTCTCACGTTTGATCGAAGGATGGCGAGAACGGCTTATACGTATTTTAGCTTATCTTGAAGCTGAAATTGATTTTCCTGATGAAGAACTTGAAGAAGGAATTTCAGAGAAGGTAAAGCACAATATAGTGGCATTGATTTCAGATGTTAATCAACATTTAGAAGATGGTCATAAAGGCGAACGGTTAAGGGATGGCTTTTCTATAGCGATTGTTGGCCCGCCTAATGCTGGTAAATCCTCTTTATTGAATGCTTTGGCACGGAGAGATGTAGCGATTGTCTCAGACGTTGCAGGGACCACGCGAGATATAATTGAAGTCCACCTTGACCTATCTGGTTATCCGGTCTTGCTTTCTGATACTGCGGGGTTAAGAGATCTTGAGCTTCACACAACTGATGGTGTTGAACTAGAAGGTATTCGCCGTGCTAAATCTCATGCTGAATCAGCTGATTTGTTATTGGCAGTGTTTGATATTAAAGACTACGAAGATTTAGATAGTTCAACTCTAAAGCTTTTAGAAAATCAAGATAGTTTAGTATTACTGAATAAATGTGATGGGAAGATTCTTGATACAAATTCCCTCCCAGTTTTAAAATCACAAATGGAAATCCTTCAAATTTCCGCTAAAACAGGCTATGGAATTGATGAACTTTTGAGCTTATTAAATCAAACCGTTATTGATAATATGGGTAATATTGGATCTTCATCTGGTATTACACGGCAAAGACATAGATCAGCCCTACAAGATACGTCGAATGCTTTGTCTCGGGCATCTCTTATAGATCTTCCTGAATTGTGTGCTGAGGATCTTCGGTTAGCCACACGTCATTTAGGTCGTATAACTGGTAAAGTTGATGTAGAAGATCTTCTGGATGTTATATTCCGTGATTTTTGCATTGGAAAATAACTCGTTTTGTATTAAATAATGTTTTCCGTTATTTTGATGTCAGATGTTTCACGTGAAACTACGTTAAGCCATATCATTTTATATTAAGGCTTAGAATATCAAAATTACCTATGGCTTATGATCTTATTTAGAAAGATCAGATAAACCTTATTTTGAAATACAATAAGGTTTCAATTATTCACTTACATTTGTTGGTTAGGGTAAAAGTATGCGTTTACTATTAGCTTTGTTGGTTCCATGGCTTCAATTTTTTACTATTGGAAAGCCGATTGCAGGTATCATTTGTTTAATCTTACAAATAACTCTGATTGGCTGGCCTATAGCAGCAATTTGGTCTGTCTATGCTTTAAGTCAGTACAAAACGGATCAAAAAATTAAAGACGCACTGCGAGATCAATTATAACTTCTCCAAGTGTTATTTGGCTTAATAGATAAAGTAATCTGTAATGCAAAATTATGATGTGATCGTCGTCGGTGGTGGCCATGCAGGTACCGAAGCAGCAGCAGCAGCAGCGCGTACTGGGGCAAATACTCTTCTGGTAACACACAAAAAAAGTACGATTGGTGTAATGTCTTGCAATCCAGCTATTGGTGGATTGGGGAAAGGACATCTTGTACGGGAAATTGATGCACTTGATGGATTAATGGCTAAAGCAATTGATCGAGGCGGGATTCAATTTCGCGTTCTTAATCGTAGTAAAGGTCCAGCAGTAAGAGGACCTCGTGCACAGGCAGATCGTAAACTTTACAAAGAAGCCATTAAAGATCTTCTAGCTGAACAAAAAAATCTTACAATTTTAGAAGCAGCTGTCGAAGATTTAAAACTTGATGATACTAATGCTTGTTGTGGCGTTATTACAGCTGATGGGACAGTGTATAATGCTGGTGCAGTTGTTTTAACTACGGGTACTTTTTTAGACGGTCTTATTCATTTAGGTAAAAAGAAAATTCCTGCTGGCCGGGTAGGGGATGAGCCTGCGATTGGTTTATCAAGGACATTAACACGGTTTGGCTTCGAACTAGGGCGTTTGAAAACAGGAACACCTGCCAGACTTGATACCAGGACAATCGATTATTCTCAATTGAGTGAACAGCCTGGGGATGAGCCTGCTGAACCATTTTCTTATATGACAGACAAAATTACGCAAAAACAGGTCGTTTGTCATATGACCTATACCAACCCAGAGACACACCAGATTATCAGTGATAATATTGAGCAGTCACCGATCTATTCAGGCCAGATTGAAAGTAAAGGTCCTCGTTATTGCCCCTCTATTGAGGATAAAGTTGTTCGCTTCAAAGAAAAAGATAGGCATCAAATATTTTTAGAGCCTGAAGGGCTGGATGATATTAATGTCTACCCAAATGGTATTTCGACATCATTACCTGAGGACGTACAAGAGGCTTTTCTAAAAACTATCCCTGGTTTGGAAAATGCAAAGATTATTCAGTATGGATATGCCATTGAATATGATTATGTTGATCCTCGAGAATTAAGACCCACTCTTGAAACACTTAAAATTCAGGGTTTGTATTTTGCGGGGCAAATAAACGGAACCACGGGATACGAAGAGGCGGGGGCCCAAGGACTTCTTGCGGGAGTAAATGCTGCGCTTAAAGCTTCTGGGTCCAATCGTGATTTTGTTCTGGATCGTGCAGATGCTTACATGGGTGTTATGATCGATGATTTGGTCAGTCTAGGTGTTAGTGAACCTTATAGGATGTTTACCAGTCGTGCCGAATACCGATTAAAATTAAGGGCTGATAATGCAGATCAACGTTTAACAAAACTAGGTCAAGAAATTGGATGTGTTGGTAATGAACGGTCTTTAATTTTTAATAAAAAAATTAAAGAATTAGAATTAGCCCGAGATTTCGCCTTAAATAATAATGCTACTCCTAATGAACTAATTTCCTATGGCATTAATGTTAACAAGGATGGTCAACGGCGTAGTATTTTTGACCTTTTACGTTATCCAGAAATCACGATTGAGGTATTAAGTAAAGTTTGGCCTGAATTGGCATCTATTAATCCAGTTATTATCGAGCAACTTGAAATTGATGCAAGTTACGCAGGTTATATAGAACGTCAGGACGCTGATATTAGAGCTTTTAGAAAGGATGAAGCTCTAAAATTGCCAGCTTCTCTTGACTACGCTTCTATTCCCAGCCTCTCAAACGAGATTGTACAAAAACTTAGTCAATCACGCCCTGATACCTTGGGGGCAGCATCTCGTATATCTGGTGTAACACCAGCTGCCCTTGTTTCTCTTCTTCGTTTTGTAAGACGGTTAGATATAATTTATGTCGCATAATAATTTTTCTGTTGAAGACTTTAAAAAGATAATCGATGTTTCACGTGAAACAGAAGAGAAGTTAATTTGCTATGCAAAACTTCTGACAAAATGGAATAAAGCGATAAACCTTGTCGGGCGTGATACAATTCCTGATTTGTGGCATCGTCATTTTTTAGATTCAGCTCAATTATTAAGTTATTTTCCCGATCATACTGCAAATGACAAAAGAGTAGTTGTTGATTTTGGTAGTGGGGCAGGTTTTCCAGCACTTATTCTTGCTATTTTGGGTGTTGGAGAAGTGCATGCAATGGAATCTGATTTGAAAAAAACGACTTTTCTTCGAGAAGTTTCACGTGAAACAGATGCTGGTTTAATAATTCATAATGAGCGTATTGAAAAAATTACACCTTTTCCTGTTAATGTGTTTACGGCAAGAGCATTTGCGCCCCTCCACAAAATATTGGACTTTGCTCAACCCTTTATTGAAGTATCAAAACCTCAAATTGATCCAGAATTTTTACTCTTAAAAGGTAGAAGTGTAGATCAGGAATTGACCGAAGCTGAGAAAAAGTGGACTATGAAAATGTCGAGGTACAAGTCTCTGTCTGATCCAGATGCGACGATATTGAACCTCAAATTACTATAGATTGGGGGAATTGATCGTGTCACTACAAGATATCGACATTATTTCAAGTTCGAAAAAATCCCATGCCAAGGTTTGGTCTATCGCAAATCAAAAAGGCGGTGTGGGGAAAACGACAACAACGGTCAATCTTGCAACAGCTCTGGCAGCCTGTAAGAAAAGAGTTTTAATCATTGATTTAGATCCGCAGGGAAATGCAAGTACGGGGCTTGGTGTTCAAGCTGATGCTCGCCAGAAAAGCATTTATCAGGTCATGATTGAAGGAATTGAGATAACAAGTGCCATTCGACCAACAGATGTCCCACGTATGAGTGTGATCTCTTCAGGTGTCGAGTTATCCGGGGCAGAGCTTGAACTTGTGAATATGGCTGAGCGAGAGTTTAAACTGGTGAATGCTATCGGTCCGCTCTTGGATAAGTTTGATTACATCCTGATTGATTGCCCGCCTGCATTAGGGCTTTTGACACTTAATGCACTTGTTGCTTCTGATGCTGTCCTCGTTCCACTTCAGACCGAATTTTATGCCCTTGAAGGTTTATCTCATCTTTTACGAACAATTGACCGGGTGAAGAGGGGGTTAAATCGACGCCTTGATATCCAAGGTATTGTACTGACGATGTATGATAAACGTAATAATCTCTGTGAAATGGTTGCAGCAGATGTCAGGGCTTTTCTCGGAGATAAAGTCTTTAAGACTGTGATTCCAAGGAATGTACGTGTATCCGAGGCCCCATCACATGGAAAGCCGGTACTTCTTTATGATGTCGCCTGTGCAGGATCCCAGGCCTATATAAAGCTGGCGGGTGAAATTTTGAGAAATGAACAAATCTCTATTACAAATGCAGCGGTCGCTTAGTAGGTTAGTATTCTAAGTCGTAAACCAAAATTTTGTTACGTTCAGTATTAGTATTATTGGGGATGCTATCTCCATCAGTTATTTGAGAGGGTAGAGTGTTGGGTGAACCACAGGATAAACGGACTAATCTAGGCCGCGGACTTGCTGCTCTGTTTGGCGATGAAAATGAAGATTACGCATCATTAGATAAGGTGCGTTCTACTAAACAGGTTCCTATTGAACATATACATCCCAACACAAAACAGCCGCGTCGTCACTTTGATGAAGAAGCTTTAACGACCCTAGCGGATTCCATTCTCCAATCCGGGCTGTTACAGCCTATTCTTGTCCGGAGACATCCTGAACATGCAACTGAATATGAAATCGTTGCTGGTGAACGCCGATGGCGTGCTTCTCAGAGGGCACAATTGCATGAGATTCCTGTTGTTATCCGCGAACTAAATGACGCCGAAGTTCTACAGGTTGCCATTGTTGAAAATGTTCAACGTCAGGATCTTACTCCAATTGAAGAGGCGACCAGTTACCGTCGTCTTATGGATGAATTTGGTCATAAACAAGATGATGTCGCCAAAATAATTGGCAAAAGCCGTAGTCATATTGCAAATATGTTGAGGCTCTTAACTCTGCCTGAAGATGTTCAAACTTTGGTAGAGAAGGGAGAGATTAGTGCGGGCCATGCTCGTGCATTGGTAGGCGCAGAAGATCCTGCTGAGCTGGCTTCTCAAATTACTTCAAAAGGTTTGTCGGTCAGAGAGACTGAGCGTTTAGCCAAAGCGATGAAAAAAGAACTGGTTACTGGGGAAGAAATCCCAGTTATTAAGCCAAAACTATCTAGCAGTAAGCTGAAACCAGCCACAGGCCCCCAAAAAGATGCTGATACACTTGCGCTTGAGAGAGACTTATCAAATATGTTGGGCCTTAAAGTAACCATAGATTTTCATGGTCAAGGGGGTGCTTTGAGCATTTCTTATGAGACCTTAGAGCAACTTGATAATGTCTTGCATAAGTTAACTCAATCAACTGAATAAGTTCAGCTGAACAGCGTTTATAACCGATAATAATTGACTAACGGATTCTCGTCGGGGCTTTTGCAGTAATTTCGAGTAGGGTTCTTGCACAAAGTATTTCAGCTGGTGAGCCTGTTTTTTTACAATTAGCTTCTGTTTCCATTAACATACTCAAAGCCTTTGCGAGTGCTTTTGGAGACCACTTTCTAACCTGTGCTTTAAAAGGTTCTGCAACTTTCCAAAATAAAGGCGGACGCAAAGTACCGAGTGCTTTGTCTAAAGGTATGCCCTGGGTAACCAGTCCTGAAATCATATGAAGTTTTTGGAAATGCCTGGAAACAGATCTTAGTATAGTGATTGCATTTTGATTTTCTTGTTGAGCACGGCGTAAATTATTTTCCAGATTTCTGATATTCCCCATGGCAACAGAGAGCGCGATATCATCTAAGGTAAGCGTTGCTGTATCACCAATACAGGCGATGGCGTCTTCGAGTTCAATATTACCGGAATTTTTTCCTTTGTAGAGACATAATTTTTGCAATTCTCGGCGCGTTAAGCGTCGATCAGTACCAAGGTTTGTAACGAGGAAGCTGAGAGCGTCATTTGAAATAAAAAGTCCTTCTTTTTCAACGGTTTGACGAATTACATTTGGAAGGCTTTTTTCATCATCTTTGTAACAAGCAATCGCAGCAGCAGACTTTTCACTCTCGAATATTTTTCTTAACTTGGAACGGGCAGGTAAATCTCCTCCCTCAAATATGATGAGGGCATCTCCGATTGGATCTTGTAGAAAATCTTTTATACAATTGGCAAGTGCGTCGCCGGCACTTCTTATCTTAACCACACGTCTCCCACCCATCATGGAAATGGCGGCGGCCTCATCTGATAGAAGCGCAGGTTGTTTCTTGAGTTGGTCATTATCAAGATCAACAATGCGAAAAGGATCGAGTGGATCGTCCACAACGGACAACACTAAACTTTTGCTACGCTCTTGAACCAAACCTTCATCCGGACCATAAACCAGAATTGCTCTGATATTAGAATCAGGCGATTTGGAAAATGTGTCAGCCTTGGCTGGAGGAACCTTCAAATCTCAAATCCGTGGTTATAAAGACTAGAAAAGAAAAGTACGTGTGAATTATTTGCAGATATACCTGCGTTTATTTTGCAGCTTTTGTGAAGTAAGCACCAAGTTGTAGAGAAATATCATCTGCTACTTGCCTTAAAACCCGTTCTCGTGCGGTATCTTCAGCTACGAGATTGGTATAAGGATCATCTAATTCGTCAAAACTGTTGGTTGCGCGTGCAGTGCCTGTATAAACTGAGCTCCGATTTGATAATTTTATTAATGTATACTTAACTACAATGGTAAGGTTTGTTCTGGAGACAGTATTATCAAGCCTTACTGCAAGACCCTTTGTACTTTCTTCTACGATAGTGTTTAGGCTGTAGAGTGGTTGTCTGGGTTGTCCCAGAGGGTTCATTCTGTCGCGTAACATATTATGCAAAATTTGGCCTGGGCGATCAGGAATAGGCGTAATGCGGACCGTCTGTAAATATTGGTTAGATGCATAACCTGTTTCGGCATTTTTCCGGTAAACGGGCTGAAACCCACAGGCAGACAAGATTATAATACTTGTTACAAGACCAAGTGAGACCACCAATTTTCTTACGCTGAAAGAGGTTAAAGTCACTGTTAATTCTCTAAATGACAACATTTACGATCCGATTTTTTACAACAATAATTTTACGAACTTTCTTGTCTCCAATAGCACGTTGCACGGCTTCTTCTGTTGTAGCTGCTGACTTAATGTCATCTTCCGAAGCATCGACGGGCATGGTGATATTGGCTCTGAGCTTACCATTTACCTGAACAGGCAAAGTAATGGTATTAGCAATTATAAGTTTTTCATCGGCCGTTGGCCAAGCAACATTTACAAGCATTTGAGAATGACCAAGACGGTTCCAGAGCTCTTCTGCAATATGCGGCATCATCGGAGAGATAATGCGAACCAGGATTTCAAAAGACTCTCGAAGTGCCCAGTTATCATTGCTCGTTTGTATTTTAAATTGAACAATATAGTTTGTTAGCTCATAAATTTTCGCCACAGCTGCATTGAATCTAAAGCTTTCAATATTCTCACTGATTCCAGCAATAGCTTTGTGGACTTTACGGCGGAGCTCTACTGCTTGCTCGGATATTTTTTCTGGTTGTGATGTATTTACAGCAGGTAATTGATCAAGCTGCGTATCAATTAGTCTCCAGAGGCGTTGCGTATAGCGCCAGGAGCCATCTATGCCAGACTCTGTCCATTCCATATCACGATCAGGAGGGCTATCAGAGAGCATGAAAAAGCGCGCTGTATCGGAACCATAACTGCCGATGATATCAGCAGGATCTATAGTATTCTTTTTGGATTTACTCATTTTAATAGAGGGTCCGACCAAAACAGAACTTCCATCGAGTGTTTTGTATCCGCCGTCATCATTTTTTTCAATTTCTTCGGGAGATAACCAAGCGCCGTTTGTGTCTTGATAGGTCTCGTGACAAATCATCCCTTGAGTAAATAGGCCTTTAAAGGGCTCTTCCATGCCCAGATAACCGCATTTTTTTAGGCCCCGGGTAAAGAACCGGGAATAAAGCAAGTGCAGAACAGCATGTTCAACGCCACCGATGTATTGATCAACTGGTAACCAGTAATCTACATCACTTCGTTCAAAGGCATCTTCTGAACGTGGACTACAAAACCGTGCAAAGTACCAAGAAGATTCCATAAAGGTATCGAAGGTATCGGTCTCACGCTGGGCTGGTTTTCCGCAAGAAGGGCAGGCTGTGTGTTTCCAAGTCGGATGGTGTGCAATTGGATTGCCTGGTTTGTCAAAAGAAACGTCTTCTGGCAGCTCAATTGGGAGATCTTGGGCTTTGACAGGTACTGCGCCGCAATCATCACAATAAACGATAGGGATAGGGCAACCCCAGTACCGTTGTCTTGAGACACCCCAGTCTCGCAAGCGGAATTGAACGGTTCCTTTACCATTTCCGGTTTCTTCGAGATGATTTATCGCAGTTTTCTTCGCAGTGTCACTGTCCATACCATTAAGAAACTCAGAATTTATCATCTTGCCGTCGCCAGTGTAGGCTTCGTTCGCGATTGAAAAATTATCAAAGTTTTCGTCATTTGGCAAAACGACGGGTGTGACCCTCAGATTATATTTTCGGGCAAAGTCCAAATCGCGTTGGTCGTGAGCAGGGCAGCCAAAAATAGCACCTGTTCCATAATCCATGAGGACAAAGTTTGCGACATAGATGGGTAATTCGATAGATGGATCAAGGGGATGAGTAACCTTTAACCCTGTATCGAAACCTTTTTTATCTGCTTTTTCAATAGCTTCTTCGCTCGTACCCATTTTATTGCATTCAGCAATAAAGCTTTTTAGATCAGCACTCTCAACAGAGAGTTTATCTGCAAGGGGATGGTTTGCAGATACTGCGCAGAACGACGCACCAAACAAAGTGTCGGGGCGTGTTGTATATACCTCAATACTCTCACCTGAATTTACGATAGGGAAGAAAACGCGTGCGCCTTCGGAACGACCAATCCAGTTGTGTTGCATAGTGCGGACCTTTTCGGGCCAGCGATCGAGAGATTCTAAGCCTTCTAGGAGCTCATCTGCAAAATCGGTGATCTTGAAAAACCACTGACTGAGTTTTCGCTTCTCGACTTCGGCACCAGACCGCCATCCTTTACCGTCAATAACTTGCTCATTGGCAAGTACGGTTTGGTCTACAGGGTCCCAGTTAACCCAAGATTCTTTGCGCTCTACTAGACCCGCTTTAAGAAAGTCGAGGAACATCTTTTGTTCGTGCTTGTAATATTGCGGGTGGCAGGTTGCTATTTCACGTTCCCAATCGATGGAAAGGCCCATGGATTGTAATTGCTCACGCATAGCAGCAATATTTTCATAGGTCCACTTTCCTGGATGGACACCGCGTGCCATCGCGGCGTTCTCTGCAGGGAGGCCAAAAGCATCCCAACCCATAGGATGCAGGACGTTAAAGCCTTTTGCTTTTTTGTAACGGGATATGACGTCGCCAATCGTATAGTTCCTCACGTGACCCATATGGATACGGCCAGACGGGTACGGAAACATTTCCAAGACGTAATATTTGGGTTTATCCGTGTCGGTCTCTACGGTAAAACTATTGTTATCAACCCAGGCCTTTTGCCACTTGGTTTCAGTTTCCTTGACGTTATAGCGTGTCATAATTCTCTTAACTTTTACGGGCGGTTAAAGGCGAATGATTAATCAGATAAAAGGCCACAGTTGGTATTATCCTTATCTGTGGCCTCTTTTGTTTAAAAGTGAATAATTAACTCAACTCAATTTTTATGAGGAGTACATGTTATTCACTGGAAGATATACGAAGCTGCCTTGCTCTTGTTAGAATAGCATCTTCAAGCTCTGTCCCTGTTTTGGGATCAACTTTTGCGTCAATCCAACCACCAGTTACATCACGTTTTTGTTTGAACACGGAAGCTCTTACACCATCAGCACGTAAGTCACGTCCGAGAATGAAGACATTAACCTTAAAACGTTCCGCCTTTGTCTCTTCCGGACTGTACCAGTCGGTGATTATAACACCGCCAAACGGATCAGCTGACGTTAAAGGCATAAAAGCAATAGTATCTAAAGATGCGCGCCAAAGGAAAGAGTTTACGCCGATGCCAACGCCGCCGTCTTGCGGTTTATTATTACCCAAATCCAGGAGGTTTATTCCTCCTTCACCACCTAAAATGGATCCCCCGCTTTTGGCGTATCGCTCTTGGGTTTTATTATCATATATAAGGTCGGATTCCTTTCCGCCGCTACAGGCTAGAATAGAAATTGACAACAATGTTATTACAAGTAAACGAACGAAAGAGGTTTTATAGGTCATTCTTCTTCCTGGATTAAATAAACCTGAGAATACTTAACCTAATCTTTGTAGTGAAGTACAGAAAAAAGAAAGGCCGATCCAAACTGGACCGGCCTTCTTTAGAACTAAATGTATTCAGTATCAAATTAGAATGATACGGAAACACCAGCTTGTACGTTAGTGAAGTCTTCAGCAAAACCTTCGTACTCACCAACTGTACCAGCAACCCATGTATTTAGGCCTGGTGCAATTTCATAACCAACACCAGCAGAGTATGCTGTGAAGTCAATGTCAGTGCCGCCGTCGTTGTCACGTTGGGACCAAGCTGCACCGAGTGATGCACTCCAAGGACCAGTTGCATAAGCAATACCTGCGTCAACTGTATCAACTTCAGCAGTATCTTCTAGGTCTTCGTGGATGTAACCCACAGCAGCGCTAAAGCCGGCGTAACCAACTTTTAGACCGCCACCAACACCGTAGTAAGTGTTGTCGTCAGAGCCAGTCGCAGACTGTTCTTCTGTACTAGCAACTAGACCAGCATCAATTGAGAAATCATTGAAAGAACCAGAATAGTTGATACCACCATCGATATGGTTGTCTGTACCTGCACTACTACCTGATGCAGTATTACCATTATCGGAATCAGGTGCGAAAGAAACACCAGCTTTGAAGCCGTTAAATGTTGGTGTGAAGTAAGTGATCTTTGTATTATCAGAAGAATCGTTTAGATCAGCTGCTGTACGAGCACCTGCACCACTGCCTGTATAACCTGTATTGTATAATACAGAACCAGTGTAGTTTCCGAGCATACCGAACTGGAAGCCAACAGATGAACCAGAAACCATCAAACGGTCAGCAGCAGAATCTTGGTCACCAAGTTCAACGCGACCAAAATCGCCTTCGAGGAAGATATGGTTTTCATCTGAGTTGTTAGAAGTATTCTGGTCAGCTTCGAGCTGTAGGTGTAGACCATAAGTTAGGCCGTTATCAGCAGTTGCAGTATATGTAAGTGCAACTTCTGAGTTTGTGTTGAAATCAACACCTTTGTTAGTGTCGCCACCAACACCAGCAGAATCACCATCTACACCTGTAGAAGAAACGTGGAACTGTGTGAACGCAGACCATACGATTTCGCCGTCAGCAGCCATTGCTGGTGCTGAGAAAGCTGCGCCAGCTACGAGAGCTGAACTAGCAAGCAGAACTTTTTTCATTATATTCGATCTCCAAAAGAAATAAATCAGGCTCAAGGCCTTCAATTAACGTGTGCTTTTGTAGCACTAGCTGAAAAAGAAGTGCAATACTGGAATCTTGGTAACTGTTGTTTTTAGGTACTAGTGTGACATTGATGCAACATTTGTCTGCTTATCAAGGATAGAAGGTTAAGGAAATCAGTTATCTTATTAACACATCGAACAAGAAATTATGTGAAACGATGCTTCTTCATATACAGAGCCTTACATTTTAAACTTTAGAATCTGAGGAAACAAAACTTCATTTGGGATCTGCTTGCAGGCTTTTGTGCAGCCTGATATTTAATCACCTACAAATTCAAACTTTGACATCCACATTTTTTAGTGGGGTCATATTAGGTCTTAAAAATGGAGATATTAGATGCCAGGAATTCTCTGGATCGCTTCTTATCCTAAATCAGGTAATACATGGGTTCGTGTTTTTCTGGCAAACTTGATATTGAACGCAGAGGAACCTTTGTCTCCTAATAGAGCGAACGAAATCTGTATTAGTGAAGCAAATAGGGTTTGGTTTAAACCATTTTTGGATGAAAAGCCTTGGGAAGAACAAACTGAACAAGAGATTGCGGATGTTCGTGATCTGGCACAACGTAGAGCTGTTGAAGTTAACAAAAGAGTTGTACTTCTAAAGACACATAATTTTTTAGGTGAATTCCTAGATAAGCCGCTTTGCTCTATGCGTTCGACAGCTGCTGCAATCTATATTGTTCGAGACCCAAGAGACGTCGCTGTTTCAGGGGCTGATCATTTTGGAGTATCAATTGATGAAACAATTGAACTCATGGCAAAAACGGGTGCTCGTAGTGAAGCGGATGAAAATCTAGTTTATGAAATTTATAATAGCTGGTCTAATCATGTTAAATCTTGGTCACAAGTTAAACACCAAAACTTAATTGTAATTCGTTATGAAGATATGTTGGGCGAGCCACATAAGGTTTTTATTGCCTTGGCAAAAAAACTTGGAATTACTCAAGATGACGAACGTATAAAGCGTGCTGTGGAATTTTCATCTTTCAAACAACTTCAAGCATTGGAAGCTGAAAAGGGCTTTATAGAGCGATCTCATAAAAGCGAAAAATTCTTCCGTTCTGGAAAAGCAGGTGGTTGGAGAGAAGTGTTAACGGATAAACAACGATATCGAATTGAAAAAGACCATAAGACCCAGATGAAAAAATTTGGTTACCTCTAAATATTTCTAGTTAAAAATCTGACAAAACTCAATCTTATATAGATATATTAAGTACCAATATCGTTGTTTAATAGGGAAAATACTGTGGCTTCCGAATGTAATATTTCTTCAAATTTAAAAGAAATTAAAAAGAGTATTGAAAGTATTAGGCAAACTGGGTTGATCACTAGTGAAGAGGTTATCCTTGTTGCTGTTAGTAAAACTAAGCCTGTTGAAGCTGTAATTGAAGCCTATGAAGCCGGGCAAAGAGTGTTTGGCGAGAATAAGGTTCAAGAAGCGGAAGCCAAGTTTTTAGACCTTCGTACGGGCAAAAAAGATATTGAGCTTCACTTGATAGGGCCATTACAAAGCAACAAAGCCAAAGAGGCTATCCAGACTTTTGATGTAATCCAAACCTTGGACAGATCTAAACTGGTAATGGCGCTTTCAAAGGAATTAAAAAAGCAAGATCGAGCTGTAGAGTTTTATATTCAAGTGAATACTGGCGAGGAACCTCAAAAGGCAGGGGTATTACCTTCTGGTCTTTCTGATTTATTGAAGCTTTGTAAGTCTGAGAACTTAAATGTTACGGGGTTAATGTGTATCCCGCCCGTTGATGAAGAACCTTCACTACATTTTTCTTTCCTTGCAAAGTTGGCAAAAGAAAATGGTATACCTAAACTTTCTATGGGTATGAGCAGTGATTACGAACTCGCCGTTCGATTTGGTGCAACTCATGTGAGGGTTGGCTCTGGTATTTTTGGCGCGCGTAATTATCCTACCTAAGTTAGCTGCAATCATCAAAACTTGTACAATCCCCAATTCTTTCAGGGTTTTGACTTGGAAGTAGTTTACGTCCAATTAAACCAATTGTTTGGGAAAAATCATCTGATCCAGGCTCTGATTGGATTCTTGCTCTTAGGCTCGTTAGTGTTTTGTTGTGTAAGCAAAATGCAGCAAGAACGATATCTGTTTTCTTTTGAGCCTCTAACTCAATCTCGTTTGAATGATTTTTTCTGCACAATGCTAGTGCATTCCCATTTTCTGGCACATTAAAAGCCCACTTCATTTGGTAAGGGCTTTCGTCTTTAGTATCATTAGTCTGCGGACTATAGTCTGCATTTAACCACTTGGGACCGTGCTGAATGAGGCTTGCAGCCACACTATTCTCTATATTTACACGGTTATTTTTTGTAACGACGTTAATTTTGATAGCGTGCCCATTTGCGGCGAGTAATGCATCACCTTTTGAATAGGCTAGTGAAAAATAGGTGGATCGAAGTAAGTCTCCGTTATTTTGGCATGCAGACAATGTTAAAAATAACGTACTAAATGCAAAAATTCGGAATATAGAAACCATCTCAATTGACTCTTTTCTATTGTGTTAAGCCACTCAGGTGTTTTCTTATTTAAACATCATTCCTGGTTCCAAGAAGTAATTTCTATAAATATTATTCAATAATATTGATTTCAGAAGTACTCGTAACCAACGAAAGTAGCTCAAGAAGATTATTCCGTTCAAGAGCAATACACCCTTCGGTGGGGGATAGACCAGGTTTGGCGACGTGCATAAAAATCGCTGATCCTCGGCCGGAAATTATGGGATCGAGGTTATAATTGAGGATAGCAATGAGATCATAAGTATTCTCCTGATCTCTCCAGAGATATTCAAAACGGGAAGTGTAAGGAATAATCACGGCTTGATTGTAATATGGATCTTCCGGTTCATCACACCAACCATCCCTCTGACTGAGCGGGAATATTTCAAGACTTTGATTTATAACGGCACGATCTGTGAGGGAAATACGATCGGCTCTATAGAGAACTTTTTGAATTGCCCATTTTCCGATAGGGGTTTTTCCATCCCCTTCGATTTTATTTTGTGCTGCAATAGTCCCGTTTTTACCGATGGTACAGGCCCAGGTTTTATCTCTGTAGGACGCCTGCCATTTACCATTAATATTTTGGACGATAATTTCCATGTGCGTATCTAGTGCTCTGCAATATGTTTCTTAACTTGAACCAAACATACAGGTTCACTCCGTCTTGTCGAGATCTCTGTTAGGGCTTTTTGAGCTCCTGATATTTTTCTAAGCCAGTCAAAAGATTTTGGGCGAAATCACTTTGATCTGAGGAGGCGAGTTCTTGAATTGGTTTTGAAGGCTCCGCAGGAGCATCGGGGATTGTTGAGACCGATGGCGGAGCAGAGGTTTGCGCCATGATCACATTATTTCCATTTAGCGGAAACCATTTCCCAGGTTTTCCGATGCCATGATTAAGCGGAATTGTCGTTGGAGGCAGTGCTTCAGCGACTTGAAGTGCTTTTGTTGTTACGTCTTGATTTGTCTTGGTTTTAACTGTTCCTAAATCATTATAAATTGCAGCAAGTGCCGCTTTACCTTCCAAGGGGGGATTATGTAAGGGGTGGGTGGTTGCAGCAGAAGTAGTTTGGAGAAAAGTGGGTGCTGGTACGGTTGTTGGGGATAACGGGGCAAAAATATTAGAAAGATCTGGATTATCAGCGACGTTTTTAGGAGAGGAGGCAGCTATTTGATTTGTTGGAGAACTAATTTTTGCAACTTGTACGGAGTCTAGAGCTTCATCTGGCCCTAAAAGTGCTTCAAATATATTTGCTCCAATGTCTTTACTCGTTGTTTCCTCAACAATGGAATTTGCAATTGCAGAAACGAATCCGGATGGTCCGCCAAAGAGCATACCACCAAATACACGGGCTGCAGGCTTTAGTTCATCACCCGTAATTTCTCTATAAATCGAAGAAACAACCGGAATATGTTGCAGAGGGTTAATAATGTCGAGAAAGTCCAAAAATCCAAATTCTTGCTCGTTCTCAGGTATGGCTTCGGTATTGTTTGTGTTTGGAAGAGAGGTCGGGGTGTTTAAATTTGCAGTTTGAGTATTTTCTAACTGCCCTTTGAAGCTGGCGGAGTGTTTTGGAGGAATATTTGATGAACCTATTTGAGAGAGCGAATTTACAACAATACCGTTCGCCGGTTTACCCGCCGTTGTTTGGTTCGCGTAAAGTTGATCCATCATTTTGCATACACCTGTTAATTGCTCTTGATTAGTAAGCAAATTTCAGGCCAGTCTCTGGTGAGGTAGAGTTTATAATGAAAAATTTTGTTTCTGGAGATTGTTATCTTGAGAGATGAGGCAGACTCTTCCCTCTGTCGAGGTAAACCTTGCCGATATCAAAATACTTAAATTACCCAGTTTGTATAAATTACCAGATCTGCCAAATTACCCGGATTGCACAATTCCCCAGGTCACACAATTACCCGGATCACACAATTACAAAGTGTGTCCAAATCGGGTTGCTTTGGTCTGGAGGTAAAACTCGTTGTGTCCGTTGGATGGAAAGTGATGCGGAACAGTCTGAGAAACATCAATACCGCATTGGATTAATGCACTGACCTTTTCTGGGTTATTTGTGAGCAACCTAACGTCATCAAATCCCAGTTGGCGGAGCATTTCAGCGGCCGGGACATAAATGCGTTCATCAGGGTCAAAACCTACCAGCTCATTTGCATCTGATGTGTCAGCACCACGATCTTGGAGTTCATAGGCTCGCAACTTGTTTACAAGGCCAATGCCACGACCTTCTTGAGAGAGATAAAGTAATATACCTCCGCCGTTCTCATTCATTAATTTGATTGCACCTCTTAACTGATCACCGCAATCGCATCGCAGGCTTCCGAGAAGATCACCTGTAAAACATTCTGAGTGCAGTCGAACCAAAACGGGGAGTTTCGGATCGGGATCTCCAATGACCAAAGCAAGATGCTCTACACCGCCATCTTTGGGGCGAAAAGCAACAACGGTTGTGTTTTCCGCTGTATCGAGCGGAATTTGCGCCGAAGCTACTTTTTTTAAGCTGTAGGCTGCTGTACTACGATATCCCGTAATATCATCGGCATTAACGGTAAGAAGATTATGAGCTTTACTTAAATCTTCAGCAGCTCCATCTGGCAAGCTAACAAACAGGGCAGCAGGTAAAAGACAGGCAAGTTTAGTTAAAAGCACTGAACTTCTTGCGAGTATTTCGGGCACGTCTGTGGTTAGGAAGTTATCGTGCCGAAGATTGATGCCAAGAGGATCGTGAACTGGATCAGCTAGGTAGGAGACGGCTTCTGAAGACATCCCATCTAAGGCAAAAGCGATAACTTCGGTCGTTGTAATGAGGGGTTTAGCTTCTTTAATCCCGATGGCGGCAGCCCGACGGGCAGTTAGCAAGAGACAGGGTTCTGCCTGTGCAATATGCTTAAGATTGTTGTGGATCTCTGTAGAAGCAGTTTCTGAGGCCTGAATCAGTGCGGCTTGCCCATCTGGGCGTCGAATAATAACTGCCGCGCCGCGCCGAAGTTCAGCAATGGCGCGTTCAACGGCAGGCAGGATTCTTGCGGCATTTTCTTCTAGCGCTGGCACTGACTTGTTCTCTCGACGGCTTAAGTATTAAAGATATTGTATCACTTAGATAAATGATGAGCCCCTTATTTAGGAGGCACTATCGCGATATTCCAGTGGAATACAATAAAAAGTGTTTGGTCCTTATACCAAAGCAAGATTGATGGAAAGAGCGAAATTACGAAGCGAGTATTAACTTTTGCGACAAGATTCACTAAGATTTCTCTAGGTTTCAACGTAATAGGCAATATTATGTCTTTGGGGTATCTTGTCGTTTGAATAATTCATACCGGGTGTGTCAAATAAAACAAGGTTGTTGAAAATGGAACCTAATACCGTATTACGCAGTGTCTTTATTATATTTGATGTTTTTACCGTAATTGAATTGTTACCGCGACATGAGGCAAAAACAAATTTTGTCTGTATTTTTAATCGGGACCGTTAATTTAGATAATTAATTAAATAGTTTAATTGTAATAATCTTCCATTAAAGACTTTTTGTTCTTTGTAATTGAGGATGAATTTATAGGTAAACTTGAATGTGATTAAGGCCAGTGTTATCTAAAATACAGACAATCGACTTTATGATCGTCGAATTGGATAGTGATAAACGGGGATAAAACTCTGGAACATGACAGGGAACGGATAAAGGATCACTAAGGATGACAACTTCGAACGGGCGTAAAATACTACTGGTTGACGACGACGACGCTCTTCGTTCTTCATTAAGTGAACAATTACGTTTACATGAAGAATTTGAAACGACAGAAGCTATCAATGGTATGGAGGGTCTTGAGAAGGCTAAGGGGGATTATTACGACGCCATCTTGCTGGATGTGGGCTTGCCGGATGTTGATGGCCGTGAAGTTTGTCGTCTGATGCGACGTGCGGGCGTTAAAAGCCCGATCATTATGCTCACAGCTGCTGAATCTGACGCGGATACTATTTTAGGTCTCGATGCCGGGGCCAATGACTATATCACCAAGCCTTTTCGCCTCGGCGTACTTCTTGCGCGTTTGAGAGCACAGCTTCGTCAACATGAGCAGAGCGAAGATGCCGTTTTCACCATTGGTCCCTATACTTTTCAACCGAGTGGCAAAATTCTTATCGAGGGTGAAACTCAGAAGAAGGTTCGCCTGACCGAAAAGGAAACGTCTATCCTTAAGTATTTGTATAGAAAGGGATCTCAGGTCGTTGGTAGAGACACCCTATTGAACGAAGTTTGGGGTTATAACGCTGGCGTAACGACACATACTCTTGAGACTCATGTATATAGATTGAGACAAAAGATTGAAATTGACCCTTCGAATGCAAAGCTATTAGTAACAGAGACAGGCGGCTATCGTTTGGTGCCATAGTACAAGAAGGCATTTAAGGATTGCTTTGTATTTGATTCCTACGGGAGTCGGGAGATTTTGAGAATTGTCTATAGTGAATGATTTTACGGTTACGTTTTGGGGTGTCAGGGGATCAATTCCCTGCCCGGAAGATAGCCATAGGCAATATGGAGGTAATACTTCCTGTGTAGAGGTTAAGTGTGGAGATCATCACTTCATTTTCGATGCAGGAACAGGAATACGTTCTCTTGGTCGAGATATATGCTGTGGTGGTGATGAGAAACAGATAGATATTTTCTTTTCTCATACGCATCACGATCATATTATGGGCATGCCTTTTTTTGGACCCAATTTTTATCCAAAAAACAAAGTCAGACTTTGGGCCGGGCATCTTTTAGAACAAAATAGCAATCTTCATGAAATCCTTTGCCGCTATATGGCTGAGCCTCTTTTTCCTGTGCCGCCAAAAGTTTTCTCTGCCAATGTAACATTCCACGATTTTAACGCTGGAGAGATTTTAGAGCCCTATCCCGGTTTTAAAATACGAACAACCCCGCTTAATCACCCTAACGGCGCAACAGGGTATCGTCTGGAGTATAAAGGACGGTCTTTCTGTTATGTGACTGATACAGAGCATGTACCATGTGTACCAGATCGCCAAATTCTCGAACTGGTCGAGGGGGCAGACTGCATGGTTTATGACAGTAGTTACACTGACGAAGAGTTTCCAAGTTTTGTCGATTGGGGGCATTCAACGTGGCAGGAAGGTGTACGTTTGTGTGAAAAGGCAAATGTAAAGCAGCTGGTCGCGTTCCATCATGACCCTTGCCATGATGACGAATTTTTAAACAAGCAGGCTCAGGACGCAGAAAAACAACGCCCAGGAACTCTTTTTGCTAAAGAGGGCATGGTTATTTCCCTTTGAAATAAAAGAGATTTGCTGTCTGAATCTTTGGGATCGTAAAGTCGATCAATTCCGGATCACGGAAAACTGACAGTACTTTGATCTTTTGAGGTATAGAATATCTATAAGATGTTCTTACCTATGAGATCTTCTATACTCACCAGAGGTTTATTCGTGATGAAGTGGTTTAGCTCAGTCAATGAAACTGCTTTGCCAGAGCGCGTTCTTAATGCCATCCATGAACAGGAAAACCAGACAGAGCAGCTTATTGGTTGGATTCAGCTCGCGGTCGTAACGATTTTTGGAACCCTGTATCTGATATCACCAAAAACCTTCAATGAAGATGTAACCTTTGCTCCTGTGCCTTGGGCGCTGGCGATATATCTTGCTCTGACTATTATTCGTATTGTCTGGTCCTACAATTTACGGATGCCGGACTGGTCACTGGCTCTTTCAGCCTTGTTTGATATGACTTTATTGATGGTTTTGATTTGGAGCTTTCATATTCAGTACAATCAGCCGCCAAGTTTTTATTTAAAAGTGCCAACACTTCTTTATGTCTTTATTTTTATTGCCATTCGGGCGTTAAGATTTGAAGCCAAATTTGTCATTATTGCGGGGTTATTTGCGGCTATTGGTTGGGGCTTAATGATCCTTTATGTGGTCAAGATTGATTCCATGGACAGCATGATTACCCGTAATTACGTGCAATACATGACATCAAATTCCATTCTTCTCGGGGCAGAATTCGATAAAATTATTTCGATCTTAATCGTGACTCTTATCCTTGCTGTTGCCCTTATTCGCGCGCGAAGACTATTGATACATTCTGTGTCAGAGCGGCAGGCTGCTGAGGAATTGTCGCGCTTTTTCTCTCCTGAGATTGCTGCAAAAATCGCACACTCTGAAGACAAAATCATGGCGGGGATAGCTGAGCGTCGCGAGGCTGCAATAATGAACCTCGATATGCGAGGCTTTACCAAAATGGCCTCTCAAGAGACCGTAGAAGTTGTGATGGGGACGCTGGCCGAATATCAGCAACTCTGTGTGCCGATTATTCAAAAACATGGCGGATCTATCGACAAGTTTATGGGCGATGGCATCATGGCAACCTTTGGGGCTTCGGAACCTTCTAAAACCTATGCAGCGGACGCTTTACGGGCGATGGATGAGCTTATGGAGGCCACTAAGAACTGGCGACGTGAAGAAGGGCTGGCAGTACCACTGGTAAATGGATCTGTGGCGGTGGGCTCTGTTCTGTTTGGCGCGGTCGGCGATGATTCCAGACTGGAGTATACCGTTATTGGAGATGCGGTTAATCTGTCGGCAAAACTTGAAAAACATAACAAGGATGTTGGTGCCCGTGCTCTTGCGGATGATACCGCTTATAAACGGGCTCTGGAGCAGGGATATGAACCTAAAAGCCAGAAGAAAAGGCTTGAAAACAACCATATAATGGGGATCTCCAAGCCTCTTGATCTTGTGGTGGTTGCGGAGTAGTCAACTACTGTTTTCGATCATCCAACCTTGCTTGTTAAGCTTATTTGTAAGGATCTGCAGCGTCTCGTAGGCCATCACCAAGGAAGTTATAACAAAGCACGACTAAAATCACTGGCTGGACAGGCAATAGAAGCCATGGATAAAGAACGACGGCGCTGATATTCTGAGCCTCGTTCAAAAGGACACCCCAGGACGTGATGGGCGCGCGTAAACCAAGGCCTAAGAAGGATAAGCTGGTCTCCCCCAAGATCATCATGGGAACAGCAAGCGTTGCCGAAGCGATCAGATGACTGCTAAAGGATGGCAAGAGGTGTCTGCCGATAACACGCGCGTGAGAGGCCCCCATCAATTGCGCTGCGGTGGTAAAGTCCTCTTCCCGAAGACTGAGTAATTTTGATCTGACAGCTCTGGCAAGTCCTGGCCAATCGAGAAGGCCGAGAATAATGGAAATCCCAAAAAATACCCCTAAAGGGCTCCAAGTGACGGGTAAAAGGGCTGAGAGTGTCATAAAGAGGGGTAAGGTTGGAAATGATTTCAGAATTTCGATCGCTCTGAGGACAAAAGTGTCAATTAATCCGCCAAAGTATCCAGCCATACCGCCCAGAAGTGTTCCAAGAACAAAGCTGATAAAGACGCCAATTAGCCCAATTGTCAGTGAAATTCTTGAACCATAAATAATGCGGCTAAAAATATCACGGCCAAGGCGATCAGTACCCCAAACAAAAAAAGTACCATTCTCTGGTGGGCATACGATATGAAAATCACCGCTGATCAGGCCCCAGAAGGCATAATCTTGATTGCTACGACAGAAGAATTGTAACTCGTTTACCTGGGAAGGATTAGAGGTGTATTCCCGTTTGAGATTTTCCATGTTGAGGGTATAGTCATACCCGTAAACAAACGGGCCAATAAATTCGTCTTCATGGAAAAAGTGTACGGCCTGAGGGGGCGCGTAAATAAAATCGATTTCGCGATTATGCAGGTTATAGGGTGCAACAATTTCTGCAAATAACGCAACGAGATACATACAGCCTAGAATGATTCCCGAATAGACCGCCAGTTTATGTTTTCTGAACTTCCACCACATTATTTGCCACTGAGAGGCCGTATAATAACGTTCTTGCTGCGGGGTTAATTTTGTTACAGACAGAGGATCAAAGGGTGCCGGATTTACATAATGTTCTAAAGGTTTCTTACTCATTTTACGGCTCCCCCACCTAGGCGAATTCGAGGGTCAACAGCCGCAAGAATAAGATCAGAAACAAATACGCCTATGACCACAAGTGATGCCTCAATAATGAGAAAGGATCCAGCCAGATACATATCCTGACTGAGCAACGAATTGACGAGCATTGGCCCGGTTGTTTCCAACCCCATAACAACCGCGACAAGGACTGATCCAGATAAGAGATCGGGCAAGATTGAGCCAATATCAGCTATAAAGGGGTTAATGGCCAATCGTAACGGATACTTTATCAAGATTTTAAGAGGAGACTGCCCTTTGGCCTTTGCGGTTATGACGTATTGTTTTGAAAGCTCATCAAGAAGGTTGGCTCTTAGTCGACGGATCATGCCTGCTGTACCTGATGTGCCAATAACAACAACGGGAATCCAAAGATGTTCGAGGACAGATAGGGCTTTTTCATAGCTCCAGGGTTGACCAATAAATTGTTCGTCCATGAGGCCGCCAATGGAAGTCCCAAACCACACATTTGCAAAATATAGAAGTATAAGCGCGAGTAGAAAGTTTGGTGTTGCAAGCCCGATAAATCCAACAAAACTAAAGACGTAATCTCCGACTGAGTATTGATTTACAGCAGTATATATACCGATAGGAAAAGACAGGGCATAGGTAAATAAGGTGGCAGCCAGTGCGAGGATAATTGTTAAGGTAATACGATCACCAATTACTTCGGTTACGGGGAGTTCGTGTTCGAAAGAATATCCAAGGTCCCCTGTAACCAACCCTGTAACCCAGTTTAAATATTGAATATAAAGAGGTTTGTCTAATCCATATTCTGTACGGAGATACTCGATTTTTTCTTGATCAACATTTTCACCTTGAGACTGCATCTCAGCTATTTGGGTCTCAAGAAAATCCCCTGGCGGCAATTGAATTAAAACAAATATGATCGCAGAAATTATCAGGAGCGTGGGAATCATTGCGAGAATGCGGTTGATGATATAGCTCAGCATTATGATGCTCCCTCTGTTTCAAGGTGAGACAGAAGTATATCATCGGTGTCTTTGCCAATTCTGACAAAATGACCGCCACCAAGGTCAAACATTTGCATTTCGGTTGTTTCATTAACGGTAAAGGGAGCGGGCCACTGTTCTGGTGTCGATGCCTTGCTGGAAATCAAATGCTTTAGGTCCAAAGGCCGGTCTAAATCTGGATCTGGAACTGCCGAAACCAATGCGCGGGTATAGGGATGTACCGGGTTCTTGAATAAGAGTTCTTTTGGGGCGGTTTCAACAAGACGACCCCGACACATAACCATGATGCGATCTGCTACGTAATCAATCACAGCTAAATTGTGACTGATAAAAATATAGGTGAGTCCCAGAGCTTCTTTTAAATCTTTCAATAAGTTCAGGACTTGAGCTTGAATAGAAACATCCAGAGCTGAAACAGGTTCATCGCAAATCAAGAGATCAGGTTGAAGGGCAAGAGCTCGCGCGATCCCAATGCGTTGGCGCTGACCACCAGAGAACGAATGTGGATAGCGATTGATGTGCATTGGTGCCAGCCCTACAACATCCATGAGACACTCAACCATTTCCCGTCTTTTACTGGCATCTTTCATACCGTGTATAAGAAGGGGCTCTCCGATGAGTTCCTGAACTGTCATTCTTGGGTTTAGGGAGCTGTAGGGGTCCTGAAACATAAATTGGACCCGCTCTCGGAAGTTAAACAGCTCTGATTTTTCGAGGTTTAGGACATCAATTGGGTTGTTTTCCTGGTCTCTGAATATAATAGAGCCGCTATCAGGGGACAGGGCGCGCATGATAATTTTAGACAGGGTGGTTTTTCCGCAACCACTTTCTCCAACGAGTCCAAGACATTCGCCGCGCCTGACGTAAAAACTGATATCGTCGACAGCCAGTGCTTTTTCTTCAGTGTTTTTTGTAAACAGTCCACCTTTTCTAATGGAAAAGGATTTGTTGATGTTTTTAACTTCTAAAAGAGGTGGATCTTCATCTGATATTGCCCGACGTTGATGCTTCGCCTTCAGAATCGGGTTGTTTTTGTCGTGGTTGATTTCTCTGATCGGCTTTAAACGTTCACCCGGTTTCATATCAAATCGAGGAACTGCGTTTAACAATGCTTTGAGATATGGATGGCTGGCGTGCCGGAAAATGTCTTCGGCTGTACCGCTTTCCATAATTTCGCCGTGATACATAACGACGACTTCATCTGCCATATTGGTCACGACACCCAGATCGTGAGTGATCATGAGGACAGACATATCCAACTCGATTTGCAAATCTTTTATAAGTTTAAGAATTTGTGCTTGGATCGTAACATCCAAAGCTGTCGTTGGTTCATCCGCAACGAGAAGGGCGGGATGGCAGACGAGTGCCATAGCGATAACTGCGCGTTGTCTCAGACCACCTGAGAGTTCAAAGGGGTAGGTTTTCATCGCTCTGATCGGATCTGGAAATCCCACCATGCGCAGCATATCAGTGGTCATTTCAAGAGATTGGGATGAACTCATGGATCGATGGAGTTCAAGTGCCTCGCAGATCTGGTTTCCAATGGTATGAACTGGTGAGAGCGATGTCATCGGTTCTTGGAACACCATAGATATCCTGCCGCCGCGAATTTTGCGCATTTGTTTGCTATCGCGATCAAGCTTGGCAATATCTACGATTTGGCCGGGTGTCTTTGGGTCGGTAAACAATATCTCACCGCCAGCTACACGAGCAACTTTGGGAAGAATGCCCATAATCGCCTGACTAACGACAGATTTCCCTGATCCTGATTCCCCAACCAAAGATACGGTTTTTCCTTTGGGGATGCGGAATGAAACGCCTTTTACAGCATTCAATTCTCCCTCTGGGAGTTTGAAGGCCACACGTAAGTTATTGACCTGTAATAGATCGTTCACGGATTAACCCTAACCCCACTGTTAAAACCCTGTTGACCTGACCTTTTATTGTATTTCACGGGTTATAGTCCCGAAATCTGTGGGTCAGGCATTTCACTATCACCATCTGGATCCAGTCCGATATCTAGCATATTCCCTACGGTGATTTGGTCAAGCGGAGCGTTGTATTCTTTGGCAACCTGTGTTGCGCACCATACGAGATAACGAAATCCGTAAAGATTTGATTCAAGTGTAATTTTTTGATCATCGTTTTTTAGAGTTAAGTGTAAAGTTCCTTTTGGCTTCTGATCGCTTTCTTTGTCTTTTATAGGACGTCCAAAATATCGTAACTCTATGTTTTTAATTGTTTCCCAGTAAATTGATTCTTGCTTCCAGCTTGTGAATTTCAAACCATTAGGATCAACTGTGACAAAAGATTTATGACGACGATAACTCTGCAGCCCAAAGAAACAAAATATTACAATAATGGTGCCAAAAAAGAGTAGTGAAATTATATTCTCTGACCCGTAAATCAGTCCTCCTGCACCAATTGCCAATCCAAAAAGAGTTTTTGCATAATCCCAGTAAATATCAAATAGAGGGTAGCGGAATGTATGAGGAGTAATTTTATCCATGTGTATTATTCTTTTGAATGATTTTTTGAATAATGAGTGCTGAATTTTCAGTACCGTTCAAATCAAGGGTTATCTTGGTAACTGGTCGATCGATAGCAGCATCAATGGCGTGCGCAAGATTAACAGGAGATAGATCTTTTTCTGAGATCACAGTAAGTACACCATAATCTTCCAATTTTTTAGCCCTGGTTGTCTGCTCGCTCTGAGTATCGGCTGCAAATGGGACTACGATGGCAGGAGTCAACGTCGTTAGTAGTTCTAGGATCGTATTATATCCAGCTTGGCTAACAGAGAGTTGTGACGTTTTTAGTAGTGCTTGAAAATCAGGTCTGTTGCGTTCGACGGTAAGCCCTTTCGGTGCATTGTTTGAAATTTCATCAAAATCCCTGTCCGGAAGATTGTCACCGAGCAGCAATCGCCAAGGAATATCTTTTAACTTACAGAGATTTTTAGCTTCAAGGACTGCCTTTGCGAGCGGCAGAGCCACAGCACCTCCGCCTGCTGAAATTAGGACACCATTTCGGGTACCGTGCTGGGTGTTATCTTTGGCCTTATTTTGGGGGAAGGCTATTTTTTTCTCTGTTGTTACCGTGTCATTATTTGATGTTTCGACAACGTAACCAGTATAGGTGATTTTATGGGCAACTTTTTCTGCCAGGGGAAAACTGTCTTGCAGGGAAATAAAGCTGGAATCCCCATGAACCAAAACTTGATCGATATCTTTGAGAACACGCTCAATAATCCACTCTCCCTTGCCGGGAGTTTTATGGGTTGTCAGTATATCCCTTACGGACGTGACAACAGGCACCCCTTGCTCTTTGGCGCGTGCGATAAGAGGATCCAGTTCAAATCGCATTTGGCGCCTGCCAAAGGGAAACATCTCAATCAGGAGAACTTTGGGGTTTGTTGTCTTGAAAGCTTCGAGCAGGGTTTCTTTGCGACTGTTTTTCCAATCCTCATCGACAACCTGATCATCGATATCCATCAAGACTTTGAAGCTGTCATCTGCGGCGCGAAGAGGGGGAAGTTGTAAGGTCTCTATTTTCCCCATATTCAAATCCGGGACAGGACGGCCTCCGGTCACAAAAATAACCTTCAGGCCGATTTTGTGCATGGCCTTGGCAAGTAGAGAAGCCCGCTTAAGATGGCCAATACCCAAGAGATGTTGAACATAAATAAAAACATCAACACGCATTATGATTACCTGTATTTTTATCGAGTTCTGATCTTGTGGAGTGAATCGGTAAGGGAAAACGTTGGGGATTTTCCATGAGAGAGAGATTTATAACAGAAACCTCTACTTGACCAGATTGTGTGATTTTAAAGAGATGGGCGCAATTATCTTGTAACTTTTGCGGTGGTTTACCGAGCATATTCCAACCCGACGCACTGGCATAAATAGCCCGTATTATGCCTTTATGCGCCACGCAGACCGCGGACAGGTTCTGACGACCTAGATCGAGTAAAAAGGGGGCGAGGCGCTGTTGTACTTGTCTCGGACTTTCGCCTCCCGGAGGTAAAAGATCCAGCCCCATATCTTCCATTTTCTGTAACTGGGGTCCAAGATTCTCACGCAATTCAGGAAGGCGCTTTCCCTCCCACTCTCCCCAGGACATTTCCGAAAGCCGAGGCTCAGTCGTTATTGAATCTTTCCCCATAATTTGAGCTGTTTTCTGTGCTCTTTTAAGGGGACTAACGTACCATGGAACGCTGTACCATTCATCCGGCAGTGACCATTGTCCCACCTGGTTCTGGCCCTCAGGTGATAGCGGAATATCTGAACGGCCTTGCATCCGTTTCTCTAGGTTCCAGATCGTTGGACCATGGCGAAGGATGAGAATTTCACTCATGGAGATTTAAACTTATCGAGAGGTTGATTCGACAATATTGCCGTTAAAATTTGTGCTGTTTTTTCTGCACCATTGGTGTCGAGACTTGAAGGGGGGCGTTGCTTGGTATTTAGAGTCTGTTCGATGGCATCAGCCAGTATTTGTCCTGTAAGATTTTCTTCATCTACATAGGTGAGAGCATTGGTTTCGGCCAAAAGTTTAGCCCTAAGAGTCTGTTCTGTTTCCAGGCCACCTGAATAGGGGACGATTACCCTGGGACACCCAGCCCGCAACACTTCCATCACTGTATTGTAGCCGCCCTGGCTAATGGATAGAGCACAATTGGGGAGTAAAGATGTGAAATCAGCCCTCGAACGTTGGATAATTAAGCGATCTTCTGACAGATTTGCGTATTGGGAAAAGAGATCTTCGGGCAGGCTATGGCCGATGAAAATGCGCCAGACTTTGTTTTTTAGGGAACTTTTCTCTCGGGCAGAAATGGCAGCTTTAACAAGGCGTTCGCTGACCGCGCCTCCGCCAGTAGAAACGATGATTTCGTCTTTTCCGTCAGTCGGGTGAGGGGCTTCATCAACCTTTTCATCAACGACATAGCCACTATAGAGGATCTTATTCGATATCTCGCGTGCAGGGTGAAAGGTTTTATCAAAGGGAATAAGGTTGGGGTCGCCGTGAATCAGAACGTTGTCAAAATACGTTTCTATCCAGGTCAACATCTCGTCGATGCGTTCTTGCTTGGGGGCTTTAACCAGAATATCGCGAACTGAAGAGATTATCTTTGGTGGGGACGAGGAGTTCTTGGCGGTTTCGAGGAGAGGAACGAGTTCAAATCGCATCTGTCGACGGCCAAAAGGAAACATCTCGAGGAGAATCAAACGTGGTTTGGTTTTGTTAAAAATTTCCTGAAGGTGCTGGGCCCGACTTTGCTTGAAAGCCTTATCGATGGGGCGGTCTTTTTGATCAAGGAGTTCTGTGAAATAGATGCCATCTGCCCGCACAGGTGCAAGTTGATAGAAGGTTGCGGGGCCTGTGTCTAAACCGGGTACTTCCAGCCCGCCTGATACAAAGGCAACTTTCATGCCGATACGTTCCATCGCACGGGTTAAGGTCGCTGCACGCCTTTGATGACCGATACCGAGTAAATGTTGTACATAAAACAGTACATCTATCTGATTAGTTTGACTCATTATGTCCTATGATGCGTTGTTATTCTTGCTGTAATCGAACAAGGGTAAACCCGGTTTTATATGATCTTTTCTTGATGCCGCGAGAATTTCGTCAAGGCGACGTCCTGCATTTTCAATGCTGTGTACCAACTTAACCTTTTCAGCTGCTGCTTGTCCCATGGCTCTTCGCCTCACAGGTGCAGAAAGCAGACTTCTTAAGGCTGCTGCAAAAGCAATGGCATCACCGGGGGGAGTTAATATGCCTGTTTCCCCATCTGTAACAACTGCAGGGACTCCGCCTGTGTTACCTGCTATTACGGGTAATCCACCTGCCTGAGCCTCAAGAAATGCAAGACCAAAGGCTTCGTTGATGGCGGGCCAAGTATAGATATCACAAGCAGGAATGATGTGTGCCAATTCTTGTGTAGTACGTTCTCCAGCAAAAACGACCTTACTTGGAGATGCCCATTTGAAGGCCGTTTCTACGTCAGATCTAGCCTGACCATCTCCGACAATTAGAAGCTGCCATTGTAAGTCAGGTAATCCTCTCAAGGCATTGGCAAGGACGCGGTAGGAAGCAAGCTTGTCTCCTTCACGCATCATGGCAATAGAGAGTAGCCATTGTTTGTTGGGATCTAAGTTATAATTTTTAGCGGTATCTCGTCGGTGTTGAGACCAATTTTCACGAGCGGCAGTAATAGGATCTGCAATGATGAAGGGAGGAAGCGACCAGTTGCGCAGATCGGGAGGCAGACATAAAGAATCGTGAGGGTTCAAACTGATTGCGCACTCTGAGAGATTTAATGCATCAACAACAGCTTTGTGGCTGAGATCCCAGGGCCCATCAGCGCGTTTGTTTGCAACAGAGGCTTCAATGACAACATAGGGTATCTCTAAGGCACGACACACAATCGGGCCAATCCAATCAGGAGCCTTGTAATAGAGGTGGTAGGTTAACCATAGATCAGGCCGCTTGTCTTTAGGCAGTTGCTTTAGTTTGCGTAGATAGCGATGTGCTATTTTTGCACCAATATTTTTAAGCCTTTGTTGACGCGTGAGGTTGCCGAGAGCATCTCGTGACCGCAGCTGAGAAGCCAGTTCAACTTCGTGACCATAAGATTCAAGAGCTTGGATTAAGAGTCTGGCGACGTGGCGGTCTCCAGAGGGAGTTGGATGCCGGGGAGACTTTAACGGGGCATAAAAAGCGATACGCATCCCGGCAACTCGCTTAACTGGCCATGAAACGGGTTATGAGCTGGTCAATTCCCCGTTTCATAGAAAAATCATCTCTAACCCGTTTGGCACCGGCCTGACCTAGCTTGTAGCGTAGCTTGGGGTCGATAATTAAGCGTTCAATTGCCTGACTGAGTTCTTTGGGACTTTGCGGTGGTACTAAAAGGCCTGTTTCGCCATCCACAATCAATTCGGGAATGGCAGAGATACTCGTTGATAAACAGGCGAGAGCCTGACTCTGTGCTTCCATAAGGACATTTGGCATCCCGTCGCGATCACCGTCTTCTGTGATTCTACTGGCAAGAACAAATAAGTCGGCCTTCCGATACTGTTCAAGGACGATCTCTTGGGGTTGAGCACCCATCCAGGTGATTTTATCTGTTAATCCTAATGATTCTGATTGTAGTTTGAGACCCTTGCTCAAGGTTCCGCCACCGATATGGACAAAATGCCAGTTCAATGTTTTTGGTAAGACGGCGAGGGCTTTTAATAAATCATCATAGCCCTTCTTCGGAACAGCCCTTCCCACAGAAATCAGGGTGACTGGTTGATCTGTTGCGGTACCATCCCGTAGAACTTGATCATTGCCAACCTTATCAAACCGATCAAAATCAAGCCCGTGGTAGACGAGGTCTACTCGGTCATTGTCTGGAGAAAGGCTGCTTAGGTAGTCGACATTTACTTTTGTGCAGGTTGCGAGCCATTTGATGTCAGCAAGCTTTTCACGTAATTCCCACTCGGGCGTTGTCCATATATCCTTGGCATGAGCAGATCCACACCATGGTAGATTTCGCATAAATGCGGCGTATCGTGTCACAGAAGAAGGGGTGTGTAGAAAGTGGGCGTATAGCCAGTCGACCTCGTCGGGAAGTTCAGCTGCAAGCACACAGGCTTGCGCGAATCTCCGGATGCGGTTTGTTGTTTTATCTCTTTTAAGATCTTTGAAAAATATAGACCTAGCTTTTTTATAGCCCGGGAGGCTTCGAACTTTCCACCAACTCTTTAACACTCGCGAAGGTTCTTGATAGACATACTCTGGAAGATAGCTAACTGGCGCTTTTATTTCCTGATGTATGGGGTGGGTTGAGCTATCGGTGGGGTGTCTGAGAGAAATCAGTGATAACTTTAGGCCACGCTTCTCCAAAGCCAGAAGTTCTTGGGCAATAAATGTTTCTGACAGGCGTGGATAGCCTTTTAGGATAACGGTGACTTTTTTGCTCATAGCGTCTGATATTATTTCCGCTGCTGCAGGTGATTACTACCGATAATTTGTAATAATCACGTGAAATGATGTCGTTTTACCCTGTTTGGGGCTTATCTTAGCTATCGGAAGCTGTTTTTGTATTTAAAATTGGGTCCGTAATATCGATGGTAGAGAGGCTGGATAGCTTTGCTTCGAAACACTTATTGGCGAGTTTGAGCACGTTTTCTTGACCATCAAGAAGGCCGGGAACAACAACGCTTGAGGGTAAGCTTTGTTGGGGAATATTACGCAAAGCAGTGGCCATGGTGAGAGGATCTCTCTCTCCGGTATTTTCCAACATTTTGACCAGTCCGAGTTCTTGTGCGCGACTGGCGCGAATATATTGTTCCATACGCGGAACGGTTCTTGGGATGATCAAGGCTCTTTTGTCATAGGAGAGAATTTCGCAAAAAGTGTTGTAGCCACCCATGCCAACAATACCGATGGCACGATCGACAAGGCTTTCAAACTGTGCATTGAAAGTAATGGCTTCCACATTATCCAGTTTGCTGGCGCGAACCTGAAAATCGTGCTGAAGCTCGCTGTTCATAAAGGGTCCAAGTGCAAACAGAGCTGGGTAGGGGAGATCAGGATCACTTTCATAAGCAGATAACACCCAATCGATGATTTCTTCGCCATCACCGCCACCGCCAACAGTTACGAGCAGATAAGGGGTGTCTTCACCTATTTTTTCTAAAACAGGCATCGGAGCATCATGGGCACCGGTTCTTTGTAAGTAGCCTGTGTAGGTCATCTTTCTCTGTACAGAAGGTGGAAGCTCTATGCCCTCCAACGGGTCGCAGATTTGAGGAAGACCATAAACCCAGATATCGTCATAATATTCCGATAGTGCGGGAACAGTGTTTTTGCGTTCCCATTCTGTTGAGAGTAGGTCAGGGTCATCCATAACATCACGGAGGCCCAAAACACATTGGGTACCACGGCTTTTCATAAGGCGGAGAGTATCTTCTACCTCACCTCTTAGACCTAAAGGTTCCTTATCTACAATAAAGAGATCAGGATCGTAAAATTCGGCGGTATGCTTAATAATAGAAGACCGAATGGCCAGGGTTTGTTCAATATCAATATGCAGATTGAGAGAGGTATAATCCCCGTCTCTCAATTTAATAACACCAGGAATTCGGACAAAATCTACCCGAGCCTTGAAGCCAAAAGAGCCAATGATTGGTGAACCTGAAAGGATCAGTACGGATAGGTGCTTGTTATTTTGTACCAGAGTATGTGCTATTTCACGACACCGTCGTAGATGACCGAGGCCAAAGCTGTCATGGCTATAGATAAGAACGCGCATACCTTTTTGCTCTAGGCTATCAGCTGTATGATCGAAGTCTTTTGTGATTGGTCTACTCCCCCTCGATAATCGAGGTGACTATGCCACATTTCATTCCTTTGACCCAAGAAAGAATATGCTATTTTTATAAATTCAATGTCGTTTTTGGGAAAATATCGACCTTACCACTTTGAAACGGTTGTTTCATGATTGGTTTCTCATGCATTACGTGAAAAAAGGTTACGTTATCTAACCGATTGTTAGAAACCAATCTAGCATGTCCTGACCATTATGACATCACACAAGAAATGACAAAGAGTTTACTGAGAGTATGTTGGATTAAGTTGAAATACTTTGGATGGGTTCTTGTCAGGTAGGGTATGGTCATGAGGCTTAAATTAATGATTTTTGATTAATAGACAGGGGTTAATCAATAAAGATCGTTATTTCTACTTTGTTTGGCGTATTAGTCTTTGTTATTGTTCTGTGTAAAGATATCAATCCTAAAATAGGAACGCCTAAAAGGCGACTGCGGGAGAAATGAAGCGGTAATGGAACCACAGCTTTTTAAGTATATTTGGAAACACAGTAAAAAGGATCAAATCAAAATCCTTTTTTTGGTTCTGGCATCTATGCCGTTCTATTTTTTATCCCTTGATCTGCCTAAAAGCATTATCAATAAAGCGGTTAACTCTGAGAATTTTGCAGGATTTAACTCGACACTTCCATTTATGCGGTTCGAATTACCCTATGGAGAGGAGATTTTTGGAAGGGCAATTGTTCTTTTTGAAGGATTTGATTTAACCCAACTGGCACTCCTACTTGCCCTATGCTTGTCTTTTTTGAGTTTAGTATTGATAAATGGCATTTTTAAATTTGTTATCAATACCTTAAAAGGCCGTCTTGGAGAGCGGATGTTGCGCCGCCTTCGCTATGAACTGGCTGATCGCATTCTGCGCTTCCCAATTCTGCACAGTCGAAAAATTAAACAAGCTGAAATTGCGACCATGATTAAGGATGAGGTTGAACCTCTTGGTGGTTTTATTGGCGACGCGATTGTAACGCCATTTTTCCTGGGGGGACAGGCTCTAACGGCGATGATTTTTATCATGGTACAGAGCTTTTGGCTTGGTTTAGTGGCCATGAGTATCGTGTTGGTACAGGCGTTTGTAATACCAAAGTTGCGCAAACGAATATTGACTCTGGGTCGCCAACGACAAGTTACTGCACGGGCTTTAGCTGGGCGCGTAAGTGAGCTTGTTGGGGGGGCAATAGAAATTCAGGCACATGACACCAGTAATTTTGAACGTGCAGAAATTTCCCGTCGTCTGGGTAAAATTTTTAAAATTCGTTATGAAATTTACCAACGAAAATTTTTCGTAAAATTTTTGAATAACCTGTTGGCACAAATTACGCCCTTCATATTCTATTTAGGGGGTGGTTATCTCGTCATCACGGGACAATTTGAAATCGGTACTTTAGTGGCAGTTCTTGCTGCTTATAAGGACCTGCCGCCCCCCGTGAAAGATTTAATCAATTGGGATCAACAGAAAAACGATGTTCAAATTAAGTATGAGCAAGTAGCTGAACAGTTCCAACCTTTGGGAATGATTGATTCTGATAAACAGATGCTTGAAGAGGGGAATAGTGAACATCTAGAAGGGGATGTTACCGTGAGTAACCTGACCCTTATCGATGAGAGCGAAAACAAACTTCTTGATGGGGTCAGTTTCTCTTTTCGTGCGAATCAAAGAGTTGCAATAGTTGGTAATGCCAGTAGTGGTAAGGAATATTTGGGGCTGGTGTTAGCCAATTTGGTTCGACCCACCAGTGGGTCTGTTCGAATAGCAGAAAAATCATTAGATCAACTGCCTTCTGCCATAACTGGGCGTCGTTTATCGTACGTTGGCCAGGATGCCTATTTGTTTCCGTTATCGGTGATGGATAATTTATTCTATGGTCTTCGAAATTGGATGATAAGCGATTCACCCCGTGATCCTGCGACAGAAGCTGAGGCTCTTCTTGATAAGCTGGAAGCGGAACGGACTGGAAATACCATTCTTAATCCGTCAGGAGAGTGGGTTGATTATAAAAGTGCAGGTATCTTTGCCCCAGTAGAATTGGTTCCACGTGTCACCGATGTATTGAGAAGCGTGGATTTAGAAGAAGACGTTTATCGTTTTGGGTTGAGCGGTATTGTTGATAGCGATAGCCGTCCCGATATTGCCGAATCTATTCTGGGTGCTCGCGAAGCTTTGAAAGAACATTTAAAGTCTATTGGCGCAGAAGATCTCGTTATTGCCTTTGACCCTGGGCATTATAATAATAACGCGACATTACGTGAAAATCTACTTTTTGGTACACCTCGTAATAGCGACTACGCTGGAGACAGCCTGTTGGCGATGCCAATCCTCCGCGAAGCAGTTGAAGAAGCAGGACTTCGAGATTCAATTTACAATATGGGTCTCTCTATCGCTCGTACCATGGTTGAGCTCTTTACCGGATTGCCACCAACTCATCCCTTCTTTGAACAATTTAGTTTTATTTCTGCAGACGATCTTTCCGATTTTAGTATGATTGTGAAGCGGGCTGATAAAAGCAGCTTCTCCGAAATCTCAAAAGCGGATCGAGAAGCGTTGATGCATCTGCCTTTTGATTACGTTGAAGCCAGACATCGCCTCGGACTTGTAACAGAAGAGGTCGAGGTTAAGGTAATTTCTGCACGTAAATTGTTAGCAGAAAAGTTAGAGCAAAGAGACCCTGAAGCGGTTGAGTTTTATAATCCTGAACGTTTTAATTCGGCGGCAAGTCTCCAAGATAACATTCTCTTTGGGCGCCTTGCTTATGGCAGGGCTGAAGCTGGAGAGACAATTGGTCGTGTGATGACGGAACTCTTGGATGATTTGGGTTTACGCCCGGATGTCATCGAGGTCGGATTAAGTTATAATGTTGGAGTTGGTGGAAACCGCCTTAGTGCGGTGCAAAGACAAAAACTGGCTTTGGCCCGATCTTTGATCAAAAAGCCGGATTTACTTATTCTAAATGAGGCTGCGGCCGTCATGGATTCTCAAAGCCAGAATAAACTTGTTCCCGCCATTGTGGAGGCACAAGGCGAACAGGGAATTGTTTGGACGTTACAGCGTGCTGAACTTTCCCGTCATTTTGAGCATATCATTGTGATGCAGAATGGCCGGATTGTGGAGAGCGGAACTTATAATGATTTAAATGTCGAAGGCAAAATTCTTAAAAGCCTAATTGCAGCAGAATAAAGGGTAAGGAAGTAAGTTAAAATGTCTATTGAGCAAGAAGTTGAAGCTTTAAAAAACATACCTTTGTTTGCCAATATAGAGCCTTCCCGGCTCAAATTGATGGCCTTTGCCAGTGAGCGTTTAATATTCAAGGTGGGCCAAGAACTATTTCATCAAGGTGATGCGGGAGATGCAGCCTACATCTTTATTGATGGAGAGGCCGATGTCATCGTCGATACGGATGATGGGCCTTTGGTTGTTGCTACATTCGGGAAAAATGAATTTGTTGGTGAGATTGCTATTTTGTGTGATGTACCAAGAACTGCGACAATTAAAGCCAAGTCTGAATTGATAACTCTAAAAATAACCAAAGAGCTATTCTTCAATATGGTTATGGATTTCCCCGAGATGGGCGTCGAAGTAATGCGGGTTCTTGCCCACAGGATTGATAAAACGACGAGTCAACTAACTGATGCTCGAAATGCGATAGCTGATAAATCATAAAGCCCTTAAGATTCGCCACGACGATCAAACAGTGAGCCAGGCATGAGAGAGCTCTTTTAAGTTTAGATCCTGGATCAGAGATTAAGATCAACAATACTTGGTACGTGGTCGGATGGCTTTTCCCAACCGCGGGTATCTTTGACGATTTCAAAGTGCTGTAAAGCTGATTTAAGGCTTTCAGTGGTTAATATATGGTCCAATCGCCAGCCGTAATTTTTTACAAAAGAAGGTTTGTAGCGATAACCCCACCAAGAATATAAAGGTTGATCTGCAGAAACAAAATGACGCCCGACGTCGGTTAGGTTACCAGCTTCACGTAATTTTTCCATAAGGTCACATTCCAATGGAGTGTGGCCAACTGATTTTTGAATTTTTTTGTGATTCCAGACATCGTTAACCAGTGGTGCAACATTTAAGTCGCCAACTATGACGAGTTTCTCATTCTTTTGGGCTGGATCTGAAATCCACTTTGTCATTTCTTTGATGAATTGGAGTTTATGAGCAAATTTATCATTTTGTTCCGGATCCGGAATAGCTCCTCCTGAAGGAACATAGAAATTATGGATTTGAACACCATCTTTTAATGTTATGGACAGGTGTCGGCAGTCGTCTTTTTTACACCAAATTAGCTGATTGTTGATTTCAATTTCTTTTTTACAGAGAATAGCGACGCCGTTGTAACTTTTTTGTCCATGGAATAGTACAGTTTTATATCCCATTGATTTTATGTCATGTTCTGGAAATTCAGAATTTTGCACCTTGGTTTCTTGCAGACAAAGTACATCGGGTTGATGACTATCTGTGAAGTCTTTTAAGTGTCCAAGGCGTTGGCGAACAGAGTTGACATTCCATGTGGCAATACGCAGCGTCATTTATTTGTTCCATATTCGAAACGAATTCATTTCGTATTCGATACAAATAAACACAAAATGTTCCGGAGGTGAAATGATCAGAGTGATCAGTGAAAAATTTATAGTAGCGATTATGTGATTAGGATAACACCTAACTATATCATAACGCTACATAAAAAAAGAAAGGAACACCCGATTGGGGGGATAACCAGGTGTTCCCGCTTCTTCGCAGAGTTTCAAGAAACTAGAGGGGGGATTCCAGTTTCTCTAGACGTCGCCAAGAGTGAGGTAGTAGGCGACGTAATTCTAAGATAAGCCATCTAGGGAGGAATTCAATGTACCTGTGGATAAAATTTACGTGTTAGGTATATAAGCATATAAATTGATAAATATCGGGAAATTATTCTTAAATATATAAGTATTTATTAACAAGATATTACCGACACTTGAGGGACTCCACAGAAACTAAGGAATTTTCAAAATACCTTGAAGATAAAAGGATATTATTGTTGAAATCCCTTGGTTTATAAGTGAGCAAAGCTTGTATCATCCAATACGATTTTCAGCACGATTCCTTACTGCGACACCAAAAGAACTAAAAATATTTTGTGAGACATGATTATCTTTGGATTTATATTCTGGGTGCCATTGGACACCCAAAACAAAGGACGTTTGGTCAGGCATTGAGATTGCCTCAACGGTTCCATCTTCAGCATGAGCATCGATCATAAGGCCTTTCCCAACACGATCGATAGCCTGATAATGAAGTGAATTTACGGTCGCTTGATCCGATTTGAGTAATTTGTAAAGTTGCCCTCTAGGATTAAGTAGAATCGTGTGGCTTGGGCCATAGTCGATTTCCATGTCATTGGTATCAGGGCTACTGTGGTCCATGCGTCCGGCTATGTTCTTTACCTGAGGGTGTAGAGACCCTCCAAGGGCAACATTAAGCTCTTGAAAACCTCGACAAATAGCAAGCAGTGGTACCTCTTGTTTTAGGACTTCTTGTATTAATGCGAAGGTTGTTTGATCCCTCATTTGATCGTAGGGCTCAGCTTCGGATGTTGGGTGTGCTTGATATCGTTCAGGAAACACGTTGCTATTGCTTCCTGTAAGCATAATGCCGTCCAAAGAAGCCACCAAACTGGGTATATCAAGTGAGTTTCCTAAAGCTGGGATGATTAATGGCATCGCGTTTGCTGAATCAGAAACGGCACGAAGGTACTTATCATCAACAGCGTGGTATGGTTTGGGAGTTTCAGCTTTGTGTAAACAGGCTGATACACCAACTAAAGGCATGGATCTATAGGACATGGTCTATCGTCTGGAAAATTTATCATTACGAGATTTCTAATTTCGGATGTTAACTATTCTTTTGAGCCGTGCAAGCTCTGTATCCTCATTTTTATCAACCTTCTGCACTTTCTAGTGATAAATTGATAGTAAGGCTTTTACTTCATGTTTTCCTGTTTCATATTTCAAGAGGAGAAATGGAAAGAGGTAAAAATGGTAACACTTACAGAACAGTTATTGGCATACAAAGGCGTTATTGTTTTAACGTGGATTGCCCTACTGTTTTTCTCGGAACGCCTTATTCCAGCAGAAAGAGGAGATCTAAGTCCTGATGCGAAAGCTTTGGAGGGCAAAACGAAGTTTGCACGATTTTTCCCGGTTCGAGTGTTTCGAAATTCTGGCCTTTGGGTGTTTAATGTTGTTCTCTCTCCGCTCCTTATTCTCCAGGTTACGATATGGGCTACAGAGCATTCATTACAGTGGCGTCCCTTTTCAATGGCCGAATGGCCAGAACTGCTGCTCGAGTTAATAATTGATATTCTGATTTTGGATTTTCTAATCTACTGGTGGCATCGTTTGAATCACGAAGTGCCATTTCTCTGGCGATTTCATGAAATTCATCACCTTGATGATACGTTGGATACAACGTCAGCTTTGCGGTTTCATTTTGGAGAAATATTATTGTCGGCAATGGCACGGGCAGGCGTGATTATTTTGCTCAATATTCCTTTTGTTTCAATTGTCGTGTTTGAGACTGTGGTTTTAATTGCAACGGTATTTCATCATTCCAATGTAAGAATTAAAAAAATTGTTGAGAGAATTCTAGGTTATATTTTTATAACTCCGGAAATACATTGGGTTCATCACCATGCAATTCAGGTCGATACGGATAGTAATTATGGAACCATTTTTAGTTGGTGGGATCCATTCTTTCAAACCAGAAGTCAAAACCCTCGAAAGGCAGGCATGCGTATTGGTGTCGAAGGGACTCGAGATAAGTCGTTTATGTCTTTGTTGATCAGACCCTTTAAAAAGAAATAAGCGGGATAGGAACCTTAGTCATATAAATCTTTTTTCTTCATGTCTAAGTCATCTGTTTTGAAGACTTCTTCATTAATCGAGCCGTCGTAAGTAGGATCAATAAGAGAAACCTGTGTTGTTATACCCTGTGCATCAACAACTTCCCATTTTCTCAGAGAAAGTGGATTGTCACTGAAAAGCAAAGTCATTTGAGTACCATCAGATTCACCATCGGCACGCAACTCAAGCTGTACGGTAGAATCAGAGGCCTGAGCCCTTAAGATGTGAATATCCTTATGGAGTTCGACTTTTTCTCTGATGAGAAACCACAAAGGTGTTTTCCACAAAGGTAGATAGGTGGATTGTTTCAATTTTTTATCGAAATAGAGTAGGGTAACACCGTTTGCAATCATGACTATAGGAACGGGATCGTCATATTCGAATCTCATTTGTCCTGGACGTTGAATAAAGAGATTTCCTTCGGAAAGACTCCCGTTACTTGATACTTGAATAAACCGAGATGAAACGGACTGGAGCTTGTTAAGGTAACCTTCAACGCGCCTGACAATGGAAACTTCGTCGGGAGAGAGGCCGGCAAAGGCTGGTTTTTCGTCGTTGGGAGAAGCTGCATGCGCTTCGAAAGCAACAAGTACTAAAAACGAAGAGACAATTAGTCTCATTAAACCAAGCTTTATACCTAGGCCGAATACGGATTTTCGAAGTACGGCAGTCAAAGGTTTATCCTTAAAAATTCTGAACATTGTGTGTGTCATTAAAGTTGAGAGCTTAAAATTCGTAGTTTAATTAGGTGTAATGGGGCGTGTTTATTCATCCCTGTTGGGGATGAGCACTTCTCTTTTACCGACATGGTTTGCTGATGAAATAACACCTTCATCTTCCATACGTTCAACAATTGTAGCAGCTCTGTTGTAGCCGATTTGAAGGCGTCGTTGCACGTAACTGGTTGAGGCTTTCCTGCTTTTGATGACTTCTGCAACGGCTCTATCGTAAAGTTCATCTGCCTTGCTCCCGTTTCCCCCACTGCTTGAGGGATCTGCACTATCAAAACCGGGGCTATCATCATCTTCTATGGTAACTGATTCAACGTAGCTTGGCTGAGCTTGATGCTTAAGCCACTTAACAACCTCTTCAACCTCTTCATCGGTGACCAAGGGGCCATGGACACGTTGAATGCGGCCTCCTTGACCCATGTGCAACATATCGCCACGACCAAGGAGTTGTTCTGCACCTTGTTCGCCAAGAATCGTACGGCTATCGATTTTAGAGGTAACATTAAAGCTGATGCGCGTAGGGAAGTTGGCTTTGATTGTACCTGTGATGACATCAACCGATGGGCGTTGTGTTGCCATCATGATGTGAATCCCTGCTGCACGTGCCATCTGGGCAAGGCGCTGAATTGTCGCTTCAATATCTTTTCCGGCAACTAACATTAGATCAGCCATTTCGTCGACCACAACGACGATGTATGGAAGGGCGTTCATATCGAAAGGCTGCTCTTCGTTGATGGGCTGTCCGGTTTCCGGGTCGAACCCAGTTTGAACCTTTCTGGTCAGGACTTCGCCGTTTTTTCTGGCTTCTTCCATTCGAGCGTTATAGCCATCGATGTTTCTAACGCCGAGGCGAGACATGGCACGATATCGGTCCTCCATCTCGCGAACGGTCCATTTCAGAGCGACAACAGCCTTCTTGGGTTCTGTTACTACCGGAGCGAGGAGATGTGGAATACCGTCGTATACAGAAAGTTCCAGCATTTTAGGGTCAACCATGATGAATTTACATTCATCGGGAGTAAATCTGTAGAGCAATGATAAAATCATTGCATTTACGGCAACCGACTTACCAGACCCTGTCGTACCTGCAATCAAAAGGTGAGGCATTTGGGCCAAGTCAACAATTGAGGGGATTCCGCCAATATCCTTACCCAGAATGATAGGAAGCTTACCCTTATCTTTTTCGTAGTCGCTAGAGCCCATAAGTTCTTTAAGGTAAACAGTTTGTCTTTTGCTGTTTGGCAGCTCAATACCAATGGTCGTTGATCCGGGAACTACGGCCACACGAACAGATATTGCGGACATTGATCTGGCGACATCATCAGCAAGGCCGACAACGCGGCTGGTTTTTGTGCCAGGCGCAGGTTCAAGTTCATAGCGCGTGACGACGGGGCCTGGGCGAATAGTTACGATTTCGCCTTTAACGCCAAAATCATCGAGAACGGTCTCTAGTAGCCGGGCCGTTTTCTCAAGCGCATCCTTGCTCATGTTGTCTTTCCCCGCATCCGCAGGTGGAGTGCTGAGAATAGAGATAGGGGGAAGCTCATACTCGCCGTCATTATTTCCAAGGTTGAGGCGTCCTTGTTCTTCTTCCTTGGCACGTTTGCTTGGTTTGGTCGATTTTATTGCCGTTTCAATTCTTGAATCTAGCTTGGTATCGTCTTCCAGAACGGGCTCTATACGATCCTTAACAGCGCGTTTATGAATAGCTTTTTTACGTTTGGTTCTGATATCAGGATCGGGTTCGTCTTCTATATCAGTGTCTTTAAAGCGATTTCCAGGATTAAAGATTTTTCCAATTTTCCGGGCGGAAGTAATGCCAAACATTAGCCCTCTGCCGATGCTTTTCCATTCGTCACGATTAAGGGCGATCGCGTAGAGAGAAGCCGGAATTGTAGGGAGAAGCGCAATGAGCGCGATCATCCAATTGGGCAAGGGGGCATTGGCTTGTATTTGAGACAATATACCGTGCCCGACAGCTCCACCAAGGCTAGCGGGTTGCCCATCGCCAAGCCATCCTTCAGCTCCGGGAAGGGTCGCAAATAAAAGGGATAAGCTGATTAGAACTATTGGAAGGACAAGAACTCTTGCCCATGGTTTGGTGAGAGAGTGATCTATGAGGCATCGCCAACACCATGCGCAGAGGATCAGAGGAAGAAAATATACCGAAAGGCCGAGGAAAGGGAGGGTAAAACCTGAAGTTTCAGCACCTGTTACACCAAGAAGGTTTGTCACAGGGCTGTCGGAGGCCCTGTTAAACCCAGGATCCATAGGATTGAAGGTGAGCAAGGAGAGGGCAAGAGCTATGCCCAATACAAGCAGGACAAGGCCTGTTAATTCGATGGTTCGGCGTCGGAAGAATGTGCCTGTGCCTTCTGGAAGTAACTGTACGTTCCCAGTTTTTGCCGAACGAGCCATCAGGCGTTGTCTCCCTTAGGTTTCTTGTTGGTTAAAGATGGGGTGATTCCTGTTGCTAAGCCCCCCACCGCGATAGTTTGGCCTAGAACTTCTTTAATTGCTTTAAGGGCAATGGCCATATAGTCCACATCGTAAACAAGCGCTAAGCGGATGTAGCGATCTCCGGGGGTAGTACCAGTTTCGTCTTTATGGCTCATATAAGCGCCGGGCATGACACGAATACCCGCTTGTTGCCAAAGGTTTCTGGTGGCCTGAACGCCGTTACCAACTTCCAACCAAAGGCAAAAACCTCCTGCGGGAATCTCTACGGGGATCGTGTTTCCTAATATTTCCTGAGCCAGTTTGAAGTTCTGTTGATAACGAGCCCGATTTTCAACCACATGCTCTTCGTCTTGCCATAAACGCGTCCCTGCGGCTTGAATTGGAAGAGGAACGCCTGCTCCTCCGACCTGACAGGTGGTGTTAATCATTGATATCCATTTTTCGTCCCCGGCAATAAAGCCACAACGTAGGCCGGCCGCGCTGGATCGTTTTGAAAGGGAATGGAAAATGAGAATGTTAGAGAGATCGCCGCCAAGATCAGCTGCAATTTCGAAGGCTGAGTGTGGGGGGGTATCAGTATAAATTTCTGCATAACATTCGTCGAAAGCAACCACGAAGTCGTACTTTCTGGCGAGATCGATAAGATCACGGATTCTTTGCGGGTCTGCAACGGCGCCTTCCGGGTTTGAGGGGCTGCAGAGTACACAAAGTGCTGTACGTTTGAGGATTTCTTCTGGGACCTGAGTGTAATCGGGCAGATAACCGCTTTCCCGAGTGGCGTTAACAGTGACGACCTCTGCTCCGGCTGCTGCGGCTGCGCCCGTATAGACATGATAACAAGGGTTCGGAGTAAGGAAAATAGGGGTTTCTTCCCCTTGTTTTGGTGTAGGAAGAATTGTAAGCGCCGTCATAAACAGGCCTTCTCGGGTACCGGGTACACCAAGAATGTGTTTGGTAGGGTCGACCATGTCTTTGGGAAGGCTGTAACGTTTTTCTAACCATTGTCCGCAAGCGCTTAGATAATCTGGCGTTCCCTTTGAAAGGGGGTAACGTGACCAGCCTGTTGCGGCTTGTGATATTTCATGGGCAACAAAAGTGGGAGGTTGAGTTTGAGGTTCACCGATAGAGAGGTTAATAGGTTGGCCGTCATCCAAGGGCGAGCGGCCGGGTGGCGTTGCCTCCAACAGGTCGCGTAACCGCGTAAAGGGATGGAACTCATTAAGTTTCTGACGATCGACAAGGTGGCGCGTGATCACAGTAGCTATTAACCTCTAACTCTAATGCCAGGGACGGCGAGAACAATTTTACCTATAGAATGTTCTTAAATACCAATTCAGGCAGGAACGTGGCTAGAGAAAAGAAGTAATTCTTAAAAGAATATGCAAATCAGATAAAAAAACCGCCTGTTGCGGGGGTGCAACAGGCGGTAAGTTAAGACCCTGCTAGGAAAGAGCTCGGATAGCGGTCTGCAGGGCCTAAGGAGACGAGGTGTTTAAAAGTAAACGCCTCTAATGGCTTCCTGTTGTGAAGTGGTTATCGCAAAAAGAAGTAATTTAATTGTGAGCATCTCAGGTTTGAGACGTAAGATTATCTGTGATTAAACGAGTTTTTGGGAGCCTCGACCGAACTCTGGATAGGCTTCCAAACCGAGTTCGCTTACATCTAGGCCGTTGTATTCTTCTTCTTCGGTGATTCGAATGCCAACAGTTGCTTTGAGGAAGGTCCAGACAATAAGGCTACAGGTTACGGTGAAAATACCAATGGCCACGATACCTGTGATTTGTGAGATGATATCCCCTGAGCCAAAAATCCCAACCGCGAGAGTGCCCCATATGCCTGCGCAAAGGTGAACAGGGATTGCGCCAACGACGTCATCAATTTTTAAACTGTCGAGAAGTGGGACTGCAAAAACAACGATAGCACCACCAATGCCGCCAATGATCACTGCCATATATGCGTGGGATACATCGGGGCCTGCTGTGATCGCAACGAGACCGGCTAGTGCACCATTAAGAGCCATGGTTAGATCTATTTTTTTGTAAAGGAGTTGCGTTAGTGTCATGGCAACGACGACACCGGCGGAGGCTGCAATGTTAGTGTTTACAAAAACGATGGCCATTGCGACAGCATCTGCTGCGGAACCGAGAGCAAGCTGAGATCCACCGTTAAAGCCAAACCAACCCATCCAGAGAATGAAGGTGCCGAGAGTTGCGAGAGGAAGGTTTGATCCTGGGATTGGTTTTACTTTACCGTCTGCGGCATATTTTCCCTTGCGAGGACCGAGAATAATTGCGCCGGTGAGAGCTGCCCAGCCGCCAACGGAGTGCACAATACTGGAGCCGGCAAAGTCACTGAAGCCAAGTTCAGATAACCAGCCCCCGCCCCAGCTCCAAGAGGCTTGGATGGGGTAAATAATGGCAGTTAGAATGCAAATGAAAGCCATAAAGGGCCAAAACTTGATGCGTTCAGCCAGGGTGCCTGAAACAATTGAGGCTGTTGCGGCGACAAAGACCATTTGGAAGAACCAGTCGGACATAACGGAATATCCGTTGGAGGTGACAGCAGTGATTAGCTCTTCAGTTGTTGTGTCTGCAGAAAGAAGTGCGACTTCTGCATCACTTGAATCGTAAAGAAAGGAGAAAGTGCCTATAAAGCCGCTGAAGTTCCCTTCAGAAACACCCGTATAAAGCAGATTATAGCCGACGAGATAGAACATCAGGCCTGCGATTGAATAGAGTGCGATATTTTTAAGGCAGATAGCGGCGGTGTTCTTGCTACGAACCAATCCTGCTTCAAGCATGGCAAAACCTGCGGCCATCCACATAACCAGAACGCCATTTACAAGAAATGAGAAGGTGTTGAAGACAAATGCTGTTTCTTCGGTAACCGCAGCTTGCGCAGGTAGGGAGAACATCATCAGAGCGACAGAAGAAGCGCCTAAGGCAGCTGCTTTTTTACTGGGAGTGAGAAAGCTGAACATTGTTTTTTCCGTTTTTTGCGTTCTGGGACTGACTTATTAATTCCAAGAAACGTGCCAACTTTTAAAAATTAATTTAACTTATAAAAAACAATAAGATAGAAGTTGTATATGGTAATTTATTTTGATTTATGGTTTAATTTTTGAAAACAAATATGCCTAAAATTTAATCCTGTATATTTTAATGATTAAAATTTAGGCGTATTCATTGGCTGATTTACGATGATATCTCATGAGAGTTTGATCAGGGAACTTTGAAGTATTTAATTTTTGGTAGGTAATTGTCCGAATTGAATAAGCTGTAAGGTCGCAGTAAACAAGGAGTTGAAACTTTGGTTGCGCTGGACTTTGTTTATGATAAGCCCTAACGTAATAACGCTTAATTTAGGTATGAAAGAAATCAGTATTGACTTGCCTTGGATGGAACAGAAGCCTCTTGCGGAGTGCTCAAGTTTTCCGACATCTTCCCTTTAGTGCTTTTCGTCTGATACCAGCGTTGATCGTCGCGGCAGGGATGCTGGTGCTCGTTTCCGTTCAAGCTCAAAGTCAACAGGTAGTCTCTCCTGAACAAACTCAAACTGATCGCGCGGCCATAGAATACAAAGTTGTCATTTCCTCTTTATCAGAAGATGGTCTTTCTGGTGGGGACGTAATGGATCTATTGACGAAATCTTCGCGTTTGGAACAGCTCAAGGACAAGCCGCCATCCAGTATCGCAGGCCTTAAGCGTCGTGTTCGGGAAGACTCTGATAACTTTAATAAGGTCTTACGGTCAGAAGGGTACTACGACAATAAAATTACTTTTGATATTGATGAAATTACAAACCCTGTAAAGATTACCTTTCAAATTGACCCCGGGCCAAAATTCAAAATTAGTAAATTCGATATTCGATTTTTATCAGACCGTCTGGTCCCCGAAGCCTTAAAGTTGTCAGATATAGGAATCACCTTTGGCATGGTGGCGCGTTCTGAAGACATTGTGAACGCTCAAAATCAGGTGATGGTAATTTTAGCTGACCATGGGTACCCTGATGCTAAAATTGCAGATCAGGAAACCATTGTAGATTTTGCCACCCAACAAATGGAAACCACGTTGATCTTAAATGAAGGTCCGCGCTTGGTCATGAGTAACCTCCTGTTTGAGGGGTTACAAACTGTGGACGCCAATTACCTTTCACAACTTGCCGAGTGGAAAGCGGGTGTATTGTATAATGCCCGAGTAATCGACGAGTTGCGTCGTACGTATCTACGCACGGGATTGTTTGATTCTGTACATCTCAAGCCTCGAAATGAAAGTGTGGATAGCGCGTCAGCACAAATTGAAACAGAGATCGGAGGAGTAGTTGTTGCGCCAATCATCCTCAGTTTTGTCGAACGAGAGCATAAGTCCATCGGTTTAGGAGGAAGTTTTTCAACCAGTGAAGGTGCGGGTACGCAACTTTTTTGGGAAAATAGAAATACCTTTGGCGAAGGGGAAAAGCTGAGAGCAGATCTTACGGTTGCTCAAATTCGACAACAATTTAAGTTTGGGTTTGTTAAACCAAATTACCTTCGCTTGGATCAAAAATTCCATAGTGATATCAACTTAAGGCGCGAAAACACAGAAGCGTACGATGAGCAATCCGTTATTGCCACAGCTGGGATAGAACGGAAGTGGCGGGGAAATTGGGTTGTGGGAGCAGGACTATCGTTTGAACTTTCTGAAATTGAAGATGAAGACGGTACCGAGAATTATAGCTTTGCTAGTCTGCCGTTAACCGCGCGATACGATTCAACCAACGATTTGCTCGATCCGACAACCGGGTTTCGCTTTGGCACTACGGCGACACCTTATTATGGTTTGAACGCTGCATCGCCGGACTTTCTTCGGGCGGAGATAGATGGTTCTACTTATTATTCTGTTTTGGATAATAACAGGTTGGTGTTAGCTGCTCGTGGCAAAATTGGTATGATGGCGGGCGATAGTGCCCGTGAGATTCCTGCTACCAAGCGATTTTATGCCGGTGGCGGTGGCTCTATCCGTGGATATGAACATCAAACCGTTGGCCCGCTTAATTCAAGTGATGATCCTGTTGGTGGTCGCTCATTGATCGAAGTTGGGGTTGAGGCGCGGATAAAAATTACAGAAGAGATTGGGCTGGTGCCCTTCATCGAAGGTGGCAATGTTTATGATTCTATGGTCCCAAATTTCTCGGAAAATTTCCAGTGGGGCGCAGGTTTAGGGCTACGATATTACACGGCCATTGGTCCGATCCGCCTAGATGTTGCCGTTCCTATAAATCGTCGCGACGACGTTGATGATGCTTTCCAATTCTACATCAGTATTGGTCAGGCCTTCTAGGATGCACCCCCGCAGGATTAAAATTATTGCGGCGATTGTATTTACTCCCCTAATCGTTATCGCAGCTCTCGTTTCTGGACTTTACCTCTATTTGCAAACGGACAGTGGTCGACAGACCGTTGTAAGACAAGTGGAGCAGGCCGTGAATGATCCTGCTGGCCTCTCGCTAGAATTGGGAAAAATTCAGGGCAATCTCTTTTCTAACTTTTCTCTTTCTAGTCTTCGATTGCGAGATGGTTCTGGAGAATGGTTAGAAATTACAGATATCTCCTTGGACTGGTCTCCCATGGACCTTCTTGGGGGCAAATTAAGGCTTAACAAATTATCCTTGTCATCTTTGAATCTGATGCGAGCCCCTGTTTTACCTGATTCTGAAGGTGAGGAGGAGCCAGGAAGCCCTCTTTTTCCTTTACCGCTTGATATCAGCCTTCGACAGATAAAATTCGCAGAAGTTCATATTGCGGAGCCTGTATTGGGCCGTGAAGCGCTGTTGCAGGTGGCGGTGAACCTTAAAAGCGAGGTTGAAGGGGTTATTCAAAGTACGTTGGACATTACTCAACTTGACGCTCACGAAGGAGCCGTTTCTGCTAAGGTGCTATATCACCCTTTGGATGAAACGCTATCCGTGGATGTAAGACTGATGGAGCCCGCAGGCGGTCTCATTGCGCGTGCTTTGGACTTACCGAAGTACCCGGAAGTTGACGTGAGTTTCGTTGGGGAGGGACCTTTGGATGACTGGCGAGGTAAAATCGATGCCTCTGCTGGAGAACTGTTTGCCAGCGATTTATCTCTTCACAGTTCCGGTCTTAACGGGGATGATCAGATTATCAATCTGAACTTGTCTGGGGGGATTCAACTAAACGATCTGATGGCAGCCCCCATTCCTTTGGTAGATGATAAGCGGATTAGTTTGGACGCTCAACTTTCCTGGTCTTCAAAAGATAATCGGGTTCAGTTGGTTTCGTCTCAGATGAAAAATACTTCTTTTGATGTCGTTGCATCAGGTACTGTGGACCTCGAAGAAGAAAAAATTGATTTTAGCCTTAATACCGATCTGCTAGAGACAACCGAACTTAATAAACTGATTAATCCGGCGAGCCTCTCGCGCGGAAATTTGATTTTAGACGCGACAGGAACTTTCCAAAACCCTAGCTTAACCACGACCTTCCAGCTCGGGGGGATCGTCGTTGATGAAGTTCTGAGTATCGGTGAGATCTTTGGTAGCATTAGCACTGATCTTTCACTCCGTGATATGGAGATTATTCCTGTTACGGGATCTGCCGCTTTAACCGAGATTAGTGGTTTGCCGCCTGAAGCTGCAAATTTAATAGGGTCAAGTCTACGGGTAGAGCTGGACAGCCATTACAGGCTTGGAGATGGGGTGCTCAATGTCCCACTTTTACGTGGACGAGGGCGTCACATCAGTACGGATTTGAGAGCAGCTTTAGCGACAAAGAGTAATGCTGCTAGTGCTGAAATTTCAGTGCTTGTTGATGACCTTGCGGCCGTTGCCCCTGTCCAAGGCAAGGTACTGGCAATTGCGAGCTTGAAAAGTCTAAATATTGCACGCGAGATGACCGGGAAGATAAAGATCCAGGCGCAAGACCTCGATTTGGGTGACAAGGATATCGAAGCTCTTGTCAGTAGGACACCTTCAATGACGGTTGACGTGGTTCTTGGAAACGAAAATTTACAATTATCTAATATTGCAGTTGTTTTGCCTGTGGCAACGCTTGGCGGTGGAGTACAGCTCCCGTTAAGCTTTGAGAATATTGCCGGGAATATTCAGGTTGTGATGAATGATCTGTCTCGTTTTAGTAAAGTGGCCGGGAGTGATGTTAAAGGAATTGCCAAGCTTGAAAGTACTTTAAGTGGCTCCCTTTCTGATCCCGGTCTACAGGGCACTCTTCAAATCAAAGATATTGTATTAAACCAGAGCGCTTTCGGGAATCTTGAAACCACTTATGACGCAAAAAACCTTACGAGCGGTGCAGGCGGGATTTTAAAGGCTCATCTTTCTTACCCGGGTATACCAACCGATCTGGCGTTGGCTTTTTCTCTTCCCAGTTATAGTAACTTACAACTTACTGATATCAGTGTGAAGGCTCTCACTAATACTATTTCTGGTTCTGTTAACGTACCCTTAGATGGTGCGCCAATAACAGGAAACTTAAACGGGCAAGCCCCTGATTTAACTTTCTTGGCGCGTGTTGTTGGCATGGATGTTGGGGGGAGTACTTCTGCGGATATTATGCTCAGTGATCAGCAGGGGCAGCAACATGTAGATGTTGAGTTTCAAGGGAGTAATATTTCTGCTTCATCGGAGAGTGCCGTTGTTAAGACGTTGGTTGTGACAGCCAAGTCTACGGGTGATTTTTCTGATCCTTCAATCGAATTATCAACAAAAGCATCTGATATTTTAATTGAAGATCGTGTCGTAGAGCTGATTGAGTTTTCTGCATATGGAAAATTAACAAATGCTGATTTTAATTTTGGTTTAAGTAGCTCAGCTGAGCCAGCGCTACAATTGAGTGGGAAAGGAATCTTTGCTCTTCCATCGGGAGAAAACGTCTCAGAAACAAAACTCCGAATCTCAGCATTGAACGGGCACTTTGCGCGTAAAGAAATTATCCTGCGAACGCCGTTTTCGTTGACTGTGGATAAGGGAATTACACGCTTTGATCCGTTTGAACTGGCCTTTGATCGTGGGATTCTTGTTGGATCTGGTGAAGTAACTGACATCAGCGCGGTCGCGGATTTGGAAATCAGAGCATTGCCACTGGATTTATTAACTCTGATCGTTCCAAACCAAGTCATCACAGGTACTCTCGATGGTGAGGTGCATGTTGCTCTTATGCCGGAAAGTAGTCGGGGTCAAATAAGGATGACGGCAGGTAACGTTGAGCTGGCAGGAGATGAAAATACCAACCTTCCTCCTATAACCAGCCAACTAACGGGTACATTGGATGCGGGACGCTTCGAGTTTAAAAATGAAATTACAGGATTGGAGGCCTCCACAATAGAGGCGTATGGTTCCGTGCCAGTGATAGTTAGTTTTACGCCGTTAGTTGTTGAGTTGCCGGATAATCAACCTGTAACTGGAGGGGTGAAGGTTGATAGTGACATTCAGAACCTCTGGCGTTATCTGGCTTTGGATACTCAGGAGATGTCGGGAAAGATCCTCGTTGATACCCAACTTGCAGGAACATTTTCCAACCCTGAGATTGTGGGCGGGGCAAAAATTACTGAAGGTAATTATGAAAATATAGAGTTTGGTACTCTGTTACGCCAACTTGAGCTGGAAGCAACTATTCAAAACAGCAATACCGTGTTGCTTAAGCTTGATGCTAAGGATGGGAAAGGAGGCACATTTAAAACAGCTGGGATGATCAGGTTTCAAGACTTGGTAAATCCGTTGTTAGATCTTAATGTTCAGCTCAATAATCTCTCTGTTTTGGATCAAGATCAGGCCTCTGTGCAAACAGATGGTAATATCAACGTTAAAGGGACACCCGCCGGATTGAATGTCGCGGGAAGCATCACCACGCGTGAGGTTAACCTCAATATTGGTAGCGCTGTTGCACCAAGTGTTGTCAATTTGGATGTTATAGAGAAAAATAGGCCTGGTAGCGTGGTTGCCTCTTCTGAGGCTAAGGACCAAAAGCCTCCTTCAAAAGTGGTACTTGATCTAATATTGGGCATGCCACGGAAGGTTTTTCTTCGAGGTAAGGGGCTTGATTCTGAATGGGAAGGGCGATTTACCATCAAGGGAACAGCCAATGATCCGGTGATTGAGGGATATTTGAGTCCCGTGCGGGGGCAGTTCTCTTTCGCCGGAAAAGATTTTAAATTGCAAAAGGGTAAAATTGCCTTAATTGGGGGCACTAAAATTGACCCGGAGCTTAATCTTTCTGCGATTTATGAGGCCCGAAATGTGACCGCGGTTGTTTCTATCAATGGTACGGCCAGTAACCCCAAGATCAGTTTTTCCTCTCCTGACGGTCTTCCGGAAGATGAAGTGATTTCACAGGTTCTGTTTGGAAAGGCAGCGGGTAAACTAACCCCTGTTGAGGCTCTTCAGTTGGCCTCGGCTGTTGCCTCGCTCTCCGGGAAAATTGATTCAGGCGGCGGCATCATGGACTTTGCCCGCGAGACCCTAGGTGTGGATGTTCTCTCCGCAGGTACAAACGCAGATACGGGGGATGCTCAAGTCAGTGTGGGTAAATATATTAATGATAATATTTACGTTGGTGTTGATCAAGGAGCTACAGCGGGGAGTACCCGTGCGAAGGTTCAAATTGAACTGACACCAAATATAACTTTAGAAAGCGAAACCGGGCAGACAGCAGATAGTAAGGTCGGTGTGTTCTGGAAATGGGATTACTAACTGGTTGGTACACTGGCAACATATCAATATTTGAAGTACATATATAATTATCAAGAACTCAAGTCTATCAGCGAATCATTGTTATCCAGGTCTTAGGAATGCTTGGTAATAGTGTCGCAGTATCTCACAAAAAGCGGTAATCTTTTGGCAAAGGACGAATTCCCTTTTATATAGGAGGGAAGCATTCAAAATTGTTAAGTGATTTCAATTATGAGCGCATTAGCAATACCGTTACTATTTGAAAGAAACCGGCTGATCTCATGGCTGAAAAAGATATATCTGTTGAAGTACTTATTGTCGGCGGAGGGCTGGTTGGTCTCACGCTCGGGGTTGCCATCGCAGGTGCTGGTTTAGAAGTTGCTGTGGTAGATCGTGAGCAGCCCTCTAAACAAAAGGCCAGCCCCTTTGATGGTCGCTCTTCGGCAATTGCTTTGGGGTCACAACGGGTTTTTGATCAGGTAGGGCTGTGGGACGGTATGTCATGGGCGGCAGAGGCTATCCGTTATATCGAAATCACCGACGGACAGATCGATCGGGGTGCGTCGCCCCTCTCGATGTCTTATGATTTTAGCGAAGTCGGTGATTTGCCGATGGGATGGATCGTCGAAAATAGAGCCATTCGTCTTGCCACACATGCTAAAGCAGCTGAGTTAGAGACCCTGCATCATTTGGCACCACATACTGTGGTCGATCTGGAACGTGACAAACGAGGTGTTCGGGCCGCGCTTGACGATGGTACTAAGATAACAGCCCGTGTCGTTATTGGCGCGGATGGACGTGGATCTCTTTTGCGCAAAAATGCGGGGATCGAGGTAACGGGAACCGACTATCAACAAAACGGTATTGTCTGTACGGTTGTTCATGAAAAGCCTCATAACGGAATTGCCTTTGAGCACTTTTTACCTTCCGGCCCTTTTGCTCTTCTTCCTTTACCAGATAGTGAAGAAGGGGTGCATCGTTCTTCTCTGGTATGGTCGGAAAAACGAGAACTTGTTGATGGCTATATGTCCATGAGCAATGAAGATTTTGCCAATGAGCTGCACCGACGATTTGGTGACAACCTTGGAAAATTTAGTGTTACGGAAATGCGCTGGTCTTATCCCTTAAGTTCTTTACATGCGGAACGGTATATTGATACGCGAATGGCATTGGTTGGCGACGCAGCTCACGGCATGCACCCGATTGCAGGGCAGGGCCTGAATCTAGGGTTGAGAGATGTTGCCGCGCTGGCAGAAGTTATCGTTGATGCCCGTAGAGTTGGCTTGGATATTGGATCCCCGCAAGTTCTCGAGGATTACGCAAAATGGCGTCGTTTTGATAATGTTCTCTTGCTCGGTGCTATGGACGGCTTGGTAAAGCTATTCTCAAATGATCTGGCCCCTGTTCGGATCGCGCGTGATCTGGGGCTGGCAACTGTTGATAAAATTTCTCCTGTGAAACGTTTTTTCATGAAACACGCCATGGGGATTGTTGGTGACTTGCCGCGACTGATGCAGGGTAAGAGCCTTTAGTAAGCATTCACAAGTTAAAGTGATAACATAAAGGTGTGTTCGTTTATGGCGTTAACTCAATGTATTGTACGGTCATAAAGTTGCCAGAGTTCTCTCTTACGATAAGGTTTTAAATATAGTGCTGATGATGGGTTTGTTTAACCTTATGGAGATATTTATGCAGTTGGTTAAGTCATGTCAGGCTTGGCTACAGGGTGCGGTGGCTGTTGTTTCAATCATGTTTGTTACAACTTCGTCGGCCCTTGCCGCAGGCGATCACGCCGTTGGACAAGGTGGGAATGGCGAGTTTTTTATGGCTGCTATACCTGATGGCTGGCAGGCATTACCGCGTGTAACTGAAGTTCAACAGACATCTGCAGAGTGGCTTCCTATGGGGCAAACTGTAGAAAATTGGACGGACATGATCACGGTACAAGTCTTTCCGGGATGGGCTGAAGGTGATGTCAGTGTTTTTCTAGACGAATTGGCGGATATTTATAAGAAAAACTGTGAAGTGAGTGGCGCAACACCGCCGCTAAAAGATCAAGTGAATGGATTTTTAACCGGGTTCAGGCTGATAAACTGTACGCGGGATCTTACCCGAAATAGTGGGGAAGTCTCTTTATTCCGCGCTCTAATTGGTAAGAATGCTGCTTATCTTATTCAACGTGTTTTCAGGGTGCCTGAATTCGAAATAGGGGCTAAGCCAGTAACAGATGAGGTCATGGTAAAAGCCTTTGGCAGCATTAGTTCAATTGGAGCTTGTCAGTTAAACTCTCAGCAATATACCTGTGCAGACTGGAACCCTATTTTAGCAAAATTAAATAACAAGCCTTCTGTTATCATCATCAAAGCACCTAAATAAGCTATCACAGTATCACGCGTAATACTGTGATAGCAGGTTAAAAATTGTAGAACGAGCGATTGGGGAAAAACTGTGGACCGTTCTAAAAAGCGTGACCAATTGGTTGAGACGGCCCTTCAGCTTTTTTATAGGCAGGGTTTTCACGCAACAGGGGTTGATCAGATTATCTCTGAGGCCGGTGTTGCACGTATGACGTTTTACAAATATTTCCCTTCAAAGGATGACTTGATCGTCGCGACTCTTCGGCGGAGAGATGAGATTTTCCGAGGGTGGCTTTTTGGTTATATCGAGAAATACGACACTGCTCGTGACCAATTACTTGGTTTGTACGATGCTCTAGACCTTTGGTTTCAAGGCAAGGCGTTTCCGGAACAAAAATTTTCCGGATGTATGTTTATAAATGCAACAGCGGAATTTTCAGATCAAGAGCTTGAGGCTCATAAAGTTGCTGCAGAACATAAGGCTACTTTAAAAAAACAGTTTGTCTCTATTGTTGAAGCTGCCGGATTTTCTGCCGCTGACGAACTGGCAGCACAACTCCTTTTGCTTAAAGAGGGCGCAATTGTTACTGCTCAGGTTACGGGGGATCTGACGGCTGCCAAACGTGCCAGAAAGATTGCCGTATTTTTATTGGCAGCAGCACAGTAAAAATACAGTAAAAGCACCGTAAATTTTTGATTTTTAGTGGTCTCTTAAGGCTCGCGGGAAAGGCCACGTGCATCAAGTTCGTCCAGGTATTTTTGCCAGATGGTATCTTGTTCTAAGGCCAATTTATAGAGGTATTGCCAAGAGAAAATTCCAGTATCGTGTAAATCGTCAAAGGTAAGCTTTACGGCATAATTTCCAACGGGTTCAATGGCAATTATGCCAACCATCCGTCTGCCTGTAAGGATTTGTTTTTGGCTGGGGTGATGGCCTTGAACTTCTGCTGATGGGCTTTCAATACGAAGATATTCAGCAGGCAAAGCAAAGCTTTTACCGTTATCAAACGAGATATGCAGGGCTCTTTCTTCTGACTTGTAGGTGAGGTCAGTGGGCCAGTGTTCTGTTTTAAACTCTTGAGAGTTATCTTCTTGAATTGTACGGGTCATCTGCCAGTCTTGGTTTCATCAAATAATATGGGGCCTAGAGCCTTATTCACGCAACGGCGAAGAATTAGTTTGTTATAGGCCGAGCTTCATCTGTGAGCATTACGGGAATACCCTCGCGAATGGGGTATGCGAGTTTTGCTTGCCGAGAAATAAGTTCTTGATTCTCGGCGTCATACTCCAAGGGTCCCTTGGTTTTTGGGCAAACAAGAATTTCGAGCAATTTTCTGTCAACGCGAGGGTGGGCCTTCATTTTCAGTTCCATTTCAGTAAAACTAATTCTGGATCGAATTGTTTATAACAAAGATATTATTCCAGTTATTGACGAGCAGTATTTTGGTTTTTTTGATGAACGGCCATATTCATAATTGTTTCCATGATATTTGCACGTTCGATCAGGGTTGTTGCTTCTAATATTGCCTGCTTTTCTGCTGCAGAAAAGGGGCAAATCATCGCAAGTGTGTTTATCAGCCGATGATTACTGGTGTGTTCGATAGCTTTCCAGTCGGCATCAATAGAGTTTGTATCAAAATAGGCTTTCAGACAGTGAAGAAGTTTTGTGCGATCAAGGTTACTGTCATCTGCTTCTTCCATGTCTTTACAGTAGCTATTGTAATCGCAAACGGCTTTACGGTATCCAAAATCATTAAGGTGTTCGTGTTTAATCGAAAACCTTATTATTCCCTGTAAAGAGATCAGGTACCGTCCATCATCTGTTTCCATAAAGGAGGTGATTCGACCGAGACACCCTGTTTTATAGATAGGTGCTGTTCCCTCATCCTGTGTGGTCTGACTGGGTTGCACCATACCTATGCATCGTGAATTCCCGAGAGCCTGATCAATCATCGTCAGATACCGAGGTTCAAAAATATTGAGCGGTAGGGTCCCGCCGGGCAACAGAAGGGCACCTTCTAGGGGGAAGAGGGGAATTTCCGTCGGAAGATCCTCAAAATTTGGATCGAAGATACCACCTGTCATTTTCGTTCCTAATTACATTCCTAGCTAAAAATTACTGATTTAACCGTAGTAGATATCTACTGTTTTCGTAAAAGATTTTAACAAAACAGAAGGGATGAAAGCCGATTACGTGCTTTGATGGTCATTGGGTCTGTGATACCCCAGGCTTCAAAGAATTGAAGAAGCTGTTGACGGGCTGCATCGTCGTTCCAACTACGATCATTCTTGATAATGTAAAGGAGATGATCTGCTGCTTCTTCATGATTCCCTGAGGCTTGCAAAGCCAATGACAAATCAAATCTTGCTTGGTTATCTGCTTGATCGAGTTCTATTTTTTGTCTCAGTTCGAGCACTTCTTCATTATCCAGACTCTGAGCAGCTAATTCCAACTTGGCAATGATAGCAGAAAACTCAGGCTTGGTCCGTAAATCTTCGGGAAGTTCATCAAACAGGGCTTGGGCTTCTTCGGTCATATCCGATGAGAGTTGGCATTCTAACATGCCTACCATGGCAGGTTCATTATCAGGGAAATGCTCTAAAATTTGGCTGTATATTGACATGGCGGACATGAAGTCTTTTGCTTCTCGCGCAAGTGTGGCTTGTTCGAGGGCATCGGCTACAGGGTCTTTTTTCTCGCCACCGGTTTTCTGAACCAGTGTATCGATAAACTTTTTAATTTCGCTTGGAGGCAGCGCACCGTTAAAACCATCAACAGGTTGACCTTGAAAGAAGGCGTAGACAGTTGGAACCGATTGGACACGCAGTTGCGAGGCGAGCATTTGATTTTCATCAATGTTAATCTTAACTAACTTGACGGCACCCTTGGCCGCCAGTACGGCACTTTCCAAGGCGGGCATCATTTGTTTGCAGGGGCCGCACCAAGGGGCCCAAAAATCAACCAATACAGGCTGACTCATGGATGCCTCCATAACGTCTTTTGGAAAGTCCTGTTGATTTGTATCTTTTATTAAATCTGCAGGCTGTTCAGATGAAGTGCCGATGAGTTCTTCCATGATGCCAGTGTCCAATGCGGGTATCTAAGATTTAAAAGCAGGTAGCCTTGATGTAGGCAATATATAAGTCGATTTAAGTGTCGAGTGTCAGATTACGAGTAGTCTTTTGCTCATCTAAAGAAGCTTTAGTGCACAAGATGAGGTCGAAAGGGTCTTACCGCAAGGAATCACACTGCCTGTGCTGCAAGTTCTTCCATATTATCCATATCCAAATTTTCGGGGGGGTGATTGATTCCGTGTAAAAATTGAACCAGATCATTTGGCGCAATCGCGGTGGTCATGGTGTTTGTTAGAGGGTGCGCGTTTATGGGTGACATGGTCATCATCTGTGAATCCAGGATGACTTTAACATGACCATCTATATCGTTGATGGCGCAAAATGGTGATACGGACCCGGGTTCTATTCCCAAAAATTCTTTCAGACGATCGGGTGAACCAAAAGATAGCTTTCCTGCCCCAAGTGCTTTACCCAGGAGCTTGATATCAATTTTTCGATCTTCCAAACAAACAAGTAACCACATCTTTCCCTTCTTGTTTCTCAGGAAAAGGTTCTTGGTGTGAGCCCCGGGGAGGTCTCCACGATGTGCTTTGGATTCTTCTACCGTATAAACAGCAGGGTGAGAAATCGTGTTTGATTCGATTCCAAGAGTAATTAGCTTCTCTAAAAGTTGCCCGGGAGTTGCTGGGGCTGGATTGGTCATACTCTGATGCCTGTAGCTATATGTAAAATTCTGAAATGGTATAATTTCCTTTGTGCCCAAGGATATGTTGAACTTTTTAGCCTTTGCAGCAACCAATAATCAAGTAAGAAACCAGAACATTAATTTTTTTGTAAAAAAAGCTCTTGCATTGTCAAACAGCGTGGCGTAAATACCCCTCCATCAACACAGTGAACGCGGGCGTAGCTCAGTGGTAGAGCATCTCGTTGCCAACGAGAATGTCGTGAGTTCGAATCTCATCGCCCGCTCCAGTGTTGTATGAAAATGACCCAGCTTCGGCTGGGTTTTTTCGTTTTTGGGTACTGTAGATAAAAGAGTTTCCAATCGATCTAGATTCCAGCACGACATAAATCGTAATATTGCATGAAAGACGTAAGGGCGGTTTTGTCTTTTGATTCTATTTTTTAACTGGTAGGCAGGTATCGTTGAAGATGAGGACAAGGCGCTGTGATTAAGAATATTATCGGCTATATGTTATTTTTTACCTTTTTGGCACTTTATGCTGCTGTGGTGAGTACAATTGGGACAGACTGGTTACCAGATCATCCGTTGATTCATCTGGTGTATTATCCTTTTGTCGGTTTGATCTGGATCTACCCAGTTATTAAGGTAATGTTCTGGTTAAAACGTAAGCGGGATCGACTGGACGATGAGAACACTCAGTAAGATATTTCTTCTAACTCTGTTGCTAACCGTTGTTAACGGAGAACTATTAGAGAAAAAAGCTTGGGCTTTTGGTGATTTGGGTCGAGAAGAAACCGTTGATTTCTGTGTTACAGAGTTGGGTCGGAAATTTGGCGCTGAGAATGCGTTGAAGATGGAAGAGCACTGTGTATGTGCTGCTGATCTGGCTTTGGAGAAAACACCAGATAGGTTGCAGGCTCCTTTTACGAGACTGGTTCGCCGTCAGAGCATTCGAGCGGAAGATCGGGCTGCGTTTAAGGCTGAATCAGGTAGCTTGTTTCTCTATCTCGCCATGCTAAACAGTAGCTGTCCAAAAATCTTTAATGATCCTCTGCTTCAAAAGCTGCTTATCCCCGCTAAATAATACTCTATGAGCTAAGCTCTATTAAACAGAGCTTTGTGTGATTAATACCTGTTTGGGCAAGACCGATCCTATAAGAACATGCCAGTACCATAAAGATTACATTGCACAATAACGGTACCTTCAGAATCTTCCAATCTGGTTTCCAGGGACGCGAGATTCGCCTTTTTGAATAGCCAACGGCTAAAGGGAATAATCCAGTGAGGATCGATTTCTGTGTCGATCATCAGGCAGTAATACCCATCTTTTAGTGGAGAACTTAACTCTGAGGCGACTTCTGGAGAAATAAAATATCCACGATCTATCAGCAGGCGTGTCACGATATGAATCGATTGCAGATCAAGGGAGAAGTTTAATCTAACGGATTGTTCAGCGTTAGCAGATTTACATGGAAGTTGTAGTGCAAGGACGTTCATGATCAGATCTCATAAGGCATAGAAGTAAACGAGCAGGCGTAGACATTACCGTCGGCATTTTCATGCCGCGGATCATTCGCGTGGTCGTATACATTCGCGCATATGTGGCGTTGTTACTCTGATACATATTCACACTATTACTCCTTCTTATTTCTGAGTGCAAGTTCTGTCCAAATAATCAGATGGAAAGGAATTAGCTTCTCAGCTTAGTAAGGGTCATAAGGGCTGCTCCTAAGTAGATTCTGTATCATTAGTATTTTTATGCGGGTACGTTCTCTTACCAACAATTATGAGGTTCGGATTGTAACTGGCGTAAAAGATATATCCTGTTTGTAAAGTGTGATCATTATGAGGAGAAATTATTGTTTTTCTTGGAAATTTTTACTGCAGGACTTAATTCTTAAAAAAAATAGTGCTCTGGAGCATTTAGTTTGATGGAATTGTCCCACGGGCGCGTTTCGCGACTCTGAAAAGTACGCGGAGGGTGTGTGATTGTTTTGGCCCATATAAGAAATAGGTCTTCTCAATGAGCTACTTTTGTTCTTCAAAATTTAGGCGTGAAAAGGCTTGGTGAGCAACTTTAACGAGAATTAAACCTCATTTAATTTACTGTTTCCTAAGTATTAGAAAAATATCCTGTGAGCGACGCACTTTTTACTAACATTGATTTTTAAATAGGTTAACGTGGATTGTCCTTTGTCCTATGGCGCGGACCTAGGGTGAGGACGTCGAATAGAGTAGTAACCTAATAATTAATAAACTTAATAAGCGACAGCGGTCCGAGGAAAGAACAATGGCCATTCATGGCATAGACACGACATCTGAATGTATCGAAAAAGTAGTCGAACTGGTTCACAAAAAAATAAGTGCAGCTAAAGCGCCAATGGTTGAACAGTTTGTCAGGACTTTTTATGACAATGTTCCTCCCGATGATTTGAGGGAAGAGACACCAGATAATCTGTTTGGGTCTGCACTGTCATTTTGGGGGCAACTCCAGCAGCGTAATGAGAACGAAACAAAGATAAGAGTTTATAATCCGCGCCCGGAAGAGCACGGGTGGAAATCATCCCATACGGTTATTGAAGTCATTAATGATGACATGCCGTTTTTGGTCGATTCTGTGACATCTGCTTTGGAACGTCTGGATGTTGAAGTCCATTTGGTGATCCATCCGGTTATCAGCTGTCTGCGGGATCAAAAAGGCAAGATTACTGCATTCAATTGTAACGGTGGTGCTAAAGGGATTTTGACAGAATCGCTGTTGCATATCGAAATTAGCGAGCAAGTCACTGAAAGCCACACACAAATAGCGCATGAGCTGACAACCGTATTTCAAGACGTGAAGTCTGCGGTTGCTGATTGGCAGCCGATGATAGCTAAAATGGATGGGGTTATTGCTGACCTTAAGAAATCTCCGCCAGCGCTTTCCAAAAAAGAGATCGACGAATCAATCGCCTTCCTTGAGTGGATGAACCAGGATAACTTTACTTTTCTGGGTTACCGTGAGTACCAGTTTGAGGGCACAGGCACCAATGCAATCCTCAAGGTTCAACCAAACTCTCTCGGTGTTTTGAGTGATATTGATGTTCATGTTTTTGACGGTCTGAGAGATTTTGGATCTCTACCTGCAGAGGTGCGTACCTTTATGACGCAACCTGTTTTACTCCGTATTACGAAGGCAAATAGACGATCAACTGTTCATCGCGCAGTCCACATGGATACAGTTGCGGTTAAACGCTTTGACAAAGAAGGTAAGGTCGTCGGGGAGATTCTATTTGCTGGGCTTCTGACATCAGCAGCTTACGCACGTTCTCCTAGCGATATTCCGCTGTTGCGCCATAAGGTGCAAAAAGTGTTGAAGAAGTCGGGTTTCAAACCGGGAAGCCATGATAGTAAGGGGTTGACTCATATCCTTGACACCTATCCTCGCGATGAGCTTTTTCAAATTTCTACGAGCGAACTGTTTGATATCTCTCATGGTATTTTACACCTCCAAGAACGTCGGCGAATTGCGCTCTTTGTGCGCAAGGATCCTTTCGAACGCTTTATCTCCTGTCTGACATATATTCCACGGGATCGTTTTGACACGGCATTACGACGCAAGGTCGGTGAGATTCTTTGCAAGGCTTACAATGGCCAGATTAGCGCCTTCTTTACTCATTTGTCTGATACAGCGCTTGCTCGTGTACATTTTATTGTTAAGACAACGCGTGGACAGCTTCCCGATGTTGATGTGCTGGAACTCGAAGCACGTATTGCTGAGGTTGGCCGCTCTTGGGAAGATCGTTTAGAAGAAGCCTTGATTGAAGGTCGCGGTGAAGAGCAGGGCATCCGGACAATGCGCCGTCTTGGGGCTTCGTTCCCGGTTAATTATCAGGAAGATTTTAACGAAAATGATGCTGTTTTTGATATTAGCCGTGCTGAAGAGGCTTTAGAGGGTGATGGCTTGGCCATGAACCTTTACCGCCCACTTGGGGCAGATCCTGAACAGGTTCGATTCAAGATTTACCTCAGGGATAATCCGGTTCCCTTATCTGATGTTATGCCAATGTTGGAAAATATGGGGTTAAAGGTTCTTAGTGAAATTCCTTATCATTTTCATTCTGCTGAAACAGGTGAAAGCGTGTGGATGCACGACTTCAACATGGTGGTGTCTGATGATCTGGATATTTCCATCAGTACTTTACGTGAAGGGTTCCACGAGGCCTTTTCCTCTGTCTGGCACGGGCGTATGGAAAATGACGGTTTTAACCGTTTGGTTCTCGGGGCAGGACTAAAGGTAAGAGAGGTTACAATTCTTAGGGCTTATTGTAAGTACCTGCTTCAGGCCAACATTCCTTTCTCTCAATCTTACATGGAGCAGACGCTGGCCAGTAATCCAGAAATTACCCGGCTTCTCGTTGATCTCTTTTTGGTCCGTTTCGCAGGTAAGGGGACAGAACGCGATGACCAATTAGCTCAAGATACGAACCAGAAAATAAATGATCTACTCGAAAAAGTAAGTAATCTGGATGAAGACAGAATTATTCGTCGTTACCGTAATGTGATTGAGTGCACTTTGCGGACAAACTTCTTGCAAAAAGATCAAGAAGGACACTTTAAGAAGTACCTTTCCTTTAAGCTAAATTCACAAAAAATTACGGATCTCCCTCTCCCTAATCCTTATCGTGAAATTTTCGTTTACAGTCCGGATGTGGAAGGTGTTCACCTTCGCTTTGGTCCTGTTGCGCGGGGTGGCTTACGTTGGTCTGATCGCCGTGAGGATTTCAGAACAGAGGTTTTGGGACTGGTTAAGGCACAGCAGGTTAAGAACTCTGTGATTGTACCTGTTGGTTCTAAGGGTGGTTTTGTGATGAAAAACCCTCCTGCGGCTTCTGAGGGACGCGAAGCTTTTTTAGCGGCGGGGATAGAATGTTATAAAACTTTTATTCGTGGCCTGCTTGATATTACCGACAACCTTGTGTCTGGCGAAGTTGTGCCGCCAGAACGTGTGGTGCGCCGGGATGAGGATGATCCCTATCTTGTTGTCGCAGCGGATAAGGGAACAGCAACCTTCTCGGATATTGCTAATGGTGTGTCTGTTGATTACGGGTTTTGGCTGGACGATGCTTTTGCTTCTGGCGGGTCAGCAGGGTATGACCATAAAAAAATGGGTATCACAGCCAAAGGCGCATGGGAGTCCGTAAAGCGTCACTTCCGGGAATTAGGTAAAGACATTCAAAGTGAACCTTTTACAGCAGTAGGTGTTGGGGATATGTCTGGCGATGTTTTTGGCAACGGGATGTTGTTGTCAAAGCATACCAAGTTGGTGGGAGCTTTTAATCATCTCAATATTTTTGTCGATCCGGATCCGGACGTCGAAAAAAGCTTTGTTGAGCGTCAGCGCCTTTTTGATCTGCCACGTTCATCTTGGACAGACTATAACACCAAACTGATTTCCAAAGGTGGCGGTATATTTGAGCGTTCAGCCAAATCGCTAAAAATCAGCCCGGAAATGAAAGTACTTTTTGAAATCACTGAAGATGAGCTGGCGCCAGTTGATTTGATGCGGGCGATGCTCAAATCTGAAACTGAGTTGCTGTGGTTTGGTGGTATTGGGACTTATGTAAAGCAGTCTGGCGAAACCCACGGTGATGCTGGTGATCGTGCCAATGATGCCTTGCGGATCAATGGCAAGCAACTTCGTTGTAAGGTCGTTGGCGAAGGTGCCAACCTTGGTATGACCCATCAGGGACGTATTGAGTTCGCACAAAAGGGGGGGCACGTTAATGCCGACTTCCTCGATAACTCTGCCGGGGTGGATTGCTCTGACCACGAGGTTAATATCAAAATCCTGTTGGGTGCTGTTGAGGCTAATGGAGATATTACGCGTAAGCAGCGCGATAAGTTACTGGAAAGCATGACGGATGAGGTCGGTGAGCAGGTTCTGCGTGATAACTATCTACAAAGTCAGGCCATTTCAGTAACCGCGAACATTGGCGGCCGTCTTCTTGACCGTATAGCGCGGTATATGCGTACGTTGGAAAAGAAAGGTATGCTTAACAGAGCTATCGAGTACCTCCCGGATGATGAGATGGTTATGGAGCGTATGAAGCAAGGACAGGGCTTTGAGCGGCCAGAACTTGCGACACTGATGTCTTATAGTAAAATTGCACTGTATGATGAGCTTTTGGTATCCAATCTTCCGGATGATCCTTATATGGAAGATACGCTTGTTGAGTACTTCCCAACACCTCTTCATAAAAAATATGAGAAGCAAATCAAGGAGCACCGTTTACGCCGTGAAATTATTGCAACCGCAGTAACCAATGACATGGTTAATCGGGTGGGGCTCATTTTTGCCTATGAGGTGCAGGAAAAAACCGGTATGGCGGCGTGTGATATCGCGCGGGCCTATACCATTGCCCGCGAAGTCTTTGGCATGGACGAATTGTTTGCCTTGATTGAGGGCCTAGACAATAAAGCGCCAGCTTCACTACAGGCGATACTTCTCGCTGAATGTGGACGTTTGATTGAGCAAGGTACTGTCTGGTTCTTGCGTCATGGCGAGCATCCTCTGGATATCAGTAAAGAAGTTGGTTCTTATGTGAAGGAAGTGACAACAATTGCAACTCATTTGGAAAAGCTTCTTTCTAAAGAAAATAAAGCTCTTTTGCATGAAAAGATAAAAGCCTTTACCAAAAAAGGTGTTCCTGCAGAGATTGCCAAACGGATTGCGGGCCTACGTCTATTGACTCCTGCCTGTGACATCGTTCGTCTTTCTCATACTCTTAAAATGCCAGTAGATACTGTTGGCAGCACTTACTTCTCTATCGGAGAACGTTATGGATTTGATTGGCTGCGTAGTGCTGCGAGCCGTCTTCCGAGCGAATCTGCCTGGGATAAGCTTGCTGTGACAGCCATTGTCGATGATCTCTATGGTCATCAGGGTGAGCTTACAGCGCGGGTACTTGAGGATGCGGGTAAAGTTGACCGTGTAGAAGCTGCGATTAAGGAATGGGCTGAATCGAAAAAGCCGCTGGTTAATCGGACGGAACAAATTCTGGCCGAGCTTAACGCCGCGGGTAAGCCTGATTATGCCATGCTTGCGGTTGCCAATCGACAGTTAAAGAACATGGTTTCTTCTTAAGGCATGTCCCAAGCTTATTTTTAAGTCCGTTTAAGGGCTTAAAAATCTGATTTTAATATAAAAAGGCCAATGAAAATTTCACTGGCCTTTTTATTTTTGTTTGTAGTGGGTATATGGCTGTTAAGCGTCTTCAAGCACAACTGCCGTGCCATTTGCGCTAACCATAAGCATGGTGCCGCCAATTGATTCGTAATCGAGATCGACGCCGATAATAGCATTTGCCCCGACAGACTGGGCTTGTTCTATCATATCGTTCATTGCGTGTTCTTTTGCGCCACGGAGAGCCTTTTCATAGCCACCAGCACGGCCACCCAGAACATCGGTAATTTTGGCAAAGAAGTCTTTGATAAAGTTTGCCCCTACGATGGCATCTCCACTCACGATGCCTTTGTAAGCGGTAATGCGTTTTCCTTCAATGGAATCTGTCGTTACGATTTGCATGATTATCCCCGTTTTTATCTCTTGAATTTATAGATTGTTGGCTGCTGTTGTATCTTAAAACCTGTCGGTTCGATCATGGCAACGGCGGGTTTGATATACAAGTGCAATGATTTGGCTTGTTCAACAAAGGGAGAACTCAAGTCAAGTGAGTCATTTCATTGACGCTAAAGTCTTCAACGGCGTTTTCTGCCGCGATCAGGAAAGCTGAGACATGCGGTGCGCTCATATGGTCTTGCCATAGTTCGCGGGTTTGCCAGCTTTCGAAAAAAATGAAATGTGCAGGATTTTCGTTATCCTGATGGAGGTCGTACTGTAAACATCCTTGTTCGCCGCGGGTTGTTGGGATGAGTTTTTCCAGCTCTTCACGGACCAAGTTAATTTTATCTAATTTGGCGTAGATATTGGCAACGATTGTTAGGTTTGGCATTTTGATCTCTTTGTAAGTAATTGAGATAAATAGATATTGTCTAATGTCTTAAAGCGCAAGTAGGCACAATCGTGTAATATAAACTGTAATATTGGCAGGGCGTGTAGGTTCTTTTTGTGTCGTGTATTGAGTGCTCAAGTAAAAAGGTATGGGGGGAATGAGTAATTTCCGATCTGGTCTCTATAAATTAAATCCACTATGCTGGAATTTCCACTAAGACTGATTTCAAGGATAAATGCAGATGGCACCAAAACGCAAAGGCGTCCCGCTTATCGGGGATAAGGTGCGTGACGCACGCAAGGAGAAGAAGCTGACGCTGGATCAACTTGCGAAGTTATCTGGTGTGTCCAAGTCCATGCTTTCCCAAATTGAACGCGGGCAAGCCAACCCAACTTTTGCAACGCTTTGGAGCCTGACGCAAAGCTTTGGCATGGATATCTATGAGCTACTTGAAGGAGCGCCGCGAGAGCCTGAAGTGATCAAGGTCGAGGTTGTACCGGCAAACCTGACGCCGACAATGTCCAGCCCTGATGGCAGCTGCGTGATGCGCATTCTCTCTCCTGTAGAGAGCGCGGCCTTGTGCGAGTGGTATGAGCTGACATTTGAGCCCGGTGGTGCCCTGCGATCTGCGCCCCACGTTGAAGGCACACGCGAACACCTAACCGTTCTGTCGGGCCAAATACTGGTCGAATCAGCGGGTGAGAGCGATATTGTCGAAAAAGGTGGTACAGCCCGATATCCCGCAGATTGTGATCATGCATTGGTGAATCAGGGGGATAAAGAGGCTGTGGCCTTGCTTGTTGTGGAACGTCTTCAGGGGCTTTAGGGCCAAAATATATATTCAACAAACAAAAGGGCGCTCTCCTGTGACAGGGGAACGCCCTTTTGTTTTGGCATAAATCCCGGGGTTTATGGCGTCACAGCCAACTTAAAGCCTTCATCTTTCCAGCCCTCTACGCCACCGATTAGCTCTTTGACCTGGTAACCAAGTTTTGCCAGGCGGACCGCTGCCTTATTGGCACCATTACAATGTGGTCCTGCGCAATAGACGACAAAGAGCGTGTCGTCAGGATATTCTCTCATTTTTCGGGCAATGATCTTGCCGTGTGGCAGGTTGATCGCCTTTGGAATATGACCCTGATTATAGAGGTCAGGGGATCGCACGTCCAAAAGAACAAAGTCCTGAATCTGCTCGGTAAGGGCGTAGTGGGTATCCCAGCAATCAGCTTCCAAACGCAAGCGTCTTTCAAAGTGGGCCAGGGCTTCTTCCGGCTTGGCTGCACGGACAAGTGCGACAGCTGAAGGCATTGATCTTTCTCCATAAATTTAAAACGAATTATCTCAATACAATCAACATAAACCATCATTTTAAGTTTGCCTATTGGCATAAATGACTATATACATGTATATTATGCCAAATAAGTATTGTTTCCTGTATGCCGAAAAGAGTTAAATGATGACGTCAAAACCAAACCATCTTGTTGCTGCTGTCATCTATGATGGACTCTGTACGTTTGAATACGGCATGGTTGTTGAGGCGTTTGGTCTGGAACGTCCCGAGTTTGAAACCTGGTATGATTTCACGACATGTTCGGCAGATTCTGGCCCGTGCCGTGCGTTAGGTGGTCTTCAGGTGACGGCTGAAAATGGTCTCGAAGCTTTGGAAAAGGCAGATACTATCGTGATTCCGGGATGGCGATCTGTGCATGAACGTCCACCGGAAGCGCTTCTAGAAGCGATTTGGGCGGCTTATTATCGTGGCGCGCGTATTGTCTCTATCTGCTCTGGTGTGTTTGTGCTGGCGGCGGCAGGAATCTTGCAGAATCAAAAGGTAACGACCCACTGGCGTTATGCGGACTTGCTCGCCGAGAAATATCCAGAGCTAAAGGTTGATCCTAATGTGCTCTTTATTGATGAGGGCCGTATTATGACCTCTGCGGGATCTGCGGCGGGGCTTGATCTTTGCCTGAACATTATTCGCAACGACTTTGGCCCGGCGGTTGCGAACAAAGTGGCAAAGCGGTTGGTGTTGCCAGCACAGCGTGATGGTGGACAAGCTCAGTTTATTGATCGACCTCTGGTGCGTAGAGAGCAGGCAATGGATGAGCTGTTACAGTGGGTTCGCGACCATATCCAGATGCCGATCAAGGTCGAGGATCTGGCAAAGCGCGCACATATGAGCTTGCGGACTTTTATTAGGCGTTTCAAAGAGGCTACAGGGCTTCCCCCGGCGAAGTGGATGATTCAAGAGCGTTTGGCGCTGGCGTGTACCTGTCTGGAAGAAACAATGATGTCGGTTGAAGAGGTCGCAACCCATTGTGGTTTTGGTATTGCGGATACACTGCGCCACCATTTCCGGGACCAAATGGGAATCAGCCCAACACGATATCGTCAAAACTATCAGCTAGGCTGATTCAAGACTGAGGATTCAAGCTCAAAGCTATAGTTGTTTAGCTTAATTTTTGATCAAGACGTGAAGAGCGAAGTGTAGATACTCTTACACGAGTGATGAAACAAAGATGAGCAAGAGTTAAGCTAAGCGACTAGAAAGTCCTGAATCAAGGCTTAGAGATAGATGGCGCATCCACGATCTTCAAGGCTTTGCAGCCACGCGGGATGTTCTCGAAGGTGACTCCAGCGCAGGTCGAGCTTTTTAAGGTTTGGTAACTTGGCAAGGCATTCAGGAAGCTTTGTAAAGTGGTTTGCCCTGAGGTCGAGATGAATCAGGTTTTTTGCTTCACCCAAAGATTCAGGTATTGCGCCAATTCGGTTGTTGCGAAGATCCAGGACTTCCAAGCTTTTCAGCATACCTATATTCTCGGGAAGTTTCTTGAGTTGATTCCCGTTGAGATAAAGCTCCCGAAGGTTTTTGAGAAGGCTGAGCGAGTCAGGGAGATCCGTAAGGTGATTATTGTATAGCCGAAATTCCCGCAGCGCTGACAAGTTTGATACCATCTCTGGCAAACGGGTTAGTTTGTTATCGGTGAGGTTCAGGTATTTGAGTTTGTTTAAACGCCAGAGTGATTCAGGAAGATCAGTAATTTCTGTATTGCTTGCGTAGAGAATCTCTAGTTTCTTCAAATTCCCGATCGTATCCGGCAGAGACACCAGTCTTTGGTGGCTGAGATCAAGTATGCGCAATTCTGGAAGACTTCCCAAAGATTCAGGGAGTGTCTTGAGGGCGTTACCATAGATATAAAGTTCTTTGAGACAGGCAAATCTGGCAATGTCGTCTGGAATTGCTTTGATCTTGTTACGCCCGATAAAGAGTTTTTCCAGTTTATTGAACGTTAAAAAGTCTTCTGGCAGAATCTCAAAGTCACAGTTTTCTGCGGCAATTTGCCAAAACTCCGGGTTCGTTGTGCCTGTATCCTGTGTGCCTGCATCCTGTTTACAGTAACTCACCACGCCATCGAGGCGTTCGGAAATATGACTGACTTCTATAACAGAGATACCAGATTCAAAGGCTTCAAGAGATTTCAGGGAATGGAACATCGGATGCCTGTTAGATATTAGCTTATGAGGGTGTAAAACGGCCCTAAGGGTCTTTAAGAGTCTTCGTACTCACCTGTGATAGTATTCCCTTTTAAAGGGCGTTGGGAAGATGAAGCTAAAAATTTAAACTTCAAAACTTGACGTATCCTTTATACTAGATAATATATCTACTATATTGAATTTCTACTGAAACAGGATCCAGACAGGGTAATGAGCAGATCAATCATCAAGCATCTCACGGGCGAACTCGCAACGCTAAAGGAAACGGGCCTCTATAAAGCAGAGCGGGTGATCGAATCATCCCAATCCTCTGCGATCAAGGTTCAATCCAGCGGCGAAGTGCTGAATTTCTGCGCCAATAACTACCTTGGCCTTTCTGACGATCCCGGTTTGGTAAGCGCGGCGAAAAAAGCTCTTGAGGCTTATGGCTTTGGTTTGTCTTCTGTTCGCTTTATCTGTGGCACACAGGATATTCACAAAGAGCTAGAGGCACGCCTTTCCCGTTTCTTGGGACAGGAAGATACGATTCTCTATTCTTCGTGTTTTGATGCCAACGCGGGCCTGTTTGAAACGATTCTGGGGGCTGAAGACGCGGTTATCAGTGATGCCTTGAATCATGCCAGCATTATTGATGGCGTGCGATTGTGCAAAGCCAAGCGTTATCGTTACGCAAACAGTGATATGGCTGAACTGGAACGCTGCTTGATAGAGGCACAAGATCAGCGATTCAGGTTGATCGTGACAGATGGCGTATTTTCCATGGATGGCTATATCGCCAACCTGCCTGCTATCTGTGATCTTGCCGATAAATATGATGCCCTGGTGATGGTTGATGACAGCCATTCCGTTGGCTTTATGGGGCCAAACGGTGCGGGAACGCCGGATTACTGGGGCCTGAGAGATCGGGTTGATATCATCACCGGAACTCTGGGTAAGGCATTGGGTGGTGCGTCCGGTGGCTATACATCAGCAAAAAAAGAGATCGTGGACTGGCTGCGTCAACGCTCTCGTCCTTATCTGTTTTCCAATTCATTGGCCCCCGTTATTACGGCAACGACTCTTGAGGTGCTTGACCGCGTTGAAAATGGTCAGGACATGCGGGCCAAACTGGTTGAAAACAGCAACCATTTTCGCAAAGGCATGGCAGAGCTAGGCTTTGACCTTCTTCCGGGCGAACACCCTATTATCCCGGTGATGATCGGCGATGCGGCGCTTGCGACCAAGTTGGCAGACGCGCTGCTCAAACGGGGTATTTATGTCATCGGTTTCTCCTTCCCAGTGGTGCCAAAAGGTCAGGCGCGCATTCGCACACAAATGTCGGCTGCACACAGCATAGAACAAATCGACCGTGCCATAGTCGCTTTCGGCGAAGCCGGAAAAGAACTGGGAATTATATAGAAATAACCAAATTGATTCCTTCAATTTGGCAAGCGTGACCACGCGTCGGAGTTAATACGAGGTAAAGCCTCAGCGGCGTTTGAGCGTGATTTAAGAAATAACCAAATTGATTCCTTCAATTTGGCAAGCGTGACCACGCGCCCGAGCTTATGCGAGGTAAAGCCTGCGCGGCACTTGAGCGTAAATACGCTTTCCCTTGAGAAAGCGGTACAGAGTCGGCGCTTGAACGTGAGCAAAGTTCCCATTCATGGGAACAAAGCGACACAAACAAATTAATCGGCAAAGCCGATGGAGTTATAAAAATGAAAACCTTGGCAAAACTCAAATCTGAACCCGGTATCTGGATGCGCGATGAAGCCCTGCCTGAAATCGGCCCGAACGATGTTCTGATCAAGATCAGGAAGTCTTCGATCTGTGGCACCGATGTTCATATCTACAATTGGGATGACTGGGCCAAGGCAACCATTCCTGTGGGTATGACCGTGGGTCATGAGTACGTAGGCACCATTGAAAAGATCGGGAGTCAGGTTTCCCATCTAGAAATTGGTCAGCGTGTTTCTGGTGAAGGGCATCTTACTTGCGGGCATTGCCGTAATTGCCGCGCGGGTCGTCGTCATCTCTGTCGTAATACAGAGGGCGTGGGCGTAAACCGCACAGGCTCCTTTGCTGAGTACCTCTGCCTGCCAGCCACCAATGTTTTCATTCTACCCGATGATATTACGGATGATATCGCCGCTATCCTCGATCCTTTTGGCAACGCAGCTCATACTGCGCTTTCCTTTGACGTGGTTGGCGAAGACGTGTTGATCACAGGTGCAGGCCCCATTGGCATAATGGCCGCGGCGATCTGCAAACATGTCGGCGCGCGCCACGTGGTGATTACAGATATCAATCCCTACCGTCTTGAGCTTGCAAAAAAGATGGGTATTCAACACGCGATCAACGTCACCGAAACCTCTGTCGAAGAAACCATGCGCGACCTTGGTATGACAGAGGGCTTTGACGTCGGTCTGGAAATGTCCGGCAGTGAGCCCGCCTTTAATTCAATGCTGGCTGCCATGAATCACGGCGGCAGCATCGCGATGCTCGGTATCCCACCGGGGGATATGGGGATTGACTGGAATCAGGTGATCTTCAAAGGCTTGGTGATCAAAGGCATCTATGGCCGTGAAATGTTCGAAACCTGGTACAAAATGTCCGCCCTAATCCAAGGCGGCCTCGACCTCACCCCGATCATCACTCACCATTATAACATCGACGACTTCCAAGAAGGCTTCGATGTCATGCGCTCTGGGAATTCGGGTAAGGTGATTTTGGATTGGGGGATGGATTAACATCCGCTCGGGAATGGTTTGTTTGCGCGCATCTTGAATATGGTGCTACTTGGTAGTACCGTATTTCTTCCAAAGCTTGATACTCTTAGTTTCAGGAAGCTTTTAATGAAGGTGTTATGACCGTTAAATCCTCAATCTCTCTGACTGATCAACAAGCTGCCTTTGCGCGGTCACTAGTTGAAAAAGGGCGTCACAGCAGTCTAAGCGCCGTTGTCCAGCAAGGCCTAGATTTGTTACAGCAAAAAACCGAAGCTGAAGAAACAGATCTCGAGGCTCTTCGCCCTGTTACTCGCACAGCGGCGAGAGGGCGAATTTATTTCCACACCCAAAATGAAATCCCGTCTTTCTACAACGATTAACAATAAGCGTCGTACCCATGGCGTGGCGGATTGAATTTTCGGCAAATGCCGAACAGGATTTCTCTCTGATCCTCGATCATCTTTTAAAAGCTACTTAAGCTTTAGGTCTGATTTCCATTGATTATCTTTTTCATCGTATATTTGAGTTCTGTTAGATTTTATCAAATGTTTAGGGCCATTTAATATACAAATACCCATGTGGATTTTATATTGTTCGTCGCTGGATTCTAAATATACGTTGTTGGCATAAGTAACTTTCTTTATGTAGCGTGGATCGATAATGGATGCGACATAACCCTCGTAACTCAAATTATGTGTGCTAAATTTCCATATGTTTGCGGCTTTTTTTGAGTACTCTGGTCTAAAAACATATCTTTTTATACTTGGTTTATATTCTAATATAATGATGTTTGGTTTGGATGTTTTTATCGTTTTTAGCGCGGTGTTGCTAATTTTAAAATAATGGTGATTTCCAAAAAAACGATCAATAACCTTCTGATTCAAATACGCTTCTCTAACGTTTGGGTGTTGCCAGTTACTAATAAAAGTAATGAAATCATTATCTGTAAAACCAAAATCTCGATAGATCCAATATAATAGCAATATTAATAATTTGCTTTTGAGTATATATTCATAGGTTAAGTTGTTGTCTTTATTTAATTTTGGCGTGTCGCCATGAGCAATTTGATTGCGCAATTTTTTTAAGTGAGCGAACTGTTCTGGTGTTAGATTGATGATATCTTTTATATTGCTATCTATTTTTGATAAGGCCTGATCAAAATATTGTTGGAAAGAGTTTAAGTCGGAATTTTTAAGATAATTTATCTGTTCCAAAAGGCTGTCTAGGATTTGATTGTCTATGTTATCTTGAGGAGATGGTTGATCTGTAAAATGTTTTTTATTTTTGATTAGCATTTTTATTTCAGATTGAATTCTTAAAAATTGTTTTCTATTCATTATCGATTTATTTTTATTTGCAAATAAAAATGTCACTCGATCAATTAAGCTAACATAGGCTAAAATTTCAAACTCCCAGAATCCTGAGTATGAAAACATTCCTGCTACACGCGCCCATAAATTTTCAAAATTTACGTATTTCTCTTCATAAAATTTTTTGAATATTACGGGCCATTTATTATTATCAAATAAGTATTTGGAGTCAGTAAGACAATACTCTTTATATTTATATGGATATTCCCGTGTTGAGTTATTTACGAAATAAATAGACTTAGGTGATGATTTTTCCTCTTGGTCCCATATGTATTCAATATTTGTTGAAAAGCCTAGTAGTAATGTGAAAATTGTTTGTATCTCATGAGATTTTTTAAGTACTTCGTCTGCAGAGAATGAACCGTTTTTGATACTATAAGTGATGATAGTGCGCTGATTTATAGTTTGGGTGTTATCTGTTTCTTTTTCAACATTGCACCAATGTTTACTAGATATCGTAAATTTTTTATTGTTGTGATCTTTGATTGAGACTTTGAAAGTTTTTGCCTCTCTTTTTTTTAATATTTCAGTTTCGGAAATATTAAAACGGGAACTATTGTCCATCCATTCTGAGATACCGTGAAGCAATATACTAAATTTTCTAAACTGCGCTTGTTTTTTCGTTCCCTTTATTATTAATTTTGGATATATAGCTATCCCGTTTTCTAAATTACAACCTATTAGCGTGTAGGTTTGATGACTAGAAGAGCAAATGAAGTGAGTAGATTTCTTGGGGAATTTAAATGGTTCAATATAATCTACCTGTACAGAAGGGATTTCCTTAGGTGATATTTTTAATTCTCCAGTACAGACAAATTCCCCAGTCTTTGTATACACTTTGACAGTTTCAGTAATTTTATCGGTAAAGTGGATATCCTCTTTGAACATAAACTATTCTCGTTATTTTTAGACGGCATCAGCTTGTTCAAAAGCCTCGCGTGCATCAATAGCAAACCAGTCTGTCTTGGTGAATAGGTGCAATTTATTGCCTCTTCCTATTAAAGTTCCCTCAGAAAAAGCTTCTCCATGACTTAATTTCAAATTTACGGGAATGGGAGAATTAAACGATTCTCCTGCTTTCTTGATGAGGTAAGCTTTGCAGATATCACCTTCATATTGACCATCGAAGAGTAAATATTTCCCTGAAATTGCAAAGGTTTCGCAGCCTCCTAGCTTCGGTGAAAAGAAACTAGTTTGGTAGTTTTCTGAAATAGTGCAGAAATCAAAATCGCTGTAATAGTAGATATGAGTATCCTGAGGGGTAACGTTCATTGCGTAACAATCATCAATGAATGCGTCTGCTTGATCAAACTTCCAAATTATATTTCCTAATGAATCAAAGCAGTTTAGTCCGGTTTTTCCTATCGGGTCCGCAAGCGGGCGTGCATTAACATTACCCCAACCGTAATTTCCAATGGTTCCTTCATCAAAATATGAGATCCAAATGTTATCGTTGTGGTCTATTTGCGCTTGTTCAATACCATCGCCGGCGAGAAATTGGCGGATCTCTTTTGTCTTGGGATTGTAGATCATCCCGTTTAAATCATAGTCATCTACACCCCGATATTGGCAACGTCTGTCGGCGATAAGAAGGGACCCATCAGAAAAGAAATCAATGATAGGATCGAGGTGGGTCATCATTTTTAGGGGAGGGAGGAATGTCTCTTCAACCTGTCCCTTTGTGTGTCTCAGAACTTTGTATTGCTGCCCTATTGTTTCTAGAGTGTCTGGCTTAGATTCCTTTTTATGCAGATAAACTGCATCACCATTTAATGTGATAAAATGTGAAATAAGCTCATAACCGACTTCTGTATCGGAAATCGTGTCAATATGTTCAAGCCAGATGTCTAACATGCGATAAAGAGTGCAAAATATTTAGGTGTGTAGCAATACTATTATTCAATTTTTGTCTGTAAAATTTTGAGTTTAAGCGTCATTTAAGAACCGTAAAATTAATTCTCAAATTAGGTTACACAGTATGAATTTTCTGCTATTTATTCCCGTGCGGCATAAATAAACTCAGACTCTAGGCGAACACATGGACAATCTTTCTGCGATGGGCATCTTTGTGAAGGTGGTGAACGAGGGCAGCTTTTCGGCAGCAGCGCGGGCGTCATCTCTTACGCCTTCTGCTGTCAGCAAGCAGGTTGGTCGCCTCGAAGATCGTCTTGGGGCGCGGTTGTTTAACCGGACCACGCGGCATCTTTCCCTGACTGAAGTGGGGAGGGGGTTTTATGACCGTTGCTGCCAGATCCTTGTGGATGTGGAAGAGGCAGAAGATGCGGTGGCAAACCTCCATGCCGCGCCGCGCGGAACCTTAAAGCTCAATGTGCCCGTGGCTTTTGGACGGTTGTGGATTACCGGGTTGATCCCCGAGTTTATGCAGCGTTATCCAGAGATCAAACTGGATCTCAACCTCCACGACCGTTTTGTCGATTTGTTGAGTGAAGGCTATGACCTCGCCGTGCGCATTGGTGATCTGGAAGACTCTAGTCTGATCGCGCGTAAGCTCGCAGCCAACCGTCGGGTGGTCTGTGCCTCGCCGACATATCTGGAAAAACACGGTAGCCCGAAAAAACCGTCAGACTTGGAAAACCACGATTGCCTGATCTATGCCTCTCGCGCCTTTCGTAACGACTGGCGTTTAGACGGCCCGGACGGGGAAGAAACGGTTCATGTTAATGGCGCGGTTGAGACCAATAACCCCGAAGTTATTATGGATCTCATCGGACAGGATATGGGCATCGGCCTTTTGCCCCTTTGGTTAGTGGGGCCGGCAATCAAGGCAGGGAAGATCTCTGAAATTCTGCCCGATTATCACGTTCCCGACAGCGCGATCTACGCCATCTACCCCCCCGGTCGGCATCTCTCCCCAAAAGTAAGAGTCTTCGTCGACTTTATGGTTGAAAAATTCAACCTCCCAGAGAATAATTTTATCTAGGGGTGAATAATTTTATCTAGGGGTGAATAATTTTATATAGGGGCGGTTGCCCCGGGTTAATTTTTTAAAGTGCTGGTACGAAGTTTTGAATTCACAAGGCTTCAAGTTAAGCCCTAGCAGACAAGAACGTAATACTCCAAATTGAATCTTCAATTTGGCAAGTTCGCCAGAGATTAGGAGGGCACGCCCGAGCTTATGCGAGGTAAGCCTGAGTGGCGTTTGAACGAAACATAAGGACTCTTAAATAAATGGATACCCTGAGTGTTTTATCGACAATTGCACTTGTGAACATCATGGGGTGGCTTTCTCCGGGGCCAAACATGTTTGCGGTTATGAGCGCTTCTCTTAATCAGGGACGTCGGCATGGCGTGTTGACGGGCTTTGGCATTTCACTGGCGAGTTTTATCTGGGCGGTTCTGGCGGTCTTGGGGGTAACGGCGTTGTTTGAGCTTTTCCCAGATGTCGTACTTGCTTTTCGATTGCTTGGGGCTGGATATTTGCTATGGCTTGGGATCAAATCGTTCCGAAGTGCTGCACGTATGGATAATACGCAAATCCCTCTTAATTCTTCGAACAGTTCGGGCCTTCAGGCCTTCCGTACCGGCTTTCTCATTTGCGCGACAAACCCCAAGGCAGCCTTGTTTTTTGGATCAATCTTAACTGCCTTTGTTCCTGCTAATGCCTCGACTGAATTGTTGGTTGAAATCTTAATTGTTTGTGTTGCCTTCGGGGTGTCTGGTCATACAATAACGGCGACAGTTTTTTCGACTGAATTTATCACCCGAAAGTTTATCGCCATGCGCCGCCAGATTACACAGACCTTTGGCGCCATCTTTACGTTACTCGGTCTGGGCGTCGCCTATGACGCGTTAAGGCGGTTATGAGTAGAGGTGTTTGAACGAAATACCCCAAATTGATCTCTCAATTTGGCAAGTCCGACCGGGCGCCCGAGCTTATGCGAGGTTAAGCCTCAGTGGTGTTTGAACGAAATACCCCAAATTGATACCCTCAATTTGGCAAGTCCGACCGGACGCCCGAGCTTATGCGAGGTTAAGCCTCAGTGGCGCTTGAACGAAACAAAAGGACACATAACTCTATGCCAGAGTTCTTGGATCAAAACACTGCCCTTCTGATCATTGATGTGCAAAAAGCCATTGATGAAGCTTTCTGGTCTAAATACGGCCCCAGAAACAATCCGGATGCGGAACAAGTGATGGCGGAGATCTTGAAGTCTTGGCGCGAAGCGGATCGGCCTGTTTTTCATGTTCGCCACGACAGTGTAAATGCCGGATCTACCTATGCGCCGGGAACACCAACGCATGGCTTTAAGGCTGAAGTGGCACCCTTAGCAGGAGAGGTTGTTATCGGGAAGACAGCCAATTCAGCCTTTGTTGGCACAGGTCTGGAAGACCAGTTGAAGGGCCAAGGTATTTCAAAGCTTGTTGTCGCGGGGGTAATTACCAATAACTCGGTAGAGGCCACCGTGCGGCACGGGGGGAATCTTGGCTTTGATATTCTTTTGATTGAGGACGCCTGTTTTACTTTTGCCTTCCCGGATTATGCCGGGACTTTGCGAACTGCGCAGGACGTACATAACATGTCACTGGCCAACATGGATGGTGAATACTGTCGGGTCGTAAAGAGTACGGATCTACTTTGATCTCATGATTAGTCTGGAATGAAGATGGATAAATACCTCGTTAAAAAAGCTGAGATCGACGATATGGAAGCGCGTGCGAAAGAGCATTTCCTGAACCCCAACGCACTGAGGGCAAGTAAGTCTTTGGGCGATCTCACAGGGTTGGCAGGTTTTGGTTTTCATATTGTTGAAGTAGCGCCGGGCAAAAATTCTACTGAATTTCATGTCCATTCACATGAAGAGGAGTGTGTCTATATCCTGTCTGGTCGAGGGCTTGCCTTTGTCGGGGATGAAGAACACGAAGTTGGTGCCGGTGATTTCATCGGTTACCGCGCAGGGGGCAAAGCTCATAGTTTAACCAACACAGGTGATGAGACGTTAAAATACATCGTGGTGGGGCAAAGGCGCGACTTTGATATCTGTGACTATCCAAACCTGAACAAACGCCTCTACCGTCAAAGAGACACACCCTCACAGCTCGTGGATTTTGAGAATATCGAAACTCTTGGTGGTCCTGTGATTAATCCAGCCACAGATTAATAGATCACGGATTAATCGAGTAAAAAATCAAGGTTTTGTCTTAAGCCCTGAAATTAATTTCACTTTTAAGGGAATAAAATTCTTTCTGAACTGTAACCCTCATAAGACGAGGTTAATTCCTGGTCTTATGAGGGTTTATTTTTGTCGATTTTCAGGACATAGCAGAGGGATATTTAGGGTATGGGTTATCGTCGTAATTTAAAAACAGGAATTTTTGTTCTGGCGGCATTTGGGTGTGTAAGTACTGCCCAGGCACAACAGGGATTTTTACAAAATTTAAAGAAAAATTTGGAAAATGAAGCGGCAGATGAAGCAACTAAGCAGATTAAGAAGTCACTGAATGGTAGTCAGGCAACAGTTCCATCAACGACATCTCAAGTGGCGGTGAACCAGCCAAATGCGAATGGTCAAAAGGTCGAACTTGGAACACCGTCGAAAGATCTGACAAGCCTCACCAAGTGTACCGATTTTCAACCAGAAAACATCACCATCGGTACTATGGGTGAATACACATTTAAACAAGGTTTTAGTAATGAAAAGCGGTCAGGTTTAATCAACCGGAAGACAGCGACATTAAGCAATGGCTGTATTTTGCCTTCTCTTCAGTCAATGCAAATTGCTTACATGGAAGTTGATACCAAGGCTTACGAAGCCATGGGCAGCTCTAACGATTGGGAAATCCAGTGTTTAAAATCGGCACAGCCGGATGAAGGTATTGTCGGCGCAAAGGAACCCAAAACGGAATACCCTTATCATGTGAAAGTGTTAAGCGGTAAAGACATGATGCTTCATTGCGGGAACTCTGAAAACATTGCTGAGTGCGCAGAGGGTAGCAATAGCAGCCGGAGTTCAGCTTGGAAGAAAAAGCTTAAAAACCAAGGTAAAACGATGTTGAGTGTCTTGGCAAATACAAGCACTTTGGCGCCAGCTCAGGGTGAAAAACTTTATTGCCAATATTACAATAAAAAATCAACAACCAGCCTTTTTGCTTTTGAATATCTAAGGTTGAAAAAATAACGTCATTTGTTCTAAGTAATGGAAACAGCAATGTTGCCATTTAAAGGACGAATAAGGGCTCTGGTGTAATAGAGGTTTCTCCCTCGTAGGCATCAGGGCCTTTTCTTTGTTAGGGGAACTGGACCTGCTAATTCTAAAACGCTGGGAATTAATAAGTCCTGATCCTTGATGTTTCAATAATTCGTTTATTTGCTTACTGTCAGGGTAATCATCTTCAGACCTGCAAAAACAAGGGCTGCTCCGGCCAGTTTATTTAGTCCACTGACAAGCCAAACTTTAATGCTGCCACGCATTATCCGTTCTCCCATATAAGCATAAGAACCATAGATTGGGAGCTGCAGGGCAAAGGTGGTTGCTCCCATGATCAGGATTTGGGGAACAATTGCACGATCCAGATCTATAAATTGAGGGAGGATTGCTGTGAAAAAGAGCATTGCTTTGGGGTTTGATGCCATGATGAACAATCCTTGTAGAAAAAGGGCGGACCGTTTTTTCTGAACGCGGTCGGGATGGATGTTGATCAGGGCAGATTTACTGAATAAACCTTTGAAACCTAGGTAGAGCAAAAAAACGACGCCAATCCATTTGATGCCCGAGAAAACAAGTGTTGAGGTCAGTATTAAGGACGCAACGCCTGTTGCTGAGAGCGCAAAATAGAACATCGCCCCAACAGCAATTCCCAATATTCCAAATATTGCACGTTCCCAACCATGACTTGCTCCTTGAGAAACCACGAGTATCGCCGAAGGTCCGGGGGATGAGATCACAATGGCTGTCGTGACCGCGAAAATAAGGAAAAGGTGGAATTCCATGACGCTCTCTTTTTATTTTTATATCCTGAATAATCAGCAAATCCTGATTATTTGAGGGCGCCTCAAAGTTAGCTTTAAAGGTTATATCCTGCAACTCCATCAGGCTTTTAGTATCACAAAAGTGTTTTTAACCAATGTGTATTGGTCAGACTACTGTCAGAAACTTCCCTTAAAAGAGGCTCTAATATTCTTTAGTCTTTAATTAGGACCGCAGTAATGAAATTTTCGTTATGTATGGGGATCGTCAGCATATTTGGCCTATCAGCGTGTAGTAATACAGGTGCTGATTACAGACCAATCGTTGATGGGGGAGATACAGAGATCTATGAAAGCGATCTTACGGCCTGTGCCGAAGTTGCTGATCAACGCGGTTACCTGAACGGAGATGTGCAAAACGGCGCCCTGCTTGGTACAGGTCTCGGCGCTGTTGTTGGTGGGCTAGCCGATGGTCTCGGCGGTGCGCTTGTCGGGGGTGTTCTTGGCGCAGGTATCGGTGCTGGTACTCAGGCTTGGGATACACAAGACGAACGCAAACAGATCGTAAAGAATTGTATGAAGGGACGTGGACATAACGTCGTCGGCTAAGCGTTATCGTTGTTTAGCTTAACTTTTCTCAAGGCGTGAAGAGCGAAGTGTAGCTATTCCGATGCGAGTGATGAAACAACGATGAGCAAGAGTGAAATTAAACGACGATAGTTTGGACGCTTATGGGTGGGCAGCAAGAGCTTATAAATGGTTTTGTCTCGCGATTCTTTCCCCGATGAGTGCAGGACAAGCAACATTTTTGGTCTCCTAGATGAGTTTTTGCTGTTCATCCATAAGCGCCTGAACTCTCATAATTCTTGGTATGAAAATCTCAACTTTGTTTTGAGTGTTTCGAGCCGTCAGTTTTTTCCTGATCAGCTGTTACTGCTGCAGTATAGAGCTGTTTACTACTGATATTCATACCGCCTAAGGGCATAAAGGAAGCCTTATGGTTTGTATGTCGGCGACGTTGGATAATACGTACGACGGTAAAGAGTATCAAAGTGCAGTTGACTCCGGTGGTGAATATGAAAAATCCCTTGGGGCCTGTTAAAGACATAAATTGTGAGGCGACGATAGGTCCGATGCTGGCGCCAACCCCATAGGCGATTAGCAATCCAGCAGAAATTTGAACCAGTTTGCTCCGGTCTGCCATGTCGTTTACCTGGGATGAAGATATGGGATAGATCGTAAAAGACATCCCCCCATACAACGCGATACAAGCAATCAGAATATAGATACTTTGATCTGTCGCCCAAATCACGGCCAGTCCGGAAAGAGCAGTACAAAAGGTGGCTGCGATCAACACGGTACGTCGATCAAACCGATCCGAAATACGGCCGATTGGAAACTGTAATAGCATGCCGCCAAATATTGCTGCGGCCATAAACATGGATACCTGCGCGATAGTCAACCCAACCTCGCGAGCAAACACAGCGCCCATCCCGTTGAGCGAGGCATTGGTCATACCCGCACACACTGTACCAAAAACACCCACGGGAGAGACTAAAAACAGCTTGGTAAATTTCATCCGTTGCGGCGAACTTGGCTTGGGTGCTGTCGCGCGGGTGAGCAGGATAGGCACGAGCGCAAAGGAATAGATCATGGAAGCAATGACAAACAACTGGAATTGCGCAGGATCGCCAAGCAGCATCATAAATTGCCCGGTACCAGAGCCGATATAGCTGGTAATCATGTAGAGAGAGAGGATTTTGCCCCTATTTTCGTTTACTGATCGTTCGTTGACCCAGCTTTCGACAACCATGATCATCCCGGCCATACAAAACCCGGTCGCAAGGCGTAAGGCAAACCAGAATATGGGATCAGCATAGAGAACGTGGGCCAGAACGGTGACCGACATGATAGAGGCAAAGGCAGCAAAAGATCTGATATGTCCAACGGCAGCAATTACCCGTACGGCAAACAAAGCACCGATTAACATACCGATGAACTGACCCGTCATGATGAAACCGGTGGTTTCTGTGGAAAATCCTTCAATACGACTACGAAGGCCAAGCAGAGTGTTGATCATGCCCTGACCCAACATCAACATGCCAAAGCTTATCAGAAGCGAGGAAATAGACTTGAGCGTTTGCCACATATTTTGGTGTCCCGGGATCTAAAGGCTTTGGTGGTTGGCGTGTATCTAAAGCCAGTCTGATTGATTTTCTACACCGGAATCAAGCAGTTATCTCAATTTAACTACATTTAGCAGGAATATATTGGTTTTAAGGAGCATGCTGGAGCTGGCGTGCATCTTGAATTTTTTCTGCTTTGGGCGACGGTTGATAAGGGCTCTTTCTGTTGGTTTTATGATGTTCCCGGAATGCGGCGGTGATGGCATTTAAGGATTCTTTGGTTTTGGGATCAAACAAAGAGGAATGCATAACAATAGATAGAGATGGTAAGGGCGGTAGCTTTAGCGCGGCACTGACTTCAACGACATCCACAGGGGCAAGCCGACGGGGATAGGCTGCAACGGCAAGCCCTGCGGATAACGCGGCTTCTAATGCAGAGCTACCGCCGCTAAAGACCTCAGTCCAGGGAATCGTAGCACGATCAAGTAGCTTCATTGCAACATTGCGTACAGAGCAACAGGGCAAAAAGCTCGCCAGTTGCAACGGCTCACCTTCTCGAAATTGGAAGTTTGGCGAAGCGTACCAACCGAAATGTTCAGGGCCGAGAACCTGACCACTTCGCCGATCGTCATCACTGCGTATGATGACAGCATCAAGAGCGCCCTCTTCATAAAAATCGAGCAGTTCTCGGGAGTTGTCGACCCGGACTTCTATCGTCAGAGCAGGATCGATTGACTTTAACTTGGCGAGAAGAGAGGGTAATTCTGGCCCCATCACGTGGTTGGCGATCCCGAGTTTAAACCGTCGGCGTGACGTTGTGAGGTCAGAAATCGCCCGATCATGAGCGGCCAGAAAATCACGAGCTGACGTGATAAATATCTCGCCCTGCATCGATAGACGCACCTGTCGCGGTGTTCGTTCGATCAGCTTTTGATCAAGCCTGTCTTCGAGCCTTTTCAACTTCACACTCACAGCACCTTGGGTAGATCCTAACGCTTCAGCAGCGCGGGTGAAGCTCTGGAGGTCAGCGATCATTACAAAGGTCCTGACGGCATCAACCTCAAGTGTTGTCATGCTAACTATCCTATTTTGTTGTCATTGAAATATTCTTTCATACGATTGTGTTGTGGTCAATATTTCCCCACCTTACACCCAATTCATCCCAGACGTTCAAATGATAACTGTACACAATTGGGCGATTAGCATGGATGAAATCTACATTTTGCTGTGGTTGGAAGAAGTAAGGTTAAATTATGAATTTAAATGCAATCTCTCAAAATTTGGTGGCTTTGGCCGCCGTATGCTTGTCGGCGTTGATGCTGGGGTTGGAAATATCCAGTATTCCGACGATCCTCCCCACATTGGAAAATATCCTTCCGGCTGATTTTAAACAGCTTCAATGGATCATGAATGCCTATACCATCGCCATGACCACATGTCTGATGGCGATGGGTGCCTTGGCGGATCGTTTTGGTCGCAAGCGTATATTTATGGTTGGCATCGTTATTTTTGGTATCGCATCTCTTGTCTGTGGATTGGCGACGAGTGCGCCGATGTTGATTGGAGCTCGATTTTTTCAGGGGATAAGCGCTGCGGCTATGCTGGCCTGTCAGGTCGCCATATTGTCTCATCAGTTTCGTGATGGGCGAGAGCGGGGGATAGCCTTCGGATGGTGGGGTATCATCTTCGGGATCGGGCTGGGTTTTGGTCCGATTGTCGGCGGATTAATCGTTGCCTTATCTAATTGGCAATGGGTGTTTCTGGTCCATGTGGTGTTAGCGGTTATCACTTTGCTTCTGGTACGTATCGGGGTTGAAGAATCAGTAGATCCAAATGCAGGGCGTGTTGATCTCATGGGTATGGGAACACTCTCGATATCCGTTTTTGGTCTGGTTTATCTTATTACCCAGGGTGATAGCTTGAGCTTTGAGAATTCTACTGGAATAGTCATTGCGACCGTTAGCGCGCTCAGCTTTCTCCTTTTCATATTTATCGAAAACAGGGTCGTGCGTCCCATGTTTGATTTTGCGGCTTTTCGGGTTCGAAACTTCTCCGGCGCGCTCCTGGGATCGTGTGGTATGAATTTTAGCTTTTGGCCTTTTGTTATCTATCTACCTATCTATTTTCAGGCTGTTCTTGGTTACGATAGCGTTACGACGGGGTTGATTCTTCTCGCCTATACATTGCCAACCTTGATCATCCCACCGATCGCTGAACGGCTCCTGCTTCGCTTTGGACCGGGCAGTGTCATTCCGCTCGGCCTCTTTACGATTGGCACGGGTTTCTTTCTTATGCACTTCGCAGCAACAAGCGACCATGCAAGCTGGATGACCATGTTACCGGGCAGCGTCCTTGCGGGGATCGGCTTGGGCCTGACAAACACACCAGTAACCAATACAGCCACCGCTTCACTTCCTGTCGAACGCGCTGGCATGGCTTCTGGCATGGATATGAGTGCTCGAATGATCTCGCTTGCGATTAACATTGCACTTATGGGGTTCATCTTGCTTTGGGGAATTCAACAAGGCCTAGAGCAAGTCATACCGGGCGTTCAAACCCAAACCCTTGTTGAATCTCTTGCCGCAGGAAACCTAGATGCAGGCGAAGCCATTGGCATTTCAATTTCGGTATCACGTCAGGCCCTTTCACAAGGCTTTAGTTGGGTAATGTTTTATGGTGCGGCCTGTTCTTGGGGACTTTCAGTATTCAGTCTGGTTGTTTTCGGTCGAAGATCAGTATCGGTGACAGGTTGAAATAGCTGAAACAAAAGATATTTCGGTAATAAAAACTGTAAATAAAAAGGAAAATAGGTATGCGTATAAGCTTTATTGGTGCGGGTGCAATGGCACAGGCAATTACGAAACATGCTGTTAACGCAGGGCATGATGTTATGATCAGTAATTCGAGGGGAACCGAAACGTTGCGTCAACAGAGCAAGACCCTCGGCTGTAAAGCGGGCACCGTAGAAGAAGTAGTGGCGTTCGGTGAAATTGTTTTTATTGCAATTCCTCTTGCGGCTTATCGTTCTATACCGGTTGCTCCTCTTGTGGATAAAATCGTTGTGGATTTACTTAATTATTTTCCGCATAGGGATGGCCATATACCAGAGCTTGAAGATGGTGAGATTACGACAAGTGAGCTAGTAGCAAGGCACTTACCGCTCGCTCGCATCGTTAAAGCATTTAATGCAATTACCGTTGAGGATTTAGAAAAAGACGCTCGTCCTGCAAGCTCTCCAGATCGACGTGCGCTTCCAATTTGTGGCGACAATACCGAGGCCAAGAAAGTAATGATCGATTTGATGGACCAACTTGGTTTTGATGTGGTCGACGGTGGCTTACTGCAAGATAGTTGGAAGTTTGAGCGCTTTAGGCCAGCATATTGTGTTCCACTCAACAGGATAAAACTGGAAAAAGTTTTGTCGCGGACTCTGCGCGAAACGAAAGTGCCAGACGGCTATTGGCTTACTCCCGGTTCTATTCCTGATTAATATGATAAAGCAGCCCTTATCAATACGCTGTGGGGTGGGGCAGTTTTATTTGGTTCGGCTAAATTTTTGTCGCACCATAAATGATGTTTGGTTTATTGAGTGATGTATTGCGCCCATTTGCCCGGGGTGACACCGAAAGCCTGTTTAAAATGGCGGGTCAGGTGACTTTGATCCGCAAATCCAACAGTAAAAGCAACATCGGCCAAGGGCTGTTGTTCTTCGATCATGCTCCGGGCGAACTCAAGGCGGCGCATTAACAAAAACCGATGCGGACTGGTGCCAAAACTTGCTCTGAAGTGGCGGGAGAGGGCATAACGATTAAGGCTGGTAATCTCTTCCAGCTCTTCTGATCTTACGGTTCGAAAGGCATTTTCATAAAGAAAGTCGCGGGCCAGACTGGCGGCTCTGATACAGGATTTATCTGGCCGTTTAGCAACGATATCACTGTGTCGCACCAAACCCTGAGCAATCGCACTAATCGCGTCACTGGCGGCGAGATCACTTAGAGCGCCCTCCATTTGCCCCCCCATTTGACCAAGCACCTCTATCATCGCACGTTGCAACGCAGGATCATCGAGAATGGGCGCCTTAACAAAAGGCAGGCCTTTGAACATCTCGCCCAAGGCTTCGCGCACGACTGAAGGTTCAAGATACAACATGCGATAAAGCAGCCCTTGATCCGTGCCTGATCCCCCGTCATGTAGCTCATCAGGATGGAGCACAATAATGCGACCGGGATGGCTGTATCGTCGCTCCCCCCTATATTGAAAGGCCTGAATACCTTGCATGGTCAGCCCCAGCGCATAGGTATCGTGTCTGTGGGGTTCGAAAAAATCCCCGACAAAGCTGGCCTCAATCCGTGACATGCCGGGGACCGAGGGCGCGGAAGTTATTTTGGCAACATCACCGACACCTGATCGCGAAGGTTTGCACAAACGTTCAAGACGCGTGCCGTGCTTTCCTTCTTTATGGGTGTCTTGTTCCATTGATTACAGCCAGAGAATAGAGATACGTTATGTCCGAAGTGTTTGATACCAAAATTGCAATAGTCCTACGCGACGACTTGATGCCTTGGCAGGCCTTGAATGTCACTGCCTTTTTAACCGGCGGCATAACCGCGCAAGATGGCGACATCATAGGGGAGTCCTATAAAGATCGTGCAGGTAACACTTACAATGCTTTAATCCGGCAACCAATTATCGTTCTTTCAGCGGCAAAAGAAACCTTGAAAAAGATTCATGAACGCTCATTAGCACGTAACGTAAAATCATCACTTTATATCGAAGAGATGTTTTCTACGGGCCACGATGAAGCTAATCGGGCCGTTTTTGCAGAATATGACCCTGAGAATGCCAGCGTTGTCGGTATTGGTCTTCATGCCGATAAAAAATTGGTGGATAAAATTATCAAAGGCGCAAAGATGCACAAATAAGTGGAATGAGCTACGCATATAGATCGTGTGTATTAAGGCAGCTTAGTGCCATTAGCGGAAGTTAGATGACAGTAATGCCGCTGCCTTACATTGCGTTGACAAAGCAATGGACCAGATGAAAGAGGATGAAAAATATGACCAAATCCTCAGGGGTTATGGTATCGGTCACTAATAAAATAGCCCAACCTCTAATAAGTCACAGTTAGGTTTTCGGGCAAGAGGCAAGGTCCCCAATGTTCTGATATTTTAAAACATTATGGTTTTCAAGAATATTCTTATAGGTACCATTATGGATGATTATGAATAGGCCTTTGTTGAATACTTTAACGAGATTATAACCACACCCCAACAAGACTTCATTTGAGTTAAATTGCACTTATCTGTGAACGCCATAACAGGGTACTATAATTATGATTGATATCTTTGGTTGGTGGGCTTTTGACCCTGAGAACGAAACCTTGGTTAACAAAACAACCGGCGAGCGGGTGCGTTTTATTGCCCGCATGTCAGGTGAGAATGCCCCTGCAAAAGGTCAATGGTTGCATTTCCAGTACGAATATAAGGGTGATAGCTATCCGGCAATAATCGAAGTTGTGCCGATAGAATACGAAACTCAGACAAAACAAATAAAACAGGGTATTGGGTGGCGCCTAAATCACATTTATTCTGCGAAACTCTGGAATAATGAACAAGATACAAATGCCTCCTCACCATCATACGGGCATTGGCGCAGAATTGATGACTGTCTTGTCGATGCATTAAGCTGTTGGCCCCAAAGATATGCCACAGGAAATTCGCCTATTAAACTGATAGTAAACGGGGGTTGGTTTAACAGCGAATGGTCTGCTCTTTTGGAGCGTGTCTATTTTCATTTAACCGATATATCGGACGATGTCCTTAAAGATATTGACTCATCTTCCCTACAGAATTCATGGCTTTTCCCCTTAAATGAAAAAAGCCCTTCTAAATGGTTATTTCATAATGATATTGGGGAAGACCCTCGGTCCGAAAATTTCCATACATCCGTAGATTCAAGTTTTTCAAGAAACACCTTATATCTAAAGGGGATAAAAGAAGTACCTCAAAAAGATACAAAAGGTGTGATAATTTCAGGAAAACACAAAGCTATTTATCCAACCGATGTTCAAATATCAGGTATTCACGGGCAAACGGTATATTTGGAAAGTGCTGATAAATTATCAATCATTGCCTTTAAAACAGGATCAACAGAAGAAGATATAAATTATCAACCTCCAACTCTCCAGTTTTTTTATGCTGATAGTAATATCACTTCCACTCTTTATGCAAAAAACGATCAATTAACGTCTCCTGCTGATTGGGAGATTACTAGTTTGAGATGGTATAAAGATCGCCACCAAGAGTGGCCCGAGGATTATTGGATTCATCAGAGACAAAAATCAACTGGGGCGGTAATACCAACTTTAGAAATGTGGTACCGGACAAATCCACTTATCAGAGACGCATTTCTCTCATGGCTTGGAACATCTTGTCGGCATGAGAAATGGATTAAGACTCTCGGATTACCCAGAGTACGATACTTAACATTAAAAGGTAATTTTCAAGCTGGTATATGGTTTGAAGGTTTAAAATATTCTTCAAAGCTCCTCGAGCAAGAGCCTTCATCCCCCCAAAACATAAACACAACTAACTTATAAATGAGTACACATTGGGGAGCAGGTCAAGAGTTCTGCTGTTGGGACTGTAGAGATATTGTAGGATTTATCTGGCATATCGAAATTCTTACTGAAAAATATGTGCTTTGAAGAGTCCTAGCTCTGTATCTAGTAAAAATAATTAGGCGTTTATAACTGTATTCAATAACATTAGCTGAGCTGATGACATCTCATAAGATAAGTTTAAATAGCCTTAAAACTTTGCCGCCACCTAACTTTTGGCTTAATTCTCGTGGCCTTTTAAACAAGGTATGAATTTTTGCAACAAAGCCCGATAAGTTCATTAACTAAAAACTCTTTTGGATCTATTATTCGGCCCATATTGATATCCTCAAAGTAAATCATTAACAAAAATTAAAGCAACAAATAACATTTGACCTAACATCATATAAAAAACAAAATTCCATAAATATTTATACTTATTTACATTACCTCTACTTCGAGCAGAAAAATACATGTACACATAGCGAAAACAATTAAGAATCACACACAACATAACAACAAACAATACGGCAACTATAGCTTCCTTAAACATAGATACACCTTAACTTAAATAATCCTATCATCACATTTACTTTCTGATAAGAAAAATTTACACAACATTACTACAGCTACAAATCTACACTACTTAATAACTTAACGTTAATGTGGAACATACCTCCTCACCAAACAAAGCGATTGATAATAATTACTGGCTACAGGTTCTATCCACTCAACCTTGGCAACATCATGCTCTCGGATCATTACTTCCAATTCCCTATGAGTAATTGCCCTGGCATCCATGGTTAGAGGGCTCCGTTGTGTTAGACCCGATTATGGTTTTATCCGTTTAGTGCCAGAAGCGGCTGTTCCCAAAGTTATTTTCTAGATTTAAGGCAATGTAAGCCAACTTCATTAGCCCAGTTTTGTATTTTTTTCTTTGTGGAATGCTCTCGTAAGTAAAATACATTAGTGTCATCCCAGCCTTCAAAATACACTGCATTTATTTCGGGTAAAACGACCATATACATAGGGGAATCAGTATGCCTTAAATACTCATGCTTTGATTGTTCAGAAGTAAATGCCTTAAATTGTGGCTTACTTTTACGGGTATTAAAGCGAAATGTTAATATTTCAGTATTGGCAATAAGAATTTCGTTAAATTGATCTAACATTTCATCCCTACGCTTTTGTTCTTTTTCCTCAACGTTATGTAGAAGTTTCAAAGATAATTCTTCTCCTAACCAACGGTCAAAAATGGACACAGCAAGATATTCATAATCTTCCGCAGGTTCTACACAAGCGAGCAATAGTAAATCCGGAAACTGTGATTCTAATGATTTCTGCCGGGCTTTATGAACATTTATAAGGTTACGCATAGTTTCCCTGTAACATAGCTTATATATTTAATTCGCATTAATCTGGTAGTCCGCTTTGGGTTGGAAGCAGACCTCTTCCGAGAAGTAAGTTTTCCGACTAGGGAAGCTTCCGTATGACACTGACCTGATATTTAAACACAACTTATGATGTTATTTTAGTTGTCTCTTGTACAGTCCTTTTCCTGATCTTTGCCCTCAAACAGAGGGCCGTCTTCCTTTGCCGCTTTTACGAGGTAATCGAGAAGGGCACGTACACGTGCATTTTTTTGCAAATCTTTATGGGTAACCAGCCAAAGTTCGCCCTCTGTGCCTTCCAGAGGGCGGAGGAGGGGTGTTAACCCTTGCCAACGGCTTCCTGTCAAACAGGGCAAGAGGGTCAGGTCAGACCCGTTGGCAGCCAGTTGGGCATTGGTGATCATGCTGCTGCTTTCGTAAACAATTCTGGCGTCTGGAATATTGCGTTTGATCCAGTCTGTTGTTTGCTGGGCAAGAGGCCCGCCACCCCAGGCGATAAAACGATGCCCTGTGAGATCCTTTGCAGTGCGAAAGCTTTTGTTGTCATAGCAAAGGCGGGAACCGTAAATGCCCCAATTTAAAGTGCCGATCTTCCGACCAATCAGGGTTTCTTCCTTGGGGCGGGTCGGACGCAGGGCGATATCAGCTTCCCGCTCGGTTAAGCTCAGGCGTTGGTTGTCACTGATAATTTCCACGTAAAGCCCGGGATTTTCTTGAGAAAAAGAGGGAATGTGTCGACTGAGAAATGAGGCGGCGAGTGTTTCTGTTGTGGTGATCCGTAAGCGCCCCGTAAGTTGTTGATCCTTACCTGTAAGAGCGCGATCAACCGTGAAAGCTTCCTGTTCCATCCGTTCTGCTGCGGCGATGATTTCTTGTCCTGCTTCTGTGGCAATATACCCCTGACGATGCCGCTCAAATAGCTTTATGGCATAGAGTTCTTCAATTTTTTCCAGACGCCGAAAAACGGTAGAGGTGTTGACCGCGAGCTGACTTGCAGCACTCGGGATATTACCCGCGCGGGATATCGCCAGCACATAACGATAGTCATTCCAGGAAATCATGCCAGGAAACCATTCCAGAAAATCATAGTTGCATTCTCGCAAATTTAAAAGGCAAAGAGGCAACTTTTATCTCATAAATGCATATGATTTCATAGCTACAATTAAACGGAACCAATCATCCGAATTGATTCCCTCAATTTGGCAAGTGTGCCAAGGGGATGCAGGGGACGCCCGAGCTTATGCGAGGTAAGCCTCAGTGGCGTTTGAACGATTAGTACCAAATTGAACCCTCAATTTGGCAAGAGTGCCAAGGGGATGGAGGGTACGCCCGAGCTTATGCGAGGTAAGCCTCAGTGGCGTTTGAACGATTAGTACCAAATTGAACCCTCAATTTGGCAAGTGTGACCACACGCCCGAGCTTATGCGAGGTAAGCCTCAGTGGCGTTTGAACGATGTAAAAGGACCAAACTTATAATGAAACATCTTATAATCCTGGGCGGCGGGTTTGCGGGCCTTTGGGCGGCGATGTCTGCGGCTGGAGAACGCGCAAAGGCGGCAGTTTCTGGTGATAATCAAGAGATCAAGATTACCTTGGTTTCTCGTGATGCCTATTTGGTTATTCGTCCCCGTCTTTATGAGGGGTCAGGTGACGATAAACGGGTTTTACTCAAGCCCTTGCTTGATCGTATGGGTGTCACGTTTGTTCAGGCATCTGTAGAGGCCATAGATCCTGTGGCGAAAGAAATCTCTCTATCGGATAATAGGAGGGGGTCGGAAAGCAGCGGGGAAATACTGCGTTACGATAGTGTCATTCTGGCCACGGGCAGTCAGCTTAAAAAACTACCGGTTTCGGGTGTGGAACAATATAGCTTTTCAGCTGATACCTTTGAAGATGCAACCGCACTGGACAACCAGTTGGAACGGATTGCAGCCAGTCGTGCGTCGATTTCCAATACCCTAGTGGTTGTCGGGGCTGGTTTTACCGGGCTTGAATTGGCGACAGAGCTACGCAGTCGTTTGAAAAAAGCATCAGACAAACAGTTTCGGATTGTGTTGGTGGATCGTTGTGAACTTGCAGGACAAGAGCTCGGCGTGAACCCGAAGCCCTATATTGACGAAGCGCTGCGCCTCCATGATATCGAACTCCGCATGGATGCCAGTATATCGGAGCTTAAAGAAGATCGTGTGATCTTGAGCGACGGCGAGGTCATCCCCACCCAAACCGTGGTCTTGGCAACAGGGCTGGTGGCCAGTTCGTTAGCGAAGGCCTTTGGCGAGGATCTGGATTTTCACGGGCGGCTTGAGGTTAGTCCAGATTTGTTAATTCCGGGCTTTGAGGGGGCTTTTGCTGCTGGGGATGTGGCCTCGGCATACACGGATACGCGCCACAAGACATTGCTATCTTGCCAGCATGCCATTCAACTTGGCCGTTACGCGGGGTATAACGCCGTTCGTGTTCTTTGTGACAAAGCGACAAAAGTTTATGAGCAAGCATTTTACGCGACCTGCTTGGATCTCGGCGATTGGGGGGCCTTGTTTACCACGGGTTGGGACCGTGTTGCGGATAAGACGGGTGCAGAGGGCAAAGCAATGAAACAGATGATTAATACGCAATGGATCTATCCGCCCTCAGAAGCTGCGACCCGAGAGGAGATATTTGCATTTGTTGCTTTTGAGGAAGAAGACAAAGCGGCTTAACAGAACAAAGAAAGGCTGCCAAATCGGCAGCCTTTCCAGAGTATTGGGCCAGAGTGCTGAGGCTCTATCTCGCTTGTTGAAGTCGGACCTTGAGTTTTGAGATCCTATACGTCCTTAGTGGCGGAAGTGACGCATTCCGGTAAAGACCATGGCAAGGCCAGCTTCATCAGCAGCCGCGATAACATCAGCATCTCGCATGGAACCACCGGGCTGAATAACCGCAGTCGCTCCGGCATCCGCCGCAGCAAGCAAGCCATCAGCGAAAGGGAAGAAGGCATCGGAAGAGACGACAGAGCCAATGGTTCCAGCTTGAGCCTGACCAGCGGTATCTGCGGCTTCTTTGCTTTTCCATGCGGCGATCCTCGAAGAATCAACCCGGCTCATCTGACCCGCACCAATACCGACGATTGCGCCGTTTTTGGCATAAACAATGGCATTTGATTTCACATGCTTACCAACGCGGAAGGCAAAGAGCATGTCAGCAACTTCCTGATCGGTTGGCGCGCGTTTGGTCACGATCTTGAGGTCTTTAGCCGTAATGCGGCCGTTGTCTCGGCCTTGAAGCAGAAAGCCGCCAGAGATGGTTTTCATTGCGATGCCCGTATCGGCGGGGTTTGGCATTTCACCTGTTACGAGGACACGCAGGTTTTTCTTTGTCGCAAAAATGGCGCGTGCTTCGTCATCAATAGACGGCGCAATGATCACTTCGGCAAACAGATCCGCCACCAGATGGGCCGTTGCGGCGTCCATTGTGGTGTTGGTGGCAATGATACCGCCAAAAGCACTGGTGGGATCGCAAGCAAGGGCCGCCTTGTAAGCTTCGCTGAGATTATCACCCGTTGCGACGCCGCAAGGGTTGGCGTGCTTGATGATCGCGATGGTCGGGGCTTCAAACTCTGAGACCAGCTCAAAAGCAGCATCCGTGTCGTTTAAGTTGTTGTAGCTCAGCTCTTTACCTTGAAGCTGCTCTGCGGTCACGACGCCGGGGCGGGCATCGATGGAGCTGTAAACGGCGGCCACCTGATGCGGGTTTTCGCCATAGCGCAGGGATTGCTTGTGTCTACCACCAAGTGTCGTTTCGCGGGGAAAGTCTACCCCACATTCCCCTTGGAGCCAGTTAGAGATCATGGAATCATACCGCGCCGTATGGCTATAAGCCGTCGCGGCCAATTTCCGACGAAGCCCCAAAGACGTAGCGCCAGCGTTGGCTTTCATCTCTTCTTCAATCAGTGCGTAATCCGCAGGATCAGTAACAATGGTCACAAAACCATGGTTCTTCGCCGCCGCCCGAACCATCCCAGGTCCACCAATGTCTATGTTCTCAACACAGGTTTCATAATCAGCACCAGAAGTTACGGTTGCTTCGAAAGGGTAAAGATTGACCACAACCAAATCAATAGGTGCGATATCGTGCTCTTCCATCGCATCGGTGTGAGTCTTGAGATCCCGTCTGGCCAAAATACCGCCATGGATCTTTGGGTGAAGGGTTTTTACTCGGCCGTCCATGATTTCTGGAAAACCTGTATGAGCGGATACTTCTATAACGGGAACACCAGCGTCGCTCAAGGCGCGAGCCGAGCCACCAGTGGAGAGAATTTCGATGCCTTGAGCGGTGAGAAATTTACCAAATTCAACAAGACCCGATTTATCGGATACGGAAACGAGCGCACGACGGATGGCGTTAGACATAGCAGTTCCTTGCAGCTGTCATCCACCCCAGGTGCCCACCGGGGCGGGAAGATAAGGACGATTTTGATCAAGTTTTGGGATCAAATAAAGCCCTGGTTGGCCGAAAATTTATTAGGCGGGGCCACTAATAGCCCGAAGAACCAGTGGATGCAATGAGAGGGTACGCCATTTTTAAAATCTTGTCGTAGATTGAAAACATCCGGTTTCGTCTTTTAAGAGGATACACTGTTGATTTTTTGTTTCTGTTCAATCAGTTGTGTTTCTTCAACTGTTCCTTGATGTCCATTATACTCAGGTACGAGTTGACGCAGTAATTGAATCACCTCTTTACGGTTTCTCTCGTTAATTAGGTTCGCCAAATGATCTAAATTCTGGGACAGAAATTCAAGATTTGTAATTCTCGGTGCTGCTAATTTTAGGCTATTGTGGTGAGTGGGAACCATAGGTTCTGTCTCGTGGAAAAGCTCTTCGTAGAGTTTTTCTCCGGGCCGTAGACCAGTGTATTTTATTTTTATGTCTTTGTCGGGTTCAAAGCCGCCCAATCTGATAACTTGCCGCGCTAAATCAACGATCTTGACGGGATCTCCCATATCAAGAACGTATATTTTTCCGGCATCGTCACTTGCCATTTCGGCTCCGAGGGTCATGGTTTGTAAGACCAGTTCTACAGCCTCTTTGATCGTCATAAAATAGCGCGTAATGTCTGGATGTGTGACTGTTAAGGGGCCACCCGCTTTAAGCTGGCGTTGGAAGAGCGGGACAACAGATCCTGTTGATCCGAGAACGTTTCCAAAGCGTACGGTTACAAACCGTGTACTGTTTTCAGCTTTGCCCAAAAGATCTAAGGCCTGACAATAACTTTCGGCTAATCGTTTGGTCGCACCCATGATGTTGGGTGGGTTGATAGCTTTGTCCGTGGAAATAAGCACCATGGTTCTGACGCCAACTTTTCGGCAGGCATCGGCCGTATTTTTGGTGCCGATTGTATTGGTGTGAACTCCTTCAACAGGGTTCGCTTCGACCAAAGGAACATGTTTAAGCGCGGCAGCGTGAAAGACAAGTTCGGGTTTGTAGCGCTCAAAAACTTGATTGAGGCGAGCTCGATCTTTTACATCACCGAGAACTGCATCACGTTTTAAATCGGGATAGTTTTCGCTGATCTCTAAATCAATGGAATAGAGATTGAATTCGGAACTATCCAAAAGGACAAGATGGGTAGGTCCAAAAGATGCAATTTGACGTGCAAGCTCTGATCCGATTGATCCGCCACACCCAGTGATGATGACTTTGCGATTGGTGATAAGTTTTTTCATTGCCGGGCGATCCAGCTTTGCTTGTTGCCGGCCAAGCAGATCTTCGATTGCAATAGGCTTTACTTCAATCTCGTTACCTTCACTACTTTTGAATTCAGTAGGGTTGGGTAAACGCTCAATGCTAAGGCCGTTCTTCTCAGCAACCTGATTGATCAATTGCATACTATCGCGGTCAATAACCTTAGAGATAATAATGCGTTGTGGTGCTCTATTGTCAGAAGAGGTTGTTTTTAGAGCATCTTCGAGTTTATCTAAAGGACCCATAACAGGGACATCGTGAATGCGCCGCCCTGTTTCCACTCCGCTTGGATCTAATATGCCAACAATTTCATATGCATTTTCTGGGTCCCTGGAGATGTGCCGTAGAAAGGCTTCAGCAATATCATCAAACCCTATGAGAAAAACAGGTACCCGTAGATGACTGTTTTTTTCCATCAATCGCCGAAGGCCTTGATCCTTCCAGATACGGTAAATCATCCGAGGGCCACCGAGCAGGAAAATCAAGACAAACCAGTTGATGATTAAGGAACTACGGGGAACGTCTTCAAGCCTGTTCCAAAAAAACAATACGGGTAAAAACAATAACATTATCAAGGTGGAAGCTTTGATAATGTTTAACAAATCGTTCATCGAGGCGTAGCGCCAAATACCTTTGTAGAATCCAAGCATCCAAAAAGTCAGGGCACCAATGACTATAAACAACCCCCAAGCCGGCAGTAGGCTTCCTGCTGGAAGATGGACTGTTTCAGTTACGTCCATTCTAAGAGCAAGGGAAAACGCAAAAGAGGCCGCAACCATAATTAAATCATGGGCAAAGGCGATCATTGATTTGGTGCTGGACTTAACCAAAAACCTCATGCGTGTCATTTCCTTAGGTACGTCTTGTCAAAATTATTGGGTATATGCGTTCGCGCAATAAAATGTTTGAGCGCAACTAGGGCACAATAGGAGGTAAAATTGATATTTACCAGAAAGGATTTCTATTAAGTGGTGTTGGTTTTATGGGTGTTTTACGTTTTTTTTCTGAGACAGTACCGCCATTGTGGATGCCACAATTATCAGACTGGATCCAAGACTTGACCACGGATAAGTTTGGCTGAACAGGATCGTTATACAAATGAGGCAAAGATTACAGGCCAAGATAATAAGAGCCACTTTTTTGTGGCTTGCGCCATTTCGAACGGCTTTTTGATAGTAATGTTCTTTATGAGCCTGCCAGATTCTCTCTCTTCTTAATGCCCGTTTGACCAACGTCCATGTGGCATCGCAAAGATAATAGAGCGGCAATATAAAGGCTGCAGCCCACAATCCTTTTGTAATCAGCAACAGAAAGAACCAACCAAGAATATAACCAAGAGGAACCGAGCCAACATCGCCGAGAAAAATCGAGGAAGGCTCCCAATTCCATATTAAAAACCCGAGTGTAGTTGCGAGAACAATTAAGGGTAAATAATAATATTCCTGAGGCCAAGATAGAAGCAAAGCAAGGGCTATGAGGCCAACGGTAATCGATGCTGTTTCAATCCCGGTGATACCGTCGATACCATCCATAAAGTTATAGAGGTTGATAAACCAGACCCATGCCATGCCCAAAATTATAAGATCCACAGTTTGAGGGATAAATTCTGGAAAGAGCTTAATTGTGAGCCCGCCTTGGCTCAGTCCCCAAAAGCCGATAACAACAGCTACAAACTGAACGATCAATCGAACTTTAGCTGAGAGGTTCTTAAGATCATCGAGCCAGGATATCGCCATAAGGCCCAAGCTTCCGGCCATAATTTGCCATAACCCGGGAATTGACGTTGCTGAAGAGAGCCCGTAGCCAAGCCATCCCAAGAGTAGTACTGCCATCAAGGCAATTCCGCCTCCCCTTGGGGTGGGGATCGTGTGGCTGCTTCGTGCATTGGGGGTATCTAAGACACCTTTTTGTATCAAAATTTTGCGTAACAGGGCTGTTGCAATACAAGAAGATAAACCAAATATGGAAAATATTGTTAAGAGATGAATGAATTCTGTCATAGGTCCCATAGATTGGTTTGATTATTCTTGGCGGGTGGTTTTTTTGCCGTGACTCTTAACAACGACCAATTAATTACGGTGTCTTTGCTTAAAGTAATGCCAGAAAGCACTATTTGTTGGCAACGCCGGATTTCACCCGCCTTACCAAGGTAAACACTAGGTTCGAGAGCAACATGAGCATCTGTGCAGGTGAATTGCCACCCACCGCCTTTTTGAAGACGTAATAACACCGCTTCTCCATCCTTATTTGTCGAGGCTTGCACGTCTGAATGAAGATGAAAACGGATGGCAAATTCTTGGCGCGAATTGTGGTTTCCAATGGCATTTAGTGCAAACTGATCACAGCCTTCTATACCGGCGCCTTTGGCGAGAGCTGTGAGATGCCTTTGGTGAGTAATACCAAATCTTTCAGTATAACCATCATGGCTCATATCCAATGATATTTCACCACCATCTTCGTCTCGACGACAAGTGACATTTTGTGGTCGTTTTGCGAGCCCGCCAAAAGGGGTTAAATGTGCCGAATTAGTCTCTGCCAAGGTTGCTGTGGAGTGTGCCGCTGTGGCTCTTGGTACCCATTGCCATTGGGGATGATGGCGCTGAACACCACAATTGCTAATAAGACGTTCTCTACCAATAGACATTTCAAAACTGAGTGTACCCGCGTGAGCTGTGAGGTCATATCCAGGTGGTGGAGGCGCACCAGCGTCCACGATCAAGAGTATCCGTCCCGATTGTACGCGTTGAAAGCCACTTTGAGGTGCGGACATTAGCGGTTGTTTGCGGCCTTCGGCTCTTTGCAAGACCATATCAATTTGCCAGCCATGATCTTCGTTTGAATCATTGAACAGGCAGAGTCCACCATCAGCATGGAGGAAAAGCCTTAATACGGGTGACATTGATTCTATTGCCGAGATGATGGAGCCGGGTACGGCTTCACCGCCTGCATGAAGGGTGGCGCGGATATCAATAAGATGACGGAGAACTTCGAGATGTATGTGCGGACTGCGTTGGATATGGCCGCCATCAGGTAGGATCTGTTGCGATAATTCCTTAGATAGGAGATTCAGCGCGTGGTTGAGCCATTCTTTTCCTTCAGGAAGACAGACTCCCGCGTAAAGCAAACCTTTGATTGCTCTAATCAAGTTAACGCCAGCTAGGCCTGCGGGTAAACAGTGGGAGAGATACCGTGCCTGTTGTGCGAGGCTGTCGTGTAAACTTTGTCGGGTGTCTATATCGGCTGAGCTACCTATAAACTCATAGTGTCCAAGCCAATTAGAGAGACGGCAGCCCGTAGTGGCTGGTTCCCAAGACATTGCCCGCCATCTGCTGTTATCTTCAATCCATCGCTTTACCATTTCTCTTGCTGTTCGACGTGCGTGGTCGCCTGCCGAGGAACGTAAAGAGCGAAGCCAGCTAAAAGAATGATATTCCTTAAGCCAGTCTGATTGCGCGCCGAGAGGTGCCCAAAGAGGGGCGGGGTTCGTTATGGTTTGCCCAGCGAGTTCTATTTTCCCGTTCAAAATGTCACGCCCCTTGGCTGGATCCCCAAGCCAAGGGTCAGTGGGCGTGTAATTCAAGTTTGGGACGGATTTCCCTTGTAATAACCATCTATAGAGCGGACTGGAATAGAGAGGGTATTTGAGTTTAAAGCTTAACCTCTCCAGGGCAGTGTGTAAGGGTAGCCTGAAAAATGAGGCCAAGCGTTCAGGCAAACTGGTTTTACCGCGTAGCCAGCGACCTACCGTTTTATTTGTATCTGTTGAGTGGGTTTGGCTTCGCCCTTCCATGCGTTATACGCTCTTACAGACCCTTCATTCTTTTAATGTTGTCGGCATAGTTTTCAGGTCCACCTTTAAAAGTTGCGGTACCTGCAACTAGGACGTCAGCTCCTGCAGAAATTGCTTTTGGTGCCGTTTCAAAGTTAATGCCACCATCAACTTGAAGGTCGATATCTCGGCCTGTTGCATCAATTTTTTTACGTAATGATGCTATTTTGTTTAAAGAATCTGGAATGAAGGACTGACCGCCAAAACCAGGGTTAACTGACATGACCAGTAGAAGATCAAGGTCTTCAATTACATGATCCACAATATCAACCGGAGTTCCAGGGTTAAGCGCAAGTCCGGCTTTCACCCCCAGAGACTTGATCAATTGTATTGTCCTGTGAAAGTGGGGGCCGGCTTCAGGGTGGATGGTAATAATGTCAGCCCCTGCATCAACAAAAGCTTCGATGTAAAGATCGACAGGAGAGATCATGAGGTGGACATCAAAGGGTTTTGCCGTAGCAGGGCGAACAGCTTTGGTAATTGAAGGCCCAAAAGAAATGTTGGGTACAAAATGCCCGTCCATTATATCCACATGGATGTAATCTGCCCCGGCTTGATCAAGGCGCTGGATTTCCAAGCCCAATTGTGAAAAATCGGCGGCGAGTATAGAGGGGGCGATACGCGTTTTCTTTTGCATTTATCCGGTTCGTTCTTGTTCTGGGGCAAAGAGCCCTATTACCAGTAGGAATAAGAATAACTTTCGTACCAGTATAGACTCTTCTTCGCAAGGTTTTGCCGGATAAAGACAAGAGGTTGAAGGGCCTTAATTCTGTGTCATAACTTGCTCGTAAAGAGCCCTATCTGTTGCACTTTCTGAACCTATTAGAAGTATTTTGGAAGTTTCGTCAAAGTCAAAATAGTTTCTTAGTTTGGGGTTTATAGCGATTACCAAAGCCGCGGCAAGACCAGCAACAGCGGACTCTCCACCTTCAATTGAGGGGTCGTTACCAAGCGGTTTCGCCAATAATCGCATTGCTGGTGCAACAATATCATCTGAAATTTTGATAAAATCAGAAGTTTCTTCCCGTAAGATTTCCCAAGCAATTGGAGAGGGTTCACCGCATGATAATCCAGCCATTATTGTTTCTTCAAAAATATGTACAGATTTCATTTCGTCGCTTTGAGCGCTTTCAAACAGACAGGCGGCATGATTCGGTTCGACAATAATGACACGTGGGGCAACTTGTCCCCAATGTTGGCGCAGTGCAGAACAAACGGAGGCAGCCAGACCGCCGACCCCACCTTGAAGAAAGACATGGGTTGGAGGCGATTCCATCTGTTGGGCGATTTCGTCGGTCATGACGCCGTACCCGGCCATAACATCTAAGGGAGGGTCTCTATAACCTTCCCACGAGGTATCCGAGACAACAAACCAACCGTTTATTTCAGCCTCTTTTCGTGCCAAGTGAACAGAGGCATCGTAATCGCCATCAATACGGATAACATTTGCACCAAGATGACGCATTGCTTCTGCACGTCCTTCACTAACGGCTTCGTGGATGTAAATATTACAAGCAGCTCCAAATCTCTGTGCGCCCCAAGCCAGGGAACGTCCATGATTGCCATCGGTGGCAGACACGAGGGTAATTTCTTTGGCCAGTGATACATAGCGGCCGTTTCGAATATCAGCTAAGTCAACTTGGTTACCGATTTTCCTTGATAGTTCGTGTTGGAGAACTTTGGCGGCTGCATAAGCACCGCCGAGAGCTTTAAATGACCCCAATCCAAACCGCGGTCCCTCGTCCTTGTAGAGGATGTCCCCTAGATTGAGTTTTGTCGCGAGAGCCTTTAAATGATGTAGCGGTGTTGCTGCATAGCCGTCCCAAGCGGTTATTTCTGCGATCGCTGATGCAAAAGACTCGCGTGTGATAATGTCTTCTTTGGCGGTCCCGCTGTGTCGCTGGTAGGGAATATGTACTAGTTCGGTAGATTCAAAAGCTCTTAACATTTTATTATGTCCTGCTTGGGAAGGCGTTCGGATACCAGAGACGCCCAATAAGATGCCCCGGTTGTTAGTATTTCATCGTTAAAATCATAATCTGATGCGTGAAGAGGCTTGCCGTTTAAGCCTTCAGTGCCATTGCCGATTAATATAAAACAACCAGGTTTGGCCTGGGAAAATAGTGCAAAATCTTCTGAAAAGGACATGGGTGATCTGTTGCCGTCAACTTGATCAGAAAGGCCCTTTGCTACCGTGATTGATGCCGCGGTTTGTTCTGGTGAATTTATGGTTTCGATAAACTCGGTTTGAAAGGAAAAATGGATCTCCACTTCGTGTGAGTGTGCAATGCCATCAAGGATACGTTGCATCAAAGATTTTATTTGTGTGCGGTCTTCGGGTGTGCGTGCTCTCACGTCGCCTTTAAGTAAGGCATTACCCGGAAGAACGTTACGCCGTCCATCTGTTGTGAATTCTGTAACTGAGACGACACAACCGCTGCTAGGATCTAATTTACGGGCAACAATGTGTTGCAGGGCCTGAACGATTTCTGAACCAACAAGGATTGCATCGACCCCTTTTTGTGGCATTGCTGAGTGCCCGCCACGTGCCTGAATATTAATTTCAAAGAGACTCTCGCTAGAACAAATCGTTCCTTCTCGGGTTGAGAAACTGTTTCTGGGTGCCCCAGGAAGGTTGTGCATGCCGTATATCTCATCGATGGGAAATTTTGTGAAAAGATCATCTTTAAGCATTGCCTTTGCACCGAGGCCATTCTCTTCACTGGGTTGGAAAATAAAGACGACTGTGCCCTCAAAATTGAGATTATTTGACAGATAGCATGCGGCACCAAGGAGCATAGCGGTATGGCCATCATGGCCACAGGCATGCATCACACCGTTATTTTGAGATGGATAGTCGTGGGGGCTGGTTTCTTGTATGGGAAGTGCGTCCATGTCTGCCCGCAAACCAATAGCTCGATTACTGTCACCACTTTTGAGAATACCCACGACCCCGGTGACGCCAATTTTTTCATAAACCTCCAAGCCATAGGATCGAAGTTCTGAGGCTACGATCTTAGCGGTTCTCTGTTCGTCAAATCCAAGTTCAGGATGGCGGTGAAGATCCTGACGGATATCGGTCATTTTACTTTTTAGAGCGCTAAGAGCTCGTGGGATAACAATAGCCATAATCAGAACCTTTATTTTATATGTTGGAAGAGTATCATAAGTATTGTCTGAAAATAATTGAATATTGTTATCTTTCAGATAAAATTAGGTTCAATTTCAATAAACTGTTCTGATTGAGATCGTTATGGATACATTTGATTATAAAATTTTAGCACAGGTTCAAACTGATAGCCGTATGACAGCCGAGCGTATTAGCGAAGGCGTAGGACTTTCACCGGCAGCAGTTCAAAAGCGTTTGAAGCGCTTGAGAGACAGTGGAGTTATTCGTGCTGAAGTCGCGTTACTCGACCCTAGGAAACTAGGCCATCCCATGACGGTAATTACAGAAGTGAGTCTGGAGCGCGAAAACTTGAACGTTCTTGATGCATTTAAACGTAGGATGCGACAGGCAGAAGAGGTGCAGCAATGTTATTACACAACAGGCGAAGCCGATTTTATTATTATATTGCTCGTAAGAGATATTCAGCATTATGAGAAATTTACGAGAGAGTATTTTTTTGGAAATTCTGAAATTAGTAAGTTTAAAACCAATATTGTAATGGACCAAGTAAAAGTGGGGTTAAAGATTCCTATACATGGTTGAATTTTAAGATGTAGAATGAATTTTTAATGTATACTCTATAAAATACATAATGATTTTTTAATGCTACACATTTACTGATTTAATAAATATATTAATTATATAATGTTTTCAATATGTTAATCGTAGTTGTTGGGGTTTTGTGATTAATTGCCCTAAAAATCTTTAAGTTCTTTTTAAGAATTTGTGCATATCATAGTATGCAGATCGATAATTATCTGGATAGCACCCGAACTTATAAAAAATAAAGTTATCTAGATTTAAGGGGCAATAGGAGGATTCATAGAGTTATGAGTATTTCAAAGATATTTGGTATGAGAATATCAAAAAAACTTCCCATTCTATTCGTTATAATTTCAGCCTTATCTGTCGTTTCTGTAGGTGTGTTTAGTGTTATAAATACATCGGCAAGTTTAATGCATCTCGAAGAGCAAAAACTATTAGCTTTGGCTGGATCCCGACAAACTTCGTTGAATAGCTATTTAAAATCTATTGAAGAAGATTTAGTGGTTTCAGCTGCAAATGGATATGTACAGAATGGGATGTTAAATCTCACTCTTGGATTTCAAGATGAGAAACGATTACATAAGGATCCACTAAAATCTCTACATGGAATTTATATAAATGACAAAACTGCGGAAGGAACGAACCCGCAAGGGAGCCCCGAAAAAATAGGTGAAAAACACCTTTATAACGGACCTGCGACTGAGGATGTCTATCACACAGAGCATCGACGCTTTCATCCTTGGTTCCGTCAAATGCTGCTTGCGCGTGGTTATTACGATATATTTTTGGTCGATGCAGAAGGCAATGTTGTCTATACCGTGTTTAAAGAGCTGGATTATGCGACCAACCTGATTAACGGTAAGTATAAGGATACCGGCCTTGCAGAAGCCTTCAAAGCGGCTCTCGCTACAAAAAAAGCAGGTAGCTTGAGCTTTGTTGATTTCGCTCCTTATTCACCAAGTTCTGGTGCACCCGCAAGCTTCATGTCTACGCCTATTGTTTCTGATAATGGTTTTTTAGGCGTTCTTATTTTCCAAATGCCGATTGATAGAATAAATGGCGTATTACAGCAAGAAACCGGTATGGGTGAAACTGGCGAGACTTATATCGTTGGTAAAGATTATTTGATGCGGAGTGATTCTCGGTTTTCAAAAGAATCAACAATTTTAAGTACCGAAGTTAAAACTGAAACGGTGCGTCTGGCTCTTGAGGGAAAAGCAGGTATTGCTGTTGTTCCAGACTATCGTGGTATTAATGTCCTATCAGCTTATCAACCACTTGATTTTTTGGGTGTACGTTGGGCCTTGATGGCAGAAATCGACGAAGAAGAGGTCTTAACTCCTTCCTTTGAAGCTGCAATCTATATTCTTATTATTGGCCTGAGTGTGTTGGTTCTTGTTGCAATGTTGGGTTGGTATTTTGCACGGTCGATTGTGAAGCCTTTGCAAAAATCTACTTCTGAAATGCTGATGTTGGCTGAAGGTGATAAGACATTTGAAATCTCTGGTTTGACCTTAACAGACGAAATTGGTGATATTGCTTCTGCATTACAAACCTTTAAAGAGAATGCCATTGCGCAAGACGAGATGGCGGCCAAAGAAATGGAAATGGTTACTCAACGTGAAGAGCGGACCAAACGGATAGAAGATTTGGTAGCGCGGTTTGAAACAGATAGTAATGAGATCCTGTCACTTGTGGGTGCCGCGGCATCTCAGATGAAAAATACATCAAGTGAGATGTCAACTGTTGCCCAAGATACAGCTGTTCGGTCAAACACCGTGGCGGCGGCGGCAGAAGAGGCGTCAGTCAATGTTCAAACTGTGGCAGCTGCAGCCGAAGAATTGAGTTGTTCCATTGAGGAAATCAACCGTCAGGTTGGTGAATCTAGCGTGATTGCCAGTGATGCGGTTTCTAAAGCTGATGCCAATATAGCGACAATCAAAGGCCTTGAAGAAGCTTCTAATCGGATTGGGGAAGTTGTCGGATTGATTTCAGATATTGCTGAGCAGACAAATCTTCTTGCATTGAATGCAACCATTGAAGCGGCCCGTGCTGGGGAGGCTGGTAAGGGATTTGCTGTGGTGGCGAGTGAAGTAAAAAACCTTGCGAATCAAACAGCAAAAGCCACCGAGGAGATCAGTGGTCAAGTTGGTGAGATGCAAGGTGTGACTCGGACGGCTGTTGACGCAATTGAGGCGATTGGTAAGACCATCGAATCAATGAACGAAATTTCCGTTTCAATTTCTTCTGCGATTGAAGAGCAGGGGGCTGCCACTCAGGAAATCTCTCGTAACGTACAAGAGGCTTCAGCGGGGACTGCGGAAGTTACCTCGAATATGCAAGGGGTAAGTGAAGCGTCAACGCAAACTGGAAACTCTTCACAGCAAGTTTTAACCGCGTCTAATGATCTGGCTGTTCAAGCCGAAGAGATGCGCAAGAGTGTAGACGCCTTTATCCAAGGCATCCGTGCAGCTTAACCGGTTGGCCCTAAATAAACGGGGCTAAGGAAAATCAAAGGTTAGGCAAGTTTACGAAGGCGGCAGGCGTAAAACCCGTCCATGCCGCCTTCGTCGTGTCTGTGACACGGCAGACAGCGAAGATCTCCATCGCTTGTTAACAGTTCTGGTAGCCATTCTGCTTCCCCGAGCTCACTACTTTGTACAGGGATACGTTCGAATTTATCAGCATTATTTGCCAAAAATTTCTCTATTTGCAGTTGGCCTTCTTCTGGCTCCAGCGAGCAGGTAGCGTAGACCAGTGTGCCGCCGACGGTAATCATATCAGCGCAGTTATTAAGCAGCTCAGCCTGAAGATCGGCAAGGGCTTCGATATCTTCAGGACGTTTGATACGACCAAGTTCGGGATGTTTGCGGAGAGTTCCGGTTGCAGAACAAGGCGCATCGAGCAACAGGGCATCAAATTTTTCTTCTGGCTGCCAGCTCCGCGCATCTGCGGTGATTACTTCTGCCTTTAACTGAAGGCGTTCAAGATTTTCATGGACACGCTTCATGCGTTTGTTTGAAGAATCCACGGCGGTGACTGTGGCACCTGCAGAGATCAATTCGGCTGTTTTCCCGCCAGGGGCGGCACAAATATCTCCAACGCGTTTACCCACAACCGAACCAAGTAAGAGGGCAGGGAGGCTGGCAGCAAAGTCCTGTACCCACCACTGACCTTCATCATAACCTTCAAGGAATACAGGATCTCCAGTACCGGGAGATAGGCGGATGGAATTTCCAGAAGTGATCGTTCCTTCTAGTCGCTGGGACCAATCCGCGGGGTTATCTTTAACAGTAATATCTAAGGGTGCTTCTGCCAAATGGCTTAAAGCAATCGCACGGGCAGTTTCTTCGCCATAGGTACTGACCCATTTGTTCCAGAGCCATCGGGGCAGATTGTCGTAACCTTCATCCATGGCTGCAAGCATTTCCTGACCTTCGCGAGAAAGGCGGCGGAGCACAGCGTTCATCAAGGGCTTGTTGCCGCTGATGCGGGGGCCACTTGCTAAATCTAAACTGGTACTGACGGCTGCGTGGGGAGGTGTGTCGAGATAGAGAAGCTGCACGGCTCCGAGTCGAATGATATCGCGCACGTCGGCCATTTTAGAAGGAAGCTTGCGCTTCATACAGGCATTAATCGCCTTATCGATTTGACCCAGACGGCGCATAAGCGTTGAAATCAACAACCGGGCAAAAGCTCGATCCCGCCGCTCCATACTTTCAAAATCAGCCTGATGATTGCTCAGGGCTTCATCAAGGGTTTGTTGCTCCCGCATGATGTTTTTTAAAAGTGCCAGAACCAATTTTCGTGGATTGGCTGGGCGACGGTTGCCAGACCCTTTACCAGATTTGGTGTTTCGGGGTGTAGCTTTATCTGAGTTGGTGCGATTTTCTGTCATGGCGAAGGGTTTACCACGTCTGAGGATGGAGAAAATAGCAAAATTTGCGTAGGTGGTATGTTTGACGATAAAAAATACAAAAATAATGTTCTGCAATATCGAGAAAACGGTGTTTTTAATAGAAACATTGGTAGATCAAATTGAAGATGAAAAATTACAAGGATAATTCTGCCGACAAGGGTTGGCATCAAGGTGGGGAAATGCCATATCAATAATTATGACTCGATCTTTTACAACGCATACACCGAAACAGAAAAATCGTAAAAACCACTTTCCTGCCCCGGGTGAAGCGGTTTCAGGTGTTAAGCGGAAGAAAGTTACGCCACAAGATCTTGATAACGCAATGGAAGTAAGACTTCAGCGTGAAAAAGAGCTTATGGAAGGCTTAGAGAAGAAAAAAGAGATCGGCGGTCCAGGTGGTCCAGAGCCAACACGTTATGGCGACTGGGAACGGAAGGGCATATGTGTTGATTTCTAAGCTGTCTGTTAGTGTATTGGTTTCCGGTGTCGACTTTGTTGACCTGATTTCGGAGTAACGTAAAGTAATGGAGCTTCTCGCACCTTATCGTCGCCGTATTGATGATCTTGATGATCAGATTATGGAACTCTTCTCTCAACGCTTCGAAGTTATCCGTGAAGTTGCAGATCTTAAAAGCAAACACGGTATTCCTGCCATATTAAAAGATCGTGTTGATGAAGTCCGCGAGAGAAATGCAGATACCGGAGTAGAGAAAGGCTTGGATCGGGAATTTATCCGTAAACTTTATACCCTTATTATAGATGAAGCCTGCGATCTGGAAGATCGCTTGATGGATAATAAATAATAAGTCCGCATTAATGTTTAGTCTATTTTCTTAACTCGGTCGGGTTCTCAGTCCAAAGCGTTTCAGCGGACGTAAATTTACGAAAGCCACGCCCATAACTGTCATGACCATTCCGAGCAACGCGATGGAATGGAAGGTTTCATCATATAAATACCAAGCCATAATTGCGGCAGTTGGTGGGACAAGGAAAAACAGACTAGAAACTTTGGAAGCAGCGCCTTTTCGAATAAGAAGATAAAGCAGGCTAATGGCGCCTACAGACAATACAATAACAAGCCAGGCCATCGCAAAGATCATTTCTCCTGTCCAATTGATCACCATAGTTTCTGTGAAATAGGCGAGAATCCCTGTTGGAATAGCTGCGGCAGTATATTGGATCACCGCTCCGGTCCGTAAATCCATTTCGCCACAGAAACGTTTTTGATAAATGGTACCGATGGAAATACCTAAAAGAGCTACTACAGCAATCCCGACGCCCAAACTGGTGCCAAGGCCGTCTTGTAACTTTGACCATACAACAAGAATAACCCCGCTGACACCAAGTATCAGACCAAGCCATTGTCGGATAGAGACATGCTCTTTTAATAAAATTCCTGCAACAAAAGCCACTAATATAGGCTGAATACCAACAATAAGGGCTGCAACGCCTGCTTCCAGGCCGCGTTCAATGGCGGCAAAGACTCCGCCGAGATATGTTGCATGTAACAGAATTCCTGCAACAGCGATATGAAGGGTTTGAGGGATGGACTTTGGCCATCTGGCGCGCCAAATTATTGAAATAACCAGTAAGAGACCAACGGCGATTAAGAAGCGTACGGTTAGAAGCGTCATGGTCTCAGCGTAAGGTAAAGCCATCTTGGCAAAAACGAACCCTGTACTCCAAAGCAAAACAAAGGCACCTGGTGCGAAAAGAGCGAGTAATTTAGATGTATCTTCGCTTTGCTCTGACATTATTGACTTCTCAAGTTATGTTCTGGGTTATGATCTATAGCTTTGAGTGTTCGTAAGTTAAGGGGACAAAGGTTTAATAAGCGATCATCTCCTAATTTTTCATAACAGGAACCTGATCAAAATACAGCAAAGATATTGTTAGGGTTCAATTTGCCTCGGTGTAATTGATGATTCGTATGTTGCTTTTACTGATTGTCTGAGAGTGAATAATTGGTACTACTAAATAAATAAAACTTATTATTACGAAGTACCATTTAAAGGTGGTCATGATTACGCGAACAACAAATACACCTCTTCTCGAGATTGACTTGAACAGACACGAGGCTCAGCCTCTGCAACGGCAACTGTTTGGTCAGATCAGAGACCTTGTGCTCAAGGGCCGCCTCCAACCCGGAGAACGTTTGCCGTCGACAAGGTATTTGGCAAAAGAACTCAAGTGTTCTCGTAACACGGTTCTTGGAGCATTTGATCAGCTCCTTGCCGAAGGGTATTTAGAAGGCATGACAGGTTCTGGAACCTATATCTCGAAAGAGTTGCCAGATGATATGGGTTCTTTTCCTAAAGATGTTCACAAAAAGGAAATCAACAAGGAGCAGCAGAAAGGCCCAGGCTTTTCAAAACGTGGTCGGGAGTTGGCCGAAATGGAAAAGCGGGTTCATCGAAACGCGCCAACCTTTGCGCCGGGAATGACGGATGTTACTGCTTTCCCCTTTCCTCTTTGGGCACGATCCTTGGCGAGAACATGGCGGTATCCAAAACAGGATATTCTGCGCAATCCCGACCCTTGTGGTTATATTCCTCTTCGCAAATCTATTGCTGATCATTTAAGAACTTCAAGAGGGCTTGATTGTAGCTGGCGTCAGGTGATGATTACCTCTGGTGCGCAACAGGCTGTTGACTTGATGGCACGGCTTTTATTGGATGCAGGAGATGTCGCTTGGTTTGAAGAGCCGGGCTACCCTGGATTGCGTGGTCCGTTACATTCGGCAGGCGTAAAAATGGTGCCCGTCCCTGTGGACTTAGAAGGCTTATCTGTATCAGAAGGTCGGCGCATGGCTGAAAAGGCACGCATGGCAGTGGTTTCGCCTTCGCATCAATATCCTCTGGGGGCCGTGATGTCCTTACGTCGACGTTTGGAGTTATTGGATTGGGCTGAAGAAAACAACGCCTGGATTCTCGAAGATGATTATGAAAGTGAATTTCGTTTCTCAGGAAAGCCTCTGACATCGTTACAAGGGCTTGAAGCAGAGCGCCATAGAGGAAGTAAACAACCCTCCAGAGTCGTTTATCTCGGATCATTTTCCAAAGTGCTGTTTCATGTCCTCCGTCTGGGTTACCTGGTGGTGCCGGAAGACTTAATTGAGGCGGTTTCTTCTGCGCGTACGCTGATGGATGAAAGGTCCTCTCTTTTGGCGCAACCTGCCTTGGCTGACTTTATGGCAGAAGGGCATTTTTCTTCTCATATTCGCCGTATGAGGCGTATCTATGGTGTGAGGCAACAAATTTTGGTGGAGTGTATTTGTCGATTTCTCTCTAAATATCTCAGAGTTACCCCTGACGATGCCGGGTTACATATCATTGCTTACTTAACTGATTATGCCAAAGCGAGGGTAACTGATCGTCGGATTGTCGAGCTTGCTGATGCTGTTGGAATCTCTGCATCCCCATTATCACTATTTTATAGCGATCCAAAACAAGCTCAACAGGGTTTGCTGATGGGGTTTGGTGCATGTGATCGGGAACAGATTGAAGAGGGGTGTATGAAACTTGCAAAAGTCTTTGATAGAGCCACAAAGCAGTAGATTCTCGAAATGATTTGGCTAAATCCGATTAGGAACAGACCTTAACGCTGTTTGATATAGGCTATGGTATTGTCTTTGAAATAATGTCGAGTAGGGAGATGATCAATGTCAATTGCGGCAGGAGGCTGTTTATGCGGTGAAATCAGATATGGCGTTCTGTGTACCCCTTCTCGTGTTACAGTATGCCATTGTAAAATTTGCCAAAGAGTGACGGGGAATGAATCCCAAGAGTATTGTTAATTTGGTTTAGGGGGGGCGCAAAAAATATTTCTTTAGAGGCATATCAACATTCAGAGGTAGGTTGACGCATTGTGACCTATAAATTCCAGTGTTAGAAGCACGACAGTTTTGTCAACTTTGATTTATGATACTTAAGATATATCCGATTATTAAAATCTTACTTTTGTGAGGATCTTTTCTTTTTTGATTTCAGGAGCTAGGTATATGAGCAACCCGTATTAAGGTTCTAGGCCGGGCCCTCTGAATTGGAATAATAATGAAGCCTTTAAACGATTTTCCTTCTGCAGCACGTAAAAATATTCGCTATGTCCTGACCGATATTGACGACACAATCACCAGTGATGGCCGTTTAACGGCTGAAAGCTATCTTGCTCTTGAACGCCTGAGCCAGTCAGGATTGAAGGTTATTCCTATTACCGGGCGTCCTGCAGGGTGGTGTGATCACATCGTTCGTATGTGGCCTGTCGAGGCGATCGTTGGAGAAAACGGTGCTTTTTATTTCCGATATGAGCCGATTCAAAAAAAGATGACTTGTCGATTTTGGAAAAGCGAAAGTGAACGCCAAGCCGATCGGTTGAAGATTGAGCAATTACGACACTCAATTGTTCAGGCTGTTTCGGGTTCGGGGATAGCTTCTGATCAGGATTATCGCGTTGCTGATCTTGCTGTAGATTTTTGCGAAGATGTCGCCCCCTTATCTCAGGCAGATATCGATAAGATTGTAACCCTGTTTGAAGATGCTGGGGCGAAAGCAAAGGTGAGTTCTATCCACGTCAACGGTTGGTTTGGAGACTACGATAAACTTTCCATGACGGAAGTTCTCTTTCGAGAAGTATATGGGCTTGAGCTTGATGAGATCCTCGATCAGGTCGTTTTTTCGGGGGATTCTCCTAATGATGCACCAATGTTTGCCCGCTTTCCAAATTCTGTGGGGGTTGCGAACGTGCAAGATTTTGTTGGTCGAATCTCTCATGAGCCAACTTGGGTCACAAATAAAAAATCCGGCGCAGGGTTTGTTGAACTTGCAGATATGTTGCTTGGGTAATGTCACACCTCGACCTTGATCTTCGTGCTCTGGATATCTTTGTAACGGTTGTTGAGGCTGGGGGCATGACCGCGGCTTCACAGAAAAAAGGTATCACTCAATCCGCAGTTTCTCAGGCTGTTGGCGGGTTGGAGAAGAAGATGGATGTAATGCTGATGGATCGGTCTGTGCGCCCACCTGCGCTTACGCCTGTCGGCCGGACGCTCTTTGAGCGGGCCAAATCCTTACTTGATACGGCGCGCGAAACTTCTTTTTTAGTTCGCGCCCATCAACAAAGATCCCTGCCACGGCTAAATGTTGGGATGGTTGATTCGTTTGGTACCACTGTAGGACCTCACCTTGTTCGTGAATTGATGGATGAGGCGGTGGAATGGTCCGTATGGTCTGGCCTTACGAAACTTCACTTCAAACGCTTGTTCACGCGTGAAGTGGATGTCGTTATCACGGAAGGTTCGATTCCGGCAGATGAACGCATCATCTCCCATCGTCTTTTACAGGAACCTTTCGTGCTTGCGTTACCTGTCAGCTATGAAAAGCCGGTTGATAGTTTGGAAGAGTTGATCGAGGATCTTCCGTTGGTGCGTTACAGTTCACGATCGCTCACCGGAATTAATATTGAAACACATTTGCGCCGTCTGGGGCTTGAAGCACGCAGGCGATTTGAATTTGATACGGCAGATGCGACTCTTGCCATGGTTGGTGTAGGGATTGGTTGGGCGATCACAACACCGCTTTGTCTGTTGCAAGCCAAAACGCACTTGCCTTCTATTCGTTGTGCACCTTTACCTGGGCCTGCTTTTTCGCGGAGTCTTATGCTGGCGACCCGTCGTCACGAACTCGAATCTCTTCAAAAAATGATTGGAGAGAAGTCGCGAGAAATTTTGGAGCAAAGATGTTTGCCCGAGATTTCTCAATTTGCGCCCTGGGTTATTAAAGAGATTCTTGTTGGTGATGGGTGATGATTATTTAGTTTGACCTTGACGCATAGACTGGATGTACCCAAGTGCATAGTCTATCCCTGACCAGGCAGTTACTGCTGTTGCTGTGGCGAGTAACCAAAAAGAGACTTCAACGGTGTCCATATACTGACTAAAAAATCCGCTCAAGGCATAGAGGCCAACGGTCCATACCTGAGCACAAGCTTGAACAATGGCTTTAATCTTGCCACTGGTACGCGCAGCCATAGTAAAACCTTGCTGTTGGGCAAATATGCGCAAGTAGGAAACGATGATATCTCTAGTAATAATGATGGCCACAAACCAAACAGAGATCCATCCAATGCCCAAGAATCCAATAAAGACCATGGCACGGTAAAGGCTATCGCTCATGGGATCTATAATCATTCCCAGCTTTGTAACCTGACCATACCGGCGCGCAATATGACCATCTGCCATATCGGATATTTCAGCGATCATCATGACGACAATCGCCGCGATGAGGTCAGTTTGGGTACCAGCCAGCAACAGGTAAATCACGATAAAACCTGCGCCGCTTCTGAATACACTTAGCCAATTGGGAAGATTCATGCTGTTGATGCCCTCTGCATGAGATAGTTTAAACGTCCTATGGTTTTGTTATCTCTCGAAGCGAGGATTTTTGTCCGTGGACTATAGATAATTTTGGTTTATAACAGTCGCTAAGAGCGGTCACAAGTACGATAAAAAAAAGATCGCAGAGAATCCGGTTAACAAAGGGCGTTCACAAAAAAGTAAATGAGATTCTGGTTCAAGAAAAAGATACATGCCCGAAATAAGAAAGAGACAATCGCCGGATTGCTTCGTCTTCTTTATTTTCGACTTGTTATACCTGTTCTTCGATCAGTTGATCAGCCTGAAACGGTTGCTCGCGGCGTGATGGTCGGTTTGGTTTTGGGGATGACACCGACCGTAGGTATTCAGCTTTATACCGTTTTTATCGCCTGGTGGTTTTGCCGATATGTGGTGGGGTGGCATTTTAGTCTGATTATTGCCATGGGTTGGTCGTGGCTTTCAAATCCTCTGACAATGATACCACTGTATTATCTCTATTACATCACAGGTCGCATTCTTCTACTTGATTTTGATGGCGAGCAGGATTTTGAGAGTTTTTCTCGGATGATGGCTGAGAAATTGACGCTCGAAGGTGGTGTCTGGGAAACTGTAGTTGAAGTGTTCCGTTTTATGTTGGAGCAAGTCGGGACTTCTATTTTTGTAGGATTTATCCCCTACAGTCTTGGCCTCGGTATTCTTGGGTATTGGCTCTCGTTTAAGTATGCGACACGGTATGCAGAGGCGCGCAAAGTACGGTTGGCTGACTCTCGTGCAAAAGAGGTTAATACTCCTTCTGATATAGAGTAGTGCTTAGGGCTAACATCAAGTACAGGTGTTCCAACTATCAAGTACTTTGTGCCGAATTTCACATTACATAAATTTCACATTACATAAATTTCACATTACATAAATTTCAATGACATAAATAATGGCAGCAAGAACAAGGGAGTTCCCTATATTCTTGCTGCCAAAATGTATTTAGGCAAATTGACTAAGCTTTTAGGCTTATGAAGCTGGCGCGATGTCAGTTACCAGGTTTTTACCGTCTTTTTCATCATAAGTCACAACGACTTCGGTTCCAGGAGCAAGGCCTTTTACGGAGAGATCTCCTGAGAGTTCAAGAACGGTTCCATTTTCCATAATGATGGTGTTGGTTGCTTCATCTGTGGTCATCACGCGGCCGGACATTTCTGCTGCGCTTGCCAATGTTGCTGTACCCATAATTCCAAGAGCGATGATACTTGCGAATAATTTTTTCATTGTCTGTTCCTTTGTTCCAAAATTAACGTTTGCTGTCCTCAAAACATAAGGCTTGGAAGCACACTTGGGGAAGGAACAAGAAGAAGGCAAAGTTGGGCAGTAAGTTCGAGCATATTTATGTCAGAAAAAGGGTAAGTGTTTGAAATGTGGCAAACATTTGTTCAGGACGCCTCTTTTGCGGGCTTTGTGTTTGCTTTTTGTCATCAAGTGCCACAATCTAGTCACTTTTATTTTGCAAGTTGCTGAATTGAAGTTGGAAAATAACGTTTTAATTATAGGAGGAATGGAAATTATGTCAGAAATTTTAGAGGGTGGATGCCTATGTGGAAAGGTTCGTTATCAAACAACCTGCTTGAACTCTCAAATCAAAATCAATTGCCATTGTCGAGATTGTCAAAAGCTGAGCGGCGGTCCCTATGTCTCTCTTATGGGAATTCCGCCAGAGAGTTTTTCTGTGACAGGAGAGACCAGATGTTTTGAACATGAGGGTGGTTCAGGAGGGAGGATGCGTGCTTTTTGTTGTTCCCATTGTAACGGTAGGGTTTACGGAGAGCCTGAAATCGCTCGAGGCATGATCTTGATTCTAGCCACCAGTCTGGATAAGCCAGAAATATTTACCCCTAACGCAGATATGTTTGTTAAAAGCGCGGTCCCTTGGGATAGGATGGATGAAACTATTCCAAAATACGAGGGCGCTTTTCCTAGGGGGTGACAAGTATGAGTGGTAAATTTTCCGGTTTTCCCAAAGCCGGTTTTGATTTTCTTGAGGACTTAAAAGAAAATAATACCCGTGACTGGTTTGCGGAAAACAAATCTCGGTACCGGGAAACGCTTCAGGACCATTTGCTCGACTTTATTGAAGCTATGGTCGAGCCTCTTGCAAACATAACGCCGCACTTCGTCGCAGATGCCCGGCGTAATGGCGGGTCGATGTTTCGGATTCACAGAGACGTTCGTTTCTCCAAGGACAAGCGTCCTTATAAAGAACATGCCGCCTGTCATTTCCGTCACTCCCTTGGCAGAGATGCTCATGCTCCAGGGTTTTATGTGCATCTTGCGCCGGATGAAGTTCTGTATGGAGCCGGAATCTGGATGCCTCCCAGTGATGCCCTCTATATGATTAGACGCGCAATTGCGGATCGCCCGGATGCTTGGTCCAAGGTTCTAAATGATAAAAGAATGAAGAAAATTTTTGGCGAAATCGGAGGCGATGGCCTCAAACGGCCACCGAAAGGATTCTCTGCTGATGACCCTCATATTGATGATCTAAAGCGCAAAACTTTCTTTGTTATGCACAAAACAACAGCTAAGGCAGCTCAAGGACCCGAATTTCTCGCTGAGGTCGTTGAAGGCTTTAAAGCAACAATGCCGTTAATGCACTTTCTTTGTAAGGCCGTGGATGTGCCTTGTTAGAGTGTGAGAGGATTAAGGTGAGTTGGCAAAAGTATTGGGGAGGTGTGCTAAAGAAGCTATAAAAGCTAATCTGTGTTTCTTGTTAAAAAACTAGGGATTTCAGTTCCTTCCAAATTTTCCAACCCCCATTTAGATATTTCCCGGATTAACGGGCGTAGATCATTTCCTTTTGGGCTCAAGAGGTATTCATACCGGGGCGGATTATTTTGGTAAACTCGTTTTTCTATAATGCCCGCAACTTCGAGGCGCTTTAACCGTTCCGCCAATATATTGGTGGATATTTTTTCTGGTGAAGTTAGGAATTCACCATATTGCTTTTTCCCAATAATCATAAGGTCGCGAATAATAAGGAGAGTCCATTTGTCTCCCAAAAGATCAAGTGTTCGAGATATGGGGCAGTTGGAACGCATATAAAACCTAGTAAAAGAGGGCACGCTTACCTTTTAGATAATGGATTTCCAAGTAACTTTCAAAAACAAAGTAACTGTTTTATTTCTTTATCAGGTTTTCCTGCGGCTTTTTGGTACTTGCTCGGCTTTGCTTCGGGAGAGATAAGAGAGCGAGTTTAATAAAGGAGCGCATAGATGTACCTCATTGCTGATGCAGCCGGACCTATTGGCCGTGCGGTTACGGAACAACTTCTGGGCCAAGGCCAACTTGTGCGTATTTTAACGACAGATGTTGAATGCAGGAACCTGTGGCGCGGAAGAGGGGCCGAGCTTAATGAGGGCGACCCGAGGCATGCATCAAGCTGGAATAAAGCACTAGAAGGCGTAAATACGGCTCTTCTTATCGCCCCGCCCTATAGCAATGAGAATGGTTCACTGAAAGACAGTACCGCTTATCATTCAGCTTTGATCGATGCTTTATCCCAAACCAAAGAAAAACCCAAAATTCTTTTCCTGTCTGCTCTTGGGGCCAAAGGGGCACACGGTTGGGCAAGTTCACTTGGAGAGCTGGAATCAGAATTATCCAAGCTTTGTCCCGACCTGACCGTTATACGCCCAGCTTTCTTGATGGAGAACCTGGCGCCGGCCTTATCCATGGCAAAGCACCATTCTGTCTTCCCAAGCTTTTTGGCCGAGAAAGTTGCTTTTCCAATGGTGTCGCAAAGAGATTTGGTTTCGGTCCTGGTTGCGGCCATTGTCGACCCCATCGAGGGCCATCACCTTATGGAACTGCATGGGGCGGAACCTTATGATTTAAGCGAAATAATCGAAGCGGGACATAATGTGCTGACAAAGCACATCGCTTCGCTGTCCCTCCCAGAGGATCAATGGCAATCAATAATGGAAGATCAGGGGCTTAGTTCTGAATCTGCAAAGCTTTGGATTGCTTATTACCAAGCCATGAATGCCGGGTACATAAAACCTGATCCGAAGGCGACCCCTTTGGCTGGCGAAACAGCGTTGTCAGACGCCTTGTTCCAGATATGGAAAAGCATCCGGCAAAGCGAAAGAGCGGCGATTGATCCCGAAAGAAAGATCCACGAAAGCTTGGGGTAAGATGCGATTCTAAAAGAACCAAGTTAATCCTTATACCAAGCATGATTTCGTGGAATCTCGGGGACGTAGAATTAAAGTTGAAGAGGTTTGGATTCCTGAAGTGGTGCGAATACCTCCATGGTGAGGCTTTTCACGTCGATAAGACCCAAGAGTTGCTGGAGGGAAGGTTTGTCGGCCATTGAGTCGTTTGAGTTATGAGCATCTTCAGCCGTGTCCCAGTAATAGATTTCTACCCACTGACCTTTACCGTTTTTGGAAAGAGACTGATATCGAAAGCCGGGAAGCTTTTTTAGATCTGGAACCATTGCCTGAACTGCATTGATCATTTCCAAATCAGTCACGTCGGGCTGGCTCTCCCAAGTCAATATTTCGATGGCGTACATAGATTATCCTTTGTTTGATGGTGTGGTTGCCGCATATTATGATTTGCCTAAATGAAAACAATTGAGCATTTTGGGAAGTAACTGTTCTCATATTGGAAATAATATGAATACTTTTAATCATGCTCTTATTTTCAGGCTCGTTATTGAAGAAGGCACAATGACCGCTGCTGCGGGTGTGCTGAACGTAAGCCCTTCTGTAATCAGCAAACGCTTGGCAGAACTGGAAACATCACTGGGTGTCCAGTTGTTAAGGCGCACGACACGCCGGATTTCGCTCACGGAAGCGGGGAAACACTTTTATCAGCGGATCCGATTTCTCGAAGGCCAATGGCAATCTCTTCTAGATGAAACCCAGAGTTTGGGAAAAATTCCCAAGGGCCGGATAACAGTTGCGGCCCCTTCACCGGTTTTGAACCGCGTATTGGTGCCTGTACTGGATGAATTTATGGCCCGGTATCCAGACATTGAATTTGAATTACTGTCTGTGGCCTATGATGATATTCCTGTTGCAAGCGCTGACCTGTCTCTCTCCAGACGGGTGGACAATTTTGATTCCGGGGCCTTTATCGGTTTTTCTTTATGCAGATATTCCAATCAACTTTTTGCAGGGCCTAAATATTTAGCAAAACATGATACGCCTAAGACTCTGTCTGATCTTGAAAATCACAACTGTCTTTTATATGGAAAATCGAAAAGAGGAGGGAAGTGGGCTTTTGCTGATCTTGAAGAAGACGCAATGATCCGTGAAAACCTGGTGATTAATAATGTTGAGGTAAGCAGTAAATTTGTCAGTGATAATACCGAAGTTATTATTTCTGCAGCGCTTCATAACCGGGGCATAGCCTACATTCCAGCCCTGCTTATTCGCGATGAGCTTAAACGGGGGGACTTGGTTCCGGTCCTAACCGATTATACAAGCGTGCCCTTTGAGATGTGGGCCTATTATCAACAGCTTGATTTTGTTCCCTTAAAGCTAAGAGTGTTTCTTGACTATCTTAAGACCAAATGGTGACCAGATTTTAGATGATTTCAGTTATGGTCCAATTGTTGTTTAGCGCATTGGGGGCTTCTAAATAGACAGGCTGCGCATTTACAAGGCTTGAGCTTGTACCGATATCCATCGCTTCCAAAATGGGCCAAAAAACAGCCCTGTGTGCGACGATCAGGGCCGTCCCTTCGGAAGATAAAACCTTGTTAAGTAAGGTTATAATTCGGGCTGAGAAGTCAATATAACTCTCTGCTCCTTTGGGAGTATCGCCCTTTTTCCAGCGCAGATCTACGGTTGGATCGTTTTTGAGCTGCCCTTCGAGTTCTCCATAGTGGCACTCCCAAAGAGATCTGTGGGGTATCAAAGGAACATTATGTTTAGTATTTACAATTTCGGCGGTTTTAAAAGCTCTGCTCAAAGAACTTGTGTGAATTACTGTGATGTTTTGTTCCATCAAAAGCTCACGAGCCGTTGTTGCTTGGGCTATACCTGCCGTGTTGAGTGGAATGTCATGCTGGCCCTGATATCGACATTCTCTGTTCCAGTCTGTTTCGCCGTGTCTTAAGAAAAAGAAAGACTTTTCTACAAGCTTTGTCATGGCTGGGCCTTGGGACATGGCTGAGGAAGAGAGAAAGAAAAAGGGCCGCACAATCAGAACGGCCCTTTTGATACTAAGCGCGAAGGCTTTATTTATTCATGCGCTTATCAATGAGGTCATCAACAACACTTGGATCGGCAAGTGTAGAGGTATCCCCTAGGCTACCAAAATCGTTTTCGGCAATCTTGCGTAGGATGCGGCGCATGATTTTCCCAGAACGTGTTTTTGGCAAACCGGGTGCCCATTGCAGCATATCTGGTGTTGCAATGGGGCCGATTTCCTTGCGAACCCAGGTTATAAGCTCCTTGCGCAGATCATCACTGGGTTCTTCACCCGCATTAAGGGTGACATAGGCATAGATGCCCTGACCTTTAATGTCGTGGGGATAGCCGACAACAGCTGATTCTGCGACTTTGGGGTGTGCGACCAAGGCTGATTCCACTTCAGCCGTTCCCATACGGTGACCTGAAACATTGATCACATCATCAACGCGACCGGTAATCCAATAGTAGCCATCTTCGTCACGACGACAGCCATCACCCGTGAAATAAAGACCTTTGTAGGTTGAGAAATATGTTTGAATAAATCGCTCATGGTCACCATAAAGGGTCCGCATCTGACCGGGCCAGGAATCTGCAATGCAGAGGTTACCCTCTGTTGCGCCTTCGAGCGTCTTGCCGTCATTGTCGACAAGAAGTGGCTGGATGCCAAAGAACGGACGAGTCGCTGAACCAGGTTTAAGCGGGGTCGCACCGGGAAGAGGTGTGATCAAAATACCGCCTGTTTCTGTTTGCCACCAAGTGTCCACAATCTGGCATCGGCCTTCACCAACAACTTCGTGGTACCAGTTCCATGCTTCTGGGTTGATGGGTTCACCAACAGTACCCAAGAGGCGTATGGTGGAACGAGATGTTCGTTTCACAGGTGCAAGACCTTCACGCATTAGAGCGCGAATTGCGGTTGGCGCAGTGTAGAAAATATTGACTTTGTGCTTGTCACAAACTTCCCAGAACCGTGAAGCGGTTGGATAGTTTGGAACACCTTCAAAAACCAAAGTCGTAGCACCATTGGTAAGTGGGCCATAGACAATATAACTATGACCTGTAATCCAGCCAACATCAGCGGTACACCAGTAAATATCACCATCATGATAATCGAAGACATACTTATGTGTCATTGCCGCGTAAACGAGGTACCCGCCTGTTGTGTGAACGACCCCCTTAGGTTGCCCAGTTGAACCAGATGTGAAGAGAATGAAAAGTGGATCTTCTGCGTTCATTTCTTCAGCGGGGCAATCACTGTCAGCGTTGGAGCAGGCTTCATCCCACCAAACATCACGTTCATTGTTCCATGTAATATCGCCACCAGTACGCTTTACAACAAAAACAGTATCTACGTTGGGACAGCTTTCAAGAGCTTTGTCAGCGTTTGCCTTAAGGGGAACTTTGCGTCCTCCGCGTAAGCCTTCATCTGCTGTGATAAGGCAATTTGATTCACAGCCAAGAATGCGTCCGGCCAGAGCATCTGGAGAGAAACCTCCAAAAACGACAGAGTGTACTGCGCCAATACGTGCACAAGCCAACATCGCATAAGTTGCTTCTGGAATCATAGGCATATAAATGGTGACGCGATCACCTTTTTTAACGCCTCGTGCTTTCATTGCATTGGCAAAACGACAGACATTATTGTGGAGCTGACCGTAAGTAATGTATTCGTGCTCGCTCGGGTCATCACCTTCCCAGATGATGGCTGTGTCGTCTTTTTTTGTTGATAGATGACGGTCAATGGCGTTGTAACAAACATTAGTGGTACCGTCTTCATACCAACGAATGTGAACATCCCCAGGTCCATAGCTTACATCTTTTACTTTTGTAAAAGGTTTGAACCAGTGGATGCTTTTCCCGTGTTCAGTCCAAAATTCTTCTGGATTATCAACAGATTTTTGGTACATTTCAAGGTATCGGGGTTCATCTACCCAGGCTTTGGCAGCGAGTTCTTCCGGGACGGGGAATACAGTTGCGTCCGACATATTTCAGTCTCCCATACTTATTTTTATTGTTGCGCTGTTTTATTTTTTACAGCGGTTTTTGTTCGCAGGGATTATTTACGGATTTTGCTGCTTTCTCAAGGGTTTTCTAGAAATAAACGGTAAGTTATTGCTCTTGAAATGAAAATTATATTGCAACGCACCAATTTTCTTTGATCAGTATTTTTGAATAGAAGGTGGCCAGATAATTCATATCTATAAACACCATAGGCTTTATTAATGTGACGATAAGCTATTTTAAGAAGAGATTAGGACCATGATTCTGTGTTTTCACCACGTCTGACGACCATACGGGGCTTTTGCGGTTCTTCAAAAACGGTGACGTCATTACAGGGACGACCAAAATAATAACCTTGACCATAGTCGACATTACTATCGATGAGAAGTTGGGTGGTTTCTTCGTCTTCAACCATCTCGGCAACGGTATAGATATTAAGTTTTTTACAAAGATCGGCAATTGATTTCAAAATGTGTGCAGAGGTCTCATCCCCTAGAGCATCACGGACGTAGGATCCATCTATTTTCAGGATATCTACCTGAAATTGTCTGAGATATTGAAGTGAAGCCTCTCCAACCCCAAAGTCGTCAAGACAGACCTTATGACCAAGCTTCCTGAGGGCTTGTATTGCACTGTTAGCATGTTCTGGATCTGGGATCTTGGTTGATTCTGTGATTTCAAATAGGAGTGAATCCGGTGTGTTTTTAAGAGGAATGAGCATTGGAATAAGCTGCGATAAAAAATCTTTATCGCCAATAGAAGCTGCGGAAAGGTTCACTGCGATTGAGCGGTTATATTTTTTACTGGGGTTGTTTTCGATCCAGTTAATAGCTTTACGGCACAAAGCGAGGTCAAAACCTTTGATCAAATTGAGATCTTCAGCAGATTTAATAAATTCTTGCGGCGATCCGGTCTCTCCGTTTATGCGGGCGAGGACTTCGTAGTGATGAATGTCGCGGGTTTTAATGTCGACGATAGGTTGGAAAACCATCATGAAATCAGCGCCGTCAATAACGCTTTTAATTCGATGTGCTGTCTTTTGGATGCGTGCAAGAATTTCAGGGAGAGAGTGGGCAAGTTCTTCCAAGCTAAAGGCTTGATTTTGATCTTGGGCAAACTGCTGGATCATAAAACTGAGGGCTTGAGCGGCATTACCCCCAGATATACCACTGTCGGCTAGAGCAATACTCGCTTTTTCTACTTTTAGGCCGATGCCTTTCGGATCGGCAGCTTTAACCTGTCGTGAAATTTCATCGCTTAATTTCTCTATGTCGAGATCAGGTCGACTGATAATGCCGTATTTACCATTACCAAAAGAAGCTGCTGAGTTGGCTTCTGTTGAGCTTGCACGAAGGTAGCTATTAATGGTTTCAGAAAGCTCTTGCTGGGTTTCTTTTTTGAGTTCCTTGGCGAATTCATCGTAGCTCTCAAGCTCAATAAAGGTAAGTTTATCTTCGGGATGATTTATAAGATGTTCGGTAACTGCTTCTCCAAAACTGATCCTGTCGTGGACAATGCCTCCACTTGCCGCTCGATCGGGATTTGAACTCGTTGCCTTTATATTGCTAGGTGTTTTACAGGAAAGAAAATAATGCCTTTCCAAATCTTGAACAAAATATCCAGTGATAGATAAAGGTCGAGGAGCGCCTTCTTCCTTTTTGAAGATGAGTTCTATAGGTTCTGGTCGTGTGCCGTTGACCATGCCAGCAAGGATATTTTCCAAAACAGGTGCTTCGTGAGGTAAGACAAGCTCAGAGAGAGGAACGTCGATCAATTTTTCAATTGGCAATCCAAAAATACTTTGTGTAGCTCCACTGATAAAAACAATTTTATGGTTTTCAGACAGTTCAATCAGAAGATCAGCGCGGCAAAAAGCAAACGTCAAGAAACGATCTCTCTCGTGCTTAAGAGACTTAATCGTATTTTCCAGACTCATATATTTTCCAGACGTATTTTCTTTTCACTAGATAAAGTGAATTTGAAGGACAATATGTAAGCGTAGAGATAACTGGTTAATGCTTGATAAAAAAAATAGGAAAACGACGAATTTGATTTATTGAGAAGTTAAATGTGGTCGCCAAACTTCTATGAATCTATTTAAAACTTTTAGAATGTTTGAGAAAAAGTGTTTATTCTGGGGATTTGCATTGAGGGGGATGAGGCTGGATATGAAACCATTTTTAAGTCATTTATTGGTTGTCGTCGGATTAACGTTAATTTGTTTTACGACTCTTTTGTTCTTCCCAGAATTGCTTGATGCTTTTGGAAAAAAATTCTGGGATGCAGCGTTGTGGGTTGGCGGTTGTTTTTCCTGATTTTTTAAAATTAATGTAATCATAGATCTTTGGTTAGAATATCTTTGGCGTTTTTCTATTCATCAAAATGTTAAAAATATGCACATGAGATAAGGGGTTACAGTCGCGATACTCTTAGTTCATTTCTCACAGAGATTACTTGTATTTACAATAATTTATGGTTTTATGTCAGAACTGTACTTAATCGTATTCCAAAGTCGCTTTTAGTGTTCAGGAAATCAGGAATTGGAAGCCACATTGCACATGCCGACCAATAATCTAAAACCGAAAGTGCCATCGCGCGGTGGACCGGAGCTGAAAGACATTGTTGCCTCTGCAGAAGAAGCTCTTTCAAGGATGGAAGGTGATTATGAAATATGGGTTGCTAAAGATGTACAGAAAATTTCTGATTTCTTAGAGGGTGCAAAAGAAAGCCTTGAAATGGGCGCACAAAGTCAGAGTGATTTTATCGAAGAAATTCACGTTGTTGGCCACAATATCAAAGGGCAGGCGGCGACTTTTAACTTCCCTCTGCTTACTTCTGCAGCAAAATCTCTGTGTCATTTCATCCAGGAAGGCGGAGCAACAGCTGAAAAGAGACTTGATCTCGTTGAAGCCCATGTGAACACGATGAAGATTATACTCGCTCAAAAAATGAAGGGAAATGGTGGAAAATCGGATAGAGGATTAATTACGGCACTGGAACAGGCGGTTGAGAAAGTTCTCACCACGCAAAGTAAATCATAGAGTTTTTTTGAGGACTTTATATTGGTTTTGTATCGCCCATTTCACAGATAATTTTCCATTCTTCGTCCCTAATTGGCATGACCGATAATCGAGATTGCTTTAAGAGAGCAATGTCTTTCAGGGCATCATTTTTTTTGATATCTTCAAGGCTGACGGCCTTTTCCATCGGGTAGAGAGCTTTAACGTCGACCATCCCAAATCGATCTTTGGCGTCGGTATGATCGGGATAGTATTCCGTACTGACTTCGACAATACCGACAATCTTCTTCTCCTTTACTGAGTGGTAGAAAAAAATCCGATCGCCCTGTTTCATGGCCTTCATATTATTGGAAGCCTGATAGTTACGCACACCATCCCAATGTTCAACACCCTTGGCTACTTGGTCTTCCCAAGACCAGCTATTGGGTTCAGTTTTTATGAGCCAGTAAGACAAAAATCTACCCTCTCGAAGGTATGTGTAAGTAAAATAGCATCGCTTGTTCTACTCACAAACGACGCTATATCGTTTTAATTTCAATAAAGAGCGATTTATTTTGGAAGAACCTGTTTCCAAGGAGTAATGGTGACTTGTTCAAATAATCCAGCTTTTTTGTACGGGTCGTTCTCAGCAAAATCCTGAGCAGCGGCGGCATCTTCAAATTCCAGGATAAGCAGGCTACCTGTCATGCTCTCGCCATCGGTGCCGAGGGTGGGGCCTGCTACAACTACACGATCCATGTATTTGGTTAGATACTCAAGATGGGCCGGGCGGTTGTCAGCGCGTACGTGAGTATGATCTTTTTTATCAACACAAGAGAAGATGAATTTCATAACGGTTAAGTTCCTTTTGGTCTTTAATAGGGTGGTTATATAATTACTAAAATTCTGCTTTTTGAGGGCGGGCCAATAAATTGGCGATGGTATGATCAATATTGGCTTTGTGGTGCAGTACTTCACAGATGGCATTACAAATCGGCATATCAATTTTTAAATCTTTGGCGAGGGTTGAAACGGATTTACTGGAACTCAAGCCTTCGGCAACAGTTATCCGGCCTTTCAAGTAATCGTCAATTGCTATGCCTTCACCCAGGGCTTTACCAAGGGCATAGTTACGCGATTGTGTGGCCGTGCAAGTAAGCGTGAGATCGCCCATTCCGGCCAAACCCATCATGGTTTCCCGACGCCCTCCCTTGGCGAGTCCAAGCTTGACGATTTCAGACAGTCCCCGTGTAATCAGTGCTGCTCTTGCGTTGTCGCCAAGGTTACGCCCTTCAACGATGCCGCAGGCTATGGCGATTACATTTTTTACTGCGCCACCAATTTCTGCGCCTATGGGGTCGGTGGAATGGTAAATTCGAAAAGACCTGCTTCCGAGTGTCTGTGCCAATTGTTGGCCAAGGTGTTCGTTTGAGCAGGCAAGAGTTACTGCGGTGGGAAGCTCTTTTGCCACCTCGATTGCGAAAGTTGGTCCTGAGAGCACTGCTATGGGATTGTTGGGCATAATTTCGGCCAACATTTCAGTCATCAACAAGCCACTGGAAATTTCAACACCCTTAGAACAAAGAACCAAGGGAACTCCATCTTGGATTTTACTTCGGTTCATTTCGAGTACAGAACGTAAATGCTGTGAGGGTACAACGAGTAGAATGACATTACAGTATGAAAGGTCATCAATCTCAGTTGTCGCTTGAATAATGGGGTTTAGAACAGCGCCTTTTAAGTAAAGTTTGTTTTCATGCTTATTGTTTATATCAGTAACAACCTGACTATTTCTGGACCAAAGCGTGGTTTCATTTCCTGAAGTTGCAGCGACAGCCGCAAGAGCGGTTCCCCAGGCTCCGGAACCAATGACGCCTACTTTTTGTTTGGCAGAATTGGTACCTAGGTTGTTGGTCATTTATGAAGGTCTTTCACGCCAGTGAGTTGGTCCAGAGGCCATCGTGGTCTTGGTGCAAAATCAAGAGAATCCGTAAGGCCAAGGCGTAACCTTTCCAAACCAGCCCAAGCGATCATCACACCATTGTCGGTACATAGATTGACAGGCGGCGCCAATAGCTTTGTGCCACGCGTATCTGTCAATTCCTTCAGCTTCGCACGAAGAGTAAGATTAGCGGCAACGCCACCAGCGACAACCAAAGGTCCAGGGCGTCCGAATTTTTCTTCAAACATATCCATGGCTCTTTTACAGCGATCGATAAGAACATCGCCAACAGCTTTTTGAAAAGAGGCGGCGAGATCTGCCTTATCAAGCGCACTCATATGGTCGGGATTGCCACCTTCACCGATAATTTCAATTATCTTTTTACGTACTGCTGTCTTTAAACCGGAAAAGGAGAAGTCACATCCGGAGCGACCTTTCAACGGACGTGGAAGATCAAAACGATCTTCATTACCTTGTTTGGCAATCTGTTCTATTAAAGGGCCACCAGGATAAGGTAATCCCATCATTTTTGCCGTTTTATCGAAAGCTTCGCCAACCGCATCATCAATAGTACCGCCAAGCCGAGTGTAGCAGCCGACGTCTTCCACGGCGAGTAATTGGCAGTGACCACCGGAGACAAGAAGTAACAGGTAAGGAAACTCTGCGGCGGCTCCTTCAGTCAGACGTGCTGTTAGTGCGTGTCCTTCAAGATGGTTTACGGCCAGGAAAGGTAGTTTCCGTGATGCAGCAATTGCTTTAGCGGTCATAACACCAACAAAAACGCCACCGATCAAACCTGGTCCAGCTGTTGCGGCAATACCATCAAGGTCATCAAAACCGATTTTTGCATCGTCCAGCGCCTCCCTGATCAGTCGATCAAGGTGATCCATATGGCTGCGCGCTGCAATTTCGGGTACGACGCCACCATAGGGCTTGTGTTCCTCGAGTTGGGTGAGGACTTTATTGGCGAGAATAGTGTGGTCGCCATCAACAATTGCAGCAGCTGTTTCATCACAGCTGGTTTCGATACCGAGGACCTTCATAGCTTCCATATTTTGTTGAGGGGTAGAACCCATTGGGTTCGTACTCAATTAAATCATTCATCCTTAGAAAATACCATCTCTAATCATACAGCAAGTCTTCCCTTTTTATTTTATAATATGAGGTACCGTTAGAAGTGGTTTCTGTGCTGATTTTTATCTAGCCGTGCTCATAACCAAAATTTGAATTTACTGTGAGGCTCAAAAGAGAGCTATTTAAGGTAATGGTTAAAATTATGAATTTTTACACGCCCTTGGAGCTTACATGAAACTCTTTGAAACTCTGGTTGTCGTAGTGCTTGTCATTCTTGGCTTGGCTTTTGCGACGCTTTCTCAGGCTGCACCTGATGTTGAGGACCGAAGTGTCGCGGGGGGTGATTATGTTGTTGTGATGCCAGAGGGAGTTCCCTCTGATAGTTCTCTGCCTGTTTTGTTCTATTATCACGGTTATGGACAATCAGCAGATACAGTCAAAAACAACAAGGCCTTGCTCAGTCTGGCATCAAGCCGTGGTGTTCTTTTGATCATTCCCAACGGATTAAATCGCAGTTGGTCCAATGTTGGGGCACCGAGCGAAGCACGCGATGAGATCACGTTTACACAAAATATTCTGCGTGATGTTCAGGCGAACTGGAAAACTCAAAAGAACCACATTTGGGCAACGGGGTTTTCTCAAGGAGGGTCGATGGTTTGGGATGTGGGTTGTTATATGGGAAGTGAATTTTCAGCTATTTTCCCCATAGCTGGTTCATTTTGGCGTCCTCATCCCGCGACATGTAAAAGCCCGGTAAACATTCGTCATATTCACGGGTTGAATGACAGGGTTGTCCCAATGAATGGTCGGGCCATCGGTGCAAATTGGCATCAGGGCGATGTGCGTCAGGGGATGGCGATCTGGGAAGACGTTAATGGGTGTGATGTTACTCCTGTCGAAATTTCTTTGAAGGATATGGATTGTAAGGTTTGGAGTAAGTGTCGCTCAGGGAAAGCGTTGGAACTTTGTCTGCATAAGGGAGGGCATAGTGTTAAAACTGAATGGATTGCGGATGGAATCGACTGGGCGGAAAGTTTGTAAGGTCTGATTTTGATCCATTCTTAAAATACCTTTCTTTCCCGTAATTAATTGCCATGTCGGTCCTTTTTGTCACATAACGGTAAAGAATTTTAATTTATGAGGTTCGTGAAGCATCGCGGGCCCTACCAATGGTGTGAGTGTAAAATTTGGACATCGTTTTAGCTACGCTGGTTATATTATCAGCCTGTCTTCATCCTCTTTGGAATACCCTTATTAAAAAAGGTGACGATCAACGTATAGGATTTTTAGGCCTTACTTTGGGTCTTGTTTTTATAACTCTTATCCATACTTTACTCGCGGGTTATGACTGGGGCGGAGCCTTCCAGGTTTGGGACGGCATTGTTCTCTCTTGGATCGGTCAAATGTGTTACGGGAGTGGCTTGGTTGCGGTATTGAGACGGGGTGATTTATCTGCGTACTACCCTATTGTTCGCTCGACCCCTCTAATCGTGATTTCTTTCAATTTTCTCATTTTAGGTCAATCATACGATCTTCTGATAATTATTTTTGTTTTGATGGTTCTCGTAGGTGCTTTTGCTTTGCTTTATAGGCGGGGCCGGAAATTGCTGGAAGATCCCATAACGCTTGGATTTGCAGTCTTGGCTTTGTGTGGGACGGGAATCTATACCCTTGCTGATGCTTCCTTAATGCAGGAAATAGAGGCGCCAGTATTAATGTTCTTGGTAAACGTAATGTGTTTTCCGAGCTATTGCCTGCTGTATTGGGTTATTGATCGTGACAATGCGGCGAAGCGTACGTTCAAAGCCTTTTTGAACAGACCATTACATTATTTGTTAATGGCGGCGATCTGTTATTGTTCTTACTACCTTATACTCTATGTCTTCAGTGAAGGAGCTGATGTTGCTGCCGTGGCGACAGTGCGTCAGATTTCTATTCCAATATCAGTTCTTATCGGAGGGCTGTATCTAAGAGAAGGAGCTGTTCTGCGTCGCTTGGTCGCGTCAGTTGTTCTCGCGGTGGGAATTGTCGGGATCATCTTGAACGGGTAAGGTGAGATTGAAACTGAATTGATCAAATCCTTTGTATAAAAATTTATGTATAATGGCTGTTATAAATGACTAATCATCCTATCCTTCGACTTGGTACCCGCGGTAGCCCGCTTGCTCTGGCGCAGGCAAACGAAGTTAAGCGCCTTTTAAGCGAAGCTCATGCCGATCTTACGGCGGACAGTGCGATTGAAATCGTTGTTATTAAAACCACTGGGGACAAGATCCAAGACAGAGCGCTTTCAGCCATTGGCGGCAAAGGCCTTTTTACCAAAGAAATTGAAGACGGACTTCAAGACAGCAGCGTCGATATTGCTGTCCACTCTATGAAGGATGTTCCAACTTGGTTGCCTGATGGATTAGAGATATCTACGGTTTTAGAGCGGGAAGATCCCAGAGACGCTCTGTTTTCAAACAAAGGAAAATCTCTTGCAGATTTACCTAGAGGTGCAGTTGTCGGCTCTGCTTCCTTGAGACGACAGGCTCAGATTAAAGCCAAGCGACCTGATCTGGAAGTTATTACCTTTCGGGGTTCTGTGCAAACGAGACTCCGAAAGCTCAAAGAAGGTCAGGTTGACGCGACTTTGCTCGCCGTGGCTGGTTTAAACCGTCTTGGGCAATCTGAATTAATAACCTCTGCTCTTTCTACAGAAGAAATGCTGCCTGCACCGGCTCAAGGAGCGGTTGGTTTGGAAGTTCGTACTGGTGATGTTCGTGTTCGCGCTTATGTTGATACCATTCATCATGAGCCAACCATGCAACGTATCTCTGCTGAACGGGCTTGCCTCGCGGAGCTTGATGGATCTTGTCGTACGCCTATTGCAGCGCTTGCTGAAATAGAAGGCAATGAAATGTACCTTCGCACCATGCTTGCTGCACCAGACGGTAGTAAAATTTTTACGACAGAGCGCCGAGGACCTGTCTCCGAAGCCATTGAAATGGGGCGTTCCGCTGGGCGAGAGTTGAAAGAGCAGGCGGGAGATGCCTTTTTCAAAGCTCTTGAAGCGCATCAAGCTGCAGCACATCCGCCTAAATAGAAAACCAAATTTCAAAGGGAATCTTGAGACCAGGATGATAAAACATCTCGTAACACGGCCAGTTGTCGATCATGAGCCTTTTGTCTCTGAACTCAAGACCATGGGTCGAGATGTCATCCTCTTTCCTGTGTTCGATATTCTTTTTTATCCTGAGGATAAGCTAGACCTTTCGAACGTACAGGCCATTTTGATTACCTCTGCGAACGGTGTACGTGCGCTTTGTCAAAATTCAAATGACTTTAGTTTTCCCGTTTATTGCGTTGGAAATTCTTCTGCAGAAGCAGCTCGGGATGCCGGATTCGAAAAGGTATATTCTGCAAATGGTGATGTTGCTGATTTAGCTGAGCTTGTGTGCGAGAATCTTCCGCTTGGTGGAGGCGTTTTGGTTCATCCTGCTGCCTCTAAACTTGCCGGCGATCTCGGGAAAATTTTAACGGCAAAGGGGTTTTGTTACCAACGGAAAATTCTCTACGAAGCCAAGGCAATTACCCAATTGAATTTTGTTGTTACGAATTTAATAAAATCTAATAATATTAAAGAGATAAGTTTTTTTTCCCCTCGCTCTTCGCGTACATTTTCCAAACTTCTTAAACAAGAAAAACTTGAAGATAAGCTGCAGGGGTGCCGAGCTTACTGCCTCAGTCCTGCTGTGAGTAAATACCTAGAGGATATTAAAGGTATGGAAGTTGTTGCTGCGGAACATCCCACGCGACAATCTTTACTCAGGTTAATGGCTGCAGACAAATAAGTGTACGTACGTACTAGATTTTCCCTTAACTCTGGCGCATAGTTTTCTTGAAAATAGATTTCTGGATGACTGAGGTTAAGCATGGCGAATAAATCGGGCGACAAATCAAAAAAATCACCTACGAGTTCAAATAGCAAAGTACCTACTTCAGTAGCTGATAAAGATAAAAATTCTCTTTCGTCTGTTCAAGAAAGCCCGGCAAATGAAATTATCACAGCTTTTGGCGGCTTGAGACCTTTAGCGAATAAGCTTGGTATTGCCGTGAGCACTGTTCAGGGTTGGAAGGAGCGAGACTCGATACCCGCTGCTCGGCATGAAGAAATTTTACAAGCAGCCGCAAAATCCAAAATCACCTTAGATGTTACAAGGGTCCGGGAAAGCGATAATTTGCAAAATGAACCGACTGAACAGGATCAAACTACATCATTAAAACCGGATTCTAAATCCGATTCAAAGCCAGTAATGCAATCTTCGGATGCTTCAACGGGGAAATCATCGTTCTCGAAATCTCCAATCCCAGAAATAAAAAGCTCAGTACCTTCTTCGGGTAGTAAGTCATCTGCTGATAAATCATTCGGTGACTCTGGTCACGGTCCAAAAACGGATAAGAAAGAGAGTGACTTAACATCAGGGATTGATCCACAGCTTGTGGTTGTTCGTAAAGGGGGAGGCTTGAACAGCTTCCTCTACGGTATGGGTTTCTGTGCCTTGGCCGTTGCTGGAATTGTTTTCTTCCGGGGGCACTGGCTTCCTCTTGTAGAGAATATTCCCTCTTTGGGAGGGGATATTTCTAAAACCTCGGTCGTTGATCTTGAAGACAGAATTGTTGGACTTGAACAATACGCATTTTCTAACCAGAATCAGACTGTAGATCCTAATCGGTTTCTTGCTCTGTCTGAAGACGTTCGGATTTTAAAATTGGATCAGTCCGAACTTGATCGCCAATTAAGCGACCTTACCAGCGGCGGAGTGGTTGTGAAAACGGGTGATATCGACCAGGGATTGATGGATTCTCTTCGCGGTGATATGCGTAAAACCCAAGACCGTTTGCAAGAGTTGGAAATCGCATTGGCAACAGATGGATCTTCTGGTGTTGGAGCTATACCGAGTACCACACCCAGTACAGGGACGTCTTCATCGGATTCTGTTTCGCTCCAGCAGTTGAGTGCTTTGAAATCTCAATTGTCATCTCTTATAACTGAAGTTAGCGACCTCAAAACGCGAAAGGTTGCAAGTCCCGGTAAAACAAAGGTTCCAGCCACCGAGGATGTTTATCTTGCTTTGGGTGTATTACAACTACGTGATGCTCTCAGAGGGTCGGGACCTTTCATTAAAGAACTTGATCTCGTCCGGGCAGTGGCCTCTACAAATAGTACAGTGCAGGATTTAATTTCACCGCTTTCGTCTTTTGCAGCTTCTGGCCTCCCAAGCCTAACAGAACTGCGTGCTGGCTTTCCGGCCGCGGCCCGAAACGCCCTTTCTGCGGATAAGATTGCAGGTGGGCAAAGCTGGGTGGACAAGGCTTTAGGTCGCGTAAGTGATGTGATTTCAATTCGCCCAATTGAGGTTTTGGATGGCGTTGGAACTTCAAGCGTTCTTGCGAGAGCTGAAAATTATATGGTTGAAGGCGATCTTTCCGGGGCTTTACGTGAGTTGGAAAGTCTGACAAGCGCAGCAAGCCGGGGAATGGAAAATTGGTTGGTTCTGGCGAAACAGCGGCAGGAGGGTGAGAGAGTCAGCGGCAAACTGGCACTACTTTTGATCGGGGTGACAGAACAAGGCAGCGGTGTTGGGGGAGTACAATAATATGAAACGTACTCTGATTTATTTCATTAAACTCGCATTAATCTTGACCATTGTTATCTGGATAGCGAACCGTCCAGGTACTGTGTCTGTTGACTGGATTGGCTATCGTCTTGAAACCACGGTTGGTGTGCTCTTTCTAGGGGCTGTCGCACTTGCTGTTTCTGCTGCATTTCTCTATCGCTTTTGGCGCACGTTGATCAATGCGCCCGCACTTTTTGGCCAGGCGCGCAAAGATAATCGTCAAAAACGAGGCTACAAGGCCCTGACCCACGGCATGGTTGCTGTGGCTGCAGGCGAAGCACAAATAGCGATGGCCATGGCGAAAAAAGCTGAGTCTCTGCTTTCAGATGAACCGCCGTTGACGATGTTGCTATCTGCACAGGCCGCCCAGCTTCAAGGCAACGAAGACGCGGCGACAAATTACTTTACCGCAATGCTGGAAAGTAAAGAAACGCGTTTTCTGGGACTACGCGGGCTTTTGATGCAGGCACAGCGTCGCGGTGATTTAAAGGTGGCGCTTGAACTTGCCAGACAGGCTCACGCCTTGAGTCCCAAAACGCCTTGGGTGCTGGAAAGTCTGTTCGAGCTTTCAGAAGCCACGGGTGATTTCAATTCGGCAGATCAGGCTCTTAAAGAAGGAGCTAAAACCAAAGTCTTAAGTAATGCAGATGCTGGGCGAAAGCGCGCTGTTGTTAAGCTGGAGCAGGCTTTAAACGCTGGTGGTAAAGGACTGGAGCAAGAAGCTCTCACACATGCGAAGGAAGCATATAAACTTGCGCCCGATCTCGTGCCCGCGGTCACTTTTTTGGCGGAAATTTTTGGACGTTTAGGGAAAACTAAAGATGCTGAAAAGACTTTGCGTAAGGCCTGGAGTAAACAGCCTCATCGTGACCTTGCACGCGCCTATGTTGGGCTTTGGCCAATGGAATCGGCTGTTGAAAGAGTAAAGCGTCTGGGACAAATGGTTTCTAAAAATCCAGATCATTACGAAAGCCATATTGCCCTTGCCGAAGCAAATTTATCGGCGAAGCTCTGGGGGGAAGCGCGCCGTCACCTCAAACTTGCTTCGGAAAACAGTGGTGCTAGTCGGTTGGTTTGTCGCTTGATGGGGAGGCTTGAAACCGAAGAGCATGGTGATACGCGTGCTGCGGCGGAGTGGTTTGAAAAGGCGGAAACAGCTCTGATTGCTCACAATTGGGTTTGTGGTTCCTGCGGCGCTATTGCAGATACGTGGCAGGCTCATTGTGGTGATTGTGGAGCTTTTGATAGCTTGAGCTGGAAACGTCCAACGGTGTTGCGCGAAGATAAAACTTTGGAAATAAAAAATCAAAAGTCCACTTCTGATTCTGGCCCTTCTGTTATTTTGGATAATGAAGGGGGTAACAAAGGAAACCACGAGGTTATTATCTCTCAACCTACAGCTATCGAAGGGGCTGCAAGAGATGTTGGAGCTTAATGTTTTTTCTTACAGTCATGAGCTTTAGACCATGAACCACGATGATTATCCTGAAGATTATCTCCGGGGCATTTTGAGAGAGGTTCGATCAATCGCATTGGTTGGGGCCAGTCCGAAGGTTGAACGCCCAAGTAATTATGTCTTTAAGGCATTGCTAGATGAAGGCTATGAGATGTTTCCTGTTAATCCGGGGCAGGCGGAAAGGGAAATCCATGGTCAAATTTGTCATTTCTCTTTGTTGTCGCTTTATAAATCTTTGGGGCGTCATATCGATATGGTTGATATCTTTCGCTCATCCGATGCAGCCTTGTCTGTTACAAAAGAAGCGATTGAAATAGGCGCTAAGGTTGTGTGGATGCAACTTGATGTACGGAACGATGCTGCAGCAAAGTTGGCTGAAGATGCTGGTTTGAAAGTTGTGATGAACAGGTGCCCCTTGATTGAAATGTCGCGGTCAACCTGGACAGGACGACTTAACTGATCTGTGACGTTACGATTTATGTGTTTGTAACTAGAGTACTGTCGATCGCCAGACTTGTTTGTTTTTCTTATTGGGGTAATTAAACCTGCTAAATACCGTTTGGTTTTTTTGATTTCGTTATTTGAAAACTAATTTATAGATAAATAAATACACGCCTCAAGAGGGCACTATTACCTTTCCAGTTTATAACGAATTTCTCACTACCATTTTAATTTTCATCAATGGAATGTGTCGGCTTAATCTTTTATTTAAGCGTAAATGGTATGATTTTCTTGAGTGATTTTTATGTTTTGTGAGAATTTGGTATGGGTCTGTCTTTTCTTATTCGTTTCTTGCTTACCAGTGGATTTGTCACGGCTCTTTTATGGGGGAGACTTGTTCACGCGGAAACCGTTTATCCCTTCGAAGGGGTGTTGGTAGAAGTTACGAGTAATAACCGCGTTCTGCTGGTGGCTGATGGAGATAAGATAACTAAATTCAGACTGAGTGATCTGGAAAAAATTACTATATATGAGACTGAAATCCCCGAAATTTGGAATGGAGAAGAAGGGAAATACCAAGGAGTTTTGCTAGAAGATATATTAGCTTTGGCTGGTGTTATGGACGTGGAGTCAATTCGTTTGGTGGCATTGGATGGCTATCTTATCGAACTCGACAAGGAAATATTGCAGAATAAATGTGCTTTTATTGCAACACGATTTAGGAAGAAGGAGATTGCTGTAGAAGAAAAGGGTCCTACAAGATTATTGTTACCTTGTGGAGTTAAAAATCCAGATTATGAAAGCACTTCTACTTCGAACTGGATCTGGAATTTAAAAGAAATACATATTGAATAATAAATTTGTTACAAAGAAATATTTTAATAATGTTTCAAGTTTTACTTGTTCCAAAGTATAGTTTTTAACTACACTATAGGTAGAAGTTGCTATCAGTACGACACATGTTATGATGGTATTCTTGTCAATTCATAGGATAGTTATTTTGTTAACTGAGGGTCTTTTTTCCTTCTCCCAGCACGAATTGAATAGACAATGTTATTCTCTTAATCCGTTACCAATATTACCGGGTTTTGAAGACGTTCTTAATCTCTGGGATTCTAAGAGGAATGGTCACTTATTACCTGCTTGGGACAATTTTCAATTCGATGATTTTGGGGGGGTGCACAGTAGAGTTTCAGTTTCGGAAAAGGAAGATAATGACTTTAGATTCAAAATTTATGGATCTGATTTTGCTCGATTACGGGACCGAGACTTAACCAATAAACTCCTTTGCGCTTCGGTGGGTGTTAATTGGAAAGGAGGAGCTTATGCTTATTTCGCGGAAATAAGCAAAGGCCCTTATATTGGTCGGACTCAAGGTGTGGTTCCAGACGCTAGATGTCATTTAGTTAAAATCAATTCTATCGATTTACCACTTGGCGAAGATGGAAAAAATGTAAGCCATTGTTTGCATGTCATTGACCTCTGAGCCTTATCCACTCTATCTTATTGAGATATATAAAATTTTAGTAAAATTTGACATAATATAAACTTGTTGATTTCTCTACAAGTTTACGCTTTATCGGTAATGATCTTGCTAGAGATAGGTTGTGGGCCGATCAATATCGATTCACATTATCTTTAAATCGAATACGTCTAAGCCACTACTTTTCCCTTAAAAGCTGGTGGCTTTACGTCGCGAGGGTTCCTTCCCCCGAAGGGGCCCTCGCACTTCAATTACAGACATACACCATCAAAAAGTGCGTTGATTTTAGGTTTTTTGAAAATCCATAAATATAATTTATAATATAATTTAATATATAAATTATATTTATGAATATGATTTTGCTATTACTAAGCTAAATATTAATCAGAGCTTTAGTGGAGCAAGTGATGGAACGTATCCTACGCATTAAAAATGGGGAAAAAGTACAAGGCACATTTTCTAAACAAGAAATGATTACCCGCATAACAAAATTACGGCGTTATATGGTGGAAAAGGATATTGATGCTGTGGTTCTTACTTCCTATCACAATGTCAATTATTTCAATGACTTTGTGTATTGTTCTTTTGGGCGTCCTTACGGCCTTGTGATAACACAAGAAAAACATGTCTCCGTTACAGCCAATATTGATGGTGGACAACCTTGGCGCCGAAGTTTTGATGACAATGTCATTTATACGGATTGGCAAAAAGACAGTTATTTTTATGCTATTCAACAAGAACTGATGAGTGAAAATATAAAGCGTGTGGGGCTTGAATTTGATCACATAAATTTGGATAACAAAGGCAAAATGTCAACTGCTCTGGGCATGCCAGATTGTGTTGATATTGCTGCCCCAACAATGCTAATACGTATGATCAAATCTGCTGAAGAAATTGAGATCATCAAGCATGGCGCAGCTACGGCAGACATTGGTGGCGCTGCCTGTGCAGAAGCTATTTCTGTTGGGGTTCCAGAACATGAGGTTGCGCTTCATTCAACACAAGCGATGGTCCGGCATATTGCAAATACCTTTCCTCACGGCGAGCTAATGGATACCTGGACTTGGTTCCAGTCTGGTATTAATACGGATGGCGCGCACAATCCTGTAACGAGTAAAAAAATTGAATCAGGTGATATTCTCAGCCTGAATTGTTTTCCGATGATTGCAGGTTATTACACGGCACTTGAACGGACATTGTTTGCGGGTCATGCCTCTGATGCGCATATGCGGTACTGGAACGCAAATGTTGAGGTTCATGAAGCTGGATTAAAACTGATTAAACCGGGTGTGCGATGCTGTGATATTGCTACGGAACTCAATGAAATTTTCAAAAAGCACGATATGTTACAGTATCGAACTTTTGGTTATGGGCACTCTTTTGGAACTTTGAGCCACTATTACGGGCGAGAGGCTGGCTTGGAACTTCGAGAGGATGTTGAAACTGTTCTCGAACCTGGGATGGTCGTTTCTATGGAGCCAATGATTATGGTTGAAGAAGGGAATCCCGGCGCCGGAGGATATCGTGAGCACGACATTCTGGTCGTTGGTGAAAATGGTGCAGAAAACATTACTAAATTCCCGTATGGGCCAGAACACAATATCATTAATAACTAAGACAACTTAAATTTTACCTATTCCAGCCCCTTCGACTCCTGCAAAGGAGCTCACTATTGAGGCCCGATGTTGATTTTGATCAGTATCGGGCTTTATCTTTCATAAGGCTATTTCCTCACCAAGAGGTGCCTGTGCATAATGAAACTTGATTGCATTATAAATAAAGAGCCTTTTCGCCTTATGATTAATATTCAAACGGATCTACTGCGCACTTTTTCGATGGTACATGATCTTGGGAGTATCACGCGCGCAGCAGAAATTTTGGGACGATCCCAACCCGCGATTAGCTTGCAGCTGAAAAGACTTGAAGATCTTCTTGAAGTGCCTCTGTTAAGCCGAAAGGGACGAAAAGTTCAGTTGACGGAAGAGGGCGAAGTTCTTCGCGATTATGCACGACAAATCCTGGCATTAAACGATGAGGCAATCTCTCGGTTGAAATCACCCAAAATTGGGGGTGTGGTCCGTGTTGGCTTGCCGAACGACTTTGCGGTTTCGCTGCTTCCTACAATTTTGGGTGGATTCACAAGCGCCCATGAGGGGATAACGCTTGAGGTAAACTGCGGGATCAGTAAAGACTTGATACAGGGAATCGATAATAATGAATACGACGTTGTTATTGCACTTTGTGGGGATGAAAATTCACCCTCGCTCGCCAAAACTTGGTCTGATCGGTTGGCCTGGGTGAGCAATGGAGATGAAAAGTTATTGCAAGAAGATACCTTACCTTTAATTGTTTATCCTCAAGGGTGCCTCTATCGCCAGAGGACTGTGAATGCCTTGACCAGAGCTGGAAAAAAATGGCGTGTGGCTTATAGTAGTCCGAGCCAGTCGGGAATCGAGGCGGCGGTGAAAGCTGGACTTGGGTTAACGGTTTTATCAGAAAAAACTGTTCCGGATAGCTTGCAGATTATTGCAACCGAAAGCGGGTATCCTGGTTTGGCAGATGTCGAAGTTGGGTTATTTTATCGCCAAGGTGATTTGAGCGCAGCCAGCTTACGCTTGGTCAACTACATCACCGCGTCAATGGATGATATTCATATCGAAAATTTCAAATTTTGATTTTGTCAGTACGCATAGTTTTTGTGTGACTTGACGGTTGGTGTGCGGTGCAGCATAAATATTGACTAAATAAAAAATGCTGGCGATAAAACAATAAAATATCTGGGAGCGATAAGCATCATGACTTCTGTGGCAAAACCTTTGTGGACACCAAGTGAAGAACGCGTAAAAAGTGCGATTGTCACGGGTTTTATGAACTGGCTGGAACATCAAGGTAAAGCCTCTGTAAGTGACTTTGCTTCTTTGCATCAGTGGTCTGTTGACAATATTGCCGATTTTTGGTCGGCGGCATGGGATTATTTTGAAATCTCAGGTCACAAAGGTGAGCATGTTTTTACCCGTAACGATGCCGATATTAAATCCAGTAAATGGTTTTCAGATGCCAAAATCAATTTTGCTGAAAATCTCCTGCGCTATCGTGGAGATCAGGAAGCGGTTGTTTTTTGGGGAGAGAAAGGCCGTCAAAGGTCCCTTACCAGAGATGAGCTTTACAATGAGGTATCCCGTTTATCTCAGGCTTTAAAAGCACAAGGTGTAAAACCTGGTGATCGTGTTGCCGGACTGATGCCAAATATGCCTGAAGCAATCGTTGCTATGCTTGCAACAACAGCTATTGGTGCGGTCTGGTCTTCGGCCTCACCTGATTTTGGCGTGCAGGGTATCCTTGATCGGTTTGGTCAGATTGAACCAAAAGTTCTTATTGCCCCTGACAGCTATGAATATAATTTGAAAACCCATGATGTTCTTGGGAAAGTACGCGAAGTCGCGAATCAAATCTCTTCAATTGAAAAGGTTGTTGTGCTTTCTTGGTCTGGTGCTTCTTTAAACCTAGATGATGTAAAAAAAGCCGTGGATATACGCGATTTTATTGATCCTTATGATGCCAAAGAAATCGAATACATCCATCAGGGATTTGATCATCCGCTCTATATTATGTTCTCTTCTGGAACCACAGGCGCTCCAAAATGTATCGTTCACCGGGTGGGTGGTGCGTTGATGAAGCAGATTGTAGAGCATAAGTTTCATGGTGACTTGAAGGAAGGTGATCGTCTTTTCTATTTTACCACCTGCGGTTGGATGATGTGGAATTGGTTTGCTGCGGGACTTTCTTGTGGCGCGACTCTGATTTGTTATGATGGTTCTCCTTTTGCAGGTAGTCCTACTATTTTATTTGATTTGGCTGAGCAAGAGAAGGTTACACACTTCGGAACGTCACCAAAATACTTGGATACACTGAAAAAAGCGGGCGAAAATCCTATTGAAACATATAAATTACCTCATCTGAGAGCAATTTTCTCGACAGGGTCTCCACTATTGCCAGAAGGCTTTGACTTTGTTTACAGCCATGTGAAACAAGATGTGCAACTTGCCTCCATTGCTGGAGGCACAGACATCCTGGGCTGTTTTATGTTGGGGAACCCAATTGGCCCGGTTTATCGGGGGGAAATTCAAACACCTGCTCTTGGGTGCGCGGTTTCGGCTTTTGATGATACGGGTAAGCCTGTCTCTAACGATCGAGGAGAGCTTGTGTGTACAGAGCCTTTCCCATCAATGCCTTTGTGTTTTTGGGGGGACGATGACGGTTCTCGGTATCATAAGGCTTATTTTGCACGGTTTGAAAACATCTGGACCCATGGTGACTTTCTGGAAGTAACCGAAAATGGAGGCCTAATTATTCACGGTCGCTCCGACGCCACGCTTAATCCCGGTGGTGTTCGCATTGGAACAGCCGAGATTTATCGTCAGGTCGAAACCCTTGATGAAATTCGGGAGGCCATTGTCGTTGGACAAAATTGGGACGAGGACGTTCGGGTGGTACTTTGTGTCATCTTGCAAGATGGTGTTGGTGATTTGAGCGATGAGTTGATCAAAAAAATCAAAACCCGTATTCGTACAGGCTGTACCCCACGTCATGTTCCGGCAAAAATCGTTGCTGTAAATGATATTCCAAGAACGCGCTCAGGAAAAATCACGGAACTTGCTGTCCGCGATATTATCAACGGACGTGAAGTAGCTAATAAAGAAGCTTTGGCCAATCCTGAAGCCTTGGATCTATATTACAATATTCCAAGCCTTCAAGAAGACTAATGTCTGTTGGCAGATCAAGTTCTCGATGAGCCTATTCTAACGGGACACGTCTCGAAAGAATAGGCGGTATTTCTAGACTTATAACTCGACTTTTAAATTTGATTTAGCATAGCTACAGCAAGCAAGGAAACGTCCTTTAGCCGTGTCTTCTTCCGATAATCCCAATGCATTTTTGGCGAGTATCTTACCGTTAGTGATATCACTTTTGCAGGTACCACAAAGTCCTGCGCGACAACTATATGATACTTCAATACCTGCGGCTTCGGCAGCATCTAACACCGTCTGATTGCCTTTGATTTCAGCAGTTATACCCGATTTGGCAAACACAATACTATAAGAGGCACTTGAAGCATCGTCAGGTATAGGTAACGGTTCGATTGAAAAACTTTCTTGATTATACCTATCCAAAGAGAGACCTAAGCCAACTAAAAGCTCTTTAGTTGCGTTCATATAGCCGTCTGGTCCACAGACAAAGACCTCTCTTTCCAAGAGGTCTGGGCATATTTTTTTGATGATGTCAGACGATAGTCGGCCCTCAAACCCTTGTTCTTGAATTGTTGGAATTGGAGCGCTTTTGGAAGTGTTGTAGGAAAGCGTTAAGCCGGGGAGCTGTCGGGCCAAAAGGTTGAGTTCTTGCCATGCAATTAAATCAGCGGGTGTTTGGGCAGAATGATGGAAACAGACATCATAATTTAAACCAATATCAGCCATGAATCTCGTCATAGAGAGCATTGGTGTGATGCCAGACCCCCCTGAAATAAGCAGAAGTTTCCGATTTTGTTTTTCCTGAAGATGGAAAATACCAGAGGGCCCACTGGCTTCCAGACTGGAACCTACAGTTACATGATCGTGAAGCCAATTTGACACTGTCCCGCCTGATACCCGTTTAACCGTTATCGTCAATAGATCTGGTCGCGAAGGACTTGATGAGATTGTATAGCAGCGGCTGATAATGGTGCCATTAATCGGAACAAAGAGAGTTAAAAATTGTCCAGGTTTATAATCAAATCTTTGTACGGGGTCCGCTGTAAATTTGAAGGTTTTGACGTCAGACGTTTCATCAATGACTTGAACACAGCGTAACAAAATCGGACTTTTGTCAAAGTTACTTGAGGGTTTAGGGGATAAATGGTTTGAAAGGCGGCTTGACTGTGGTTGCCAATTATCAATGTAAACGGGTTTGCCCTTGGTTTTAAGGACTTCGACAGGATCGCCAATCCGAACAGACCCAGTATTTATTGGGATCATGTTTTCGCCGAACATGACATTTTTACCACCTGTTTCTTGCCTGAATTTTGTTAGAGTTTTTAGCGGTTCGATGATTTTATCGGCAACATGAGCGTAAGGATCGACTGTGGTAAATACGCAGCGTGCGCAAGGTGCAGGTAACTCAAACCTAACATCACCGATACGTATTTGAGACCAACTATCTTCTTCAAAAGGGTTGGTGCCAGAGATGGTAATGTTGGGGCGGAAATTGGCCATTGATACTGGTGCAAGAAGACGGTTGTTAAGTTCAATTAAAGAGCTGTCACCGATTAACAGAAGCGGAAAACCATCTGCAAAACTGACATCATTTTCCGGGTGTTGTTTGACAAATCTCTCTGAACGATCACCAAAATATAAAAGCTTGAGAGGTTCGCCTAGTAGTTGACTAATCCAGTTATCGGCTATTTTTCCACATTCTTGGCCGATCATATCCGTGCCCCAAACAGAGGTGTCGAGGTACTGGTCGTTAAAATCTGAAGGGTTAAGAACAAGATCGGTAACATCTTCATGAGAAAGACTGATGTGTTGACCTCTGTACTGGCAGGTGATTGCTGTGATTTTGGGGTGGGTGCGGCCCGTAACAAATGTTCCGTCGGGCTTTGTAATGAGATAGCGACGATCACCGGCAAGGCCTGACGTCAAGATGGAGGCTTGGTGCATTGATAAGCCAGCAGTAGATTTAATAGGGTATATGAGAAGATCACTTACAACAGCTGCTGACATTCTGGGCCTCTTTGATTGGAATCTTTATATGGAATTGTTTGGCGGCAAGAAGAAACAATAGCAATTTTATACGGAGTGAACAGGGCGGATTGAAGAAATCTTAATTTCAGAAATTATCGAAGACTAGATGATTTTGATCTGAAATTGTAAGGTTGTTTTGTATGGATTTCACCGCTGAGTATGTTTACGCCTTGTTAGTCTCGTGCGATTAGGTGCAGAGCAAGCAACGCAACATTTGCAGCAAGATGTGCTGACATGTTTGTCTGGTCATGGGGAGGACAAACAGTGTTGATGTCGATCCCCACAATATTTAACCCCGATAAATTCTTGAGAATAGACAATCCTTCGCGTGCGCTGGGACCGCCCCACGTTGGTTCGCAAACACCTGGGACACATGACGCATCAAAAAAATCCATATCCCAACAGAGATAAACCGGTCTGTCGGCGAGGTTGGTTTTTATTGTGTTGATGACTTGGACGGGGCCTTCGTCAAACAATTGATCCATTGAGATGACACGATAACCAAGTTGTCGTGCAAATTCAGCCAGCGCAGGCTGTGAGGCAGGCCCCCGGCAGCCGATGTGGTAAGAGTTCCGAGTGTCTATTAGTTTCTCGTGGGCTGCACAGGTGAAGGTTGTGGCAGTATTGTATCGTTCCTCACGGATTGGATAGGCGTCACTGTGTGCATCAAAGTGTAGGACAACGAGATCTTTGTAGTGTTTCGCCATGGCCCTCATTTGAGGCAAGCTTACCATACCATCGCCACCAAAAGTTACAGGAATCACTTTGTTGATTAACAGATAATCAAGTGCTGTTTCTATTTTTTCAAAGGCATCGTCAAATTTACCCGCAGTAAGATCCAAATCTCCAAAGTCAGTAAGATTCAATTTTTCGAGGGGGTTAATGTCTGAAAAACCAAATATATAAGGGTCCAAAATTTGAGATTGGGTTCGAATTGATTTAGGGCCATGTCGCGCGCCAATACGGATTGGATCTGTCCCGCAATCAAAAGGTAGTCCCATAATGACAGCCTGACTATTGTCACTCTTGCAATAGTCTTTAACACCCATGAAGTTTTTCGATTTACGTGAAATTGAAGATACTTGATCGGGCATTTTTTGACTCGTGGGGTGTGGGGTTGTTTAGAAGAGGTTCGTTTGTAGTGCTTGAGGCTCCAGACAGGCGGGACCTTCGTTTCGGGCGTTGTTGACAAAAGAAGACACCGCTGTGGCTTTCAGACTATTGATTGGAAGTGGTCGCAACAGATCGTGGCCTCCTTTAAATAACCATTTGTCGTAGTTGTTTTTTGACAAAATAACAGGCATGCGGTGATGAATATGACAAGTATCATGTCCGGCGTCAGTCGTTAGAATAGCACAAGATTGCATTTCACTGCCGTCGGCACCAAGCCAATCATCCCAGATTCCGGCAAAGGCAAAAGGCGCGTTGTCCGGCCTGGAAATGTAATAGCCTTGTTTGCCTTGCCGTCCAGCCTGCCATTCATAGAATCCGTTGGCAGGAATAAGACACCGACGACCACGAAAAGGACCTTTGAAAGAAGGTTTTTCGGTCACAGTTTCGCTACGCGCATTGTGCATTGGCTTACTGAGGTTGGGTTCCTTCACCCAATTCGGAATCAGGCCCCAGTGATGTAAAGTGAAGTGTTTTTTACCTTTACCTGCTAAAATGACGACAGCTACAGGCTGTGTCGGGCAGATATTATAGCGTTCTTCCAAGTTCGGACGTTCGGGAAAACCCATTAAACTGCTGAGGTCTGCAATCGGTGTCGTTAAAGCGAAGCGTCCACACATTTTTCTAGTTTTCAGATCTTCTGGGTTCTGTTGCTCTTAATAAAAAATTAGACCTTAATTGGGTTAAACCGAAGGGACATGCAAGAAGGCCCACCATCAACAAGAGCGGCCTGTTGTGTTGGAATTAAAGTAATCTGATAGCCTTCACTTCGAAGCAGTTCTTCGGTTTTGGGGAAACCTGCGGATAGAAGAACCGTATCATTAACACAGATGGCATTGGCTGCAGTTTCTTCTCCACGGGGAACTTCTACGATCTTCATCCCGGAAAAGCATTCTGCATCTGATAGGCGGTAGGTTGCCAAGACAGCATTGGGGCCAATTAAACCACAATCGGTTTTAAAATGTAATACGCCTTCTGGGGTGTTGATGGCCTTAGCTTCATAGCCCCATTTTGCGATTTTTTTCTTTAGAGCATCAAACCCAGCTTGGTTTGTTCGTTCAGATAAACCAACTAGCACAGCATGCTCTGTCACAAGGATGTCGCCGCCGTCGACATAGCCCTCATCGTCCTCAATACGCTCAATATCTTCGAAATAGGAAACGAGTAGTTGGTGCATGATTTCCGCTTCACCCGTTCGACTTGGTGCACCAGGTCGAAGAATAACTGCGCCTTCTGGAAAACAAAGAGCTGCATCTTCCACAAAAACTGAATCAGGAAACTCTTCTAAGGGAGGGTAAGTGCTGACAGATACTCCAGCACGTTCAAGTGCAGAAATGTAAGTCTTGTGATCTTGGGCAAACTGATCTGCATCTGGCTCACCGCGATCATCGGCTCTCAGGCCCATAGTTATACTTTTGCTGGGCTGACGGACGATAGCTTTTGTAAAGCGATGGGATAAACCAGGTTGGGACATGAAGAGCCTCGATTATGTAAATATTATATTATATGCGTTCACAGGCTAGTGCGGCATTTGCCTTGGAGCAATCAAATTACACGACAATATATTCCAAAATCTCATTGCTATGTGAAGATGCAGAGTTTTCTTTCTCACGTAGATGCACTATATCTGTGCTCTTGTGAGTAATTGTAGGCTAAATTGGATGTTTTTAAAAATATCGAGGCCTATTAAATTGCAGTATTATGAATTTTTAGCGTTATTGGGTCCCAACAATGATCTTTGGCTTTTTCGGTCGTAAAAAAGAAATCCATATGATCGACGATGGCCTGAGGGATTCTGGGGCCTATAGTTCATCTATATCGGATGCGGTGAAACTGGCGCTCTATGGTTTGGCCAAAGACCGGGGGTTGTTACAGAATAATGCAGAGCAAGTATTGCATGATCTCGCTTGTTTTCTCACCTATTGTTTTTTAGGTACAGAAGATTTTGAAGATGCCAATGGTGCTGATTTGAGTAAAGATATGCTGCGCCGTTTGGAAATGACCAAGGTCTTTGATGAAAGTGTGGATGCAGACATAGTCTTACTTGCATTACATTCTGGAATTGCTCATGAGACGACAGCGGGGCGTTTTTCCGTCGAGGAAGATAATGTAGATGAGAGTGATGATGCTTCTCATGCAAACAAACGAAAATAAAATTCTATGGCGCGCGTAGTCTATTATATTATGTGGATTTTTTTTATCCCCTTTATTCTGTTGCTGAACTTGCTTGAAGGTAAGCCAGTATCAGGGGAAAAGAAGATCGTATCAGAAAAACAGATTAGTGATGTGCCCTCGAAGAAAAGTTAAATACTTTTACTGCTCTTAAAGTAAATTTTGAATATAATGGGCGGATTGGCTCGAATTTAAGGAAACAAGGCAATTAGTGAGGGATTTTCAGAAGCAGAACGTATCCGGTTTCATAACCTGTTGCAGGTTGCGGCATTAAGCCCTTACGAGGGTGAAAGAGATAATGCGTTGGCTGCAGCCAAGCGTATGGCTAAGAAACACAACATGACGTTAGAGGAAGCTGCTGAAGGTGGTCCTGCAGAGGAGCCTAAGCAAAAAGCGCGCCCGGCGTCTTATAGTATGTCTGCAACAGAACGTGTTTTTGCTAATTCACTGCATTTGATGGAGGGGCACCTTCGAGAAGAAAAAGCACGTCATGAGGCTGCTTTAAAAGCCGCTTATGATCGCGGTTTGGCGAAGGATAATAAACCTCAAAAAAGTTTAGCGGGTCCAAAAAAAATCAGAAGCAAAAAACCACGCGGTATGCCACCTAAAATTCATGCAGCGGTTTTATTGCGAGAAACAGAGCTTTCTCTTCGAGAAATAGCCAGTATTACTGGTTTGGATATTTATAAAATTACAGCACTAAAACTGAAAAACAGAAAACCTGCTGCTTAAAGATCAAGAATTTTTTGATATAGTAATCTCTAAAGACTTAGTTATCTTTGAATAAGGCGCCTTGTCTGTGATCGTGAAGCGGAATGGCATGAGGGTTGCCATCTCGAAACTGCACGCCGACACCGTCCCAGGCATGCCGAACCACAGTTCCGCAATATCTGCCTAGGCTACTCAGATTCAGTTCAACAACTGTACCAATCGGAGGCCGGCAGAAGGTTTCAAGAAACAAGCCATTACTGGATAGATTTTGGACGGAACAGGGATGCCAGGACCCATCAAGGCCCAAGGAGGCACAGTCCCCGGCAGCATACCGTTTGTATTGTCTATTTTCGTTCATTACCTACGCTTGCACTATTTCACAACTGTGATTGATTCTAGGGCTAAATTCTTACCAATTCCTTTCGATTCAAGGTCATTTACTCTCGGACTTTGTGCTTTTTCATAAATTTATTTCTATAGTTGAATTCGATAACATGTAATGACGTTTTTGCGCGTATAATATAGAAAGATAAAAGCAATTTAACTTGACCACCCGGGGTTATTATCAGAATTGTTACTCTTCTTGATCTAACCATTGGATTTCAGCTCATGTATAAACTGCACTATTACCCCGGAAATGCGAGTGTAACACCGCATATGTTATTGGAAGAGTTGGGTGCTGATTATGAATTGGTCTATGTCGATCGCGATAATCAGGCACATAAATGTGCGGATTATCTCGCTCTCAATCCAACGGGACGTATTCCTGTTCTCGAAGATGGTGCTATGGTTATTTCTGAAACCGCAGCTATTTGCTTACACTTGGCTGATCGTCATCCCGAGGGACGCATGGTACCTGAAATTTCGACTCCTGAACGTGCGAAATTTTACCAATGGCTGATGTTTTTCACCAACACTGTGCAAACCGATTTTTTGGTCTATTTTTACGCGGAACGCTATAGCACTGATACGAGTGATGCATCGGAAATTAAGGCGTCAGCTGAGGCACGGTTGATGGACTATTTCCGTATTATTGATGCGCAGCTTGGAAAAAAAGGCCCTTATATGATGGGTAAAGCTACATCATTGTTGGATTTTTATCTTTTGATGCTTTCGCGCTGGGGTCGGTTTTTGGAAGTTAAACCAAGCACGATGAAATATCTTGGGAAAAACGTGAAATTAATCAGCGAACGCCCTTCTGTTGTACGGGCTTTTGAGCAAGAGAAGCTTGAAGCACCTTTTGCTTAGAGCGCCTGCAATAAGTACGGCGAACATGGCGTGATTAGAACTTTTTGGGCGCCCGAGAATTGATCTTGGGCGCCTTTCTTTATTCGAATTTAATGATTTTTTATAAAATATTAATGTAAATCAATGTGTTGAGAGTGGTTGAATTATTCTCAGGACTGATTAATGAAAAGTCGCTGGTAAATAAGAAGCTGTTCATATTTTACTCCATATACTCTTTTATCATTCAGGTTTACTACGTGATTTATTGGTTGCACGGGCAAGGGACAAACAGATTATGCTGACGGCTATAACGAATTCATGGGCACTCTTACTCGGCGTCGCTTTTCTAATGCTTGGCAATGGGTTACAGAGCACTGTCCTTGGGGTGCGTGCCTCAATGGAAGGCTTCTCGACCGAGGCGACAGGTGTTGTGATGACCTGTTATTTTGTGGGATATCTTGTTGGATCCTTTGTTACCCCAAAAGCCTTGTCCCGAGTTGGCCATGTCCGTGTTTTTGCTGCGTTGGCTTCGTTATCTTCAGCTTCCGCTTTGCTTCATGCGGTTTTCATTGATCCATACGCTTGGGCGGCAATGCGGTTGATTACAGGGTTTTGTTTTGCAGGGCTTTATATCGTTGCTGAGAGTTGGCTAAATGATAGTGCGACGAATGAAACTCGCGGTCAGCTTCTTTCTATCTACATGATCGTTTTGTATGGATGTGTGGCTCTGGGACAGTTGATGATCAATATTTCAGATCCCGGTAGCTTTACGCCCTTTGTTTTAATGTCGGTTGTGGTGTCTTTGGCATTAGTTCCCACGGCGTTAACTGCGGCACAAGTTCCTGCTTTTGAAAGTCCGTCACCTGTAAGTTTACGGCGAGTGTACGAAATATCACCACTTGGCTTTGTCTGTGCATTTGGTGTTGGCGTCGCGCAAGCTCAGATCTTTGGAATTGGCTCTATTTATGGTGGAGAGCTGAATATGAGTCCGAAAGACATTTCGCTGTTTATGGGCGCAGTTTCAATCGGAGGTGTTATTTTACAATTCCCAATTGGTAAGGCTTCAGATGCTTTCGATCGACGTATTGTCCTTATCGTTGTTTCTCTTCTTGCCGGGGTTGTAGCCCTTTCTTTAAATTTGTTTTCCGGCCCAGAAGCAACACCGATGTTCTTGATTAGTGCTTTGTTGTTTGGAGCGCTTTGTATGCCACTTTATTCACTTGCGATTGCCCACACGAACGACCGCCTTGAAGCTTCAGAAATTGTGGCTGCGACAAGTGCGCTTATCGTTATCGGTGGAGTGGGGGCTGTAATTGGCCCTATTACGAGCTCATTCTTGATTGGGGAATTCGGACCGAATTCATACGTTTATAGTCTTTCACTGACGTTGCTTATGATCGGTTTTTTTGGCGTTTATCGTATGACTGTTCGCGAGTCTGTTCCAATTGCTGATCAGGGTGATTATATCGGGGTTCCTTTGGAATCTTCCACCATGGTTGTGACAATGACTCCGGAAGGTGAAGAGTGGTATGAAGAAGTTATCGCAGAGGCTGAAGCTGAAGCCGAGGCCGAGGCGGAGCATGCTTATGTACAGGCGCATCCAGAACTAGGTCTTGTCGAGAGCGAAGCGGCAACCGCGAGCGAGCACCATGAAATGCTTGAGGACGGTCCAGGGTTTTGGGAAGACGAAAACGAAGAAACAACGGAACCTGAGGATCCCAAAAAATCTGAATCTCATTAAGGGGCTAACTTTTAACTTTTCTGCGAACAGTTTTTTTTGAGGAGTTACAAAAGTAAACCCCGATGTAATCCCCAAAGTTAATCTGGTGGTTACCTTGGGTTAATCCCGGCCTTTATTGACCACGCTTAAGAAGGTATCAGCATAGCGCTCTAACTTGCGCTTGCCGACGCCGGGAATATTGGCCATGTCGCCTAAATCTCTCGGACGTGCCATCACCATTTCGAGCAGTGTTTTATCGTTAAAAATGACATAGGGTGGAACACCTTGATCCTTGGCGAGTTCCAGACGACGTGCCCTAAGTGCTTGGAAGAGTGCTTCGTCTTGTGGATCGTCGATTGTTGCAGCAGGCCCAAAGGATTTTTTGTAGCGTTCACGCAAAGCTGCGCGGGTTTTCTTCTGCGGGTCGCGTCGAAGTAAAACTGTTGTTTCGCCACGTAAAACAGGGCGACATTCTGCACCGAGTTGAAAAGAGCCGTGCCCTTCCATGTCAACTTTTAGAAGTCCAAGAGCGACCAGTTGTCGAAAGATCGAGCGCCATTCCTGTTTGGGGAATTCTGTTCCAATCCCAAAGGTGCTGAGTTGATCATGTCTAAGCTTTTCGATGCGTTCGGTCTTGGCGCCCAGCAAGATATCAATGACATGGGCTGAACCAAAAAGTTGGCCTGTACGATAGACTGTGGAGAGTGCTTTTTGTGCAGCCTCAGTGCCATCAAAGCTTTCTACAGGATCGAGGCAAGTATCGCAATTACCACAAGGATCTATAGGGTTGTCATCAAAGTATTCCAAGAGAACTTGCCGTCGGCATCGAGTGGTTTCACAAAACCCGAGCAGTGCTTCCAACTTCCGGTTTTCGATCCGTTTTTGCGCTTCAGGAGCATCGGACTGCGAAGCCATATGATAAAGTCGGGCCACATCGTTCATGCTGTAGATCATCCAGGCTTCAGCTGGCAGGCCGTCTCGACCAGCACGTCCGGTTTCTTGATAATAAGCCTCAAGACTTTTTGGTAAATCAAGGTGGATGACAAAGCGAACGTCGGGTTTATCGATTCCCATCCCAAAGGCCACTGTCGCGACCATAATAACAGCGTCGTCTTTTAGAAAACGATCCTGATTGCCTGACCTGATATCCTTGCCGAGTCCGGCATGATACGGCAGGGCATTAAAGCCTTTTTCGCACAAAGATTGTGCAATCTCTTCGACCTTGTTTCGCGACATACAATAGATAATGCCCGACTGCCCTGCGTGCTCACGCTCTAGGAGATCTGTGAGTTGCTTCTTGGGGGCAGCTTTTAAGCCAATGCGGTATCTGATATTGGGTCTATCAAATCCTGCGACAAATGCACGGGCATCGGAGAGGTGAAGACGCTCTTTTATATCCTGGCGGGTTGGTCCGTCTGCCGTTGCGGTAAGGGCTATTCTTGGCACCCAGGGGAAACGCTCTTTCAGCTGGCTGAGCTTGAGATATTCCGGCCTGAAATCATGTCCCCATTGCGAAACACAATGTGCTTCATCGATGGCAAAGAGAGCAAGATCACATTGATCGAGCAGATTCAGAAAATTTTCCGTTAATAATTTTTCTGGTGCGACATAGATCATCTCCAACTCGCCCGATCGCATGGCGCGTTCGGTGGCAAGAATTTCTGAATAGGGCAGAGATGAATTCAGCGCGGCCGCTTTGACCCCCAGTTGCTGAAGGGCTGTTACCTGATCCTGCATAAGAGCGATTAAGGGAGAGACAATGACTGCCACTCCTGGGCGACACATGGCTGGGATTTGATAACAGAGAGACTTTCCGCCTCCGGTTGGCATCAAGACGAGGGCGTCGCCACCATCAATGACGTGGCGAATAATAACTTCTTGATCACCACGAAAGCTGTCGTAGCCAAAAACACGGCTTAGAATATCTTTGTGTGGCAGTATTTGGGGGGCAATAGCATCCATAATATGGCTTATAGACAAGCATGTCGTGGTCGGTCAAAAGGGTTTGTTAATAGATGGTATAGTATTTGGGGCTATCATTAGGCAGGTTGCTCGCAATAATTATATCAAGAACTTGGTAATGTGTTCATTTGGTTTGTCTTGGAATACTTATTTCGAGTAACTTTGCAGTATCTCTTAGTTAAATTAAGGATGTGTGAGTGACAGGACCTAGCCAAGTACCTCTGACTGATGATGAGCTTGCTGACTTATATAAAACAGGTGTCGAGGAAGATTTATTTGTTCTCGAGGGTTTGTTAAACGATCTGAAAAGCCAAACCGATAATAGCCAGAATAATAGGGATAGTATCGAAGAAGCTGTGAAACAGGCTCAAGGCATTGTTCACAACGTAAAGGGTCAGGGGTCGAGTTTTGGCTATCCATTGATGACCGAGATCGGGCTCAGCTATCATACTCTATTGAAGTTTCAAATCTCTCAGGACACCTTAAACCCTGCTTTCCTCAAGCTGTATGAAGCACACCTGACAACAATGAAGTCCATTGTATCCAATGAAATTCGTGGAGAAGGTCCAGAGCTTCTGAAAAAAGTTGCAGCATCCTTGAAAGAGAAAGTCGAGCTTGTTTGCCAAACTTAATATAGTTGAATTTGAAAGTTCGATAGACAGAAAAAAGCCCGGACGAACCGGGCTTTTTTTGTTGCAACCAATTGAAAATTAGTTTGGAATTAATTGCGGTTCCCTAGGAGCTGTAGAAGGAACATGAACATGTTGAGGAAGTTCAGGTAGAGAGACAAAGCCCCCATAACAGATTTTTTCTGTGAAACCTCTGAGCCATCGCTTTCTATATACATCAGTTTGATTCTTTGAGTATCGTAAGCTGTCAAACCAGCAAAGATCAAAACACCAATGATAGAGATCACAAATTCAAGGCCAGGTGAGGCAAGGAAGATATTTACAACACTTGCTATGATCAGACCAAAAAGACCAATGATGAGAAACGATCCCATCGCTGACAAGTTCTTCTTTGTCGTATAACCAACTAAGCTCAAACCAGCAAAGGCAGCGGCTGTGATAAAGAATACCCGAGCGATTGAGCCCATGTTGTATACGACAAAGATAGAAGCTAAAGAAACTCCCATCAACACAGCGAAAACCCAGAACAACATTTGAGCAGTTGAGGCTTGAATTTTATTTATACGGGCACTTAGGAAGAAAACCATTCCCAATGGTGCAAGCATAACAACCCATTTCAATGGGGTGCCAAAAATTACATTCATTAGCTCAGGGCTTTGTGAAACACCAAAAGCAGCTAGGCCGGTTATGCCCAGAGCAATCGTCATATAGTTGTATACACCGAGCATATAGGCACGTAGGCCAGCATCAATCTCTTCAGCTGTTGCCGTCTGACCATATCCAACACTGCGGTGTGAGGAACGGTTAATCATAAGAAACCTCGTTTCATATTAACTTAAAGTTATGACTAATATTGGGTGTTACGGATAAAGAATCAACAATAATCCACCAAAAAACTCGGTTTTTATCATCTTAATTGCGAATAACTTACTCATTACGGAGTAGCGACGCCGGACGTTGGCGTAAAGCGCTCCATGTTCCGGCATACCCACAGATCAAAGTAGCGATCAAGGCGATGGCTGGAGTTAGCAGTACAACCTCGGTTATTAAAGAAAACTCCAACTTTAAAATGTAAACCGTGATGGCCCAAGAAGCAGTTGAGCCAATAACCGTTGCGACAAGTGCGGATATCAGGCCGAGCATGCCAAATTCCAAAAAGAAAGTGGCTGCGAGAGACCGCCTGCTTGCGCCGAGCACTTTGAGGATAATCGAATCGTAAACTCGACGTTTATGACCAGCTGCAACCGCACCACCCAGGACGAGAGTTCCTGCAAGCAGTGCAACAGACGCGATGACGGATAGGGCGATGGCAACGTGGCTGAGTAAGTCTGTGGCGGCTTGAAGCGCTTCTTTGACCCGAATGGAAGACACATTGGCAAAGGTATCTGTCACCGCAATTTCAAGGTTGTCTTCAATCTCGGGCGCGGCCTTTACGGTGGCAATATGAGTTTGGGGCGCGCGCGACATCAGGCCGGGGGAGAACACCATGACAAAATTAATCTCCAGACCACCCCACTCAATTTTGCGCAAGTTGGCGATTTCTACGTCGATTGGGCGACCCAGGAGATTAATGGTCAAACTATCGCCAAGGGAGAGGTTTAGGCCTTTTGCGACAGCTTGATCCAAGGAGACAAGGGGTTTCCCGTCGTAATCTTCCGGCCACCACTCTCCGGCGACAATATTCGTATTACGAGGCATTTCTGCCGACCAGGTCAGTCCGCGATCACTTCTGAACACCCACTGAATTTCGGGGGGGATTTTAAGTTCAGAGGGCGGGGTTCCGTTTACAGCGGTTATCCTGCCGCGCATCATGGGAACACGACGAAGTTCACTTACGCCTTCTGTTGCGTTGACGAGTTTTTCAAACTCTTCTACCTGATTGGGCTGTATATCTATGAAATAAAACCCGGGGGCTTCTTCTGGCAGGCTCTGGGTTACGGCTTGACGCACATTACCCTCAAGCAGGGCAACAATCACCAGAACGGTTAGTCCAAGGCCCATAGAGAGAATAACGCTGGTTGTTGGCGCTCCGGGTCTATGGAGATTGGCAACAGCTGTTCTCAAGGCAGGATGCGTGGCACGGGGAAGCAATTTTGTAAGTTTGGTGACGCACAAACCAACAAGATTGTAGATAATGAAAGTTAGGATAGTTCCGGCGATAAAAAATCCAGCGATTTTTGGATTATTCGCGAAGGCGATCGCTGTTAAGGCCAGCAGAACAGCACTGATCGATAAAGCACCCATCGCCTTGAAGGTTGGTCGTCCCGTGATGGGAGATGTTAAATCTCTAAACAACCGGGCAGGAGAGGTTTTGCCGGCTTTTGACAATGACCAGATCGAGAAGGTGAAGGCGGTAAGGAAACCAAATGACGCGGCGAGGGCCAGGGGTTCAATGTAGAGATTGGCAGCAATCTCCCAACCGAGGACGCCTTGGGCAAATTCGGCGGCCAAATAGGGGGCCAAAGCACCTGCGGCCAATCCGGCCAAGGTACCAAAGAAGGTCAGAACCAGAATTTGTGCAAGATATATCTGGAATATCAGGCGTGAAGGGGCGCCGAGGCATTTCAGTGTCGCGACAACACCGACTTTGCTGTCCATGAAGCTTTTTACAGCATTACCGATACCAACGCCGCCTACCAGAAGTGCGGCCAAGCCAATTAAGGTAAGGTACATATCCAGGACGTCGATGAATTGGCTTATCCTTGGAGCTGCTTTTTCTGAGCTTCTGATTCTCCAGCCCGCTTCAGGGAAGGTGGTGGTCAGGTTTTCCTGAAAAGCTTTTAGATCTGTATTTTGAGGAAGGGCGAGCCGATAATCATATCGTACAAGGCTTCCGGGTTGAATAAGTCCTGTGCCTTCTAGACTCTCTCCTGAGACCATAACAGTTGGGCCATAGGTAAAGGCCCGTGTTGAAAGGTCCGGCTCTTTAACCAAGGCGGCACGAATTTGATATTTCCCGTTGCCAATAATAATCTGGTCGCCAACCTGAAGAGAAAGTTTGCGCATAAGGTTGGGGGCGATAACGGTTCCCCAGCCCTGATCGGTTTTCGCTAAGGCTTGGTGCAACGGCAGGGTCGGCTCGGTAATGACATCGCCATACAGCGGGTAGACCTGGTCTACCGCCCGCAATTCAATCAGAGTGCGTTTGCCACCGTCGCGATTTTGTTTGCCCATTGTACGCATTTCTCGCACCAAGGAGACTTTACTTTTATCCTTAAGCCAATTGAGCTGTGCATCGGTTGCTTTTTTGTGAACGAGGTTTAGGGCGATATCTCCCCCCAACAGGTTTTGACCATCGTTTCGTAAACCTTGTTCAATCGCAGCAGATATAGATCCAACCGCTGCTATGGCGGCGACGCCCAAAAAGAGACAGGCAATAAATATACGAAAGCCCTTTAGGCCACCGCGGAGTTCACGAAACGCATAGGTTAAAGCAAGGGAAAAGGGCAAACGCTGGCGCATTGAGATTATCCCTGCTGAACTAAGGCGGAAGAGGTGTCTTGTTTGCTCTCACTCAAGCGGCCGTCTTTAAGAGTAATGGTCCTGTTACACATTTTGGCCAGCCGCTGGTCGTGGGTAATCAGAACGAGGGTCGTGCCGTGATCTTTTTGAAGTTGAAACAAAAGGTCGATAATTATTTCGCCTGTTGCACTGTCGAGATTTCCCGTGGGCTCGTCCGCGAGCAGGAGCTTTGGCTCCGCGGCAAAAGCTCTGGCCAAGGCAACTCTCTGTTGTTCTCCGCCGGAAAGCTGGCCCGGAAAGTGATCCAGTCTGTGGCCGAGTCCAACGGCTTCTAGCCGAGCCTGAGCGCGCGACAATGCGTCAGGTTTGCGGGCAAACTCTAAAGGCACGGCGACATTTTCAAGGGCTGTCATGGTTGGAATCAGGTGGAAATCCTGAAAAACAATACCAACGGCATCCCGTCTGAATCTGGCCAGAGAGTCTTCGTCCAGGGCGCCGAGATCGTTCCCATCAATTTCGACCAGCCCTGAGGTTGCTGCTTCAAGACCTGCCATCAACATCATCATGGATGATTTTCCAGCACCAGAAGGTCCGACGACGGAAACGGTTTCGCCTGTTTCAATATCGAGATTAATATTTTTAAGAATGTCGACGGTGCCTGCTTGTGATGCAAGGGTGAGGTTCACGTTTGACAGATGAACGAGCTTGGGAGAACCAGAGTTCATAGCGGCAGGACTTTCTTTTCGATGTCATAATGCTTTGATCAATAAGCTATATGGTATTTTAAGCTAAGAATTCAATCACCAGAATGTTAACTGTAGATTTAAAGGAAATCCTTGTTCCTTATCCAGACAAAACCCATTTCTATGTATACAGTGTAATAACATGTTCATTTTGTCGAGATTGGACGAATCAATTTATGGTACGTAAAATTATTCAGAGCACTTTGTTTCTATTATTTTCTCTCATGGTTTATGGAAGTCCTGCTTCTGCTGAAAATTCCATCAAATTACTCGCCTATGGTGATAGCCTCACTCATGGATACGGTTTGGAGGCTGGGGATACCTTTCCTGATCGGCTTCAGTCAGCTCTGAATGAAGCAGGGTATGTTGTGGAAGTGATCAATGGCGGTAATTCCGGAGATACTTCGGCGTCTGGACTTGCACGATTAGAGTGGGCGCTGATCGATAAACCTGAAGTGGTTATTGTGGAGCTCGGTGCGAATGACGGCCTTCGTGGGTTAGAGCCATCTGAAACTCGCAAAAATTTACGTAAAATATTGCAGGGCTTTAAGAACTTTGGCGCAAAAATTCTTCTGACAGGAATGCAGGCTCCGAGAAATTTGGGTGCAGAATATGTTTCTGAATTTGATAAAATATACCCTGAACTCGCAAAGGAGTTTGGCGTTGAGCTTTATCCCTTCTTCTTGAGTGGTGTAGCGTTGAACCCTGAACTGAATCAAGCAGATGGTATCCATCCAAACCGAAATGGTGTGGATAAAATTGTGAAAGGAATTCTTCCCTACTTGGAGCCATTACTCGAAGGTAGGACATAATAACGATGCCGTTTATCGCTCCAAGATTTAAAGCTGCTTGTTCACTTTCTCCTGAATGGGCAAAGGCCTGTAACGAAGTTGTTATGGGTATTGGGGATATCCCAAGCGGGGCAAATCTCGGGTTTATTTATATATCCGATATTCTTGTCGATGACCTGTCGAGTATCCTGGCTTATTTACGGAAAAAAATAGGAATTGAGAACTGGAGCGGGACGGTTGGCATTGGTGTTGCTGCAACCGCCGCTGATCAGCTGGGGCGAATTTCAGCGCAAGAGATATATGACGCTCCTGGACTTACGATTCTTGTTGGGGCGTTTCCAGTGGGGAGCTTTCAGGTTTTTGAATCTGGACAGGTTGAAACCGAAGAGGGTATCAAACTCGTTGTGACGGGCGAGGGCGTAGAGCGATGGCTGGAGACAAATACTCCTTATCTTAGTGTTGTCCATGGGGATCCGAGAAATTACGATTTACCTTTGCAACTCTCATCTTTAGCCGCGGGTCTGGAAACTTATTTGGTTGGTGGTTTGTCCTCCTCTCGCTCCGATCTTCCCCAAATTGCAAATCATCTAACGGAATCTACAGTTTCGGGAGTTTTCTTTAACGAAACAGCGCCTGCGATTACCGGTTTGACCCAGGGTTGCAGCCCTATTGGTCCGAAAAGGCGGGTTACTTCCGTTGATGAACGAAAAATATTTTCCATAGATGGACGCCCGGCACTAGAGGTGATGAAGGAAGATATTGGGGAACTTCTTGCAAGGGATCTGAGTAAAATTGGGGGGTACATTTTTATTGGTTTCCCCGTTGAAGGAACAGACCAAGATGATTATCTGGTACGAAACTTAATGAGTATTGATACCAGTGACGGTTCATTGAACATCACAGAAGAAGTCGAAGTTGGACAAGAGCTCTTTTTTTGCCGTCGAGATAATGAAGGGGCCCGAAAAGATCTCAATCGCCTGTTGGATGCGATGCGCGCACGCCTGCCTAGTCCGCCAAAGGCTGGATTGTATTATTCATGTCTAGGGCGCGGTCAGGCTTTGTTTGGACCCAATTCCGAGGAATTAAATGTTATTCGGCAAGAATTCGGGGATATGCCGCTGGTTGGTTTTTTTGCCAACGGCGAAATTTCTCATGACCGCCTTTATGGTTATACCGGTGTTCTGACGCTCTTTTATTAATTTACATAGATTTATTGATCTACACACGAAATACACAGGAAATTGAATGTTATATAAAAATCTTGGCCGTACCGACATTAAAGTCAGCGAATTATGTTTGGGAACAATGACCTGGGGGGAGCAAAACACCCAAAAAGAGGCCTTCGAACAGATGGATTACGCTGTCAATCAGGGGATTAACTTTTTTGATACTGCTGAAATTTATGCCGTTCCTCCAAAAGCGGAAACTTATGGAAGGACAGAGGAAATAATCGGCAACTGGTTTCAGGAAAAGGGAAGTCGAGATAAAATTATTCTCGCTTCGAAGGTTGCAGGACCAAGCCCGGCACAGACCTATATCCGTGGGGAAGTTTCCCGTTTTAACCGCAAACATATCGTCGCAGCTTTGGATAATTCTTTGCGTCGCTTGAAAACTGATTATATCGATCTCTATCAACTGCATTGGCCAGATCGTAATTCTAACTTATTCGGCCAACTTGGGTTTGAACACAACGATCAGGAAAGAATAACTCAACCCGAAGAGACTTTGGCTGTACTGGATGACTTGGTGAAGGCCGGTAAAATTCGCCACGTCGGATTATCGAACGAAACTCCTTGGGGAACGATGAAGTTTCTTCAACTTGCAGAAGAAGGTAAGGGGCCGCGGATGGTCTCCATTCAAAATCCTTATAGCTTGTTGAACAGAAGCTTCGAAGTCGGGTTGGCCGAAGTTGCAATGAGAGAAGATATCGGGTTGTTATCTTATGCTCCTCTTGGGGCTGGAGTTTTGACAGGTAAATATCTTCATGGCGCCCGCCCAGAAGGCGCACGGATGAGCCTTTTTTCTGATAATACGAGGTATATGGGCGAGCGTGGCCAGATGGCTGTCGCAGATTATATCGGGTTGGCTGAAAAGCATCGCCTTGATCCGGCGCAAATGGCTCTTGCCTATGTCCGATCACGTCCCTTTGTTACAGCACCAATAATTGGGGCCACAAAGATGGCACAATTAAAGGTAAATATTGAATCTGCTGAGATAACTTTGTCGACAGACTTGTTGAAAGAGATTGAGGAATTGGGGAAAAAACATACTATTCCATGTCCTTAAGTCTTATTGATTTATAGTGTTTATTATTAAAAATTAAATAGTTATGCATGTCACAGTAATCTGTGATCATCAGTTGAAATAAAGGCTTCGCGTTAAGTTTATATACAGGAGGCACCCATGCGGTTATTTTCGGCAATTGCTCTACCTGAAGAAGTTCGATTACGTCTTCTGGGACTTTGCCAGGGATTACCTGGCCAACGGTGGGTGGCTCCTGAAAACTTTCACCTAACGCTCCGTTTTTTTGGCGATATTGATGGTGGACAAGCACGTGACTTGGATGATGTTTTCAGTCGGTTACACTTTAACCCTTTTGAGATCCGTTTAAGTGGGGTTGGTTTTTTTGGTAGAGAAAGCCGACCGCGGATGCTCTGGGTTGGGGTCGAAAAAACACCTGAGATAGCAGATTTAAGGCGTAAAGTTGAACATGCAGCCCAATCCATTGGTATTCGACTGGATCGTGAAAAATTTACCCCACACGTAACCCTTTGTCGTTTTAAAAATGATCCTGGATTTGCTTTTGGGAATTATTTGAAGGAGAACAATCTTTTTTCTCATCCCCCTTTTGTGGTCGAAAGTTTTGGACTTTATTCTAGTCAGCTTACGCCGTCGGGGGCGTGTTACTTTTTAGAAGCGGATTATCCTGAACCGTTTTATTCTTGGCCTGAGACTCTCGATATATAAGATAAAGGCCACTGGAGATAATTACAGCTGCGCCCGCCAGCACATGAATTTCGGGTATTTCCTGCCAGAACACCCAGCCAAATATCATACCCCATAATAGCATTGTATAGTCAAAGGGGGCTATGACTGCAGCGGGAGCATATCTATAAGCCTGACCAGTAAGAAAATGTGCGGTTGTTGCAACCCCCGCCATGCCAACAAGAAGCAGAAGATCGTTGCCGCTCGGTAATGTCCAAGCGAAAGGTTCCCAAGGTAGAACGAGAGAAATTGATGCCAAACAGACCGTCGCGATAGTCCCCCAAAGAGTCATGCCAGAAGAGGTGCTGTGGTGCCTGAGCTGTCGGGTCATAATCATGAGGACGGCATAAAAAAAAGCTGCTGCTACTGGGAAAATTGCGGCCGGTTGAAAACTGTCTGTACCAGGTTGAAGGACGATCAACACACCGATAAAACCAGTGCCTAGGACAGCCCAACGATGAGGTCCTACTTTTTCATTTAAAAAAATAATTGATAAAACGGTAGTGAAAAGGGGGGCAACAAAAGCAATTGCAAAGGCCTCGGCCAAGGGCATAAAAGGAAGAGCGGCATAGAAAGACCCTGCCGCAAAAATAATGAGAGAAGACCTCGCGGCCAGCAACCAAGGCCGATCCGATTTCATATTTTTTAGGCCACCCGTTTTTATCATCAGAATAAAAGCAATTGGCAGACTAAAAGTGTTCCTGATTAGGATTATACTTACGATACTATAGGAGGCCGTGAGCCATTTAGCGATGCCGTCCATAACCGATGTGCAAAACACCATGGCAATGGCAAGGAATATGCCAAGGAGTATGCGATCCTGATTATTATCAGAGGGGGTATTCCCTGTATTTGGGGGCTTATTCATGAAATTTCTGACTGAGGTGTGAAATTAAGCCTGTAACGCCAATTTCAATGACATCCAACATGGTTTCATAATCAGATGGCCCGCCGTAATATGGATCATTGACTTCCTTATTCGCTTCATCACAAAAATCTAAAAACATGAATAGTTTAGGTAAATGCTCTGGGGGGCATTTACTTTGCAGTATATTCATATGTCCACAATCCATAGCAAGAATGAGGTCAAAGTCATGAAAATCGTGCTGTTTTAATTGTCGCGCTCTCAGGTCAGAATAGTCATAACCTCTTTGTGATGCGAGTTTAAGTCCCTGAGACGTCGGCGCTTCGCCAATGTGATAACTGTGAGTGCCCACTGAATCCGTTTCGATGAGATGACTAAGACTTTCCTCGGCCAATTTATGGCGGAGAATTCCATTGGCACTTGGTGAACGGCAAATGTTCCCGGTGCATACAAAGAGAACTTTGTATTTCGTCATCTCTTGTATTCCTGAAATAAAGCGTGATTTGTGAGGTTTTGGTTGAAGACCCTATTCGTATATGCGTTTGATTTGTATATTTAAAGACTAAGACAGTTAAGCTGTCTAGAAATGATTGTATACAATTTTTCTTTAGAGATTTTGATTTATGTCTCTTTTTTTATGACGAAGCTTGCACGTAAGGGAATAAGGTGAGGGATCGAGAGTCATAAATTATTTTCGGATCTTAAATTTTAATGAACGCTGACTTGATTGAAACGATGAAAGAGGTCTGATGACAGCCCATGCGCGTATTTTTATAATAATTATAAAATTTATGATTTTGTCAATATTAGTAAGGACCTAGATGACATGTAGATCTTGTTAAACGTGCAAATTAAAAAATAGTATTGTTACATATTTTCGTTCATAGGTTGAATACTTAGAGCAAAAATTGAGTAATAACCTTTAATTACGGAGCTTTGTTCTGGCTTCTGTAAGTTGACAAATTCCCTGAGAACGGCAACGCTAATTTAGCGACGCATAAACACTCGTTGAGAATCAGATTCAGGTTCTCCTAAAAAAGCGCCGCATCTAATACAGGGAGTCCAAAGTGAAAATAAAAAATTTATTAAAAGGCCTGGTCTTTGCCACGGCCGTCTCCGCTACCGCATTGTCTACGTCTGTTACGTATGCTGGAACACCAGATAATGTTCTCGTCGTTGCCAACAGAATTGACGATATTACATCGCTTGATCCACAAGATTTGTTTGAATTTGCCGGGTCAGACTATGCGAATAACGTTTATGACAAGCTGGTAAGTTTTGATCCAAATGACCTGTCTAAAGGCTACGTTGCTGGTTTGGCTGAAAGCTGGACCATTAGTGATGACGGGAAAACGTTTACGTTTAAAATTGCTAAGGGTCGGAAGTTCCATTCCGGTAACCCAATAACAGCCCACGATGCAGAGTTCTCTCTCCGTCGTGCTGTAGCTATGAAAAAGACACCCTCTTTCATTCTCACTCAATTTGGTTTTAATGCTGATAATCTTGAAGCAACTATCAAAGCAACAGATGACTATACTCTAGTCGTTAAAACCGATGAGAAATATGCGCCATCGTTTGTTTTGAACTGTTTTGCAGCAGTGGTTTCTTCTATTGTTGATGCAAAGGTTGTAAAGTCTCACGAAGTTGATGGCGACTGGGGCAATAAATGGCTGCAGACAAATTCTGCGGGTTCCGGTGCTTACTCACTTGTTAGCTGGAAACCAAGTGAATCTTATCGCTTGAAGGTTAATTCTGATTACTGGCTGCATAAACCAGCTATGAAAAGTGTTATTGTACGTCACATTGATGAATCTGCGAACCAACGTCTTCTCCTTGAAAAGGGAGATATCGATGTTGCCCGTAATCTGACACCTACAGATGTCGAAGGTATTTCGAGCAACGCTGATCTTGCCGTTGATAACGATCTTCGTGGTCGTATCATGTATATCTCCATGAATCAGAAAGATCCCATTCTTTCGAAACCGAAAGTTCGTGAGGCTCTTCGGTATCTCATCGATTATGATGGAATGGTGAATTCTTTCCTTAAGGGGCAGTACGTTGTTCATCAGGCCTTCTTGCCTCTGACTTATATGGGTGAGTTGAAAGACAAACCGTTCAGTCTAAATGTTGCCAAGGCAAAATCCCTGCTTGCAGAAGCTGGGTATGCTGACGGCTTTGATGCGGAAATCATTGTGCGTAATGCGCAAGAACGTATTCAGATTGCCCAATCGCTTCAAAATACCTTTAAGCAGGCAGGGATAAATATCAGCCTGACACAAGGAACTGGTAAGCAAATTCTGGGTAAATATCGTGCGCGTGACTTCCAGATCTATGTTGGTGCTTGGGGGCCAGATTATCCAGATCCGCATACAAATGCAGATACTTTTGCCTCTAACCCTGATAATAATGGCGAACATGCTGGTAAATTAGCTTGGCGTAATGCTTGGGATATTCCTGAATTGACTGCTTTGACAAAAGCGGCTTCTCAAGAAACGGACAAAGTAAAACGTGCTCAGATGTATGTTGATATGCAGAGAGATCATCAGTTTAATTCTCCGTTTGTGGAAATGTTCCAAAAAAATGAGCAAACAGGTAGACGCGCCAATGTTAAGGGCTTCTATACAGGTTCTGCTGTTACTCAGGTCTTCTATTGGACAGTTACAAAGTAGTATTTGATGAGTAATGCTGTTGATACAGCGACGCCGAAGCGGCGCGGGGGAACCGCGCCGCTTCTAAAGCGTCTGAAAAGTTTGATCACGGTTCTTTTCTCCGTGTTGCTTACTTTAGTGGGTTTGTTGTTTGTTACCTTTATTATCGGTCGTGTTATGCCGGTTGATCCTGTTTTGGCAATCGTTGGAGAACGTGCCTCGCAGGAAATTTACGACGCTGCCTACATATCTCTTGGTTTGGATAAACCTTTACTTGTTCAGTTTGGCATTTTCATGCATCAAATTGCTCAAGGTGACTTCGGGATGTCCAACTTGACTGCTCGGCCCGTAACTGAAGATATTCTACGGGTATTTCCTGCAACGCTGGAACTCGCCTCGCTCGGAACAATATTCGGTGTTGCCTTTGGTGTGCCAATGGGAGTGGTTGCCGCAGTTAACGAAGGGAAATGGCAAGATCAAGTTGTCCGATTTGTCGGACTTTTTGGCTATTCAATGCCTATTTTTTGGATTGGTTTGGTCGGTCTGATTATCTTTTATGGTATTCTCGGCTGGGTTGGTGGACCAGGTCGTTTAGATATTTATTACGAAGACGTTATTCCTGTCGTCACAGGGCTAATGTTAATCGATAGCCTTATCGAAGGTGATATCGATATTTTTTGGAATGCACTTTCCCATATAATTTTGCCAGCTTCTATTTTAGGATATTATTCACTCGCATATATCAGCCGTATGACGCGGTCATTCATGCTAGAGCAGTTATCTCAGGAATATATCACAACCGCGAGAGTCAAAGGTCTTTCCGAACATGCTGTTGTTTGGCGACACGCCTTGGGTAACGTTATGATCCCCTTAATAACGGTTATTGCACTTTCTTACGCAAACCTGCTTGAGGGATCTGTTTTAACTGAAATCATTTTTGCTTGGCCAGGTTTAGGGTCCTACCTTACGACTGCGCTTCTTTCTGCTGATATGAATGCTGTTATTGGAGGAACAGTTGTTGTTGGAATGATTTTTGTCGGGCTCAATCTATTATCTGATTTTCTCTATAAAGTCGTAGACCCGAGGGCGAAATGACAATGAATTCTGATACACCTGCCCTAAAACAAGGGGTTCGGGCGTGGCTGACAAGCGATGCCCCAGAATCACGTTTTCATGCGCAAATGGTTCAGCTTTATGCCGGATGGCAATCTCTCTGTGCCAACAAACTCGCTTTTGTAGGGTTTTTAATCATTGTTGTGTTAATTTTGGTTGCGATATTTGCTCCATTATTAGCGACCCACGACCCTTCAATACAGGATTTAAAAGCAACCCTTTTACCCCCTCAAACTGACGGTCATATTTTTGGTACCGACGATAGTGGGCGAGATATTTGGAGCAGGGTCGTCTATGGCTCGCGGATAACATTGTTTATCGTGGCTTTGGTTGCATTTACGGCACCTGTGTTTGGTCTGTTGGTCGGCACAGTATCTGGTTATCTCGGCGGATGGGTTGATACCGTTTTGATGCGGATCACAGATATATTTTTGGCCTTTCCACGTTTGGTTCTAGCGTTGGCTTTTGTTTCAGCTCTTGGCGCGGGTATTGAAAATGCCGTCTTGGCGATATCGCTTACTGCTTGGCCGCCTTATGCGCGTATTGCCCGCGCTGAAACTCTGACGATACGCCATAGTGATTATATCGCTGCAATCCAGTTGCAGGGTGCAGGGAGAATAAGGATCATTATTGGCCATATCTGGCCAATGTGTATGTCGTCATTAATCGTTCGGGTAACCTTGGATATGGCGGGTATTATTCTGACGGCAGCCGGCTTAGGTTTCCTTGGTTTGGGTGCTCAACCGCCTAGTCCCGAGTGGGGTGCAATGATTTCAGCTGGTCGAACCTTTATTTATGATCACTGGTGGATTGCAACAATGCCGGGATTGGCAATTTTTATTGTTTCTCTGGGGTTTAATTTACTTGGAGATGGGTTGCGCGATATTCTCGATCCAAAGAAAGCAGATTCATGAGCAAGCCGCTTTTAGAAGTTGAAGATCTTTGGGTTCGTTTCCCGTCCAAGAAGCGTGTCGTCGAGGCGGTTCGTGGGATTTCTTTTTCTGTCGGACGTGAACGTATCGGTATTGTTGGAGAATCCGGTTCCGGAAAATCTATGACGGGGAGAGCAATCCTACGTTTGATTAAATCTCCAGGAGAAGTTGAAGCCAAAAAAATCATTTTTGACGGCCAGGATTTACAGGCACTTAGCGAAAAGGAAATGCGGAGTATCCGAGGACATAAAATATCCTTGGTTATGCAGGACCCGAAATTTTCACTCAATCCGGTTATGAAGGTTGGTGATCAAATCGCAGAAGCATACCGTGTGCATACCAATGCATCTCGTGCCGAAGCAAAAGAACGTGCGATCGATATGCTCAACGCAGTTCAAATACGTAATGCCGAGCGGGTTTATGATAGTTATCCCCATGAAGTTTCTGGAGGGATGGGACAACGTATCATGATTGCCATGATGCTTATTCCTGAGCCGGATCTTTTGATCGCTGATGAGCCGACTTCTGCGTTGGATGTAACCGTGCAAATGCGGGTACTCCAAATCATGGATAAGCTTGTCAAAGAACGCGGTATGGGCTTGATCTTTATCAGTCATGATTTGAACCTGGTTGCGTCGTTCTGTGATCGCGTGATTATCATGTATGGCGGTAGAATAGTTGAAACTTGCCGAGCGGATGAATTGCAGAATGCTCAACATCCCTATACCCGTGGTTTGCTTAATGCATTACCTGATATTCATAAACCAAAAGACCAACTGTCCGTTCTTGAGCGTGACCCCAAGTGGATAGAGGATCCCAGTGTCGATGCCCACACGTGATAAAACGATCGAACCCAATCATAATAACGTGGGTAAGGCAAAAATTGCACTCCAGATAGATAGTTTGAATGTCTATTTTGGGGAAGGACATGACCGTTTTCAAGCGGTAAAGGACGTCTCTATTTCTGTGGCAGAGGGTGGGTCATTCGGCCTTGTCGGAGAATCCGGGTCAGGTAAATCCACAGTCCTTCGCGCGATCAGCGGTCTCGTGACTGACTGGGATGGCGTCATTGATGTTGATGGCGAGCACATCAACAAAAAACGTGAGATGTCATATTGTCGTACGATCCAGATGGTTTTTCAGGATCCTTATGCTTCTTTGCATCCGCGTCATAGTATTGATCGGACTTTGTCCGAACCGTTACGTCTTCATAAATTTGACAACATTGATGACCGGGTAAATCAGGCGCTTATAGATGTTGGGCTGGGAACTTCTTTTCGGTTTCGTTACCCACACCAGTTGTCAGGTGGGCAACGTCAAAGGGTTGCTATTGCGCGTGCTTTAATGTTGGAGCCAGTTATTCTTTTGTTGGATGAGCCAACGTCGGCATTGGACGTATCCGTGCAGGCGGAGATACTCAATCTACTTTCGGATATTCGTAAAAACCGTAAGTTGACCTATATTCTTGTAACTCATGATTTAGCTGTTGTTGCACATATGTGCGATGAGATCGCAGTGATGAGCCATGGTAAAATCGTCGAGGTTATGGATGTGGAAACTATGAGACATTCAACACCAAAGCATGAATATACACGTGAGTTGCTCGAAGCCAGTGAAGGTTATCGTCCGGAGCTGTAAAACTAACGCCAAACATAAAAAATAGCCTTTTGGTATAAAGTTTTACTTAAAAATTAGAACAAACAGGAATGAAAATGACGGAAACACTTATTCCGGTTTTTGATGGTCACAACGATACACTTCTGCGGCACGTCATGAACGAAGGTACCTCAAAACAAGTATCTTTTTTTGAGGAAAATAAAACAGGCCACATTGATTTGCCGCGTGCACGTAGAGGTGGATTTACTGGCGGTCTTTTTGCCATGTTTACGCCATCGAAATATGACGATACTTCTGGTGTACCTTTTGATCCTAATGACCCTGCTAACTTTGCTCCAATAGATCAGCCTGGTGCTTTGATTTTTACGAATAGCATGTTTGCAAAGGCCCAGCGCTTGGAAAGAGAAAGTAAGGGGGAGATCGTTATTGCTCGGTCAATTTCCGAAGCTCGGACGGCAATGACGGCGGGTAAACTGGTTATGATCATGCATATAGAAGGTGCAGAGGCAATTGATGCTAATTTTGATGCCTTAGAAGTGCTCTATGCAGCCGGGTTGAGATCCATAGGGCCAGTTTGGAGTCGTAAAAATATATTTGCTGATGGTGTTCCTATGGCGTTTCCTAGTTCGCCTGATACTGGTACAGGGCTAACAGATACGGGCTGTGAACTGATAAGAAACTGTAACGGCATGGGCGTAATGATCGATCTATCGCACATCACTGAAAAAGGTTTCTGGGATGTGGCAAAAATATCGACAAAGCCTTTGGTTGCTTCGCATTCTAATGCGCATGCTCTGTGCCCTTCTGCACGTAATTTAACAGATAAACAGCTTGATGCGATACGAGAAAGCAAAGGTCTTGCCGGGATAAATTATCACGTTGCTTTCTTACGTGAAGATGGCGCCCATAATGTGGATACATCTCTTGAGGTTCTGGTGAGACATACAGCTTATCTTGTGGAAAAGCTTGGTGAGGATGGCGTGGCACTTGGGTCGGATTACGATGGGTGCTTGGTGCCTTCAGATCTTAAGGATGTTGCAGGACTGCCTAAGCTTATGGAGAGTTTTCGTTCTGCTGGGTTCGGGAATCAACTAATTCGAAAAATTGCCAGCGAAAACTGGTTAAGTGTTCTTGAGCGTACTGGTATTTGAGATGGCAATCTTAAGTATAACCTTTCGTTTTGGTTTCGTAACGAAACTCTAATTAATCTATATTTATCAATTATTAAGCTTGCTTCTTATAGCATCAATCGGCATTATTTATTACCTAAATAGTAGATTTATATTTTTATAAATCAATTTTTTAGGTAGTTAAAATTTAGTCGTAACCTTAAGGGAAATATTGGTGTCAGAAGCAGTTATCAGAGAGAAGAGTGAACCTCTTCTCTTAAATCAGCCTCTTCAGGGTTTTCTGACCTATTGGGAAGGAAAGTGTCAAGGCGAGAAGCTTCCCCATAAAGACACTATGGACCCAGTCGAACTTCGCGGCCTTCTAAACTTTATCATATTGTTTGAGGTTATTGAGGGTGGCAAAGATTTCAAAGTCAGGATCTGCGGGAATGAGCTCCGGGAGGTCGTGTCAGCTCCGTTACAGGGTGAGTTATGGAGTAAGTTGGAAAGAGATGAGGTTGTTGTTACAGCATCTACAACCCTTAAGCAGGCAGTGGACAACAAAGAACCAGTTTATGAAATTGAGGGATCAATGGCTTCTATCGGACGACCTCATGTTTGTTTTCAGTCGATTGTCGTCCCATTGGCCTCGGATGGTGAAGTGGTTGATTTCCTGATGGGCGCCTATGCTTATAGATAATAAGGTCTTATTATAGTCAAAACTCTAGATTTCGTCACAAGCTTCACAATCCCTTGAATTGTATCTTCTATTTCCATCGTTCATAAATTACTCAGAAGCTCCGTAAGGTTTTTTTGGATAGGGTAGACAAGGACGATGGACGATTTACTCATAAAAATACGCGCTTGTCGGGTTTGTGAAGTTGATCTTCCTCTTGGTCCGCGGCCTGTTGTCAGAGCGTCTAAAACTGCAAAAATTCTGATTATTGGTCAAGCGCCAGGTACGAAGGTTCATGAAACCGGAATACCTTGGAACGATCCATCTGGGAACCGTCTTAGAGAATGGTTGGGTGTTGATCCAAATACCTTTTATGATGAAAGCCGAATTGCAATTATGCCGATGGGCTTTTGTTACCCTGGCCGGATAGAGAAAGGTGGTGATGCACCGCCGAGACCAGAATGCGCGCCGCTCTGGCATGAAAAACTCAAACAACAGATGCCAAATATTCAAATTATATTGTTAGTCGGGCAATATGCACAACGCTATTATTTGGGTAAACTGAAAAAGAAAACGCTTACTGAAACAGTGCGTTGCTGGCAGGAATATCTTCCAGATTATTTTGTTACACCTCACCCGAGTTGGCGTTCTGCGACATGGTTAAAAAAACATCCCTGGTTTGAAGAGGAGGTTTTGCCTGTCTTACGCATGCGCGTTCGGGAGTCGTTGTAGAATCTTAGTCAGAATTTCTAAAGAAACCTAGGAAAGGCTTAGGGTGCGGCTTTCCATTTGTTCCATGTCATCGTCGCTGATGCCAAAGTAGTGGCCGATTTCCTGGAGTAGGACATGATTAACGACCTGACTTAAGTCCTCGCCGTTTTCACACCAAAAATCGAGAATCGGACGACGGAAAAGAAATACGGTATCTTTTTCTTCACTTAGATCTCTATCTGTAGGGCTTTTGCGATCGACGCCCTGATATAAGCCAAGCATTTCAAAAGGGGTTTCACAATCCATTGCTTCCATCATGTATTCTGATGGAAACTCCTGAACTTCAATTTTGATTTGGCTCGCAACATCCCGAAGCTCATCAGGCATATGGGCGTAGGATTCACGTGCCAGAGATTCAATATCACTGATCTCTGGGGGAGTGGTAAAACGCTCTACGTTGTGAAGTTGGCCCATTTTCTTATATCCAAAATGCTAAGGACGGCAATAGGCATAGAATCAGAGGCACTGTCAATGTTTAACACTGTCGCTACATTTTAAAAATCGTTCACTCTTACAGATAATTATTCTATGCTATTGTTAACAAAAGGACAAATTTCGTTATCACAGGAAGTATGAATATGACCAGTCGACAGGTACCAGAAAAATTGACCTCAGACGAACGTAAGAACCTGTTTTCATCGCTTGAAGGGTGGACGATGGAGTCAGATAGAGATGCTATTCGCAAAATTTTTATGTTCAAGAGTTTTAATCAGGCGTGGGGCTTTATGAACAGGGTTGCATTGGTAGCTGAAAAAATGGGGCATCACCCTGAATGGTTTAATGTTTATAACAAGGTTGATATCGTCTTGACGACACATGATTGCGACGGATTGTCTGTACTGGATGTTGAGTTGGCCAAAAAAATGAATCTTTTTGCGTCAAAAGTATAGTGTAACTTCAACCAGAAGAATTTGTATGGGACAGAGCCTTTTTAATGTGACGGTGATACCCCATATGTTTAATATGCGATTTATTCAATTACGAAAACCTGATCCAAATAAACCTGAAGATGTGCTGCTCGAAGATGATGAGAAGCTCGTTAAGCAGAAATTTTTACAAAAGCTTAAAAGAGTTGCCGCGAAAATTAGTTTTTCAGAAAAATTGCTCGCGGCTTATTTCTGCGCCATGGATACAAATACACCTATAAGGGTGAAGGCCATCCTTATGGCTGCTCTTGCATATTTTGTGGTTCCCGCCGATCTAATACCGGATTTTTTGGTAGGACTTGGCTATACAGATGATATTTCGGTGCTTGTTTCAGCTATTACTTCAGTCAATGCGCACGTAAAGGAAGAGCATAGGCAAAAGGCTGGTGATTTGCTCAAAGATCTTGATTAAGTTTCGTTTTGTCAAAAAATCTTAGGTAATCTCTAATCCTTTTATTCTATTATGTTTGACATCTGAGGGGGCTCAGAGGATGAATGTGATGATGAAACAGCTATTTTGTATCTTGGCGCTCTTGTTTTTTATGGGTGTAAAAGTAGAAGCCGTTGAGCTTTATACTGAAGATTTCCCCCCTTATAATTATATAACAAATGGGGAACTCGTTGGCATTGGTCCTGAAATCGTTCGTGCCTTAGCAAAAGATGTCGGCGAAGACCCGAAAATGACTGTGCTTCCTTGGGTTCGAGCTTATAAATATGCTTCTGAAAAAAAGAACACGGGTATTTTCTCTATTGTGAGAACACCGAAAAGGGAACCGGATTTTCAATGGGTCGGGCCTCTTTATGCGGTAAGGGTCGGGCTGTATACTAAAAGTGAAAACAAGCACCTTTATTCAGGAGATAGGGAAGAAAATCTCATACAGGCTCGAAAAGTTGGCAGTGTTGCTATTCAATTGGGGGGTGCGGGCGAAGAGTTGTTAACAACGTTAAAGTTCCAAAATTTAAATCCAATTTTAAATGTCAGTAAGTCTTTGTTTCTCTTATTAAAAGGACGATATGATATTTTAGAAACCTCTGATGTCTTTATGGCTTATATGGCAAAAGAAGAAGGTGTTTTAATGAGTGCCGTTAGCGAAATCGCGGTAATTGGTGAGTATGATATGTATCTTGCTTTTTCAAAGAGTACGTCACTTGAGACTGTTGAGAAGTGGCGAAATGCTCTTGAGAAGTACAAAAAAAAGACCAATATAAACAATCCAAGCTGAGCTAATTAAGGCGTGCCTTGTGGCGCGTCACTTGCGGCTTTGATTGTATCTCGGGTAGATTTTTTTTCATCTGCACGTTTGCGTATCTTAGCTTCTCGATGAGCGATATAGATTGCTGAACCTGCGATTATTATTCCACCAACCCATGTCCAAAAATCGGGAACCTCTCCAAACACCATAAAGGCCATCAAAGCCATAAAGGGCAATCGTGCGTAGTCAAAGGGCATAACAGCGGAAGCATCAGCTATTGCCAAAGCCTTCGTGATCAAGAGATTACTAATAGCTCCGATTATTCCGAGTCCAATGACCGCAGCCCAAACATCTGCACTAGGCCACTGCCAAACCATTACCGCAGGACCGAAAGAAATCAGCGTCATGAAGAGAGTTGTATAAAAAACAGTAACGCTTGCGCTCTCGGTTTTTGTAAGGGTTTTCACCACCATAACGGAACCTGCCATTAAAAGAGCTGCAAGTATTGGCAAGAGCATCAGGAGGCTAAACTCACCGACTCCTGGGCGTATGATGACAAGGACACCGACAAAACCCATTGTCGTTGCGCCCCAACGACGCAGCTTTACGTCCTCTTTTAGGATGAGTGCCGCACCAATTGTTGCAAATAAAGGTACTGTAAAGTTCAGGGCCACAGCCTGTGCCATGGGGAGCCAGCTAACGGATGCAAACCAGATCAGCATGGCCGAAATGCCGACTGCGGATCTGATGAAATGTAACTTCAATCGGTCGGTTTTTATACCAGAAAAACCAACCTTTAACAGCCAGGGAAACATGAATGCAAAGGCAAAAAAGTTTCTAAAAAAAGTAACCTGAAAAAGGGGGAGCTCTTCGCTGGCAATACGAACAAACAAATTCATTACCGAAAAGCCAAAGGTGGCGATGACAACCAGTAATGCGCCCTGAATTGGCACAGGGATATTTTTAAAAGCAGTCGTACTGGAAACAGGCATAAGGTATGAGGGCCGATCGGCTGAAGGAATTTAACCCTACTTTAGTCTCAGATTATTGTCATGCTATAAGATCTGACTTTGGAGAAAATCGGCTTTGTTATTACCTGCGAAGAAAGAGGTGGTTGAGGTTGTTAAATGTTTTGAAGAATATCTCAAATTGTTGAGCAAAAATGCTCCATTCAAGACGCTGGTCCAACTCTCTCAATTCGGCATAGATATTGGATAGATTTTTGCGACCATCACAGCGTAGAGCGATTGCAGAAGCGAGGCGAGGGAGTGGCAAATTGAGAGGAACGCCATCCAAATTTGATTTCAGGGTTGTCGTTTTTTTTAGGTTGTTGGAGAGTTGTTGCGCAGACATGTCGCGAAAGATTGGGATAAGAGTTTCCATTTTAGATCGGTCCGTTGTGGAAAGATCCGCAATGGTATTTTTTTTGCGTGTTACATAAAACATATGCAGCTTCATGTTACTGGCAAGTTTTTCGGCAACAGCTGCTTTCTCCATTCTGCTTAGTCCAACGGAGGATTGTTGTAGTTTCGGATCTTTGAGATATGTTTCGAGTTGATAGCGAATAGGCTCGATAAAACTTGCTATGTTCAAGCTTGCTGAACTGACCAGCTCGATGACTTCGGGTACTGTGTAGGCGCGATCGCAGCTGTGCAACAACAAATCAACCAGTTCAGCATCGCTGGCCTTATGGTCGATAACAAAGGGATTACGGTGAAAGCTGTTACTGGCAGGGATTTTTTCGAGTAAGCGGCGGGTGAGTGTTATCTGTTCGGACAACGTCGTGCAATTTTTACCTAAATCGCGGAGCAGAGACTGCATTTCGTACACTCCCTCACGACCATATTTTCCATAAACCATCAACCCCATACCACCTTCTTCTTTGAGGACAGAGGTCAAGGCTTTGAGGCCATCTTTGGGTTCGTTCAAGTGATGGAGAACGCCGCAACAATCAATGTAATCAAATGCCTCAAGGCCAAATCCAGGAAGATCTAACAGGGAACCGTTCATAAAGGTAATATTGGTGAGGCCCCGCTCCTTAGCGCGGGCTTCAGCTATTTTTCGAGAGGCTGAGGATAAATCTAGGTAGGTCACCTGACCTTCGTGACCTTTACCGTCGGGGGAAGCATCTGCGAGCTGTTGTGCCAACATAATTGTGGCATCACCTGTGCCACCCCCTGCGACAAGAGCGCGAAACGGCTGGCTGAAATCTCGATTGCCTGAAAAAAGGTAGTGATTGAGTTCTGCGAGATTGCTTGGGGAACCCGTAATAAGGCGCTTTTTCTCATCCCTGGGATCGCGTGAGGGATAGGGATAGGCTTCGTATTGATCTTGAACTTCAGGCTGATTTTGGATGGTCAATCCGATTACTCCGACCTAGGGTTGATATGACCGTGATCAGTAGGGGCTTTAACTACTGTGCTCCCCGTTACACAAATAATAACCTATAGGAAAAAATATATAGATATGCGCATAACTGGGAGTGTCTTCATCCGTAGGACTTAAAAGGGTGAATTTTGTGCTGCACGGGTTTGGCCAACCTGAATACCTGCTCTATTAAACAAAGGTGGTTCAAGGATGTCCTTAAGCGCCAGAGCTGTTTCATCATCGATGATCTTTAAGTGTTTAAGGATCATACCAATGACTGTTTCCGCAGATCGGGTAACGCCGTCATCTGCTTTGAGCGCGATGCCTAAGCCAAGCTCAGGGATAATGCCCGTATAAACACCTTCTGCACCTGTTTTGATAAGGGCGCGGCCTTTCGTGGCTTCAACTATCTTCGTACAAAAGCGATCAGACCCTGCAATCATAAAGGGCTCAGCTGCGATTGCTTTCATAATACGCGCACAGGCATCTTGCCGAGCTTCGGGTTGATCAGAAGGGTCCGCAAATCGTGCCATAGCCAATGCAATGTTAGCGAGAGGGGCGCCAATGACAGGAATTCCACAGCCATCAACACCTCTTGGTGCGCTGCCAAGATCAAGACCGCACATACTTTCCATCGTACCAAGGATACGTTGCTGTAGGGGGTGTTCGTAGTTTACGTAACCTTTATGGTCGACGCCCATTTGTTTACACACGGTTAAAAATCCGGCGTGTTTACCTGAACAGTTGTTATGAAGCGTTGATTCGCTGCCACCGCTTTTGAGCAACTCAACCATAGAGGGGATGTGGTAAGGCAGATGTGATCCACATTCGAGATCATCAGGAATGAAGCCTACTTTATCAAGCCATGCCTGAACCGTTTTTACATGTAGCGCCTGACCATCGTGACTTGCACAGGCAATAGAGATTTCGGCATCTGTCAGATTAAAATCATCTGCGGCGCCAGATTCAATAAGTGGCAAGGCTTGCATACACTTGATTGCGGAACGGCCATAGGTCATTCTTTCGTATTCACCACCAGAAAGGACGACCTTACCAGCTGCATCCACGACGACATAAGTCGCACGATGGATACTTTCGACCATGTTTCCACGGGTAACTTCGACCATTACAGGGCTTATTTGTTCCCCAAATGAGGATGATGTGTTGTTTTTTGTTTGATCCGACACTAGAAAACTCTTTTGTTAAGGACGCTAGGCTCTATTCAGAGGTAAACTCTGGTGGGAGAAAGCCTAATTCAACCAATGATTCTATTTCGCTGGCATTATAGGCGGAAAGTATCAGACATTAACAGACCAAAGAAAGAACCGGATAAGACTATGGCAGAGAGAACGATGAGAGGATTTTTCGGCATGGGTGTCGAAGGTGGCAGTAAGCCCATGAACCTGGGGAATTTACTACGTTCTGCACATAGTTTTGGAGCGAGTTTCTTTTTTACTGTTGCGCCCAAATATGACAGTAAACAGGTCAGGCAGTCAGATACTTCTGACGCGGCTAAAACTTTGCCGCTATATAATTTTGATAATGTTGAGGAAATGGTTCTGCCAAAAGGTGTTCAGTTGGTGGGCGTTGAATTAACAGACGAGTCTATCGAATTACCTAGTTTTCGTCATCCGATGCAGGCGGCTTATATTCTTGGTCCGGAAAAGGGCAGTCTGTCTCCTGAGATGCAGGAGCGTTGTGACTTTATTGTGAAAATTCCCATGAAGTTCTGTGTCAATGTTGGTGTTGCGGGCGCAATCGTGCTTTATGATCGTCTGATTTCTATGGGAAGGTTTCCCGGTAGACCGGTTAATCCGCGTGCTGAGACAATTGCTTTACCCAAACATGTTCAGGGCGGGCAAATTATCAGAACAAAAAAAGATTAAAGGTTCAGGGCGAATTTAAAAATCCTGCCTTAGAATTACCAACTTTACGGATTACCCGTAGAGTATATTAGAATTGACGTGTTGAGCTTAAGTGTAACAGGGAAGATGATGAGCAAAGTATTGTTTATGAATTCAGCCATTCGTATGGCCCTTATGGTAACCATCTCCTTTGGTGCTTTTTTCTTGAGTATGACATCAAGTCAGGCTCAAAAAATTGAAGTCATTGGTGAACATAAGGACTGGGCTTCCTATAGCTATAGCGAGAATGGTCACAAGGTTTGCTTTATTACTTCTGTGCCGAAGAAGGCCGTGGGAAAATATAAAAAGCGTGGCGATATTTATCTGATCGTATCACACCGTACGGGCGAGAAGCGTTGGGACGAAGTTAATATTCAGACCGGGTATGCGTACAAAAAAGGCAGTGAAGCGACTCTGAGTGTTGGTAAGAACCAATATAAATTTTTCACGACAGGTGATTCTGCATGGGCCTATAATCCTGATGTTGACAAAAAAGTCATCAGTTCGATGGTCAAGGGATCTAATTTGGTTGTAAGTGGTGTTTCTGCGAGAGGAACCAAAACCAAAGATACTTATTCTTTAAGTGGTTTTTCTGCAGCTTATCGCTCCATTAACCAAGCCTGTGGTAAAAAATAATTATCCATTTATCTTGGCTTGATTGGGCTTGCGTACGAAAATTCTATCGCACGATCAGGCAGATTAACTGGCTTAATGGCTCTGCTATGCAACAAGTGCAGGGCGAATCAGCTTGAACCCTGAAGCGACTCGCTTTATTTAAGCCTCAGGTGCAGATGAATCGATCTGCCAGAAGGATTGAAAAGCAATGACCACGGCTCCTGTAGAAAATTCGTCCAGAGGACACGCAAAGGCTTTTGCTCCTCCATCTTCACTTGCAGAGGATGGACGCAAGATTCTTGTTGGTCTTTCACGCCCAGAACTTGAAGCTGAAGTTCTTGGTATGGGAGAGGCAAAATTCCGTGCCAAACAGTTGTGGCAATGGATTTATAACCGTGGAGCCAGTTCATTTGAAGAAATGACGTCACTTGGAAAACCGTTCCGGGCAAAGCTGGAAGCGGGATACGTCGTTGGACGCCCAGAAGTCGTGGAAGATTTAGTCTCAACTGATGGCACCCGAAAATGGTTGTTGCGATTCCCTGATGGCAACGAGGTTGAAACGGTCTTTATTCCCGAAGAAGATCGTGGAACTCTTTGTGTGTCGTCGCAAGTTGGTTGTACGCTTACGTGTAAGTTTTGCCATACGGGCACTCAACCGCTCGTTCGAAACCTTTCTCCAAATGAAATCGTGTCACAAATTATTCTCGCGCGGGATTCGATGGATGAATGGCCGAGCTCAGGTCTTAATCGTCGCGTAACCAATATTGTGATGATGGGTATGGGGGAACCGCTCTATAACTACGAGAATGTTCGTGCTGCTTTAAACATCGTTATGGATGGTGAAGGCCTTTCAATCTCACGACGTCGTATCACACTTTCTACATCGGGTGTTGTTCCGGAGATTCGTCGTTGCGGCGTAGAGCTCGGAGTTAACCTTGCTGTTTCTTTGCATGCCACGGATGACGAAACTCGTGGCAAGATCATGCCGATCAATAATAAGTATCCGCTAAAAGAACTACTGGATGCTTGTCGTGAGTACCCCGGCGTTAGCAATTCCCGCCGTATTACTTTTGAGTATGTGATGCTTAAGGATGTAAACGATTCGATGGAAGATGCGAAAAAGCTGCTTCAAGTTCTCAAAGGCATTCCAGCGAAAATCAATTTGATTCCCTTTAATCCATGGCCGGGATCATTTTTCGAATGCTCTTCAAATAACCAGATTCGCCGGTTTTCTAATTTCCTGTTTGAAAATGGTATTTCTGCGCCGGTTCGAACCACGCGAGGCGAAGATATTCTTGCTGCTTGCGGCCAGTTAAAATCAGAATCAGAGCGCAAAAGAAAAACCAGAAAACCTTGTGTGGTAGAATAGCACGTAGAAAAGAAGTCAAAAACGGGTGTATATAATGAGAAAGGCCTGAGCATATCAGGCCTTTCTCATTTGAAAATTTTCATTAGGCAGGTTTTTCGAATATTAAATTGATCCCAAGAGGAGGTTTGGCTTCTTGATGTTGCAAATCCATGCAAAAATTTGAAATGTCGTGACCAATTTCTCTTATATGTTTCAGGCGCATACCAAGATTGATCCCAGCCATCAGGATATCGTCCATTTTGTGTTGAAAGCTGTAACTCGGCTTTGATTCGTATTCAACATGCCCAAAGTAATCCAAACCGTCTGTATCTTTCCAAGGGTCATCTTTGAAATATGAATACATTGGGCGCGAAGCTCCTTTATCGCCTGCTTCATACATCAGAAGAACGGGGTGCATCTCTTCGACCACGTAATGGCCGCCGGGTTTAAGCAAACTGTTGATGATTTGAAAAAAGGCTGGAAGATCGGGCATCCAGCTCATAACACCAACTGTTGTCATGACGATATCAAACTGGCCTTCGAGCTCTTTGGGGAGGTCATATACGTCGCTGACGATGAGTTTAATGTCGTCCTGATGCCCCGCAGCGTTGATAATTTCTCTGCCTTGGTCAATGAAGCCTGCAGATGCGTCAACGCCAACTCCGCTGCGTGCACCGAGCTTAATAACCGAAAGTAAATCCTTGGCATTGTTACAGCAGATTTGGGCGACGTTTTTGTTTTTGATATCAATAAGATTCAAAGTTTCTACAAACTCTTTGTGCAAGGCGTTAAAGTCTGAGGCGCGAACGGCGTTCAAGAGCTCTTCTTGGTTTGAAGACCTATGACGAGGGGCAACTTCTTCCCACGATGCACGATTGGCGTCGGTATAAAATTTACGATTTTTTATTGTCATAACTAGCTATCATTCAAGAGTTCACTAATACGGGCTCTAATATTTGAGGACTAAGCGGAAATAGGGATGAGAACCCGCCGTGCTTCGGAGGTCAATGAGCGTGTTAAACCCTTCATGAGATCTGTTTGCAGATTCCATACATGCCAATAGAGCGGGATTGCAATTTGATAAGTTGGGTCAATTGAGGCTAGGGCTCCAGATTTTATATGTTCTTGCCCTTGTTGGTCCGGAATCAAGCCGTAAGCAAACCCTTTGATCAGCGCAGAGACAAAGCCATCACAAGTAGGGATTAAGTGATGGGGGAATTTGGTAACGTCAAATTTTTGTTCGAGATAACGGTGTTGCAAGGGATCTTTACGATTGAACACTGCGACGGGAATATTGGAAGCATTTTCGGTTGAAAGACCTTCTGGGGCATAGCGGGTTATGAAATCAGGAGAGGCCAGGGGGCGATATACCATTTGTCCCAAGGGAATACATCGGCAGCCTTGTACTGCTGAAGCACTGCTGCTGATACAGCCTAGAACCTCACCCGTTCTCAAGAGATGGTGGGTTTGTTCCTGATCATCGACCTTAAGGTCTAAAAGGATATTGTTCTCAAAGACAAAATCTCGAACAGCATCCAAAAACCAGGTTCCAATTGAATCAGCGTTCAAACCAACTGTTAAAGTCGTATAACCTCCTTCGTCCTGATTTTGGAGATCCTCATCGAGCTCGTTCTCTAATAAGCTGACCTGTTTGTAGTGTTTGAGAAGACGCTGTCCCGCAGATGTTGCTGTGAGAGGTGTGCTTCGTACCACCAGCGTTTGTCCTAGTTTGTCTTCAAGCTGGCGTAGGCGCTGTGATACTGCCGACTGGGTAATAAATAATTTTTGAGCGGCTCTGTCAAAGCTGCCTTCTTCGAGAATCGCGGCGAGGGTGGCGAGCTGTCGATAGTCAAACATGATTATTAGAACTGCTAATTATTGTAGGTTTATATTAAATATACAGCAGATGACGTTTCTTAGAACAAGGTATTTTATTAGGATACTGACAAAATTCATGGCGTTTTTGCCAATTGCACCATGACCTCTAGTGCGGCCTGATTCTATAAACCATAGTGACTGTCGTTTGTAAGGGGGAATAGAGCCCGCTTCGTGTTGTCAAAATACCAAAGGAAACCATCGTATGTGCGCTTTAAGACTTATTGTTGCTAATAAAAATTACTCATCTTGGTCCTTTCGGCCTTGGATTGCATTGAAAGTAAAAGGCATTGAGTTTGAAGAAGTTTTTTCGCAGTTTAATGAAGAGACAGGGCACAAACATTTCGGGGAGTTCTCACCAACGAAAAAGGTGCCTGTTCTGCAGGACGATGAGATATCTGTATGGGAATCCCTGGCTATTCTTGAGTACTTGGCCGAAAAATTTCCAGAAGCCAATTTGTGGCCCAAAGATATAAAGGATCGTGCATTAGCACGATGCATAGCGCATGAAATGCACGGTGGTTTTATGTCGTTGAGGTCGGAATGTCCCATGAATATGCGCCGAGCAGAAGAGGCTATTTCTGTTTCAGATGGTGTGTACAAAGATGTTAAACGCATTATTGATATTTGGCGGGATTGTCTGGAGGTTTCGGGCGGACCATTTCTTTTTGGCGCATTCTCCAATGCTGATGCCATGTTTGCCCCTGTTGTTAATCGCATTGCCAAATATAAGCTGAGTGATGATCCAATCGTTGTTCGGTACTCTTTTGTCATGACTAACCTCCCTGCGTGGCAGGAATGGGAAACAGCTGGTAAGGCTGAACCGTGGATTGTTGAGGAAGACGAAGCGTGACATTCAAAAATTTAATGTTACATAAAATATATTAGCAATACTTCTGGCGGTTCGTTTCTTAAAATGCAATTCCGAGTTTCCAAATATGGAAAAGAGACTTAGTGAGTTTTAGGAGGTAGAGATGTTGGGAGTAGTAGCCCCTTTTTTAAAGGGAATGGGGATTGGGGCGAGCCTAATTATGGCTATCGGTGCACAGAACGCTTTTGTTTTGACCCAGGGATTACGTCGCAATAATCAGTATGTCATTGCTTTTACCTGTAGTCTGGTGGATGCAATTCTGATTGTCCTTGGGGTCGCGGGAATGGGAGTGTTGATAACGTCAAATCCTATGTTGCTGGTCCTCGCAACTTGGGGCGGCGCGCTATTCTTGTTTTGGTACGGCCTGAACGCCTTTCGGGCGGCTTTGAATCCTGGAGTACTGACCCCTAAGGATGGCGCAGCAGAGCAAACACTCAAAAAGGCGATTGTGACAACTCTTGGCGTAAGTTTACTCAATCCACATGTTTACTTGGATACGGTTGTTTTGCTTGGATCCATCGGGGGTCGTTATCCTGAAGAAACCCGCCTTTGGTTTGGTTTGGGAGCCGTGTTATCTTCATTCCTATGGTTTTTTTCTTTGAGTCTTGGCGCAAAGTGGTTAGCCCCTTTATTCAATCGTCCAATCGCTTGGCGTGTTCTTGACTGTTTGGTTGGCTTAATTATGTGGACAATTGCGATTTCATTGGTGGCACAAGCGATATCTTAGGCGAGTTTTTACCAATAAAAAAGCACAGCCCCAAAGTTTAAAGCCCATCTGAGTTTAATACTTTGGGGCTGTGCTCAATATACTAAAGAGTAGGATTTTCAGGCTAAGCCCGTACAGAATTGAGGAATTGTTCAACATTCTCCGTTAGCAATGTACTTTCCTCATCAATCTTCTGTACGCCATTGATGACTTGGCCCATAGATTGATTGGTCTTACTCAAGGCAGCAGATACGCCCTGCACCCGTTCCGCAATGACAGAACAGTTTGTTGCGGATTGGTTGACGGTTCGGCTGATTTCTCTGGTCGCGCCGCCTTGCTCTTCGACGGCAGTAGAGATTCCCCCGGCAATATCACTAATTTCTTTAATCACCCTATCGATCTGTTCTGCAGCATCAACTGCACTGCTGATTTCGCTTTGTATATTGCCGATAAGTGTACGAATATCTTCTGTCGCAGAAGTCGTTTGGTTGGAGAGGTTTTTAACTTCAGAGGCAACGACGGCAAAGCCTTTACCGGCTTCGCCTGCACGAGCGGCTTCGATCGTGGCGTTAAGAGCTAACAGATTGGTTTGTTCTGCGATGCCGCTAATCATACTGATAACATTTTCGATTTCTTGAGAACCCTCGTTCAAACGAGTAATGTTGCCGTTCATGGTTGTCGCACGGTTGACCGCATCGCCGGAACATTCGGTACTTTTACTCACAAGACTTGAGATAGCTGAGATTGAAGCAGAAAGCTCTTCTGTGGCTGAAGCAACAGTCGAGATATCATTCGACATTGAATCACTTGCACCGCTGATTTCTTGAGCCTCTTTTTGTGATTCTTCTGCAAGACCCTGCATTTCTTTTGCTTGGTTTCGCATGGCGGTTACGTTGCTTGAAAGAATAGCAATCGATGAGCCAACAGAAGCATCAAAATCATTCGCTAATTTTTGAGAATTAAGTCGTTTTTCTTCTTCCATGCGGGTTTGGCTTAACTCTTGTTCTTCCTTCAAATCTTGAGCTTCACGTGAGACGTTACGTAAAGCTGCGAGAGCGTATCCCATCTTGCTGATCTCATCGTTGCCGTTTCTAAGAATACTGATTGTCAAATCGCCATTGGCAATTTGCTCCATAGAGGAAACCAAACCCATCAAACGCCTTAGAAGTGATCTGACTACGTATAACCAACCAATTAGAATCGAGATAATCAATGAAGCTGCGGCTATGGCAATCATGATCAGTTCTGTTTGTTGAGAAGAGGCTTTATTTTCTTCTGCTGTAGCGGCGATGTCAGTTTCGGTATTGGTGACGAGATCACTGATCTGGCCAGAGAGAGCCTCTGCCAGCTGCCGGGTTGTTTCCATGATCTCATCGCTTTTATTCAAAGCGGTAAGCTCGGCTTTGCGGAGTTTAAATATATTGTCCTGTAGGTCACCTTTACTGCCAAGCTTTAGGAGGTTTTGAAACAGCTCTGTCAGCTGAGGTACTTCCTGAGTTTGAGTAAGTTTTGAAAGAGGTGAAGCCATCGACCCTAGGGAGGTGAGGAAAAGCTGCTCAATTGTTTCGATCCCCTGGAGGGTATTTGTCTGACCGCCTTCTGCCAAAAGGCCTAAAAGCAAGTTCGTTGAACCTTTAAAGTCTAGAAGACCTTGTTGTAACTGGAAGAGTTGTAGTATCTCGCCTTCACCGTCGATGACACCGAGGCGAACTTTTATCAGGTGTGGAGCAATTTCTTTGGCAACCAAATCACGGTAAGTTGAGAGTTGGCTTCCAATTTCCTGCCGACGAAGGGCGTAAATTTGACTTTCATTGCCAAGATCACGTAGCTCTTCAATCTTTGGCTGAATTGCACCAAGACTGCCCTGAATACTTGTAACCGTTTCCGGGCTCACATTCAAATCATTGAGAGCACTCAAGTATCCTTGTGCGGAGAGTATAGAGCTTTGGAGATCGAGAAAACGTTGATCCCTTTGGGGCGTGCTAGAGGCAGATTTTAGGAGAGGGGCTGTTGCGGCCAGTCTGGAGATCTCTTCTGACAATTTAAGAGCAGCAGTGATTGCTGGTACAGATTCTTCTGTAAGCGCTATTTGGGTCTTGTTCAACTTTGTGAGGTTGTACCAACTTATACCACTGACAAGTATGGTCATTGAAGCGACAATACCAAACGCGAGAATCAATCGTTTACCGATACCAAATTTTATTTCGGGAGCCTGATTCTCTTTTGCATTATTTTCCGTATCTGTATCTTCAATAAGTATATTGCCGTCATCTTTATCGTTCAGGACTTTGACCACACTTTCGGCGTCCATTTGTACTTCTCCTTAGCCTATGACCTTTTGGGACTTTATTGGGTTCATTATTTTGAAGGGTCATTTGTATCGAATATTATTTTGAAGGCAGCTTAGAAGTGAAAAAGTAAAGATTTTGTCATGAAGATGAATTTATTTTATCTCAATTCTTCATTTTCATTAAAAATATATAAAAAACAATGGGATAAGAAGGAAATAAATTTTGACCAAAAATAAAAATAAAAATTATAAGAGTGGAAAATTAGATTCCAATCTTGATCAATCCCCCCTAGGGGGATAGCGTAAGAGTATCCAATCTTCAAAACTGTGACAGAATATCGATTACTTTATGTTTAGCATCCTTGCGAACCGAGCTTATAGACATTTGTTTTCAGCACAGATCCTTTCGTTGATGGGAAGTGGATTGACGACAGTTGCTTTGGGGTTGCTTGCTTATGACCTTGCTGGTGCAAATGCAGGTGCGGTGTTGGGCACAGCCTTGGCTTTGAAAATGATTGCTTATGTAGGTATTGCCCCCATTGTTGGTGCTTTTGCTGATCGGATTCCACGTAAGACATTTTTGGTATCTTTGGATGTTTGTCGAGCCGTGATGATTTTATTTTTGCCCTTTGTATCTGAGGTTTGGCAAATTTATGTACTGGTGTTCTTATTTCAATCGTTCTCAGCAGCTTTTACTCCGACTTTTCAAGCAACAATTCCAGATCTATTACCCGATGAAGCTGATTTTACGAAGGCTCTCTCTCTCTCTCGTTTAGCCTACGATCTGGAAGCACTTTTGAGTCCGTTATTTGCAGGGTTATTACTGACTGTTATCTCGTTTCATTGGCTCTTTTTAGGAACAACTCTTGGATTTTTAGCCTCAGCATTTCTTGTCGTTACTGTCGTGTTGCCTGCAGTAAAGCGAACAGAAGAAGAAACAAGTTTTTTTCGTCGTGTTTCTAGGGGGACTAAAATTTATTTGGCGACACCTCGATTGCGAGGCCTGTTGGCGCTCAGTTTTGCGGTTTCATCTGCGGGAGTCATGGTGATCGTCAATACTGTGGTTTATGTACGTGAAAACCTTTCTGGTGATGACGAAGACGTTGCAATTTTTCTTGCGGCGGCGGGTCTTGGATCTATGGTTGCTGCGCTTGGCCTTAGAAAGATATTGGCGATATTCAAGCCTAGAAAAATTATGCTAAGTGGTGCCGTTTTGTTACTCCCTACTTTATTTGTTGCATCTTTGAACCTCGGGTATGGCTATGCACTGATCATTTGGGGAGTAATTGGAGCAGGAATGTGCCTGATCCAGACTCCCGGGGGGTTATTGCTTAAGAAGTCTGCGCATAAAGAAGATTTACCCACAATTTTTGCCGCTCACTTTGCTTTGTCACATGCTTGTTGGCTCATTACCTATCCTGTTGCTGGTTGGTTGGGGATTTATCTTGGATTGAATGAGACTTTTTTGGTTGCGTCGGGGGGCGTTTTAATTGGTCTCTTGATTGCGTTTTGGGTATGGCCAGCAAACGATAATGAGGTGCTAACGCATTTACATCCTGAAGTATCGCATCTGCATCTTCACACTCATGATGAACACCATTCCCATGATCATGAGGGTTGGGAAGGACCTGAACCACATCGCCATCCGCACTATCATGCGCCACATCGACATGCGCATCCCTTTGTTATCGATAGTCATCATGAAATATGGCCCAATCGTAATTAGTTCTCTGACTTGAAGAGAATGAAGCGGTTCTGATTCGTTCGTCACAAACTGTCACAGAAGCGTGACGTTCTGTGTTTTTACGCTTTAAAGAAAGCGACCTACGCTGAATATAGTTCGGAGGTCGTGAGAATATGTTGATCTTGATTGTTACGAGAAGGGCTTATGCCCTGATCGTGTCTATGTTCTTCTGTGTGATGCCACTTCATCTTCTGGCACAAAATGTTCGCCATCCCCCCTTTATTGTCGAACAGAGTTTGAAGATACTGGTGGGTAGTCGCGAAGATCGTAGCGAGAGTCTCATGGCCTTCGAGCAAAGGGGGAAAACAGATGTCGTTGCTGTCCTTATTCAGGCGTTAAGATTTAATCCTCAAGACTCTCAACTGCGGGCGACACTTGTTAAGTTGACAGGGCATCCTGATCAGAGTTGGGGTGACTGGATGCTTTGGCAAGAGAACAATCCACAAATCAAACCGTTTGAGGGCTTTGATTTTGTTAAGGCTAAGGTTGTAACCCTCATTGATCCAAACTTCTCTGTTTTTCTCTACCCAGGCGTTCGTCATTCTATTCGTTTGGAAGAGATTGCATGGGGAGGTGTTAATAAGGATGGTATTCCGTCACTTGATAATCCGGCGCTTACAAGCACAGAGGGTGCAGAATACCTGAGGGATGATGATTTAGTGTTCGGGGTGTCCATAAACGGTGATACCCGTGCTTATCCCCTTCGAATTATGAACTGGCATGAAATGTTTAATGATGTGATCGGTGGTGTTTCCGTTGCATTGGCATATTGTACACTTTGCGGATCTGGAATCCTTTATGAGACTGATATAGGCGGTGGGAAAGAGCCTATTGTTTTTGGATCATCGGGGTTTCTTTACCGTTCAAATAAGCTGATGTACGACAAACAGACTCACTCGCTTTGGAATCAATTCACAGGACGTCCAGTAGTGGGCTATTTAGCGGGAAGCAAGCTTGAGTTAAAAACCCGTCCAGTGACCATAACAACGTGGCAGCAATGGAAAAAACATAATCCCAATACAAAAGTTCTTTCGATTGAGACTGGATTTCAGAGGGATTATGGATCAGGTGTTGCTTACAGGAAATATTTTTCTTCACCAGAACTAATGTTTCCTGTTTCTGTCAATGAAGATGATCATGCCGCAAAGTCGTACGTTTTTGTTCTTAGGGTCAGTGGAAAAGAAAAGGCTTGGCCGTTATCTGACTTTGGGAAATCAAAAGTCGTAAATGATAAGATAGATGGTCTTTCCATCATTCTTGTTGGAGACGAAGAAACCAGAACGGTTCGAGCGTATGAAGGAAACGGGGAAGTTTTTTCAGCAGGGAATCGCGATGTTGTTCTAATAAGTGAAAATGATACTTGGCAGCTTACTGAAAATGAATTGATATCAAGTTCAGGGGTGAAATTGGCGAGATTGTCCGGTCATATTTCCTATTGGTTTGCCTGGAACAATTATAACCAAGCTGGAGAGTTTCCGCATTAGTGTTCGACTTTGTCAGATCGTCTGAAGTGAAGAGCAATATGATCGACAAAAGCCTTTACCCGAGGAGCAAGGTGACGCCTATGCGGATATATGACATAAGCGTTACGATCATAAGCTTCGAATTCTTCTAATACACGCACCAACTTTCCCTGTTCAAGGTCGTCCTGCACAGTTGAAATCAAACACATGCCTATTCCATGGTCTTCCAATACCATTTTACGGATGGGTTGTGCAGCGTTGACCCGGGCCCTTGGTTTGATTGTCAGGACCGTTTTTTTGCCTTCTATAATAAATTCCCATTGGTTGGTTGGGCTGATCGTTGAGCCCACGATACAATCGTGATTGATTAATTGTGTTGGATGCGTGGGGGTTCCACGTTTTTTGAGATAGGAGGGTGAAGCACACAACAGATATTTGTATTTGGCGATGTGCCTGGCAATTAGGCTGCTATCATTTAGAGCCCCCAACCTGACGGCGACATCTATTCCTTCTTGAACAATATCTACCGTACGTTCTTCAAGGCGGAGGTCCATGGTAATTTTGGGATGTAGCTTCATGAAATCATTGGCGCAATCCACGACAATTTCCTCTCCGAGAACACGAGGGGCCGTGACGCGCAAATGTCCTTTGATTGTACCTGTTTGTTCGCTCACGAGATCTTGTAGTTCGTCGACTTGCTCAATAATGGAAAGGCATCTGTCGTAATATGCTTGGCCCAGTTCGGTAACACTTACCCGTCGGGTCGTGCGATTGAGCAATCGTGCGTCGATCTTTTCTTCAAGCTGCTTTACGTACTTACTCGTAAGCATAGTTGAAATGCCCAATCGTTTAGAGGCGGCTGTAAATCCGCCTTGCTCAACGACATTGATGAAGGCACGCATAGAATCGATTGTATCCATAATTATATCTATTTTGTTTATAATCATGTTCATTATCTATGGATAGTAAATGAATGGCTAGTGAATTAGTTTACTTACAGACGGAATGAAAACTCCCACCGTTCTTGTTAAGTTTTATAAACTTTCTCAACAGCTGCTATTAAGGATTAGAATAATGATCAAACTCTATCGTCACGCTCTTTCTGGCCACTCACATCGTGTGGAACTTTTCTTGTCACTCCTCAACCTTGATTATCAGTTAGTTGACGTTGATCTTATGACTGGTGCGCACAAAGATGCCGAGTTTTTAAAAATGCATCCTTTTGGTCAGGTTCCTGTGCTTGATGACAATGGAACAGTACTGTGGGATTCAAATGCGATTTTGGTTTATTTGGCTCGGACTTATGGCAAAGAAACTTGGAATCCAGCAAATGCAACAGAAGAAGCCGCTGTTCAAGCCTGGCTTTCAATTGCTGCAGGAGCAGTTGCTTTTGGTCCCGCTACGGCGCGTCTGGTGACGGTGTTTGGTGCGGATCTTGACCATGAGGGAGCCAAAGCTCGTGCAAATGGTTTGTTTGGAACTGTAAACAATACACTCGAAAATCAAGCTTATCTAACCGGTACCAAAATCACGATCGCTGATATTGCGGCTTACACTTATATCGCCCATGCCCCAGAGGGCGGTGTTTCACTAGAGAGTTATCCGAACATTCAAGCCTGGATCAGTCGGATCGAAACCCTGTCTGGTTTTGTCGGTATGCAAAAAACGCCCCTAAACCAAGCGACATAAGCAGAGCGCTATGATGAGGTCGGGGAACATAAAGGCATAAATAGTCAAAATTGTTCTCCGATTAAAGCCATGGTCTGGCAATGTCAGATAGTAGGAGTATTGTGATGAGTGATTCTTTCTTCGACCCGAAAACGACACCATTTCACGAAGGTGAGTTAACTGTTCAGCGGCGTCTAGGCGTACTTGAGAATGTTCACAGTTATGCTCCGAAATTTGTTCGAAATTTTCTTCCTGACCAACATCGTGAATTTTACTCACAACTCCCTCAAATTGTAGTGGGATCACTCGATGAACAAGGGCGTCCTTGGGCATCGATGGTAGTTGGCCCAGCAGGATTCATTCGATCGCCTGATAGATATTCGATGGTTATTGATAATGCTCCATTGTTTGGAGATCCGTTGAGAGAAAACCTTAAAACAGGCAATCCGTTAGGATTCCTTGGTATTGAATTTCATGCTCGGCGCAGAAATCGATTAACAGGCAAGGTCATTGGAGGAACTGAATCTGGTGGTTTTGCCATTAAGGTGGACCAAAGCTTTGGTAACTGCCCTCAATTTATTCAAGCACGTACACCCTCGTTGAAGGAAACGCGAACTTCTGATGTGATCGAGAGATCGGTCTTTCGATCCGGCGATTTAGATACAGGCAGCCGGGCAATTATTTCTCAAGCTGATACTTTCTTTATCGCATCTGCATATTTTGAAGATGAGAGTGATCGTCGACATGGGGTCGATGCGTCGCATCGCGGAGGGAAGCCCGGATTTCTTAAAGTTATTGATAACAAAACCTTACTTTTTCCTGATTTTCCTGGCAATAATCACTTTAATACTATCGGAAATATAGAGCTTTATCCGAAGGTAGGAATCTTGGTCCCAGACTTCACCTCAGGCGATTTACTTTATATTACAGGTACTGCCGAAATTATCTGGGATGGTCCAGAAGTCAGGGCCTTTACAGATGCTCAACGTATGGTCCAAGTAACAATCGATGAAGCTGTACGTGTCGAGAAAAGCTTGCCGATGAGGTGGAAATTTGAAAGCTATTCATCCTTCCTCGATTTGACTGGGAGCTGGGAAGATGCGGATGAAGTTCTTGCCATTACTCGAGATCGCGATGCGTGGCGACGTTACGTCGTTGCGAAAATCGAGAAAGAAAGTGAAACAATAACGTCGTTTTATCTCGTCCCTGAAGATAAAAAAGCTCTGATTGACTATGAGCCCGGACAGCATCTCCCAATTAAGATGATAATTCCTGAATCTGACGGGAGTAAGCGTGAGGTACGGCGAACTTATACGGTCTCTAATGCTTTTAATGGGCGGTTTTATCGTTTGTCGATTAAACGCGAAGAAACTGGTTTAGTATCAAAATACTTTCATGACCGAATTAAGCCGGGTGATGTTGTTGAAGCGCAGGCGCCTCGAGGAGACTTTCACCTGGATAAGGACAGTAATCGTCCTGTCGTTTTCCTGTCTGGAGGTGTGGGTGTCACGCCTATGATAGCGATGCTTGAAAGCTTACTTGAAGAAGCTAAAGGCAAACAAAGTAAACGGGAAATTCATTTCATTCATGGTACGCGAAATGGATCAGAGCACGCCTTTGAAAAATATTTAAATGCGCTTGGCACTTGGTTTGATTGCCTGAAAGAACACAACAGTTATTCCCTACCACAATCCGGAGATATTCTGGGGAGAGACTTTAATCGTAAGGGGCGTATTGATTTGAAATTATTACAAAATTTGCTGTCTCTTGATGACTATGACTTCTATTTGTGTGGCCCTTCTACATTTATGTCTTCTCTCTATGAAGCATTGGTCGCGCTTGGTGTTAGAGACGATCGGATCCGTTACGAGAGTTTTGGACCTGCGATGGTTCTTAAAAGCCAAGTTTCTGAGGCTGATTTTACTGCAAGTGTTTCTATTAGAAACCTAGAAACAGTTGATTCAACGGAATTACCGAATGAGCCAGTTGTTGTTCGGTTTGCTAAATCAAATCTTGAAGCAGAGTGGAATTCTGAAAAAGGAAGCCTGTTACAACTTGCGGAAGAAGTTGGTTTATCTCCTGATTTTTCTTGTCGGTCAGGGAATTGTGGGGCCTGCACTTCAAAAGTTAAATCTGGCTCAGTGATTTATCCCAGAGGTCATTCTGTTGGTTTGACTGATGGTGAGGTTCTGCTTTGTTCAGCGGTTCCTGTTAAAACTGATGAACAAGCTGAATTGATCCTGGATCTGTAAAGCGCAAAGGCGATTCCTAAACTGGGTAAAGATATAAGAGGCCACAATGAAACGAATATTACTTCTGCTTGCCGATGGTTTTGAATTGCTTGAGGCTGCTGCTTTTACGGATGTATTTGGATGGGCTGATATTGATGGTGAAGAGAAAATTGAACTTGTTTCAGTTGGCTTGCGATCTCCGTTGAAATGTACATTCGGGTTTTCTGCAATTCCCGATAAAGTCTTGGAGGAAGTCGATCTTACTGAGTTTGATGCTTTGGCAATCCCAGGAGGCTTTGATGGGGCTGGTTTTTACGAAGATGCCTACTCTGTCGAGTTTTCAGATGTTATTAAATTTTTTGAAAGCGAGAATAAACCTATTGCCTCAGTTTGTGTTGCTTCTCTTGCTCTAGGACACGCTGGCGTTCTAAAAAATCGCCGGGCAACAGTTTATCACCAAGCCGGTGGTAAGCGAAAAGATCAATTGGAAGCTTTTGGGGCAGAGTTCGTTGATATGGCTGTTGTTGTGGACAAGGGGCTGATCAGCTCAACGGGACCAGGTACAGGCGTAGAGGTTGCTCTACAGTTACTTTCAAATCTGACATCAGAGAAAAACACACAACATATCCGTCAGTTAATGCGTTTGCCCGAACCTTCTAATCAGTGGTCCAATCAGCCACAGGTGTCTTAAGGTTGAATAAGACTAATTGAGTTAGGTGTGTTTTGTAAGGTTTTCCATGTAATCGGTGATGACAATACTTGCTCTAAACCAAGATTTACCTATACTCCCCGCAGATTTACCTAAAAACGGCAATTATGCCGCCTTCGCGGCATAGCCACTATTTACAGGGGCGTGAACTCTTATGGGCGATATCAAAAAAGTCGTTCTGGCCTACTCGGGCGGACTTGATACTTCAGTAATCCTGAAATGGCTCCAGGAAACTTATAACTGTGAGGTTGTCACCTTTACGGCTGACCTCGGCCAAGGCGAAGAACTGGAGCCAGCACGCAAGAAAGCTGAAGCTTGCGGTGTTAAGGATATTTACATTGAAGATGTGCGCGAAGAATTTGTTCGTGATTATGTTTTCCCGATGTTCCGTGCGAACGCGGTTTATGAAGGTGTTTATCTTCTTGGAACGTCAATTGCGCGCCCCCTAATTTCAAAACGTTTGATTGAGATCGCGGAAGAAGTTGGTGCTGATGCTGTTGCCCACGGTGCAACAGGAAAAGGTAATGATCAGGTTCGTTTTGAGCTTAGCTGCTATGCTCTTAATCCGGAAATCAAGGTAATTGCGCCATGGCGTGAGTGGGATTTGATGTCCCGTACCAGTCTTATCGAGTTTGCTGAAAAGCACCAAATTCCGATCGCCAAAGACAAGCGTGGTGAAGCACCGTTTTCTGTTGATGCCAACCTTCTGCATACATCATCAGAAGGCAAGGAAATGGAAGATCCATGGATTGCAGCGGGCGAGCATGTTTATTCTCGCACTGTCTCCCCAATGGATGCGCCTGATGAAGCGACAGAAATTACGATTGAGTTTAAACGGGGTGACGCGGTTGGTATCAATGGCGTAACGATGTCGCCTGCTGAAATTCTGACCAAGCTTAATGAGCTTGGTGGTGCCAACGGTATTGGTCGTCTCGATCTTGTTGAAGGCCGTTTTGTGGGTATGAAGTCACGTGGGATTTATGAAACCCCGGGTGGTACGATATTGCTCTCAGCGCACCGTGCTATCGAATCCATAACATTGGACCGTGGCGCGATGCACCTTAAAGATGAGCTGATGCCAAAATATGCAGAACTTATCTACAATGGTTTCTGGTTCAGCCCAGAGCGTGAAATGCTTCAGGCGATGATCGATAAATCTCAAGAGCATGTCGAAGGCACGGTTCGTCTTTCTCTCTATAAAGGTAATGTGATTGTAAACGGGCGCCAGTCTGTGAAATCGCTTTATAGTCTTGAGCACGTAACTTTCGAAGAAGATACGGTTTATGATCAACGTGACGCGGCAGGCTTTATCAAGCTGAACGCTTTACGACTAAAGCTTTTGAACAAACAAAAATAATTTGTTCTGCCTTGTTTAAGAAAAGGCCCTGCTTTTGCGGGGCTTTTTTTATTTGGAATATTTACGAGAAAAAGAAACCTTATTCCTTTTTCACAGGACAGCCACGCAACCCGAAATAACGATTGTATTTGCTCAAAAGGCTGTTTCACGTTAGTGAAGGCTCAATTATTGATGAAAGAGACCGTCATGAGCGAAGAAAAGAAAAAAACAGATGACCCCGTGGCCATCTTTATTCTTGGAGAACTTCATGGTGCAGAAGCACCTGTGAGCCCGGATAACCTTGCACGTGCCTACTACAAGCCGCGTGCCAAAAAAGACGAACGCCCTGATACTTGGCGTAAATATTTACCAGCAATTCGCCAGCAAGCTTTGCATCTTGCGCGTACTGGTAGAATCAACATTATTCGCAAGGGTGAAGTTGCTGATCCTAAAGCGCCGATTAAAGGGCTGTTTAAGCTCGTTATCGCTAAGGACTAATTACATCTCTTAGGACCTTAATCAGCCTTTAAAATTAGGCTTGATAAGAAAGAGTAGTAACATTCATACCGAAGATACAAAAAAGCCCTGAATTTTTTAATTCAGGGCTTTTTTTATTCATATAATATGTTGGATATCAGAGCAATTTGGGTTCTTTGATGTGGTGTTGACGACAGGCTGCAGTTAGCGTGTTTGCCAATAGGCAAGCAATCGTCATCGGGCCTACGCCGCCTGGAACAGGGGTAATTGCTCCTGCGGTTACCATTGCTTCTGCTGTTGCGACATCGCCAACCAGCTTGTTCTTACCATCAACTTCAATACGGTTGATGCCAACATCGATTACTGTGGCTCCAGGTTTGATCCAGTCACCTTTGACCATTTCGGCACGACCAACTGCAGCAACAACGATATCAGCTTGACGAACAACGTCGGGGAGATCTTTGGTACGGCTGTGTGCGATGGTAACAGTACAGCTTTCTTGCAGAAGAAGTTGGGCCATAGGTTTACCAACGATGTTGGAGCGGCCAACAACGACGGCTGTTTTGCCGGAGAGATCGCCAAGATGATCTTTCAATAGCATGATGGAACCCAGAGGTGTGCAAGGCACCATTGGCGCGCTGGTACCCTTGCCGCCTGTAGCCAAACGGCCTGAATTGATCACGTGAAAACCGTCGACATCTTTGTTTGGATCAATGGCATTGATAATTGCATGATCGTCGATATGGGCAGGAACAGGTAGCTGAACCAAGATACCGTGAACTGCAGGATCGTTGTTAAGCTCTTCAACCTTTGCAAGCAGCTCTTCTTGAGTAGTCTCAGGAGACATCTTGTGCTCGTAAGAGTTCATACCGGCTTCGAGAGTCTGCTTGCCTTTACTGCGAACGTATACCTGACTTGCAGGATCTTCACCGACGAGAACAACCGCAAGACCTGGGGTCAAGTTGTGCTCGGCCTTAATGCGGGTGACTTCTTCCCCAATGCGGCCACGTAGGCCAGCAGCAAATTTCTTGCCGTCGATAATCGTCGCAGTTGACATCACTAGATCTCCTTAGTTAATCCCGGTTCGTCGATCCCGGTGTCTTGTCCCATAAAAGAGGGAGCGCACCAATTTTCGACTTACTTATGGCTTTAGCGCGAGCGATGCAATGACTTATCTCAAGCGAGCTTGGCAATCTGTTTTGAATTACGGATCGAGTGATCGGGTAATTAGGTTAAAGTTCGTCGGAACTGATGATCTCAACCCCAACTTCCCGCATATGTGTCATGGCTCTTGCCAGAGAATCATCCATATCGATTGCGCGGCAGGCATCGGCGATAACAAAGGTTTCAAAACCTTGTTTTATGGCATCAATTGCAGAGTAATAAACACAAAAATCAGTCGCTAGACCACAAAGAAAAATACGCTTGATGCCACGATTTTGAAGATAGCCAGCAAGGCCGGTTTTTGTTGATTTATCGTTCTCAAAAAAGGCGGAGTAAGAATCGATCTCTTTTCTGAAACCTTTACGGATAATCAGCTCAAGAGAATCTTGGTCGAGGTCTTTGTGAAAACCTGAGCCCGTCTCTCCCTGGATACAATGATCTGGCCAAAGAATTTGTGATCCGTAGGAAAGCTCTGTTGTTGAGAAAGGTTCCTGATTTTCATGAGATGAGGCAAATGATTGATGATCAGCTGGGTGCCAATCCTGAGTAGCAATGGAGTGATGAAAGCAATCAATGAGGCCATTGATAACAGGGACAACCTGATCTCCATTGGGAACAGCCAAGGTTCCGCCATCACAAAAATCGTTTTGGACGTCGACAACAAGAAGAATATCGGTACTGGTCAATTCGAGAGAATGAGACATTGTAACGATACCTTCTTATTGGAAATTGTTGTTGACGATAGGTTTTATCTAAACGAATTGCACATAAAGATTATGAAGCATCAACTGTAGGAATATGATGATCAGAAGCAGGACGATAAAAGACAAATCCATTCCGCCTATAGAAGGCACATAACGTCTGATCGGACGCAAAGCAGGCTCTGTGATGCGATAGAGGAATGTGCCCAATGAATTTACAAACTGATTGCTTGTATTGATAACATTAAAGGCAACCAGCCAGCTCATGATCGCAGAGATGATCAGAGCCCATTTGAAGAGGTCTAGGGCGATCGATATAACTTGAATCAAAGGGCCGAGAATGATGTCCATAGTTTGTTTATCTCTATTTGTTGATCGTTGAGTGGTTGAATTTGTTGGTAAAACTTGAGCATAGACTACAGGTGTGGGCTGGAGGTTACAAGCAAGAGACCCGTCATATCGCGATAATCATGACATTTATAATCTTTAATTAAACCTGCGACCCAATTCGATCTGCAAGAAATGGGGCCAAAAATTAAGAAAACAAGGTCGGACCTACTGTCTTAAACAAGTCAAGGACGTCTTCAGGCATAACTTTAGGATACGCGAGCAATGGTATTGCCGTACAACCTTTGCTTGGATAAGCTTGAGCTTAGTGTGGTGTTATCGTCAGATTATTTTACAAGGGATCATTGATGTCTGTGATGGGACAAGACCGTACACTTGAAGCTGTTACGCGCGCGTTGGCTCATTTACACGAAAAGTTGGGATTGACGTTCGCCTTCCAACTCTGGGATGGATCAACGGTTCCTGCTTCCAAGGATGGCGAAAATAGCCTTCGTCTCGCTATGACTGATCAGTCCGTTCTGACAAAACTTCTCCGCCGTCCCAAGTTGAAAACCGTGATTGATTTGTATCTATCCGGCGGGTTGGATATTCGTGGCGGAACGCTTTTTGACCTTGCTGAGCAGCGCCCAAAGGGGAAGACAAAAGCTCTGATCAAAAGCCTGAATAAGCCGCTTCTTCTCAAGACATTTTTACCTCTGATGTTTGCCCGAAGCAAAAATCAAAACTTGAACCTCAAGGGCGAAGGCGCAACATCGGGACGGGGTAGCGCTCAAGAAGACATTGCCTATCACTATGATGTTTCAAACCGTTTTTACGAGCTCTTTCTTGATCCGGAAATGGTTTACACATGCGGATATTTTACTGACTGGTCGAATGATCTGGCGAGGGCGCAAACCGATAAGCTGGATATGATTTGTCGTAAGCTGCGCTTGAAACCGGGGGATCGTCTGCTGGATATTGGGTGTGGTTGGGGCGCGCTTATTTGTTATGCGGCAGAACATTACGGTGTTACGGCATTGGGGGTGACGCTTTCGGAAGAGCAACTTAGCTTGGCGCAAGAACGAATTAAAGAGCGGGGACTGGAAGATAAAGTTTCGGTGGAATTAAAAGATTTCCGCCTGTTGGAGGGAGCTTTTGACAAGGTGTCGTCGATTGGCATGTTTGAGCATGTCGGGATTGAAAATCACCGTGAATATTATCTGACGGTAAATCGATTGTTAAAACCCAGAGGACTTTATCTCCACCACGCCATTACCCGACGTGGCAAGAGCAGTGATGCCAAATTTAACCGTAAACGCCCCGAATATAATTCAATGCTGAAATATATTTTTCCGGGTGCGGAAGTCGATCATATCGGGATGACAGCGCGCAATCTTGAGGCTCATGGATTTGAAGTTCATGATATTGAAGCCTGGCGGGAGCATTATGCAAGAACCACAGAGCTGTGGGCGCGACGTTTGATGGAAAATTCAGATGCTGCTATTGCGGAAGCAGGGGCCGAACGTTACCGGCTTTGGGTACTTTATCTTACGGGGGTTTCTTTGGCTTTTACCCGCGGCACCTTGAATATTTTTCAGACGGTTGCGTCAAAGCGAACAAAGGGGCTGTCGGGCATGCCGCCAACACGTTCGGACCTTTATGATACCTGATGATAAAAAAGATCCCGAGCAGAAGAACTGCCCGGGATAAAAAGCTTAAATCAGGACGGGAGCCTGACTTAAGCCCGCTGGAACTCATAAAGATTTCCGAGTTTTAGAATGGTGGTCAGCTCGTCCAAAGCCGCACGAACTTCATAAAGCAAGGCAGGATCGTTAATGTCATCCGGGCTTAGTTCATCCCGGTAATGCCGCGATACCCAGTCTCTCAAATCGGTGTAGAGACTATCATCAAGAATGACGCGGGCACCTAAATGGTTGAGATCCGTTTCATTAAGAACGACCCTGAGCCTGAGACAAGCTGGGCCACCGCCGTTTTTCATCGATTGGCGCAGATTGAAATATTTAACATCATTTATGGCACTATTTTGGGCGACAAGGTCATCCAGGTAATTTTTAACCCGGGTATTCTCCTGACACTCTATTGGGGCAATAAGGGTCATTGCGTTGCTTCCGCTACCCGCAGGCGCGATCAACTGGCTGTTGAAAAGATAGCTCTGTACCGCATCTTCTACAGAGACCTTGTTATCGGGAACTTCGACAAAAATCATGTCGCCGTCGGGTAGTTTACTGTTCAATTCCTCTTTTAGGGCTTCAGTGTTGAGGAAGGCTTTTTCGTGATGAAAAAGTGCCCGGCCATTACCAACAGAGATAACGTCGTTGTGGAATACGCCCTGATCAATGACATCCGGGTTTTGTTGGGCGTAAACCGTCCGGTCTTCAGACAAACCGTGTCGGCGGGCAACAGCTTGGCATGCTTCGAGGGTTTGACGGGCTGGGAATTTTTGTGGACCTGGAGCACCTTTACGCAAGGCCTCAACGCCGTAAACAAAAAATTCAACACCGGGTTCGCCATAATTGGTGCAGAACCGGGTATGGTTCGCCGCTCCTTCGTCCCCGAAATGAGGGCTACTATGTAACGCCGGATGGTGGGCGAAGCGCTTTTCATCGGCAAAAATGGTCTGCAAAGTTCGCCCTGTTATGGGGTGTTCGATAGAGCGGTGGAACATGGAGATCAAGTTGGCTGGGGTAAAGTGTGTTCTGCCATCGTGCGTATCTAGCCGGGGAGATACCGTCGCGGCATTGGCAACCCACATGCAAGAGGCCGAGCAAGCACCTGCAAATAGGGCAGGATCAGCCTTGGCAGCTTTTGCAAGAATGTCTTTGTCGCTCCCACTATAACCCAGGCCGCGCAAGGTGGGCATATGGGGGCGTTCTTGAGGAGGAAGAACACCCTGTTTCATACCCATATCTGACAGGGCTTTCATTTTCTCCAGGCCCTGAAGGGCGGCCCCTTTTGGGCTTGATGTACCTTTGGCAGATTTATCAGAAGCGATATTTCCGTAAGACAGACCCGCAAAATTGTGGGTAGGGCCAACAAGACCGTCGAAATTGACCTCGTAATAGGTCATGGCTCTATCCTTTTTTCTGCCGAGAAACATCCAGAGAGATGCCCAGAGAAATGCCGGGTGTTAGTTGGCTCGGAATATCCAGAGTTTCGGCTTCGAGGGAGGCAACAGGATAAGCAGCATAATCGGCGGCGTAAAAAGCACTCGGACGATGGTTTCCGCTGGCACCCACGCCACCGAATGGTGCAGATCCGCTGGCCCCGGTGAGAGGGCGGTTCCAGTTAACAATACCCGCACGGCTTTCAATCCAGAACTTCTCCCAAAGATCTTTTGAATCAGTGAGAATACCAGCAGACAGGCCAAACCGTGTATTGTTGGCAACCCGGATGGCTTCGTCATAATCTGCAACGCGAATAATCTGGAGAAGAGGACCGAAGTATTCTTCATCGGGGAGATCGGTAATGTCAGTAACGTCGATCAGACCGGGCTTGAGGAAAGGTTTGTCTGCGAAAAGGCGTTCAGCCTTATGAATAATCTTCCCGCCAAGACGTTCCAAATTGTCTTGAGCGGCAAGAATACCATCAGCAGCAGCATTGGATATAAGAGATCCCATAAACGGTGGATTTTCGGGGTCATCCTGACCAACCTTGATACCGTTGATCTGCAGCGTGAGGGTTTCGATGAACTTATCACCTTCTGCCCCAATAGGTACAATAAGACGACGCGAACAGGTGCAGCGCTGTCCAGAAGTTATGTAAGCAGACTGGATGGTGTGGTAGGCGGCAGCCTCATGATCGGCCGCATCCATGACAACAAGAGGATTGTTTCCGCCCATTTCCAAGGCAAGAATTTTACCTGTCTGTCCTGCGTACTGGCGATGTAACAGCTCGCCCGTGGCAGAACTTCCTGTGAAGAACAGGCCGTCAATCCCATCATGACCGGCAAGGGCAATACCGGTTTCTTTAGCGCCTTGAACCAGATTGAGAACGCCTGCGGGAAGGCCTGCATCGTGCCAAGTCTGCACCATAACCTCAGCCACCATTGGGGTTTGGTCACTTGGTTTGAAGACAAGGGTGTTTCCGGCAATAAGAGAAGGAACGATATGGCCATTTGGCAAGTGCCCAGGAAAGTTATAGGGGCCAAAAACGGCAACTACACCGTGGGGTTTGTGACGCAGGGTTGCCTTTAGACCTTCGCCCATCTTGTTTTCACTGTCACCAGTACGCTTTTCAAAGGCATCAAGAGAAAGGGCGACCTTACCAACCATGGCAGCAGCTTCTGTGCGGGTTTCCCACAACGGTTTTCCGGTTTCCATAGCAATGGCAACAGCGATATCTTCCTGACGCTCCTTGAGGAGGTCACGGTAGCGGGTGATGACTTCGATCCGGCTTTCGATAGGTGCCAGAGCCCAACCGCGAAGTGCAGCGCGTGCTGAAGAGATCGCATCGTCTACATCACTTTCTGTCGCTGATGTGGCTTTCCAGATAATTTCGTTACTTGCTGGATTAAGAGAGCTCAGTTCCCCCCCTTGTCCAACACGCCATTCACCGTTGATGTATAGTTTTTGTTGTTGGTTCATGGTCTTTTCTCCCGGAATTTTACATAACGTACTTGATCGCCTGAAGTTAGGCGCAGTGCTTCTATGGTTTCTTGTGTAAGTTTTATTGTACCATCCAAGTCAATTTTTGCAGGTTGAAGGCACATGCGATAGGTCGCGATATTGGCGTTACTGATCATGTAGAGGTTGGATTGATCTTCGGCCGGATCTTGTTCTTCAGCGTCGCCAAGCTTTGTAACCTGACTGGCTTGCAAAGTTTTAATATTCCGGGTGGGAACCTCAACAGAAGGGCCGCCATCAAAAACATCGACGTAGCCATTAAAACTGAAGCCTTCTTTTTCCAATAAGCGCAGAGCTGGAGAAGAGGATTCGTGTGGCTTGCCAATAACCTCTTGGGCTTCTTCTGGTAAGAGGTCGATATAAATCGGATACTTTGGCATCAGATCGGATATGATTTGAGTCCCTTTGACCGAAGAAATCTTGTCAGCACTTTCAAAAGCGATACCAAAGAACTTCTCACCGAGATGTGTCCAAAAAGGTGATCCACCATCTTTATCCTGCCATCCTCGCATCTCGGCCATTACCATGTCCCCAAAACGATCAGGAAAGTCAGCAAGAGTTAAATAGCGACATCGGGAAAGGAACTGGCCTATGCCTGGTTGACGGTATTGTTTTGAAAGATAAAGCGACCCTATTTCCGTTGCTCCGGTATAGTCATTGACCAAAAGCATAACGCTCAATTTACGAGTGGTTTCGAGCTCTGAAGAGGCACTTACAAGCGTTGATATTTTGTAAGAGTAAAAAGGAGATTTTAATCCAACACCAGCATATAGAGCCGTTGTTCCTACAGCCTTTTGTGATTTGGTGTCTTCAAGAACCATAAAGTAAATTTCACCCTGAGGACCTTGAGCAGGAGTTTTGAAACTGGCTTCTGAGCGGGTGAGCTTTTCGAGCCAGGCTCCTTCGTTGGCAGGCATAGACGTCATACCGGTTCCGACGGCATGGGATAGGTCCATGAGGTCACCTAAATCGCTTTGTCGTGCTGGTCTAATAATTAACATCGGGAGTGTTCCCTAATTCCAATAAGCCTGTTTAGGCGGTTGTTGCGCGGTCGGGCCAGCTTGCTTCACCAGCTGCCAGCTTGAGCAAAAGCAGGGCAGAAAGTTTAGCGCGTTCACTTAGGCTATCGATGAGAAGAAATTCATCCGTACTATGAATTGCACCGCCTCGAACGCCGAGTGTGTCTATATTGGCAAGGCCTGCTGCGGCGAGATTATTCCCGTCACAACAACCGCCTGTGGCTTTGGCTTCTGTGGAAAGACCAAGGTCTTCACCGCAGCTTTTCAAAAGAGAGAATAGTTGCTGATGGGCCTTATCCATTACTTTTGGCTGTCGTCCGAAAGAGCCATGTAGTTCTAACGATATGCCGTTTTCTTGCTCTATCTCATAGATTATTTTTTGAACTTGGGATTCTGCCCACGCTTGCCCTTCTGGGCTAGGAACACGGATATTAAAGCGGCAAAGGGCAAAGTCAGGAACGACATTGTTGGGGCCGCCACCTGTAAGCTTGGCGACATTGACGGTCACGCCGTCTTGCTGTCCGTTTAAACCATCAAGCAAAGCAATTGTTCTGGCCAGTGCGGCAATGGCATTGCGTCCGAGGTGATGTTCTCTACCCGCATGAGCGGCTTTACCTCGTGCGATCAGGGTAAAGTTTCCACTGCCTTTACGGGCACCTGCCAGAGTGCCATCAGCCAGGGCCGGTTCAAAAATCATCCCTACGTCTGCTGCACGTGCAGCCTGATCTAAGTGAGGTGCAGAGGCAAACGAGCCAATTTCCTCATCGGGGTTGATAATAATCTGCCAACCAATATTGCCAGCGTAGGGGCTACGTTCCAAAGCCTGTAGCGCTGTCATCATAACGACAATGCCCCCTTTCATGTCGGCGACACCAGGACCATTTATGGTGTTTTCATCAAGGTTACTACAGCGTTGAAATTTATGATCGACCGGATAAACAGTATCACTGTGACCAACCAGCAGAACACGACGATTTGCGTTGGGCCATTTGGTCAAACGTAACAGAGGACCGCTTTGGCTTTTAACGACCTCACCACTGTCCAAGACGTCACTTCGTGGTTCGAGATCAATACGTTCTTCTTCAGCACCGAGAGATGATGCAAAAGCAGAAAGGCGGTCGACGACCTGTTCAATGCCGGGCACATTGGCGCTACCGGAATTGATTTCACAGAGCGATAACACTTCGGATAACATTTTATCCTGTTGTTGATCGATCCATTCGAGAGAAGGGGTATAGGTCATCGACCGCTCTTTCCTATGCTGTTAGTTTAGAGCAGACGCGATCGAGTACTTCGATAGCTTTGTCGAGCTCTTCGTTGGAAACGTTCAACGGTGGGAGGAACCTGATCTGATTATCTCCAGATTTGGCGCATAGAAGACCTTGGTCTCTTAACTCAAGAAGCATGTCACCGTTAGGCACAACACATTTCAAGCCAATCATCAAACCAATACCGTGTACGGAGACCAACGCTTTGGGATGCTTGGCAATAAGCTCTTCAAGTTGAGCGCGTACTTTGTTGGCTTTTTCTGTAACAGAAGCCAGAAAACCATCTTCCATCATCAGGTCCATTACGGCATTGCCAACGGCACCAGCAAGAGGATTACCACCGAATGTGCTACCGTGTGTACCAAAGATCATGGCTTCAGCGGCTTTGTCATTGGCAAGGCATGCACCAACAGGGAAACCACCACCCATGCCTTTGGCAAGGGACATGACATCAGGTTCTACGCCAGACCATTCATAAGCAAAGAGTTTACCAGTGCGGCCCATGCCGCATTGAACTTCGTCAACCATCATAAGGATATCGTGCTTGTCACAAAGAGCGCGAATGCCCTGTACATATTCAGCAGGCGCTGGACGTATACCACCTTCGCCTTGGATAGGTTCAAAAATGATACCAGCGGTTTTGTCTGTGATCGCTGCTTCAAGAGCGGCGAGATCGCCGAAAGGAACTTGATCGTAACCTTCATCGTCCATCAGGAACCCGGCAGTATGCGCAGGATTTCCGGCAGCACCGATTGTCCCCATGGTACGGCCATGGAAAGCGTTTGACATGCCGATGATACGTTTACGTTCGGGGCGGCCTTTTGATTCTTGGTATTTACGTAAAATCTTGAGGCCGCACTCGTTAGACTCAGCGCCAGAATTGCTAAAAAAGACACTTGTTGCGAAACTGTTCTCAGTCAGACGCTGTGCAAGTGTTTCTGTTTGAGTAATTCTGAACATATTGGAGCAATGCCAAAACTTGTCCGCTTGATCCTTAAGAGCTTTAACCAAATGGGGATGTGCATGACCAAAGGCACAAACCGCAATCCCACTGTAAAAATCGAGATATTTTTTGCCATCTTCAGCGAAAAGCCATGTGCCTTCACCTTTTTCAAACGCAATATTAGGGGGATTGTAGGTAGTCATCATGGCTTCGCGGCCAGGAAGAACGTTTGACATATTTTACTCCTTTGGTGGATCTAGCCTCAGTAGAATTATCTAGTGAGTGTCCCTGTAGTAATTTGTGCGGTTGTTGCGCAGGTTGCCACTTTGTATGGCTTCACATGATTCTACCGCAGGATCTGCCGAAGGTCTTATCGAAGTCACTCCTTTTAACTGCAGATACTGCGGTTTAAGCGCTCTGTACCAAATTATCTTCGGTTTTTGTTAGTGCTGATATTTATCGTTGTGTATGAGAAGCTTTGTTTTGTGGAAATTCTGAAATACTATCAGAAAAGCAATATTTTATGGATATTGTCTTGAGATTTGATGGCGGAGAGCATAATTTTAGAATACGAAATACGTGCTGTTTAAGGAAAGAAAATGTCACTTAATCAACAATTGGATAGATTAGATCAAAAGATTCTTTCGATTCTCCAAGAAGAGGCACGTATTACTAATCAGGAGCTATCTGTCAGAGTTAATTTGTCTCCAAGTTCTTGTTTGAACAGAGTTAGAAAGCTTGAGGAACGTGGATTTATCGGTCCTTATTTTGGCATGGTCGATCTGGAACGGGTTTGTCGGTCCGTAATGGTGATTGCGACCGTAACCTTGAAAGATCATAGCCGCGATCAATTCAAGGCCTTTCAAGACTATGTACAGAATATTCCCGAAGTCGTGGAGTGTTATATGGTAAGCGGGTCATTTGATTTTTGCTTGCGTATTGTTGCGCCAGATATGGGGAGATACAACGAAATCAACGATTACCTTTTGGATGCCACAGACACTCCCGGTGTGATGAATATCAGCAGTCATGTCGTGCTCAATACATCGAAGCAGTTTTCCGGGTATCCGATCGAGAAGCTTTTATAAGGTTTTACGTCTAGGATGGTTGATGATTACCGCAAAGGCTACAGGCAGGGTCTCGTTTGGTCTTCATACGATGAAAAGAAGTACCAAGAGAATCATAAAGCAGCAGGCTATTGGCCATGCTCTCTCCAATATCCAGCAATTCCTTGATCACTTCTACAGATTGTAAGCTTCCCATTGTTCCGGCAAGGGCACCAAGGACGCCGACATCAGCACAACTTCCCTTTTCCGCAACTTGTTCATCGCCAAAAAGGCAGCGATAGCAGGGCTTGTCGCCTTCTTCAAAGGCACGGAATGTCGTGAGTTGTCCGTCAAACCGCATAATCGCCGCTGAAACCAGTGGGATTTTTTGCTTATAGCAAGCATCATTGATCAGGTAGCGGGTATTAAAGTTATCGCAACCATCTGCGACGAGATTATAGTCTTTTACCAGTGCATCGACGTTCTTTTCCGTGAGGCGAAGTTCATGAGTGTGAACAGCAACATCGGGGTTGATGGCTTTGAGCCTTGTGGCGGCTGAGAGAACTTTAGGGTGATCTATATGATCCGTGTCGTGAATGATCTGGCGTTGGAGGTTTGAGAGATCAACCTTATCATCGTCGACAATACCAATAGTGCCAATTCCAGCTGCGGCAAGATAAAGCAGTAGAGGAGAGCCAAGCCCTCCCGCACCAATGACCAACACCTTAGAATTTAATAATTTTAGCTGACCTTCTTCACCAACCTCTGGTAAAACCAAATGGCGCGCGTAGCGATCAATTTGGTTATCGGTCAGTTCAATTTCAGGCTGTTGTGTCACGCGATGCCACTCGTTTGGTTAAAGGTCTTACTATATATTATCAAAAAGCTCTGTGCTTAAATAACGTTCTGCAAAAGAGGGGAGTATAGCGACGATTTTTTTGCCCTCCATTTCAGGACGCGCTCCAATTTCCAGTGTTGCGGCAAGAGCGGCGCCAGAGGATATTCCAATTGGCAAGCCTTCCAGTGAAGCAGCTTCCCGTGCAGTTCTAAATGCGGTGTCATTTCCAATGCGTATAACTTCGTCGATGAGGCTCGTGTTGAGAATGCTTGGTATAAACCCGGCGCCAATTCCTTGTATTTTGTGAGGGCCTGGTTGTCCGCCAGAAAGAACCGGGCTGTCTTCTGGTTCGACGGCAACCATCTTGATTTCAGGGTTTCGCTCTTTGAGTGCAGACCCAACACCCGTGAGAGTTCCTCCTGTTCCTATACCGCAAACGACGACATCAACCGTTCCGACAGTATCATGCCAGATTTCTTCTCCGGTTGTGATTTTATGAATAGCAGGGTTCGCTTTGTTCATAAACTGCTGCGGCATTACGGCCTTGGGGAGCTCTTTTACCAAGGCTTCAGCCTTTGTGACTGCCCCACTGATACCCTTTGCGCCGTCGGTTAGAACAAGCTCTGCTCCAAGATAACGCAACATCTTGCGACGTTCGGCCGACATGGTTTTTGGCATTGTGAGAATAAGTCTGTACCCTTTAGCCGCGCAGACAAATGCAAGGGCAATACCTGTGTTGCCACTCGTTGGCTCTATAATAACCGTATCTTTGTCCAGTTCACCGGCTTCCTCAAGGGCCTCAATCATGGCATACCCGATTCGATCCTTGACTGATGCCAATGGATTAAAGAACTCACACTTACCCAAAATCTCGGCTTTTGAGCCGTGGGCAGTAGCAAGTTTTTGCAATCGAACCAGTGGAGTAGCGCCAATGGTATCGAGAATCGAATCGTATATTTTACCTCGAAAAGAAGAAGAGGACTTGCTGTTTTCGGTCTTCATGGCTGCTCACTAAAATCAACCCAAGAGACCTGCCCGTTCAAATGCTGAAATCGGGCATTGCGGCTGTTGCCTCACTGGGGATGTTTTGGTTACGTGCTTCGTCGCAAAGCTGTTCAATGGTTATCTTGTCGAAACGCTCCATTATTTCGCTTTGCATGTCAACCCAGATTGGTCGAACCACATTAATCCCAATTTCGGATCCTTCATTGTCACTTGCAGGATCCATAGCTCCTTCGTGATCGCGAACAACTCGAATGATGTCACCTACTGATATCCTTCGACGTTCTCTGGCCAGTCGATATCCTCCGCGAGGACCACGTTGACCGGCAAGAATGCCGTTATGGACAAGCTGTTGGAGGACCTGTTCAAGGTATCGTCGTGGGATACCTTCGCGTCGTGAAATTTCTGTTGACCGCACAGGGCTAGACCCAGCGTGATATGCGATATCTACAACAGCCTCTATTGCAAAGAGTAGTTTTTTTGATAGCCGAAGCATAGTTGTCTTCCCAGTCCCTCTAGATCTCTGAATTAACGCCTGTCGAACCAAAACCACCTTGACCTCGAGTTGTCGCATCGAGGGAGGTGCTAAGTGTCCAATTCGCCTGAATACAGGGGGCGATCACCATTTGGGCAATTCTTGCGCCTCTTTCTATGGTGAAGGTGTCACTTCCGAGATTTATCAAAATGACGCCGATTTCTCCTCGATAGTCGGCATCAATAGTCCCTGGTGTGTTTACCAGGGTTATACCATTTTTAAGCGCCAAACCGGAACGAGGCCTTACCTGGGCTTCGTATCCTGTCGGCAGTGCAATTGTGAGTGCAGTTGGGATCAGGATACGATCCCCAGGAGCAAGCTTTATCGTACCATCAATCGCGGCCAGTAAATCCATACCTGCAGACTGCGGTGTGGCATAATTTGGGAGAGGTAAGCCTTCTCCATGCGAGAGTTGAACGACAGGTATGCTCAAAGCGTTCATACTAATCTTTCTGCATTCTTATTTAATGTTTTCAAGTGTTGAGCTTAAGTTTATCGGCAATGAGGACGGAAAGTTTTGCTGCGGAAGCTTCTTTGCTCATTTTCTCCCAGCAGTCCGTTCCGGTCTCATCAATCAGAAATAAAGTGTTGTCGTCGCCTCCAAAAGTACCTGTTTCTGGGGACACATCATTTGCCAAAATCCAATCACAACCTTTACGTTGTCGCTTGGATTTGGCGTTGCTTTCAACATTTTCCGTTTCTGCTGCAAATCCAATAACGAGGCCTGGTCTCTTTGGGCCTTGTTTGGATAGGGTCGCAAGGATATCTGGGTTTTGTATGAAGCTGAGTGTTGGCGCATCGTCACCAGATATCTTTTTGATCTTTTGATTGCTTTGCTCCGTCACGCGCCAGTCGGCAACGGCAGCGGTGCAGATAGCAATATCAACAGGGAGTGCGTTTTCACATGCCTTGAGCATTTCTCGAGCGCTGGTTATGGGAATATATGTAATACCGTCCGGAGGGGGCAAATGAGTCGGTCCGGATACCAAAGTGACATTCGCGCCAAGTGTCTTTAGTGCCCGTGCAATGGCATATCCCTGCTTACCAGAAGAGTGATTTGCAATGTAGCGAACGGGATCCAGAGCCTCATGAGTCGGGCCCGCTGTGACAAGAGCACTGTGGCCCGCTAAGGGGGTGGTCTTTGGAGCAAAGTAACTTTCAATTGCCGCCAGAATCTCACTTGGCTCGGACATGCGTCCAGGGCCAAACTCTCCACAAGCCATTGCCCCATCATTTGGGCCAATAACCTGAATACCGCGTTTTCTTAGTGTTGCAAGGTTTTCCTGTGTCGCAGGGTGATCCCACATTCGAACGTTCATGGCTGGTGCCAATAAAATATCTTTGTCTGTCGCAAGCATGACGGTTGAGGCTAGATCGTCTGCCCGCCCGTGCGCCATCTTCGCCATAAAATCAGCGCTGGCTGGCACGATCACAATGAGGTCAGATTGTCTGGAAAGCTGTATATGACCAATTTCAGTTTCATCGGTGAGGGAAAAAAGGTCAATGAATGTTTTTTCGCCCGTCAGAGCGGAAACGGAAAGAGGAGTGACAAACTCAGTACCGGATTTGGTGAGGATAGCGCGAACAAAAGCACCGCTATCGCGCAGGCGGCGAATCAATTCCAAAGACTTGTATGCGGCAATTCCACCAGTAACTACCAGTAGAATACGTTTACCTGATATCATTATTAATCGAACTATTTCACTGTAGGGTTACGTAAGTTACAATATCAATTTTTTGGACAAAACGATCAGATGTCAACAAGAGAATGTTAATAAAGATTAACTATAAAAAAATATAAAATTTACAGCAAATCCAATGGAGAATGTAAAACTAGCGATTGCGACAATAAAAGCCCACTTGGCTGTCCCGCTACTTTCTTGATGAAAGTCTTGGATTGTTTTGCTATGTAAGCGCAACCCTTTTTGAGAGAACATCTCACTGGCGGTCTCTAAATTGGTTATCAGTCTTGGCAGGGTTTCAATACTATCTGTCAGTGTTGATAATCCTTCTTTGATACGTGCTTCTGGACCGCGATTTTTGACAACCCATTCTTCTACTAATGGTTGAGATATGGTCCAAAGATTCAGGCTTTCATCAAGCCCGCGACTAATCCCCTCAGCCATGACCATATTTTTCTGTAAAAGTAGTAAATGGGGCTGAATTATCATGTCAAAAGATTCAGCGAGATGAAGCATTTGGCCAAGCATTTTGGCAAAAGAAAAACTACTTAAATCTTTTCCCATAATGGGTTGGCAGACAGAACGAAGGGCCTGAGCAAAAGTTTCTACCGACTGATTCGCAGGAATCATGCCTGCGGTTACATGGGCTTGTGCCAGTTTTAGGTAGTCTTTTTGTAACAATGCAATAAGCATATCAGCGAGAAAGTATCTGGTCGTCTTGTCTACGCGGCCCATTATTCCAAAATCGACGGCGACAATTCGGCCATCGTCACCGACAAACATGTTTCCTGGGTGCTGATCACCGTGAAAGAAGCCATCTCTAAAAACTTGATTGAAGAAAATTGCAGCAGCGGTCGTTAAGATCTCTTCCAGATCATGACCTGCGGCAATCAAGGCGTCGCGGTCATCAAGAGAGATGCCTTCGATTCTACTCATTGTAAGGACACGCTTTGCCGTCCGCTCCCAATCTATGTCGGGGGTGTCGTAGGTGAAGTCGCCTTTGAAATTATCACCAAGTTCGCAGGCTCCTGCAGCTTCCATGCGGAGGTCCATTTCAAGACGAACGGTGTCATGAAAAGTTGAGACGACCTCATGTAGTTTGAAGCGTTGTAATGATGGGCGAGCTTTTTCAAGGAGTGTAGCAAGGCTATAGAAAAGTTTGAGATCTTTCCTGAAACTTTTTTCAACTCCTGGTCTTAAAATTTTGACGGCAACAGGTTCGCCTTCAAGCGTTTCGGCAAAGTGAACCTGAGCGATAGAGGCTGCGGAAATAGGGGTTGGATCAAATGACAGAAATAATTGATCGAGATCGCCGTCGAGCTCTGATTCAATAATTTTTTTTGCTTCAGCCCCATCGAAAGGCGGGAGTTGGTCCTGGAGGTGCGAGAGATCAGCGGCAAGTTGATCCCCCAAAAGATCTGCACGGGTTGATAAAAACTGACCGAGTTTAATGAAGGTGGGGCCAAGTTCTGTCAGTGCAGCAGCCAGTTTTTGTCCCGGACGTCCTTTGACGTTTCTTTTCGAAAGGCGCCGTCCAGACCAGATAGCGATGGCTGCCAGCCGACCAGGGACAAGGCGTTGTTCTTCGAGCGCAGCAAGAGCGTCGTGTCGAGCAAGAACCCGTGCTATGGCGATAAGGCGGAAAAGTGTCGCTATGTTCTTGAACATGAAAGTGCTCTTTACCTTTGCCTATCAGATGCGCCAGCCACAGTGGATTGCAGCAACGCCTCCGGTGTGGTTGCGATAACTACATTGCTCGAGCCCGGCGGTTCTCATTAGGTCTATGAGATCGTCTTGGGGGGGGAACTTACGAATGGATTCTGCGAGATATTTATATGATTCACGATCATTCGCAACAAGTTGCCCCATATTTGGTAAAACCTTGAACGAGTACTGATCATAAATATTACTTAATATGGGCAATACAACTTGGCTGAATTCAAGACAGAAAAAACGTCCCCCAGGTTTTAAAACTCTGCGTGCTTCAGCAAGAGCTTTGTTGATATGGGTGACATTTCTCAAGCCGAAAGCAATGGTATAGGAGTGCATAGAACGGTCTGGAAAAGGTAAACTTTCTGCGTTGCCACAAGCCCAGCTTATACCTTGGAGGATGCCTTGGTCGATGGCGCGGTCTCGTCCGACCAACATCATTTCGCGGGTAAGATCACATACTGTAACAAGTCCAGCCTTATCGCGACCGACACGGTCGATAATACGCATTGCGATATCGCCTGTACCGCCGGCAACGTCGAGATGGGATTCCCCTGGTTGAGGGTTAACCCAATCAATCAGGGATGCCTTCCACAGGCGATGTACTCCACCGCTCATGAGGTCATTCATGATGTCGTATTTACTCGCGACACTTTCAAAAACGCCCCGGACACGATTTTTTTTATCGCCTACAGAAACTTCTTCGTAACCAAAGTGAGTGGTTGCTGTTGAACTTTGGGTGTTTTTTGTATCTGCCATGAAGATAATCCGGCCGCTTATGGGGTAGTTTGAATACGAGTTGAATTAGGTTCTAATAACATTTTAAGAACTGTGCTAATAACGGTGTTAATTACTGTGGCTAAAGCAATACACTTTAGTGTATCTGGGTGAATGATATAGTACTGCAGCTTGTCGAACGCAAAGGAATTAAGGGTCATGCCTGAGCTCCCCGAAGTAGAAACTGTTATGCGAGGATTGCGTCCGAGCCTTGAAGGGCGCGTACTCCGAAAAGTTGTTCAGCGCAGGGACGATCTTCGTTTTCCTTTGCCAGAGCGGTTTTCCGAACGGTTAACTGGCCGCACGGTAAAGCGATTGAGTAGGAGGGCTAAGTACGTATTGGCTCATCTTGATGATGATATGGTTTTATTCTTTCATCTTGGTATGTCGGGGCGTGTGACAATTTTACCCAAAGGAGAACGACCACCTTTGGGGGCGCATGATCATATTATTTTTGAAACGGATGACGATGAAGAAATTAGATATTGTGATCCACGTCGATTTGGGATGATGGATCTGGTGTGTCAATCGGAACTTAGCGCGCATAAGGCATTTAGAGACCTCGGGCCGGAACCTCTTGGGAATGAGTTCAGCGGACCTGTCTTGTTTGAAAAAATCAAAAACAAGAAAACAAATATCAAAGCAGCCATATTAGACCAACGTGTGGTTGTAGGGATTGGCAATATTTACGCCTGCGAGGCGCTTCACCTTTCAAGAATGGCTCCTGACCGAATTGCAAGTACGCTCTCCCAAAAGGAAGCTGAAATCCTCGCTAGCACAATTCGGGATGTTCTTAATCGCGCGATTGAAGCCGGTGGGTCGAGCTTGAGAGACTATGTGCAGGCATCGGGGGAGCTAGGGTATTTTCAGCATTCTTGGACTGTTTACGGCCGAGAGGGTGAGGTTTGTCGGCACTGTCCGTCAGGGGGGCTTTCTGGGCAGACTGCTAAGCCTGTTATACAAAGGATTCAGCAGAACGGTCGTTCGACTTTCTATTGTCCTGAGTGTCAGCACTAGGGTACAAGGTAGCTATGTTTTACATTTCGCGTTGTTGGTCAAAACTTGTTTCCCCCATTTTGGGAATGTTCTTGGCGTTTGCATTGATGCTGAGCGTTCAAAATGTTTGGGCGTTCGAAGGTTCTTTTTTTACAGGAAGTGACGGGGTTCCCATTGTTCCTGGAATGGAAGAAATGCCGGATCTCGGTGTTGTCTTTGATAAGCCTGAAGGTCGGATTGTTGAGGGATTTGCCTCTGGATATTTAGAGCAATCTGAAATCAGAAGCTTTTATGGCCGTACTTTGCCGCAGTTGGGGTGGAGTGTTTTCGGTGAGGGGCTTTTTCAGCGTGAAGGTGAGGTGCTGAAAATTGAGATCCTGGACGGTGTGGAAAATAGCAGATCGATTCTGCGAATTATACTCGCGCCCTCCCAATAAACATCCGGCACTCTAGAGAACAGATTCCGCATATGGAAATTTTAGCGTTCGCACTTGGTGATGAAAACTTTGGCGATAGAAATTTAGGAGCTCCCCATAAATGTCGTACGAATATATTATTGTTGAAAAATATGACCGCGTTGGCTTGATTAAACTTGATAGACCAGAGGCCTTGAATGCGCTTTGTGTCGGTCTCATTGGTGAGTTGGGGAAGGCTGTCGCTGATTTAGAAGCTGACGATAGTATTGGGTGTCTTGTGGTTACTGGCTCTGAAAAAGCTTTTGCTGCCGGAGCTGATATTAAAGAAATGGTCGACAAGGATTTCCAAACTGTATACCGCGAAGATTTTATCACAGATGATTGGGAAGTTCTTGCCAACACCCGCAAGCCAGTCATTGCAGCTGTTGCTGGTTATGCACTGGGGGGTGGTTGTGAAGTGGCGATGATGTGTGATTTTATTATCGCAGCGGATAACGCAAAATTCGGTCAGCCTGAAATTACAATAGGCACAATTCCAGGTGCAGGCGGAACACAACGACTTACACGCTTGGTTGGTAAGGCCAAGGCTATGGATATGTGCCTTACGGGTCGGATGATGGATGCGGAAGAAGCTGAGCGGAGTGGCTTGGTCAGCCGTATTGTTCCTGTAGATAGTTTGATTGAAGAAGCTCTTGCTGCTGCCAAGAAAATTGCAGGCTATTCTTTGCCTGCGACGATGATTGCAAAAGAGGCTGTTGATCGTGCGTATGAGGTAAGTTTGAGTGAGGGACTCCGCTTCGAACGCCGGACCTTCCATTCTACTTTTGCTTTAGAAGATAGGCGTGAAGGAATGATGGCATTTATTGAAAAGAGAAAAGCTAACTGGAAGCATCGTTGATTTTTCAAGATTCTTTGGGTTTTTCAGGGTATTATCGTTTGATAATCGTTCATTATAGTTCAAATCCATTGAGTTAGAGCCATTGTTGTTTACTAAATCGACTCATCTTACTTGACGAACTCTCGGGGCACCGTTATAACGCCGCAACTTTCGAGATTCATTATTATTGAAGAATAGGCGCCAATCTTATGGCTAATCATCTTTCTGCGAAGACCCGGATCCGTCGTAACGCTCGTCGTTATGAATTGAACTCATCTCGCCTTGGTCGTATCCGCACTTTTGTGAAAAGTGTTGAGACTGCCATTAGCGAAGGCGATAAGCCTGCAGCTCAGGAAGCTTTTAAAGCTGCTATGCCTGAAATGCACCGTGGCGTTCGTGCCGGGATTCTGGTTAAAAACACTGTAGCTCGCAAGCTGTCTCGTATGAACAGCCGTATTAAAGCTCTGGGTTAAGTGCTTCCCGTCTTCGGATTGGGTTATGAAAAAGTCGTACTCTTGGGAGTGCGACTTTTTTTATGTCGAGTCGTTTCGATTCTCTCAATAAGCACGGTTTTTATTTTTGCTAGAGACGATTCTGACACAAGGTTTAGTAGGTAAAGAATTTCTTTGTATCTAGAGTACATTTTCTATGGAAAAAATACGGTGTTCTTGCTCTGATCGTATTGCATGAAAAGACATAGCCGAGTACATTAATTGTGCTCGGGAAGGGAAGTTCATAAATTTAAAGTATGAAAAGCCCCGCGCGTTACTGGCGGGTTGAGGTTATTCCATCCTTGATATTTTGTGATTTAAGTAAATGCCTGAAATATTACTATTTCAGGCAGGGGTATTACTATCGCCTTATTGCATTTGTCATGTTGAGTGGCTGTGGTTCGAATTTGAATACTTGAACTGCAATACATGTTGTTATTAATAGTTTTTTTTATTGAGGGTGAGTGGGGCGGCATATGGCTCAGAGTGAGGTGATTCCATCTTTTCAGCAGCAGTGGGACCGTGTGCTTAATCGGCTCCGTGCGGAAGTGGGTGAAGCGGCTTATCGCAGCTGGCTAAAGCCTTTGTCGCTGTTAAGTGGTAACGATTCCTTTATTCGCATGGCTGTGCCGACTCGATTTATGCGCGACTGGGTCGCTGGTAACTATCAAGATCGTATTCAGGTGCTTTGGCTAGAAGAAATTGGTGTGCCTGCTCAAGTTGAGATTGTGGTGCAACAGCCTGTCAGACCTGTACCAAAGCCTGCCTTGGTTGATGTTGTGGAAGCGCCTACCCCGGTTGTGGAAGCAGTATCTGAGCGACTTGTCGTTGATGTGCCCAATCTCTCTACTGAAGTCGTGCATGAGGCAGAAGTTCAGAGGATTACGGCTCCTTTAGATCCCCGATTTACGTTTGATAATTTTGTTGTCGGTAAGCCAAACGAGCTTGCTTACGCTGCGGCGCGAAGAGTCGCAGACGCAGAAGCTGTCCCGTTTAATCCTCTGTTTCTTTACGGTGGAGTTGGTCTTGGTAAGACACACTTGATGCACGCTATTGCTCATCAAATTCGTACAGCTCATCCGGAAAAAAAGGTTATTTATCTTTCTGCAGAAAAATTCATGTATCAGTTCGTACGTGCGTTGCGTATCAAGGATACGATGTCCTTTAAGGAGCAGTTCCGTTCTGTCGATGTTCTGATGATTGATGATGTTCAGTTTATTGGTGGCCGCGAGGCGACACAGGAAGAGTTTTTCCACACTTTTAATGCTTTGGTCGATCAGAATAGACAAGTCATTATATCTGCTGATAAAAGCCCGTCTGATTTAGAGGGTGTTGAAGAGCGCATGAAATCCCGTATGGGCTGGGGTCTCGTTGCGGACATTCACCCAACAACGTATGAGTTGCGCTTGGGTATTTTGGAGTCCAAAGCAGAGCAACTTGATGTTGTCATTCCTCAAAAGGTTGTGGAATTTTTAGCGCATAAGATTACGTCGAATATCAGAGAGCTAGAGGGAGCACTTAACCGTATTGTTGCGCATGCAACTTTGGTCGGGAGGTCAATCACTCTGGAGACGACGCAAGAGGTACTCCATGACCTTCTCAGGTCTAATGATCGTCGAGTAACGATTGAAGAAATTCAGAAAAAGGTTGCTGAGCACTTTAATATTCGAGTTTCTGATATGCATTCTTCCCGGCGCGCACGCGCTGTGGCCCGACCACGCCAAATTGCAATGTATTTATCGAAGCAGTTGACCTCACGGTCATTGCCCGAAATCGGTCGTAAATTCGGGGGGCGTGACCATACAACGGTCATGCACGCTGTGAAAAAGGTAGAAGAACTCAAATCCACAGATGTTGAATTTGCTGAAGATATTGAATTGTTAAGCCGGATGTTGGAGAATTAAGCTCTGATCTCGTTTCTGTCCCTGGTTTGTCAGGCTATCTTCGGTGTTTGCTGGTCAAAATATTGACTATCTTATTGAAGCGATTCTGAGATTTTATTTTATCCAGTGAGATCACGATAAGATATTATAATTGTTTTCCTTCTGTGAATGAACCCGCTATACTTTCAGCCCGAGTCCCACCAGAGAGTCCTAAGCTCGATACTGTGTGGGGTTTGGAATAATCGTGGCCTCGTTCTAAGGTGTTACCCGCGAACAAGGTTTACTTGGTATTGATGAAAGATACGGACTGAGTCATAGCATCATGAAGCTCACAATCGAACGCTCTGCATTGTTGAAATCCCTGGCGCATGTTCAAAGCGTAGTTGAACGTCGGAATACTATTCCCATCCTTTCCAACGTCCTTATGGAAGCCAAGGATGGAAAGTTATCTTTGACTGCGACAGACATGGATCTGACCATTGTGGATCAGGTTGATGCAACTGTTGTCGATGCAGGGGTTACAACAGCGCCGGCCCATACTTTTTACGACATTGTTCGTAAGCTTCCAGACGGATCTGAAGTGGAATTGACGGCCAATTCTGAAACTGCTCAGATGACACTGAAAGCCGGACGGTCAACCTTTACTCTACAGACTTTGCCGCGCGAAGATTTCCCCGCTGCTGGCGTGGTTGACTTGCCTCAGGTCTTTGGTGTGCAAGTCACCGAACTTAAAAACCTTATTGATCGTACCCGCTTTGCGATATCAACGGAAGAAACCCGGTACTATCTGAACGGTATATATCTTCATGCAACCGAAGCAGACGGTGTTCCTGTCCTGCGTGCTGTGGCGACTGATGGCCATCGTCTCGCACGATTTGAAATGCCGCTTCCACAGGGCGCTGAAGAGTTGCCGGGTGTTATTGTTCCGCGCAAAACGGTGAATGAACTTCGCAAGTTGATCGATGAAACCAATGATCCGATTGAAGTTTCTCTCTCTGAAACAAAAATTATGTTCCGGTTTGATTCAACCGTTCTGAGTTCTAAACTTATCGATGGTACATTCCCGGATTATCAACGTGTTATCCCAAGTGGTAACGACAAGAGCCTTGTTTTAGACTGTAAAACCTTCTCATCTGCCGTTGATCGTGTATCGACTATTTCCACTGAGAAAAGTCGCGCTGTAAAGATTACTCTTGAGGGATCTTCGCTGACCCTTTCTGCAACATCTGCGGAAAATGGAAGTGCGGTTGAAGTCTTGGAAGTTAATTATGAAGGCGAGTCTTTGGATATTGGATTCAATTCTCGTTACTTACTTGATATTGCACAGCAAATTGAGGGTGAATCGGCCGAGTTTTTGATGGCTGATGCTGCGTCACCTACAATTGTGCGTGATTCCGCGGATGCTTCAGCGCTTTATGTGCTGATGCCTATGCGGGTTTAATCCGGATCTGGATAAAGCAATCTTATGCTGGCTGTCACACCGAATGGAATGTCATTTGTGACTGACGAAGATTTGTCAGATAGCTTGTGGCTGCGAAGGGTCGTGTTGACCCAGTTTCGTAGTTACGAACGCGCAGAAATAGTGGTTGATGCTCGTCCCGTTGTCCTCACAGGGGGGAATGGCGTTGGGAAAACCAATTTATTGGAAGCAATATCGCTTTTGACGCCCGGGAGAGGGCTTCGGAGTGCGCCGTTACCAGAGATTGCAAGGCGTACACCTTCTGGAGCTCCGGAAGCTTGGGCCGTTGCAGCCGAAGTATCGACAACTGAAGGTTTTCGTGACATTGGAACTGGGCGTGATCCTGTAAACATGATAGGCGCAATGCGAGAGCGCCGTTTGGTTCGGGTGGACGGTGAGAACTGCAAAAGTCAACAATCCTTGGCAGAGGTTTTTTCAGCGATTTGGTTGACTCCGCAAATGGATGGGATACTTAGGGACAGTGCGTCTGGGCGGCGTAGGTTTTTAGATCGCTTGGTTCTGGGGTTTGATCCGGCTCATGCCGGAAATACCAGTGCTTATGATCATGCATTAAGAGAACGTTCTCGCCTTCTGAGGGCGGGTAATCCCGATCAAGCCTGGTTATCGACACTGGAAGATCGCATGGCCAGACATGGGGTTGCTATAGCTGTCGCTCGTAGAGAGATTACAGAACGGTTAATTGAGGCATGTGCTGAAACTGTAGGGGATTTTCCGATAGCTGGATTGGCTCTTGAGGGTGCTGTTGAGACGTGGTTGGGTGAAAAGCCAGCTTTGATTGTCGAAGAAGATTTAAGGCGGTGCCTATCAGATAGCCGCTCTAAAGACGCAGTTTCTGGGGGGGCTTCTTGGGGGCCACATAAAAGCGATCTTGCGGTTCACCATGTGGAAAAAGATATGCCTGCTGCTTTGTGTTCAACAGGTGAGCAAAAATCATTGTTATTATCGATTGTGTTGGCGCATGCTCGGTTGGTGATGTTGGAACGAGGCGCGCCGCCGCTGTTGTTATTGGACGAAGTGGTGGCTCATTTGGATGAGACGCGTCGACATAGTCTATTTGAAGAAATAATACATTTGCGTTGCCAAGCTTGGATGACGGGTACGGATGCCGAAGTGTTCTCCAGCCTTGGAAGTAAAGCGCAACATTTAACGATTAAAGACGGCGCTGTTTTTTCAGCGACAACTGGCCTTTAAGCCGATGAACGTCAAACTAGGAAGAAAGTGGTAAAAATGACCGATACTGGCGATATGCAAGACCAAAATAAAGATAGAAATGACGGCGCATACGATGCCGATTCTATCAAGGTGCTGCGTGGCCTGGAAGCCGTGCGGAAACGTCCCGGTATGTACATCGGTGATACGGATGATGGTTCTGGCCTTCACCACATGGTATACGAGGTTGTTGATAACGCGATCGATGAAGCCTTGGCTGGTCACTGTGATACTGTAGCTGTCATTCTCAATGGTGACGGATCTGTGACTGTTCATGATAACGGACGTGGCATTCCTGTTGATATTCATGAGGAAGAAGGCGTTTCTGCTGCTGAGGTTATTATGACCCAGCTTCATGCCGGCGGAAAGTTTGATCAAAATTCCTATAAGGTCTCCGGTGGTCTTCATGGTGTTGGTGTTTCAGTTGTAAACGCCCTGTCTGTTAAGCTTGAGCTCCATATCTACCGTAATGATATTGAACACTATATCGCTTTCTCTCATGGTGATGCTGTTGATCACCTTGTCGAATTGGGTCCTGCGAATGGTAGAAAAGGTACACATGTAACTTTCATGCCATCAAAAGAAACTTTCACAATGACGGAGTTTGATTTTAATACTCTGGAGCATCGTCTTCGGGAACTTTCGTTCTTGAATTCGGGTGTGCGGATTACGTTACGTGATGATCGCCATGCAGAGCCAAAAGAATCAGTGTTCGTGTACGAAGGTGGCTTGAGAGCTTATGTTCAGTATCTGGATCGGACCAAGACGTCTCTGTTTGATGATGTTGTCTATATGGTTTCAGAGAAAGATGGCGTGACTGTTGAAGTCGCGATGCAGTGGACCGACAGTTATCACGAAAACACGCTTTGTTTTACAAATAACATCCCACAGCGTGATGGCGGTACACACCTTGCCGGTTTCCGTGCTGCATTGACGCGACAAATTAATAATTATGCGACCTCTTCAGGTATTATGAAGAAAGAAAAAGTCAGCTTAACAGGCGATGATGCGCGCGAAGGTCTCACCTGTGTTCTTTCTGTTAAGGTTCCTGATCCTAAGTTTTCCAGTCAGACAAAGGATAAGTTGGTTTCTTCTGAAGTACGCCCTGTTGTTGAGAATATCGTAAACGACCGACTCAGCCAGTTCTTTGAAGAGCATCCTGTAGAAGCAAAACGTATTGTCGGGAAAGTTGTTGAAGCGGCGGCTGCGCGTGAAGCTGCGCGGAAAGCACGAGATCTAACCCGTCGTAAAGGTGCGCTGGATATATCATCTCTTCCAGGAAAACTTGCAGATTGTCAGGAAAGAGACCCGGCCCGATCTGAACTCTTCTTGGTGGAGGGTGATTCTGCGGGGGGATCTGCGAAACAAGGTCGTGACAGAGCAACACAGGCTATCTTGCCACTGCGTGGTAAAATTCTGAACGTTGAGCGTGCCCGTTTTGATAAAATGTTGTCATCCACTGAAATTGGAACCCTGATTACAGCGTTGGGTACCAGTATTGGACGGGATGAATTTAATATCGATAAGATCCGGTACCACAAAGTTATTATTATGACCGATGCGGATGTGGATGGTAGCCACATTCGTACTCTTTTACTGACGTTCTTTTATCGTCAGATGCCTGAACTTATCGAACGCGGGTATCTCTATATTGCGCAACCACCACTTTATCGTGCCAAACGTGGAGATTCTATACGCTACCTCAAAGATGATCGCATGATGGAAGAATACCTGATTGGTAACGGTGTTAAGGAAGCGACACTTTCGACGAAACAAGGAGTTCAGGTTGCAGGTGAAGATCTAATCAAAGTTGTTACACATGCGGTTATTGCACGTAATCTTATGGAACCCTTAATTCGTAAGGTTGGAAGTGTGGAGCTTATTGAGCAGGCCGCAATTGTTGGTGCCCTTAATGAACAACTACTTCTTGATGAAAATCGTGCGCAGACACTTGGCGATACAATTGCGCAACGGATGAATGACAACCTTCCTGAGTTGCAGCGTGGATGGCAGGCCGAAGCCAATACTGTAGATGGTGTTCTTACGTTGTCACGTACCTTGCGAGGCTTAACCGAGCGTCGGGTTATTGACGTGACTTTGGCACGTACTGGTGAAGCGCGCCGTTTGAATAATATGGCGGAAGAAATGCAGGAATTTTATGCATCAAGCTCTACTTACCGGGTTAAAGATAAGGAAACACAAATTACGGGCCCAAATGCATTGGCCAACCTTGTTTTTGATCTCGGTCGTAAGGGCATCAACGTTTCTCGATATAAAGGCTTGGGGGAAATGAACCCTGATCAGCTTTGGGAAACCACTTTGGATGCAAACGCCCGTACGCTTCTTCAAGTAAAAGTTGGTCATATTGATGAGGCGAATGATATTTTCTCTACCCTGATGGGTGACGTCGTCGAACCGCGTAGAGAGTTCATTCAGAGTAATGCTTTGGACGTTCAGAATTTGGACGTATAATTTTTATACGAACTAAGAAAAATGGAAGGTCGGGCTACTATGGTGTCCGACCTTTTTTCTTTGAAAAAGGGATGTTTGTCACTTTCTTGACATGTATCTGCCTATAGCACGACTTATCTGAATAGTTTAATAATTGAATTATGGCCACTGACAAAAAAACACCAAAAAAGGCTTCCTCACGAGGTGCAAAGTCTTTGAAAGCTGATTCCAAAAGCCGGGTAACCAGCGCGAGTAGAAAAGCGTCTCCTGAGAAAAAAGGGACAGCAAAGAAAGCTGCCCCGAAAAAGCGGAGGACTTCTTCACGTAAAACGGCTAGAAGGAAAGCCGTCCGTAAAAATGGTGTTGTTAAAAAGCTGTTTCTTTGGGCTTCAGTACTCTCTATCTGGGGGCTGGTTCTACTTGGTGGTGTTGTTGGTTGGTACGCTTGGGATTTACCGGATGTGGGGAATCTGGATCAAATTTCGCGCCGTCCCTCTGTGACCTTGATGTCCAATGACGGAATACGGCTTGCCAGTTACGGAGACGTCTACGGAGAAGTTCTCGAAGTCAACGAGATGTCACCTTATTTACCTCAAGCGATTATTGCTATCGAAGACCGACGCTTTTATGATCACTTTGGTATTGATGTTCTTGGTATTGCCAGAGCGATGTTGGTGAACCTTAAGGCTGGGCGTATGGCACATGGGGGATCAACCATCACCCAACAGTTGGCCAAAAATCTGTTTTTAAGTTCAGAGCGAAGTTTAAAACGTAAAATTCAAGAAGCTTTACTGGCTATTTGGCTGGAGCAAAAATTTAGCAAAGACCAAATCCTTACCATCTACATGAACAGGGTGTATTTCGGCGCAGGTACCTATGGTGTTGATGCAGCTGCACGGATCTATTTCGGGTTATCTGCCCGTAAATTGGGACTGTATGAATCTGCCTTGATTGCAGGCCTTCTAAAGGCCCCTTCACGATACAACCCAAACAGTAGCGCCGCGAAAGCTGAAACGCGGACTAATATCGTTCTCGATGCGATGGTTGCGGCGCGGTTTCTTTCTGCAGAAGAAGCTGCAAAAGCAAAGAAGAACCGCCCATCTCTTAAACGAAATAAAAATGGTCAGGACCGCTTCTTCGCTGATTGGGTGCTACGGCAAGTTGATGACTATATTGGCGGGTACAGAGGCGATATTGTTGTTCACACGACGCTCAATACCCGCCATCAACGTCAAGCCGAGAAAACACTGCTAAAGGCGCTAAAGGACAATGGCTCAAAATACAAAGTTGGCCAAGGCGCTGCAGTGGTGATGTCCAACTATGGAGCTGTTACCGCCATGGTCGGGGGTAAAGATTATCGAACAAGCCAATTTAATCGAGTCACACAGGCTCTACGCCAACCAGGATCTGCTTTTAAGCCCTTTGTATTTTTGGCGGGTGTTGAGAGTGGTATGCGCCCGAACAGTCGTTTCACTGACAAGCCAATTAAAGTTGGGAAGTGGAAGCCGGGTAATTATAATGGCAAGTACTATGGGGACGTAACGCTTCGGGATGCTTTTGCGCGTTCTATGAATTCGGTTGCGGTTCAGGTCACTGAAAAAGTGGGGCGACGGAAAGTTGTTGAGGCCGCACAAAGACTGGGGATCCAATCAGAACTTGACGCATCCCCCTCTATCGCGCTTGGTGCTTCCGAGGTGACTTTGTTGGAGCTTACAGGTGCTTACGCTGTCTTTGCCAATGGGGGGAACGCAGTTCAACCTTATGGGATAATGGAAATCCAAGATCGCAAGGGTAATAAGCTCTACGTTCGTAAGGGAAGTGGTCTGGGCCGGGTCGTTAAAAAACGTGACGTGGCAATGATCAACGACATGATGAGCGCTACTGTGTCATGGGGAACAGGTAAGGCAGCACAAACCGGACGCCCAGCGGCCGGTAAGACGGGTACAACCCAGGACTCCCGAGATGCACTTTTTGTTGGTTATACACCCTATACCGTCGCGGGAATTTGGTTTGGGAATGATAATAATTCACCGATGAAAGGGGTGACAGGCGGATCACTGCCGGCAAAGGTTTGGGGAAATCTTGTTCGTGAATTGGAACAGGGAAAACCAGTTGCAGAGTTACCCCAACAATCTCCGACAGTCATCGAAGACGTGGTTGAAGAAGCCTCAGGGTTTTTAGAGAGCCTTTTTGGGAGACTTGGTACCAGCTCTGAAAAGACCTCAAACGATACAAAAAAAGAGCGTGATAAAAATGACATGGACTACCTACCTTCAAATCAAGGCACGGGTAAATTCAAATAGAACTAAAGCGCTCTAATTGCTAAATTTTTGGATCGCGATTTCGCATTCACTATGAGGATTTAGCGATTATGATTGATAAAATAGAAAAGATGGATGCTCCAGAATTTGGCAGATCGTTGTCGGGTTTGGGTATCAACCTTCTGGTCAACTCGGTAGCAAGTGAACTCGAATTTTTGACAGGCGTTTTGTTACTTGAAGTGCTGAGGTCTGATAAAGATTTCGCTGTCGTTCGGTATCTAGAGCAAATTTTTATGATCCATGGTGATCATACTTATGACAGACACCCGCTTTCAGGTTTACTTTGTAATGGGACTTTGCGTGGGGTAGGGATTGAATTAAGGCTTTATAATCTTGATCCAGATGAGGCCTGTCAAAGGGCGGAAAAATTAAATTACGATATCTTTGCGCCAGCACAAGATAAACCGCATGGTTTGAGAGAGAGTTATCTTGCAAGCCCTTCGGGCTATATGTGGGTTCCTTCTGTGAGTAGCTTAGCCCATGGTTGATATATTGAGAGGTTGAACTCTTATAAGGTGCTGCATATTTTCGACAAATTCCAATGTTTATACTGTAGAGGGGTGGAGTGTAACCAGAGTGTGGTTACCTAATTGGGAAGGTTTGAAATGAAGCTAATTCAGCAACTTTTGTATGCTGGTATTATCAGTTGCAGCATGGTCTTTGGCTCTTTTGCTTATTCGGCAAGTTTTGATGAAGCAATGGAAGCATTTGAAAACCGTGATTACACGAGTGCTTACCAAGATTTTTCATCTATTGCACAGACTGGTGATAGAGATGCACAGTTTATGTTGGGCTATGTGTACTCTAAAGGCTATGGCACACCTCAGGACTATGTTGAAGCACACAAGTGGTTTAACCTCGCGTCCTCTCAAGGGGATCGAGAAGCAAGAAGAGCGCGTGACAGTTTGACGAAATTTATGTCGGCGCAACAAATTTCTCGTGCACAACAACTCGCTACTGAATGGAAGCCGCTTCAAACCCAAAGCATTGAAAAAAATGAACAAAAAGAACAGCATACGTCAGAACCAGTCATTTTGTGGTCTGATCCAGAACCAACGCTATCACCCTCAGCTCTGGAAAATGAGACGACAGAATTGTCCCGTACGGAAAAGCGAGAACTTCAAAAGCGGTTGAGGGATGCAGGGTATGATCCTGGCCCGATTGATGGTTTGCCGGGGGAACGTACCCTCCGAGCGATTAGGTCATATCAATCTGACTTTGGTATAGATGTAGATGGCCTTGTCAGTCGAGAAATCCTAAGTGATCTTCGGTCCCGGAATTTTGCAGATGGGAAAACAGCTGAATCTATGGAGATCAAGCGAGAAGATGTGCTCCTAACACAACTCCGTGAACTGGACAAAGATGGTCAAAATGCGCCCCTTTCTGGGACTCAGTACAAACAGCGAGTCTCTGCTATTTTGGCGGATTATGATCGTCCGTGGTTGACCCGTGTTCTGTATGATAATTTTCGCGATGGCGATTATACTTTGAACCCACGTTGGGTTGTAGAATCTGGGAGTTTCAGTGTTGGAAACCGGGATTACCTATATACATCAGTTCCTGTCCCGAGAATTAAGCCATCCAATAAAAAGAAAAGCGATACTGAGGAGATTGTCGGTATTTTTTCTGATATCTTTGCAAAAGCGACGCAAGAGGATGAAGAACAAGATGATTATACGGGCTATGCCGAAATCTATAATGCATCACCCATTTCGAACAGTTTTTCAGCCCGTGTAAACGTAAATGGGTTACTTGCAAACGGTCGCTTGATCTTTGGGGTCTATCAAGGAACATCAAGAATAAACGGTTATAAAGTCGCTTATAATACGGGTAGCAACAGTTCAATCCAACTCCTTCGCACATCTTTTGACGGGCAGTCCGTTATTGGTTCTATGGCTCTATCTCAGGAGTTAACAGGGGAAATTCATAATGTAGAGCTTAGGCGCAATGGCGAAGGAGTAATCGAAGTGGTGCTTGATGATAATATTCTCTTTACGGTAACAGACACGAAATTAACGGGTGAGTTTGATGGGTTTGTTATGGGAAATCATGGCGGAGATTTCAGAATTATAGAATTGGAAGTTTATTCCGAAAGGTAATTGAGAATCTTGCCAAAAGGTAATTGAGAATCTTGAATGACAAAGATCTTTCAATTTAGAAAATCAATGGCCTTAGCAATAGGAAAGTAGTTTAGAGCCATTTATCTTTAACCAATTCTGAGACCATTTTCTGGCGTTGGTTAACTCATCAACCACCGCCCAGAAGGCTGCGCTGTGATTCATGTGTTCAAGGTGCGCAACTTCGTGGGCAACTACATAGTCGAGTACTTGCTCTGGGGCAAAAATTAAGCGCCAGGAAAAATTGAGATTTCCGTGTGTCGAACAGCTGCCCCAACGGCTGGTTGTATCTTTTATCCGAATCGCCGTTATTTTTTTATTTATCAAAGCGGCTTTTTCTTGAGCGCGGAGATCAATTTCGAAACGGACTTCCTTTTTTAAGAAATCTTTTACTCTACGAGGAAGGTGTTCAGGGTGTGATTTAATAAAGAGTTGTTCAGCCTCCAGCCAAGCAACGCCTTTCGACTGGCGGGGGCTGTTTTCTGGATTAATTCGAATTATTATGTGTTCTCTTCCCAGAATAGGAATGGAATCCCCGTCTTGATAATCTTTTTTTATAGGATGTTGGTTAAACCGCTCGGCGACCCAGTTTTTTTGGCGGTTAACAAATTCTAATATTTCGGAGAGAGGGCATCCAATGGGAGCAACAACTTTAACTGCATCTTCCCCAGGAACTAAACGCAACGACAATTTACGAGAAGTTGGGTGAGGTTGAACGATAACGCCAACTTTGCGCCCCTCGATATCCAGTGTATGCGATTGTTGCTGAGATTTCATAGGCAGAGCCTATCGGGGCGTGCTCGCCCCGACAAGCTAACATTACGTGCTTAAGCCTTTATTGGGTGAGAATTTCCAACATTGAGGCGGCCATCACATCAGGTCCTGTACCATGTCCATAATGTTTTACGTAATTACTGTCTGGTCCCATTAGATAAGTAATAGAGGAATGATCCATAAGGTATTCATTACTGTCTTCAACTTCTGCCTTTTGATAGAAGACCCGGTAGGATTTTGCCGCCGCAGAAACCTGTTCTGTGGTTCCTGTTAAGCCGATCATCGTCGGATAAAAATTTTCCACATAATCGTTCATTGCAGAAACAGTATCGCGCTCAGGATCAACAGTGATGAATACTGGGGTGACAAGTTTGGCGAGGGCAGGGTCTTTTGCTTCGATAATATCCATTGCTTCGGATAAAAGTGTGAGCGAGGTCGGGCAGACATCAGGACAATAAGTATAACCAAAATAAATTAGCATGTACTTACCCTGAAAATCCTTTTCACTTACTGCTTTTCCTGTGTGGTCAACTAAATTGAAAGGTCCGCCGATAAGTGCGCTTGTCTTTTTGGTCGCAGTGGATTGATCAAAATACTTCATCCCGATAAACGCTGCTGCAGCAACAATTAATCCGAGGCAAAGAATGAAGGCTGAGCGTGCGATAAAGCTTTTCGGCATGATGAGATCCAATAAAAATGCGATATTTGAAAAGGGTAAGATGTTTTTAGCGGTAACTGGCAGGGAAAACAACAGCCCAGTACCTTTTAGGTGGCAGACTGCTTGCGGCATAAACGCCCATATCAATTCAAGATAAATTCAAGAAATAATATGCGGTAGAATGCTTATTAATTGTCGGGTTTAAGGATGAAGCCTTGAAAAAGACGTGTTTCCCCCTTAATGAATTAAGACCATTCGGGGGGCGTAGGCTGTGATAGACGACTGTGGTTGTATTTGAGGTCTCTCGTCCCAATGTCCAGAAGTATATAAGCAACGGAAATCAATTCAATGTTCAGCGATCTTTCAAAAGCCTTCGGCCAAACTGGTGATCCAGCTTTCCGCAAAGTTTTCTTTATTTCAGCTGGTGCGTCACTGGTGATTTTTGCTCTTTTATGGAGCTTGGCTGGATATGGGGTTAGTTTTTTGGATGCGCTCATCGTGGGATGGGCTGAATCAGATAACTGGTTTGTTTCTATAATGGTTACGATAGCTGAGACGCTGTCTTGGTTTGGGGTCGTATTTTTAAGCTTTATGCTTTTCCCTTCTGTAATGTTGATCATTATCCCGTTGTTTTTGGAAGATATAGCGAGAGCTGTTGAAGCAAAACACTATCCCGAGCTGGAACCGGGGCGTGAGCCTCCTTTGGCAGAGACAATCATGGGCTCAATTTCTTTTGTTGGCGTTACTCTCCTGGTGAATATTATCGCGTTACCGCTTTATTTTATTCCGGTAGTAAACTTGTTTGTGTTCTACTTGATCAATGGATATCTGCTTGGGCGTGAGTATTTTGAAATGGTTGCACAGCGCCGTTATCCGCTTGCTGAAGCCAAAAAAGCTCGCAAGATGAATAGTGGCGGTGTGATGGTTTCAGGCTTCCTTCTTGCTTTTCTTTTGACCATTCCGATATTGAATATTGTTATGCCTATTTGGGCAACGGCCTTTATGTTACACCGTTTTGAACGGGCTCGTCGCATATCAGCTTGATTAGATTTCAAATGTCTCCGTACTTAAAATTGCTCCTTGTCGTGCTACTTAGCGTTGGTGTGAGCGCCTGCGGGAAATCTGGGCGTAAATCTAAGCCTGTCATTGGTGCTGAAAGTAGTGCAACTCAGCAGATAGAGTTGAAAAGCGCAGACAACAAACCAAAAGTAGTTGATGAGGGTGACAAGGTAAAAGAAGAGGAGCTTACTGCGCTCGATCATGAGACAGCACTTCTACCGCCAAAAATAGATGATAACCCTGAAAAATTATTAGGAATTGATGCGCAGCAACTGGTGGAAATTCTGGGCGATCCATCGCTGATTCGAAATGAAAGCCCTGCTGAAATTTGGCAATACTCCACTAAATCCTGTGTTTTAGATCTGGTTCTTTATGATGCAAAGACAACTTATATTGAAGCCAGAGATGAACATGTCCGTCCAATGGACAGCAGGAAATGCCTCCGTATCTTGTTGCTTTCACGCAAAAATTGATGAGCTCCAATTAGGCTCCGGTATAATTTTTGACCTCAGCTCTTCCCATCGGTGAGGAATAAGTGAATGATGCACAGGAACTTGATTTAGATGGTAGATAGGTCGCCCTTTGCCTGGTGTATATGGTTCTGCTGAACCACTCTTTCTTTTGTTGTTTGCTCTTGGGGTAGAGGCCATCTACGGAGGATCTGTTGTTATAGATCGATGGCTACCAAGACCTCGACGACTGATGGCCGTTTTTATTCGTAAATTTGATGGTGCACTAAATCGTTCGAGTAAATCATCCTCTTTGAGTTTTTTGAACGGCTCTATATCCGTGATTCTTATCGCCATTATATTTGGGGCAGCAGGATATGCTCTTTCTATCATTACCCGTAATGCGCCATTTTTATGGTTGATTGAGGTGTTTTTTATTGCCTTTTGCCTTGATCATCGTGCGCATCAGGTTCGGTTGAGACGGGTACGTAAGGCCTTAGCTCTTAAAAGTTTGGTCACGGCCAGGGGGGAACTCTACCCACTGGTATCGACTTTGTTTCGGTTGCCGGACCTCAATCGATTAAACGAAAGCCAGATGGCTGTGGTTTCTGTTGGAGGTATGGCCAGAGGGTTTGTTACTGGTTTTGTTGCTCCTGCACTTTGGTATGGTCTATTGGGACTACCGGGTTTGTTTGTACAGCAGGCTGTTCATCAAGGCGTAAGGTTTTATCGACAAAGACACCTTCAAGCGCCGTTGGAACATAATTTTAGCAGAGCCTTTATGGCCTTTGATCAGGTTCTCCTTGTTCTTCCGGATGCGTTGAGTGCCCTTTTGTTTATATGTGCGTCCATCTTTGTGCCGGGGACTTCTCTTGGGCAGGCTTTTTCCCGTTGTTGGCGGGGAAAACGTATGGCGGATGCCGCCTTGGGTGGGGCGCTAAGACTCAATTCTAGCGGACCAAGTGAGAGTAATTGGCGTAGAGAATTGGAGCGAGGAAACCTTGTGGTTCTCATTGCGGGTATTATGGGCATCGGTTTAATTGCGGGCGCGGTTTTGTTGAGATTTACAATCTAAGGCTTTAGATTTTTAATATTTACTCATTTAGAGTGTTGGCTGTAATCACACTTTGAAAAGCTTTGGCAGGGAGTAACAAGCTTCTGAGGTGTAGTATTTCACTAGTAATTTCTTTCTTGCTGGAAGAGAGAGGCGAGATTCCGAGGAGTTGATGTTAAGGGCTGGTAGTATAGAAAAGCCAGCCAAAGATCGTTGGCTGGCTTTTTTGAGGGAAAGAACACAAAAGTATCGATCTAAGGCAGAGCTGCTCTAAGTTTTTCAGAGTGTGGGTTTGAATAAGCGCGCTCTATGGTAATGGCACGCGGAGTTGCGCCTGCTCCATAATAACTGGAGTTATAACTTTCACGGGTAAAGAGCTTGGCTCCTTCTAGGGCACCGCCCCCAAACAGTCCCACCGAGCTGGAGAACGCATAAACATCAGCATCAAGATTAGTTGTGGTAGAAGCTTCTGCACCAGCTCCAAAAGGTCCGACAGCAATTGATATATCTGCTCCAAATTTGATTTCGCTGTCTAGCATTGCATCGACAGCACCTTGGTTCATAAGTGTAAAAACAACTTCGGACACTTCCCCTCCAATTTGCAAGCCAATGCTGCCAGCGGCGAGAGTGTAAAAAGCCGGATTACTCCAGGTACCATCAGAACCTTTTACCAGTAAAATGCCGGAACCGCCTTCACCCCCAACGATAAATCCACCTTTGACCAATTGCGGGATGATCAAGACGCCCTTAGCTTTGTTGGCGAACTTTTTCAGGATGGCATAGTCAGGATTACTTAACATTTTTTCAAGGGTGTATCGGGATTCTCCAACGAGTTCCTCTGCATCGCTTGCGGCTTGCGCGGGGGTGAGAAGGGCAAGTGGGCTGAGTAGGCTGATGATAAACGCAAGCCTCATGGCGCTGGCTAAAGGGAAAGCCTGTGAGAGCTGCTTGATCATTTTGTTCTCCTGGTCGGTAGCTGTTGGGTTGGATTAGTATGATTAAATTCTGGTTGTAGTATTACAGGAAAATACAAAAAGGGGCAGAGACATTTTGTGTCATGTATTTTCTCTATATGAGGCTCTGCGAGCGCAACAATTCGCAAGGTGGGATTGAGGGGCCATGAAGGTGGTCGAATTTTATGCAGGCATGTCGTCATGCGAAAGCCCTGTTCTAGATAAAAGCGTAAGACATGGTGTCAACCATTGCTATGCCCGATAAGAGCCGTCTTAGAAATCCACGATGTGTTATCATGTTGAGACCATCAACTTTTACTGGGTGAGTTTTGGGTATTGGAGTAAGTATCAGAGATAATAATGGGCAAATTATGTTTTTGTGAAGCTAATGGCGAAGTGTTTTTGGGTGACCAAAGCTGATCCTGTCATATTGCTGTAACATTAGAGTCACGAAACGATAATTTGTCATTTATCTGCAACGAAACTATCACATTTCAAAATTGTACTGATGCCCCATGTTGCCGGGATAACCCAAATAGTGGTGTGAAGGTTTTAAAAATGACGACGTCTAATCAATCAGGTAAAGCGAACAATGCTTCTTCGAAAGAAGCCAAATTAGCGAAGCCTTCCTTAGATAAAGATCTAAGCAAGATTGTAACGTTAGAAGAGGCCACACGGTCTATTTCCCAGCAACTGTTTGCGCCAGGCCTTGCGATACTCTTTCTTGCGGTTGCGGGCGGGTTTGCATCAATCCTTATTGGTGCGCAACCAAACGCAGTCTACATCGTTGTTGCGGCCACACTAGGCGGTTATATGGCGCTGAACATTGGGGCAAACGATGTTGCCAATAATGTAGGGCCTGCGGTTGGTTCTCGTGCCTTGACCATGACGGGGGCTTTGTTTATTGCCGCGATTTTTGAAAGCGCGGGCGCATTGTTGGCCGGAGGCGATGTTGTTTCAACTATTTCAAAAGGGATCATTGATCCTTCATTGGTGCCAGATAGTCAGACTTTTATCTGGCTTATGATGGCAGCGCTGCTTTCATCTGCGCTATGGGTGAATCTCGCAACTTATATTGGAGCTCCCGTCTCGACGACACATGCTGTTGTTGGAGGGGTGATGGGCTCTGGTATAGCGGCCGTTGGTTTTGGCGCGGTTAATTGGTTTACCATGAGTAAGATTGCGGCAAGCTGGGTTATTTCTCCTGTCCTTGGTGGTGTAGTCGCCGCTATTTTCCTAGCGTTTATTAAAAGTAATATTATCTATCAGGATGATAAAATTGCTGCAGCGCGACGCTGGGTGCCGATGTTGCTTGCTATTATGGCGACAGCTTTTTCCTGTTATCTGATGATGAAGGGCTTAAAAAAGATCTGGAAACCAGATTTTGAAATTATAGTTTTAATCAGCTTTGGAATTTTTATTGCATCGTATGTTGCCCTCAAGCCCGTTATTCGCAAGCAATCTGAGGGGTTGGAAAATCGAAACCAGTCTTTACGTAAACTGTTCCATCTACCTCTGATTTTCTCAGCGGCACTTTTATCATTTGCCCATGGGGCAAATGATGTTGCCAATGCTGTTGGTCCGCTTGCTGCGGTGATGCACGCTGCCCAATCCGGGGATATCGCGGCCAAGGTTACGATCCCGATTTGGGTGATGGTGATCGGGGCGATGGGGATTAGTTTGGGCTTATTCCTTTATGGCCCTAAACTAATTCGAATGGTTGGAGAACAAATTACCAAGATGAACCCGATGCGGGCTTATTGCGTGGCACTTTCTGCTGCAATCACGGTGATTATGGCCTCTGCACTCGGTCTTCCGGTTAGCTCTACGCATATTGCTGTTGGTGCCGTGTTTGGTGTTGGTTTCTTCCGGGAATATTACACCCGAAATAGCTCACGTCGTCGCCAGTATGTAAAGCAGCATACCCGTCATCCTGAAGACTCCCACGGTACGAGCAATGCCGACCGGGAAGAATTAGGGCGTCGGAAACTGGTCCGTCGGTCTCATTTCACAACGATCATTGCTGCTTGGGTTATTACTGTACCTGCGTCAGCCTTGCTATCAGCTTCAATCTTCTTTGTGATTACGCAAGTTATGTAGTTAGCACTGATAGTTCATTAAAAAAAGGCTCCTATTGAGGAGCCTTTTTTGTGGCATGAAATCTAAGTGGTTCAGCGTTAATACAATCTACGCCCCATGAGGAATGTGCCTGGATGGGATCCTCTTCGGCACCATAGTGATCAAGCTTTGTGAGTGACAGGTTGCCAATAGTGAGTCCCAAGGCTTTTTCAGAAGTCAGCCCCAATGCTTTAGCGACGGCAGCTCGGATTGTTCCACCATGGGTCACAGCGATAATATCTCGCCCCTTATGGGTATTGTTCAACATATCAATGGCGGTTGAAGTTCTTTCCATTAAGGCCTCGAAACTTTCACCACCCGGAGGGGCTTCGGCAGCTGGTGCAAGCCAGAAACGATGCCAGGCTTCCCCGCGGATTTCACCCAATTGCTTGTGGGTCATGCCCTGCCAATCGCCAAAGCATTGTTCCTGAAGTTCGGGGATCTCGGTGAAAGACGGAAAGTCTGATGCTGTCATCTGGTTTTGAACGGCTTCTGCTGTCTGCTTTGTGCGCTTTAAGTTGCTTGTCACCCAAATCGCATCAGAAGGCACAACAGAGGCAAGAGCTTTGAACGCTTCCTCGTTGCTACAGTCGCAGTTTAGATCCTGATTGCCATAAATGGTGCCGTTGTTTTCGGTGACAGGGGCATGTCGGATCCACCACCAACGTGTTTGTGTCATCATTCGTTCCTAAGTTAGCGTGCCTAAAGCACTGAGGTAGACGGCTATTTCACACAGCAATACCGCAGAGCCGAGGACATCTCCGGTGTATCCCCCTATTTGCTTTAGGCTCAACCAGGAAAGAAGTATCAGAACACAAAAGGCTGAGGACAAAACAATCAGGGCTGGGAAGAACGGGAGAAGACTAAAAACGAAGATCAAGGTGATGAGAAATCCGCCATAACTGCTGCGGAGTTTGGGCTTGTTTGCCATTGCAGCCAACCCATTTTTACGCGCAAGGGGAAGGTGGCTCATAATCAGGGGCGCATATCCCCGCCCGATGATGTGGGCAGAGATCATGATTGCGATGATGCCTGTCGGGAGGTCCATGAAAAAACCTTCGCCTTCTTGAGAAACATCCATGCCGCCCCAATCGAGCAAGCTGCCAAGTAAGACAGTGCGCAACAAGACGGTAATACAAAGCGCGAGAGAACCGTAACTTCCCACGGTACTGTCTTTCATAATTTCGAGTTTACGATCCCGGTCATGACTACCGCCGAAACCATCTGCGACATCTGCGAGGCCATCTTCGTGTAAGGCACCCGTTATTATGATCGTCGTTGTTATGGCGAGGAGGGCGCTGACATAGATGGGTAAATGAAGAAGCGTGTCCGAAATAATCAGTACCAAAGCGCCACATAGACCGACGATAAGACCAACAAAAGGAAAAGCCCAAGAGGCATCGGCAAGGTTACGATCTATTGCCTTGCCATCTTTATCGACGGGATAGGACACAGGTATGCGTGTTAGAAAGGCAAAAGCAATACGGATGTCTTGTTCAAATGTCTTGAGAAAAAGCTGTATTTTTGTGGTCGAATTGGTCATGGATGCCTTTCTAGGGCTAATGCGACAAATAGTGTTGTTCTGGGGTAAAGACAAAGTCTTGGTGCTATGTTATGGCTTTGCCGTAAGTTTCAAATTCCTAAGCAACCATTGCCGTTCAATCGCGGTTCTGTAAAGTGCTTTGATGATCAAAAAGTGATGACTTCCTGTGTTAAATCAGGGGTAAGGGAGAAAAATGATGGCCAATGCGGCTTCTATTTCAACATTAGATGAAATTCGAGTTCTGTTAAAGGAGCTACCGGGGCCAGACAGGGAAGCTGCAAAAGCAGCAGAAGAACGTCAGAGTCAGTTAACAAAACCTCTTGGTGCTCTGGGTCGTTTGGAAGAACTGGCGATTTGGCTGGCATCTTGGCAGGGCCGGACAAAACCGGAAGTTGAACGCCCTTTTACCGCTGTTTTTGCGGGCAATCACGGAATTGCAGCCAAAGGAGTTTCTGCTTATCCCACAGAAGTCACTAAGCAAATGGTTGCGAATTTCATTCACGGTGGCGCAGCTGTAAATCAACTTTGCAGCATGGCAGATTCAGATCTTCGAGTTTATGAGCTGGCTCTGGATGAGCCTACGGCCGACTTCAGTCAAGCTCCGGCTATGAGCGAAGATGATTTTGTACGTGCGGTTGCTTATGGAATGATGGCCGTTGAAGAAGGCATCGAAGTTCTTGCTCTTGGTGAAATGGGTATTGGAAATACCACTTCGGCCGCGGCAATTTGTACGGCTTTGTATGGCGGTGATGCTGCTGACTGGGTTGGGCGTGGCACAGGGGTTGACGATGAGACGCTCACCCTTAAAACAACGTTGATTAATCAGGCGATTGCCTTGCATAAGCCGACATTTGAAAAAGATCCGTTCCAGGTTATGAGATGCGTCGGAGGTTTTGAACTGGCGGCTATTCTCGGAGCGATTATTGCCGCTCGTTTGGCTAGAACGCCTGTTGTGTTGGATGGATATACCTGTACGGCAGCAGCAGCTGTTCTCCATGCTATTGATGATCGTTTGCTTGATCACTGCGTTGTGGGGCACCAATCTGTCGAACCTGGACACGCAGCCTTGATGAAAAACATTGGCAAGGAACCTCTGCTTAATTTTAATATGCGTTTGGGCGAAGGCTCCGGCGCTGTTTTGGCCATCCAGATCTTAAAGGCAGCCTGTGCTTGTCACAACGGCATGGCAACTTTTGCGGAAGCTGGTGTTAGTGGTCCCGCTGATTAAGTTTGATGCTATGATCAATACCTGTGATGCCCGAGATTAGGGTGTCCAGGTGTTGGATCAATCTAGAATCAGCCTGTTCTATTCGCCAATCTGCAACAAGAGACCGCGCTTTCTCGCAACACGGTAAGACCAGAGAAAGATGCCCATCCCAAGAGTGAAGTAGATCAGGTTTAATCCAAGTGAATGCAAATAGAGCGAGAGCTGAAAACCCTCTCCAAAAAGAATAGCGCGCATGCCTTCGAACACGGGGGCTGTCGGCAGACACCAAGCGAGAGTCTGTAACCAATCGGGAAGAATTGAGACGGGATAATAGATCGCAGAAATTGGAGCGATCAGAAAGATGGTAAGCCACGCCATTGATTCTGCCCCCAGCCCAACGCGTAATATGAGGGCACAAACCAGCAAGCCAATAGTCCATCCCATAATTAGCAGGTTTGAAAAAAACAGCACCAGTGGTAACCCAAGGTCGTAAATCGATACTTCATAAAACAAGACGGCTAAAAAAGTCGCAGGTACAATCCCGATAATGGTTCTGATCATACTCATCATCATCAGGCTGATGAGAAATTCTACCGGACGTAAGGGGCTGACGGCCAGATTACCAATGTTGCGCGACCAAAGCTCTTCAAGGAAAGATAAGCTAAAGCCTAGTTGACCTCGAAAAAGAATATCCCAAAGCAATACGGCAGAAATTAACACCCCGGAGGCCTGAGCGATATAGTCGCTGTTGGTCATAAGGAATTGAGTGATAAATCCCCAAAGTACCATTTGGATAGAGGGCCAATACATCATCTCAAGTATTCGTGGCCAAGATGCTCTCATCAAATAGAGATGCCGGAGTAAGACGGCATAGATACGCATCAGGCTGGATGAGTTTCTGATTACTGTGAACTGCGGGGCGTTTTGTGGTGTTGATGACGGTGTTTGGAATGGAGCTTTTGTCATATTTAAATATCTCCAAGCTCTAGATTATCTCGTGGGTGATCGCCGGGAAAATCGCCGGGAAAATCGCCGGGGAGATCGCTGTCTTGACGATCAGGGTTGACCCTGTCGCGGGCAATGTCGAGAAAGACTTCTTCCAGATTTGTTCTACTATATCTGTGCAATAACTCAGTGGGTGTTCCTTGATCAACAATCCTTCCACGTTTCATCATCAGAACGTTGTCACAAATACGCTCAACCTCTGACATATTATGAGATGCCAACAAAATAGCTGCTTGATGGCGAGACTGATAGTTTTTTAGGTAACTCCGGACCCAGTCGGCGGTATCTGGATCAAGTGAGGCAGTGGGTTCGTCTAGAAGGAGGATTTCAGGGTTATTAACCAAAGCTTTGGCAACGGATACACGTGTTTTTTGTCCAGCAGATAGGCTCCCCGTGGGACGGTCGATAAATGCGCGTAGATCAAGTTCTTCGCAAAGAGCCATTATGCGCTCTTTGGCGTTGACGATACCGTATAATTTGCAGAAAAAAATCAGATTTTGTCGAACTGTCAGGCGTCTTGGAAGATCGACATAGGGTGATGAAAAGTTAATTCTATGCATAACTCTGTACCGATCACGGGCAATATCTTCTCCGAGTAGCCGTACAGTTCCAGCTGTTGGCAACAGGATTCCCAAAAGCATCGAAATCGTAGTGGTTTTGCCTGCGCCATTTCCACCAAGAAGGGCTACGGTTTCGCCGGGCTTGACCGAAAAAGAAATTGATTTTACGGCGAGAACATCGTCATAACTTTTACTGAGGTTTTGAACATCGATAGCTGGTTGTGTCATTTCAATAATATAACAGGTTTAATAAACAATTCTTGTTCTGTTTTGCCATGAGAGTGATATTTAAAACAAAATAAATATAGCAATTAAAAAACAAGGTGAAAAAATTGAATGCTTCTTTCAGCTTAGAGCCTGAGGTGGGATTTCAACCCGAACAAGGGCGGGTACGTTTACGGACGCTGGTGTTTATCAGATGGATGGCGCTGTGTGGTCAAACTGTAGCCTTGTTTACAGTACATTTTGGATTGGGCCTTGAGCTTCCTCTTATTCCGGCTTTGTTTGTGGTTTTTATTTCGGGTGTTCTAAATGTTGCTCAGATAACAACCAGACCGGCATCTTCCTGGTTGAGGAACAAAGAAGCAACCATGGCTTTGGCGTTTGATTTGTTGCAAGTCTCGGTTCTGTTATCCTTAACGGGGGGATTGACCAATCCTTTTTCCATATTAATTTTGGGACCCGTAACCGTTTCTGCATCAATTTTAACCCGTCGTAGTACCTTCGTTTTGAGTCTATTGGCCATTATTTCAGTAACAGTTAATGTTTTTTGGTACGCGCCAATTCCTTGGCCGGAAGGTAGTTTTTTTCTACATTCGTTGTATCTGTACGGACTTTGGGCGGCACTCGTTTTTACGGCAATTTTCTTGGCGGTATACGTTTCATCTTTAACGCAAGAGGCGCGTTCAATGGGGATGGCCTTGGTGGCATCGCAAATGGCTCTGGCCAGAGAACAGAAACTTTCTGCTTTAGGAGGTCTAGCAGCAGCGGCGGCGCATGAACTCGGAAGTCCATTGGGGACAATGTTTGTTGTTGCTAAGGAGATGAAAGAAGAGCTCCCGCCGGATGATATATATTTACCGGATGTCGAGCTTCTAATAAGCGAAATTTTGAGGTGTCGTGAGATTTTACAAAACTTATCGAATTGGCCTGAAGAAGATGGCGGGGATCCTTATAATATAATTCCCATTGTAAGTTTGATTGAAACGGCTGTTGAACCCTATGAAAAGCTTGAAATAAAAACGTCGATCACTTCTGATTCAGAAGACAAAAGTGAACATCCGATGGTGCTACGGAGTCCTGAAATTTTGCATAGTCTGGGGCTTTTTGCTCAAAATGCCATTCAATTCGCGGAAGAAAAAGTAGAGGTTTCCGTTGTCTGGAATAATCGAACGATTTCTTTAACGATTCATGATGACGGACCCGGCTTTGATCCTCAGATTTTAGGGAGATTGGGTGACCCTTTAATTTCTACTAGAGAGCAGACGCAGAAATCCATCTCTTCGCGAAAAGAAGAAGATGGTGAACATATGGGGTTGGGTGTTTTTATAGCGACGACACTTTTGGCGCATACAGGAGGCAAAGTGACCTATTCAAACCACCTTCAGGGGGGGGCTGTTGTTACCATCATATGGCCGAGACAAAGATTGGAAGTCGTTGTTAATCAAGCATGATCATTTTGCAAAGCTGGTCAGACATTTGGTGCTTTGACCAATAGGGACTGTGTCCCTAAAATAAGATAACAACTAAAAAAATTGATATGATCTAGGGGTAAATAAGTAATGCCGGATTCACAAGAAGCTGAAGTTAAAAAGCTGCTGATTGTTGATGACGATGAACGCTTTGCCGAGCGGTTGTCGCGAGCTATGGAGCGCCGGGGTTTTGCCGTTACTGTCGCTAACTCTGTTGCTGATGGCACGCGGTTGGCAAACTCTGAAAATCAGGAATATGCCGTTGTTGACCTGAGGTTACAGGATGGTAGCGGGCTTGATGTTGTCAAAGCCATTCATGAAACGTCAAAAGATGCACGTGTTGTCGTTTTGACGGGCTATGGCAATATTGCGACGGCTGTGGCTGCGGTTAAAGTGGGTGCTTTGGATTATCTACCCAAACCTGCGGATCCTGATCAAGTTGCTGCGACGTTGTTACAATCAAGTGAAGATGGGGACATGCCACCGCCGCCAGAGTTACCCATGACTGCTGATCGGGTGCGTTGGGAACATATTCAAAGAGTATATGAGCAGTGTGACCGGAATGTATCGGAAACAGCTCGTCGGTTACGGATGCACCGTCGTACGCTGCAACGTATATTAGCTAAATATGCCCCACACGCTTAGTTAGGAATGAGGCCGCATATCTACTGATAGCCAATTGGTTTGAAAAGATATCTTTGTTCCTGGTATTATTCAGGAGTGTGATCGGCCTCGGCTCTATGTCGACCCATTGCGTTTGCGAGGTTCTGTGATTCTTCTGAGGTGGTACGTTTCCAGCCTCTAACAAATTGATCAATGTAAAAACCTTGCATCAATTTTATACCAAGATCTCGGCCTGTCGCGATAGCTTCTTCTGCTCCACAGTGGCAGAGGATCATGCGGTTGGGGTCCACATTTTTGACAGTTGTTCGGATCTCTTCTCCACGCGCAGTGCTTAAGAACTTTGTTAAATCTTGGTTCCATTGCAACTTTACGAGATCAAACCCCATTTTACGGCGATCAATCATGGGCAACGACAAGTGTGTAATTCCATCGAGACAAATTTTATAACCACGTTCTTTTAAAAAATCGCGGGCGAAAGTGAAGCTGCCGACATCAGCAAAGACATCAAGAAGTTGGAACTCTATAACGATTGATCTTCTCGCAGAGTCTCCAAGTGCCTGATCTAACTTTAAAAATTCATCTGATAATGACGTTGCAACATTCAAATTCAGGCTATAGGAACGCGAAAGAGTGGAATCATCATTTTGTCGTAAGATTACGAGCATTCTTTTATCAAGATATCTGGTTAAATCTTGAAACAACCAGCGGTTTGATAATAAATTATGTGTGGGGAGGATTGTTTTTTGTAGCTGATCAATCGAGAAAAAGAGCTCTTTAAAAAGTGCTTCAGGTTTTTGTCCTTCATTTACCAAATAGATCGCTTGTCGCTTCATCAGGCTTGATAGATCAGCCTGGTCAATAGCTTTGGTGACGACAGCCAAATGAGATGGCATTAGAGGAATAGTTGGTTTTTCCGGGGGTTTCCCACTAAGTGTTGCTATTGCCTCGGCTTTTTCTCGTCTTAGATGAGTTTCCAGTTCTTCATTTTTTTGGATCGCGAGCGCAATGACATCTGCATACTGTCGATCAATGTCATACCACGAACAGAATTGGTCTGAATCCAGATTATAGTCCCCTGCAAGCATGGGGTCATCACTGAAGAGGTATCTAAGTCGCAATATAGTTTCATCAATCTGTGCGACAGTGGCATTGGTGGTAAAGAGAACGATGTCATTGTTATAAAGACGAAAAAGTGTGCCTGAAAATCGTGAAATGAGTTCTTCGCACGCATTTTGAGCAATACGTAAATGATGATCTCTTTGATGGTATGGGCGTAATCGTGAAAGGTGAACATGAACAGCCGTACGGCCCTCAGTTTGTTTTCCTATACGTTTTACAAAATCGAGGAAGACCTTTTCTTGATTGAACTGGCCATCGGGAGAACTGCTTGAAAAAGAATTATTCATGAGAGTGGGCTACACTACGTCCTTAATTGAACTATTGCATGTATCATTAATACAGAGAAGAGTCTTCAAAGTTCGTTAACCTTAATTTTTTTTGTTCAAACCTATGTAGTCATTTTTTTGTAATCAGGACTTAATAGTTTGAAAATATTGTCTTTTTAATATCACGGGTGCTTTTTTCGATATTCAATATTTGAAGCGATTTGATTTCTTTTAAATAAAAACCGCCTCAAGAATGATTCTTGAGGCGGTAATAATAAGGGGAGGCTCATTTTTACTGCTCAATTTCTCCCGAGGTTGTGAGCTTGGATCCACTTTTATGCACGAATACAGCCAGTAATTTGGCGACTTCTTTATCACTGAGATTTTGGGTTAAGGTATGTACGACGCCAGGGGGCTCAACCCAACTGTCACCTGTGACGTAGTCGACAGCTTGAGCATTGCCAAGTTGACTTCGCACTTTACCCGATAGGACATAAACGAATACAAAGCCGTTATGTTCGTGTGCTGGAGAAACATTGCCTGGGGCAAGCTCGACAGTAATGGCTGTCAGGTTGTGACCGGGAACATTGGTAAGCGTTTCTTTCAACAATAATTGGCGACGGTTTTTATTATCATTTCCATGTGCCATCGTGGTGTTTGGTGCCAACTCAGCCATAAAAATGAGAACCGTGGTTAACAATATAAGTAGAGATCGCATGGCGTGTCTTTCTCGGGTGAATTTATTGGGCCTGTGTCGCGATAGCAATGCGGTTCCATGCATTAATGCCGGTGATGACCATAATCAATTGAGCCATCTGTACTTCTGTAAAATGTTTCGAAACTTCTTCATAAACCACATCACTGACACCGTGATTTGATATTCGTGTAACCTCTTCGGTCAGCGCCAGAACCGAGCGTTCTTGTGCTGTAAACAAAGGGGATTCTTTCCATCCAGAAAGGGCGAGAAGACGCTCAGTGGTCTCGTTTAATTTTTGCGCGGCTTTAGAATGCATTTGAATGCAATAAGCGCAGCCATTTATTTGAGAGGCGCGTGTTTTAATCATTTCTACCAATTGGCCAGGTAAATCGGTGGTGCCGAGATACTTTTCCAGTCCAAACATTGCTTCATAGGCGGCGGGTTGAAGTTCGTGAATTTTAATTCTGTTCATATCTAAAATCTCCAAATAGGGCTTGTAACAACAGAGATTACTTAAAGATCTTGATTGTTATCAAAAATGTATTATTTGATACCTTATTGTTAATATATTTGTATTAATGTGATTTTTGTTATGATCAAATTAGATGAATTGAAAGTTTTTATTGCGGTTGCTGAAGCTGGGAGCTTTGTCGCAGCGGCAAATCGTTTGGATATCGCTCCACCGGTGGTGAGTAGAAGCATTAAGAATCTTGAAAATAGATTACAAACAACACTATTTAGCCGCACAACGCGTAAAATTCTTATCACAAGTGAGGGGCAGTGGCTGTTAACGCAAGCCACAAAGACCGTCGAGAATTTGGATCAAATTTATCACCATTTTCGCAATGGGGAAGTTGAGCCAGAAGGGGTGTTGACGGTTGATGCCGCAACACCTTTTATCTTGCACGGAATAGCTCCGATCATTTCTGAATTTGTTGAACGTTACCCAAAAATTGAAATAAATCTTCAGAGTAACGAGGCCATTTCTGATTTGATTGAAGATAAGGTTGATGTTGCCATTCGGATGGGAAATTTAAAGGATTCCTCTTTAAAGGCTAAAAAAATAGGATTTGTAAACAGAGGTCTTTATGCCTCACCTCGTTATTTGGAGCAGAACGGAGAGCTTACCTGCGTGGATGATTTAAATCTGCACAGTTGCTTAGGGTTCTCTCATCCAAAGAACCTGAATACTTGGCCACTAAAAACAAAAACCGGGGAGTGGGTTTCAATCAAGCCCAGCATGTCTGCAAATAGTGGTGAAGCGCTTAAGATGCTTGCTGTCTTTGATAATGGTATTGTCTGTTTATCGAAGTTTACGGTGATAGGGGAATTAGAGCGCGGAGAGTTAACGCCCGTTCTTAAAGAGCAAACGGAATACCATCCGACACCAATATATGCAGTTTATTATTCTGAAGGGGCGAGTGTTCGCTCTATTCGCTTATTTCTCAAATTTTTAGAAGAACATAATGTTTTCAACTGTCATAATTCATTTCATAATTTATAGCGTGAGAGTCGGAGTGATAATTTTTTTGAAGTAGCAGTATCAGAAATATGACTTTGATCCGCAAAACCCTTGCTCAATAAGTCATTTGATTGCACAAAAGAGACGCATAAATTTGAAAACTGGTTATAACTTTAATGACTTTACATACACCTTCTTCTGTTGACCTTCTTGATCTTGTTGCACGCGTGGATGATCTGGCAGGTGCCAATGTCCTGACCGTAGGTGATCTGATGTTAGATCGCTTTATATATGGTCATGTTGAGAGAATTTCACCTGAAGGTCCTATCCCGGTTTTAAAAATTGATCGACAAGTCTCTATGTTGGGAGGATCGGGTAATGTTTTACGCAATCTTGCTGCTGTGGGGGCGACGGCTCAATTTGTTGCTGTTGTGGGCGATGATGAAGTTGGCCGGGAAGTCCGTAAACTTGTTGAGGCCGAGACTGGTGGTGTTTCCAAAGATCTCGTAATCGAAAAAGGTCGCCAAACGACTATAAAAGAACGATTTGTTGCAAGTAACCAACAGCTACTCCGTGCTGACAGAGAAATGAGTGCACCACTTCATGCAGAGACCTGTAAGGCAGTCGTTACCAAGATAGATAAAGCGGTATCACAGGTGCCGGTGTTGATCTTATCGGACTATGGCAAAGGAGTCCTTACTCCAGACGCTCTAGAGAAGGTCATTCAAGTTGGGGTAAAGGCAGGGTGTCATATTATCGCGGACCCCAAAGGGCGGGATTATAGTATCTACCGAGGGGTATCCATTGTAACGCCGAACCGACGCGAATTACATGAAGCAACAGGGATGTCGGTTGATGGCGATAATGCGGTGATTGCAGCATGCCGTTATCTGATTGATACCTGCGGTATCAAGGGTGTTCTTGCCACACGGAGTGAGGAGGGTATGACCTTGGTCACGGATGATGGGCTTGTCGAACATTTGGATGCCGAGGCAAGAGAAGTCTTTGATGTGTCAGGGGCAGGAGATACCGTTGTTGCTGTCTTGGGCGCTGCCCTTGCTGCTGGGTTGGATTTAACTCGGGCAGCCTTTCTTGCAAATGTGGCTGCGGGGATTGTTGTTGGTAAGACCGGGACTGCTGTGGCCTATGGTAGCGAGATCAGGCAGGCTTTACTTGCGCGTAACGGTCTTTCTACACAAGGAAAGATCGCAGAACTGGAAACGGTACTTCACCGCGTTGGACAATGGCGCAAAGCAGGTTATAAAATCGGTTTTACTAATGGAAGTTTTGACCTTTTGCATCCGGGACATATTTCATCTTTGCAACAATCGAAATCGGCCTGTGATCGTTTGATTGTAGGTTTAAATACTGATGCTTCTGTGAAGAGATACAAAGGAGAAACGCGCCCCATTCAAAATGAGATGGCGCGAGCAACAGTACTTGCGGCTCTTGAAATTGTTGACCAGGTTGTATTGTTTGATGAGGACACGCCGTTGTCGTTAATCAAAGCGATTTTACCGGACGTACTTGTTAAGGGCGCAGATTATACCATCGATCAGGTTATTGGCGGGGACATCGTTATTAAAAATGGTGGTAAAGTCATATTGGCAAATATCGAAGATGGGTTCTCAACAACGAATACAGTTGCGCGTATTCACAAAAGTAAACTCTAGTTCAATTTCTTGAGATAACAACAGGTCTAATTAGTTCAGGAAATGAATGATTACTGCGAGCATGATGGCTGGTGCAAGCCAAAAAGCACTGGCAAGCGCATAAGCGACGTAGCCTGAGGCTTGTCCTTCTGTTTTTAGTCGATCATACGCCCGGCGCTCACGACCGAGGAGGAAAATCAAATAAAATCTGTTCCGTCCAAAAGGAATGGAGCGTCTGATTTCGACAGGGTGTTTAGCATATCCTCGTGCTCCAAACATTTGTTTGATGGCGTGCTTCTGGTCATCAGTAAAAGTTGCAGCAACTTCAGGCGAAATCCTTTCAAAATAATGCTTTATAAAAAGATCTGTAGAGATTTTTTTGTCGTCCTTAAAGGCTGCCTTAGTTGATGCGCCTTTTCTTTCATCTAATTCCGCGAGTGCCATAATCCCTGTAGTACGCGCAAACGCACTACCCCCAAAGTTATTTTTATTGAGGATGATAATGACTCGATAAATTTGATTAAAGGTTAACGTTTAGAATCATTTAAACGTTTTTATAAGTTCTCGAAAATATCTTCTTTTTTATTGTAGCCAAATAATTCTCCTGAAGAGAAATCAAAATACCAGCCATGTAACTCAAGAGATCCTTTTTCAACTCGTTCTTTGATAAAAGGAAAAGTCATAAGGTTTTTTAATGAATTAAGGATTGAAGCTTGTTCAACGTGACGTTGAAACTCGATCTTGTCACCCTTACAACAAGTGGCATTGTTCTTTGCATCTTTGGCAATTGCCATCCAGTTTGAGATAAAAAGACTATCGTCTTCAGTATCAACAGAACCGTCAATTAGGGCTTTGATACCCCCGCACATGGCGTGACCCAAAATGATGATATTGGGAATTTCGAGCTTATCAATCGCATATTCCAAGGCAGCAGATGTACCGTGGTGTTTACTATCCGCAGCAAAGGGAGGCACAAGGTTTGCGACGTTTCGAACCATAAACAAATCACCCGGTATTGTGCCGAGGACTGCTGAGGGCTCAACACGCGAATCACAACAACTGATCACCATAGCTTTTGGGGACTGTCCCTTTTCAGCGAGGGAACGCAGCAACGCTTCATCACGACGATAGTCTACGGTGTGGTATGCGTGATACCCCTTAATCAGTGAATTGATTTCGCTCATTTACCGTCCTATATATCTTACCAGTATGATTTGGGTTCTGATCCTAAGTAGGAATTGATTATCTGGTTATCAATATCTTGTAAACCTAAAGACAATAGCAAAAGCGTGTGTAAATTATAAGGCTAAGATAATAATACCTCTTTAACCAGAGTAACGATAATAAGAGTAAGAGGATCGAATTTTGGGAAAAATATCTGAAGAATCCGTCCGATGCGCTTGGGTTAGCGACGAAACACTCTATCTTGATTATCATGATCAAGAATGGGGTGTGCCCGTAACGGATGATCGCGAGCTTTTTGAAATGTTGATTTTGGAAGGGGCGCAAGCCGGATTATCTTGGATCACAATTTTACGTAAACGCGAGAATTATCGAGCAGCCTTTAAAAAATTTGATCCTTACGCGATTATTGAGCTTACAGATCATGATGTTGAGCGCTTGATGAGCGATGAAGGAATTATCAGAAATCGTTTAAAAATAAAATCCGTAATCTCAAACGCCAATGCCTGGGTTGAAATCATGAAAGCGGGAGAAGGTGCTTTCTGTGATCTTATTTGGTCCGTTGTGGCGGGAAAGACGATTATCAACAGGTGGAATGATTTAAATGAGACCCCGACTTCGACGGCTGAATCTGAAGAACTATCTAAATTATTAAAAAAGAAGGGGTTTAAATTTGTTGGCCCGACCATTTGTTATGCTTATATGCAAGCCTGCGGAATGGTCAATGACCATGTGACGGGGTGTTTCCGTCATGAGGAAATCTCTCCGCGCGCGTAATTATTTATCCCAAAATGTTTTATTTATGAGGTTATGATGTCTCGAATTTTTTCAAAAATAATATCAAAAAAACTGACTCCGTTTTTTTGTTTCGTTATTCTTTTCAGTACGCCGCTTTCAGCAGAAATAATTGGCTCGGTCGATACCGTGTTTAAGTGGGTCGGCCCTAACCATAAAATTATAATTGAAGCCTTTGATGATCCCAAGGTTGAAGGAGTTTCTTGTCATCTAAGTCGAGCTAAAACTGGAGGAATTTCAGGAGCAGTTGGTCTCGCTGAAGATACGACGGATGCTTCTATAGCTTGCCGCCAAATTGGACCTATTAAATTTAGAGAAGAGCTCAAGGATGGAGAAGAAGTCTTTACGCAACGAACATCTCTTGTTTTCAAATCTATGCAGGTTGTGCGCTTTTTTGACAAAAAGCGTAATGTTCTCGTTTATCTGGTCTATAGCGACAGGTTGATCGAAGGAAGCCCAAAGAACTCTATTACTTCGGTACCTATTATGCCTTGGTCCGAGGGGTAAAAATAAGATGTTTATAATAAAAGAGCCCTATTTTGAGGGCTCTTTTTACATCTCGCCTTACAAAAAGAAAGGGCTAAGTTTTGTTTAAAGGCATCTCCGGAGTCAGTCCTGGTAGGTTGCCAATTTGTGCCGGGGCTTCCGGTAAAGATGCGACATGAAGGGTCGAGGTCGGGAAGGCAAAGGCCGTGCCGTTGTTCTCAACGATTTCCTTTAAAGTAAGAGCAAAATCTTCTTTTATGTTCATCCAAATGCCCCAGTTTGTGGTCTTTGTGAAGCAATAAATCATGATATCAATAGAAGAACTGTTGAAGCTATCCACGTTGACCAGAGTTGTTGCGCGGGTATCGTCTGTTTCAAAATCAGGATTGTTGCGAATGTGATCTTTGATCTCTTTGACGACTTGCCTCAATTGCACGCTGGTCGTGTCGTATTCAAGGCCAATTTTCCAGTAAATTCTGCGGTTGGTCATTTTTGAAAAATTGATAACAGCATTGTCTGCAAGTTTTGCGTTCGGAACGTAGACCGGTGCTTTGTCAAAGCGTCTGATTCTCGTTGAGCGAAAACCAATATCTTCAACGGTACCTTCAACAACGCCTTCGATACTGACCCAATCTCCCCGGCTAAAGCGCTTTTCAGCAATGATGAGTATACCGGCGATGAGGTTTTTAAATAAATCCTGAGCGCCAAGAGCAACTGCGACACCAAAGAGGCCAAGACCTGCAATAATGGCTCCGACGTTGATGCCCCAAAGTTCAAGAATACTGGCAATTCCCAAAAGAACGACAATGATCTTGAGAGCCTTGATGATCCAATCAACCATGATACTGGTAAGAACAGTGGTAAAGCGGTGCAGGAGAAAGTCGAGGGGATCTATAAGCTTATAGACAGCGTAGAAAAGAGTGTAAGCGATGAGGGAGCGAACAAAATTACTACCTAGTTTCGCGGCTTCACCGTCGAGATTGAGATAATCGAGTGATAAAAACACCCCGAGAGCGACAGGGATCATGCGTATAGGGCCTTCTAGGGCCTCGAGTGCCTTGTCATCCACTGAGTTTTTAGTTCGGCTTGCTATCGCTTTTAGGCGATTGATCACCAAGCGAGAAAAAAGACCCCGAATGACCATGAAGCCTATAAAAATAACGATGGCCGTTAATATTTGTCCGATATCAATGCCAAAAACACCCTTGGACCAAACTTCGACTGTGATGTCCCAAAATTGAGATAAATCTTGCATGAGTTCTCCTCTTAACACGCGCGGGGAGTGTGCTGAGGGAAAGAGGTGACGTCAAGACTGTGGGTTGGATTTTTCTAATTATGAATAGGAATAGATTTCGCAGGATGCAGGCGTTTGTAGATTTATGTGAAAAATCGTAAAAAAAGCCGAGGGTTAATCGAAGAGAGCGTCGATATCGTCTTGACCCATAGCTTCTGCATCAAGGGCCTCTTCTTCCTCGACGGCCATACCGCCAGCCATCATGTTACCAGAGAGAGTTGCCTGCCAGTCCATCTCTATTTCAACGGCTTTTTCGGGAGACAATACCTTGGGGTTACCGTGTATGACGGCACTTGCAATATCGATCATATGACGAATATGAGTGGAAGCATCGGGAACCAGTGCAGCAATAGATACATGGTCACCAGCAGCCAGTGCTTGTTCGATTGCGTCTCTACTATCCATGATCCCTTTGTTCGCCATATCGACGGCTTTATCGAAAGGTTGACGAAATTCTGGAAGGGCAGCTTCATAAGCCGAAACGGCAAGTTCTTTTGCCTGAAAGCTACTGTCGAGAAAATGTTGTTGATATGTTTTGGGCTGCCACGCCAATACTTCTTCAAAAAGATCGGGCATGTCGGGGACCATCTCAAGCATCATAACAGCTTCATTTAAATGATTGAGGTAATCCGTCGCTAATAAGGATTTTTCGTCAATGTTAGAACCAGGAAGTTGGGCCCTGATACTATCGAGATCGACTTTGCTAACATTCATATCTATGGCAAGTTCCTCATTAACTATCATTAAAATTTAAGGTACTTTCTCTTATTCGTTACTGAGTATACGAATTAACCATTAATCTTGTATAAATAAGGATCTAATGCGGTTGAGTTCCATGATGATAACATGGGGTTAGGTAAACAATGTCTTAAACCAAACCGCAATTTAGTAAATGTACCTATCGCTTTTGAGTTGGGGTGTCCCTATAGGTAGATGTTGATATTACAAAGTCGCTTTACGGGTGTGCTTTTCACTATTTAATATTTTATAGATAAAGCAAAAAAAGAGGACCAGCATTGCCAATCCTCCCTTTTGTTCAGATTATTGTGTAGATCAGGTCACAACTTGGACTGTTTCTTCCCGTCGGTTGAGGTGCTTGTTGTACCGCTTTTCAACCAGACGAAACGCCCATATGAAAGCAAAGGTCAAAAAGAAGTAGAAAACGCCAGCGGTGATAAAGGCTTCGTAAGGCGCGTAGTACCGAGACATGACAATTCTTGCAGCCCCGGTTAAATCAACGAGCGTTATTGTACTTGCAAGGGCACTACCGTGTAGCATGAATATAACTTCGTTTGAATATGCAGGCAGAGCTCTACGTAACGCACTTGGGATAATGATACGTCTAAATATCAAACTTTGGCTCATCCCGCAGGCTTTTGCTGCCTCAACTTCTCCAAAGGATGTTTGTGCCATTGCACCACGAAAAATTTCCGTCGTGTAAGCTGCTGTATTTAAAGTGAAGCCTGCGAGTGCAAAAAAGTATGCCCCTTTTAGAAATGAATATTCCTTCGCGAGCTCACTGTAGCCTTCAAATTGTCCAACTCCGTAGTAGAGTAAAAAAAGCTGTACAATTAAGGGCGTACCTCTGAAAGCATAGGTAAAAGCAAATACTGGATAATTGATAAGAGGATTTTTTGAAAGCCGCATAATCGCGAGCGGTACAGCGAGTACAAATCCAATAGCAAGGGCGAGTGGAACAAGTTGTACAGTTAAGAGAAGCCCGTCAAAATAAAGGGGAAGCTCGTTCCAAATGATTTCAAAATCCATTAGAGAGCACTCCTTACGCCAACTGAATACTTCTTCTCAGCCATTCGTTGTAGCCAAATCGAAATTGTAGTAAAGAGCAGAAATGCTACTGCAGCTGTTAAGTAAAACTTGAAAGGCTGACGCGTTGCACCAGCCGCAAGGCCCGCTTTTCGAACCATATCTTCCAAGCCGATAATAGAGACAATGGCTGTTGCCTTCATGAGAACCAGCCAGTTGTTACCAAAGCCAGGAAGAGCATGGCGGACCATTTGGGGGAAGAGTATACGTCTTGTGATTTGGAACTTGGTCATGCCGTAAGCGGTGCCGGCCTCGAGCATGCCTCTATCAACGGCGAGGATGGCGCCTCTGAAGGTCTCGCCCATGTAGGCCCCAAAGATAAATCCAACAGTAATGACGCCTGCTATAAATGGATTAATGTCAATGTAGCCCCAATCAAAATAAGGTTGGGCCAAGATTTTTAAGTGCTCACCGTTATCTACTAAATTTCCTTTTATTCCCGGTAAATCACCGAGCATTGACGTTAGGCTTAAAAGATTGTCGGGAAGATTGTTAATGAAGACTTGGCCGCCAAAGAAAATCAAAAGCATCAAAACCAAATCAGGTACGCCACGAATAACCGTCGTGTAACAAGTCGACAATGCACGGGCCACAGGGCTTTTTGATAATTTTGCTAATGCGGACATCATGCCGAGTATGCAGGCGATCACAAGAGAAGAGATCGCAACAGAAACTGTAATGCTGGCACCTGATACAAGGATACTGAAGCCGTAGCCACCAAGATCAATCATTTTTAAATTCCGGTCGTATAGCCTGTTTGGATCAAGCTTTTATAAAAAGCACCACCAGAGTATAATTTCTGGTGGTGCTTTTCGAGTTTTACTGAGATTTTTTTGATGGGAGAAGCCATCTAAATCCTAGTAGATATCTACGTCAAAGTACTTATCGTTGATCGTTTTATAGACACCGTTTGCACGGATGGCTTTAATCGCAGCAGAGAAACGATCACGAAGATCTGTGTCGGTTTTACGAACAGCAATGCCAGCACCAACGCCGAAGTATTTTGGTTCGTTATACGAAGGGCCAAATAGTTCGAAATCTTTGCCTGCAGGTGTTTTGACAAAACCATCATCCATAGCAATGGAGTCTGCGATTAGAAGATCTACACGACCAGCTGCAACATCAAGATAAGCCTCGTCCTGTGTACCGTAGCGTTTGATTTCAGCTTCTGGGAATTCTGCTGTCAGGAAAACGTCATGGATGGTCCCGCGTTGTACGCCAACGGATTTGCCCTTCATGCCCTCTGCAGTGATTTCAATACCGGAGCCTTTTTTACGCAGGAAGCGAGCAGGTGAATTGTAGTATTTTTCAGAGAAATCTACTTTCTTCTTACGTTCATCCGTAATGGACATAGAAGCAATAATAGCGTGATATTTTTTTGCTTCTAGGCCGGGAATAATGCCATCCCAGTCTTGAACGACCATGGTGCAGTTTGCTTTCATTTCTTCGCAAAGGGCGTTTGCGATTTCAATGTCGAAACCAACGACGTTGCCGTTTGTGTCAATACTGCTGAACGGAGGGTAAGCACCCTCTACACCGATGCGTAGATCTTCAGCAGATACAGAACCTGCTGTAAAAGTCATAGCGGCTGCAACAGCCGTGATTAGAATTTTTTTCATTTATAAGCTCCCTAATTGAGTTTTGTGGTTTTGTTTTTTTTATTACTTCAAGTTTCCAGCGATAAATTGCTTAAATCTTTCGGACTGAGGGTTTGCAAAGATCTCCTTGGGATTTCCTTGTTCCTCGATCTGTCCTTGATGGAGGAATAGTGTTTTGTTCGATACTTCCCGTGCAAATCCCATCTCGTGTGTTACCACGATCATCGTACGTCCTTCTTCAGCGAGATCCCGGATTACCTTAAGAACTTCTCCGACCAATTCCGGGTCCAGAGCCGAGGTAGGTTCGTCAAAAAGCATGACCGATGGATCCATTGCCAGAGCACGCGCGATAGCGACACGTTGTTGCTGTCCACCAGACATGTGCGCAGGATAGTAGTCTTTGCGCTCGTAAATACCTACTTTTTCCATCATCGCATTAGCACGTTCGGTTGCCTCGGCTTTACTGAGGCCAAGAACATGGATGGGTGCTTCGATGATGTTTTCCAACGCCGTCATATGTGCCCATAGGTTAAATCCTTGAAAAACCATCGAAAGCTTAGACCGGATACGGACAATTTGTTTTGGATCGGTTGGTGTGTATTCGCCGGATTTTGTCAGCTTCATGTTGATGAGTTCACCACCAACCGTGACTTTACCGGAGTTCGGAGTCTCCAACAAATTTATGCATCTCAAAAAGGTGCTTTTCCCAGAGCCACTGGAGCCCAACATGGAAATAACGTCACCTTGGTGAGCGGTCAGAGAAACACCCTTAAGGACTTCAATGTTGCCGAATGATTTGTATATATCATCACAAACAAGTGCAGGTGTATTGTTCACCATAGCCGCGGCGTTTGACGCCATAGGTTATGTCCTCATTTTTAAATTATATGCTATGTTTCCTCCTAATGAAGTTAGTGTGATTTTTTCATTATGAAAAGCAAAAATAACACGAAGACACTTGTTGGCGCTCTAAATCGCAATGCCTATGTTTAATGGAAAGATGAAATGTAAGCGGTTGCTAAAATCCAAGTTCTTGTTTCAACGCGATGATTTGTTCTTGAGCTTGTTGTACGTCAGGTTGTTGTAATGCGGCATTCTCTGCATTCGCAAAAGCGGGTGCAATTTCCTGAACACGCCCCAAAGTATGGTAGGAACGAATCAGCTGCAGCCAACCGTTGAAATCATCAGGATTTTTGTTGAGTTTATCCGCCAAACGATTGACCATACCATTAATCATTTCGTTGCGATCTTCAGCACTGAGTTCTGCGGCACTGGCCATCTCTTCTGCCGTTGGGCCAGGCTGTGGTTGGATTTCCTGATTCGATTGCTCCTGAGTAGGGACGATAGGAGGTGCTTTGGCTGGATTAGAAGCAATGATTTCGGATGGGCTTTTATTAACCCTACTGGCCAAATCGCTAATTTGTGTGTCCAGGACTTGAAGCCATGGATCATTGGCAAAAGTTAATTGTCGTAATTTGAGCCAGAGTTTGAGCGCGCCGTCATTTTCGCCGACTTGGCTCAGGGCTAGACCGCTGTAGAAAAGTCCTCTTGGGTCTTCGGGATTGAGGTCGAGGGTCTTTTGAAACAAAGCGCGTGCTTCAGGAGCGACTTGGCCGTCTGCTCTGGCAACCATCATTTCAGCCACGGCACCATAGACAATAGCGGAAGGTGGGGTGTTTTCCATGGCTTGTCGGAAAGAGTTTTCAGCTTTTGAATAGGCGCCTATTTCAGCATATGTACTGCCGAGTAGCATCCAACCTTCAAGGTTGGTCGGGTCATTGTGTAATCTGGCTTCCAGCTTTTGCGCCAGTCCCATCATCTCTTCGTTTCTTGAGGTATTCTGTTGTTCCGCGAGGGCAGAACGTTCTGCAGCAATATCTCTTGCAGCCAGAGGCATGCTTGGCATTCCAGGTTGTCCAAGCTCGAGATAAAGAACCAAACCTCCAAGAGGGAAAGCTAAAGTTAACAGGCCAACGACCGCCTTTATACCTGCAGATGACAAAGGCATGCCCTTTGTTGAAGACGATTGTTCTTGGCTGGTGTTCAAAATTCGGCGCTGAATTTCAATGCGTGCAGTTTCAGCCTGTGATTCGCCTAAATTACCTTCGTTGAGATCTCGTTCAATCTCTGAAAGTTGATCCTTATAAACGGCTAGATCTGATTCCGCAGTATTGGCGGGCGCGCTTTTGGGCGTGTTTAACAGAGGCTTGAGCAAGACGAGGAGAGAAAGTGCAGTTAAAAGACTAATGAGGACCCAAAAAATCATAATGGCTTTCCCTTATTGTGGGGTTTTTCTTTTTGGGGAGATTCTTGTGTGTCGAAAAGAAGTTGTTGGAGTTTGTCTTGTTCTTCAGCACTCAGTGGTGTTGCGGTTTTAAGTCCGCGATTACCTCGGTAGAAGAAAGTTATGCCAACGACACCAATCACGAGAACTAAAAGAGGACCGAACCAAAGCAGTAAGGTAGAGGTTTTAAAGGGAGGGCGGAAAAGCACAAAATCCCCGTACCTAGATGATAAATAATTTTTCACATCATCGTCGCTGTCTCCGGCAACAAGCCTTTCTCGCACGACAATTCTCAGTTCTTTGGCAAGATCTGCATTGGAAGAATCAATCGGTTCGTTTTGGCAAACAAGGCATCGGACTTCTTTTGAAATTTCGCGTGCTCTTGCTTCAAGCACAGGGTCGTCCAAGACCTCATCGGGTTCTACAGCCTGTACAAGGCTGATGCCCATCATCAGGGCGAAGAAAAGGGGTGTTATAAGAGTAAAGCCACGCATGCTTTCAGGTGCTTCCTTTATTACTGCGACGACTGGGCCTGTAGGCTATTTATTATCGGCAGTATGGTATCTTCTAGGTCGCCTTGATTAAGGGGGCCTACATGCTTGTAACGAATAGTGCCGGAGGCATCGACGATAAATGTTTCGGGGACGCCGTAAACGCCCCAATCAATACCTGCGCGACTTTTGGGATCTCGTCCTATCCGATGATAGGGGTTTCCATTTTTGTTAAGCCAGTTCAGGGCATCTTCTTGTTTATCACGATAGTTGATACCGTATAGATTGATATCATTCCTTTGACCCAACTTCACCATATCGGGATGTTCGACAAGGCAGGGTATACACCAGGATGCAAAAATATTTACCACTGAAATTTTGCCATTGCTGGTTAAATCCTGTCTTGAGAAACCTGGAACATTGAGTCCTTCTAAAGCAACGAGATCGAAGGTTGGTGCCGGCTTGTCGATCAAAACCGAAGGCAGTATTTTTGGATCCCGTCCGGGTTTGGTTAAAGCCCAGAAAAAATATCCAAAAATCACGACTGTAATCAGAAGTGGTAGGGTAAAGATGATTTTTCTTTTCGCACTCATGCTTGTGCTTCTTTAATCTTTTGTTTTTTACGTTTGTCAGCTGGGGCGCCAACACGTAGTCGACGATCTGCGAGAGATAATATGCCACCAAAAACCATGAGGCCACATCCAAACCAGATCCAGGTAACCAGAGGCTCGCGGTAGATGCGAACAGTCCAGCCGCCGGAACCGTCCGAATCACCAATTACGGCGTAATAATCCCCAATAAAGGTCGAGTATATGGCGGCCTCTGTCGTTGGCATACGTTTGACGGTGTAGAGGCGCTTTTCTGGTTTAAGCGTAGCCATGTAAACGCCATTTTGGCTGACGTTAAAGGTTCCTTCTACCGCAGTGTAATTGGGGCCTGTTACTTCTTTAACGCCATCAAAGCGATAATCAGTGCCTGCAACGGATATGGTTTCTCCTGGCTTTAGAACAGCGACATCCTCCACTTTCCAAGCTGTCGTAGAAATCATCCCGGCGATCGCGATGGCGAGGCCACCGTGGGCAAGGGTCATGCCCCAAGTGGAGCCGGGCAGATTCTTTGCTCGTTGCCAGCTCTTGCCCAAGGGAACTCTAAACAGTTTAACCCGGTCTGCCCATTCACTGAGAGTACCCAAAAGTAACCATGCAGCCATGCCGAGACCTAGAATAGCCAAAAGAGGACCGCCATTGGATATGTACCAAGCAAGGAGCAGGGCAAGTAGTGATCCTAATCCGGCATATTTCAATCGCTTGAAAACTCCAAGGAGATCTGCGCGTTTCCACGGCAGGTGTGCCCCTATACATACAAGTAAGAACAGCGGCACCATTACAGGAATAAAAGTCTTATTATAAAATGGTGGTCCAATGGAGACCCGTCCACCGCCCAATGCTTCCATAAACAGTGGATAGAGCGTACCCAAAAAGACGGTAGCACAAGCGGTGCTTAGCAGCAGGTTGTTCAGGAGTAATCCGCCTTCTCTGCTGATCGGGGAGAAAATTCCTCCAGCCTTTAGCGCAGGTGCACGAAGGGCAAAGAGCGTGAGCGATCCACCAATAGCGATGGCTAATAAAAAGAGAATAAAAATTCCGCGTTCAGGGTTAACGGCGAAGGCATGTACGGAGGTCAAAAGGCCTGAACGGACGATAAAGGTACCAATAAGAGAAAGAGAGAAAGTCAGAATCGCAAGCAGGATAGTCCAAACCTTCAAAGAGTTTCGCTTTTCCACGACGATGGCAGAGTGGAGTAATGCTGTTCCCATAAGCCATGGCATGAAAGATACGTTTTCGACGGGGTCCCAGAACCACCAACCGCCCCAACCTAGTTCATAATAAGCCCACCAGCTTCCCAGTGCGATGCCTCCGGTAAGGAAAATCCAGGCGGTCAACGTCCAAGGGCGTACCCAACGCGCCCAAGCTGCATCAACCTTACCCTCGATCAAGGCGGCAATTGCAAAGGAAAAGGCAACTGAAAATCCTACATAACCCACATATAGCATGGGGGGATGAAACGCGAGACCAGGGTCTTGGAGTAGCGGGTTCAGATCTTGCCCGTTTTCGGGTGGAACGAGAAGGCGGGTAAAGGGATTAGATGTAAAGATCAAAAAGGTTAGAAAGCCTACACCGATCATGGCTTGAATGGCTAATACACGCGCCTTTAGCGTGACAGGTAAGTTGCGACCAAAGGCGGCGACTGCGGCGCCAAAGATTGCAAGGATGAGGACCCAGAGCAACATGGAACCCTCATGATTACCCCATACACCACTGATTTTATAGAGGAGGGGTTTGGTCGAATGAGAGTTCTCAACAACGTTGAGGAGAGTAAAGTCGGATACGATATAAGCCTGGGTTAAACATCCAAATGCCATGACGAGAAATAGAAGCTGGATCATGGACGCGTGGTTGCCAAAAGCCATGAGGCGGCTATCGAGTTTTTCTGCGCCAATCAATGGGAGAACTGATTGAGCGATGGCCGCCAATAAAGCCATGATAAGAGCATACTGACCAAGTTCCGCAATCATTCTGTTGCCTGACCTTCCTCGTCGCCGCGCCACTCGCCAGATGCTTTCAAGGCTTCAATGACTTCGGCAGGCATGTAATTTTCGTCGTGTTTGGCGAGGACTTCATGGGCGATAAATTCACCCTTTTCATTCAGGCTTCCCTCGGTAATCACTCCCTGACCTTCACGGAAGAGATCCGGAAGAATACCTTTGTACGAAACAGGGATGCTCTCGGCACCATCCGTAATGGAGAACTGTATGTTCAAACCATCGCCAAGTTTGACGAAAGTGCCTTCTTCTACCAAACCACCCAGACGTAGGGAGCGACCAATTGTTACTTGTTTGGTTTTGAGATCGCTCGGGCTATAGAAATAAACCAAATTATCTTCGAAAGCGGTTAATACTAAAGCTGTCGCAGAGGCCAATAATGCAAAGGCGACCACGATTATATACATTCTACGGCTTTTCCGCGTCATGGGCGGGCTGTCTCTTCCTTATTGTTACTTTGTCCTGAAGATTCTCGCTGGCTTTGAAGCTCCAAAAGCTCGGCTTGATTCTTGCGAAGACGTTGTAAGGTGGTGACAAGCAGGGTCAGCATGACGGCGGCGGTCAGACTATACGCCGTCCAAATGTAAGCTCCATAGTTTCCCATGGAGAAGAAGTTCATTACTTGATCCATACTATCCTGCGTAACCAGAGTTGTGCCGAGATTGATGATAACATGTTCCCAGCTTAAGCTCGTTAATACTTATTCTCGTCATATAACGATAACTAAATTGTATCGCGTAAACACTAGCGCATTATGTCACACTATTGCTCTCGGTTTTTACTTCAAATTGTGATCAAATTTTCTTGATCGAAATCGATGCTTAGCTGTTATCAACGACTGCGCGGCGATATTTTCTCAATTTAGCTTCAATAAGCTCGCTTTTAATCCTTATAAGCACAACCACGAGGTAAAAAAACTTGAAGGCCAGACCCATGATGAGAAGCGGCCACAGCATCGAGGGGTCAATGGCGGGACCGTCTGCGCGCATGACAGAGGCTGGTTGGTGAAGCGTGTTCCACCAATCCACCGAAAACTTGATAATGGGAATGTTGACGAAGCCAACGATGGCGAGAACGGCAGCGGCACGATTACCCCGTTCTTGTTCTTCAAATGCATTCATCAAGGCCATGTGGCCAAGATACAAGAAGAACAAAATCAATACGGATGTAAGTCGTGCATCCCATACCCACCAAGCACCCCACATGGGTTTGCCCCATAGAGAGCCTGTCGCAAGGGCAAGGAAGGTAAAGCCCGCGCCAATGGGGGCTGATGCTTTTGCTGCGAGGTCTGCAAGAGGATGGCGCCATATCAAAGAGCACACAGAGGCAAAGGCAATAGCGGAATAGATAAACATCGCCATCCAGGCGGAAGGCACATGGATGTACATAATTCTCACACTTTCACCCTGTTGATAATCGGGTGGCGACGTGAAAAAGGCCATGTAAAGGCCGATAACCAGCGACAGTATCGTAATCCCTGAAATCCATGGGAGTATTGTGTTTGTTAGCTTTAAAAAGCGGTTTGGATTGGCCAATCGGTGAAAGACCGACATTCCTTATCCCTTCCATTGACGTCTGTTTGTGTGCAGAGCACACGCTTTATGATTATGGGTAAGATCATAGTTGATCGATCTTACCATTTCCTTGATGTCGATCAGTGTTTTAGGATCGACAAACGGTTTTATATTTTCGTTCTACTTTATTCTAGTGCTTGTTTTAAAGCAGCAGAACCAGCCAGTGGTGCTATTAATAGCGAAACCAGCAGGATTGCGCCAAGCAACAAAAGGTGAGGTCGCGCATTGGCGATAACCGCCCCTGCTTCAAGGCTGTTCATGGCGGCATCAATTGCCCCTACCCCGAAAATAAGTGTTGGGATGTAAAGCGGCAAGACGAGCAGGGGGATGAGTACGCCACCGCGCCGCGCACCTAGTGTGAGGGCTGCGGCGATGGCGCCAATGAGACTTAAACTTGGTGTGCCAAGTAACATGGCTATTAAAAGAATCGTCATTGCCTCTGTATCCATATTGAATAACAGAGCGATTAAAGGGGCGGCCAATATAAGAGGCAAACCTGTTGTTAGCCAATGGGCGAGTACTTTTGCCAAAACCGCAATTTCGAAAGAGGCGCGTGAGAGTGCGAGTTGCTCAAGGCTGCCGTCTTCATAATCAGCCAGAAAAATACGTTCTAATGATAAAAGCACAGATAACAAAGCAGTGACCCAGATAATGCCCGGGGCGATTCTCGCAAGTAGGTTAGGTTCTGGCCCCAAGCCAAAGGGAAAGAGCATGGCGGTGAGTATGAAAAATAACACGGCCATCGTCAGGTCGGATCTTTGGCGTAAGGCGAGGCGCAAATCCTTGGAGACAATATTAAGGAAAGCGTTCATATCCAGCATTCCTCTTCGTCATCCAAGTTCACTAAGCCGCGATTATAAAGGGGACTGTAATCGCGAAGGTTTAATATGGTTGGAGTGGTGACTTTAATTGGACTGTGGGTGGCAAAAATAACTGACCCGCCGCTGGCCCGGTGTTTGGTAATAGCTTGTTCCAGTAACTGTACAGAAGCGATATCCAAACCCACCGAGGGTTCATCCAATAGCCATAATTTTCTTTTTGATGCGAGTAATCTAGATAGAGCTAAGCGCCTGCTTTGCCCTGATGAGAGCAGGTTAGCTGGTGTGTTCTTAAGGGGTAGCATATTGAATTGGTCAAGCGCCTTGTCGAGTTGTGGATCATCTTTATTTAATCCAGACCAGTAGGAGAGGTTTTCTTGAACAGACAGAACCAGTTTAATCGCATTACGGTGACCGATGTAATGGATATGGTCTTGAAAAATTTCTGGCTCTTTCGTGGCGTCTTGTTCTTGCCATGTCAAGGAACCCAATCGAGGGCGTAGCAGACCGGATAATATGCGAATCAGGCTTGATTTCCCACTGCCGTTTGGACCTTCAAGGATAAGGGCACTGCTTTCGTTCAAATGAAAATTTAGTCCGATGAAGACGGTGCGACCGCCCCTGATACATGTCAGGTTTTCACCGCTAAAAAGGCTCTTGCCCAAACTCTCACCCTTTATTACATCGCAGAAAATATATGAAGATGGTTTGTGTAAGCACCATCATGCCGAATTATTGCTGTTGCGTATAACAAAAAAAATCCCCTGTCGCCAATGGGATGTTTCCTTATGACGCAGGGGAAGAATTTGGGAGATCAAAAAAGGATGCGGCTGCCAGTCGGGTATCCAGCAGCCGCGAGAGTCCAGCTTTGGGGTAATGTGGAGATCTTCAGGATCTCTCATAGAGAGGGGAAGCTCTCTACGAATTTAAATGTAGTTCCCAATTGCGAAGGGACTTAGCCATAAATGTGGCAAAACGGTGATTTTTGGATTTTCTAAATTCATTTCAATTTGAATGTGAAAATGATGGTTCTTTGTCTGTTTTACCACTTAAAAACTGTTGCATTCATTAATGTCAAAAAAACTAACGAGTGAATATTTAATAAATATTTATTAATATCAATAACTTATGTTATTTGTAGTCGTAAAAAGATGAAAAATGTGCGCAATTGGGGTATTTTTTTTCTTGTCAAATTACGATATAAAGATATTGTTATGTCAATTCGAGCAGCCAACGTGCTGCCATAATGGAGAAGTCACGTGGAAGTATTACTTAAAGGTCTTCAGTCTATTGCCGAACCAACTCGTTTAAGGGTGTTGGGGTTGTGTGCGCACGCTGAATTAACCGTCAGTGAGCTTGTGCAAATTCTTGGACAAAGTCAGCCACGTGTTTCGCGTCACTTAAAGCTTCTTATGGAAGCTGGCCTTCTTGAACGTCATCAAGAAGGCAACTGGGCGTATTTCCGATTGTCAGATAATCAGCCTTGTTCAGAGCTTGGTCGTTTAATTATCGACTTGATACCAATTGATGATCCTAAATTAGCACTCGATTTTCAGCGTCTTGAAGACATCAAGGTTGAGCGTGCACGTAAAGCACATGAGTATTTCAGTAAAAATGCTTCAGACTGGCACGAAATCAGATCCCTGCATATTGATACCACTCAAATCGAAAGTGCCTTTAAAGGGAAATTGCTTGAAGAGCCTGTCGAAGAGTTACTCGACGTTGGTACGGGCACAGGTCGTGTTCTTGAATTGGTTTCAAGTGAGGTTGGTTCTGTCGTTGGTCTTGATATCTCTCGTGAGATGCTCGCCATCGCGCGTAACAACATCGACCGCGCAGGATTAAATAATTGTCAGGTCCGTCAAGGGGATATGTACCAAATTCCTTTTGGGAACAGTCGATTCGATGCTGTGTGCCTCAATATGGTGCTCCACTACGCTTTAGACCCGCGAATGTGTCTGCGCGAAGCTGCCCGCGTTATTAAACCTGGCGGCCGATTGATTTTGGTGGATTTCGCGCCCCACCGTATGGACAGCCTGCGTGATGATCACGCACACCACTGGCTAGGCTTTGAAGATACACAAATCGAAGAATTCTGTATCGATGCAGGTTTAAGCCTATCGAAACCGGAACATCTTCCCGGGGACCCGCTGACAGTCTGTATATGGACAGCCCGTCGCGATCCCGAAACGGAGCAAGGAAACAATGAAAAGACCTGATATCAGTTTTGAGCTTTTCCCGCCGGCGTCGGCAGATGGCTTGGACAACCTCGGACAGGCGGTTAAACGCCTGAAGAGTTTCGATCCGAAATATTATTCAATAACTTACGGCGCTGGTGGCTCAGGCCAGCAAAAATCCAATGAGCTGATAAATACGCTGGTGGAAGATAAAGATCTGACGCTTGCGGCGCATATCACTCTCGCGGGGGCATCGCGCCAAGAAATCATCAATACCGTGAAATCCTGGCAGGTATTGGGCATCAAACGTCTGGTAGCTCTTCGTGGTGATGCTGCGGTTCCGGGCGAAGCTTTTGTTCCGCATCCTGACGGATTTCAAGATTCGGTAGAGCTCATTGCGGCGCTCCGCGAGCTTGGTGATTTCGATATTGCAGTTGCGGCCTATCCTGACCCTCATCCTGATAGCCAGTCTTTGGCACGGGATCTCGAATTTCTAAGGCATAAACAAGATGCCGGGGCAACCCGTGCAATCACACAGTTCTTCTTCGAAGCTGAGAGCTATTTTAATTTTGTTAAGGCAGCACGTCAGGCCGGAATTACGATTCCGATTATCCCGGGTATCCTTCCGATCAATAACATCTCTCAACTCAAAAGGTTTGCGGATCGTTGTGGTGCAACAATACCAAACTGGGTGATCAAGGCATTTGATGGTTTGGAAGATAACCCAGAAACATCAGCAGCGGTTGCTGTTTCGCTCTGTCTTGATCTGTGTCGTGACCTTGTTGAAGGGGGTGTTGACGCTTTCCATTTTTATACCCTCAATCGCTCACCATTAACCGAAGCTGTATGCCGCTTGTTGGCGCTAGAGACAAAACAGAAGGAAGCTGCATAATGCGTAATTTTATTGATGCTTTGAACTCACGCGTACTTCTCACAGATGGCGATATTGCGCCTGTGTTGGCAAAGTTAAGTGTAGATATTGACCGAGCAACTTTTGGTCATCCTGAGTGTCTTGCAGCTTTGAATATATCTCGCCCTGATGTCATCACTGCAATTCATAAAAGCTACCTCGAAGCGGGATCTGATGTCATTCGAACCAATACGGCGCAAGCATCGCCTGTTGCTTTGGATAAGTACGGCATGAGAGAAGAGACATTTATTATCAATCATCTTGCAGCTGAAGCAGCTTGTCAGGCAGTTGATTCGCTCGCGGGCGGCGATCGCAGGCGTTTTGTTATTGGCGTGGTTGACCAGTCATCTGCACAAGGCAGCGACAATGAGTTACGCAATGATGCGTATATTCAGGTTCAGGGGCTTGTATCCGGTGGTGTAGATGCATTGAGTTTTAGTCCAGTGTCTGGTCTTGAACAAGCGCGTGCTCAACTCGCATCCGCGCGTCATGCTTTGATCGAGCTGGGATCTTCTGTGCCGTTACTTCTGGAATATTCTGCGGATCATGATTTCACCGATGATACGGTCTCAGACCTGGTTGACGGCGTGTGTTATGTTGAAAACAGCGACACCATCAAGGCGGGCTTCCCCGTGCATCAAGATGGCCAGAAAATTCTGGTACACGGCGGAAAATCACCAGAGGAAACTGCTCAAATAGATCATGCTCTTCGCAAAAAAGCCGCCGACGGCTACCGCCCTGTCACCAGAGCAAACGTCTCACCGCGCGAAGAGATCGTTCCTGTATCAAGCTGGAATGATTATTCGGCGATATCAGCGGGCTAAATTTTTTTCATTCTAGCCGTGTTTGAAATGAAAATGCCCGGGTAACCCGGGTATTTTCGTAATTCATTGGGTAATAACACTTTGTATAAAAAGAAAAATTATTTATGTGGGTTAAATGTTTTTAGCAATGAGTTCAGCTTTCAATAATCCACCCTTGGTCAATAGCTTAGCAGAGAATTTAGGGTTTCGTCTCGCTTTGAATGCATCGTAAATTAACTTTAAGCCTTTAGCTTCAAGTAAGGATATATTTACTTCAGTATCCATCTCGGCGCTTTCAACAAAATCATTAGAAAAACTCGGAGCAATTATCAAGACTTGTGCAACTCTTTTGCCTTGGTTTTCGCATCTGGTCACATAAGCTTTTACTTGCCGCGATGTTGTAGAGTATTTAGCGAAATCACCGCTTTTACAAGTTTTTGCCTCTCCTATAATGACGTCATCATCGCTTAATGAAATGATAATATCTGCTTTATCTTTCGTGGAATTTATTGCTTTGCGGAGGTCTTCATCTACTACAAAGTTGAGTGTTTCAAATATCTCTTTTGTTATTTCTTCGAATTTGACACCTAGCTCTGCTTCCGCAATTTCAATACCTGCACCCTTTAAGTTTGCCAAATCCCTTTGAGCTAATGCGGCATAGTTTTCGATCAATTTATCATTAGCATTCGCAAATGATTCCAAGATAACTTGTCTTGGTTTTCCTCTCTTTGGAAGTGACATTTTATCACGAATAATTTTTATCTGATCATTATTCAGCAAATATAAGATATCAACGGGTGTTATGCTTAATGCTCGAAGCTTGTCAGTGTCTATTTCTTGACTATCTTCAAGTTCAAATTCCCTTTTAAGTAGTTTCTCTAGTGCGGGGAAGTGAACCTGAAGAGTTGAATACATTTCTTTGAAGCCAGCGGCACTCAGAGCTTCAAATTCATTATGTGCTGATTGATTGAGAGCACTTAAAATAACATCTATACGTTCATCTAGCGTTGTGCCAATTTTCTCTATACTCAAATCCAGTTCATCAATTAATATTTTGAGTCTCTCTTTTCTCTGATTCTGAGTTTCATTTGAGGCAAAGATATCCCGCTGAAGTATGCATCTAATCGATGTTCTTGAATGAATTATGTCATGAATTTTTTCTACTCTTTCAATGCCTCTAATTTTCTTGCCGTAATGCTTAAGTATATTGGAAAGCTCTGCATCACTTAGGCTTCTTAAAACTCGTAAGGTATGTTTATCTGCTAATTCTTTTCCCTGTAAGTCATTGAGGATGGCAACAACTTCATCAGCAATTAAAACTTCGGAACGCTTTCTATTTATGAACAGAAGGCCCATTTCTCTGAGTGTATTTAAACCATCTAATACATTGTTGTGGGATATAGGGTTGATTAAATGCTCAATAGCAGAAGCCTCATCCATAGAAATGGTTAATCTGTCTGCCAATACGTTGAGGATGCTTCTTTCATCATCGGTAATTCTTGCTTCCCGATTGATTTTTTCATCATTTACAAACGCCATTTTTAGGCAATCGTAGTAAATACTTAAGAATGTACCGCGACTAAAAGAATCTGAATGTTGACTTGATTCAATTTCAAGCTGAAGTTCTTTCGATAGTTTTTTGAGTTTGCTCAATTCTTTATTGTATAAACTTTCGATCCAAGACGTTCTTGCTATGCCGTTTCCATCCCTCGTTAAAATATTAATTAACAGGCCTATTTGAGCATCAGACATAGCAATTTGTTCTTTTATCGCATCTTTAAAATCTGAAGATACCAAAGAAAATAGTGTTGTGATTTCACTGCCTGATGCATTTTTTATCTGACCATCAATTTTATTTACTGATTTTGCCAGCTGTTTGTCACTATTTGCAGCAATAGAGCAAAGCTTGTCTAAGCAGGAAATAAACTTAGATTTCTCGACTTGATTGGTGCTTGAGAGGACTTGAGTTAATTTCATTTACTATCCCTGCTTAGGTAATTTTTTAATTATTAACCATATAATCTATAATTAAATTTGTGTTATCAAGATATTTGCGTCAGTGATTTTATGAAAAATCTATTTATAGTTGTCTTTCAAGGTGACGGAATGATTGTTTGCCTGTTTCAGCAAACTAAACTTGGTCTTTGGTTAAGAATGTTTTTGAACTTAAATTAATGTCCCTACAATTTGTGCGAGACAATTCGCACCGAGCTGGCTAGTTGCTCTCGATATGATTTGGTATGACAATATCCATCAAAGCAACAGCTAAGGACATCGTTTGAAACGGTGTATTTGGATATGGTCGAGTTCCTTGATGCAACCCTTCTTGCCCGGGTACAGTTCGCATTTACAATTTCTTTTCACATTATCTTTCCTGCATTTTCAATTGGCTTGGCAAGCTATCTTGCCGTTCTTGAAGGTTTATGGCTGTGGACAGGGCGCGATGTTTATCTGCAAATTTTCCGCTACTGGATAAAGATATTTGCCGTTGTATTTGGTATGGGCGTGGTATCCGGTATTGTGATGAGTTATCAGTTCGGGACTAACTGGAGCGTGTTTTCTGATAAAACTGGGCCGATACTCGGACCTCTAATGGCGTATGAGGTTTTGTCAGCCTTTTTCCTCGAAGCCGGGTTTCTCGGCGTCATGTTGTTTGGCATGAACAAGGTCGGAAAGAGGTTGCACTTCTTTGCGACCTTAATGGTTGCTGTGGGAACTTTGTTTTCCGCCTTTTGGATTTTGTCTGTCAACTCTTGGATGCAAACACCAGCCGGATACGGAATTAACGACGTTGGCCAGTTTATCCCTGTGGATTGGTTTGCGGCGGTGTTCAACCCATCTTTTCCCTATCGTCTGGTCCATATGGTACTGGCAGCTTATCTCACCACGGCTTTTGTCGTTGGCGGGGTGTCGGCGTGGCACCTGTACCGCGATAGTGACAATCAGGCCGCGCGGATTATGTTTTCTATGGCGATGTGGATGGCGGTTATTGTGGCCCCAATTCAGATTGTTGCCGGGGACTTTCATGGTTTGAACACGCTGGAGCATCAACCCGCCAAGATCGCGGCGATGGAAGGACATTTTGAAACGAAAAAGGGCGCGCCCTTAATCCTGTTTGGTATTCCGAGTATGGAAGATGAGGAGGTTCATTATGCGTTGGAAATTCCTAAACTTGGCAGCCTTATCTTAACCCATGATCCGGATGGCGAGATCAAGGGATTAGAGGAATGGGCAAAAGAAGATAGGCCAAACGTTGCGATCGTTTTCTGGTCGTTCCGCATAATGGTGGGGTTGGGATTTTTGATGGCAGGTTTGGGGATCTGGAGCTTGGTCCGGCGCTGGCAGAGTAAGTTATTTGAGACGCCCTTGATGCTTCGATTTGCGATTCTTATGGGGCCTGCAGGTTTTATTGCTCTCTTGTCTGGCTGGGTTACCACCGAAGTGGGGCGCCAGCCCTACACTGTTTACGGGTTGCTGCGCACAGCGGATTCAATATCTCCTATCGATGCACCTGCTGTTGCTATCTCGCTTCTGGCTTTTGTCGTTGTCTATTTCGCGGTTTTCGGTGTTGGTCTGGTTTACATTTTACGATTGATGAAACGAACGCCTGATTGTGAAGCCCCCGAATTTATGACGGATAGGCCATTGCGCTCTGCCGGGATCACGCCGATGGCGGCACTGTTACCGGAGACGCGAAAAGCCACAAACAACAAAGGAGAAAGACAATGATGTTTGATCTTCCGCTGATCTGGTCTCTTATCATTGCTTTTGCTGTTTTGGCTTATGTGCTTTTAGATGGTTTTGATCTGGGCATAGGGATTTTGTTTCCTTTCTTTAATAAGGGGAGTGAACGTGATTATGCTATGAATACGATCGCGCCAGTTTGGGATGGTAATGAAACCTGGCTTGTCCTTGGCGGCGGGGGCCTCTTTGCAGTTTTCCCTCTTGCCTATGCAGTTGTGCTTCCTGCGCTCTATGCTCCCTTGACCATTATGCTGCTGGGCCTTGTTTTTCGGGGTGTTGCCTTTGAATACAGATGGCGCAGTGTTAATTCGCAAGGGAAGTGGGATTTTGCTTTCTTTGCTGGCTCTCTCGCAGCGGCACTTTGCCAAGGTATAGCTTTAGGAGCTTTGGTTCAGGGCATCGACGTTGTTGACCGTGCTTATGCGGGAGGATGGTGGAACTGGTTGACGCCGTTCTCTTTACTGACAGGCTTGGCGGTGGTTGTCGGCTATGTCCTGCTTGGATCTACGTGGCTGATTTTGAAGACCTTTGGCCCCGTTCAAGACAAAGCGTACGTTGTTGCAAAACCAGCTTTGTGGGGCATGTTGTTCTTGATCGGTGCAGTTAGTCTTTGGACGCCGTTTCTTAACCCGATTTTCATGGAACGCTGGATCTCCGTCCCTCGGATTTTTTATACGGCGCCAGTCCCTCTTCTGGTTTGTTTAGTCGCTTGGCTTCTTCTCAGGGGAATAAGATTACAACGAGACGGGCAGCCGTTTGTCGCGGCAATTGCACTTTTTATTCTTACTTATATAGGTCTGGGGATCAGTTTCTTTCCCTATATGGTCCCACCAAGTGTAACCATCTGGCAGGCCGCGGCGCCTGACGAAAGTCTGTCATTCCTGTTGGTTGGCTCAGCCGTCTTAATTCCGCTTATCTTGGCGTACACCGCCTATGCCTATTGGGTGTTCAGAGGTAAGGTTGACCCATCGGAAGGTTATCACTGATGGCAAAGGACACCTCGCCACTGATAAGCAAGCTTGGATGGTTTATGGCCCTTTGGTTGGGGGGTGTTCTGTCTTTAGCGGTTATCGGATACGGTATTCGTTACTGGCTGGGTATGTAATGTTAAGAACCCGATTCAAAGAATATCCAATCCAAGATCTAGGCATGGAGCGCTATGGGTGAGCCAACCAAGTGAGATCACGTCCACACCTGTTTCGGCAATCGCGCGGGCGGTTTCATAAGTGATGCCACCCGAGGCCTCGGCGATGGCATTGCCATCAATCATTGCGACGGCTTCCCGAAGCTCTGTGAGGCTCATATTATCGAGTAAAATGATATCCGGTTTATGGGGCAGGGCTTCTTGTAATTGTGCAAGAGTATCGACTTCAACTTCGATTTTGACCATGTGTCCGATATTGGCACGTGCCTGATCAATTGCTTTGCCAATTTTCCCACCGACAGCGGCGATATGATTGTCCTTGAGCATGACACCGTCATAGAGACCGAAGCGGTGATTGTGGCCGCCGCCGGAACGCACGGCGTATTTTTCAAAGGCGCGCAAACCCGGTGTAGTTTTACGCGTACAGGTCACACGTACAGGCAGACCCTCAATGAGATCAACAATGTTGCGGGTTGCTGTGGCAATTCCTGACAGGTGTCCCATAAAATTAAGGCCAACCCGTTCTCCACTGAGGATGGCACGCGCTGGACCTGAAATTTGGGCGATGATGGTGCCGGGAGTGACCTTGGTACCGTCCTTTACCAGAACTTCAACACTGACATCTTCGGATAGTTCAGCCATTGCAGCGATCAGAAAATCTGTGCCAGCAATGGTCCCGTTTTGCCGAGAGACAGCAGAGGCGGAAAGAACAGCATCTTCTGGGATGGTACTATCGCTGGTGAGGTCCCCGGTTGATCCCAAATCTTCAAGTAAGGCGGCTTGAACGGCTTTGGTGATTAAGGGGCGCGGAAGGGGGGTGAGGCTAGTTGTCATGATATAGGTACTTTTTTTAACTTATGAAGCCATTTTTAAAGAGGGGCTTCGTGTGATTTCAAAGTTTGTTTTTTGTGTGTCGTCGAAGGTAAGGCGACTGTGGGCTTTATAGCCATCCAGTGTCTCTGGATAATCATCGCGGTAATGGCCTCCTCGACTTTCTTTCCGTGTCAGAGCTGATTGAGCAACTAGTCTGCTAACCGTCATCAGGTTTCGTAGTCTTGCAGAGGGAGCGGGGTATTTTTGTTTGAGATTATCGAGGTGCGTAACAAGCGTCTCCAACCCGTGGGCGTTTCGGCAAAGGCCGATATAGCGATAATTCAGGACCTGTAACTCAGCAATAACATCTGTCTCAAGTCCGGTTTTAAGTTTTGGGTAAGGAGGAGTGCTTACCGCCAAGTTTTTTATATCGCTGGATAATGGGTGCTTTTGCTGCTGATCTTTAATGTCTTTGCTTACCAACGGCGCAAAGACCAGTGCTTCCAGCAAAGAATTACTGGCAAGACGATTTGCGCCGTGTAATCCGGTACACGCCACTTCGCCACAGGCCCAAAGCCCTTTGATATCGGTACGTCCTCGGTTATCAGCCTCGATACCGCCCATGTGGTAATGCGCGGCGGGGACAACCGGGATCAGGTCTGTTCTTGGGTCGATGCCGTGGTCCTGACAATGGCTAAACACTGTTGGGAAGTGCTCCGGCAAGGCCCGCCCAATACTGTTTCTGGTATCGAGGTAACACTTCTGGCCCGCTTCTCTCTGTCGCCAAATCCCTCTGGCAACGATGTCTCGTGGTGCGAGTTCAGCCAAAGGGTGTTCAGCTTTCATAAAGCGCTCGCCAAGATCATTGACCAACCAGGCGCCATCCCCGCGCAAAGCTTCTGTCGCCAAGGGACGAGGGGTAGCATCGACATCGATTGCGGTGGGGTGGAACTGAACGAACTCAAGGTCTTTCAGTGTCGCGCCTGCCCGTGCCGCCATGGCAAGACCATCTCCACAAGCAGCAAGGGGATTTGTGGTCGCGCTATAGAGTTGACCAATTCCGCCCGTGGCCAATACAACGGCTTCTGCTTGAATAACGATGTGTTGTTGATCCTGAAAAACAGTTGCGCCCCCGACAATTTTTGCCTCTTCACTCTCTTCAGTGATCAGGTCGAGAGCTTCGGCATTTTCCAAGACGGTAATGTGGGAAGCTTCTAAAGTGCGAAGTCTCAGGGCACGCATGACTTCGCGCCCGGTGGAATCGCCATTGGCATGAACAACGCGTCGGTGACTGTGGGCTGCTTCACGGCTAAGAGATAAGCCGTTTTCATCCTGATCAAAAATAACCCCGAGATCGATTAGATCTTGAATTCGTTCCGGGCCAAGGTCGGTTACCAGTGCTGCGATATCTTCATCGGCAATGCCCCCTGCCACAGCAAGGGTATCGCGGAGGTGATTGGCGGGGCTGTCTTCAGGGGACAGCGCTGCGGATATCCCCCCCTGAGCCCAGGTACTGGAAGCTTCTTCACCGAGCGGCCCTTTGGAGAGGAGAATGACGGATTTTGGCGCAAGGGTGAGGGCGGTCATAAGACCAGCAAGCCCGGCCCCGATCACCAATACGCCCGTTTTTAGGGCGTTCTCTGTCGTTGTGCCCATCACCTCATCGCTCCTTAGCTTGCGTCAAGCATCCGCTGTACTGCCAAACGTGCTCTGTCTTCATGTTCTGGATTTATTGTGACTTCGTGTGTCATGGTTTTGAGCGAATCACAGATATTCATCAGGTTGATGCGCTGCATGTGCGGGCAAAGATTACAGGATCGGATAAAGGTCGTGTCCGGATTTTGTGACGCGATGTTATCGCCCATGGAGCACTCGGTAATCAGCGCAACTTCCTTTGGCTTTCGATCTGTTACAAAGTTTATCATGCCTGCGGTTGAGCCAGAATAGTCCGCGGCCTCAACCACTTCTGGGGGACATTCGGGGTGAGCGAGAACCGTGACATCGGGATGTTCTTTGCGCAGTTGTGTCACTTGTTGCGCGGTAAAACGTTCATGAACCTCGCACTCTCCCGCCCAGGTCAGGATCTCAACATTGGTCTCTGCGGCAACGTTGGCAGCCAGGAAACGATCAGGAATAAGTAAAACGCGATCTACGCCGAGGGATTCAACGATTTTGACTGCATTGCCCGATGTGCAACAGATATCTGATTCAGCTTTGACCTCTACTGACGTATTTACATAGGTGACAATGGGCACGCCGGGATATTTTTTGCGCAGGTTTCTGACGTCTTCGCCCGTGATTGAATCAGCGAGAGAACATCCCGCCTCGGGGTCGGGGATTAAAACCGTCTTGGTCGGGTTCATCAGTTTGGTGGTTTCCGCCATAAAGTGAACGCCAGCCATGACGATGACATCGGCTTCTACATCAACAGCTTTTTGCGCGAGGGCAAGAGAGTCTCCCACAATATCGGATACGCAGTGGTAGATATCCCTAGTTTGATAATTGTGCGCGAGGATGACGGCATTGCGTTCTTTTTTTAGACGTACGATCTCATCGACATAAGGGGCAAAGTCGGGCCATTCTTCTGCGCTGATGGCTGGAGCAACGCGTTTGAAAATTCCTGCCGTGCGCTTGGCGACTTCCGGCGTGTAGCTTAATTCTTCTGTTTCGATGACCGGGGTATCGGAAAACACAGTCGTGGCAGACATGGAAACCTCTTGTGCTCAATTGGAGTATAAGGGGGCTATAAAAAAGACAGGAAGCCCCTGTTACAGTTATGCTACAAATGAGTATTACTCCGGTCAAGCTTAATTATGCTACAGATGAGCATAATTAAGCTTGAAGAGAGTCCAGGGTGTTAATCTTAACGCGTATCGCTATCAAAGATAGTTAGTTGTGGCGAACGCCAAGCGCCTGTTTTTCCATCAGGACTTCTCTGCGAAAGCGGAACTGACTGGCCGGGCGACCGCCGGTTTGGCTTTCGATTTTACCAGTAGCTTCAACCAACCCTTTTTTCTCGATTAATCGGCGAAAATTTTGTTTATGGAGTCGAGATCCAGACAAAGCTTCGACCACTTTTTGCAGTTGCAACAAAGTAAACGTGGGCGGCATGAGTTCAAACACTACTGGACGGTATTTGATTTTGCCACGTAGCCGACCGATGGCCGTTGCAAGAATGCGCCTGTGATCAAGCGCCATTGCTGTGCCCCTGAAGCCAATCTGCATCTGGTCGGTGGTTCGATCTTGGGCTTCTGCAACAAGATTGGCTTCGTAAAGCAGTTCATAGCGTTCAAGAACGAGCTCATCATTCCAGGGGGTATCGTCGAGGCCAAAGGTGATGCAGGTGCGCTCATAGCGATCTTGGCGCTGGGCAGGGGTGCATGAGGTCTCGATCCATTTGCGCAGAGCCGGAATGATATCGCTTTCAAGCAGTGCAGGTGTATCCTCCCTCCAATCTTCCCAGGGGAAGTAGCGATACCAGTCATGCCAAATGGCGCTCTCTATGGCGGTTGGTGCGGTGTCTTGTACCAGCGCAAGATAACCAACAGATACCAGCCTTGCCCCGCCGGCCTCTTCTCTGGGGTCGCGGCCTTCGTTACCAAAGGTATAAAGCTGTTCAACATAGCCGATTTCGTGATTGGTTTGCTCTTCAACCCAGGACCTAAGCCCACTTTCCAGAGTGCGGTGTTTTAGAGGGTAGAACGGACCAAAGGGAAGGGCTTCGTGGCGATCATCATGGGGTAGAGCGCGATCAGTCAAGGTTTCATGCTGGGCGGTCAGGGTTTCGGGCGTGTGTTGAACGATCAACACCTTTGGCTGTTCTTTTATTATGGCCACAATAACAGCATTCAGGCCGATAACGACCTGACCATTTTCTGGAACTCCACCCGCACTCATTCTTGATTGTTCCCCTAATCGCTTAAAGTCCTAAGATCACAGAGGAATTGATTTTAGGCAAGATCAGATGAAAGGTGTTTGTATTATCTGAAGGACTTACTCGAAATCGACCTGCTCTTCAGCGGCTGATAAATCGCATCCAGCAAGCTTGATCGCCTCTACCAAGGGTTTTGTTGGTACTTTGTCACAAACAAATTGATTTATTTGAGAGAAATCGCATTGCTTAATCGGGGCCATTTTCTCGAACTTGCTATGATCGAGAACCATTATGGATCGTTGAGAGTGAGAAATAAGGGTTTGTGAGAAGACAGCTTCGCAGAGGTGATTTACCATAAAGCCTTTTTCACTGTTTACGGCTGAAGCAGATAATATGGCGTGATCAAGCTCAAAGCGCCCGACAAATTCTAGTGCCTCAGGTCCAAAAGCACCGGCATCGTGTTCTCTGAGTTCTCCCCCAGCCAGAAAAACCCTGTTTCCATTTCTGCTCACCAGAATATTAGCAATCGAAGCTGAGTTGGTAACAATAAAAAGATTGTTGTGATCGCTGAGAGCCATGGCCACGTAAGCGGTGGTTGAGCTGTTGTCGAGAAAAAGCGAGTCGCCATTACGAATTTGTGCAGCAACCAATGCGGCAATCTGTTGTTTGCTTTCTTTGCCTTCGATCAGTCGGCGTGCAAACGAAGGCTCAGGAAGGCTTTCCGGGAGTGACACCCCGCCGTGTGCTTTTTCCAATAACCCCTCTGCGACGAGGCTGTTCACATTTCTGCGGATGGTTTCCATTGAGACTTGCAATGTTTCTGCGAGAGCTGAGGTCGTGCAGAAACCCTTAAATCGTACATTTTTCAGAATATCGAGCTGGCGCTTTGAGGGAGGCATAGGATTTCATTTCGTGGGTTTGGCGTCTGAAATGTCACTATAACACTATTGAATCCACGAAATAAACACAAATAGCCTCAAATTTTCAAATTATTGAATTGACTCGACTCCTTTTATGATGATTTTCTGTGGTTATTGTGGAATTTTGTGGTTTTTGGAGAAGTAAATGTCAAAGCGGCATCATGCGGAAGTTCTCATTATAGGGGGCGGGATCATTGGATGTTCCATTGCCTATCATTTAACGCGTATGGGAAAGCAGGATGTTGCCGTTCTGGAAAAAAACCAGCTAACTCATGGAGCGACTTGGCATGCAGCCGGACTGGTCGGTCAGTTAAGGTCTTCGCGTAATACCACCCGTATGTTGCAAAAATCAGTTGAGTTATACGATAAGCTGGAAGCAGAAACAGGGCAGGCGCTGGATTGGAAAAAAGTTGGCAGTCTGCGGTTGGCAAGTTCGAAAGACCGCATGCTTGAAGTGAAACGCTTGGCAACGACTTCCAAAAGTTTTGGCCTTGAGATGCAAATTCTAAGCGCTCAGGAAGCACAGGATCTTTTTCCAATCATGACCACAGAGGGTGTCGAGGGGGCAGCCTACATTCCCAGTGATGGTTATATTGATCCGAGTTCAGTTTGTCAGGCGCTTGCGAAAGGGGCGCGAGATAAAGGGGCAAAAATTCATCAGGGCGTCGAAGTGTTAGAAGTTCGACGAGACGGGAGGCGTGCTACTGAAGTTGTTACATCAGAAGGGACGTGGACTTTTGATATATTGGTAAATGCCGGGGGTATGTGGTCCCGAGAACTCGGGGCACTCAGTAATGTAAAAATTCCCGCCTGTGCTTTGGAGCATCAATATATGATCACTGATCCTATATCTGATGTCCCAAAAAATATGCCAACCATGCGGGATCCTGATCGTTTGATTTATTATAAGCCAGAAGTCCGGGGCATGGTTGTTGGTGGTTATGAAAAAGGAACACTTCCCTTCGGCGATAAAGGTATTCCACAAGGCTTTGGCCGCGAGTTGCTCGGAGGGAATTTTGATCGGTTTGAGCAGCTTGCTTGTCTTGCCGCAGAGATTACTCCTGTAATAAACACCGTTGGTATCCGTGAGCTTATCAATGGACCTATTCCTTACTCTGCTGATGGTGACTTTGTTATGGGTAAGGCGGCGGAGCTTGATAACTACTTCGTCGCCAGCGGGTTCCTTTATGGCATTGCGGCTGGTGGCGGTGCGGGGCAGATGATGGCGGAATGGATTGTCGACGAGGCACCAAGTCTGGATCTATGGCCCCTGGATATTCGCCGCTTTAGCGAACATCACAATACCAACTACTTTATGTATAATCGGGCTGTTGAACACTATGGTGGTCATTATTTACTGCATAAGCCCGGTGAAGAAGCCGAGGCCGCCAGAGGCATAAGGCGTAGCCCGCTTTATAATATACTAAAAGAAAAGGGCGCTTGTTATGGCAGTAAGGCGGGGTGGGAACGCCCGAATTGGTTTGCACTTACTGGCATGGAGCCAAAAGATCAATTGGATTTTGATCGCACAAAAACAAACTGGTTCTCCCCTGTTATACAAGAATGTAAAGCAGTGCGTGAAAATGTGGCTCTGATCGATCAATCGTCTTTTGCCAAGTTGGAAATTGTCGGGCCGGGTGCATTGGATGCTTTGCAAAGGCTTGCAGTCTCAAACATTGATAAGCCTGTCGGTTCGGTTATCTACACCCAGTTATGTAATGCCAAGGGCGGAATTGAAGCAGATTTAACTATTTGCCGACTTGGACCGCAGAGTTTCTATGTCATTACAGGAAGTGGCTTTGGAACTCGGGATTTCCATTGGATCAAGACACATTTACCAACGGATGGATCTGTTCACACTTTTGAAGTGACGTCGGCCAAGGCCGTGATAAACATCTGTGGGCCGAATTCACGCGATGTTTTGCAGGCTGTGGCAGATAATGATCTCTCTAATGAAAACTTTCCTTTTTCAACCTGTCAGCAGATTGAAGTTGGTGCTGCGACGCTTTGGGCTCTACGTATCGGTTACGTGGGGGAGTTGGGCTGGGAACTACATATTCCAACTGAATTTGCGGGGCATGTGTATGAGTTGCTTTGGGAGGCCGGTCAAGCTCATGGTATTGCGAATGTAGGGTATCGTGCCATCGATAGTTTGAGGCTGGAAAAGGGATATGTCTATTGGAGCTCAGAGGTAACGCCCGACTACAGCCCCTATGATGCGGGCTTGGGGTTCAAGGTTGCGTTGAAATCCAAAGATGACTTTATAGGTCGAGATGCGTTAGCGATAATTAAGGAAAAAGGACCGAAACAAAAGCTATCGACTTTTACCGTGGAGGCTGATGTTTCCCTCTATGGTGCGGAGACGATATTCCTTGGAGAGGATGTTGTGGGGCTGACAACATCTGCCAATCATGGTCATACCTTAGGTAAACAGATTGCCATGGGGTATCTTCCCATGCGGATTGCAGAGCAACAGGGATTTGAAATAGAAGCTTTCGGAAAGCGCTATCCTGCAACACGTGTGGATGGTGCGCTGTATGATCCTTTGAACGAACGCTTGAAGATGTAGTGGGTGAAGAGGGAGTATTGAGTATGGAGTACCAAAAAATTGCAACTGCTTTGGCGCAAGTGCCTGAATTGCAAAGCTGGGAGCCGGGCAGCTACTCTGTTGAACGTCTTGGCGGGCTGACCAATCTTGTGTTTAAGGTGTCTCGGGGAGAAGCTAGCTTTATTGTTCGAATTCCTGGGGAGGGAACTGAGAGTTATATTGACCGTTCTGTCGAATCTCATAATGCGCGGGTCGCAGCAGATATCAAAGTTTCTGCCGAAGTATTATATAGTGATCCGAGAGATGGTGTGATGGTGTCTCGGTTCCTTGATGGTACAGAAACCATGAGCCCTGACGCTTTTAAGTCCAGAGCGGGATCTGCGGGGCGAGCCGGACAGGCTTTGTCTTTGTTGCATAACTCTGGAAAAGAATTTCAGTTCCGTTTCGAACTCTTTGCCATGATTGATGAATATCTGAAGGTTCTGGATGGTCTCGGTGTGGTTTTACCGGATGGTTATCATGAGGTGGTTAAAGAGGCTCAAAATATTCGGAAAATTCTGGAATCTAAGAAAAATCTACCTCTTGCTCCGTGTCACTGTGACCCTCTATCGGAAAATTTCCTAGATGATGGCGAAAAGATGTGGATTGTAGACTGGGAATATTCCGGAATGAATGATCCGCTCTGGGATCTAGGTGATTTGTCTGTCGAAGCCGAGTTTACTGAAAAGCAGGATCTGGAATTACTTTTGTCCTATTGGGGTGGTGAACCACCAGCAGAAATTATCGGTCGTATGATTGTTTATAAAGCGATGTGTGATTTGTTATGGACCCTCTGGGGATTGATCCAGTATGGGAATGATAATCCTGCCGAAGATTTTTGGGCTTATAGCATCGCGCGGTTTGGACGTTGCAAGGATTTGATGTCATCTTCGACTTTTGCAGATCATCTTCGTGCCGTGGAAGGGGGGCGCCTATACGATTAAGCGGTTTGGTCGAGCCGTTACTCAGGTTATTCGTAAGGCCTTTCTAGAATTTTTTTGATTTTTCTCGAATTATTCGCATCTTTTTGAGTATTTGTTGATTTTCTTTAGGAGATTCGGGGGGGATTCTGCGTGTATTTGTTGATTTTGAGTATTTGTTGAATCGTTGTTGTGTTGATTTGGTCTGTTTGAGTGTAATTTTGAGCAATATTATGTCTCAAACGTGATGTATTTCTGAAATATCATAGAAATATGAATTTTTTTGAGAAAGGTCTTTGACAGGTGTTGGTGAGGGGCCTATAACACCGCTCACCGACGAGGCGCATGCTTCGGTGGTGCATCGGAAAGACAGAGTAAAAACAGGCAGTTAGCGATTACTTGCTGGGTGTTGATTTTAAGATTTAGGTCTTGGGATTTTTTTTACAAAAAGATTTACGATGTTCCTTGACGATAGG